>CAVUCO010000056.1:0-74397 GCA_963740005.1 uncultured Acidobacteriaceae bacterium | reverse complement strand
AGTCACTCTCCGCCGTGGCACAGGCCTTCAGCCTGTAGGTTTTTCAGAGCAACCGCGGCGTGAGCAAGCGGATGCACGCCAAAGCCGACGGGGACAGCCGCCTCTGGCCCAAGGCGATGACCACATCGGACGCAGTCAACCTTAGCTCCGTCGCCGGGTGGCAAGAGCGGCAAAAAGGGACGGACGCACATTCTGTCTGGAAGTCCTCAGGTTAATCCAGTGGTACTGCCTTGTGGTAATCGCACGTCGCTGGTCCAGAGGTGGCCTCGGCCGCCGATTGGATTCGGAGCGCCCACATGATTTCCGTGCGGCATCAAGTTCGCCGTCGCTCCGCGCGAGTCGCAGTGGCAGACGTACGGGTCGCAGCCGCCCACTTGCGTCGAATCAACCGTGGCAATCCCGGCCATTTGTCCCTCCACTCCGTGGATCGACGCTCTCCCATTTTGGGGTAGACTTGACCAAGCTACTCGGAGCATTCCCATGAGCAATACCACACCCCCGACCACCCACCGAGTCCACAAATCCCACGCCCTGCGCAAGGCCGCGGCGGACCACGACGCCTCTATCTCCGCCGCCCCGTCAACCGACAACGGCGACGAAGCTCGTTATTCCGATAAGTGCGGCACTTACACCAAAGGCGTTTTGCAAAAGGGTATCGGCCTTGTCGATCTCCCTGCCTATCACAGCTTCAAGAAGGCCCTGGATAGCGGCAACCCCGCGGATTTCGAGGCCATCATTCTCGGTGGCCCTCGCACCCTGAACGGCCCGCAAGGTGGACTGGCGTTCGATCTGGAATGCCTCGACGCCAGCCAGTTTCCCGTGCCTCCGGCCCCAGCCTTGGCGAGCGAGGCTTACGCCACGGAGTTGGTGGAACTCTATTGGGCTTCCCTGCTGCGGGACATCGCCTTCACAGACTTCTCCGCCAATGCAACCGCCATCCAGGCGGCCAAGGAACTGTCCGCCTTGCCCAGTTACACCGGTCCCAAAGAAGCTGGCCAAGTTACACCCGCCCTGTTATTCCGCGGCGGTTTCGCCGGCGAGACAGTTGGCCCGTATCTCTCGCAGTTACTACTCCAGAACACGAGCCTTGGCGCATTGCCCATCGTGCAGCAGTACACGACATCGAAGCCAGGCGTCGATTACATGAAAGATCCCGTCACCTTTCTTCAGGTGCAGAACGGGATTTCCAGCGGCTTGTCGCTCCAGCCTGATACGCCGGTCTTTCTCCACGATGGCCGGGGCTTGGCCGCCTACACCCACGTCGACGTGTTGTATCAGGCATACTTCATCGCTTACCTGGTGGCGAACACGATGAACGGCGGCAACCCGGTGCCTTTGAACCCGGGCAATCCTTACAACCATTCCAAGACCCAGAACGGATTTGCGACCTTCGGCCAGCCCGACATCGCCGCGACTTTGACTTCAGTGGCCCGCGAGGCGCTCAAAGCCGTCTGGTACCAGAAGTGGTTCGTGCACCTCCGGCATCGTCCGGAATCCGGCGGCGCGCTCGTGCACCTAATCCAGACGGGCCAAGGCAACACGATTGAAGGCCAACCGAGCCCGACCGTGCTCAACTCACAAGCCGTCCAAAACAGTTTCTCCTCGAACAACAGCTATTTTCTATCTCAGGCTTTTCCGGAAGGTTCGCCCACCCACCCGGCCTATCCCACGGGGCATGGCGCCGTGGCAGGCGCCTGCATTACTGCCTTAAAGTTCTTTTTCGACGGCGCTTTTGTCATTCCAAACCCGCAGGTTCCGTCGGCGGACGGCACCACGCTGAGCTCCTACACCGGAGCTGAGGCCGGACAAATGACCGTCAATGGCGAGCTACATAAGCTAGCGCACAACATCAGTTTCGGTCACGGCCTCCATGCCGGTATTCACTGGCGCAGCGATACGGACACATCCATCCGGCTCGGTGAAGCAGTCGCATTGAGCGTGCTGCAAGACCGTGCGCAAACCTACAACGAGAAGTTTACGGTGGAACTGACGAAGCTGGACGGCAGCATCGCTACCATCACGAACCAGTGAGCGATTGCATAACCGGACCCAGAGGTCTGCGGCGCAGGCCGGGTGCTCGGTTTCATACCGCCCGGTTACTGTCCAAATGTCAGCTTCACCGACTGCACGGTGTTCTTGTTCACATCGCCGCTCAGCCCGACGGTTACAAGGCTGACCGGAATGTTGACTCCGCCGTTTCCATCCCATTTAACGCCGTACTGTATGTTCACAGAGAGCTTACTGAAGTTCAATTTCCCAAGCGTACCAGCGGTCTTTACCGCCGCTGCTGCAGCTTGTATCGTATTGGCAAGCTCGTCTTCTAAGGTCGGGGGCTTCTTGGTGTGAGCAGCCGCTGCCGATTTCGGAGGCTTGGGAAGAGCATAAGTAAAGGTAACGTCATTCACGACATCTTTCTCGTGCGAAGCCCCGATCTTGAAGACAAGAACGTTGATGGAGCCGCCAACGGTTTTGCCGACCGTGGTCTTGAAATCGAATTCCGCCGAGGCCAGGGGCGGAAGTGCGTCGACACCGCCTCCGAGGTTCTTCTGGTAGTCGTCGAGGGCACTCGTCACCTGCTTGATAACCGAGTCGAGGTCGACCGTGTCTTTGGGTTGTGTATCCTGTGCAAGGACCGGCACCGATGCCAAGGCCGCTGGCAACAGAATAGCCGCCATCCGTTTCTTTTTCATTTGACCTCCCTCCTCGCCGGGCCCAGGTGTCCAGCGTTAGCAGTATGTTGCCCATCGCGACCAACTGTCAAGGGATTGAGTAGACAGGAATTGAGTAGACGCACCAAGCCCGCCGATATTGGTTAAACCTTGCAGAGCGGGCTGAACCGCTACCGATGCTATCTACGGCCTTGTTATTGCCTTTTCACATCAGGCGTCGCCGTGTTCTGCAGCGCTACGAAGACGTCTTGCTCGATCCACAATTTGGTCTTATTCAGGCACGCTGGAGTGTCGTCGAGTTGCGGTAAATCCAATCCTGTTCCCATAACTGCGGGCAGCAATGCCGGACCCTGATCCGGGCCGCCGTAAACAAAGTGGTCTCGGCTCAGTTCAACCAAAACCGGTTTCCGTCCAATCTGACGACAGTCACTCTATCCATAACGCGAGTACGGCAGCGCATTCCGGCGTCCAACGTAAGGGGCGTGGTGTCGTCGGTGTTCGGGTTCCAACCGATTTTTGCGAAACGAAGTTGGCTTCTTTCCAACCGCTCAGTGAGTTGCCGAAAAGGCAACCGCCGAGCGCCTGTGCGTTCGAACTCATCTCTATGATGCTGTTGAACTTATTCAATTTGCTTGAGAGATCCGCAACAGGCTTGCCGCTCCGCATAGAAAGCCGCACCAGGCTGGAAGGCTCGCCGAAAAAACGAACCCAAACAGCTCGATGGAGCGGATTGCGAAACGAAAGTACTCATTCTGATCAGGCAACTCAGGCAACTGCCGAGCGCCTGTGCGTTCGAACTCATCTCTCTGATGCTGTTGAACTTATCCAATTTTGCTTGAGAGATCCGCAGCAGGCTTGCCGCTCCGCATAGAAAGCCGCACCAGGCTGGATGGTTCGCCGAAAAAACGAACCCAAACAGCTCGATGGAGCGAATTGCGAAACGAAGTACTCATTCTGATCAGGCAACTCAGGCAACCGCCGAGCGCCTGTGCGTTCAAACTCATCTATGATGCTGTTGAGCTTATTCAATTTGCTTGAGAGGTCCGCAACCGGCTTGCCGCTCCGTATAGAAAGCGGCACCAGGCTGGAAGGTTCGCCGAAAAAACGAACCCAAACAGCTCGATGGAGCGGATTGCGAAACGAAGTACTCATTCTGATCAGGCAACTCAGGCAACCTCCTTTTTCTTTGTTCCCCCTTCGAACGCTAGAATCGATCGAGCCGACCGCTCGTGATCAGGTTCATGTAGCGAGCGGATTTTGAAAATTCAAACCCACCCTGGTCGGCGTTGCTCCCTCAACCAAGACCAATTGTCGGGGTATGGTGAGCGACCACTAAGCAGGGACGCGCGGAAGTGCTTGTAGCTACTCAGGAAACAATGTTTCGCAGCTGCGTGACTGTGTTCGGCGGCTCAAGTGCTAGGGCACTATCCCAGACCGAGGCAAGCTTGGTGCAGGCGGTTGCAGGTAGCAGCCCGGCGCAGGTCAGTCAGGCGCCGGTCGGCGTAAGCCTGCAGATAAAGAAGAAAACTCAACTGAATCTTCCAGCGGACAGGATGGCGTTTGAAGTCGCTGAAGAGAACTGCTGGAGGCGGCAACGATACAGCCGGCGCAATTCTCATGGGGGTTGCGGTTGGTCCTTCGGCTTACGGGGGAGCTACCGCGGCGGGGTTGCTGGAGCCAGTAGACCACAGCGACGATCCGAAGTTTTTGCGATTTGAGTTCGGTGTTTTCGCCAAGCAGACGGTGGCACACGACTAGCAACCGTGCTACCAAGTCAAGAGCTATGCGTCGGTCCGGGGTGGATTGCGGTGCCCGCCCGGGTCACCTGATCGGTCGCCCCTGGGTCGAAGCTACCAAATGCCCGCGCGGAAGGAACCGGCAAATGGCAGTCCTGATGGTAGCCGGCCTGTTGAAGGATGATCGGCTTCATTACCGCGCCGATCTCGCGAGGCGGAAGGCTCAGCCGCCGGCGCACCAGGAACCGGCGTTGTTCTGAAGACAATTTGACGCGATTAAGCACTAAACCCCTGACTCTGCACCACGTTCCCGCACGCACCGGCAGCGCCCTCAGTACGTCCCCGCCTTGACCGCCAGCGGTAGCGCCAGATTCATGCCGCCGCTGGTCACCACCAGCGCCTGCGGCCCGGCCACTATGTTCGCGTTCGCCGTTAGCATCGCCGAGATTGAGGTCGCCGAATTTACCGTCACGTCGCTCACCGCCAACATACCGCTCGGCACTGTCACCGTATCCCCCATCTGGAAGTTCGTGTTGACGCCCGTAATCGTCACCGAGATCTGCGTACCTGGTGTCGATGCCATCGCGTTCGGACTCACGCCCGTCAAAATTGGCGCGGTCGGACCCAGAAGCGTCGTCTCATTGAACAAGCCCCGCATGATAAATGACGCCATCTGCCCGCGTGTTACCAATTCGTCCGGACAATAAATCAACGGACTGGTTCCGCAGCCACTGGTGATGTGCTCCTCGTACGCGCGCTGGATGAATGGAAACGGCACGCCGTTGCCCTCCACGTTTGTAGGAACGTCCGCGAAATACGGGGTAGGATTAAAGCTGAAGGTTGCCCCATACAATGCCAGCCGGGCCCGAACCATGAAGATCGCCATCTCCCAGCGCGGAATCGTGTCTGTCGGACAAAATAGCCCGGTTGCACAGCCGTCCGTGATGCCCAGTTCCTCCATCTTCTGAATGTGCGGGAAGAACGGATTCGTCGTCGGGACATCGGTGAAGTATGGCGTCGGGTTGTAGTTGGCCGGCGTCGTGGTGCCCGTCACAGCCCGAACAATAAAGGCAGCCATCTCCTCGCGGGTGACGCTGTCGTTCGGGCAGAACATGCGCGTCTGTGGCGTGCTGCCCCCGACGCACCCGGTCGTGACCCCAGTCAGAAACATCAAGTTCGCCGCATCGTAGTACGAGGCGGTTGAGGGCACATCGCTGAACTCCGCCGGAGTCGTGAAATCCTGGCCCACCGTGATCTGGTGCCCCAGAACCGCAATGTGCGCCACGCGGGGCGACGTCGATGTGTTCGCCGAGAACGAGAAGCCAATGGCGCCGTTCGTAATACTTCCAATGGTCAGCCAGCTCTGGTCGCTGGTAGGCTCGAAGAACCCGGTCAGCGAAGTCGTCGACGGAAGCACCGGAAGCAGCGCGTCAGATCCCGCAGTGACAGGCTCCGTTATCGCGGTCGGCCCGATATATACGTTCGGGATCTCCTTGATCGCTTCATTCAGATTGTCGGCGATATAAACGTTGCCGGTCCCGTCCACCGCAACTCCCCCGGGAAAATTCAACCCCGAAGCGAGCAGCGTGGTGACCTGCTGTGTCGAGGCGCTCCACTCCTTGATGGCGTTGTTACCCGTGTCCGCGATGTAGACGTTCCCGGAGCCGTCCACCGCCACGCCCAAAGGCGAACTCAGCCCCGAAGAGACCAGCGTGGTCACCTCCGTAGTCAAGGCGTTCCACTCCTTGATGGCGTTGTTGTAAGAATCCGCGATATAGACATTCCCGGCAACGTCCACCGCAACGCCGAAAGGCTCATTCAAACCTGACACCAGCGTAGTTACCTGGCGCGTCGAGGCGTTCCACTCCTTAATGGCGTTGTTGCCGGTGTCTGCGATATAGACGTTCCCCAAAACGTCTACCGCCACGCCCAAAGGTTGATCCAGACCCGACACTAGCGTGATCAACTGCTGCTCCCCGGCGTCCCATTCCTTAACAGCGCCGTCATTCGTATCCGCGATGAAGACGTTGCCCGCACCGTCCACCGCTATGCCGTGCGGCCCCGCCAGTCCGGAGGACACCAGAGCCGTTACCTGATTCGAGGAGGCCCTCCACTCCTTGATCATGCTGTTAAAGGTGTTCGCAATATACACGTAGCCATTGCTGTCCACAGCCACGTCATCGACCGGAGTCACACCGCGCGGCACCAGCGTGACCACCGGACGCGGACCCATGTAGTTCGTTCCCGCCTGGGTCACAGTGAGCGTCAGTCCTGCAATGGTCAGCGTCCCGGTTCGACTCCCCGCGCCGGCGAACGCGTCGTACGTAAACACGATCAATGCGTTACCGCTCCCGTTGGCGCTCCCGGCGGAAATATGCAGGAAGGAATTGTTGGCGGTCGCGGTCCACTCGCCACTGTAAGTGAGGACCACCGATGAGCTTCCTCCGGTGCTGCCAACCACCAGCGCATTCGTCCCGAGCCTCGGCCGCACAAACACGTAGGCCGCTCCCAGGCTCGAGAGCGAATTGATGGTCTTGAAGGGGGCCCCGATCACTGCCGTGTCCCCGCTCACCGACACGGAATAGCCGAACCTATCGTTCGCCGCGCCGTCCGAACCCGTCAACTCCTGCTGCTGACTCCATGTATCGCCGCTGCGTACAAACACGTACACGGCGCCCTGGTCGGAGTTCGAGGTGATGGTCTTGACAGACGCTCCGATCACCGCAGTGTCCGCGCTCACCGACACGGACGCGCCGAAACTGTCCTCCGCCGCGCCATCCGAAGCAATGAGCTCCTGCTGTTGTGACCACGCTCCATCACTCCGCACAAACACGTATGCCGCTCCCTGGCTGGCTCGCGAATTGACGGTATGGCCAGACGCCCCGATCAGCGCCGTGTCTCCATTCACCGAAACGGAGACTCCGAAATTGTCCCCCGCCCCGCCGTCGAAGGCAAGCAACCCCCCTTGCTCGCTCCAGACTCCGCCGCTGCGCACAAACACCCACGCAAGGCCCTGTTGGTTAACCTCGAGAGCCCCGATCAGTGCGGTGTCCCCGTTCACCGACACAGAGTAGCCGAACCAGTCATTCTGCCCGCCATGGGCGGTAATCAACTCCTGCTGCTGGCTCCAGACCGCGCCGCTCCGAACAAAAACGTATGCAGCTCCCTGGCCTGACTGGGAATTGATGGTCTTGACAAATGCCCCGACCACCGCCGTGTCTCCGTTCACCGAAACGGCCGAGCCGAACTGATCGCCCGCCGCGCCGTCGGAACCAGTCAACTCCGCCTGCTGGCTCCAAACCCCACCGCTACGTACGAACACGTAGGCGGCTCCCTGCGTGGCGTGCGAATTGACGGTCTTAAAATGAGCACCAACTACTGCCGTGTCCCCACTCACCGAAACCGACACGCCGAATTCGTCGTCCGCCGCACCATCGGAAGCAGTCAGCTCCGCCTGCTGCGTCCACACTCCGTCAGCGCGCACAAACACGTACGCGGCTCCCTGGTAGGCATGCGAATTGATGGTTTTTCCTTGAGCCCCAACAACGGCCGTGTCCCCGCTCACTGACACCGAGGAGCCGAACCAGTCGTTCGCCGCGCCATTGGAAGCAAGCAGCTCCTGCTGCTGCGTCCACGTCGGGTCCACCACCAGCGGATACTGAGCATCGTGGTCCTCCACCACCAGCCGGATCTCATCGCCCCGCACCTCCAGCCGTGACGGAAGAGCGCGCCCTCGCGCGTCCAGTGCCTTCAACCCCGCATAACGCAGCACCACACCCTTGCCTGACCTGAGGACAACCGCGCCCGGCTTCGCTTCTTGCGCCGGCAGCAATTCTCCGCTCACGCCAAGCGCGATCACCAACGGCTCGCCTGCGAGGTCCGTCCCAGGACGTTGAACCAAGGTGAAACCTTGCTCCAGGCCTTGCGGTCCGTTCACGTACCATTCGGTAAGATCGCCCCGTTGGTACTCAACGCGATTGCCAACCGCTTTTGGTTTGGCGCTCGCTGGCTCCACTAGTCGATCGCCGTAGCCATAACCCGTCAAGCGGAAGTTCACGCTACCGTCCGGATGGCTCAGCCGTGCGCCCTGGTCGCTGAACTCAAGCGTCAATCGCTGAGCGGCGTTCGCACCGCGCCAAGTCCCATTGCCGCCGTCCTTCACCGAATACATCGCTCGCTCGAAGGCTTGCCGCAGCCCATCATCCGCACCGGCTTTTTTCCAGGCCGCGGCCGCGTTCCCGTCGCTCGAAGCGGCGAAGGCCGTTGCGGTCAATAAGAGAAATGCGAGAAGAAGTCGTTTTGCTTTCACCATGCCTGCCTGAAACGTTGCCACAGAATTTCGCAATATGACCTGAGGAACCGTCTGAGTTTGTTCCTCATCTCGCATGAGGAGCCCAAGCGGCCGCAGTCCGGGCTTAGCGCGAGCGGCGGGGCTGATGGGGAGGAAGGCCGGTCCCGGCCTGGCTGGCAGGGGTTGCGGGGTTGGTCCGGGAGCCCGTCGCCGGGGTGGGGGATGCAGTTTCATAGTAGGCGAAGGCCAAGAGCGCCAACGCCACAGCCGCGACCACCGACGCCCGCCCAAAGTGCCGCCCCCAGCGCGGGGGAGCCGGCTTCGGACTCGTGCCCAGGTGAGGCTCCAGGGCGGTGATGAGTTCCTTTACGTCCGAGTCCCAACGGGGGTGGCTCAGCTCAACGCCATCCCGATACACCAGCGGCTTTAGGTCATCGGGAAGCTCAGCCTCCCGGGGCATTCTTGCGTCTTGAACCAGGACCGGAATAACGGGGATTCACGCTTCAATGCAGCGGCGATTTCGAGCCGGACGAAGTCACCCGGGTTGTCGAGGCGCCGCCGGCCGCCTTCACTCGCTGCGGCGACCCAATCCTTGCCGATCATCACGATCAGGACACTGGAGGATTCAGTCCGCTGCTCAATGACTTTTCGGAAATCCCGTCCCTTCTCTATGCCCTTGACGTCGATGAATACCCCGTCCTTCCCAAACCGGTTGGACAGATTCTCGAATCGACGGCCTGCTTGCCCCTCCGTGTCGGACCTGCGGTAGCTAATGAAGACCATAACGTAGGCCGAGGCCCCCGAGTCAGCCGAAGTGGACACATTCGATGGCCCAAACACCCAAGGATCAGAAGAGCACTCACCGATGGGGATCGGGGAACCACAAGAAACTGTCAGCCGCTCCACCGGCTACTTGTTCCTGTTCCTTCGGAGTTAGTTCTTCGCTCTTTTCCGCAGGGGATTCATCGGCAGTCATTTTGGTGTTGTCATTTACAACAGTGTCGTCTCTCACGTAAGTTCTCCTTTGTCATCGTTCTCCACGGCGACAAGCGCGATCAGCATCTGTTACGCGCCTAACATGTCTGCCACACATCTTGCCACAGATCGCCGCGTTCCGGGCTGAGGAAACCGCTGAGTTTCTTCCTCATCTCACATGAGGAGCGCAAATACTTTGTTCTGAGGGCGATAGCCGGATCCTCACAACGGAAGGGGCGCACCGTCCTCCCCGCACCGCGCTGCCGGTTCGGAATGACTTACACTGCTAGAACGAGGCCGGTTATGGGAACGAATGGCCGCGGCCGGCGGCGATTCGGTGACTTTGAATTCGACTGTGAGGCGGGAAAGCTCTTCCGCGACGGACAGGCTGTCAGAATTCAGCCCCAGCCGCTGCGCGTCCTTGAGGTTCTGGTTGAACGGCCCGGAGAGACCGTCTCCCGCGAAGAGCTGCGCAGCCGCATTTGGGGTGACTCCACTTTCGTCGAATTCGATCAAGGACTGAACTACTGCATCCGCCAGATCCGGGCGAGTCTGGGCGAGGCAGCGTCGCAACCTGTCTATATCGAAACGCTGCCCAGGCAAGGGTACCGGTTCATTGCAGACGTCGCTGTGGTTTCCAATGGTGCGCAGCCAGTCGCCACACACAGAACTGTCGCAGACCCGGTCGTACCGTCGGAAGCAGCAGCCCAGCCAAACCAGAACCCACCAACCTCGGCCCTCCCCTCCCCGGCGCCTCCGCCGCCAAGGCCTTTTCCCTGGGTGATTGTGGCGTGTGTCTGCGCGGCGTTGGCGATCGCCGGCCTGGCGCTTTATCTTTCCCTTCGTCCGCATCGGGCTGCCGTGACCTACACCCAGCTAACCGATTTCACGGATTCCGCCGTGATTCCCGCGCTGTCGCCGGACGGCCGCATGCTTGCCTTCATCCGTGGAAGCAGCAGTTTCCTGACGGCCGATCAAGTCTACGTAAAGACGCTTCCCGACGGCGAATCCAAGCGCCTTACAGACGACCCGCGGCTGAAATACAGTCTGGCCTTCTCGCCCGATGGCTCTCAAGTCGCCTACACCGTGCTGGAAGCTCCTGGTTTCTCGACGTACTCGGTCTCCATCTTGGGCGGCGACTCCCACCTTCTTCTCAAGAACGCCGCGGGACTGACTTGGCTTGACGAACACCAACTCCTCTTCTCCCGAATCCGATCCGGTATGCACCTGGGAATTGTCACCGGAACAGTCGCTCCCGAACATGTCCGGGAACTGTACTTTCCGCCGCACGAACGCGGCATGGCTCATTACTCCTACGCCTCTCCCGACCGCCGATCAGCCTTGGTGGTCGAAATGAACGGGAAAGGCGGCTGGGGGCCGTGCCGGCTCATTTCTCTGGACGGGGTGTCTCCCACCAGATCCATCGGGCCGGACGGTCCCTGCACCTCCGCCGGTTGGTCGCCCGATGGTGCATGGATGTATTTCATTGCCGCCGTGGACGGGCAGAGCCACCTATGGCGACAGCGTTTCCCCAACGGACACTCGGAGCAAATAACCTTCGGCCCCACGGAAGAGGACGGCTTGGCTGTGGGGCGGGACGGCCGCTCTCTGATCACCTCCATGGGAGTGCAGCAAAGCTCGATCTGGCTTCATGATGCCGGCGGGGATCGTTCTATGTCGTCGGAGGGAGAAGTAGTGGCGGATCCTTCGCCTCCTGCTTTTAGCGCGGACGATAAGCTTCTCTATTACCTGCTCCGGCGTGAGTCGGCGCGCGCGGGCCCGGAGCTTTGGCGCATGTCGGTCGAATCCGGCGAGAGTGAAGCGGTGTTTCCGGGGATTCCTATGCTCTCCTATGATGTGTCTCAGGATGGCAAACAAGTGGTGTATTCCACGGCGGGTACCGATGGAAAGTCCCAGTTGTGGCTGGCCCCTGTTGATAGAAGCTCGCCTGCCAGCCGGCTTGGTTCCGGCGGCGAGACATCGCCGCACTTCGGTCCCCGCAGGGAAATTTTGTTTCGAGCGACCGAGGGGACTTTCAATTATCTGGAGCAGATCAACCTCGACGGCTCCGGGCGTTCAAAGGTCGTCCCCTACCCGATCAGTGAGATTCAAGGTGTATCGCCCGGCCGGCGATGGGTGATGGCGGTGATTCCATTTGCAAACGGGCACCATGTGGGAATCGTGGCAATTCCGGTGGAAGGTGGTCCGCCGGTGAGCATCTGTTTGAGCTTCTGCATCCCAAGTTGGTCGCCGAACGGAAGATTCCTGTTCATCCCTGTCGAGGACGCGTCGCGCACCAGCCCTGGACGAAGCTTGGCGATTCCAGTCGGCCCTGGGGAAAGCCTGCCTCCGTTTCCGCCAGGAGGTATCCAGCCGGCGGCCGACGCGAGTGTTATACCGGGCGCCGAATCAGTGCCGCGCGCCGAACTCGTGCCTGGCAAAGACCCTTCTCATTTCGCCTATGTGAATACCACGGCGCACCGGAATTTGTATCGCATCACCTTACCCTGACCAGGATGCCCACATCCGGCTCTACGAATTACACGGAAAGCCGGGGCGACATTTTGGTCAGCGGGAGTCAACTGATCCCGGTTAAAGCATCATCCCTCCCATCCTTCCAGCCGCAGATCGGCCAGTAGCACGTCGGTGGCGAGAAGCTGATCCGACCTTAGGTATCTCCACGAGCCGTTCCCCATTGATGCTCAAAACTGCCGTGGCCCTCGAAGTCGATCTGGAATCGGTCGCAATGGACCCTCCCGCTCACGGCCATTTGCGCGGCAAGCACGAAGTATGAAACGCCGCGCCCCGGTTGGGAACTGGTAGTAGCCTCAGGAGGCTCCTTAGCCGCTGCGTCCTCCGAGGGCCTCAGTGATCTCCAACCAGGTGCAAGGGTCTTCAGCAGCAAGTCGAGGTCGAAGGCAACTGCCGAGCTGACGCCGTTCTGTTCATTTGGCGGTTCTGTTGTCATTCTGTTGATCGTTCGGAACCGCCAGGTCTCGTCCTTTGCCCGGAACGACAACAGCACGCCCCCGGCTTTGGGAGTCCCGACCACGTATCGGAACCAGAAGTTCTTGGTGAAGGCGCGAGCACTCGATCCCTCGGTGAGAAGTGGTCCGTGCCAGCACACCTCGGTAGAACACGAAAGTCCGGTTTTCAAGTTCTGCAGTTGAAATATCGACTGCACCAAAGGTCGCCGGGCCACCGGGTCGTATCCGCGCAGCGAGTATTCGAGGCCCAGGGAATATGGATCGCCGGTGTTCTTGTCGTTTCCGGACGCCGAAGAGCGCCACCGTTCCATGTACCCGGCACCCGGGCTGGTGTTGTGGGCTGCGTGGTCGCGCGGCAAACGGATGGTTACGGTTCCGCCCTTCGTTGCCATTCCGGCTATTGGGATTCTGGTTGCGAACGCCATGGCTGTCTCCGCGGCGTATAGCTTCCACAGGACACAATTTGAGAATGAATCAAAAGAATGAGCCAGCGATATACGCCTTTGGTCCCATATCGGATGCGTCAAGACCTTGGGTAAGTTCTTACTGGTTGCGGTTTGTAAAGGCTTCGCAGCCGGAAAAGCCAGGCTCACAACTTAACGGGCGGTTGAATCCAAGGCGTTAATGGATGGTCACTTTGTCAGACACAACTCTTTGTCCGCCGACGATTGTTCTGGTCGAGGACAGCACAGGCGATGCCCACATCATTGAGGAAGCAGTCGCCGAGCAGATTCCGGGATCTCGCTTAACGCACATCGAGGACGCCCCACGAGCGCTGATGTTCGCCGAACTAAACGCGGTCACTACCACGATGCCTGGCGCTATTTCGATTCGGATGGCCAGCCCGGCAATCGTGACGCCTTCGAAAGCGCGGGCGGCTCCATGCCACACGGTGGCCCGCTGGGGACAGCAGACTTGTAACCACTTAGCATTCGTTTAGACGTAACGAGAGACACTTCGTGGATCCCCCCGCCTTAATGAACTCCGACATAGGCGTTCGAATGACCTCGAAGCTGCGGGCATTCACCATGCTGCCAAGGCTGGTGTCGCATAGTTCAGCATCACCTTCGTTCCAATGTTCACAGCGTTGCATGCGAAGTGAATGGCATCCTCTTCGCTTACAGCCAATCTCCGGTCGGCTGAAACTCTGGATTCTATTGCCGCGTTTGCAGCCTGATCGAATGCTGCTGGATAGTAGAGGAGGAAGCCTCCTTCTAAGGGACAGAAGCAGGTGTCGAGATGATAGAAGCGCGGATCGCAAAGTCGTAGCGGTTGTACTTCTACATCAATCAACTTCTGCAGAGAGGGCAAAGCCCCAGCATCGGACCTGTATCCATAGCCGAACCACAGCAAGGCTTTGGTATCGCGATCAAACAACGCATCTCCTGCTCCCTCGAACAACGTTCCCGATGGTAGCGTCTTCACCTGGAAGCCATCTGCGAAAAGCCAATCGGCATAAAAACGCGCCTCCGGTTGTCGTTCCGGGCAGCGGAAGCTGCTAAGAACAGCGGCTTGGTTATACACCAACGCAGCGTTGGCCGTGAACACGAGGTCGGGCAGCCCGCTCACGGCGGGCATGAGCTCTACATCGGCATAATGGCTTAACAGCGAGTGAAACCGCATCCATTGCCTGGATGCAAGCTCCTGGTCGGCAGCTTTGATTTGACCCTGCATCCAAGGGTTGATCACGTACTCAACATCAAAATGATGCGGAGGGCACATCAGAAATCGAGACTCGCTGGTCTGCCTCACCACTCCCTCCAGAGATGACTCCCGCTGTAGGTCCTCACCAGTATGCAAACAGAAGCATCGCAGGAAACCGTCAACGTAACTTTATTTAGGGGGGAGACGGTAGGAAGAAATTGCTTAGGCCTCATCCGGCCGCGATGCCGCCAACCGAGGGCCATCTTCTGGCGGTGAAAAAACATTCCCCATTGTACGCCGTTTAAAACAGAAGAATAGCCCTCTGTTTTATGTTGCGCCAAAACATTATAGACCCCCCGCGTTTTTTGGCAGGTTGCCGGGCTCAGAAGTACATTCCATTCCCCGCACCACCGACGAGCCTACCACTCAGTGGTGGGCGTTAAGAGGTACTATCGCCCGCTCTGTGCGGAAGGACACGGGATGCCTTTACGGCGCCCTGCTCTCACGAGAACGCCCTGTTCCTTCGCATAAGGCCTGTTTTGCGGGAAAAGAGCTCAGCAGGTTAGACTATGAGCAAATCCCGTACAACTTGACTCTTCCGACTGCCCCGCGCACGCTTTTGCCTGCGCTCATTCTCTTGATCGGTGCCTGTTGGCGCGTCTATTCGGCGAGCCTCACCTTCCTGAATCCGGATGAACTGGAGCATCTATACTTTTCTCTGCCTTCAGATTGGCTGGCAAACGCCAACCAATTTGGCCATCCACCATTTTTCTATTGGATTCTGCATGTCGTATTGGCGGCGAGTACGTCGCGCTGGGCATTGCGCGCGCTGCCACTTCTTGCCGGCACGATCGGCCCGCTTCTTGTCTACCGCTGGTTGAGCACTCTGGGCTACGCGCGCACCGGATTACTGGCAATGGCCATACTCAGCCTCAGCCCGAATCTAGTCTTGCTGAGCGCCCAGGCCCGGGGCTACGAAATCGCCGCTGGTCTTGCTGCACTCGCTTTGGTATTGACCGAAGGCGCGCTTCGAAACTCACTCGTCTCCGCCATCTTGCTTCCGGTGGTCTTGGCGACGGGCGTTCTCACTGAGTATTCGCAATTCTCCTTTTTGGCTGCATTGGCCGTCTACACATTGATACGCGGCTACCAAGTGCGACCCGGCATCCGATTTTGGTGGCTCTGGGCAGTTGCCCAAGTACTCGTTCTGCTCGCCTGCTGGTGGCTTTACCGCAACGTCATCCAAGTTGAATTCGCACGACCGATCTTCCAGCTGCGCACCGACACCTACCTCGCGCTTGCCTTCCCCCTGCCGGGGCAGCCACTCCTGGTTTTTCTTGCCCTGGGAACAACTCGCCTGTTCTCCTATTTGATGAGTTCGAAGGTCCTCGGGGTACTGTCCATGCTGGCGTTCGGGACCGGCCTGTATCTTTTCTGGATTCGGCCGGCTGGCGTAGCTGCCGCGAAGCCGTCGAACGGAAGTCCGTCAGGAAGGGCAGTGGTTGCCGCAACGCTTACCGCTCTATTGCTGGCGATGAGTGCAGGGATACTACGGCTGTATCCCTATGGCCAGTCGCGCCACTCGGCGACGCTGTGCATCTTGCTGGCTGCAGTCACGGCACACGGCATAGAGCGAATTCTGCGCAACCGGCCGCTCACGGCGATCGCGGCAGCATTGGTCGTGCTGCTGGCATGGCCCCGCTTGAGTTCGCTCGACCCGAACAACATCAATCCCACACAAGGCGACTACCGAGCAACCTTGAGCGCAGCAAACCGGCTACACGAACTCATCACGCCAGGAACAATCCTGCTGACTGACCGGGAAACGGCGTTAATCCTGCGCTACGCCTGGTGCGGAGACCGGACCATTTTTCCCGTTGCCCATGCTGAGGGAACCAGTGAGTGGATTCTTGACGGCGTACACGTACTCTGGCGGCGCTGGGACCTCGGAAGCTTCCGCGGCTTGGAGGAAGACGCCGCAGCGGTTCGCGCTTTGTATCACATCGATGCAGGCACTCCGTTGCTTTCAGCTGACGGCGGATTCCACACTGACGCCGCCCGGGCTGTGCTCGCGCGCGACGGTCCAGGCCCTTTCCTGGAGAGCGGCGGCGCCATCTATCTCTTTCGAACAGCCCGGGCTTTCTGAGGCTGCAAATTCTCGTCCGAAGCCTCTACTACACTCGCTGTCAATCGCCACTGGAAGCTGCACCGGCTAATCATGCGGAGCTCCCCTTTTGTAGCATCGCCTGATGTTCTCCTCAGTGACTCGGTTTGGTCCAGTTCTCGAGTTTGAGCCCGGTTACGCGCCTGAACTCACGCGTATTGTTTGTCGCGAGAGTCATACCAAGACAGCGCGCATGCGCGGCGATGAAGAGGTCGTTGGCTCCAATCATGGCTCCCGCTGCCTTTAGTGCAGCGCGTATTTGCGCATAGTGGCGTGCCGCGTCGCGCGGATAATCAAGGACGTCGACATAGCGAAGATATTCATCGAGCGCCGCACGATCCTGTTGTCGCCGCGGTGATACCTCGACGCCAAATTCGAGTTCCGATTTCGTTATTGCCGAGATGCCGGCGTCGCCAACTTGAACGCGCTGCAGTCGCTTCAACACCACATCGTGAGACCGCTTCATGATGTACGAGGAAATATCGGTGTCCAGCAAATAGGTCATCGGAGGTCGCGCTCCTGCGTAGGCAGATCCTCTACCCCCTCCATGAACTCATCCGAGGCAACCGGGCCCGACTTCAAATATTCCGACCAATCCTGGGGGCGAGCCGACAGGATCACGTCGTCCCCTTCTTTGCGTATGAACACTTCTGGGGTGACGAACTGAAACTCTTTAGGAAGCCGTACAGCTTGGCTCCGGTTGTTCTTGAAGATCTTGGCAGTTCTCCGCATACTTACACTTCCTCCTTTATGGCATATACCTTAGTATATGCCAGGGAAAACACCTCACGGCACCTCGGCGGTTAAGGCGTCCTCGACGATGCATTCCAGTTCGTACGCATCCATTGATTCTTCGGGCCGGAAGTGGTCGGCGATGGCATAAAAAGCAAAGAACGAAACAGTCCAATACGCTGGAAACCGGTACCAGCTGGAGGTCTGGACAATATAGTAAACCGGCGGAAAGAGAATCGGGATGGATGCAATCGTCCAACCGGCGATAGGATGGCTGCGAATCATAAGAACGCATCCGTCCACGCCCAAAAGTACCATCGGTATGAGAAAAAGAGCCTTCCAGGGCGGCCATCCCAGCATGAACCAAAAGATGGCGAAGCGCCGAACAGTCAGCATCAGAAACTGTTCCGGATGGCCTTCAATCCAGTCGAAAGCAGACTGGAGAGCGCGCCGGTTGTACTCTTTTTCTCCGACGGAGCGGACGAGCTGGGCCTCGTCAGCGCTGAAGAACGGATGCATCGCACGAAAGTAAGGCAGCAAAATGTTGTCTTCCATGAGCGGCAATGCCTGGCTGTTATTGGAGACCTTCAATTCGAGGCCGAAATCGTCTCGGACAAAGAACAAGCTACCGAACGTGACGTAATTTCGGACCGTCCACGGCAGAAGGGTTAAGCCAGCCGATGCGACGGCGATGGCGGCAAAGACGGCGTACGAACGGTTCCGAGAACGCCTGAATGAGAAGTGGAAGCCAATCAACAAGAACCCCAGGAAGACCAGGACAGTAGCGGGCGAGGCCAATAGCACGACGCCCCAAAAGACTCCATAGCCGACAGCGCTGCGGGCAGAAAACAGAGCATTCGTGAGAATTCGGATAGTCATCAATGAAGCCAGAACCAGCAGCATCGCCACGAGCGTCGCTTCGAAAAACGAAAGTTCACGGAGCGCGCTAACCGGAAGGGCCGCCTGGAAGAGTCCTGCCAGGATGCCAACGGTAACAGGAATCCGGCACTGTGCCGCGAGTGCCGGCATCAGTGCGGCCGCGATTGAGGAAAAGATGATATTCAGAATAGCCGCGCAGATTCCGGCGGCTGCTGTGTCGCCGAATAGCGCGATCCAAACACTTTGTATGAGCGGGTACACGGGGGCGCCATGCGCGGTGGGGCCGCTTGGCGTAGCATACGGGTTCGCGAACTGATGATGTAGGGCAGTTTCCGTCGCGATTCGTCCGAGTTCATTTTCCTGTCCGACTGGATGCGGCGTGACAACCAGAGCAAAGATAGCGAGTCGTATGAAAAACGATAGTAGGAAAATCAGAACGGCTGCGCGGCACGGTGTGAACCACGCAGGCTTCGGGATCGGCATTGGAAACCGAAGAATAGCAGAGGGCTACTCGTATCGCAGCGCTTCGACCGGGTCAAGCCGGGCCGCCTTGTTGGCCGGCCAGATGCCGAAGAAGAGGCCAACGCCGACCGACACGCCGATACCCAAGGCCGCAGCCCATAACGGAACAGCGGCGGGCAAGGAGGAAAAGACCAGGCGGCTGATGAGCGCGATTAACCAACCGAATGCGATGCCGACCAAACCGCCCATTCCGGTGAGCACGGTCGCTTCGATCAGGAACTGGATCACGATGTCGGATTTCTTCGCACCGATGGCCTTGCGCACACCGATTTCGCGGGTTCGCTCGGTCACGGAGACTAGCATGATATTCATGACTCCGATGCCGCCAACCAGCAAACCGATCGAACTAAGCACCACCATCACGATGAAGGTCATCGAGGTGATCTGGCGGAAGTCGCTGACCATTTGCTCAGCGGTGGAGAGCGCAAAATTGTCGGGCTTACTCACGGCGACCTTTCGGTCGATGCGAAGGATGGTGCGGGTTTCATCAATGGCCGCGGGCAACTGACCGTCGTAAGCGGTGACCACAATCGCATTCTCATGCGCCGTCGGATACATGCGATGCATGGTGAAGTAGGGGAGCAGAATGCGCTTATCGTCACTACCGAAGAAGGACGCAGCGGGCCGCAGCATGGTGCCCACAACTTCCAGCTGGCGACCATCCACGTTGATGATTTTGCCAATAGGATCTTCGTGCGAGAAGAGTGCTTTTTCGATATCGGCGCCAATCACGCAGACAGGTAAGCGGTGGCGGCTCTCCTCGTCCGTCAGGAAGCGCCCTAGATGAAGATCAACCTGGCCCTCTCGAGCGTAGGATTCCTCGACACCGAAAATGTTGACCTGGTAAATATCGTTGCCTTTGTATTTTGCGTTGATTATGGTGCGGTCCGGCGGGAAAAGCATGGGCGACACTTCCTGGCAGGCGGCGCACTTCTCGCGCAAACTGACTGTGTCGTCGTAGGTGAGATTCTTACGCAGCCGTTCCTCCGGAGTGAGATCGTGAAACCGGAAGCCAACCGGAAATTTGAAGACAATGATCGAGTTGGGCCCGAAACTACGAAGCACAGACGTTATGGTCGCGTCAAAGCCGGTCAGGATCGCACCCACGCCAATAATCGTGCCGGTGCCGATAATGACGCCGAGGACAGTGAGGAAGGCGCGCATTTTGTGGGCGCGGATGGTTTGAAAGGCCAGAGATGTGCCGTTAACGAACGAGAGCCAGCTCATTCTATTTTTCCGCTCTCAATGCTTCGATGGGATCGAGCCGGGCGGCCTGCCTCGCGGGATAAATACCGAAAAAGAGTCCAACCACTGCCGACAGACCGACACCGATGAAAACTGAACTCCAGGGGAGCGCCATGGGCACGGGCGTAGTGTTGCGAACAAGGATGGCCACCATCCACGCGATGATGACGCCGGCAAGTCCGCCGGTGGAAGCGAGCACGGAGGACTCGACCAGAAACTGATTCAGGATGTCCTGCCGCCGGGCCCCCAGCGACTTACGGATGCCGATCTCATGGGTGCGTTCGGTGACGCTCGCGAGCATGATGTTCATGATGACCACGCCACCTACCACGAGAAACACGGAGACGATGCCTACCGCCATGCCTGCAATCGTCGAGGTGAGCCGCTCCCACAGTCCCATGATGGAATCGGAACCGAAGATCATAAAGGTATCGTCCTGCCCGGGATGAAGGTGGCGATAGGCGCGTAGCAACATCCGAACTTCATCCTCTGCTTCCATCAAGCGGGTCTGATTGACGGCCTTTGCAACCAGTTCGAGCCCGTTCCGCGCGCCATAGGTTTTGAAGTAGCTCTCCACCGGGATCATCACGAAATTGTCTTGGGATTGGCCAAACACGCTTCCCAGTTCTTTCGCAACGCCAACCACTTCAAACGGATTGCCCTCGATTTCGACGGTCTTTCCGATCGGGTCGCGGTCGGGGAAGAAACGATCTTTTAAGTCGTTTCCTATGAATGCGACTGGCGCATGCCGGCGAACTTCGTCCTCGGTAATACCACGGCCGGCGGCTACTTGAATGTTCTGGATCTCTGGGATGTTGGCACTGATGCCGTCGATTTCCACACTCTCCACCGACTTGCCGGCGTGCGAGACACGGGTCTCCCGGGAGGCCATCATGCCAATGCCCTTCAACAGCGTGGCGCGCTCATTGATGAAAGCGTATTCCTCTGGTTTGATCTGTGGGTTGCGCTTCTGCAGTTCGAGGAACCTCTTTGGATTCCAATCACCGATGAAGGCCATACGAACCACACGGAAGCCGTCGGCGCCCATGTCGGAAACCTTGTCGGCGATATAGAGGTTCATGCCGTTGATGAGGGCTGTGACGGCAATCAGGGTGGTGGTAGCGAGGATAATGCCAAGCAGGGTCAAGAAGCTGCGCAGCTTGTTCTTGCTGAGGGATTCAAAAGCGATCCGCGCTGCTTCGACGAAGGAAGCGCTGGGCCGGAATTTTCTGCGTTTCTTCGAAAAGGTCATGTTGGCTTTGGGTTCGAGACCAGGGATCCTACGTTTTTCGATCCTCTCAGGCCTTGCCGCCTCTCGTGGAAACCGGCATCAGGCTCCTTTATTCAGACGTAAGCGTTACGGCGTTTGTTCCGTAACGGCCTTCATTTTGTGGCGTTTGCCGAGCGAGCAGACGTTCGGTCCACTCAAGAACCACCCGGTCGAGCCAGAAGCGGGGTTTTTGCCGTGAGAGAAACCCGAGATGGCCGCCGCGGGAGACGGCCAGGAGTTCAAGGAACGGGTTGGTCCGAAATGCCTCGTGCTCGTAGACCGAGAACGGAATGAGAGGATCGTCTTTCGCTTGAATAACAAGGGTGGGCACGCGGATCCCAGCGAGGAAGTTCTGGGCGGATTGTGTCCGGTAGTAATTCGCCGCATCACCGAATCCAAAGAGAGGGCCTGTAAAGCGATCGTCGAAGTCCCAAATCGTCTTCACTTCCTCGATTCCAGTCACAGGATAGAGCGCGGGAGAGAGCTTGTTTTTGCGCATAACGCGCGCTTTTAAGCGGGAGAGAAAGCGGTGTGCGTATAAGTAATTGACGGGACGGTCGAGTGTGCGAACACAGGCGGCCAAATCAATGGGTGTTGAAATGGCACAGGCCGCCGTCATCGGCGCCTCATCACCCAGTTCGCCCGCGAGCTTCAGCGTCACGTTGCCTCCCAACGAAAAACCGACCAGGACGAGGAGCCCGTCAAAGCGCTGCCGGATGTTTTCGAGTATGAGCTTTGTATCAGATGTCAGCCCCGAATGGTACATCGTGTCCGAGAGATGCTCGGTGCCACCGCAACTCCGGAGATTCACGCGATGTACGCCGAAACCTCGCTCCAGGGCAGCTTGGGACATGCTTCTGACGTATCCGGCGTCGGCCGACCCTTCCAGGCCATGGACGAAAACGAACTGGCCACGCGGTGCGGCGCTGGGTTGATGCTCCTGTATGCGAATGGTCGTGGTGGCGCTGATCCGATAATCGCGTTGGATGGCGGGAAAACGGGCCGAGTCGATTGCACGCGGCCAGAAATTACCGGCGATTGTGGCGAGGTGTGGATTGGCGAACAGCGGCTGGAATTCGCAGTGCAACTTATATTCTATCGGGCGCCTACCTGTGATCACAGAACCGGTCGCAGGCAACCTGCTCGCAAGCGCAGAGCAGCGACGACGACGGCGCCCCACTGTGCAGCGCATACACTGATGACAGACATGTTGGTAAGGAACCGTGTATTGATTTGTCTGCTCTGCTGCTGCTCACTGGCGCAGGCGGTCGAACCGGTTGCCGCAGTGCCGAATCGCGCTCCGCTGGTAGCGAGCGTCTTCTATCCACTGCGTCTAACCCAGGTGAAACCACGGGGCTGGCTGCTGGAGCAATTGCGAATCCAGGCCAAGGGCTTGACCGGTCACTTGGATGAGTTCTGGCCGGATCTCGGGCCAAACAGCGCCTGGCTGGGCGGAGACGGCGAAGGATGGGAACGGGGTCCCTATTACCTGGACGGCCTGGTTCCGCTGGCATTCCTGCTGGACGATCCACAACTGATTGCCAAAGCGAAGAAGTGGGTGGAGTGGACGTTGACGCACCAGCGGGCCGACGGAGGCATTGGCCCGGCCAAGAACCAGGACTGGTGGCCCAACTTCATCATGTTGAAGGTGCTGACGCAGTGGCAGGAGGCGACGGGCGATCCCCGAGTGATCCCGCTTATGCAAAAGTATTTTGCGTATCAGGCCAAGCACATCGACGAGCGGCCGCTATACGAGTGGGCAACTTACCGGTGGCAGGAGGAGGTGCTCAGCATTCTGTGGCTCTACAATCGCACCGGCGACACCTACCTGCTCGACTTGGCGCGTAAGCTGAAGGCGCAGGGCTACGACTGGGACGCGCAGTTTCGGAATTTTCGCTACACGGACAAAGTCACGGCCAAGGCCGATATCAATCTCGCAACGCATGGCGTGAATACGGCGATGGCGATGAAAGCGCCGGCACTTTGGTATCTGCTGACAGGCGGCAAGGAAGGGGAGATTGCAACTGCGCTGATGATGCAGCGCCTGGACCAATACCACGGTCTGCCCAACGGAATGTTTAGTGCCAGCGAGCACTACGCGGGCCGCGATCCATCACAAGGCGTGGAGTTGTGCGCTGTGGTCGAGGCCATGTTCTCACTGGAGCAAGAGATCGCGATTTTGGGCGATGCACGACTGGGAGACCGGCTGGAGAAGATCACCTACAATGCCTTACCCGCGACCATGGCGCCGGATCTGTGGTCACATCAGTACGACCAGCAGCCTAATCAGATTTCCTGTACGCTGGCGCGCCGCGACTGGACCGACAACGGACCCGAATCGAACTTGTTCGGCCTGGAACCGAACTTCGGTTGCTGCACCGCGAACCTGCATCAAGGGTGGCCGAAGTTCGCCGCCAGCCTATGGATGGGAACGTCAGATCATGGGCTCGCCGCCCTTGCCTATGGACCGAGCGAAGTCAAAACCGTGGTCGGCGATGGCGTGCCGGTAACGATCGATGAGCAAACCGAATATCCATTTCGCGATTCCATCCATCTGGCTGTGGAGCCTCAGAGGGCAGTCACATTTCCGCTCGTGGTCCGGATACCAGGGTGGGTGCACGATGCGCAGGTCAGGGTGAATGGCGAAGCGGTTACCGGCACAGTGGCCGGGAAGTTCTTCACCATCCGACGCGAGTGGAAGGCGGGCGACCGGGTGGAACTCAAGTTCCCCATGACGGTGGTCACAGTGGACGGCTTTCATGACGGCGTGACGGTTCAACGCGGGCCGCTGGTTTATTCGCTGCCGGTTGGTGAGAGTTGGCGGAAACTGAAGCAAACCGGTCCGGCCACGGATTGGGAAATCTATCCGACATCTCCGTGGAATTATGCGCTTGACGCCGGTGTAGCCGGCGCGCAGCCAGAACGGCTCTTCAGCGTCGAGGAACGTCCAATGGGCATTCAGCCCTTTAGCCCGGAGGGCGCGCCTATCGTAATCCACGTGATTGGAAGGCGGCTGCCTGAGTGGCAAACGGTGAACGAGTCTGCAGGTCCGCTGCCGGCCAGCCCGGTGTCAAGCAAGCAGCCAGAAGAAGCGCTGACGCTGTTACCCTACGGGGCGGTGCGGCTGCGCATCACGGTATTCCCCACGTTGGCGCCAACCCAGATCAGCCTGCGATGAGGAGCTTCTCTTGATCATGGCCTTGGCCGGACGGCGGATCGATGAAACCGGCGCGGACACGCCGCACTTCCCGCTCAGTAATATCGAATTTGTCCGGGGCAACATTGCCGCTATATTTGCCGAGCAGCGCGTCAGTGCTTTGGTCTGCTCGGCTTCCTGCGGCGCCGATTTGCTGGCGCTCGAGTTGGCCAAGACGCTCCGAGTTCGCCGGCAGGTGGTGTTGCCCTTTGCCCGAGACCTGTTCCGTAAGACATCAGTGGTAGACCGCCCTGGCGACTGGGGTTTGTTGTTTGACCGCGTGCTCGATGACGTGGCGGCCACCGGCGACCTGTTTGACCTGGGACTCGATCCGGCATCCCCCAGAGTATATGAGCAAGCCAATGGCGCGATTCTAGATGAGACTGTCGGTCTTGCGGCCGAATCCCACGAGCCAGCCGGTGTGCTGCTGGTTTGGGATGGCGCGCGGGGTGAGGGCGATGCAACCGCGAATCTGCGTAACGACGCCATTCGGCGCGGGTTGCCGGTGTTCGAAGTCAGGACCCTGCGTGAAGAGATCGCGAGATGACGCCGCGAGGTCTCACGCCGTTCCTCGAGACCTAGCGAAACAACGTGCTGCCAAAGCCAGGATGTCCTCAGAATGTCCGTCCACTTACAAAACTGGTACTAGGACGGGCTAGGACTCTCGGCTATTGCGGCCGGCAATGACCAGAGGTAGTCTGAGCTTGCGGGTCGTTGCTTGGCGATAAGAGCCGCTGGTTGCGTCCCAACCTTTGCATGTTGAGTCTGGTTCAAACACCCCTTAGCGCGCGCCGCGCCGCGCCTTTGGATCGTACGCAGCTTGGGGCGGAATGGTTGCTCGACTCCGGCATCTGTCGCCCTGGATTCGGTATTGCCGAAGAATACAGGACGGACGGAAGAGAGTACGCGCCGGTCTCAAAGAGAGCAACTGCGCACTACGTCAGGACCCTGCTGTGGCTGTTCGAAACGCGCGGAGAAACCCGCTACATCGATCGCGCGTTGACTGCAGCACAATATCTCTCGCGGAGTTCGTGGGACGTGAGCGGGTTTGCGCTTACAGGTGGAATGGTGGCATACGACCGATCGGCCCATCGCCGATTCGACGAAAGCGGTGCCGTTGTCCGAGCGCTGGTCGAATCGTGGCTGGCAAGCCAGCATTCTGAATTTCTCACGAAAGCGATTGAATGCGCGAATGCCATGCAGCGGATTCCTGGCGTTTGCCCGTTGGAATCGGCGCAAGGTTGGTTGGATCTGGCCGAAGCGACAGGCAACGCGCAATGGCAGGAACTCTATGACCGGGCGCTCGCTTCGGGTCTGAGGCTATATCGCGAGTTTCCAGAACCCAGGAATGGTGAGCGGACAATGCTCTGGGTGGTAAGAAGCACGGCCGCGTGCTCTCCCTCCAGCGCCGACCTGACCCGCCGTTGTTGTTTCCTCGAAGCCCTGCTAGCCAGTCCCAAGCGGCGCGGAAATCAGCCCGGCGAAGGACTCCAGATCTTCAAAAAAGTTTTTGAACTCACCAGCAAGGAACTGCGTTCGCGGAACCAGGCGCCTACCGAAGCTTACGCACGCATGCTGCGCCTTCGGTTGCATGCCGCCGGCATGGGTTTGATCAAGCTCGACGTGCACCAGGCGGAACGCGAGGCTGGGCTGATCCGAGAGATGCAAGCCGACCATTACGACGTGAGGATTCGCGGCGGCTTTTACACGGGCCGCCCATCCAGCGCCTTTGCGCGAGTGGTTGGACTCACGACCACGGCGGTTTCTTTGCAAGCGCTGGAGCAATGGGAGCAGTACCAAGACGGTTGCCTTCGACCGGCGCTGCCGCTCGTTTAAGGATTTACTCCCCGGTATCGAAGCCCATTTTCACGGTAACTGGGCATGAGGAAGCCAGGCGCGGTCCCAACACACTTCCCCAGTGGAGTTTTCGGAACAACCCGGGGACGAAATCTTATTGAATCGTTTCGGTCTTGCGGCTGAGATCCTCAGCCAGGATGATGGCTTCCGCCAATTCACGCATCGGCCGGCGAAGCCGCCGGCTCTCATTGCGCAAACGCAGATAGGCTTCTTCTTCGGTCAAGCTGTGACGGTGTTGCAGAATGCCTTTGGCGCGTTCCACGAGCTTGCGTGTCTCCAACTGGCGGCGCATCTCGGCAGTCTCTTCTAGCAAACGTGCATTCTCTTCCGCCAGGACCGACTTGGAGATGGCGCCGCCCATTTGCTCGCCCACAAAGGTGAGCAGGGCGATCTCGTCGGCACTGTGCGGATGCGAGTCGCGATGGTGAACGTTGATGACACCGATGACTTCGCCACCGCTCAGAAGCGGAACCGATAAGAAGGCCTGGTAAGTATCTTCAATGAGCGCGCGGAAGCGCTTGAAGCGAGAATCCGCGGATGCGTTGGACGCAAGGGCCACCACGGAACGGTGTTCCGCAACCCAGCCGGTAACGCCTTCGCCCATTTTCAGGCGTATGTTTCCCAAGTCCCCTTGATGGGGAACTTGTGAGGCACGCAAGACGATTTCGCTCGTCTCGCGCTCGATCAGATAAACAAGGCACGCGTCACAGTCAGTTACTTGTACGGTCAGACCGACAATCTCGCCCAACATTTCATCCAGCGAGAGCTCGGAACTGACGATGCTGCTAATTCTGTGAAGGAGCGATACCTGAGAAGTATGAGGCTCCATAATGAACGTCGTCGTTGCCATACCAAACAGTAGAACGGCTGGCAAGCGAACTCAAATCAAAAGATTTGATCTCTCCTATCCTTTAAGGATCTAAGTCCAGTGGTTTATCAACGATTTACCCGACACTACAGCCCCGCTGGAAAGGCCTTCATCGGACGAACCTGGGGAATTCCCTAGCCCCCGCTGTCGAACACCAGCGGCATCCGAATCATATCACCGGCGGACGCGGAGATCATTAAGCAAAACGTCCACGCGAAACGTCTACTTCCGGGGCGCGATCTGACTCAATGTTCAGAAAGGATCCGGTCCTTCATATCCGAATCAGTTGGTCCTGCTCCTCGCCGGTGACGCGCGCGTCGCCTTCGGAAACGAACACATTGACTTCGGACCGCACACCGAACTCGGCCAGATAGATACCAGGCTCAACCGAAAAGCAGGTGTTTGCAATCACGCGGCGCTCGTCGTGAGATTCCAGATTGTCCATATTGGCGCCGGTGCCATGAACCTCGGTTCCAATGCTATGGCCGGTACGATGAAAGAAATTCTCGCCGTAGCCTTGTGCGGTTATGTACTCCCGGCAGACGTCGTCGACTTCGAAGCCAGCGAAAGGCTGGCGGGCCCGTGCCTTATGGATGGCAAAGTCGGAGGCACGGCGGCGGGCGGTCTTCACGATCTCAAACACGTTTTGGATCAAGTCGGGAATCTGCTCTCCACAGTAGCCCGTCCATGTCACGTCGTAGTAAACAGCTTGAGGCTTAGCTAGCTTTGCCCAAAGATCAATCAGCACGAAGTCGCCCTTCTGAATATAAGAGGTCCTATCGCGCGTGGGCTCATAATGCGGATCGGAGGCATTGGCGTTCACGCCCACGATGGGCCCGTGATCCGTCTCAAGGCCGGCCTGCGAGAAGTGGGCCCTTATGAATTGCTGCACCTCATACTCAGTTACGGGATCGGAACTGCGCAGGCGTTGTGCGATGAGATCGAACGCCTCCTGGCGGACCTGATCGACGCGGCGACCCGCTTCCAAATGCATTTCAAGCTGTTCGGAAGACCATTTCGCTTCGAATTCTTGAACCAGATTCGCAGAGCTGACCACGTCCACGCCGGTCCCGCGGACCAGCTCCATGGTGCCCGCATCGACTAGCGAGACGTAGGGAATGCTGCAGTTGGGCGAGTACTGCATGGCAATTCGCTTGGCCGACCCCAGTAGACCATTCAAGCGATTGCGCTGGTCAACCCAGTTTGAATAAACCTGCCGCAGGCCGGGCAGACTATCCAAGGCGCCCTTCTCAATCTGGTGGACCAGTTTGCGTGGCTCGCCTTCCGCCGGAACAAAATAATACCAGCGGCGCGTGGCTTCGATCGCGGCAGGAATCGAGAGGATGCGGTAGGCGAGCGGGTCTCGCCGGTGGTGGTCAAAGAAGAGCCACCCGTCCAGGCCTTCTTGTCGAAGGGCGTCTTGAATCGCGGTTATTTGCATCAGTGTAATTCTATGCAATGCAGTGTCCGGAAGAATTGTCTCCAACCGGTTGCGGCACAATCGGAGAAGTTATGGCGACCTTAGGCTTCGTGGAATATGCGGATGCCGGCCCAGACGTGCGGGCGGTGTATGACGACATCATGGCGACCCGGCAGACAGATTGGATCAATAACTTCTGGAAAGCTATCGCGCATGACCCGGCGACCCTGCGCCGGACGTGGGAAAGCATCAAGCAGATTATGGCGCCCGGGGCAATAGACCCGTTGACCAAGGAGCTGGTCTACCTGGCGGTTAGCGTTTCCAACCAGTGCGGATACTGCATCGCCTCGCATACTGCGGGAGCGCGCAAGGCCGGCATGACGAACGACATGTTCGCCGAGCTGATGGCGGTGGTCGGGATGGCGAATGAGACCAACCGGCTGGTGGCCGGGTATCAGGTGGAAATCGACGACCGCTTTAAGTGATTGAATGACAGCATGGCTATAAAACCGAAAATCGGCGGGTCACTCACTCGGCGCATGTTCCCTGGCGCGGCTTTGGCACCTCTCGCCATGGCGGGTGCGGAGCCGACGTCTGCTTCACCGGAAGCGCCGAAGGTCTCCGAGATTCCCGTCTTGAAGTATGACCTGGAGAGCCAGACTCACTGGGTGGGTGAAGCGGGGTCGGCTAAGGAAGCAACCGTAGAGGAGTTCCCGGTATCGCAAAGCATCGCGGGGGTTTCGATGCGGCTAAAGCCGGGAGCCATCCGTGAACTACACTGGCACGCGTTGGCGGCGGAGTGGGCATACATCATCGAAGGCCGCTGCCGGGCCACGGTGGTTGCACCGAACGGCCAATCGGAGATCGCGGAATTCATTCCGGGCGACACGTGGTATTTCCCGCGCGGGCATGGGCACGCTTTGCAAGGGCTGGGGCCAGGCGAGTGCCACTTCCTTTTGGGATTCGACAGCGGACACTTCTCCGAGTTCGGCACGTTTAGTGTCACGGATTGGATCGCCCACACCGATCCAGGTATTGCCGCCCGCGTGCTCAACGTGACCCCTGCGGTACTGGCGCAGTTTCCTAAGAAGGAGCTCTACCTCGGTCCAGGCGCGGTTCCGGCCGCGGCCATCGAGGAACTGCGCAATGTGGAGCTGGAGCCGAGCCAGTCGTCGCACAAGTACCGGCTGGACCAAGCGCCGGCCCGGGTTTTTGAAGGTGGCACCGAACGAATTGTGTCGTCGAAAGAATTTCCCATTCAGACCACGCTGACGGCGGTTAAGATGAACCTCAAACCGGGCGGGCTGAGGGAGCTGCATTGGCATCCGCACGCCGACGAATGGCAGTATTATGTGCGCGGCCGCGCGAGGATGACTGTGTTTGGCTCACACGGCAGGACGCGCACCGAAGAATATGGACCGGGGAACGTGGGCTTTGCGCCACAGGGCTACGGGCACTACATCGAGCAACTGGGTGATGAGGCGACCGAGGTGCTGATCCTGTTCAACAGCGGTGAATTTCAAGAGATCTCGCTGGCCGCTTGGCTGGGCGGTAACCCCGTCTCGCTGCTTTCGGCCAACTTCGGCATTCCCGAAGATGCCATTGCGCGCCTGCCGAAAAAAGAGCGCGGCATTTTGGGGCGGGGCGAGTAACAAGTTCTACCAACAACTTAGCTTTTGACTTTAATCAATTGATTATATTAAGTCTTTGTCGTCATGGCGAGGTCTGTAAATCGATCAATTCCAGGTTCCGTCGCCGGTCTTTCGGAGCTTGCAAAGGTACCGGACCCGGGACGGACCGCCGGATAACTTGTGCAGGTCGACGTAAGAAATCACGGTGTAGACCCCGTCGCCCAAGTCCTCGATTTTGGCCTGATAGACATTCTGGAACTGAGCCGCTGGTGGCGTGCTGAGACGTCCTTCGACAAAATGTTGTGACATCCGCGCAGCCAGAAACGGCTCAGACACAACGCGGTGCGTAGGCGTAGCGGAGTGCTGTCGCAGCCAGAAAAGTAACGCGCAAACGACAGCGAACGAGCTTATCCAGACCGCCTTCTTAGGAATGATTAGTCCTTAGCATCAATCGTTTAGATTCTGATATCTAAAGTATTAAATACACGTTTATCGATAGCCCGCCGCTTGCATCTCAAACAGCTCGGCGTACTTGCCGCCCAAAGCGACTAACTGGCGGTGCGAGCCCTCTTCAGCGATGCGGCCACCCTCCAAGACGAAGATACGGTCGGCCATGCGAACTGTGGAAAACCTGTGGGAAATCAGAATGGCCATCTTGCCTGTCGTCAGCTCGGCGAAGCGTTGGTAGACTTCGAACTCGGCTCGCGCATCCAGGCTCGCGGTCGGCTCGTCGAGCACCAGGATTTGCGCATCGCGCATATAGGCTCTTCCGAGAGCGATCTTCTGCCATTGGCCGGTGGAGAGATCAACACCATCGTCGAAGCGGCGGCCCAGCATCTGGTCGTAGCCTTTAGGGAGATCCTTCACCACGCCTGCCGCCAAGCTCTTCTCGGCGGAGTGTTGGATCCGGCCCATATTTTGAAGCTGATCGATTCTTCCAAAGCCTATGTTTTCAGAGGCTAACATGTCAAATCGCATGTAGTCTTGAAAGATCACGCCAATCTCATGGCGCAGGTCCTCTACGCTATAGTCACGGAGGTCCACGCCGTCCAGCAGTATGCGTCCCGCGGTGGGGTCGTACAGCCGGGCGAGCAACTTGACCAAGGTGGTTTTGCCCGCGCCGTTCTCGCCTACCAAGGCGATGCGCTCGCCGGGATTAAAGCGGAAACTGACACCGTCGAGAACGTTCCGGTCTGATTCCTGGTAAGCGAACGACACATTCTGGAATTCAAAGCCCGAGCGGATAGGGCGAGGCATGGGCAGAGCATCGGGCTTCGACGCGATAGAAGGTTTGGTTTCAAAATACTCAAATAAGTCTTTGACGAATAAGGATTGTTCCGAGACGGAGGAGAGGCCGGAAACCAGCGATTCCATCAGACTCCGGGAGCGGGAAAACGCACCCACCATCAGCGTCAGATCGCCGACACTCAGGATACCTGCCAAGGCGCGAACCAGGATATAGGCGTAGGCGCCGTAGTAGGCGAGCGTCGGGACGAGGCCAATCAGCCCGCCTTGCAGTGCCCGGCGAATCGCCAAGCCCCGATTCTCGGCGTAGAAACGCTCGAAGAGCAATCGGGATCGTTCGGTTAAGTACTTTCCTAGTCCGAAGATCTTCACTTCCTTGGCGCTCGCGTTGCTGGCGCCCAGGTAGCGAAGGTAATCCAGTTCACGCCGCTCCGGCGTGTAACGGAACAGCATCGAGTAGTTCAACAGGGCAAACCGGGTTTCGCCGAGAAATACCGGCACGATGGATGCTACCAGCAGAACCAGCAGCCACGGCGAGAACACAACCACGGCGGACAGCATGGAAAGCAGCGTGACAAACTGCTGCGCCATGCCAGCGAGACTCGCTAGCATCCCCAGACGCGCGGTCGTCAGGCGACGGGCGCGCTCCATCTTGTCGTAGAAGACGGGATCTTCAAAGCTGGTTAAATCGAGCGAGTTGGCGTGCTCCATCAGCTTCAGGCTGACGTGGTTTGTAAACCGATCGCCCAGCAGACTGTCCACCAGGGTGATGAGCCGGCCCAAGCCGTCGGAGGCCACCGCCAAGGCCAATTCAAGGGCCAGTAGCTTGAAAACGAGAAGCTTATCGATGGCTTGACCGCGGATTGCCTCGACCACCAGATCGATGATTAGCTTGGAAACATAAAGCGTGGCTAGGGGCGTGGCAGAAGCGATTAAGCGCAGCGCCACGCTCGAAACGCTGAGGGCGGGACTGGTGTCCCAGACCATCCGCAGCAGAGGCGGTACGTTACGGAGAGCGCGAAACCGATCGCGCCAAGTCTGGGGAACTTCGGAAGACTTGGGCGGAGGGGGTCTCATTGCTGCGGCTAAGTTCAGTATCTCGAAACGTGGCGAGAAGCGTAACTAGCCGATCGGCGGGTTTAGCGAGGCGGCAAACATAATCGGCGGCTAGGGAAAAGACGGCTGCCGTACAGGCCGGGAAAAGAAAAAGCCCATTCCATTTTGGGGGAATGAGCAGTTTTCTTCCTGTTTCCAGGCCTCGCTTTCGCGAGTTTTACGTTTGATGGGAGAATCAGATCCGACGGCATCGCAACCGTCAAAACCTGTTTGTGATTGGAGTGTAGGGCCACGGGGGGTTGAAGTCAAGGACGATTTTCCCGCCCTCGTTGGAGACTCGCAACTCGCTCCCAATAAACCATTTATCGTGGAACCTGTTTTTCCTCAATCTGTGGATCGCGGCTTTTCCACCAGTGGAAAACTGCCTGTGGATTTTGGCTATCTCTAAGTTAAATAAGGAGTTGCTGAGCCGCCGGATCTTCCACAAGAATGCCCGAACTTCAAGCGAACGCAAGATGCTGCGCCGCTTCTGAGGAAAAACACAGGAATCGGCCTCCGTCGCGGCCTGACAGTCGCTGCGTTCGAAGACGCTCGCTGAAAGCCCTCTCGGGCTTAGATGCGACCGGGGAACAGGGGGCGGATTGTCGCTCGGCCGGCCCAAAGTCGCGCCCCCCTCCACACTTGTCTATTTCGCCGGCGGAGCTGAAATCGTCAGCGTAGAGCCTTGTGGCTTGTCCGAGCATCCGGGCCACTTGACAGTGTATTTGTACGGTGTACTACTCGCAGCCCCTGCGGTGCACCTAGTCGGGTACGCTGGGTCGAACTTGCACGCGGTGGGGTCGTCGAAAGTAATGGTAAAGTCGGTGTCCGGTCCACTGGCGATCGCCCATTGGACGGTTGCTCCCTGAACCGCCGTCGCCGGATCGACCTGAATCGTGCTACCTGAGGGACAGTTGAGGTTGACCTGCGTTGACGGGGTTGCAACAGTTGGACGCGCGGTTTCGGTAAGTGTGTTCGTCGTGCAGGTTCTGCACGGTCCGGTGTGTCCCATATAGACTTCCGTGGTGGTCGCAAGGACAGGTCCGGCGCTGATGACGGTGTAGGTGTAATTCCACGCCTTTGACTGCGTGATCTTGCATGTCGCAGGCTTTCCTGGCCCACCGGAGAGCTCAATAGTCGAACCACACGGGCTGTTTCCGGATTGAAACTGGATCGTGAAGGGCTCGGGTCCCTGGAACTCCAGGGTCTCACCGGCATTCCACTGCATATATGCATTCTGACCGTACACGATAACCTGTTTGTTGCTGCTGCAGCTCACGCCGGCAGCGGCGAGTATCGAGAGGAACAGAATCGAAGCTTTTTTGTGGTTCACGGAATCTTCTCCCCGGTGCTTTATATGCTAGCTAACTTTGCGGGGCCCTGCCTGTTTCTCAAGAAGCGGGTATCGGGCATCTTTGCGAAGTGACAGAAGATCAGGCATTGCCTCGATCTCAAACGGAGTGGTGCCCTGTTTGAAACTGGCACCCAGCGCGGAAAGCGCGTCGTCGCGCCTTCCCAACAACTCTAGAATTCGTATCTTGTACAGCACTGAATCGTGATCGATGGCACCGAGCGATTCGGCTTTGGCAAGCATTGCCGGCGCCTCCCCAGACTGGCCGGTCTTGATGCGATAAAGGGCCAATCTCATCCATGTGCCGCCATCGGTTGGATCGACTTGCAGCTGCCGCTGCGCTTCAGCCGCGGCCCGCTCATAGGCCTCTTTCGCCTTACCGCGCGGCGCGTGAGCAGCCACGTACGTGTCCGCCAAGTCGAGCCATGCCTCATCGTTAACCGGGTTGGCTTCTACGGCCTTCAAACAATAGTCCACCGCGAGATTTGTTTTGCCCTGTTGCTTCTGAACGATCGCCATATTGAGGTACGCAAGATCGTTCGGTTTCAGCGCAATACTTCGCCTCAGCAGTCCTTCGGCCTCGGAGAAATCGCCCAGCCTCAGTGCCATGCCGGCGACGTTGTTGAGCGCCAACGCGTTGCGCGGCGCGGCCAGGCTCGCGGCACGGTACAACTGGATGGCTTCGTCGTTTCGGCCTTGCTGGTCGAGCAAGTAGCCAAGCTCGTTGTATGTCAACCAGAGGTTGGGACGCTCTTTAAGAACACGGCGATAGGTCTGTTCAGCTTCCGGCCAGCGATTCATCTGTTGCAGGAGTTGCGCCTGCCATACGAGCGTAAACGGATTCCCTGGATCGGCGGCCAAGGCTTTGGACATTTCCTGCAGCGCTTCCTGTTTCTTCCCCATGTAACCGAGCACACCGGCCAGAGCCTGGTGCGCTTGGACGGAGTTTGGGTCCAGGTTTAGAGCTGCCTCGGCATTTCCTCGCGCCAGATCGAGTGCAGCCGGATCCTCTTTGAGCCCAAACAGGCGGCAATAGGCGAGAGCGAGAGTGGCGTGAGCGTATGCATAACGAGGATCGGCCTCAATGGCGGCCTTGTACTTTTCGATTGCCGCTTCAATCTCACTGTTGTTCGGCTGCCGCATCAATACCTCCGCAGCCTGCAGATTCTGATAAGCATCCGGGGATTGCGTTGCGGCCTTCAGACTTCGGTCTACAGGAGGGCCTTGGTTGATATTCAACAGCCGCGCGGCAGCCTGAACGGCCTTCGCCGGCAGCGACGCCAAGTCGTTCAATGCACTCTGCACTTGCCGCTGGCGGAGTACGCGATCGGAATCCGGGTCGACGACTTGCAGCGAAAGATCGAAATGGTTGGCCGAGGGCTCACCGGATGCGGCGAGAACCAGGTTCGCACCGACTGAATCCCGAATCGCCTTCAACTGCGATGGCCGCGTGCTGTTCGGCACGGCCTCTCGCGCAGCGACCACCAACAAATTCCGATCAAACGCCTCGGCGCGCGACAACTCGCTCTCGATCGCGTCAATCACACCCGACAGCATCGGCTTGGTCCGGCTATCTGTAGAGGGCGGCCAATTCAGCAGTGCTACGAACCGCTTGAGCGGGAGGGGTTCCATGAGGTTTTGCAGGTCGTCCCATCTCCACCACGCTCCGCCCGCGACCGCGCAAGCCGCGACACCCGCGCCGATGAGAACCTTACGGCGGCTCAGGGGCTTCTCCGTCGGTCTCTCCACCTGGTACGGCGATGATCCCAGCCCGCTGTCAGGATCAAGGACTTCCAGCGCTTCCTCAAATGCACGGTAACGCTGATTCGGATCTGCGCTCAGGCATCCACTGACCAGTGGGATCCAACTGGCCGATAGGCCGCCGGCTTCGAGTTCCGTGCGAACGGCTGCGGGCGTCTTGTTCAAGGCCTCCGGCTTTTTACCGGTGAGGATCTGATGGACCACCACTCCAAATGCGTACAGGTCGCTGGCCGGTGACGCCGGCTGACCTTGTAAAACTTCTGGCGCAATATAGCCTGGCGTGCCGCTGCCTCGTGCCGAGCTGACGACCGTGCTTTCGGAATCGGCCTGCCGCGCAAGTCCAAAGTCGGTGACGACTGCCTTAATGTTCGCGCCGGTTCCCTCCAACATGATGTTGCCCGGTTTCAGATCGCGATGAACGACCCTCGCCTGATGCGCAGCCCGCAACGCCGCCGCGACTTGCCGGATGACACTGAGCCCTTCTTCCTCGGGCAGCGCGCCACTGCGCTTCAGCCGGGCAGAAAGCGTCTGGCCCAGCAACAACTTCATCGTTAGAAAACAAGTCAGTCCCTGCGCATCTTCGCTGTAACTGAGGTCATAAGTCGGGCAGACATTGGGGTGGGCCACCTGCCGCGCCAGAAGCACTTCCTTTTCGAAGCGTTCTTTCGCGCCGGCCACGGCCGAAGCTTCAATGGAAATGGTCTTGAGCGCGACCCGCAGGCCTTTCACGAAATTGCCATCTTCGGCTTCATACACTTCACCCTGGCCGCCGCGGCCCAGAAAGCGGACGATGCGATACCGGCCGGCTACCAGTTCGCCCGCGAGGAAGCGTGTCTCGCGTGGCGCAGCGGGGGCGTGCTGCTCCAAATGCCTGCGTCGCTCGGCATCATCGAGCGTACGAGTGCTCTCGGATTGAGTTTCCGTTGGCTCAACGGGTCCGGGAGGCATTCGTTCCTCACTTTCGATCTAGAAGTGGCAAGCGGATTGCGTCCACCTCCAAGGGTTTAACGGAGAGTAGACGGCACGCCAACATCCAAACCGTTATACGGAGGCAAAGCCCACATCAGCTACGACCGGCAGAGGCCACAGCGAATAACCAGATAGCAGCGGTGTCAACCCGCATCGGTTCCGATGTAACAACGTAATGCCGAAGCATTTGGTCTGTCAAGCCAAAACCTGTCCGGTTTGTAGGCGTCCGTCCGCGCTAGCTTAAGTGAAGCGTCGTCATGGCCTCTTCTGATTCCAGGCTGCCAAATCGGCGACGGTATATGCGCATGCTGGCATAGAACAAGCCCGCCAAGGTGCATAGGGCCACAAGAATGCAGCTCACAATGATGATGTTGACGAACAGGCTATAGAGTATCTTTACCTGGTTCGCAGGAGGCGCGTCATTCCAGGTAATCCTGGCCTCGTATTGCACTCGCGCAAGCAGATCGTCCGCTTGCTTTTCGGAGCCGCCCACGGCCACGGCGATCAGTATCGACGAGCGTTTCACGACCGTGTTCGGGATCAGCTTGAACTGTATCGAGTGGAGGCGCGCCATCTCCGGCGTCGGGTATTCGAACAGCACCAGCCGGACCGGTGATCCGTCGATTTGGTAGGTAGCGAGATAGCCTTCGGCGCCTTGCTCAAAGCCAGCCTCAGCGGAAACTAACTCCGGCGCAAACTGCTTCAATGAAGCCGGGCCGAGAATGTAGCGAGCCGAGTTCGGCATCCGGTCCTTCCTGGGAACAAAAGTCAAAATCGCGGGCAACGAGGACTCATGCTGAGCCGGCAGCTGTTGAAACAGATCGTCAACCTGCTTCTTGTTAGGACGCTTACCGGCGAACACCACAACGTAGTTGGCATCAAACACCACCAACTGATTGGCGTCTTCCGTACAAGACGGAGCCAACTGGCAGCCCTTACCGTCAGGCGGCCGTAGATACTCCCACGCCGCCAGCGCACCAGTGGTGTCTTTGAAACGATAGGCGCTGACCGTTGTCTTCAGTCCCGCGCCGGCGTACGCCGCGGATTCGGAAGCCATCAGCCCGAATTCCTTCCAGACCGCGGCCTCGCCTGGCATGGCGGCCGAGCCGGCAGCGCCTCGATGCGCCAGACTCCACTGCTTGGGCAGTATTTCATCTGCGCGCAGCAATGTGCCCGCGGAGAATGCCCAGATTGCCAGACAGGCAACAGGTCGGATTATCGCCATGCGTCGAGGCAAACCAGTTATGCGCCGTGACATTTCTTGTATTTCTTCCCACTTCCACAGGGGCACGGATCGTTCCGGCCGACCTTGCCCGTGTTGGTCACAGTTTGAGGCTTGCTCGATCCTTCTCCACCTACAAACTGGAGTGCCGCCATTTCGCGATCCTTTTTCTTTTGGATGTTGCGGGTGATGTCGAGGACCGTACTTTGCGCCGCTTCGCGTGCCGCCGAGACAGCCGCCAGTTCAGGTTCCGGCTCGGCCGGGCGCACATCCTCATCTTCATCGTCTTCCGGCTCCGGATAGGGAAGCGGAATCCCGCTGGTCTCAATGCGCAGAAAAAAAAGATATCGGATTGTCTCGTCCTCGATGCGGTCCATCATGTCCTGGAACATCTTGAACGATTCTTTTTTGTATTCGATCAGCGGATCTTTTTGTCCGTAGCCGCGGAGCCCGATGCCTTCTTTCAGGTGATCCATCGACAACAAGTGATCTTTCCACTGGTTGTCGATGACGTTGAGCATGATAATGCGCTCAGCCTCGCGCATGTTTTCAGGACTGACCAGGTTCTCCTTCTCGTCGTAACGGCGCGAGAGAACCTCATTGGCGTGGGCCTCGATTTCAGGGCGCGTCAGCGGAGACAGTTCACTGATCTCCAACTTCACGCCGAATTGATTGAGCACGGCATTCTGCAGGCCCAATAGATCATATTGATCGTTACGCGAGTTTTCCGGGACGTACTGGTCGACGAACTGCGCCACGATGCCCCCAACGATTTCCAGAATCTTTTCCTTCTGATTCTGGCCCTCGAGCAGGGCCCGCCGCATGCCGTAAACAGCGTTCCGCTGTTTGTTCATGACGTCGTCGTATTCAAGCACGTGTTTGCGCGATGCAAAATTTTGCGCCTCGACTGCTTTTTGCGCGGCAGCGATCCGCTTGGTGATCATCCCCGATTCGATCGGCACATCTTCTTCCATGCCGAGACGAAGCATCAAGCCCTGCATGCGCTCGCCTCCGAAGATGCGAAGCAAGTCATCCTGTAGCGATAGATAGAACCGGCTGCTGCCCGGATCGCCCTGGCGTCCGGCACGTCCGCGCAGCTGATTATCGATGCGCCGCGATTCGTGCCGCTCCGTGGCCAGAATATGCAAGCCGCCCAGCTTGACGACTTCCTGCCGTTCGGCTTCGATCTGCTGCTTGATGTCTGTGAGCTCGCGCTCGAGTTCCTCTTTGGGAATCATCTCCGGCGTCTTGTTTTGCTTCTTAAGCCGCTCGCGCACCAGGACGTCGGGGTTGCCGCCGAGTAAAATGTCAGTGCCGCGGCCGGCCATATTGGTCGATACGGTCACCGCTCCCTTGCGGCCTGCCTGCGCCACGATGGCGGCCTCGCGCTCGTGGTTCTTGGCATTCAGCACCTCATGCTTCACGCCCATCTTCTTCAGAATGCCCGACAAGCGCTCCGACTTTTCCACTGAGATGGTGCCCACCAGCACGGGCTGTCCCTGCTCGTTAAGCGACTTGATCTCTTTGGCCGCGTTCCGGAACTTCTCGTCCTCCGTCCGATAGACAATGTCCGAATTCTCCTTGCGGAGCATCGGCATGTTGGTTGGAATGATGACCACGTCCAGGTTGTAGATCTTCTGGAACTCGGCCGCTTCCGTGTCAGCCGTACCGGTCATGCCGGCCAGCTTCTTGTACATGCGGAAGTAGTTCTGGAAAGTGATGCTCGCCAGTGTCTGAGTCTCGCGCTCAATTTTGACGCCTTCTTTGGCCTCGATCGCCTGATGCAAACCATCGCTCCAGCGACGGCCCGGCATTAAACGGCCTGTGAATTCGTCGACGATGATGACCTGCCCCTCTTGCACGACGTAGTCGCGGTCGCGCAGGTAGAGCACGTGCGCGCGCAGCGCTTGCTGCACGTGGTGATTCATCTCGATGTTCACGGCTTCGTAGAGATTGCCCATTGCCAGCAGCTTCTCCACTTTCAAAACGCCCTGTTCGGTGAGCGCCACGGTGCGGTGTTTTTCGTCGACCGTGAAGTCGCCGGTCGTGTATTTCTCGCCCGGCTCTTTGCCTTCGATCACTTCGCCGCGCTCGAGTGCCGGGATGATCCGGTTGACCTTGTAATACTTGTCGGTCGATTCTTCGCTGGGGCCGGAAATGATCAGCGGTGTTCGAGCCTCATCGATGAGGATGGAATCGACTTCGTCGACGATGGCGAAGTTGTGCCCGCGCTGCACGCAGTCGGCGATCCGGAACTTCATGTTGTCGCGCAGGTAGTCGAAGCCGAACTCGTTGTTGGTGCCGTAGGTGATATCCGCGGCGTAACTGGCGCGGCGCTCGACATCGTCCAGGTCATGCACAATCACCCCGACCGACAAGCCGAGGAACTTGTGAAGCCGCCCCATCCATTCGGAATCGCGCTTGGCCAGGTAATCGTTCACGGTGACGATGTGCACACCCTGGCCGCCGATGCCGTTCAGATAGGAAGGCAGCGTTGCCACCAGTGTTTTGCCTTCACCGGTCTTCATTTCGGCGATCTTGCCGCGGTGCAAAACAATGCCACCGATCAACTGAACGTCGAAGTGCCGCATATTAAGGACGCGGCGGCCACCTTCGCGGCAGACGGCAAACGACTCAATCAAGATGTCGTCCAGCGAAGCGCCGTTGGCGACGCGTTGCTTGAAGTCCACTGTTTTGGCCGCCAGTTCGGCGTCCGACAGCGCCATCATCTGGGGTTCCAGGTCGTTGATCGCGACCACCATGGGGCGAATCTTTTTGATCTCGCGATCATGCTTGGTGCCAAATACTTTGGCGAGAGCTGTATCGAGCATAAAAACTATCTCCTCTTACTGAAAAGTCCACAAAACGTACTCATTGACGGCGCAAGACCGCAACCTGCGAGCTACGCCGCATGCTGATTACGAAAGGTGGATGGGAGGAGGTCTTTGGAAGAGGTTGTGCTGAAGGGGAGTTCGCGGCGGCGATAGCGGCAGTGAGTCCGCCATCTGCCGGGATTCAATAACCGGTGAATCCGCAACCGCGTTGGTTTCCATCAACGCCCACTGATACAGAGCGCGAATGGTGGTCTTGCGGGCGAACTTCAGGCAGTCCGGAAGAGATCGGAACGCGGAGCGTCCGGCTGGAGTCAGGCGCTTCGCAATCGGCGCCGCCTTCCGCTCGGAACCACGAACTTCAGAGGAATCGTGGTCGGTGACGAACTGCGCAAACTCGGGCGCGCTCAGGCACACTATGGCCAACAACAAGGACAACGTGCGTCCCATCGCCAAGCCATGCGTTTTTATCGCGCGATCCACTTACATTCAGGCTAGCAGAACTGCGGAGGGTTGGGTTGGCGCATCGGCGCCCAGGAGGCGCGTCGCAGGCCGTTCTGCTTCAAACTGTAGGAGTTCTGGTTTTTGAAATGGGCAGGCCTGTCTATGAGCACGTACTCCCGCGCGTGCCACTAATAGAACCTGCCGTCGCGTAACGGGACGGTCTTGACGCGGTGCCCTGACCGATCGCGCGCTGGTTCAGACGGCAAGCCGTGCTGGGGTACCGAGGCGGCGGGCGCGAATTTTGCCACTCCGCGCTTGGATCTGCGCCAAGTCATAATTAAGTTGCAAGCGAAGCCAAAAGCCAGCCGTGCTGCCAATGGCCTTTTCGAGCCTCACGGCCATTTCGGCGGATACGCCCGCCTTGCGGTTGATAAGACGCGACAACGCCGAGCGCGTCACGCCAAGCGCCTTCGCGCCGTCAGTCACGTTGACGCCTAGCTCGTCAAGGCACCCGCGGATGATATCTCCGGGATGATTGGGGTTCTTCATCGGCATAAGATGTGCTCCTACCATAGGTCCCAGCCCTAGTGATAATCCTCCAAATTCACGTCGTAGACGGCCCCTTCGTGAAAGCGGAACGTCACTCGCCAGTTGGCCTTGACCGTAACGGCATAGGTACCGCGCCGACCGCCAGTCAAGGGGTGAAGCCGAAACAAGGGCAGTGCCATATCCTCCGGGCCGTTCGCCGCTTCCAGTGCCGAGAGGATTTTTTCTATCTTGTCCACCAGGTCGGATCGAATTCCGCTATGGTCGTTCTTCTCGTAGAGCCGTCTCAAACCCTTGTGCTTGATGGTCTCAATCAAAAAGTGACCTGTTCATAGTGTATAGTGAGGCGTTACACTACACAACTCTCGGCTAACGTCAACAGACCCGGAACGCCACGAGATGCTTGGTTCGCAGCCACCTCCTGCAGTCACGCTTCTTGCCGCAGCCGGACTCGGCGCTTAATCTGCCAAAAGATGAGCAGCATTCCCGCTACCGCCACCAGCGCCAGCGACGACGGCTCAGGGGCCGTGCCAGGCTGAGGCTGCAGCGTTTCGACAGATGGATCCAACGTGTGACTCGGGCCAAAGTCCGGCAGGTCGAAGAAATAGCCCACATCCGGACTGCCTGCGCCGCTGTTGGGAGGAATGTTCAGACAGACTTGCTGGGTGTCGTTCGACCCGGAGCAGATCTGGATGTTAACCGCCGCGCTACCGGCCGAAAACTCGAGGCTGCCCGGTGAGTTCGTATCAAACGAGAATCCCACCGGCGTAGGGAAATTGAACGTCTCGTTTATGCCGGACACGCTTTCAAAGAACGAGGCCGTGAAGCTGGTTAAATCCGCCAACTGGATGGTGCCATTTGTTTCAGGTGTCCCGGTAAACCTGCCGGTCAACGTGCCCTGGTCCCCTAATGCGTCGCTCCAGCCGGGTTGGGTAAAGGTGTATGTGAGTGCCGCGCCATCGGCATTGCCGGTATTGAAGAACCCGAAACCCAATGCGAGTGTGGCGAACGGCACAGCCATGCCGCGCAGAGACTTTCCGATATTCATAGGTCGCTCCCCCCTGGACAATCGAGCGCCAAAAGGCTCTCAATCCTGGAAGCGACAAATTGAAGGTAACTCCCTCATCGAATGCGAAAGAGGGAGGGCCGGCCTGGTGGAGAAGCTACTTGGTCGAGAACTTAAAGACGGTGACGGTGTGGAACGTTTCGCCCGGCCGCAGCACGGTCGTGGGGAAGCTGGGCTTGTTGGGTGAATCCGGAAAGTGCCCTGTCTCCAGGCAAAAGCCGTCGCGGCGTTGGTAGGCCTTGCCACCCTTGCCAACCACGGTACCGTCAAGAAAATTGCCGGTATAGAATTGCACGCCGGGCTGGTCGGTCAGCACCTCTAAAACGCGGCCTGATTTCGGCTCTTCTACACGCGCCGCCAATCCAAGTGAGGGACCCTTGTGATTCAACACAAAGTTATGATCGTAGCCCTTGCCAAGCGTGATCTGCGGATCCTCTGCATTGATGCGCGCACCAATTACCTCCGGCTTGCGGAAATCGAACGGCGTGCCGGCAACCGGCTGCAGAACGCCGGTTGGAATCAGAGTCGCGTCCACGGGCGTGAACCGATCGGCTTCGATCGTCGCGATGTGGCTTAGGATATCGCCGTTTCCCTGCCCCGCCAGATTGAAATAGGAGTGGTTGGTCAGGTTCAGCACGGTGGGGGCGTCGGTCACCGCCGAGTAATCAATCTTCAGTTCGTCCTTGTCGTTGAGCGAATACTTGACAGTTGCTGTCAGCTTGCCGGGAAATCCCTCTTCACCATCGGCGCTCACATACTGCAATTCGAGTGTCGGCGTATCTTTCGTCGACACGTCTTTAGCTGTCCAGACCTGCGAGTTGAAGCCATGAATCCCACCATGCAGGCAGTTGGGCCCGTCGTTCTTCGGCACATGATAGGTCTTGCCATCGAGTGTGAACTGGGCTCCGCCGATGCGGTTGGCATAGCGGCCAACCAAGGCTCCAAAGTAAGGGTTCTTTGCGAGGTATCCGTCCAGGGAATCGAACCCGAGCACGACGTCGGCGAATTGGCCCTTGCGGTCGGGCACCTTTAGTGACACGATCACGCCGCCATAGTTCATGATGGTCACTTCCATGCCCTTCTTGTTGGCGAGCGTGTAAAGGGTGATCTCGTGGCCGTCAGCCGTCTTTCCGAAAGGTTTCATAGTGAGCTTCTGCGCTCCTTGCGCGGAGGGAGGCGCTGAGAATGCGGTCGTGCCAAGCAAAATCGCCAGTCCTACGAGGGACATTGAGCGCCGTGTGTTTGTCATAGCTGGCTCCAATCTTACTGCAAGCGGTTTTTCGCTCCGGTTCCGGGCTTTTAAACAGGCTTTCAAACAGACTTGACCCGCTCCGAAGCCGCAGCCTATAATCCGAGTTGCCTTTTGTAACCGCTTACAGCACCGTAAAGTGTATCGCATGCAGGTGCGTGCTCAACTTTCGCAAGTGGACTTCGATAGAGTCTAGTAGCCCTGTCTTGTTCGCCGGGTCTGATGCAGCCATGTTCGCTTAACTCATTTTGGAAGGTCTCCACGTTCAATGCCCTTAGCGCTCCTCTTACAGTCCTCGCCGACCAGTCTCATCTCTCTCAGCTCCGTGGACATCGCGGTCATCGCTATTTACTTTGTGATGGTGATTGGCATCGGCTTCTACTTGAAGCGCTTCACGCAGACCGGTGAGGACTTCTTCCTCGCCGGACGCGAGATGACCGCCTGGGTTGCCGGCCTCAGCTTCGTTGCCGCCAACCTCGGATCGCTAGAAATGATGGGGTGGGCCGCGGCCGCCTACCAGTACGGTATTCTCGCCACCCACTGGTATTGGATCGGCGCCATCCCGGCCATGCTGTTTTTGGGCATCATTATGATGCCCTTCTATTACATCTCGAAGACCCACTCGGTTCCGGGCTATCTCAAATTAAGATTCGGCGAACCGGCTCGCGCCCTGTCCGCTATTTCCTTCGGCTTGATGACGGTCTTGATGAGCGGCGTCAATATGTACGCCATGGCGCTGGTCTTAAAGGTCATTCTGGGCTGGGACATCAATTTCAGCATTTGGGTTTCCTCGCTTACTGTCGCCGCGTATGTTTTTCTCGGCGGCCTGCGGTCTGCCATCTTCAACGAAGTTCTCCAGTTCTTCTTGATCTGGCTGGGCGGAATCGTGGTTTCCATCGTGGGCCTGATTGAAGCCGGCGGATGGAGCGGCATGGTGGCTCGCATACACGAAAGGTGGCCCGGCCAGGATTACACCCACATGTGGAATGGCCTCGGACACTTCGCTGACAACCCGATGGGCATCCACTGGACGGGCATCGTTCTCGGCCTCGGTTTCGTGATCTCGTTTGGCTACTGGACCACGGACTTCCTGGTGGTGCAACGCGTCCTCACTGCACGCGACATGCGCTCCGCGAAAATGGCGCCCATCATCGGAGCTGCCTTCAAAATGGCTGTTCCCTTCATCGTGATTCTGCCCGGCTTGCTGGCCCTGGCGGTGCTCCCGGAACACCTGGTGGGCGAAGCGGAAGCGACTGCCACACAGCATTCGTATAACGAAGTGCTGCCGATCATGATGGCTCGTTATTGCGGCCCCGGTCTGCTCGGCCTCGGGATTACTGCCTTGATCGCCGGCTTCATGTCCGGCATGGCCGGTAACGTCAGCGCTTTCACGACGGTCTGGACCTACGACATCTATCGCTCGCTCATTAAGAAGGATGGAACCGACCATCACTACCTCAACGTTGGCCGCTGGACCACAGTGCTTGGTGTGTTAGTCAGCATTGGAACAGCCTATCTGGTGATGAGCGCCAGCAGCATTATGGATTACGTCCAGAGCTTGTTCAGCTTTTTTATCGCGCCGCTGTTCGCCACGGTCATCTTCGGCATGCTCTGGAAGCGGACCACAGGCCCGGCTGGCTTCTGGGGCTTGCTGTGCGGCACGCTTTCCTCTATCGCGATGTGGACCTGGGTCAAAATCGATCCTTCGGCGCTCAGCATCATCGCACTATCGCCGCATGCCAAGACCATGGCGCAGAACATGTACCAGGCACTGTGGGCTTGGATCATTTGCGCCGTAGTGACGGTCGTCGTCAGTTTGCTGACCAAGCCCAAGCCGGAGTCGCAACTGGTGGGTTTAGTCTATGGCTGCACCGTGCTTCCCTCGGAAGGGCACCTCAAGCTCTATCAGCGCCCCATCTTTTGGGCCGTGGTAGTCGCTTTGGCACTGGTCATCATGAACATCATCTTCTTCTAGGAATCAAACATGATTGAAGGCGCAAAAGGTTTCATTTCCATCTGGTTCTTCATCGGCGTGCTGCTGTTCATCTATGGCCTCCTCATCCTGGGGGCCGGCGTTTACAGCCTCTACGTGCCGCCTGAGCATACAGTCGTCCTCGAGCAACTGCACGCCGGTATTTGGTGGGGCGCGTTTCTCACCCTCTTTGGCGGCTTCTACTGCTACCGCTATAACCCGAAAAGGAATAAGTAAATGTCAGCTCATAAACCAACGTTTGGCCTCATAGTAGGCAACCGTGGATTTTTTCCGTCTCACCTGGCCGCCACCGGCCGCGAGGAAATGATCGCCGTTTTGGGGTCATCCGGCGCGGACGTGGTCGCCCTGGGTGTGAACGACTCGAAGTTCGGCGCCGTCGAAGCACACTCGGAAGCCCGCCGCTGCGCGGACCTGTTCAAATCCCGCCGCGAGGACATCGACGGCATTGTGGTTACGCTGCCGAATTTCGGCGACGAGCGCGCTGTGGCGGATACGCTGCGGTTGGCCGGTTTGAACGTGCCGGTGCTCATCCAAGCCACTCCCGATACCCCGTCCCGCATGACCATCAGCGACCGCCGCGACAGTTTCTGCGGCAAGATGTCGGTCTGCAACAACCTCACCCAGTACCGTATTCCCTACTCACTGACGAGCCTTCACACCGAAGCCCCCAAGTCCGACACGTTCAAGAAGGATCTGGCATGGTTCACGGGTGTTTGCAACGTGGTGCGTGGCCTCAAAGGTCTACGCGTCGGCGCCATCGGCGCGCGTCCCGCAGCTTTCAACACCGTCCGCTACAGCGAAAAGCTGCTCGAGTCTAACGGCATATCCATCATCACCATTGATCTGTCAGAGATTCTGGGCCGGATTGAGCGCATGAAAGATGACGATCCCGCTGCCACCGCGAAGCTCGCCGCTATCCACTCGTATGTCGACACGGCCGGTACACCGGCGTCGGCGCTTCTGAAGATGGCTAAACTCGGTGCGGTGGTGGACGGCTGGATGCAGGAGACCGAGGTCTCGATCAGCGCCGTTCAGTGCTGGACCTCGCTCGAAGAATATTTTGGCGTGGTTCCGTGCACCATCATGAGCATGATGAGCAACGAACTGATGTCGAGCGCCTGCGAAGTGGATATCTGCGGTGTGGTGGGTATGCATGCGCTCCGCCTGGCGTCTGGAACGCCCAGCGCACTGCTCGATTGGAACAACAACTACGGCGAGGATCCGAACAAGGCCGTCTGTTTCCATTGCAGTAATCTTCCCAAGCATTTCTTCGCCGACGTGAAAATGGATTTCCAACAAATCATTGCCGGAACGGTCGGGCGCGATAACACGTTTGGAACGTGCGTTGGCCGGGTGAAAGCGAGCCCCATGAGCTATGCGCGCTTCTCCACCACCGACGCCACCGGCAAAATCTCCGGCTATGTTGGCGATGGCGCATTTACAAATGATCCGCTCGAAACCTTCGGCGGCGCCGGGGTCGTCGAGATCCCGCGTATGCAAGACCTGCTGCGCTACATCTGTGAACGCGGCTTCGAACATCACGTGGCTGCCAACCTCGCGCCGGTCAGCAATGTGGTGTACGAGGCGGCCACGCGATATCTTGGCTGGGACATCTATTACCACAAGTAAAGGCATTCGATAGCCGGGAAGGCATCCAATGAGCACCATCGTCGCGGGCGTTGACTTCGGCACGCTCAGCGTTCGCGTTTCGATCTTCGACAGCAAGCGGGGCCGCCTGGGATCCGGCACAGCCGAATATCCGCTGCACCGTTCCAAGAGCGATCCCGATCACGCTACACAAAGTCACGACGACCACATGAAAGCGCTGGCTGCGGCCACGCAGATCGCGCTGGGCAAGGCGCATGTCTCGGGCGGCGATGTAGCGGCGATTGCGCTAGATACCACCGGTTCCAGCGTGATCCCGGTCGGCGCCGGCATGATTCCGCTGGACGAATACTATCTTTGGTGCGATCATCGCTCCTGGCGCGAAGCGGCCGAAATTACCGCCAAAGCCCACGAATACGGCCTTCCCGCCATCGACTGGTGCGGCGGTGTCTATTCCAGCGAGTGGGGCTTTTCCAAGCTTCTGCACTGGCTCCGCCACAATCCCAAGAAGCGCGACCAATTGGTTTCAGCCTTCGAGCATTGTGATTTCGTCGCAGCAGTTCTGTGCGGCATCACGGATGCCTCCAAAGCGCCGCGCAGCATCTGCGCCATGGGCCACAAATGGCTCTGGAACGAATCGCTCGGCGGGCTGCCGCCCGAAGACTTCCTGGTCAAAGTAGATCCGCTGTTGGCAGGCGTGCGCGCCAAGTTGCAAGGACACTACCAGACCTCCGACAAAATTGCCGGCTACCTCTCGCCCTATTGGGCCCAGCAGCTCGGCGTGAAGCCCGGCATTCCGATCCCGGTCGGCGCATTCGATGCACACTGGGACGCGGTGGGCGCGGGCGTGGGTCTCGGGGATGTCGTGAATGTCATCGGTACGTCAACCTGCATCATTGGGCTCAGCGACCGGGCGCAGCTTGTTCCAGGAGTTTGCGGCGTGGTGCCGGGTTCGGTGGATCCGAACATGACGGGCATCGAAGCCGGGCTCTCGGCGGTCGGTGACATCTTTGAAGCAATTGCGCGGCGCGCCGGCAAAACCGCCGCGGAACTGGCGTCGGGCCTCGACCGTTATCGCGCCGGCGAGACTGGGCTCTTGCGTCTCACCTGGGACAACGGCGACCGCACCGTGCTGGTGAACCCCGAACTGGGCGGCGTAACGCTCGGGTGGCATCTCACAAACACGGCGGAAGACGAATTGTTCGCCGCCATTGAGGGCACTGCCTTCCACACGCGTATCATCCTGGGACGGATGGAAGAGCATGGCGCCTCCGTACAGCGCATCATCAACGGAGGCGGCATCCCACAGAAGAATGAAACGCTCAACCAGGTCTACGCCAATGTTCTCAACAAGCCGATTCTGGTTCCGCAAGGCGATGTCACCAGCCTCGGTTCAGCTATCTTTGCGTTTCTCGCAGCAGGCGCGTTCTCATCGCTGGAAGCGGCCCAGAAGGCGCTCTGCCCGCAGCACCAGACCTATTTACCCGAGCCCACCAGCGTCGAAGTCTATAACCAACTGTTCGCGCTCTATCGCAAGCTCTACTTCTCGTTGGGGAGTAAGGATAGCGCAGCAGTTTCCGTCGGCGATGTGTTGCCGCAACTCCGGCTCATCGCCGCCAGCGTACGAGCACACCCATGAACCTTAAGCAGCTTCGTGAAGAAGTCTTGGAAGCCAATCTGGAGATCGTCCGGCGCGGCCTGGTCCTCTATACGTTCGGCAACGCCAGCGGCTACGACCGCGACAGTGGGCTGGTCGCCATCAAACCCAGCGGTGTGCCGTATCCCGATCTAAAGCCGGAAGATATGGTAATCACCGACGTGAACGGCAAGCTGGTCGAAGGCACGCTGCGCCCTTCCTCCGACCTCGCTACCCACTTGGCGCTCTATCGCGCCTTCGACGGCATAGGAGCAGTGGTTCACACCCACTCGCGTTACGCCACTGCCTGGGCACAGGCACAGCGCGAGATTCCCTGCCTCGGCACAACCCATGCGGACTATATCCGCGGCTCCATTCCGGTGACGGAACACATGTCGCCTGACGAGATACGTTCCGAATATGAATTGAACACCGGTCACGCCATCATTCGCCGCTTCGCTCACCTGAGTCCTCTTCAGACGCCGGCGGTGCTGGTGGCGGGCCATGCCCCATTTTGCTGGGGACCGACTGCCGCTGAAGCGGCGCACATGGCCGTCATCGTCGAGGAACTGGCTCATCTCGCCTTCATTACTTTCACCATCAATGCCGACGCCGCCGCCCTCTCCGACACACTGCGCGACAAACACTTCTTCCGCAAACATGGGACGACGGCGTATTACGGGCAGCCGCAAGAATCTTAAGTTAGCCGATGAATTCGAAACCGAACAAGCAATTGAAAAAAGCGCCGCAGTTCGCTGACGAGGACGAAGAGGCTAAATGGTGGGCGAGCCGAGAGGGACGCGCGTTTCTGAGGAAGCTGCCTCGCGCGGGTACGGCTCGGAAGAAGAGGTCGCCTCTGATGGCTAACCTCAACAGGTCCCGACAGCTAGGCTCTCGACTAGGAGCCCCCTAGGCCGGGATGCAGTTGCGCTTCCAGGGCCTGACAAACGGTCGCGAACATCGGCTTGTTGCGGGACGCGAAAACTAAACAGCTTCGTCCGTCGCCAATGTACGATTCGGGCTGCATCCATTCCATCTGCTTCCCAAACAGATCGGTTACTGGCTGCATTTCGGGCTCAGAAAGCTGGAACCCTACGAAGTTGACGAAAGCGAAGACGGTACCCGACGCCGCCGCCGTGGTGAACACGTTCTCGCGACAGAGTTCACCTAGTTGTCGTTGAGCTTCGAACACGTACCATTCGTCATAACCGCCCGAATCGGGACCACAGCAATCCCTCGGTAACTCATTCGCGGATCCAAGGCACGGGCTATATGCAATATTGCCCGCATTCTTCCAACCTTTCGCTAAATCGCTGTCGGACGGGAAATAGAAACCGCTGTCAAACGAGGTTATTGCCGCATGCTTCTCCACGACGACTTCGGGACAGAGGCGAAGAAACGCTCGGAGGCCTAAATCAACCTCAAGCCATTCGTACGATCCGTTGACGCCGCTCTGCATACGGTCTTATTGTTCCATCGCCGCGCGGCTGCGCTGCAAAATCACTGACAAACCTAACCTGCGGCTCCGGTATTTCGCGGTAGAATGATGCAAATCAGATGTTACGAAAGCAAAAGACTCCAAACCCGATGACTCCACCTTCGGTAGACGACAGCAAGCGCCACTCCGTAGCCGAGTGGACCCTCACCGCCCTCTTCCTCCTCTTTGGAACCACCACTCTGGCGCAGGCCTTTGTGATACCAACCGGCTCGATGCAGGATACGCTTCTTGTTGGTGACCATCTGCTGGTCGATAAGTTGGCTTACGCGCCTGCCGGTAACCTGAGTAACTACGTATTGCCCTATCAGGAGCCAAAACACGGCGATATTATCGTCTTCCGCTATCCAGCGGACATCAATGTGACGTTAGTCAAGCGCTTGATCGGAATGCCCGGCGATCGCCTGAAGATCGTCAACGGCGTTGTATATCGAAACGGCATCCGGCTCAACGAGCCCTACGTCTACCACAAGTACGCCTACGACCCGGCGTTTGACAACTTTCCAAATCCATGCTGCCGCCCGGTTAAAGAAGAACTTGCCCAGGAGCGCCAGCGGGCCATGCTCGATCAGAATGTTCTTGCCGGAGAAGTCGTGGTGCCGCCGGACAGCTACTTTGCCATGGGCGACAACCGCGACAATTCTTCCGATAGCCGTTATTGGGGTTTTGTGCCGCGCGAGAATATTACCGGCAAGCCATTCTTAGTCTACTGGTCATACAGGGCGTCAACTGAGGAGTTAAGCGGTGAGTCGGCTGGTTCCTTGTTTGCTCACTTCGTCGATCTCGGTGAGCACTTCTTCACTCGAACCCGTTGGGACCGGACATTCAAGTTGGTACGCGGCTTCCCCGACTCCGAACTCCCTGCAGAGCCGTTGCCGATCAACGCCGGCTCACCAAATCCTTAAGGCGCAGTTTTGTTCCGGTCATCGATATCCGGCTTAATCATCGCTTGCGCGTTGATCACCAACCCTTGTGATATCGTGCAATCGGGAAGCATCATTGGGGGGCTCCTTGAAGTTTCTCCTTCGCCGATTGCTCATCCTCGCGGCATTGGTCATCCTGCCGGTTGCCGCGCAAAAGGACTATCGCCTCCGCGTCACGGTCGACCTGGTGCAGGTGGATGCTACGGTGACCGATGCTAAAGGCAATTCGGTTTCCGATCTCAAAGCCAGTGATTTCCGCGTGCTCCTCGACGGGAAGCCGCAGGAACTCAAACACTGCAGCTACATGCCCGTCGGTGAACCGCGTTCGGCCGCCGAAACTCAGCCGCCTCTGACGCCGCCGGCCGCGAAGTCGATCGTCACCGCGGCTCAGCCCGCCATGCCGGCCGGTTCCATCAAGCGCGAGCAGGTTCGCCGCACCATCGTCTTGTTCGTCGGCGATCTGCTGACCTCCTTTGAGAGTATGCCCGGCATTCGCGCCGGATTGACGAAGTTCGTCAAGGAACAGATGCAGCCGGGAGATCTCGTCGCCATCGTTCGCTCCAGCGCCGGGCTCGGCGCGCTGCAGGATTTCACGCCTGATAAAAACCGCCTGCTGGCCGCCATCGACTTGGTGCGCTGGACTCCCAATGCAATAGGCATCGGCGGCGCCTCAGCGTACGACGCCATCGGCGATCCGTCCAAGCCTCCAGGCTATCTAAATCAGCCCGTTGGAATCGCCACCGTTGAGGCCGCTACCCTCGCGACGACGACTTCTCTGTTGAACGTGTTGCGGGGCATGGCCGATCTGCCGGGGCGAAAGTCTCTGATCCTGCTCTCTGACGCGTTGCGCATGTCAAGCCCGGACGAGATGAACTCAACGACCGGAAGCCCGGAAATCGGCACCGGCATGGGCGGGCCCATCTACCCGAGCTTGCGCCGGATCGTGGACGAATCGGTGCGCGCAGGCGTGGTGCTCTACGCCATCGACACGCGCGGGCTGTCATCCCTGGTGGCCTTAGCGTCCGATCACGTCTCGCCCGCCGGAGCGGCCGACGACCCCGCCGCCAGCCCTCGGATGAGCACAGTTGCCAAAGATCCCACGCTGAACGGCGGCGATTGGGTTCGGCAGGCGACCCAGCCCCGGCGCGATGAATACGCCGACAAGCAGTGGGGCGCCCTCTTCGTGAGCAGCGAAACCGGCGGCTTCATGATTACTGAATCGAACCGCATTGACGCGGGCCTGTCGCGAATCATGCAAGACCAGCGCGGCTACTACCTGCTCGGCTTCCATCCTCCCTCGGATGCCATGGAGTTGGACAAGATGGGCCACCAGGTCTTCCATTCCCTCAAGATCCAAGTCCTGCGGCCGGGCCTCAAGGTCCGTTCGCATTCCGGTTTCTTCGGCGCGGCGGACGAAGAAGTGCGCCAGGCAGCGAGCCCCGAACTGCAACTGATGAACTCGCTCGACTCTCCCTTTCAGGCATCGGATATCAGCCTGGATGTCGAGACCAGTTATCTCAGCGAGAAGAACGACTACTTTCTCCGCGCCACTCTGTATATCGATGGCAGGGACGTGGTGTTCGCCGGGCCTCCTATTCATCGCACGGGTATGCTGCATGTCGTACTGCGCGCATTCAACGCCACGGGCGGAACCCTGGAAGGCGGCATCGACCAGATGCGCCGCATTGACTTGAATGAGGATGGGTACGAGCGCGCGCGGAAATACGGCCTCATCTATACGACCCTGGTGCCGGTCAAGAAGCCCGGCCCCTACCAGGTTCGCGCTGCCTGCCGCGACGAAGCCACCGGCCACATCGGCACAGGCGGCGACTTCGTATCCATTCCCAAACCCAAAACGAAAGGCGTCCGCCTCGGTGGCATCATCTTTCCGCACGCTCTCGGCACCGACGATCACGTGGTTCCGTCCGCACGGCCGATCGCCTACCCGCCAGGCCACAACGTCAGGTTCGTTGTGCAGATCATCCCCAAAGGCGTCCCCCTGAACCCGGAGGCATGGGCCCTGCAAACTCGCCTCTTTCGGGATGGCGTCGAGGTATGGAAGAGCGCGCCCGCGCCCATCGAACCCAACGAAAAGAAGGCGCCGCTCTTCCTCGCCAGGGGATCCCTGACGATTCCCAACACGATCGAACCCGGCAAGTACCTGGTTCGTGTCGACCTCAGCGACAAGTCCGCACCTGAATCGGTCCTTGCCTGGCAATGGGGAAGGCTGACGGTGGAGTGAAGTTCGGCAGCGCAATGTACGAACGATCTCAGCATGAGCGCCGGAGTGCACACCCGCAATGATGAAAACAGGCTTGACCGACAGGCGCTTTTCGGCGTGGCACAGGCCTTCAGCCTGTGGCGGTTTCAGAGCAACGCCGACCGGGGACAGGCGCCTGCGTCCCAAGGCGCGCACGCATCCCCGTATCTCGCCGCCGAAGCCCGTCGCCGCGTGGACACAGCGAGCCTGTCCCCCAGATCAACCACAGCTGTTTTCAGAGCAACCGCGCGCGTAAGCAAGCGGATTCGGGTGTTCTCCTTTCGACCGCGCGTCAGCAAGCGCGTGCCCCAACGATTCACCCGGGCCGATAGGTTGCCTAAACGGAGCCGTGACCGTCAGGGAGCGAACGCAAAGCTTCGGAAGCACGAAACCGGGGGATCGAATTCAGCGCAAGCTCTTAGGAGCCGCGATTGGCCGGTGATTTTCGACGAAGCGGACCCCTTCGGGACCGTGACCGTATGAGCATGCTAACCCCATTCCGTGCGGAAGCCCGCAACATCTTCCAAGGCCACCCCTGACGCACACAACGGACATTCGGACTCCGCCCACAACTCGTTCGGCATAGCGGCGATACTCTCCAGCGCAATTCCTGTGCGGCCGGCAAAATCCTGCGCTGCCGTTCCGAGCACCAGCAGCGCACCAACCGCGACAACGGTTGACCCGCAGGTCTGTAAGTCATCGAAGGTGCCTCGTACCGCTGAGCCTGCATTGATTACGTCGTTCACAATCGCGACGCGCCTATGGCGAACCCTGCTGCGAAGCGAATCGGGAACTCGATATCCCACAGTGAAGAGTCCACCTTCCCCATCTCGTTTGTAGCGTTCAGAATATGCGAAATCGACGCCCATTTGGGATGCCGCCAGCAAGCCGATGAACGCGCCCTCGACCAAAGGCCCACAAACAGCCTCAACCTCAAACCTCCACAGGCGCTTCGATAATTCCGCAATCTGAGGTTTCAGTCGTCCAGGCTGCGAGCACAACAGTTCGAGGTCAAGCCAAAGGTTGCCGTGGTGGCCAGACTCCAAGAGGAAGTGTCCTTTCCTCGCTGACAGCAGTTGGAGAATCTCGTCTTGCACAGTCCCCCCGAATCCGAACGGTCGTTCCCGAATACCCTCGAGCCTACGGAATGCGCAGCCCGCTATTCTCGGCCGCCAGCTTCTGGCCCTGGCTGTCCCTGACAACCACGCGCAGTACGTAGCCTCCGATCTTTGTGTCGAATTCCTCCTTGATGTTGATGCCTGAACCGGAGCGCTGTTCAAAGCCCTTCAACGTGTCGTCCTTCAGGTTCAACGTGACCAGCTTTTGCCTTGCGCTGATGAAGTTCCCATCGTCGTCGAACAGCGCAAACACGATAGTCAGGTCATCCTGATTACGGCCCTCTGCCTTCCGAAACGGCAGCTCCTTCAGGCTCACCCGCGCGGTCACCGTCAGCTTGGCGTCCACGTCGGTTGACTTGTAGAACTGAGTATGAACCTCGACCGGAATGTCCTTGATAACGTCCCGCGAGAAGACGGCTTCGCGGATATCTTCCTTGCTCTGCTCCACCGTGTCGCTGGCTTTCTTGGCAGCATAGTATCCCCGCCGCGCCTGCAGCGAGTCTCCCTTCGCTGTCACCAGCGTAACTTTCAGCTTGTGATACGAGCCATCCATCTTCAGGTTCGATGGCACGAAACCCAGCACGTAAATGAATTCGGGAGCGTCGGCGAGCCGCTTGTAACCTTCACCCAAGTCGTTGTTGTCGTGAAACCAGCGGCCCCCCGTTGCATCGGCTAGCGATCCCAGCACTTCACCTTGAGCGTTCGCCTCAGCTATGTAGTATCCGGATGCGGTCACGGCCATGGGCGGTCCGCTGACGCCGGCTGCTATTTGAGCCGAGAATTGAGGCGGTGTCCATAACCCGCGCGCATCCAGAGAATTGATGACGACGTTCGCCCGTACGGCGCGATCGGTGACCTCGGTTATGTCCTGCTGGTTGTAGAACGCGATGATAAATCCGGGCGACGTGAGGACGATGCTCCGCTGGCCCGGCGCCGCGGAAAGACGGCGAATAATCTCCTTCAGGACCAGGGTGGCCTGACGGCTCTCCAACTCTCCGTCAGAAAGCGCGTTCTGGGCTGCGCCCATGGTTTCAATCGGCGTGATGTACTGGTTCAGGGTGCACTGGCGGTAGTCCTGGGTGGCCAAGGCCAGCGCCTGTCCATCGTTTTGATTCACGATCCTGTCGGCCATGTAGTAAGTGATATCCGGGCATTTCAGCGTGCCGCCTCGAATCGGGTTGGGTTGCAGCTTTGCAAGCGCCGCCTGCAGTTTTTGCAGGTCGCCAGTAAACTCCAGCATGTTCTTGCCGGAGATTGTGTAGATGGCCACCCGTTCGTTGGGCTGCAGCGACTTCTCCAGGTAGGTGGCAACAGCCTGGCGAGCACGCACGATGTCCTCAAAATGCAGGTGCAGGTCGTCAAACACGTACGCGACGAAACGGTTCGCGATAACCGGCGCCGGCCCGGGCGCCTTTGCTGAAGCGTCCGGCGGTTCCATATCCTCGTTCTTCTCAACCACCACCGGGCTCGCTGGCTTCTCTATCGAAAACTTCGTGATCCCCTGAGGCTTACCGTTGTCAGTCACGCGAAAGTCGTCTTTCGTCAGTGTGCCGATCGCATTCCCTTTTGCGTCGCGCACCACGACCGTAACCGGCACCAGATTCACCTTCGACGTGAACGTCGGAGTCGTGTCCTTGGTTGAGAGTTCCGCTGCCGGCTCTTGCGCGCTGGTCACCTCCGGCTTGGCTTGCTCTGTGCTCTGTTGGGCCGGAAGCGCCAGGGCGCCCACGAAGAGAACCCGGAGCAGCCGATTCGCCTTGTGCATGCAAGTATCCTATCGCCCGAGGCTGACAGTCCGCCGGATCGCACGCTTTGGAAGTTGTCCGCGTATCGGACGGAACGTATCATTGATCCTGATGCAAGAGCCTCAGGCAATTCTCCAACTGGTCCTTCTGCTTCTCGCTCTCGTGCTGGTGTTGGGCGCGTTCGCAAAGCGCTTGCCCATCCCCTATCCGATCGCGTTGATGCTCGGCGGGCTGGTGCTGGCGTTAATTCCAGGCCTGCCTGAAACCCACCTTAATAAAGACGTAATCTTCAACGTGTTTCTGCCTCCCGTGATCTGGGCCGCGGCGTATGAAAGCGACCTCCGCCAGCTCCGCCGAAGCGCGGTTTCCATCGCGTGGCTCGCCGTTGGACTGGTAGTGGTAACAACGGTGGTGGTGGCCGTCGTCGCCCACGCGACGCTGGCGGAAATGCCCTGGGCTTCGGCGTTCATACTCGGCTCCGTGGTTTCCTCCACCGATGCGGTGGCCGCTACCTCCGTGGCGCAGCGCCTCGGTATCCCACGCCGTCTCATCGCGTTGCTCGAGGGCGAGAGCCTGCTCAACGACGCGAGTTCTCTGGTGCTCTATCAAACAGCAGTGGCAGCTCGACTCAGCGGCCACTTCACGCCAGGCGCCGCCACCATTAGTTTCTTCTACGATGCAGTCGTCGGCGTCGCGATTGGCATTGGCGTGGCCTACCTGGTTTGGTGGATATCGCGCTTAACCCGCGATAGCTTGAGCAGCGTGGCACTGACCTTGCTCGCAGCCTATGTTTCGTGGAACCTGGGCGAGAAAGCCCATGCCTCGGCGGTTCTGTCGTGCGTCGCCTGCGGCCTGACCATGCGGCGCCATTTCCTTACCAGTTCTACTGCTAAAACACGCGTGAAGACCGCCGAGGTCTGGAACCTTTTCGTCTTCATCTTGAACGGATTCATCTTCGTCTTGCTCGGCCTGGAATGGCCGCGCTTGGTGGTGGACTTACCGCCGGGAGGGCTCGCCAGCATCGCGCTGCCAACTGCGCTGATTTGTCTCACCGTTATAGTGGTTCGGCTGGCCTGGACCCCGCTAGCGGTTTATGGGAATCTCTTTCTGCTCTTCGTGCCGCACCACCGCCGGCCACCGAAGCCACCCAAGGGCTGGCTGTTGGTATCGGGCTGGACCGGAATGCGTGGCATCGTCACGCTCGCCACGGCACTCGCGGTCCCGACGGTAGCGCTCTCCGGCCAGCCGATTCCCTACCGCGGCCGCATCGTGATCATCTCTTTTGCAGTCATACTGGTCACGCTCCTGTTGCAGGGCCTCACCTTGGCGCCGCTGATCAAGCGGCTGGGGCTCAAAGATGATGGCGAAGGCGCTCGCGAACTGGCACTCGCCCGCCGCGCCGCGCTTGATGCGTCGGTCCAAAAGCTGGACGAAATCCGGACTGAGGGCCCAACTGACCAGCAAGTGGTCGAGATGCTGCGCGCCTATTACGCCGCACGCGCAGCCCGTGCGCGGGAAGTCGCCGAAGAACAAACCGATGAAGCCCACCTCCAGCACATTTCTCTTTTCACACAACGTAAGGAACTGGTCGATGCACAGCGCCAGGCGGTGATCCAACTGTGGAAAGATGGCGCCATTACGGACCAGACACTGGGCAATGCCGCTCGGGAAATCGACCTCGAGGAGCTGATGTTTTCCGCACGCTCCGAAGACGGGACGTAAACCTCTAATGGTTTGGATAGTCTTGGCTTGTGCTTCTGTTTTATTTCATCAACCCTTGTGCCCTGAGCCAATCCGCCAGACGCAACGGCCACGAACTTAATATCGGATCGGCCTGGGCCAGCCCTATGCCATGCGGGCCGCTCAAATAGATATGCATTTCGGCCGGAACACCCGCCTTTCTCAGCGCCGAATAGAACATCAAGCTGTTCTCCACCGGCACCACGGAATCATCCGTGGTGTGAAACAAGAAGGTGGGCGGCGTGTTTTTCGTGACCTGCTTTTCGTTTGATAACAGTTCCACCAGCGCCGGATCCGGGTTGGGTCCCAAAAGCGCATCGCGAGATCCTCGATGCAGATAAGGCTCCGTGAACGTAATCACCGGATAGGAGAGAATCATGAAGTCCGGGCGCGAACTCTGCTGTTCCACGGCGTCCGCATCGCCGGCCTTGCCCGTGTCAAAGTGCGTTCCCGCCGAAGAAGCCAGATGCCCGCCCGCGCTGAATCCCCAGATGCCAATTCGGTTGGGCTCGATGCCGTAATCCGACGCGTGCAAGCGTACATACCGGATGGCGCGTTGTGCGTCGCCCAATTCAATCGGATGATGATATTTCGGACCGAGACGGTACTTCAGAACAAAGGCGCTGATTCCGTGGCCGTTCAACCATTGCGCAATCTGTTGCCCCTCGTGATCCATTGCCAGGTTTACGTATCCGCCGCCGGGGCAAACCACCACGCCCGTACTCACCTTCCACGGCGATTTAGCCGGGACTGCGTAGATGGTCAGGGTCGGCTTATCTTCATCACTTTGCCCCAGGGCGCCCGGTGCGCCGTTCGGCCACAGCAGGATGGTCTGGGGCTTCGGCGGCTGCGCAGTGCAGGCAACCGGAAAGGTCAGCGCGGTAACGCAGCAGATCCAGCAGGAGAGCAAGGCTCGTGACATGACCGATACTATACGTCAGGGCTAGGCGATTAGATAGATGCGGCGAGCGCGCCAGCTCGTTGAGGCTCGGCTTTGGCTAACCTCCGTCTTACTTCGCGCCGTAGGTGACAACCACCGTTGTTTGGCCGCCTTGGTGGGTCACCACGATAGCGACGGCACGCTCGTCTTTCGCCAGCGTGAGCGAATCCACTTGATTAGCCACCGAGTTTTCATTTGACACCGTATACCCGCCGGCTTTCAGTTTGTCTCTGTAGAAATCCAGCACCTGTTGCGCCGAATCGCTGGTCTGAAATGTGTAGACGCCGCTCTGGATGCCCTGCTTCTCGGAAGTCACCGAGTTCAGCACCTTCGCTCCGGGATAAGCGGGCACCCATCCGCCTTGCTGCGCACCTCCGCCCAGGTTCACGACAGCCTTGTCGCCATCGTCCCCGTTGACTTCGATCTTCCCGCCGTCACCGCTGATTCGAACGCCCTTGCCATCCTCGTCCACAATCTCGATCTTTCCTCGCTTGGCGTCGGTCAGGTTGATGTAGAAGGTCTTGTTTGAATTCTTGTCGCGAACCTTGATCGTGCCTTTGGCTTCGTTCACATCGATCACATCCAGATTGGGATTCGCCGCCGCGATGATGCGGCCCAGCACCACCGGGTTGCTGGAGACGAGATGCGCGCAAGACTTGGCTGCCACTGAGCACGTCACCAACACGAGCACCAGTAAGAGCAGACACCCGCCGCCAATGTAGAAGGCGAGGTTGGCTTTTTTCGAAGGAGGGGTCGGCGCGACAGGCTGCGACGGAGGAACCGGATAGCTCGGTGGAAGGTTCGGCGGCAAGGTTGACATTCGGTTCGTATCCTATTTCAACCGGCGCCGTTTGTAAACACGGCTTTCCAACTATTCCAGGCGAAACGTGTACTTATGCTCGAAAGTCTGCTTCCCGATCTCGTCCTGGACGGTCAACACAATCGTGTATTCGGCGTGCGGCGTGTCAGCGGTGGTCGTCAAACTCAACACTCCCGGGATGAACTGAGCCGCATAGAAATCCGCGGACGATTGCTCGCCGGCCTTCGGCGCTGAAAGAAAGACTGTGCCATCCGGCCGGTAGACGTTCAGAGCGTAATTCACCTTGTAGGCGTGCTTATCATCAGTCTTAAACCCGACGATGTCGTATCGGGCCCAGATCGTGTCGCCCGGCCGGAACGCAGCCAGTTCGACGGGCTCGGTTTCATTCTCGCTGCGATAAAAGTGGAAGTTCTGGACGTCGAGTGCGTCGGTCGGCTGCAGCTTACGTCCGCCGATTCGAAACGCGAACTTCTTTTTTACCTCAACCTTAGCGACCAAATCATGAACTGTCAGTTGCACAGTAAAACTGCCCGCAGCCACCTGGGACGGCAGTTGAAATGACAACCGGCGTTTCGGTACCCAGTCGCTGTCTTGCGGATGCAGCTCATCCTGGATTGACCCGGATTCCGGCGGTGCCAGCGAGACCCCGGCCGAATCTTGAAGCTCCACCACGTACTCCAAATGGAGCCGCGTTGTTTCTTCTGTTTTTTCAGTTCCATAGCCCGATATTGTGAAAGTAAAATGTAGATACTCACCGGGCAGAAATTCATAGTTCGCCCGGACAAACGGCTCGTCCTCGCTGGCCTGTATACCGGCCTGCACGATAGCGAGCGACGATTCGGCTGGCCGGGCCACTGCGTAAGGCGAAGTCAATAAAGCAAGAACGACGGCGGCCAGGAATCCCTTGCGAGCGAGACTGTGCATGTCGGACGCGAAGCTCCTCGCTCCAGGTCTAGCACGATGCCTGTCAACAGCGGGCATTCCGGGAAGAAGAATGAGCAAAGTACGGGGCTCGAGCGTCTAATCGGCAGTGTCTTCACATCGCCTAAAAAGGAATCGCTTCCGGCCTGCGCTGATCTTTGCGTTAGCCCTGACGTCCAGCGGGTTCGCCGTCGTGCCCGCACGTGCTCAGGCTGAGCACCCGGTCACCGGTCGGCGCATTGCGCCGGTCATGTCAGCCAGCGGCGCGGATTGGTTGGAGCGGCCGGAACGCGAGCAGGAAGAGCAGCCGGAAAAGGCTTTGGACGCGCTGAACTTGGAGCCCGGCATGATGGTGGGGGATGTTGGTGCAGGCACCGGTTTCTACTCCATTCGATTCGCCAAACGGATCGGCCCAACCGGCCGGGTCTATGCCAACGACATTCAACCGCAAATGCTCCAGCGCCTCAGCCAGAACGCTGCACTGCAGAAGGTCTCAAATATCGAGACCGTTCTCGGTAACGAATCGAACCCGAAACTGCCGGCTGGCCAACTGGATCTCGTGATTCTGGTTGACGTGTACCACGAGTTTTCGCAACCTCAGCGCATGCTCGATCGGATTCGCGAGTCCCTTAAGCCGGACGGCCGGCTGGTGCTGCTCGAGTATCGGAAAGAAGACCCGAGCGTGCCGATCCGGCCTGAGCACAAAATGAGCGTGAGCGAGGTCAAAGCCGAGGTCACCCCAGAAGGCTTCCTGTTCGAGAAGACCGTAGAGACGCTGCCCTGGCAGCACATCATCTTCTTCCGGAAGGCAATTCAATGAATGTGATCTGGGACTGGCCACTGTCTCTCAAGACAGCGCGTCGCCGTCTGCCGGCGATTACTGCATCTTTCGCTTGAAGAAATCCGCCGAAGCCTCGTAGGCCGCTAACCAATCCCGATAGAGCAGGAAGTCGTGTATCTCGTTGGGGAAGATCAGCTGCTCGAAGTAGACCTTCTGTTTGCGCAGGGCCTCGACTAGCAGCACTGTCTCATTGAACGGGACATTGCGGTCGTCATCGCCATGGATCAGCAGCACCGGCGAGCGCCACGTGTCCACCGACGAAAGAGGTGAAGACTCAAAGGCCAGCTTTGCCGCTGCCGCTTGCTTCGCAGGATCATACGCCGGAACGAAATTGCGGATCACGTTGTTCCAATTGTGCACGCCATGAAAATCCACACCCGCGGCAAATAGATCGGAAGCCCGCGCCAGCCCGAGCGCAGTCAGATATCCGCCATAGGAACCACCCCACAGGCCAATGCGCGTGGGATCCACATCCGGCCGGTTCTTCAAATACAACCCGGCTCCCACGACATCGTTATACTCGCTCGCTCCGGTTGCCCCATAATTCAACGCTTCCCGAAACTTCATCCCATACCCGATACCACTGCGATAGTTCACCGCCAGCACTATATAGCCTTGGCTAGCCAGGTATTGATTCATGGCATACGCATTCGAGTAGTAGTACATGTAGTGAAAGCCCAGCAGCATTTGCCGTCGCGATCCACCATGAAAGAAGACCAGCGCAGGCCGCTTCTCACCCGCTTTCATGCCGGGTGGCAGGAACAACTGCCCATGAATCGCCATACCGTCCGCAGCGGTAACAATCACTTGCTGCGGCGTCACTAACTGAGCAGCCGGAAAGTCAGCGGGTAGTGTAGCTGGCGCCAGATCCTTCAGTTCACGCTTCAGCAGCACAGCCGCATGCGACGGATGGCGCTCATCGGAAGCCAGCGTCACCACCGTGCCGTCGTTACTTGCAATAGCTCCCCATTCAATCCCATGACCGCTGGTAACGGGCTGTGCGGGACCGCCGGCTACCGAAACTTCCCAGATGTGCCGCCGGTCAATGTCATTGAGGTTTGTGGAGTAGTAGACGGTCTTCCGATCCGGCGATAAGAACACATGTTCGACTTCCGCTTCGCCGGGCGTCAGATCTTTCGCCTCGCCTCCATCGATCGACACAGCGTAGAGATGCTCAAATCCCGTTCGCTCCCAAGGGAAAATCAGCCGGTCTCCCGCCGCCCAATACAGTTGTGATTCGCTCACGACCGGGTGGAACACACTTCCCTGCCCGCCATCGGCGTGCCAGACCTCGCGGCCTTTTCCCGATGCCACATCGGCAACTCGAATCGAGAACGGCTCAGCCTCACGTTTCGGACCGAACATGAACGCTGTACTGGACGCTGGCATCCGCAGGAAAGCAATCCGCTGCGAGTCAGGCGACCACACTGGCTCACCGTCGGTGTCCACGCTGGGGTCCAGATAGTGAAGACTATGGTCGGAAAAACGGTACACCGCGATCAGGCTGTGATTGGTTCGATCGTTAACGAAAACAACAGAGGATCCGTCGGGCGACCAGCGCACAGGACCGATCTTCCCTTCCACAGCCAAAGTGGATGACGCGTTCTTGCCATCCGGCGCCATGGTCCACAACTCGCCCTTCTTGATGAAGGCCACCAGGTCACCGTTCGGCGAAACGGCCGGCGCCTTGCCCTCACCCAGCGTCACGGGTTTGCCTTCGTCGATCTTCACCATCCAGATGGATTGATCGGGCAGCACCGCCTTCATGCCCGGATTCGGGTTCTCCCGGCCTGATTCGAAATCGCCGCCGCGCACGAAATACACGCTGTTTCCGTCGGGCGCCCAGGCAATCTCATCGATCTCCTGGCCGTCGTCCTCGTTGAACTGGGTGATGGGCCGCCCGGCCCAGGCCGGTGCCTCCGCCGTGTAGAGATTCCGTTTGCCGCCTTGGTTGATCAGCCAAACGACTCGGGAACCCTTCGGCGAAGCCGACAGCAGCGAGGCGAATGGAGCGTCTAGCACTTGTGCGATCGAATACGCAGCCTGGAGCCGCGCGGAGAAAATCGAAAGCCCGAGCAGAGGCAGGATGAGAGGTAGGCGTTTCAGCATTGAATTCACGAGGGTCTCCATATTCTGCCACTTTCGCCTTTCAACCTGGAGCGGGGCGGTTCAAGAGACCCGATTCCCCTGCCCTAAAGCCCTGAGCCCGTTGATATTACACAAATCTTACACACCCCTGGGGAAATCGCTGGTAGCGTCAAATGAGAGGGGTCGAAGTGACCACTCGCGGCCTGCTCCATTGACTTGGGTGCGGGCAAATCTCAACCAAGTTTCCGGAGAACAATTTGAGCACTGACGTCATTAACATGCCCCAGAACGAGCGCATGAATTGGATTACCACGGTTACCCTGGTGATCTTCCACATTGGGGCCTTGGCCGCTCTCTTCACGTTTAGCTGGAAGAACCTCGCGGTCGGGGCTTTCCTGTATTGGATGTGCACTGGCCTCGGCATCAGCCTCGGCTATCACCGCCTGCACACTCACCGTTCCTTCAAGGTGCCTTTACTCCTTGAGTACTTCTTCGCCGTTTGCGGCGCACTGACGTTAGAAGGCGGCCCCATCTTCTGGGTGGGCACTCACCGGATCCACCACCAGAAGTCGGACCTCCCCGGCGACCCGCACTCGCCGCGCGATGGCGCATGGTGGGCTCACGTCGGTTGGCTCCTGGTCGGCGAAGCCAAGCACAACAACACCCGTCTTTTATCCAAGTACGCGCCTGACCTCGCGAAGCACCGCTTCTATATCTGGCTGAACAACTGGCATTGGGTTCCCATGGTGGTGCTGGGCGCGATCCTCTTCGCCTTCGGTGGCCTGTCCATGGTTCTGTGGGGCGTTTGCCTCCGCGTCGTTCTCGGCCTGCACGCTACCTGGCTCGTCAACTCCGCCACGCACATGTGGGGCAAGCGGCGTTTCGCCACTCGCGACGATTCCCGCAACAACTGGTGGGTCGCCCTGCTTACGTTTGGTGAGGGCTGGCACAATAACCACCACGCTCATCCCACATCGGCTCGCCACGGCTTAGCGTGGTACGAATTCGACATCTCTTGGCTCACGCTTAAGGTTCTGCGGACCGTTGGAATCGCCAAGGCGATTCGCGTCGCCAAAGTGGACGCCGCGTTTTCTGAAGAGAAAGCCGCTTAGTTTTCCTCACAACCGTTCAAACCAGGCCGGGTGGCGTCAATGCCTCCCGGCCTTTTCATTTGCGTCCTTCTGCACTCCCCGTCAATAGGTCTTCGTCCGTGGCGTAACCTGGATTTATGGTTGTACCGGGTCGCCAGAAATCGATCGCCTTCTTCATCGCGCTCGGTGCTGGACTGGTTTCCGTCATCGTCCTGTTCTACGTAGGGGGCTTTCTCCTCAACTGGCGGCAGGGCATTCTGCTGTTCTTCGGCATTCTGCTATTAGCCATGATCATCGCCGGCGTGGTGCTCAACACCACCTTCCTGGTTCGCGAGATCCGCCGCAACGAAGAGCACGACGCGTTTATCAACGCCGTTACGCACGAACTCAAAACTCCGGTGGCCTCTATTCGCCTGTATCTGGAGACCCTGCAAACACGCACGGTCGACGAAGAGAAACGCCAGGAGTTCTACCGCACGATGTTAGCCGACAGCGACCGTCTGCTCTCCACGATCGAACAAGTCTTGCGCACCGGCCGATTAGGGCGCGGCGTTCCCCTGGCCGTCTCCTCGCCCATGAATCTGGTTGAGGTTGTCCGTGATTGCGTGACCCGTGCGCGCACCCTCCACAATCTGGGGCCCGATAAGCTCTACTACGAATCGGCCGCTCCGGTCACCATCACCGGCGACGTCGACGAGGTTCGCGCCGCCGTCTCCAACCTCCTGGACAATGCCATCAAGTACTCCGGACGTGATGTTAAGGTAACAGTGACGACCGCCACGCTCGACGGCAAGTTTGTAGAAGTGCGGGTCACCGATCTCGGCCCAGGCATCCCACAATCCGAGTTGAAACGCATTTTCAAGCGCTTCTACCGGGTTCCCGGACCCGTGGCGGGTCGGGTGAAAGGGACGGGGCTGGGGTTGTTTATTGTGCGATCCGTTGCCAAGCGCCACCGCGGGCGCGCCTTTGCGCAAAGCGAAGGACCCGGACGTGGCAGCACGTTCGTCCTGGAATTTCCCATATCAACATGAGCCGAGTTTTAGTAGTCGAAGACGAACAGCATCTGGCGGATGGCCTGCGCTTCAATTTGGAAGCGGAAGGCTATGACGTGGAGACGCTCGAGACGGGCGAAGAAGCCCTGCAGCGTCTGAGTGCCAGTCCCCCTCCCTTCGACGTGATGGTTCTCGACGTCATGCTGCCCGGAAAAGACGGCTTCGCGGTCATGTCGGAGCTGCGCAAGGCTGGCCAGTTCATTCCCACCTTGATGCTCACCGCGCGCGGCCATTCCGAGGATGTCCTTAAGGGATTTGCCGCGGGCGCGGACGACTACCTCACCAAGCCCTTCGAGTTGAAGATCCTGATCGCGCGCATTCGAGGACTTCTCCGTCGCCGCGACTGGTTGCGCTCCACGGCGAACCCGTCTCCGGTGACCGCGACGACCGACACCTATACCTTTGGCAGAGACGGCGAGAAGGTCGTGAACTTCGATCTCCTGCAACTAACCGTCCGCGGCCAAGTCTTTCCTCTGACTCTCATGGAAGCCAATGTCCTGCGCTATCTCATCCAGAACGAGGGCAAGCCGGTATCGCGAAAAACCATGCTTGAGCAGGTCTGGGGACTCCAGGAAGACACCGATACGCGCCCCATCGACAACTTCATCGTTCGGCTGCGGCGCTATGTCGAAGACGATCCTACCCATCCGCGCCACCTGTTGACAGTCCGCAGTGTCGGCTACCGCTTCATTGCGCTACCCGCCGAAGAGTAGTGTAAAGATTTCTCTTTTCACTCCCGCACTTTAGCGCTAATGTGAAGCTATCACCGCATAAGAGCCAATCGCGGCCATCCATACCGTAGGCCCATCCCGGCTACGCGCCGCGAGCAGGCTCCACGAAACTGCGCGGAAGGGGGCATTATGTATGCTGTCCAGGGAAGGTTCTTACTCGCTTTACCTCTATTCTTCGTATCCCTGCTTCTTGCCGCTGATTCCGACAAGCCAAAACTAGCCGGAAGCTGGGAGCTTGATACGGCCAAGAGCCAGCTGGAGCACAGCCCCGGCGCGGTCGAAGTGGTCCTCCAGGATACATCCGGGAAGATCCAATTCACCCGGACAACGCACAACTCGGAGGGCAAGGAGTCCGTCGCGAAGTTCGAATGCGCTCCCGGAGGGCCGGATTGCGCGTTTGACGAGGCTGGCCACAAATCAAAGGTTTCTTTGTGGTACCAAGGCGCCTCCCTGGTTATTCTCAAGACCGACGGGCCCAGTGACGACGAAGTCACGCAATGGACCCTGAAGCTGGACAACCATACGCTGCAGATCGAGGTATCCCATATCACGCCGGTCGGCAAGACCGAGACGATGGTGTTGAACCGCAAATCCGGCCCCGGTGGCCCATCGACGTAACTACCCCGCCGCTACCGCCCCCGCGTCTTCCGCAACGGCATCCGTGGCCTTCTCGCTGACCATATAGACTGCCGAGACGATGAAATAGCCCGGAATCTTGGGGAACACCGAGGCGTCCGAAACGCGAAGCCCTTTCGTCCCACGCACGCGAAAACGGCTGTCCAACACCGCCATGGGATCGGACTCTCTCCCGATTTTGTTCGTGCAGGAGGCATGATGCCCCCAAGCTTCATTCCGAATAAACTCGCGCAGTTTGTCCGGCGTGTCGTATTGCGGCCCGGGCACTAACTCCTCCTTGATCAGCCCCAGCCTCGCCAGGTGCTCGTTCAGTTCGCGGGCAAACTGGACCCCATCCACCACCGCATCCATATCTTGCCCGAGCTGGTCTGTTCCCTCGCCGAAATAGTGAAAATCAATGTCCGGCATGTCGCACGGATCGCTCGACCGTAAGCGGACCTGCCCGCCGGTGTTCGCCGTGCGAGCCTTGAGAACCGCCCATGTGAACCGGTCGTGGAATCGTTCAAACTGCGTCGAATACCCCGGAACGTACCCCTTGAAATATCCGGGCAGTCCGAAGATATACAGATCCGGCTCGGTCTTTTGAGGACTCGACCGCTTGATTATCCCGATCAGCGCGCCATTGGATGAATAGATGCCGTGGCCCTGTTTCCATTGATCGAAGAATGGATCGTCCGGACCGCCCGGACTTGGCGGTGTAAATGCCGCGCCCTGCAGAAGAGTGAACTGCCGCAGGAACGTCGATACCACGCCTACCTCGTAGCGATCCTGCAGATTTCTGCCAACGCCCGGCAGATCGACAAGCACCGGAATCCCGAACTTTTCAAGCTGCGCCCGCTCCCCAATCCCCGAAAGCATCAGCAGTTGCGGGCTATTGAACGCGCCCGCCGAAATAATCACTTCCCGTCCCGCCCGTACCTGCCGCTTCGGCGCCGTTGCGGCTCCGCCCGCTTCCTGCGGATCGGCCTTGTAGAGGTGCGTTCCTTCCAGATACTCCACGCCGATCGCCCGGTTGCCTTCGAACAGCACCCGCGTCGTCAACGCGCCCAACTGAATCGTCAGGTTCTTGGGATGCTGCTGTTGCGTGGCCAGCAGGTAGTCCCGGGGACCGGTTCGTTTTCCCCCCGACACCGCCAGCGGCGTGAACGCCAAACCCTCCGGGCTGTTCGTTCCATTCCGGCTGTCGTTCGGATCGAGCCGTGTTTCCACTCTCGTGAACGGGTTGCCGATGTGATCCCGCAATGCCTGCTTGACGCCACCGAGAAGCAGCGCCACTAACTCGGGGTCCTTCAGTACAAGAACCGGATCCGCTTCACTGGTCGTCAGCCAGCCGTTAAAACCATGCCCATGCGACCAGTCCCGCCAGTCCTCACGGTGCTTGATCAGTTCAGCGACGGAGGAAACCAATCCTTCCGCGACGTACTCCACCGAACCGGGTCGCGAAACGTAGTGGCAGTTCTCAATCCGCTGGAAGTACTGCCGCATGTGGTCGGCCTTCCAAGTCGCGTCGCCCGTCAATTGGGCGATGTAATTCCAGTCCTCGTCCTGGGGCAACACGGTGATCATCGCGTTGTGTGCTGTGCATCCTCCGAGCGTCCCGGCGCGGGGATACCAGATGCCGTCATGCGCAGCAACATACTTGGAATCGCGCTGCTGTTGAACGTCGTCTTCGTAGTGCCGGACGAAGTAGTCCCAGGCACAGTCTTTGAACTCAGTGGAGAGTCCATGGAAGATGGGTACCTCATACATCCAACGGCCCATGTCCGTCTGGGCGCAGGGATCTCCACCGGCCTCCAACAACAGGACGGAGAAGCCCAGTTTTGTCAGATTTGCCGCGAGCGGACCGCCGCCGGCGCCCGAGCCTACCACGATATAGTCAAAGTCCCCTGCCATGCTTTGCCTCCTGGTTCCGAAAATTGTGCCGCAGGCTGTTTAGCCCAATGTCTGAGTCCATCGTGGCGCGCGCACTCTTGCGTGCCGCGTCGGCACTCCTGCCGACGCTTGGTTCCCCGTTTTCGAGGTCCTGGCGAAAATGGATGATCGTTTTGCCAACAACAGAAGTCCTTTGCGCGCTAGAACGTCTTGAGAAACGCAATCAGCGCCTGCTTGTCGTTGTCTGACAGCGCTGGTTCGTCTTTGTAATAGCTTGTTCCAAAGTAGTGCCCGCGGTTGATCACGAAGTCGGGACACTTGCTCAGTTCCAGCAGCGGATCGGCCAGGTTCGCCAGTACCTTGCGCGCTTCGTCATCGGAAGCGCCGGCGGGAATGGCGTTCAGATCGTGCTTCACCCTGATCAGCAACTCCAGCATCTTCTTCTCATACGCCAGCCGTTCTGCCTCGCTGGTCGTCTCCGGTTCCAGATTGAGGTTCGACAAGATATTCACCGGAGTACCCGCCGGAATCGGCCCGATCTCGATACCGCCCCCGCCGAAAAAGTTCGGGAAGAAGCGATCGCCGAATCCGAGCAACGGCTCGAGATAGGCGGGCAGGTAGCCGGATGGAACGCGCAGGTAGCTCCTGGCCGTGGTGCGTGCGATGACGCCAGGCACCTTATCGCCCAGTACTGAATCTTTCTCCCGTTTCTCCGGCCACAGCATTTGCTCAATCGAGTTTTGGAAGGAATCCATCCGCGCTTCAACCGACGGGCTGGGATTGAATGTCCCCACGCTGTTGTTCAACAGGAAGGGTGCAGTCGACCATACGCTGATCAACGACGCGGGACGGGTGTAGCCACGGCCGCCGGCGGGCATCTTGAATGAACGTGGTTCACCGGTAAACGGATTGTGTACCGTGATGGTCCCGACCGATGGCAGTTGCTTATAGGTTTGAGATGAAAAGTTGTCCCAGATATTCCCGCCAATCGCGTTCGTCGCGAGTGGGCTGCAGGCGTTGGTCTCCAACAGCGTGACGGGGACGCGCAATTCGGTCGACAGGTAGTTCCCATCCAGGAAATCGTCTTTGAGAACAATCTCCCGCATCTTCTTCTTGTAATCGTCCGTCTTGGTCCAAGCCCAGTAACGATTCCAGCAGTCCAGATAGTTGGCGCCGGAACAGCCGCCCGGATCAACTCCCTCGGCCGGGGTCGGCGCTTTGCTGGAATGGCAGCGCGCGCAGGTCTCGGCAAAGACGATCTTCCCGCGCTTCAACTGCGCCTGATCTTTTGACAGGAAGGCCGCGCCACCCGGCGCATCCTTCAGATGATGCGGATCGGTGCTTTTCAAGAAGAACAAGGCCATGTCGGGAGTCTGCGCCTCGGTTGCCTGCCAGTAAGCGGAGTTCTTCCGGGCCACCGCGATCTCGATAGGGGTGGTCTTCTTACCTCCTACCAGTGCGTTGAAGTGTAGCAGCCACTCCTCGCTGAACAAACCTATATTCAGAAAGACGCGATTCAGCGCCCCCAGCGCACCAACCGAATCGGAGCCGTCCTTTAGGACCCGCGGTGACCACACCGTGTCCGGCTTCTGAAAGAACTCGGTCAACGGGCCGGATGTCACGAAGTCATTAAACTGCTTGTTGTTCAGCCCGCCGCCGGCCAGCGTTTCCTTGCCCCAGCGCTTCGCAATCGTCAACCGCGGCCCGAGCGAGTAGACCGCGTTCATGGTTCGCGGGTTGTTGATATTGTCGGTGGAAACCAACGAGGTGTCGAGCGAACCGGGCCGCGACGTGTGGAACAGCTGGAACGCAAAGCTGGTCTGATCGGCATCCCAGGAGAAGATTCGGTCGATCCAGAAGTATTGAGCGCCTACATTCGAACTGAGGTTCTCCCATTTCGGATTCTCGGGGTCCTGAGGCGGCTTTATCGGATTCGGCCCGACGTGGCAAAAGCCGCAAGACATGCCCACCCGGTACGGCTTGATGAGCGTCTTGGATAGGTAATAGCTCGGATCGTCGTAGTAGCGCTTGGCGTCCCACTTCTTAGCGGCGGCATCGTCGAAGTCCGGATTGGGGAACAGCCGCAGGCCCACAATCCCCGTCCCGGAGCCATACAAGGAACCGACCGGAACGGTCTTGCCCCGGGCTCCGATCTGGACGCCGGGATACTTCTGTTCGTTCTCAAACGGATCCGGTCCACAATCGGCGCGCCGCTTATCCAGCCACAGTCCATACCGATTCGGATCCGGCCCGGTCGGTTTCTCATAACAGGGTTCATTCACCAGGCCCAGGTAGTTCCACCGGTTCTGCCGCCCGAACTTAAGAGTTGGATAGGAGGACACCGTCTTCAGGAAATCCAGCGTCCCAACGCTATTCACGGAAATGGTGTCCCAGAACCTGTCGTTGCCCCCCGTCCAGACGATCCACATATTCCTGCCCTTCACCTCATCGGCCGTCAGGGGAACCGCGCTGTCCATGTCGTGGAAGTAGTCCTCGTCGGCCGCCGGAAGAGACGCCGGACTTCGGTTTGCACGCATGGCCTCATCCTGTACCTCGCCGGGCTGTGGCTTAGACTTCCCGCAGCCACACAGCAGAGCCAGCGTCATTAGTAAGGCAGCAGACACTGCCGCCCGCAAACTGCTCGTCCATTTCATGAGAACCCTCCGCGAACCGAACGCATTAGATCCTCTGCGTTTTCAGCGCCCTTGTCAAGAACAAAACACACGCCCACGCACCAGTCGTGGCCTTCAGCCTGTGGATTTTCGTGGCGCGGGCTTTAGCCTGCCCGATACAACCAAACCGTTCCAGAACAACCAGCACACCGCGGCCTTGCCGCAACCGGAGACAGAGGTGGGGTCAGTCGCCCACGACCGGCTCCCCAACAAATAGAACGAGCGGGGCGTTTGTCCGCCCCGCTCGCTAAACCATCTTCAATGCGAAGTTATGTTTCTTGCGCTAGTCGCCGTTCTTGGCGGCATGATAGCCGGCGGCCTTTGCGTCGGCTTCCGTCATGAACTTACCGCTTGATGTCGCACCATAATACTTGCTGCTGGAGCTGTGATAGACCTTCGTGTTCGTGTTGACCCAAACTTTACCGGAGGACTTGGCGGCAGCGATGTCGGAGGCAGAAGCGACTTGCTTCGGAGGAGCCGTGGTGGCCTTGCTGCTGGCCATCTTGTCGCTGGAAGCCATCTTGCCGCTGTCGGTCGTGGGCTTCGCGGACATCTTGCCGCTGTCGGTCGTGGCCGTCGAGGACATCTTGCCCGCATCCGCCGTAGTGTCGGTGGTCTTCTTCCTGGACGACCGGGTCGACTTGGTTGCCGTTGTGTCCGCCGCCATCTTGCCCGCGTCCGTGGCCGTGGTGTCGGTGGTCTTCTTCTTGTGGGACTTGGTGCTCTTGGTCTTCGTGGTGTCGGTTGTATCGTCCGTCGCCGTTCGAGCGAAGGCGCTGCCCGCCAAGGCGGCCAGCATCAGACCCAATGTCGCAATTGTTAGCTTTCTCATATCGATCTTGTTCTCTCCGAATTTGAATTGGACGCCGGCACGCCATCGCTGAGCATACAGTCCGGCACGGGCGCACCCCAACTGATGAGCCCTGGTATGCAGGCAGAGACTCGCAAAGCGCGTTATTCCCCCGCCCAGCCGACAACCATACTACACGAAACACAGGACCTTTTGCGTCCTTATGCTTCCGCGCATCCAACCGGGGTCACCAGAATACAACCGGTTGGGCAGCCTCCGATATGGGACCTTGGTCCCACTCCTCCGTCACTCGAAAACTCTTTACAAGCCAGTGAAGTTGTTGAATAATCTCCCCAGTCGCGTTTTTATGGGCTAATTCCGCACCTCGACAGCAGGCATAGGAAATTGATGGATCGGTCAGCATCAACGCTTCTTCCATCGAACACGACCGTCTCAGTTAAAAAACCCAAACTCATAGGAGCAATATGCAGAACACAATCTTACGGCGATCCCTCGCCGAATGCCTCGGAACATTCTGGCTGGTCTTCGGAGGTTGCGGCGCCGCCGTCCTGGACGCAGCCTTTCCGCAGCTCGGCATCGGCTTTCTCGGCGTCGCCTTAGCCTTCGGCCTGACCGTCCTGACGATGGCCTTCGCCATTGGCCATATATCCGGCTGCCATCTCAATCCAGCCGTATCGGTCGGGTTGGTGGTCGGCAAGCGCTTCCCCGCCTCGGAACTTCTCCCCTACGTGGTTGCCCAAGTGCTGGGAGGCATCATCGCGGCCGGCGTCCTGCTGATCATTGCCAGCGGTAAGGCTGGGTTTGATCTAAGCGGAGGCTTCGCTTCCAACGGCTATGGCGCCCACTCGCCAGGCGGCTATTCGTTGCTGGCTTGCCTGGTCGCGGAGATTGTTCTCACCTTCATCTTTCTGATCGTGATTCTGGGTGCGACCGACAAGCGCGCACCGGCCGGCTTCGCAGGCATCCCGATCGGGCTTTGCCTCACCCTCATTCACTTGGTCGGCATACCGGTCACCAACCTGTCCGTCAATCCGGCTCGCAGCACCGGTCCGGCCCTGTTCGTCGGCGGCTGGGCCATTGAGCAACTGTGGCTCTTTTGGGTAGCTCCCATCATCGGCGCCGCGATCGCCGGCGTGGTCTATCCCATCATCGCGGGCAAAGACGACAAATAGAAGGCCAGGCGCCCGAGGCATACAATCACTGCACTCGGCCTGGTCGAGGTCACGGCAAGCGAACCGTTGCGAGCCGTGACCGTAAAGGTCTGCGTGAAAACGCCCCGCACAGGTCTCAGCATGAGCGCCGGAGCGTTAACCGGCACTTTCCGTCGGCAACGCTCTCCGCTTCGCAGCAAGGCCTTCAGCCAAGCCGACGGGGACAGGCGCCCTGTGTCCCAAGGCGCGCACGCATCCCCGTATCTCGTCACCGAAGCCCGTCGCCGCGTGGACACACGAGCCTGTCCCCAGATCAACCACAGCTGTTTTCAGAGCAACCGCGCCCCTTGCGAGCCGCGACCGTCAGGGAGCGAACGCAAAGCTTCGGAAG
>CAVUCO010000055.1:0-418419 GCA_963740005.1 uncultured Acidobacteriaceae bacterium | reverse complement strand
GAATTTGGTCGGGCTGCCGGGATTTGAACCCGGGACCTCTTGCACCCCAAGCAAGCGCGCTAGCCAGGCTGCGCCACAGCCCGAAACACCCAGTGTAGCGCATGCATTGATGATGGCTGGTTTGCAGCAGCACGTCAGCTGTGCTTGCGATCGGCGACGATGGTGATCTCCATATCGTCGGCCATCCGGACAATCTGATTTACCAAACTGTTACCTCGCAAGCGGTCGAGACCGTGGCCGATAATTCGCGGCAGAAAGATCTGGCGCGCGTTGTGAAGCCGGGCGAAATCGACCACTGCCTTGGCATGATCACTACCCATCAAGACACGGGTTTCGACGTGCAGATTGCGGGCGAAGTTCAGATGGCGTTCCACCGCCTCGCGCTTCTCGGGCGGCAGAGTATTGAGGTCGGCGTGCTCGGCGACGAAGATGGCGAAGCAGTTGGTGTGCTGATAGTCGGCCATCCGCTTACCGCGCCGCACCAGCATCGCCGTGGAGGGATCGTCGCTGATATAGATCACAATGGCATCGTGATTTTTGCGGGGGACGGTGCCAGCGGCCAGAGACGCCGCCGCCTCCTCTTCATCCGCGGTCTGGCCGATGCGCTCTTCGACCTCATGGGCGGTCTGGCGAAGGGCCATTTCGCGTAGAGCGACCAAGGTGGATTCCTTGAAGAAGTTCCGCATGGCAAGTTGCGCCTTCTCAGCGGGGTACACCACGCCCCGTTCCAGCCGGTTGAGCAAGGCGCGCGGAGTGAGGTCAATCATGACGACCTCGTCGGCTTGCTTTACAACCCAATCGGGTATGGTTTCGCGGACAGTAATGCCAGTAATTTGCTCCATCTGGTCATTGAGGCTTTCCAGATGCTGGACATTCATGGTCGTCATGACATCGATGCCGTGATCGAGGATATAAAGGACGTCTTCCCAGCGCTTACTGCGCAGCGAGCCGGGCACGTTGGTGTGTGGGAACTCGTCCACAACGGCAATGTGGGGCTGGCGGTCGATGATGGCCTCCGTATCCATCTCTTCGAAGCGCGTGCCGCGATACTCGATCGCTTTACGCGGAATCATCTCCAGGCCTTCGGTTTTGGCGATGGTGTCTTTGCGGGCGTGAGGTTCAAAGTAACCGATGACCACGTCGATGCCGTTTGCTTTCGCCGATTGTGCCTCGTCCAGCATCTGATAGGTTTTGCCAACTCCGGCGGCATAGCCGAGAAAAACCTTGAGCTTGCCTCGCGGGCGAGGCTTGGCGCCGCCGGCCTGGTCGGCTTCCGCAGACCCCTGGGGAGAAAATGGCGCGCTCATGGCTTAGTGGGGAGTACGAAGCGATAGCCGACCCACGGTTCCGTCAGGATATAGCGTGGCTTCGCGGGCTCCGGTTCAATCTTCTTCCGCAACTGGCTTACGAAGACGCGCAGATATTCCACTTCATCGCCGTAGTCCGGACCCCAGATCGTCTGCAGCAGTTTGCGATGAGCAACCGGTCTATTGGCATTCGAAACCAGATACTGAAGGAGGTCGAATTCTTTAGGCGTGAGCCGCACCGGGCGGCCCTGAGCGACAACCTGCCGCGTCGAGAAGTCGATGGTCAGGTCGCCCGAGACGTTGATCGGTGGAGTCTGATCAGAGAGCGTGGGAAGGCGGCGCAAATTGGCGCGGATGCGCGCCATGAGCTCGTCGACGCTGAAAGGCTTGGTGATGTAGTCGTCGGCGCCGGCATCGAGCGCGACGATTTTATCTTTCTCGCGGTCACGCACTGAGAGCACGATGATGGCGACATCGGAGATTTGGCGAATGGCTGAACAGGCTGCCATACCTCCCATGCCGGGCATGTTCAGGTCGAGCAGCACCAAATCGAGGGGCTCGCTTCGAACGAGTTCCAGGGCCTCTTCACCGGTCTTTGCTTCGTAGGCTTGATACCCATTGACGGCGAGCGCCGTCTTCATGACGCGGCGGATTTGCGGTTCATCGTCAACGACCAGGATGCGGCCACTGTTCATGCCTGTTGATGCTCAGCTTCCGCCGGCGCCTTGGCTACGGCTAGAGACATAGTAAATCGAGAGCCTGCGCCGAGTTTACTCTCGACCTGAATCGAACCACCGTGGGCCTCCACAATCTCCTTGGCGATGGCCAGGCCCATGCCCGATCCCTGCACGCCCAGACCGTCATTCCGGGCGCGATAAAACTTCTCGAAGACGCGACCCTGTTCAAGCGTGGTGAGCCCTTCGCCCCGGTCATGGACGCTGATAGAGACCAAGCCATCCACCTGGGCCGCGGAGATGGTGATGGTCGCGTGGGACGGACTATACTTCAAGGCGTTGTCGATGAGCTGCTTCAAGGCCTGCACAATGAGTTCGCGATCGGCATTAACCGGAGGCAGTCCAGCGGGAATCTCGATCTTAATCGAGTGACCGGACGTCTGGTGACCGAGAGCTGCGAGGGTCGAGGAAACCAGATCCTGGATTTCAATTTCTTCGTGATGCAGCCGGATCCGGTTCGCGTCGAGGCGCGCCAGATGGATCGCCTCTTCCATGATGCGCTTTAATCCCGCGACTTCTTCCCGGATGACAGCGAGCAAATCCCGCCGTTGATCGATAGACACCAACTCGGGCCGGAGAAGCAGATCGGCCGCCGCATCAATAGCCGTGAGGGGCGTCTTTAGATCGTGAGCCAAAGCATCGATCAAAATGGATTTCAGCTCTTCGCTTTTCCTCACTGCTTCCGCCCTGCTGTGAGCCTCGCGCGCCTCCGACTGTGCCAAGCCGATGGCGATGGTGTTGGCGAGGGCCTGCAGATTTCCTTCACCCAAACGAGGACCACAGAAGCCCAGCGTACCCAGATGAACGCCACCCAGTGTAATGGGAACCAGTGTCATCCGCCGCGCCTCGTCGTACTCCACCGCTCCCCGGACGGAGGCTTGCCGAAGCCGTTCTTCGGGAATCGCGCTGTTGGGCGTCGAACGCTGGATGATGCCGGAAGAGGCTTCAAAAAGCGCAGCCTCGGAGAACTCGAACAGTTCAATTACCTTGTTGACGATGAGGCGCCTCACTTCGCCCCCCGAATCCCCGAGCAACATCGACCGGCTCAACGCGTAGAGACGTTCGATTTCGCGCTGGCTGTTGATGAGCTTTTCCTGCTGGCGACGGAAGTCCGCGGAAAACTTGCTGGAAACCAGCGCGACGGTCAGAAAAGCAAATAAGGCAATCCAGTTTTGGGGATCGGAGATGGTGAACTTGCCGATCGGCGGAAGGAAGAAATAGTTGAACAGCAACATCGCACCAAACGAGGCGATGATGGCTTCGGACAGTGTGACGACCGTCGCCACAAATAGAATGACCAGTAAATACGCCATCGCCGCCGTGGTGGCATTTACCGGAACGACCCGGCTGAACAGCACGGTGGTGAGCCCAATGGCAAGTAGAGAGAGCGCGGTTGGGCGAAAGCGCGGCACAACCCGAAACATATGACCTCAGTTTACAGTTAACGGCCAGGGTGTTGCGGCACAGGCGCCTATGTCGGCAGCGATGCGTGCTTGCTTTCGATCCCAGACAACCCTGCCAAGGGTGTTTTTACAGCCCATGGATCAGCCCTTTGTCCTGATTCTACGTCTTTGCCGGTCGGCAAACCGGTCGTTACATCATAGCCACCGGGGGTGCCGGTTCGTTCGGATCTCCGGCTGTGCCAAGCGGGATCTTGATCAATACGAACGCGATCAAGGCCAGGAAAACGAGCGCAACGAGATAGGAAGGATGCGCAAAGATGCTGGGCAGCGCCCAGTCCTTGAAGTTAAACCAAGCGATTACCAAGCCTGCTAGCGCCTCTCCGGCGATGAGGCCGCTTGCAGCCAGCACGCCGGTGTTTTCGACTCGTGCAGTCTGTGCCTCGTTCAATCCGGCCCGCTGCCGCATTCGGTCTGTGATCCAGCGGATAATGCCTCCTACGAAGATCGCCCCGGTGGTCGAGATCGGAAGGTACATGCCAATAGCGACGAGCATCGGGCTCCGAACTTTGAACATGATCATTGCGATTCCCATGAGAATGCCCGCAATCACAAGCGGCCAAGCCATGTCGCCGCCGACAATCCCCTGGGCCAATGACGCCATCAAGCCGGCTTGCGGCGCGGAAAGCGCCTTATCGCCAAATCCGGTCCCCCCCCGATTGATGTTCCCCTGCTGAAGGATCATCAGCGGAAAATACATCACGAGGCTAGCGACTACGACCGCGATCAGCTCGACGATCTGGATACTTCTGGGAGTGCCTCCCAGGATGTAACCGACCTTGAAATCTTGCAGCAGTTCGCCCGCAACGGCCGAGGAAACGCACACCACCGCGGCGACCCCCAGCACGGCCACGACGCCGCCCATTCCCGAGACACCAAGCGACACCATCAGGAGTGCTGCAATGACGAGGGTAGAAAGAGTAAGACCGGAGATCGGATTGTTTGAGGAGCCGATGACTCCAACCAGATAGCCCGACACCGTCGCGAAAAAGAACCCCACGATCAGCATTACTAAGGCCGCCGCGATACCGCCCGTGATGAGGCCGGACATGTACACATACAGAACGCACATGGCCACGAACGTGAGGCCGATCAACAGAAAAACAGTTTTGGAGCTCATGTAACGCTCAGTGCGCGCCAGCGATTCAAGCGGCGGCGCGCCTACGCGCAGCTCCATCACTGCCTTGCCCAGGCCTTTGATCAGGTTCTTGCGCATGCGCCATAACGTTGCGCAAGTGCCAACCATCATGCCGCCGACCGCGATCGGCCGGACGATGTAGCGCCATACAGCATTCGCCAGGCTTAGCCAGCTATCGTCCGTTGCATTGGCGGGAAGGTAGTTCTGCAGCTGCGGACCGAGGAAATAGATGAGTGTCGGAATTAGCAAGCCCCACGCGATAAGGCTGCCGGAGAAGTTTAGCGCCGCTAATTCCGGCCCTATGATGTAGCCAACGCCGACGTAGGCGGGACTGACGGTGGGCGCGGCACAACTGGATACTCCTCCGGTGGCGAGCACCTGGGTTGTTTTGGCGCCTCCCAGCTTCAGAACGCTTTTGCCGAGTTGGCCCACCTGGAAGAAGAAATCACGGTCCGGCGCGAACAGATTAAACGCACCGAGCAGAAAAGTCGCTGCTCCGAAGCCCATGTTGTAGAACAGATACTTCGCCGCTTTTGCCCCGAGCTGCCCGGCCTTGTGAATTTCCGAAGCGGCGACCGACTCCGGAAACGGAAGCTCGCGATCCTCCACCAGCATCCTTCGCACTAACGACACGAATAGAACACCGAGGACGGAGCCGACCAGCATTAGAGCCGTCGATTTCCAATAGGCATCGGCGAATCCGAACGATCGCCAAGCGCCTGAGATGACGAAAGCCGGGAGCGTAAATACAGCGCCCGCGGCGACGGACTCGCCGATGGAACCAGCGGTTCGGGCGATGTTCTCCTCGAGGATCGATCCTTTCCCCAACCGGAGCAAGGCCATGCCGATGACTGCGGCCGGATACGTAGCGGCGATCGTTTGCCCGGCCCGCAATCCCAGATAGGCGTTCGCGGCGCCAAGAACGACTGTCATGATCAGTCCCAAAAGGACCGCGCGAAGTGTCAGTTCGCGCATCTTGATCGATTCAGGAACAAACGGCTTGTGCGTCGTAGCCATGGAGTGATCCTACTGCAACCGGCTTTTTACCAGTTCGCTCAAAGCCTTTCCGTCGACTCGCTTGCCTGCAAGTTTGGCCTGGGCAGCCTTCATCACGAGGCCCATCTGCTTGGCGCTGGAGGCGCCGGTTTCCGAGATCGCCGCGGAAACGGCGGCTTCGAGTTCGGCGGCACTGGGTGCGGAAGGCAGGTAGGCTTCGATCAGCCCGATCTCCGCTTCTTCCTTTGCAGCCAGCTCTTCTCGGCCGCCTTTGCGGAACATGTCGGCTGACTCCCGGCGCTGCTTCAGGAGCGTGTTCATCACCTGCATCTCGGTAGCCTCGTCGAGCGGCTTCATAGAGTCGATCTCGTGCTTCTTCAGGGCGGTCTTGATTAACCGGACGGTGCTGAGGCGGGCCTCGTCTTTAGCCTTCATGGCGTCAACCATGTCTTTTTGAATTCGATCGAGTAACGGCATCGCGCTTGCTATTGTACGCGCACTGCCATTCCGATCGAAGCCACGAGGCCCGCCGCGGGTCAGGCAGTCCGCCGCGCCGGAGCTGCTGAGGTCGTTGAATTGTGGCCTTAGGGTATCTTTATACTGAGACAGTGGACACCGCTCAGCCACTCCAGACTGAGGTTGCTCGGCAGCTGCCTACGGGGCAATCAAGGTAACGGACTCATCATTTGCTGGTATCCATTCTCATTCCTGTCTATAACGAACGCACCGTCGCCGAGCGGAGCTTGCGAATGGTTCTGAACGCGCCGCTGCCGGATGGAGTAGAACGGGAACTGATTATCGTTGACGATTGTTCCACGGACGGGACTTTCGATATTCTGCAGCGACTGGCGGCGGAAGACTCCCGAATTCGACTCTTCCATCACGAGAAGAACCAAGGCAAGGGCGCATCGGTCCGGGACGCAATCCAGCACGCAACCGGGGACTTTTGCCTGGTACAGGATGCTGACCTTGAATATGACGCCGCGGACTATCCAAAACTGTTACGGCCGCTGCTGGACGGACGGGCAGATGCCGTTTTTGGATCGCGCTACTTGCCGGCCGAGCAGACGCGCGTCCTCCCGTTCTGGCATTCGATGATGAACAAAACCCTAACGTTTGTCTCGAATATGTTTTGTAATCTCGCATTAACTGATATGGAGACCTGTTATAAGGTCTTTCGCACGGACTTATTGAAGAGCATCCCGATCCGGTCGAATCGTTTTGGATTCGAGCCCGAGATTACCCTGAAAAGCGCTAAGCGCAAATTGCGCATCTACGAAGTTCCCATCAGTTATCACGGACGTACTTACGAAGAAGGAAAGAAAATCGGCTGGCGGGATGGTGTCAAAGCACTTGGTGTAATTCTGCACTATTGGCTGATTGACGATCTGTATGTCGGACAATACGGCCGAGGGTTCCTGAATAACCTTACGGGGACACCCCAATACGTCCGTTGGCTGACGGACACGATTCGTCCCCACCTCGGCGATAACATTCTGGAGATTGGCGCCGGTATCGGTAATATCAGCTCGCGCCTGATGTCGCGCCGGTTCAGCTATATCGCCACCGAAAACGATGCGCTGTATCTGCATGCATTGCAGAATCGATTTTTGCGCACGCCAAATGTCTTCGTTCGTAAGCTTGCCCTCGACAGTGACGAGGACTTTCTCGCTATTCCCAAACCGCTCGACACGGTGATTTACATGAACGTGCTGGAGACGGTGGACGATGATACTGCGCTGCTGAAGCGGGCCTACTCAGCGCTCGGCGCGCAAGGGAAGCTGATTCTGGTGGTCCCGGCAACGCCAGCCGCTTTTGGGACCTTGGATCGGACACTTGGGAGCAAGCGGCGTTACTCCCCCAAGGAACTTACCAGTAAGTTAGCAAGTGCCGGGTTTCAACTCGATCATCTGTATCAATTAAACCGCGCCGGCTTGCCTGCCTGGATTATTTATGGCCGAATTCTGAAGTCCCGCCAAATTTCGAAAGCGTTTTTGAAGGTGTTCGATAAAACTATCTGGCTGTGGCGCCTCATGGATCGATTGCTGCCCTGGCCGGGCGTGACGGCAGTCTGCGTGGCCACGCGGGTGAGTTAGACAAAACGGATGCACTGGCCGTGGGCTTCGACGCCGGGGCATTCGCTATAATCGTCGCCAGCTATGGTTTCTTGCACTAGTGGCCGAAGACGACGCATTCTTATGCTCGTGCCGGCGGTTACGGTTGCGTTAACGCTGATCGGGTGCGGGAAATCAGGCTCCGACGAGACTTCAAACGGCACAGGTCAACCTGCGGCTGCGTTGGTGCCGAATCCACGAGCGTCATTTACGGCCGCACCCAACCCGGTGATTGTCACCGATGGCACCAAACTCGGTGTCACAAAGCTGACCTGGAATACGACGGCAACCAAGTTTGTCGAGATCCACGTGGGGAAACCAGACGGGCCGCTGCTTTGCCAGGGCTACAGTACGGGGTCCTGCGATACAGGAAAGTGGGTCACGGACGGCATGATCTTCTATTTGCAGGATTCTTCGGGCAAAGTGACAGATCCGTCAGCGACTCTCGCCGCTGTCGCAGCGCAGGTGAAATAGGTTCAGACTCTGTGATCTGGCTCCAAGGCCCGGGAGCGGGAACGTGGGGTTAGGAGTGCCGCGAAGCCGGTCTTGCTGGCGTTTGTTTCCAATGGCTTAATCGACAGCTCGCGATCGCGATGAGGGGAACGGCGGCTTCGGCCTTTCGATTGGCGGGGCCCTTCAGCCTACGTCTCCCGGTCCATTCCAATGGTCTTTGCAGGACAGGAAGTTCATGCGAAGCGAGAGCGGCAAGGCGCGCAAGAGTTCCAGAAATCAATAAGTTCGCCTACAGAAACCCACCGTAACGGCATCGAAAGCGGCCCCGTCCAATGCGGTTGTTATACTGTGAGGGCTCTTATTATTATGAGGTATTTGTGTGCTTTCCTATTGTCTGTCGGCCTCGTTGCCCCGGCAGGCGCCCAAACTGGCTTCCAAAACTTCCAGGCGGCTCGCGGCGTTATTGGGCAGCCGATCTTTGCCGGGGGAGTGTACGCCATTTCCCAGTCCACCGTGGGGGGTGCGCAGGGAGTGGCGGCAACGTCCAACCGCGTTTTTGTCGCTGACGGCAACACACTTTCCATTCTCCCGCAGAACAACCGGGTACTGATCTTCGATTCGACCCAGATACCGACCCCGACCGCCGATCTGACGGGCCTGCAGCCCCCGGCGCCGCCAGCCGTGAACATTCGCTGCGTACTTTGCAATTTCTCGGCCATCAATGTGCTGGGCGAGCCGGACTACGTGACGCCCAACCCCGGAGCCGGGATAGCGCCTACCGTCGTACCGCCGACCGCGACCAACATGTACTCGCCGACCGCTGTCGCTAGCGACGGCAAGATCTTAGTGGTGGCCGACACCAACTACAACCGGGTCTTGATCTACAACTCCATTCCGACAACCATCGACGCAAGTCCAAATGTCGTCCTCGGCCAAGCAAGCTTTACAGCGACTCAGTCGGCTAACATTCTCGATGCGTCGTCTTTGCGAGGGCCGCAGGGCGTTTGGGTACAGAACGGGAAGTTGTTTGTTGCGGATACGGGCAACAGCCGGGTTTTGATTTGGAATAATATCCCAACCTCCGACAACCAACCCGCGGACGTGGTGCTTGGTGAACCGAACTTTACAACTCGCTTCATGCCCGCCGCCAATGTGACTTTGGTAGCCGCCGCCAACACGATGTACAACCCGGTGTCCGTCACGTCCGACGGAACGCGCCTGTTTGTAACCGATCTGGGAAACAACCGGGTGTTGATTTGGAACACGATTCCAACCACCAACCAGGCACCTGCGGACTTCGAAGTCGGCCAGCCGACCATGACTGCCACAGCGCCGAATAACAGTACCGGCTTTTGCGCATCGAATGGCACGGATACGACCACCAACACCCCAACCTATCCGTTCGAGTGCGAGAAGACACTGAGCTACCCTCAGTTCGCCTTGGCCGATAACACGGGACGCCTTTATATCGCCGATGGCGGCAATGATCGGGTGCTGATTTATGCGTCGATTCCAACGTCGAATGGCGCCGGTGCCGATAATGTCCTGGGGCAGCCGGATTTCGTCTCCAATGTGGTGACTGATCAGACCTACCTGATAACTTCGACCGTGGTTTCCAATAATTCGAGTGCGAACACGATTCGCGATCCCACGTCGCTTGCCTGGGACGGGACAAACCTGTATGTGACCGATCCCTATGACCTGCGCGTGCTCTATTTCAGTCCCGGTTCGCCCTCGCTGGTTCTGCCAAACGACGCCGTGCTGAATGCGGCCAGCCAGCAGATTCACGCGGAGGGCTACGTTGTGATTGGGGGAACCGTCACCAAAGGCGACGAAATCACGATAACCATTGATGGGACCGCTTACAACTACACCACGGTAAGCGCTGACACCTTGCAGACCATCGCTCAAGGCCTTGTTACCGCGATCAACAGCAGCAACAGCGGCGCCGGGGACCCGAACGCCATTGCCATCGCGGTGCCTGGAGCCATTGTGTCGCTCAACGCCCGAGCCGAAGGTGCAGCAGGGAACGCGGTAACCCTGGCTGCCAGCGTTACTAGTTCGGCGACCGAAACGGCCACTGCATCGGGCAACACCCTGACGGGTGGAAACGGCGCTACGCTTGCGCCGGGTACGTTCGTGACAATCAACGCCCCTTCCGGCGTGAGTCTGTCGCCGGACGGCGGTTCCTATACGGCCAATACTGCACCGCTGCCGGTCAGCTACCACGGAGTGCAAGTGTACTTCGATGGGATTCCAGGATCAATCGCTTATGTAACACCCGCCCAGATTCGTGTCCAAATGCCGTTTGATTACTACGGCACCGATACCGGAAGCGTCTACGTTCGCTTGAATAACCTGAATGGTTCCATCAGCGTATCGAACGCTCTTAATCTAACGATTGTGCCGGCGAATCCCGGCATCTTCCCGATGGGAACGGCGGCGCCGCCGCAGGCCATTGCAACACATGCGAGCAGTTACGCATCAGCGGTCGTTTCAGTGGACGGCACGATCACCGCGGGAAACACGGCGACAGTTGCCGTCAACGGCCGAGCCTATACGTATACGGTGCTAGCCACCGACACGCTGAACACGGTACAGGCCGCGCTGGTAGCGATGATCAATGCAGATCCGGCCGTGACGGCCACCGCGTCGAGTGCCTTTACGCGCATCATCATCCAGGCCAGGATTCCCGGACCTGCGGGGAACGGCATTCCAATAGGCACCGCCACGAGCCCGAGTACAGCAACGATCACCCTCACCGCACTCAATTCCGCAACTTGCTGCGCCAACACGGCAGGAAGCCCCGTCACAACCGACAATCCCGCCGCGGAAAACGAGCTTATCAATATTTTTGGAACGGGCCTGGGCGTCCTCGCCAACGGGCAGTCTTCGCCGGCCGGCTATCCGTACTACGGACCCGTGCCTAACTCCATTGACCAGAGTAACTTTTTGGCTGCCACGCTGGAAGGATCAACGGCTCAGGTGCTGAATGCAGGCTTCCCGTATGGATCGATTGGCATTTATCAGATTGAATTGCAAATGCCGGCCGGCCTGACGACAAGCAGCAACGCCCAACTTTACATCGCTCAGAATGCCTTCATCAGCAACATCGTCACATTGCCGGTTACATCTACCAGTTCGACGTCGCTGGTCATCAGTCCGGATCCCATTGTTGTGACCAGCGGACCGCTGATCGGCACCGCGACCCTTACGTATACGGCTGCCGTTCCCGTCAATATCTATGTGAACGGCGCGCTTTTGTGCACTGGCGGAACGACCGGAACCTGTACGACAGGAAACTGGGTTACGAACGGGATGAGCTTTACGATGGTGGACCCCGTTACGGGGAATACCCTGGCTACGGCGGTCGCGAGCGTAGAAACTCCCAGCGCCTCTCTTTCAGCGAATCCAAACCCCATCGTCAACGACGGTACCGGGTTGGGAATGACGACCATCGTGGTTAACGCGAACACGCCCGTGAATGTGTACGCCAGCGGCAATCTGCTGTGTGGCCCTTATACGACCGGCACGTGTCCAACCGGGAAGTGGGTAACCAGTAGCACCGTCTTCACAGCTGTCGTGCCGGCAACCGGCCAGGTCATTGCCACGCTAACGGTGCCGGTGCAAAATCCATCCGGCACAATCAGCCTCTCGCCGAACCCCATCGGAGTCACTGATGGTACCGGCTTGGGCGTAACTACGGTTAACTTCAGCGCGAATGTTCCGGTAAATATTCTGGTAGGCGGCAACCTCTTGTGCGGAGGCATGTTAAGTGGCTCCTGCACGACAGGCAAGTGGGTGTCTAACGGGCTTGTCTTCACGCTGGTGAATCCCGCGGCAAGCAATGCCGTGCTGGCATCCGTGACGGCCCAAGTCCAGGCCGTTGCGCCCTCCGGAACGATTTCGCTTCCCAATCCCATTGTGGTTACCGACGGAACCGGGCTTGCTATCGTTAACGTCAGTTGGTCGGCCAACGTTGCCGCTAATTTGTACGCCAACGGGACGCTTTTCTGTGGCCCCACCGTGACGGGAGGCACCAGCGGCTCGTGTCAAACCGGAAAATGGGTTTCGAACGGCACCGTCTTTACGCTGGAAGCTCAATCCAACGGGGCCGTGCTCAGTACGGCACATGCGGTGGTGCAGTCAGCCGCCGGAACGCTGTCGGCCAATCCTGATCCGATCATTGTGACGGATGGAACCGGGCTCGGCACAACGACAATCACCTACTCGGCGAACGTTCCAGCCAATGTGTATGCGAATGGCACGCTGTTCTGTGGCGGTGGCGCCACCAGCGGCAGTTGCCAGACGGGCAAATGGGTTACAAACGGGATGGTGTTCTCGTTACTGTCGACTACCACCAATCAAGTGATTGGATCGCTGACTGTCCAGGTACAAAACCAGTAGCGGTGCGTGCCCAAAGCGCTCCCCATTCGGCGCCAAAGCGGCTGCGGGGGAGTTCTCCTGGTGGGAATTGGAAGCAGCCGTTTTGATATCCTGTGTGTTCGGACGCTCGCACTGCGCGAGTGTCCGTCCCACCGAATGCACATCAAGAAGCAGCGTCTCTTAACACCAGGTCCAACCCCCCTTCTTCCCGCCGCATTACACGCCATGATGGGTTCGGATATCCATCACCGCACGGAGGAGTTTCGGACCCTCTACCGCAGTGTTCTTGCCGACCTCAAGGAAATCCTCGGCACATCGCACGATGTTTTGACGCTGGTTGCATCGGGGACCGGCGGATTGGAAGCAGCAACACAGAACTTCTTCTCGGCCGGCGACGAAACGCTAGTCTGCTGCGCGGGAAAGTTCGGGGAACGCTGGGTTGAAATCATGAAGGCGTGGGGCATGAATGCAACTGTGCTCAAGGCCGAATATGGCGATGTCGTGAAGCCGGAAGCGGTTGAAGCCGAACTGGCCCGGAATCCGCGTATTAAAGGTGTCTTCGTGCAGGCCTCAGAAACCTCCACGGGCGCCGCGCACGACGTCAAGGCCATGGGCCTGGCGGTGCGGAAAACGAATGCGATCTTCGTGGTCGATGCGATTACGGGTATCGGCACCATGCCGCTCGATATCGACGGCTGGGGTCTGGACGTGGTCGTGGGTGGATCACAGAAGGCGTTCATGATTCCTCCCGGCCTTGCGTTCATCGCGGTCAGCCCCAAGGCTTGGGCGCTGGGCGAACAGTCCACCTCGCCCCGCTTCTACTTCGATCTGAAGAGAGAAAAGAAGAACGCCGCTAATGGCGAGTCAGCCTGGACGCCAAACACGTCGCTCCTGCTGGCTCTGGCCGAATCGCTGAAATACATCAAGGCACTAGGGATGGAGCATTTAGTCGCCAACGCGCAACTGTTGGCCCGGGCCACAAGAGCGGCGGTTACGGAGTTGGGCCTGGAAGTTTTCTCCAGTTCGCCCGGCTCGTCCGTTACTGCCGTGCGGCCGCCAGCCGGGATGGATTCCAGCCTTATCGTGAAAGAGTTCCGCAGCCGATTCAACGCGATCATCACCAACGGCCAGGGCTCGATGAAGGGACAGATATTCCGCATCGCCCACTTAGGATATTTCGATTTTCACGATCTATTCGCGCTGATTGCCGAGCTTGAGCTTATCCTCACCGCCAATGGGCATCCAGTGAAATTTGGTTCAGGTGTTGCGGTGGTTCAGAACGCCTATGCCGACGTGGCGCTTCCGCAAACAGCGCTGGCAGGGAACACAAAGTAAAAACATGAAAATCGTAGTAGCAGAACCGCTGGCACCGGCGGGGGTGGAATTACTGCGAGCCCAGCAGGGCTGGGATGTCGTGGTGGCTGATCCAAAGACCTATGAGGCGCATTTGTCCGATTGCGATGCACTGCTGGTCCGAAGTGCCGTGAAAGTGACAAAGGCGATTCTTGAAAAAGCCCCGATGCTGAAGGTCATCGGACGCGCGGGCGTCGGTGTCGACAACGTAGATCTGGAGGCGGCGACGGCTTCCGGTGTCCTCGTGATGAACACGCCCGGTGGCAACTCGGTCTCGGTGGCTGAACACACCCTGGCCCTCATGCTATCCATGGCGCGCTCGATTCCGCAGGCGAGTGCTTCAACGAAGTCGGGCAAGTGGGAGAAGAAACAGTTCCTCGGCAACGAACTGCGGGGCAAAATCCTGGGTGTTGTCGGGCTCGGTAGCATCGGTCGCGAGGTAGTGAAGCGCGCGAAGGCGTTCGAGATGACGATTCTGGGCCACGACCCTTACGTCAGTTCGCAGCACGCAAGTGATCTCGGGGTGGGTCTGGTCGCGCTTCCGGAGCTATACAGGCAGAGCGATTACATCACGCTGCATGTAGCTCTGACGCCTGAAACCGAGCACATGCTCAATGCCGCCGCTTTCTCGCAAATGAAGCGCGGCGTGCGGATTGTGAACTGTGCCCGCGGCGAGTTGGTGGACGCCAAGGCGTTGCATGAAGCGCTTGAGAACGGCTCGGTTGCCGGAGCGGCGCTGGACGTTTTTGAAAAGGAACCCCCGGTCGACGAGCCGCTCTTCAAGATCCCGGCGGTGGTGGCCACCCCTCACATAGCCGGATCGACGGAGGAAGCGCAGGAACAGGTTGGCATCCGCATTGTCGAGCAACTGTTGCAATATCTGATCAGTGGAGTGGCTCTCAATGCAGTGAACATGCCGGCCATGACGCTCGAGCAGTATAGGGCGCTCGGGCCCTGGGCCGACTTGTCCGAGAGGCTCGGTTTCTTTGTGAGCCACATTACAAACGGCAACCCGCACTTGATTCGGCTCACCTACTCTGGTTATATCGGCGAGAGCGACACACAGTTGCTTCGCAATGCAGGCATGGCGGGAGTTCTAAGCCGTTCGTTAGAACAAAAGGCCAACGTTGTGAACGCAATGCAGATTGCGGCTCGCCGCGGCTTTGCGGTGGCGGAGCGCCGCGAGCCCCGCAACGGGCACATGGACTCAATCCGAATCGAGATCGAAACCGATCTCGGCACCTTCGCGGCGGAAGGGTCGGTCGTTTTGAACCGGCCCCGGCTGGTGCAAGTGGAAGGGATCGCTTGTGAAGCGACCCTCGGCGGGCACCTTATGTACGCAAGGAATGACGACGTGCCCGGCGTAATTGGATTCCTGGGCACGGTCCTCGGCCATAACGGCATCAACATTGCCAATTTCGCACTGGGTCGGCAGGATGTTTTGTCGGCTGGCAGGGAGCCTGACGAACCACTGACCGCCATCTCCATCGTTGAAACCGACCAACCCGTTCCGGACACAGTCGTGACGCAGCTCTTCGAGAACAAGGCTGTGCGGTTCATTCGCCGCGTGACATTCGCGTAGCCCAGTTCGCACCTTAGCCCAAGCGGTTTGAACCTTGGTTACTGGGCCGCGGCCGTGCCACGAATCACGTGGAACTCGAGATAGGTAGGCTGCGATTTAGACCTGTACACGCGTTCCGTCGCAACCTTGAAGTCAGAGGGTTTGGCGGTTGGGATGTTCGTGAAAGTCTGGGGATTACGGTCTACCAACGGGAACCACGAACTCTGGATCTGCAGCATGATCCGATGCCCTTCGCGGAAGCAATGGTCGATGTCCGGCATGGTAAAGCGGATCTCTTCTACACTGCCTGGGGTGAAGGGTTCCGGCTTCTCGAAGCTTTTACGGAATTTGCCCCGGAACGGCTCTCCGCGGACCAGTTGCTCATATCCACCCATTTCCACTTCGTCCGGGTTCGGCTCCGGCTCCGGGTAATCCGCTGGAAACACGTCGATGAGTTTGACGACAAAGTCGGAGTCGGTGCCTGTGGTCGAAACATGCAGCACCGGCGTCAGCGGACCGGCAATTGTCGTGTCTTGCTCGAGGGGGTCGGTCTCATAGGTCAGAACGTCGCTCCGGGTTGCGGCAAAGCGCTGATCGCCCGTCATGTACTCGCGTGCCATCTCCGGGACTATCTTCCCGAAGAACGGAACAGGGTGGTTTGGATCACTCCGGTACTCGTCAAAGGCGTCTGCCTTTCCTGCGTCGCCAGCTTCGGTTTCGGTGGGAGCCTCAAACGTCAGCTTTCCCCCAGCGTGCAGGTACAGTTTCGCAGGTCGTGCCTCCTGCGGGGGCCACTGAGCATATTCATGCCATTGATTGGATCCAGTTTCAAACATGACCGCCTTTGGATTTGGCGGGGCAGCGCCTCCTTTGAGGTAGTAGCGAAAGAAAGGGAGTTGAACTTCTTTCCTGAAGTAGACGGCTGTTTTTGAGCCAAATTCGATGTCTCCCAGTTTGGCGCCATCGCCGTAAGACCAACCGCCGTGAACCCAGGGTCCCATGACGATCCGGTTGACGGGTGGATTCCCGTTCGCGCCAATGGCGCGCCAGGTTCTTAGAGTTCCCGCGAGGTCTTCCGCGTCATACCAGCCTCCCACCACCAAAATGGCTGGTTTGATGTTTCGGAGATGCGGCAGGAGATTCCTGGACTGCCAGAACTGATCGTAGTTCGGGTGGGCGATGATGTCCGTCCAGTACGGATTCCTGTACTTCAGGTACTCTTCATCAGCGTTCGACAGGGGCCCCATATTCAGATAGAACCGGTAGCCGTCCTTGACCGCTACGTCGAGCTTCGGCTCCTGGTCCGGGGTGATGGGACCTTCGTGTTTAAAAAAATCCAGATAGAAACCGAAATTGGCGGCCAGAAAGAAGGCCCCATTGTGGAACGCGTCGTCACCCATATAGAGGTCTGCGATGGGGGCCTGCGGCGAGGCGGCCACCAGCGCGGGATGGGCGTCAATGATGCCGGCGGAGGAATAGAACCCCGGGTAGGAAATGCCCAATAGGCCGACCTTCCCATTGTTATCGGGCAGGTTCTTCACTAGCCAGTCGATAGTGTCATACGTGTCGGTGCTTTCGTCGACGTCGGTTTTGCTCCGCTTCGTTTCGAGATGCGGCGTCATCTCCTTCCATTCGCCCTCCGACATATACCTTCCACGCACGTCCTGATAAACAAATATGAAGCCCTCTCGCTCGAACTCTCCGCCCGGATACAAGCTTTTCGGATAGTGGTCCTCTCCGTAGGGAGCGACACTATAGGGGGTTCGCATTAGGACAATCGGGTATTTCTGGCTGCGATCCTTCGGAATGTACACAGCCGTAAAAAGCCGCTTGCCGTCGCGGGCTGGAATTCGGAATTCATACTTTGTATAGTTTTCGCGAACATTGAATTCTTCGGCGGCGAGCAGATGAACTGCCGGAAAGACCGCGAGCGCGAGGCAGATCAAGCTCCTCAGCACGTTCGCATCACTGAAGTGGAAACCGGCAAAGCGCCTTGCCATGCGGGGCGATCCTGGCTTATCGTCGCCCAGCGCAGTTTCGCCGGTCTTTTTCGGGTCGAACAGCATTTTTTATCTTACGGCAAGGGGATTTAGCGGCCTTTTGAGGGGAGTCAGTGCTCTCCGGTTGGCAACAAGGCCGCGAAACGATCACCCTCAGAATGTTCTTCCGGAGATGACCCGCGTCGCACCGGCGCACTGAATGCAAAACGCGGGGAGCGGCGGCACAACCAAACAGATTTGCTCCCAGCCTTATTTTTCAGGGGTCTGGGCGAGTTTTGGGGTTTACCGAATTGCGCAGCCTGTGCTAATATCCTAATAGCCTCCCTGGTGCGCCTTCGAGGCATACCTCAAATTCCCCTCACGGAGCATATACACTTTCGAATGAGTTTTACCGTTTTCCTTGGAAACCTCCCTGTCTGGGTGACTGCTGATGACATCAAGTCGTGGCTGACCTCAGAAAACCTTGTCGCAGACGCGGTCAAGGTAATCCGCAATCCCGAAACACAAGAATCAAAAGGCTTCGCCTTTATCGACGCGCCGAACCAGGAGGAGATGAATTCCATCATCCGCCGCTTCGATCGCGCTCCTCTCGAAGACCGCTTGCTTCGCGCCAATCCCGCTCAGCCTCCAAAGGGCAAGAGCGTCGGCGTGACCACCAAACCCGCTGTTGTTGCCGACCGCACTCGCCGGCCGGCTGTCAGTGGTGCGAATCCAACCCAACGTAAGGCCGCCAGCAATGGCCGCCGCCACAACGGCCCAGCCGCCGGACAAAGCGCTTTTGCAGAGGAGCTCGCAAAGGTTCTCTAACCTGCGTGCTCCTCTCCCCTTCCTTTTCAGCAAGACCTTCACTCCAGCAAGACTTTCCTCTTCTTCAATTCCCTGTGCGGTGATATACTTCGCAGCGGTCAGTGAATGCCCCATTTCCGGTTTGTTAGCTGCTTGGCGATTCGCCGATCGTCTGGTTTCTGTCTAGATTTTGTCATCCCGGGGACGGTGACGCCTTGGACCGCAATACAAAGGTAAATCTCGTCTTAATTCGTGTATGTTTCGTCCTGCTTCTCGGCTTCGCCGTCGGTAGGTTGCAGCCCTTCGGCATGGATGCGGTCCCTGCCGCAGCCATGGGGGTGGCTTTGGCCGCCTTAGCCGTTGCACTTGAGGCAAGGATAAGAACCCTCAGTCTAAATCAGCTGTTAGGTGCGATGGCGGGATTATTTTTCGGCGCCGTCCTGGGCTTGATCCTGGTCGCCACGTTTCGGGACCAAACCGCGGGAGGTCTGCTCCAGATCGTCATCCCTTTAATTACCGGCTACCTCGGAACCGCTGTCGGCCTAGCTCAATCGGATCTCCTGAATTGGGATTCCCGGACCCCGGTTCCTGCGCCGAACTCGATCAAAATCCTCGATACGAGCGTCATCATTGACGGCCGTATTGCGGACATCGCTGAGTCCGGGTTTCTCGACGGGGTTGTCGTAATTCCCCAGTTCGTGCTCCGCGAATTGCAGATGGTGGCGGATTCCTCCGACTCGATGAAGCGCAACCGAGGCCGGAGGGGGCTGGACGTAGTTCAACGCCTGCAGAAGATTTCTCGCATCTCGGTCGAGTTGGTCTCCGACGACGTCCAAAACGTTCGTGAGGTCGACCTAAAGCTGCTCGAATTGGCCAAGGCCCGCAACGCCAAGGTTGTCACAAACGATTTCAATCTAAACAAAGTGGCACATGTTCACGGGGTTGAAGTTCTCAACATTAATGAACTGGCCAACGCGCTGAAGCCTGTCGTGCTGCCGGGAGAGACCATGCGGGTCTTCATCCTGAAAGAAGGGAAGGAATACAATCAGGGGGTCGCGTACCTTGACGATGGGACGATGGTTGTCGTTGACAACGCCAAACGCCAAATCGCGAAGACAATCGACATCATCGTTACCAGCGTCCTGCAAACGACCGCAGGTAAGATGATTTTTGGAAAGTTCGATGAGCGCCACCAGGACAGGCCTCTGGTCACTGCGGTGAGCGCCCTCGCTGCCGAAGGAACCTCCTCGGCAGCTAAGGAACTGATTCCCCCGGCAAGTTAATCCATGGTGAGCGAATCCTTGCTACTCGCTGCTGCGCGCTACGACATGCTTATCTCGGCTTACTCGCCGCCGGATCGCCTATGATGAAAGAACGAACCGATTGGGTGGCTGTTTCCCAATCCGGCGGTTCGATAGCCAATGGCTTACTGATTTCATGAAAGTTTCCGTCATTATCCCGGCTGCCGGCCTCGGAACTCGTATGGGGCGCGGCGCACCAGAGAAAGAAGGGATCAGTCGTAAGCAGTTCATGCTGTTGAACGGCTCGCCGATCCTAATTCACACGATTCGCAAGTTTGTCATCACCCCGTTGGTCACCGAAATCGTAGTGGCTTTACGCGCAGATGACCTCGCGTGGGCAAACGATCATTTTGCGAGGCAGGGTTTTCCCAAACTGGTTCGCACGGTCGAAGGGGGCGAATCGCGGCAGCAGTCGGTGGAAAACGCTCTTTCCACGATTTCCGACGACACAGATTTAGTCGCCGTTCACGACGCGGTGCGCCCGTTCATTGAGCCGCGCACGATTGAAAAGGTCATCCTCGAAGCGGCGCAATCCGGGGCGGCCATCGTCGGTATCGTTCCCGTGGACACCGTGAAGCAGATCCACCGCAACAAAGTGCGTGCCACTCTACCCCGGGAACGCCTGATTTTGACTCAGACGCCGCAGGTCTTCCGCTTGAACCTGATACGCGACGCCTTCGAGAAAGCGCGCCAGGACCTTTTCATTGGCACCGACGAGTCTTCCCTGATTGAGCGCCTTGAGGTTGTGGAGGTATCGGTCGTTCCGGGTACTGACCGGAACATCAAGATCACCAAGCCAACCGATATGGAACTAGCACGCCTTTATCTGACCCTTGAGAACTCTGTGTTGAGCCCCGCCTAGCCTCCCATGGGCGAGTCTCCTCCTGCTGTTCCGTTTCGCATCGGCCATGGTTGGGATGTCCATCGCATCGAGCCGGGCCGGCCGCTTGTGATTGGCGGAGTCACGATTCCCGCCGAGTTCGGTCTTGCCGGACACTCGGATGCGGACGTGCTATCGCATGCGATCACGGATGGTCTGCTCGGCGCGCTGTCGCTGGGCGACATCGGAATGCACTTTCCCGACACCGCGCCTGAATGGAAGGGAGCGAACAGTCTCGACCTTCTTTCGCGAGTTTCAACATTGGTACTAGAACAGGGCTACAGGGTGGCTAATGTTGACTCCACAGTCATATTGGAGCGTCCGAAACTTAAGGAGTATCGCCTTCCCATCCGCCAGAGTCTAGCGGATGTCTTACATTTGCCGATGGACTCGATCAGCGTGAAGTTTAAAACAGCCGAAAAGGTCGGGCCCGTCGGCGAGGGTAAATCGTGCGAAGCGCATGCCGTTGTTCTTCTGTTAAACATAAGATAATAGAGCTTTTCGCTGCACTGCGGCAGTTAGAACATCTACGTTAATTACCCCCCTTTCCCTGGTAACGGTAACCCGCATAACTACCTGAACTTGTTTGTCCAAATGTCATACGTTTTTCGTTGACAGTACTCGCGCCGAATTGATAGCTTAATATCTGCGGGTGAACAGCCAAAAGTACCAGAGTTCCCCGATCAGCGCTCGTTAAGGAATTTTACTGGGACAAAAATGGCGGTAGCTTGCCCTCGCATTGCTTTCGAATGGTTTGCCGTTCGGGTCAGAACCCGGGCGGAGTGCAGCGTCAGCGAGTTCTTGAAGGGCAGGGGAATCGAAACTCTGTGCCCCACTTACCCGGATCGGAGGCGATATTCCGACCGTATCAAAACGGTGGAGGCGGCCTTGTTTCCTGGTTACCTGTTCTGCAACATCGATCGTTTGGATCGGCTTCCTGTCTTAAGCGCACCCGGTGTTGACTACATCGTTGGATTCGGCCGGGAGCCATATCCGGTAGACTTGGCGGAGATTCAAGCGGTTCAGGCGGTTATCCGATCCGGCCTTCTGGCCAGGCCTCACCCATTTCTTAAGGTAGGCCAAAGAGTTCGGGTTGAATCTGGTCCGCTTATTAACTTGGAGGGCATTTTACTTGCCACCAAGGGCGAGAACCGGCTCGTTCTATCCATTTCCATGCTGCAGCGTTCGATCTCAGCCGAGTTGGATAGCGCCATCGTTCGACCCATCTAGTATTCCCTCCTATTAATTGCCCGTCGGAAGCCTGTGTCTCACAGGCGGCTCGCTGGCAATCGCCACCCTTCGAACAAAAAAGCAAGGAATGAAGTCATGGTAGCCACCCATAGAAAGACGAAGATGGTCAGCTTTCGACTGTCTAGCGACGAGTATCGCCTGCTACAGGGAGCCTGCGAGAAGTCCGGTGCACGCAGTGTGTCCGAGCTTGCGCGCTCAGCAATGCAGCGTGTCATTCTCGACACCGGTACGATTGGCTCGGATTCCGCCGAAGCGAATCTCCGTCAGCTGCAGATCAAGCTGGACATCCTGGCGGCCGAGGTCGACCGCCTCTCGCGCCTCATGCACTCCGGCCCCAGCCGGCTGCTCTCCGTCGCCACCGGTAGTTGAGATTTTTCCCCTCCAGCGCCTACTATTTCTGTCGCAAGCTTAACGACCAAAGGAGCGTTGATGCAATTGTCTAAATCAGCACTCGTTACGGGCATCACCGGCCAGGACGGCTCCTATCTGAGCGAGCTTCTGCTCTCCAAGGGGTACACGGTCCACGGCGTTGTTCGTCGCAGCTCCAGCTTCAACACGGGGCGCATCAATCATATTTATTCCGATCCTCACGAGATGGGACGCCGACTCGTGCTGCACTACGGTGACTTAACCGATTCCACCGGCCTGCGCCGCATCATTGAGGACTCCCAGCCCGACGAAGTATACAACCTGGGTGCGCAGTCGCACGTCAAAGTGTCTTTCGAACTTCCGGAGTACACGGCGGACGCCGACGCGATGGGAACTCTCCGCCTCCTCGACTGCGTCCGTGACCACGTACAACACACTGGCCGTGCTGTCCGGTTCTACCAAGCGGGTTCGTCTGAGATGTTTGGTGCCGCTAAACCGCCCCAAAATGAGGACACGCCCTTCTACCCCCGCAGCCCTTACGCCGTCTCGAAGGTGGCGTCACACTGGTATTGCATCAATTATCGGGAAGCCTACAATCTGTTTATCAGCAACGGACTTTTGTTTAATCACGAATCGCCGCGCCGCGGTGAGACGTTTGTTACCCGCAAGATTACCCGCGCGTTGGGTCGCATCAAGTACGGCCTGCAGGACAGGTTGTACCTTGGCAACCTCGACGCGAAACGGGACTGGGGCTTTGCCGGAGATTATGTTCGTGCCATGTGGATGATGCTACAGCACAACCAGCCTGATGACTTCGTGGTCGCTACGGGCGAGTCCTACTCGGTTCGCGAGTTTCTGGTGGAATCGTTCGGCTACGCCGGCCTTGATTGGGAGAAACACGTCGAGATCGATCCGAAGTACTTTCGGCCCACTGAAGTTGACTATCTGATGGGCGACTCTTCTAAAGCGCGCCGAGTTCTCGGCTGGAAACCCGAAACCTCATTTAGGCAGTTAGTTTGCATGATGGTCGATTCCGATCTTCGAAAGGCCCAACTGGAAGCGGCCCAGAACGCCGTCTTTAATACCCCTTCCCGCTAGGCGTTTTATGAATCTCGACTCGAAGATCTATGTTGCCGGCCACCAGGGTTTGGTGGGGTCCGCGATCGTCCGCCGACTGCGGGAGTTCGGCTATACGAACTTGCTTCTGCGCACACGATTCGAACTCAACTTGCTGAATGAAAAGGCCGTTGCCGAGTTCTTCGGTGCCGAACGGCCGGAGTATGTGTTCCTGGCGGCGGCCAAAGTCGGCGGAATCCTCGCCAATGAAAGCTACCCGGCGGAGTTTCTGGCCGAAAACCTAAGAATCCAGATCAATATTATAGACTCAGCTTGGCGGCAGGGGACTTCGAAGCTCCAGTTTCTAGGCAGTTCCTGCATCTATCCCAAGCTAGCCCCGCAGCCTATTAAAGAGGAGTACCTGCTGACGGGCCCATTAGAGCCCACCAACGAGTGGTACGCTATTGCCAAAATCGCCGGTATTAAACTCTGCCAGGCCTACCGTAAGCAGTACGGTTTCAACGCCATCTCCCTCATGCCGACCAACCTGTACGGTCCCGGCGATAACTTCGATCTGCAGAACTCCCACGTGCTGCCGGCACTGATCCGGAAGTTCCACGAGGCCAAGGTCCAGGGCAGGCAAGAAGTGGTAATCTGGGGAACCGGTTCGCCACGGCGCGAGTTTTTGCATGTTGACGATTTGGCGTCAGCGGCCGTTTTTCTGATGCTGAACTACGACCAGCCCGAAATTATCAATGTTGGCACGGGTGAAGACATCAGCATTGCCGACCTCGCCCGTCTCGTGCAGAACACCGTCGGCTTCTCAGGCGACATTGTCTTCGACAACACCAAGCCAGACGGAACTCCTCGAAAGCTCCTTGATGTAGGTCGTTTGACGTCCCTTGGTTGGCGGGCTCAGATTCGGTTGGAAGACGGCATTAAGTCAACCTACGCCTGGTTTTTGGAAACCGCCCGGCAACCCGAGTTGCTTCGAGCCTAGCAGGTTTCTTGATCCTCAACCCTAACACTTGTTTCTCTCGAAGTCCTATGCGTCCATCGATTCTCTCCGTGCTGACAATTCTGTCGTTTGCCTCGGTCGTATTTGCACAATCGGCCGTGCCGCCCCGCGGTGTCGACGATGTCACGACGTTGTCCAACCTGCCGGCGCAGCCGATCGGACCGGACGACCTCGTCGCCGTCACCGTGTACGACTCGCCCGAACTGTCCCGCACGATTCGCGTCTCGGCTGACGGCACGCTCCGCATGCCGATGCTCAAGCAAAAGATCCATGCCCAAGGCAAGATGCCCAGCGATCTTGAAACTGCAATTGCGGAAGAGCTCAAGATCGAGGGCATTCTGGTTGACCCGGTCGTTTCCGTCAGCATTGCGGAGTACCGGAGCCGGCCCATCAGTGTTGCCGGGGAGGTCAAGATCCCGATTACCTTCCAGGCATTGCCAGGGATGACGTTACTCGATGCCATCACCCGGGCGGGCGGGCTGAGCGACGAAGCAGGTCCGGACATCATCGTCACTCGATCGACCAAGGACGCTGACGGCCAGATCCATGAAATCAACCAGCGTATTCCCGCTAAGGGGCTGCTCGATGCATCGGATTCCACTCTGAACCTTGCTCTGTCCGGCGGCGAGCAGATTCGCGTACCGCCTGCGGGGCGCATCTACGTGGTGGGCAACGTCAAGATGCCTGGTGCGGTGAAAGTCCACGAGACCAATGATGCGACGGTGTTCAAGGCAATCGCCATGTCGCAAGGGCTGATGCCCTACTCGCAGAAAGTCGCTTATATTTACCGGAAAGAGGCGGGACAGGCCGGCCAGGATGGCATCCCGGTGCAACTCTCGGACATTATGCACCGCAAGGCGCCCGATGTGCCGCTCCAAGCGAACGACATCTTGTACATTCCCGAGAACGGCGCGCAAAGAGTTACCGTGGAGGTTTTGAAGGCATCGGCCAGCGTTGCTGCGATCCTTGGCGCGGCTCTGATATACACCGCACATTAGTGTGAATGACAGCCTGCAACTGCTTGCCGTGAAGCCCGAAGAGCGAAATCCCCGTCCAACGCCATGAAAAACGACACTGAGAATCTACCAGCGATATTCGATCCCGGCACTGCCCTGACGGAGAATCAACCAGGCTGGAGCACGGGCTCCGGCGCCAGTCAGGCCGCCGAAGTAACCCCCATAACGCACTATCTCTGGCTAATTCGTCAGCAAGCCTGGAAAATTGCTATCTTCGTGCTGACAAGCCTACTGGTAACCTTCCTGATCTCCTCGAAGCTTCAACCGATATACGAGTCAACGGTGGGCATCAATATCGACCGGCAAGCACCTTCCGGCGTCATTGGCGAAGATGCCCAGAGGATGAGCTACGCGCCCCAAGACGCGGACGAATACATAGCTACGCAGATCAAGATCATCCAATCGGACCCTGTACTGCGTCCCGTGGCCGAGAAGTACAACTTACTGGAGCGGGAGAAGCGCTTCGAAGGCTTGACGCCTGAGAGGATTGAAGCAATCAAGCGGGCGCCCACCGTCTTAAAGCGGACAAAAGTCACCCGGCCGCCGAACACTTACCTGGTCATGATTTCCTACCGGTCAACGGAGCCACAACTCTCCGCAGATGTCGCCAATGCCATCGCCAAGTCTTACCTCGAACATATCTACCGGCTCCAGGTTGCGTCCGCCTCGAGCGCTTCCGGCTTCATGGCCAAGCAAATCGACGAGTTGAAGGCGCGCATGGAGCGCTCCAGCCAAGCTCTTGCTCAATTTGAAAAAGAGTTGAATGTAATAAACCCCGAGGAGAAGACGACCATGATCTCTCAGCGCCTTCTCCAGCTAAATACCGAATACACCACCGCGCAAGCCGATCGAGTGAAAAGCGAGGCAGCCTACAACTCGCTCGCCTCCGGATCACTGGAAGCGGCGCAAGCAGCGGGGCAGGGCGACGAACTCCAGCGCCTCCAGGAACACATCAATGAGGCGGAAGAAAAGTTTGCGGACATACGGTCATCCAAGGGACCGAATCATCCCGATTACAAACGCCAACAAATGCAGTTACAGGAGCTCCAATCTCAGTTCCAGACACTTCGAGCTAATATTGCGCAGCGGGTGGAGGTCGAGTACAAGAAAGCTGTCGCGAGAGAACAAATGCTGCAAAAGACGCTGGTCGAAACGAAAGCCGAGGCCGACCAGCTCAACCTTCGCTCATTTGACTATCAGAGCCTCAAGCAGGAAGCCGACGCCGACAAAAAGCTCTATGACCAGTTGATGACAAAGAGCCAGGAAGCGGCTATCAACGCCGGTTTTCAGAATAAGAACACGGCCATCTCCGATCCAGCCAGGCCCGCCTCCAGACCTATTTTCCCTAATTTGACGTTGAATTTGACGCTTGCCGCCCTACTCTCCTCAATCCTGGGCGTTGGCATGGTGGTCTTGCTCGATTCTTTCGATACAACCATACGTGATCCCGAGCAGATCCATCGCCTATACCAGACGGATCTCATCGGGGCCCTGCCGGTCGTCAAAGACAGCACATCTCTCGTGACGGCACAGTTGACAGCCAACGGCCAGTCTGGCGCTCTTGTGCCAACCGACACTAAACAGTCGAGATCGCTTTCCTCATTTGAGGAAGCGGTTCGAATGCTAAGGAACTCCATCCTGCTATCGGACGTCGATCGCCGTCTGCGAACAATTCTCATCACCAGTTCGACCCCGGGTGAGGGTAAATCGACCGCAGCCATGCACCTTGCCATTGCACACGCCGACCAAGGCAAGAAGACCCTGTTGATTGACGCCGACCTCCGCCGCCCAACCCTGGACAAGAAACTGGGGATTACCGATCCGGGCCCCGGCCTCAGTGGGATTATGCTGGGCGAATCCACCCTGGAACAGTCCATCGTACAGTTTACGCATCTCCCCAATCTGCATCTCCTGCCGGCAGGAGCGCCGTCCAGGAGAGCATCCGATTTGATCGGCGGGAGTATCGCGGATCTTCTGGATGAGGCGGTGCGGACCTACGACCTCACCATCATCGATGCACCGCCGATGCTCGGATTTGCTGAGCCCATGCAACTCGCCATTGCTGTGGATGGCGTGGTCGTCATCGCTGTTGCTGGTGAAACAAACCGCAAAGCCGTCAAAGCGGTTGTTTCAACGCTCCGAAGGCTAAAAGCCAATTTGTTGGGGATCATCCTGAACCGGCTCACGAATGACAGCGGTAGTGGTTACTACTATTACAGGTACTACGATTACTACCGGGCATCCAAGTAACAAATCACGCCCTTCCGAGGTGCGACTGAGTCCCGTTCAGATTGTCTGCCACCGTCAATGGCGCGAGGCGATATCGGAACGAATCCATGCCGACCATCAAATCAGTTGCGAAGCACGCGGTGGAGTCTTGGGCGCCTGGTGTCAGCAAAGCATACAGGCGCCTGCAGGAGGAGCGCCTTGCTTTGCGTCCCGGTGTTCCAACCCCTTTCGGATTTAATCTGGCCGGCGACGATATCATCGCCTCCGGCAGTTTTGAAGCAGCCGAAATCGAAGTCTTTCTCAAGCACCTGCGAAGCGCATCGACTTGTATAGACATCGGAGCGAATCTCGGGTTGTACACATGCCTGGCAGCCAGTTATCACAAACCCGTCATTGCGATCGAGCCGTTGGCCAGTAATCTCAGGTTTCTGTACCGAAACATTCTGTATAACGGATTCCGTGATGTGGAAGTATTCCCGCTGGGTTTATCGAATGAGGCGGGACTGAAACCGCTCTTCGGCTTCGCCACGTGGGCATCTTTTCGTCCGGGGTGGGCCGGGGCTTCTGAGAAATTCTACAACGTAGTTCCAGTCAGCACGCTTGATCTGATTCTGAATACGCGGTTCGATGGTTCGCCACTCCTGATAAAGATGGATGTTGAGGGATTTGAGTTCGAGGTAATGAAAGGTGCTGAGCGCACTCTGAAGCTAAACCCGAAGCCCACGTGGCTGGTTGAAGTATGCCTGAACGAGAATCTCTCCGAAGGTCTAAACGACCATTTCTACGAGACTTTTGAAATCTTCTGGCGGTGCGGATACCAGGCGGCAATCGCCGACGCCGAACAGCGAGTCGTAACGCCAGATGATGTGAATCGTTGGGCGAAGCAAGGCTTTGCAGATTTCGGATCGCACAACTATCTCTTCCTCTGACGGCCGACACCTACCCGAGCCTCCCACTTCCCCGGCAGAAACTCGCTCAACCCTCAAATCGCCCCCAGCTTCGGCGCCGACGGTGGTTTTGCGTTCTTCGCAGGTGACTAAGCCGGCCCCTGCAACAAACCCAAACGGCAGATTCGCTGGCTTCGGTACGCTAGGTCGTGCTATCCGTCAAGGGCGCCGCCTTTGGATCGAAGCCGCGACGCTGGGAAGCGGTCAGGTCGTAACAGTCCTTGGGGCTGTTGTCGGCACCCGTTTTCTAACCGTCCTCTTGTCGCCTACCGCCTATGGAGACTTGGCGCTGGCGCTGACGGTTGTGGCGCTGCTCGGACTTATTGGTTCAGGACCGATAGGGAATGCGGTTGGCCGATTTTACGCCGTGGCTCATGAAAGGGGAGCCCTGCGATGCTTCTTTCGAGCCACCGCGACATTGTACGGACAGTACCACCTCGGGGCGTGCTTCTTAACTCTCACTGGGCTCCTTATATATCGGGCTTACAACCCACAAGCTGCATGGACGCGTATGGGGCTCGCAGTGATTGCCCTGTCTGTCGTCAATGGGGCGGGCGTACTGCTGGATGCTATGCAGAACGCGGCCCGTCAGAGGCTTGTCGTGGCATGGCACCAGGCTGCCGGACAGTGGCTCCGCCTGGCCGGGGCCGTTGTCTATATTCACTGGGCGGGAGCCACGGCGACCAACGCCCTCACTGGATACTTCGGGGGATCCCTCCTCGTCTTCGGATCTCAGTTTCTGTTTTTCCGGCTTAGGGTGAGTCGGTACGCGGCCGGCGAGCCAAGACCCCAAAATCCGCCATTAGCGCTGATCACCAGCGAAATGCGGCGCTATAGTAATCCATTTCTTGCATTCGCTGCCGTGGCTTGGCTTCAAAGCTCATCCGACCGCTGGCTGTTGGCTCTTTGGTCATCGCCCAGAGAGGTGGGCCTTTACCAGGCGCTGAATCAGGTTGGATATTCGCCGCTGAGCCAGCTTTCCACTCTCATAAGCTCAGTAGTAGCTCCAATTCTCTTCTTCCATGCCGGAGATGGCACGGACGGCGGGCGCATGCATCGCACCCGAGGAAGGGTGCGGCAGATCAGCTGGCTCATGTTTGCCGTGACACTGCTTTTATCCGGCGGGCTTTTGCTTTTTGGAAAGCCGCTCTTCGCGTTGGTTGTGGCTCCGGAATATCGAAGCGCCGGTCGATACCTGCCCCTGGTGGCCCTTACCGGCGGCCTGTTCGCTACCGGGCAGATGCTGACCACGGACGCTCTGGTTCAATTGAAGAGCAGGGTGCTGATGGCTCCTAAAATCGGGAGCGCTTTGCTGGCGGTCGTGTTCAATTATTTCGGCGCCCGCGCTTTTGGATTGCCCGGTGTGGTTTGGGCCGGGGCGGCTACGTCGAGCATTTACGCGCTTTGGATGGTTTTTCTCATTCGCCGCAAAACGGAATTGCGGGCTGAGTCGGCCATGAGGCCATAGCATTAGGACGAGCATTCTGCAGACCGAAGAAACACAGACGTTAAGAGTTGGCCGGCCGGTTCCCCTTCGTACCAGGCGCATTGTGCCTCACACGCTAATTGTTCGCCCTATTTGTGCGTTTGACAGCCTCCCGCGGTGCCAGGTGTTGGGCTTCCGCATAGAAGGACCACAACCATGAATGAGGTCTTTCTCGAGGTAGCCGTATTTTTTCTGATCGCGTTAGCCTGCTATGCCCTCGTGAGGGCCTGGCGGACGCCAACTGTTTCACGCGCCCTGACCGCGTTGCTAGGCGTGTATTTCGTCCTCTTTTATTGTGTGCCGATCTTTCTGAGCGTCGCCTTATGGGGCCAACTCCCGAGCCGGATCGCCGACGAGAACGACTTCCTTCGCCTCGCGGCTTTAGACACCGGCTTGATCGCAACAATTGTTCTTTGTTTTACGGCTTGGAAGTCCCCGAGCCAGATCCTCCGCCAGTGTGCTTTCTATTCGACCCAAACAACGCCCCTTGTCGTCTTCTGCACGGCACTTGCGGCCGTAGGTACGACCACTTACCTCTACCTGACTGAAGGGTTTGGCGTCGGATATTTGGAGCGGAACGCGTTCGCGGTCAAAGCTGCTGGGTCAGACAACTTCAATACGATCGGCCCGATATCGTACGCAGCACAGCTTTTCTTCTGCTTCGTCTGTGCGGCCTTGGTGACGCGTTCGGCGCCGGCCCTGCCCAAATGGCTCAGAGGAGTTCTCGTCGTAGTGGTTCTATGGTGGACCTACACCCAGCTCGCGCTGGGCAGCCGACTTGGGCTGCTCATGCCCGTTGAGCTTTTCATCCTCTACGCCGTCTTTCAAAAATGGACGCGCGCTCGGTTCTATACGTTCGCGCTGATCACTGGGCCGGCCCTGGTAATCGCGGTTTCTTTAGTCACCATCGTCGTTCAGGACACCCGCGCGCGGTCGACCAATGCCGTTGAAGGGACTAACGCAGCCATCGGCTCGCGCCTCGAGTCAGCCAGCGCGATTTCTGACCTGACGCAGAAGTTAACTGAAGCCCTGGTACGCAAGACCGACTCCTATTCAACCGGGGTCCTCTTGCTCACGGAGTTTGGGCCCGGCGATGGCGGACTTAACCCCTATTTCGGCGCATTGTTGGCCCTGGTGCCGCGCTCCCTCTATCCGGATAAGCCGGTGCCCGGCAGCCGGGATGGCACCTATTCGGGTCATCCTTCGCGCTTCGTAGCACGGCGGCTTGGGATGAGCGCGGAGGAGGGGAACGTGGGTGTCAGCCCGGCGTCCGTGACGATTTGGCAGCTCGGATACGGAAACTTGCTTCTGCTTGTAGTGGCCAATGTGATCAACCTGCGCATCCTTAATGTGCTCTTTTTGTCGCCATCGATCGTCGCTCGAGCCATCGCTCTTGCTGTAATTACTCCCCCGGCTCTTATAGGCCTGATCGCAACACCCGACGTCCATATTATGAACTGGCAACGACTGGCCATCGTGCTGGTGGCTTTCGACCTGACGGACAGAATCTTCGGGAAATGGGTGTCCCGTCGAATCGTGATCCCCGAGCGGATTCGGCTAATCTCACCAGCTTTGAGATCGCCCAGAGCCGATCCCTTACGCGCGGCGAAACCGTGACATCGCTCCGCATCGCCAAGCCAACTCCCGAATACTTGTCTGCGGTAGTGCAATGAACCGCCGGGCAGACGGCCAAGTGACCCGTGCTGATCCTGAGAGTTAAGGGAGGACTTGGAAACCAGCTCTTTCAGTACGCAACCGCGAAGGCGGCTGCCGAGCAGAGAGGAATGCGGTTGAAACTCGATGCCGAGACCGGTTTCGAGCGCGATTCTTACGACCGTGGTTTCCGCCTGGGTTGTTTTGCCTTAACGGCCGAAACTGCAACGCGAGCCGAAGTCGAAGCCGCTCGCCGTCGCTGGGGCGTGCGTACCGTTCTGGCCAGGCGGCTCGAGCAGTTGTGGATCGCGAAGCGGCGAAGCACTTTCTGTCCGCTCGCTTTGCAATTAGCCGTCAGCCGCCGCGGCGGATATCTGGAAGGCTACTGGCAGAGTGAGGATTACTTCAAATCCATCGTCTACTTGCTGCGCAGCGAACTCTCCATCCTGACTCCGAATGACTCCATCACAGAACGCTACTGCGCCATGGCCAGGTCGTGCAATTCCGTCGCGGTCCACGTGAGGCGGGTTCGTTTTGCCTGGCAATGCGATGTTGAGTATTATCGGGCTGCCCTCTCATTACTCCGGCAAAAGGTCGGAAATAATCTGACCGTTTTCCTTTTCTCGGATGACACAGAATGGGCGCTTACCGATGGTCGCGCCCTGTTTGAGGACTCCATTCCGGTTCCGGTGTCCGAAAGCGATAGTGACGTCCAGCACCTGCGGGTTTTTTCCGCTTGCAGGCATCAGGTTCTCGCGAACAGCACGTTTGGGTGGTGGGGAGCCTGGCTCGCCGGCGATGAGAATCACGTTGTAGTCGCCCCCCGGTTGGGCTGGGACCGATCGGATCACGCAATCGAGCATATTCTTCCCGCACGATGGTGCGCGTTGTGACGAGCCCTCGGGCGTCCAAACTATCAAAATGGAAGTGAGCGTCCTCATTCAAGGACGGTCGCTGGCCGTGCCTTTGCTTGATGGGTCTTCTGCTGTGTCTTGGCTTGCTCATCCCCGGAAAGCCCAGGGCCGCCGTTCAAGGTAGCGAGGTTTTTTGCCATCAGAACCCACAGTTACCGTACTCATGCCCGTCTACAATGACGAACGGTTCGTTGCCGAGGCCCTGACGAGCATCCTGAACCAAGAGGGCGTTGACTTCGACCTTGTCATCATTGACGATGCTGGTACGGATCGTTCACGGGAGATTCTCAGTACCTTCTCCGACGCCAGAATTACTCTTATCCATCACGCCGCAAATCGCGGTCTGGCTGCCTCGCTGAACCACGGCTTGCTGCACTGCCGTGGCAGGTATATCGCTCGTCAGGACGCCGATGACGTCTCTGAACCCTTTCGGCTCAGGAAACAGGTTGCCTACCTGGAGCAGAACTCTCAAATAGCGTATTCAGGGACCGGAATTCAGATAATCGACGAAGATGGCCATCGAGGGAAAACATATTTGTATCCGGTGGACTCGGCCGAAATAAGGAATTGCTTTCTGAACTTTTACAGCACCCTGCCCCATAGTTCGCTGATGTTCCGCCGCGAGGCCCTTCTGGCGGTTGGAGGATACGATGAGATGTTTGCAAAGGCGGAGGATTTCGATCTGCATCTCCGACTGCTTGAGCGCTTCGACGCTGGTAGCATTCGAGAGCCACTGGTCCGCATTAGAATGACACAAAACTCAATGCAGAATTCGGACCGTTCCGGGGAATGCCTGAAATATTCTCTCTTTGCTTACGCGAAACATCGCGTTGAACGACGATACGGCGCTCTAAATTATTCTGCCCGGCGGAAATTGTTAGACGAGGTTGACTCCTGGTTTCAGCAATCTGCCTTGGGCGGATGCTGGCGCGCTGCGATGAGCCGCCGCTTAGCCCTGGGAAGTATCAGAAGAGGCCGAATCTCAACCGGTCTTGCCGGGTTGTCGCGAGCGATCGCAGAAGATCCCAAGTGGGTGTTCAATTACTTAATGCACGGCCGGCGCCACCTCCTCTCGCCAGCGAAGCGAGCAGAGCTTGAGGCTCTCGCCGACGGTTTCCCCGGAAGCGCCGAGTTCGCCGCCAAACAGCCTGTAGCTGCGAAATAGAAGATTCTGGAATAGGCGGCTTTGTGCTTTTGGGCTTTCTGGTTGACGTTCTTGGTTAACACACCCGCGGAAAACACGCGTTATTAGTTTTCCAGCGTCCTGATCCTGATCTGAACGAGACGGCCGGGCCCCATAATTGATGGGCTGAAAAGCGCAGAAAACGACTGAAATGAAGCTCAACTTGGTGAGATGATAGCGCCCAGTGCGGCCGGACCCCAAACCGGCTTGATCGATGCTGAAAGGAGACCACCAGCCCGGAATTGTGTACTGGTGCTTGCTGAAGCATACCTACCCGGCTACAAAGCTGGTGGCCTCATCCGCAGCGTCGCGAACTTAGTGGACGCCCTTGGCGGAGAGTTCGATTTCAGGATCGTAACTTTGGACCGCGATCTTGGCGATAAAGTTCCTTTTTCCGGCGTCGTTACGAACCAGTGGGTCAGGGTTGGCCAGGCGGATGTAATGTACCTTCAGCCCGGCCTACAGGGTTGGCTTCGCATGGCGAAGCTATTATGCTCGGTCGACAGTAAGACTGTTCTTTACCTAAACAGTTTCTTCTCCCGGCGTTTCTCCATCCTGCCGATGCTCATGTGGCGGCTGAAGCTATCCCGGCCGCGGCGCGCGCTGCTGGCGCCGCGTGGTGAGTTTTCGCTTGGGGCACTTCGATTGAAGCATTGGCGAAAACTGTTCTACATCCGAATCTCTCGGTGGCTCCGACTGTATCAGGGTCTAATCTGGCACGTTTCCAGCGATTTCGAGGCACGCGATTTAGGGCGCCAGTTCCCCGCTTTGCGCGATGCCGCCGTCCAGGAGGTTGTCCATCACCTCGACGCATCAGCTCCGGAGAAGTGCTCCGACGCAGTAGTTACTGCGTCAGACCTCGCGGCCGGAGCTGCTCAAGTGCCGAGGCGGCTGTCGCCTAAGAAACCAGGCCAGCTTCGCGCAGTGTTTGTTGGACGGTGTTCGCCGATGAAGAATCTCTCGGGTGCGCTGCAGTTGCTGGCGGGCATTTCGGGCGACGTTTCTTTTGATATATACGGTCCGGCAGAAGACGCGCAGTACTGGGAGCGATGCCGAAGCATCATCGCCACTTTGCCGGCGAATATCCGGGCCCAGTACCGAGGGGGGATCGAACACGCGAATGTCGCCGGGGTCTTCTGCGAACACGACCTGCTTCTCCTCCCGACTCTTGGTGAGAGCTACGGTCACGTGATTTCTGAAGCGTTAGCCTCGGGCTGTCCGGTGCTGATCAGCGATCAAACGCCTTGGCGCAATCTGGAAGCAGAGGGGGTCGGATGGGATATCCCGTTAGACGATACAGAACGATTTCGTTCGGTTCTCCAGCAGTGTGTGGACGGCGACGAAGAATGGCATGCAGCGCTCTCGCGCCGGGCCGCAGAATACGCCGTCAGGCGCCAGTCCGACACCGAAGCGGTCGCCGCGAACCGAAGACTCTTTGCACTAGCATTCGCGATGCCCACGCGGCGAGGAGTTGGCCTGCATCGATGAGGGCGTTCATTAACCGCAGAAGCGACAACTGGGTATAGAGCTTCAGGGAACGCAGCAAATGGGTTCGGCGTTGTTCGGGTCTAATGAGAGTTCTTTTTCTGATTCCTAGCTTGTCCTCCCACCGGGGAGGCTCGGTTAATAGTGCAGTCGGGCTGGCAGGAATCTTGTCCAAGGGGCATGAGGTGCAGATCTGGACAACTAATCATGAGGCCCGGTACCTTCACCCGGGCGCCGGAAATATATCGCGGGTGCGCACGTTTCCGCTCGTTCTGCCCAACCTACCCTACTTCATATCGCCGTCGGTAATCCCGGCGCTGGTTTCAGAGGTCCGGCATTTTGATGTCGTCAGCGTTTTTGAACTTTGGACAAATTGGATGGCGATGGGCGCCTGTCTTGCGAGGGCGCAGTCGGTGCCGATGTTCATTCACAGCCAGGGAATACTGCTGCCGCACGCTCTGCAGCACCACCGAAAGCGCAAGCGGATTGCACAGCTGATTGGGGGTCGAAGCTTATTAAACTCTTACGCCGGAGTAATAGCGTGTACAGAAGTAGAAATCCCGGCGATGCGTGAATGGGGGGTTCGCCGGCCGATTCATATCCTGCCAAACGCGGTAACCCCTCAACCTACGCACCCCGGCGCATTCCGGGCACGCGAAGCAATACCTGAAGACGCACCCCTCGTAGTTTATTTAGGCCGCTTCGATCCCATCAAACGCTTGCTCGAGCTTTGTGAGGCTTTTCAGGCCGTGCAGGAGCATCGAAAGGACGCCGTATTTGTGCTCGCAGGCGATTACACAACGGCTTACGGCCAGAAAGTACGAGAGTCCGCACGCGCTGCCGGAATCCGCGCACACTTTACCGGTCACCTTGGATCTCGTGACAAATGGGACATGCTGGCAGACGCGGACGTGCCCTGCCAGTACTCCGTCCAAGAGGGTCACTCGAACACGCTGCTGGAAGGACTGGCGGCAGGCGTCCCCTTGGTGATCTCCGCAGGCTGTAACTTCGGAGCTGTCCAGGAAGCAGGAGCCGGCTTGATTGTCGAGTCAGTGGCGGAAATGGGGGATGCTATTCTCGGCCTCCTCGCTGCCCCCGCCGACCGACAGGCGATGGGGCGGCGGGGATCCGCGCTAGCTGCCGGCTACAGCCCGACAGCGATTTTCGACAGATACGTTGAGATCGTGAGCGGCGTCCGTTGAAGTATTCGGTTGTGTTTTGTCAGCTCCTGGGTTCTGCGAGACCTGAGGGATCTCAGGGCGGAGGGCGCGTCCTCACTTGGCGCGTACGTCTCTCGGTCGCCGGCTTCCGCCGGCACGATTCTTGGGAGAATTCGCGCGCATGAGGCTGAGCCTAGCTCTGACCTTGACCTTAGCCTTTGGGTTGGCAAGCGCGGCACGGGCGGAAGATCTCGTATTTGAGACTCGCGAGGCGCGGCTGGTAATCCGCCAGGATGCCGTGGTAAGCAGCCTGACCGAGAAGCAGAACGGGAAGGAGCTATCTCGTCGGCGGGGCAAGTCGTTTGCCGCAATCCGTAAAGCTGGCCAGGTGTTTCCCGCATCAGCGATCGAGCGGCGGGGGAACTTGTTTCACGTCGCCTTCGGGACGTCGGGCGTCGACGCGGATTACCGTATCACCGCGCAGCCGGAGCGCATTCTGTTCGAACTAGTGGCGTTCCGCGGGGAGGGCATCGAAGAGATCCGGCTGATGCAGTTGGATATCTCACTGCCAAATCCCGGAATGTTACTTGGCGTGCTATGGGACGACGAGTTTACGGTGTGCGTGCTGGGGCTGAGCCCGCGGGTGGATTTCCGGGGCGAGGCTGGGTTGGCTCTGGCTGCAGTCTATCCCGAATTCGGCATGCAAGGCGAACGGGTGGCCATCATCACCGCGCCGACGCCGAAATTTCTGGAAGCCGTTCAGAAAGTGGAACGCGACTTCGGGCTTCCGTCACCGGCTCTCGGCGGCACATGGGCGAAGAACTCCGAGAATGTTCGCACCAGTTATCTCTTCACCGACCTTACTGAGGCCAATGTGGACGAGACGATCCGGTACGCGAAGCTGGGCGGTTTCCGCTACATCCTCGTATACGAGCCAACCTGGTCTGCGTCAGTGGGCTCCTACCAGATCAATCCCCGGAACTTCCCTCATGGAGAGGAAGGCTTGAAAGCAGTGATCGACAAGTGCCATGCGGCGGGGCTGAAGGTCGGCATGCACATGCTGACGAGTTTTGTGAGTAAGAACGATCCACTAGCAGCGAAGCCGAGCCCCTTTCTTCTCAAGGACGCTGAGACGACGCTGGCAACGGGCGTCAACGAGACTGCGAAGGAACTAACCGCCGCCTCCGTGTCAACATTTCCGTCCGGTACCTTTAGCCACGAGTACAACGGAGTGGCGAGCGACATTTTGATTGACGATGAGATCATCCACTACGCACGAACGGAAGGTACGAGTTTTCTTCAATGCGTACGCGGGTATTCCGGAACAAAGCCGGCTGCGCACGAGGCAGGCGCGAAGATACACCATCTCGTCGAGCAGTACGGCGCGTACCTGGCGGACCTGCGAAGTCCGCTGAAGGACGCCATTTCGGAACGCGTGTCAGGAGTGATCAACCGCTGCGGCTTCGACATGATCTATTTCGACGGCGGAGAAGTCAATGCCGTGAACGGGCCGGCTTGGTATTGGGTGAGCCCTCAGCAGATGCAAATCTGGGAGAAGTCGAAGCGTGAACTGCTGGTGCAAGGTTCGGGGATGACCCAGTGGACATGGCATATTTTCGACCGCGGCACCTGTGATGATTTCTCGGCGGTCGCCGTTAAGCAATACCTCGATTACCATAAGATCGCCGATTCGTGGAAGGGCTACCACAATAATTTCCTGCCGACTGATCTGGGCTGGTGGGGCTTCCTCGCGGACGCGCTGGACCACCCGGCGACAACCCCCGACGAAGTGGAGTATTATGCCGTTCGTATGTTGGCTCTGGACTCAGCCGTGTCTCTCGAAACGAACTTGAGTGCTTTGAAGGCGAATGGCCGAACGGACGAGATGCTTAAACTGCTCGGCGAGTATGAACAGCTGCGGCTTAGCGGCACGGTGCCCAAGGCGGTGCGCCAACAACTCGAGACGGGCGAATGGCACATGACGGGGCCCGGCGAGTTTCGTCCGATCCGATATGATGCACAGCGGGCATCACTTCCCGGGGAAATTGCAGTGAAGAACGAATTCGGCGAGCAGCCGTTGAAGTTCCGGCTGCAGGTGGCGCCCTCGCTGGCTGCTCCCGGGGATCCGACGAACATCCGGCTGCTGTGGGCAAACCCGACGATTGAACTTCAACCGCCGGACGCTAAAGCTGTCCTGCCGGGTTCGCTCATCAAGCATTACGAGTTTACGCAAGCAGTACAAGACGTGACCAGCGCTTTTGTGGTCGGCCCGAGAGATGCTGAGAACAAGCCTTCGGGCAAGGCGCTCGATCTGAGCAAACACCGCGCACTGGCAATTCGGCTGAACGTCGAGGGACAGGCAACCGGCTCCAGCGAGACCGCCGTCCTGAACATACAACTGGAAGCAGGTGGGGGAACGTACAGGGATTACTACATCGACCTGAATTTTAACGGTCCCAGGACGATTATCCTACCCGAGCCCTGCACTAGCAGAATGTTGGCCGAATTCCGGCCGGCATCCGCGAACTATCCTTTCAAATCGGCCATGTACAGCTTCAACTACGGAGGCATCGTCGCCCTGAACCTGCGCTGGATGCGTTATCCGAAGGGGAGCGCCGTTCGATGCCAGCTCAACGAAGTGGAGGCGCTGGAGGAGAGGAACAGCACCTTAAAGGACGTTAAAATCTCCGCAGGCCCGGCGGCCATCACCATTCCCTCCGGCATGAATACTGGAGACTACGCCGAATACTGGGCCGACGGAACGATTCGTGTCTTCGACCGGAATGGCGTTCTGCTCTCGACCTCCCGCGTCAACACCGGGCCGCAGCTGAAGACGGGCGAAAACAAGCTAGCCGTTCAGGCGGCTGGCCCAGGCACCGTGGTGTTTACCGCGATTACGTTGGGGAAGTGATTTGCAACATCTTGGCCTAAATAGCGATTTGCCCCGCGGCCTGATCCTATGAAAGCGCTGTATCAAACGTATTCGGACGGCAATGTCGTCCTTGCCCAGGTCCCGGCTCCGGTCATTGCAGGCCGCAGTCTGCTCGTCGCCAATCGCGCCTCGGCGATCAGCATCGGTACAGAACGCAGCGTACTCGAAATGGGACGGCGCAGCCTCCTCGGCAAGCTCAAGGCCCGCCCAGATTTGCTGAAGCGGGCCATTGAGAAAGGTCGACAGGAGGGGTTTCTCAAAGCGTGGCACGAAGGCAAGAACAAACTGGATGAGGCTGTTGTGCTCGGCTATAGTTGCGCCGGGAGCGTGATCGCAACCGGCCCGGCGGTTCGTGAGTTTGCCGTGGGGGATGCAGTAGCATGTTACGGCGCGGGGATTGCGAGTCACGCCGAGCTGATTGTGGTTCCCGAATTGATGGCGGTTCCGCTGCCCCGCCGCGCGGACGGCACTCTGCTGGATTGGGAGTCCGCGAGCTTCGGAATGATCGGCGCCATTCCATTGCACGGAATCCGCCTGGCAAAGACAACGCTGGGCGACAACGTCGGCATCATCGGATTGGGGCTGCTCGGGCTTATCGGCGTCCAACTCGCACGAAGCATCTCGGCCACCGCCATCGGGTTAGACAAGTCGCTCGAACGAGCCGGACTGGCACGCTCGTTGGGAGCCTCTTTTTCTACAACTCATGACGATGCCTTCGAACAGCGCGCGCTGGAGCTTACTCAGGGGAAGGGCCTCGATGCGGTGTTGATCTGTACGGCTGGCGCCCCCGCCGAAGTGCTCGAACTTGCCATCCGTTGCGCCCGCGTTCGAGCTCGCATCGTAATTGTCGGCGTTCTCGATGTCACAGTGCCGCGGCAGCTCCTGTGGGAAAAGGAAGTCCAGTTGCTTGTATCGCGGGCGGCAGGACCCGGATTCCTCGATGCGGAGTTTGAAAAGCGAAGTCACGACTACCCGCTGGAATATGTGCGATGGACAGAACGGCGTAACGTCGCCGCATTCCTGCAACTGATCGCCGACGGCCGGGTGGACGTTCAGCCGCTGATCACCAAACGATTTACGATCGACGACGCCCAGCGGGGGTACGAGGAGTTATTGGGAGAGGCCGGCCGCAAAGTGATAGGTGCTGTTTTCACATATCCCTCAGCGCCGACGGAGCCGCCACCGAACACGCCCAAGATCGTCGCACCTTTGCATCCCCGATCGTCCTCCGAGCGGGTCGGCGCCGCGGTTATCGGCTGCGGTAGTTTCGCACGCGCACTGTTCTTGCCGGCGCTCGCCAAAAATGGGAAATTCGACTTGCGCTGGCTGGTCGCGCGCAACTCCGCAACGGCTTCGCGGCCGGCCGATCGGTACCAGTTCGGCAAGCTTACGACACACGTCGAAGATGCCCTGGACGATCCTGCCGTCGAGGCCGTGTTCATTCTGACTCGCCACGATGCACACGCACCGCTGGTGCGGCAGGCCATTGCTGCAGGCAAGTCGGTTTTTGTCGAGAAGCCGCTGTGCCAGACCGTCGAAGGTCTTGAGGAGATCCGGCTGGCGCTCGGCGAAAAGCAGTCACTGCTCCGGGTGGGGTACAACCGGCGATATGCGCGTCTGGTTCAGGAAATGCAAGCGCAACTGCGCCTCAGATCCGGGCCCGCGCTGGTTACGTGCCGGGCGAATGTCGGTCCCTTGCCGGCCGATCACTGGGTTAACGACGAGGTCGAAGGCGGCGGCCGCTTCATTTCCGAAGGCTGCCACTTCCTCGATTTGGCTTACTACCTGGTCGGCCGAAGACCGATTTCAGTAACCACCATCGGCGTCCAGGGCGCGAACCGCTCCTCTTACGAAAACGTGACGGCGTCTGTGCGGTTCGCTGACGGCTCGGCGGCTACCGTAATCTATAGCGGCCTTGGAGACCGGTCGCCCGATCGTGAACGCATCGAAGCGTGGTCCGAAGGCAGGACTTTCTACCTCACCGACCTGCGTAGCCTTGAGTGGTGCTCCAAGGGGCGACGCCGCACAAAGCGGCTGATGAATCAGGATGCAGGCTACGAACAGGAAATTGCCAGTTTCGCCGAAGCTCTGCGGCACCCGGAAGCATTTGCAGACAGCAATGCCAGCTTTCTAGAATCCACTGCGCTTCTGCTTGCAGCGATGAAGTCGCTTTCTACTGGAGTTTCGGTCGACGTTTAAATCACTCCATGCCCATCGTTAGTCTTGAAAATAAAAAGATTCTTGTAACCGGAGGTGCTGGTGCAATCGGCACTACCCTATGCCGAACGCTCCTCGATCGTGGGAGCCAAGTCATCGTGCTCGACGATTTCTCGTCCGCCTATCGCTGGAATGTGCCGAAACATCCTGGCCTCGCAGTCGTGGCAGGTTCTGTAACCGACGACGACGCCGTCAAGAGCGCATTCCGCCTCAAGCCTTCCGTAGTCTTCCATCTGGCAGCGCTCTTCGCCAACCAAAACTCGATCGAAAACCCCGAACGCGACCTGCTCGTGAACGGGATGGGAACTCTAAAGGTGCTGCAATACAGCCACCTTACCGGAGTTGAGCGCGTCATTTACGCCTCGTCGGGTTGCTCGGTCTACGGCCACGCCCCCGTGCCCGTTGTGGAGGACTACAGCAGCCTGGAGTTAGATACGCCGTACCAGATCACGAAGATGGTGGGCGAGTGCTATTGCAATTTCTTCAAGTACTACTACGATCTCCAGACAGTTCGCTGCCGATTCTTCAACAGCTTTGGACCCGGCGAGGTTCCAGGAGCGTACCGGAACGTGATCCCCAACTTTGTTTACTGGGCTCTTTCCGGGCGGCCGCTGCCGATCATGGGTGATGGTAAGCAAACGCGCGACTGGACCTTCGTCGAGGACATCGTCGATGGCTTGCTCCGCGCTGCGACCCTTCCGGAGGCGGTCGGCGAAGCATTCAATCTGGCCAGCGGAAAGGAAACGCACGTTATCGACATGGCCGAGGCCGTCCTCGAACTCACGGGTGGTGGCGCCGGCATCGAACGCATTCCGATGCGGAAGTGGGATACGAAAAATCGGATGCTGGCAAGTATCGACAAAGCGCGGGCTACCTTAGGCTATGAGCCGCGCACCGATTTCCACACCGGGCTCGAACGAACGGTTGCCTGGTTCCGCGACAATTGGGATCACATCCAGCACAGCGCCAAGTTTTAGAAAATGGCACACCTCTGTCTCATCACGGACGCATATCCTCCGGAGATCCGTTCCGCGTCCCTTCTGATGCAGGAACTCGCCGAAGCGCTGGCCGCCTCCGGGCACGACGTGACCGTCTTGACTACCATGCCTCGCTACAACCTGGCGCGGCACGAAGACCTGCCCCACCGCCGCTCTACCGAGGGAGGCGTGTCCGTAGTCCGTATCCCGTCTTTCTTCTTGCACAACGTCGGCCCATGGCTGAAGGCTCTTGGTCAGTTTTGGCTGCCGCTTCCGCTGTTCGCTGCCGGGTTGCGGACCTCGCCCCGGTTTGACTATGTCCTCGTCTATACGCCGCCCCTGCCACTGGTAATTGCTGGTTTCGCCCTCGCTCGTGCCCATAGGGGGCGGCTCATTCTGAACGTGCAGGATCTATTTCCTCAGAATGCTATCGATCTGGGCGTGCTGAAGAACCCGCTTGCCATTGCACTGTTCAGGCGCCTTGAGGAGTTTGGATACAAGCATGCCCATGCTTTGGTTGTCCACTCCGCCGGCAACGCCTCGTGGCTTTCCGGCAAAGGATATGGCGAGAAGACCGAGGTAATCCACAATTGGTTTGACTTCTCCCCGGTCGAACGTGACCCGCACCGAACGGCGCTAACCGAAATCGACGTTCCCGCCAAGTTTACGGTTTTTTTCGGTGGAGTCATGGGATATGCGCAAGACCTCGACGTCATCCTTCATGCCGCCGCGGAACTCCGCGACCAGCCGGATATTCAGTTCCTGTTGGTCGGTGACGGCGTGGACCGCGAGCGTGCAGAAGCCGAAGCGCGGCGGAATTCGTGCGCCAACATATTCTTTCGCGGCTTCGTTGACCCGCCCACGTATCGCCGGCTGATGGGTTCCGTCGATGTCGGACTTCTCACTTTGCGAAGCAGCATGCAGACTCCCGTGGTTCCGAACAAGCTGCTCAGTTTCCTGGCCGCGGGTCTGCCCGTGGCTGCGGCGCTCAACGCTGAGAGCGACGGAATCGAACTGATCCGCAATGCGGGCGCTGGCATCAATGTGCCTGCCGGCGACGGCAAGGCGCTCGCCGAGGCGATTAGGAAGTTCTACCGCAACCCCGAGTTTGCCGCCCAATGCGGCAGGCTCGGCAGCGAGTACGGGCTTGAGCGATTCAGTGTGCGCAAGGCAGTCGGAGAATACGTGCGCCTAACCATGACAGATCGCAGGCAGGACTGCCCATTCACAGCGGCGGCCCATGTCGATTGACGCCACGATGACCGCGAAAAAGGTCCTGTTTATTTTCGGGACCCGTCCCGAGGCGATAAAACTCTGCCCGGTGATCCGGCATCTTCGGTCCCGCCCTGACCAGTTCGACGTGCGCGTTTGCGTCACCGGTCAGCATAGACACATGCTCGATCAGGTGTTAACGGCGTTTGACGTGAAGCCGGACTGGGATCTCGATGTGATGGCGCCGGGCCAAACACTTTTCCAGTCCACCTCCCGGATTCTGGCACGGCTGGAGCCGGTGCTGCTCTCGGAACGACCCGACATGATCCTGGTGCAGGGGGACACCACCAGTACACTTTGCGGCGCCCTGGCGGGCTTTTACTCCCGGATTCCGGTTGGTCATGTTGAAGCGGGGCTGCGGACCGGCGATTTGATGTCGCCCTTCCCTGAGGAAATGAACCGAGTCGTGACGTCGCGGCTCGCATCGCTGCACTTTGCTCCAACTCCAAGCAGTGCCAGGAACCTTGCGAACGAGGCGGTTCCTGGTGATCGGATCTCCGTTACCGGCAACCCCGGCATCGATGCTGTGCTTTATGTGCGGGGCAGACTGGAGCGCGGCGAGTTGCCCGGCGGCGAGTGGCCGGCATTTGATCCGGATCGGCGCATCATCGCCGTTACTGCGCATCGGCGGGAGAGCTTCGGAGAGGGATTTGAGCGCATCTGTCACGCCCTGCTGCGCCTGTCGCACCGTAGTGACGTTCAAATCGTCTTGCCTGTGCATCCCAATCCGAACGTCCAAGGCCCTGTGAATCGCTACCTCAAGTGTGTTCCCAACATTCTGTTGACGGAGCCTTTGGAGTACATTCAGTTCGTCGACTTGATGTGCCGGGCACACTTCTTGATCACCGACTCCGGCGGTGTGCAGGAAGAAGGGCCGTCGCTTGGCAAGCCTGTTCTGGTGATGCGGGATAAGACCGAGCGCCCTGAGGCGGTTGAGGCCGGGACCGCAATCATCGTTGGAACGGATGAGGATCGAATATTCTCCGCCGCGGTGCGCCTACTTGAAGATCAGGCCGCCTACGACCGAATGGCACGCACTCACAATCCCTACGGCGACGGGAATGCAAGCGAGCGCATCGCCGACTTGATATGGTCCCATTCCTCGTTTTTCTAAGGCCAGACGACAAGCCGCTCCAAGCGGCTATTGCCGCGAGACTACGACTTCCACTATGATCGCCATGAGCCAGCTGCCGTCACGTTCTCATAGGTGAACCTGAAATGTACCCGCTTGCATTACTAGCCTTCGTATCCTTCATCCTTGCGCTGGTCTTGACTCCCCTGTGCCGGAATCTGTTCCGGGGCTTTGGAGCGGTGGATCACCCGGATGGCTTGCGGAAGACCCACCTGACAGCAGTGCCGAGAATAGGCGGCGTGCCGCTCTTTCTGGCTTGTCTCGGATCGCTTGCCGTTCTTCTCCTTATGCCGCAGGCGTCGAGCTACATGACCAGGACCGGGATTCCTCTGGGCTTGCGATTGTTGCCGTCCGTAGCCCTTGTGTTTTTCACCGGGCTTTTGGACGACATTCGCGGGTTGAAGCCATGGCAGAAACTCGTCTGCCAGGTACTCGCTGCATGCATTGCGATTTGGGCAGGTGTCGATATCAAGAACGTGGGTGGGGTGATGATTCCGTCATGGCTCGGCCTCCCAGTGACTCTTGTTTGGCTCGTTGGGTGCGCAAACGCATTCAATCTCATAGACGGTATCGACGGACTCGCCACAGGCGCGGGCTTGTTCGCAACCGTTACGATCCTCCTGGGCGCTCTGCTCTCAAACAACATGGCGCTTGCGGTCGCTACAGTTCCGCTTGCCGGCGCACTGCTTGGCTTTCTGCGCTACAACTTTAACCCGGCCTCAATTTTTCTCGGCGATTCGGGCAGTCTGACAATCGGCTTTTTGCTGGGCTGTTACGGGGTGCTTTGGAGCCAGAAAGGGGCCACTATGCTCGGTATGACGGCGCCTTTGATGGCCCTTGCCGTACCATTGCTGGACACCGGCCTTGCTATTACCCGACGCTTTCTGCGGCGCCAGCCGATCATGTCGGCGGATGCGGCTCATATTCACCACCGCCTCCTTGCACGCGGCCTCACACCCTTAAAGACGGCGCTGATTCTCTACGGTGCGTGCGGAATCGCGGCTAGCCTGTCTCTTCTGAGTAGTGTTGCCAAGACCGGATACCGAGGCGTCGTCATACTCGTGTTCTGCGCCGCTGCTTGGGTCGGTGTCCAGCATCTGGGCTACGTCGAGTTCGGAGTGGCAGGGCGGATGTTCTTAGGAGGAGCGTTCCGAAAGCACCTCAACAACCACCTGGCCGTGCACTCTTTTGAGCTAGCCTTGCAGGCGGCGAAAACCCCCGAGGAGCGCTGGGCAATCATCTGTGAGAGCTGCCGCAAATTCGGCTTCACGCACGTGGAACTGCAGTGGGAGGGCAGGCGCTTCGAGGAGACCTTGGTGGATACCAACGGCAATCCGGTGTGGTATCTCGATATTCCCGTTGCCGGCGCCGGCCATCTGCGACTGGCGCGTTGTTTCGGCGAAGCAGAGGTCCCTACCATTCTGGTCCCGTTTGCGGAAAGCCTCCACAAACACGCATTAGGGAAATGGGCCTCGCTGGACAGCACACACGACCATGTTGGCGTGGGTGCCTAACTCCACTCCTGCGCCGGGGTATCAGATCCTCGCCCCGTGGTCTTCACCGCCAAGAGTGCGTCCCGCCGGCACGGATTCTTCGCGAGCGCAACCCCCGGCTCTCACTGGTTTCAAATGCACACTAAGGCAGCGACTCTGACATCCGTAGCCATAGGCGACCATGATCGGTTTCTGGCCACTCGATTCTTTGGCTCGCTCGACGGCTTGCGCGCTATCAGCGTCGTAGGCGTTATCTGGATCCACTGTTGGGTCACGACACCGTACTTTCCAGCGCTGCTAAAAGTTCCTCTTCTAAGTCGCACAACATTTGGGGTCGATTGTTTTTTCACGCTGAGCGGCTTCCTCATCACAACGTTATTACTCCGAGAAGCCCGCCGCGCCGGATCGATCTCCCTGAAGGGCTTCTATATGCGGCGAACATTGCGGATATGGCCGCTATACTATGCTGTTCTTCTGCTCTATGTCCTCCTCGTCCTGATCTTCTACCGTAGCGGTCCCAAGGGCCAACTGTTTCTTGATAATGTCCCGTATTATGCGACATTTACGTATAACTGGTTCGCCGCCTGGCATCCTCCCCCTCGTCCGTTTTTCCATTTCGCTTGGTCGCTCTCCACGGAGGAACAGTTTTACCTCCTCTGGCCACTCTGTCTAAAGGCCGCTGGAAAGCAGTTCCGACTTGGGTTTCCTTTCGCCGCAATCGCGATCTTCTACGCGGCCACAGGTGGGTGGCTTTCAGGACTAATACCAACGTCATCACTCTTCAACGCGGCGCTCTCGACGATCTCGGTGCCCATATGCCTTGGCGCTCTCATTGCCTTAGCCCTGAATAACGCGCGGGCGTATTCTTTTGCCTTCCGCCTATTCGGAAGCCGCTGGTCTGCGCCCTGCTGGGGTTTTCTCGTTCTCGCAACCCTGGCGGCGCCCGAGTTCGGCCGCATGACGGCATCATGGGTCGCGTTGGCCTTCCTCGTCACGTCCTGCGTAATTCGAGAGGACAACGGGTTGGCTCGTGTCCTGCGGCTCCCCATACTTGCCAAAGCAGGGGCAGTAAGCTACGGAATGTATCTTTTGAATACGATCGTCGTCAAAAGCGTAGAATCTGTCACTGGGGTACTTCACATCGCCCACCCCCTGGTGTCGTTCCCCATCGTGACAATACTCACGTTCCTGGCGGCCTCAGCGAGCTACAAGTACTTCGAATCCTATTTTCTGGGATTGAAGCAGCAGTTCGCCTCAAACCAACTGACCTCTGCCTCGGCGGCATGACCACCAACTTGAGCTTCCTCGTTCCTCCTCAGTTCATCTAACATTTCCGCCACGTTTCTTCGGCGGCTGCCGTTTCGCCTCTTTCCTCTTGCGTCCTTGGTCGCCGGGTCGCGCGGTGGCAGATCCACAGCCCCTCTTCTGTTCCGGTCCATCCGGTCTTTCATTATTCATTCGCTCTCGCACCGTTTCCATTTTTTGACTATCTGTCCGATAACCTGATCGCATGAGCTCGCTCTCAGCCTTGCTCTCACTTGCAGCTCGTTCGCTCCTTGCCGCTATCTTCCTTGTCGCGTGCTGGTACTCCATAACCCTCGCTCGCGCCGAGGCCCTCTTCCGTATATCCACTGCGGCCAGCGTTTCTGCTGCGGTTCGCCTTGTCCCCTACAATTCCCGCTATGTGGCCGGGCTGGCCGCACTTCAGCCTGAACATTCCGTCCTGCTCCTGAAGCGGGCACTCGCGCTTAACGAATGCGATGATCGCAGCTGGGTCCAACTCGGTCTCGACGCCGAGTTTCAGCAGCGGGATCCCGCTTTAGCCGAGCAGTACTACCAGCACGCGGCCCAAGTCAATCATATGTTCTATCCGGCCTCGAATCTGGCCAACTTCTACTTCCGCTACCAGCGCCGGAACGAGTTCTTTGATTGGGTCCATCGAGCACTTCAGATGGCCCATTCCGATCCCACCCTTCTCTTCGCTGAGATCTGGAGCCTTTCTGCAGATCCAAAGTTTAACCAGGGTCTTCTCCCCGAACGCGTCCATGTCGTCCTTACGCCTTATGTCACCTTCTTAATTCAGACCAATCGGCTCGACGACGCGGAAGCAGCCCTGTCCCAACTCTTAAACCGGGCGTCGATCGATCAGAGAGACAAAGAAGATCGCGACGCGATACCGTTCTCGACCGACCCGAGCTATCGAACCGTCTTCGGATCCAGCCTCGACCGTCTGCTGGCCTCCAATCGGTATCAGGCTGCCCAACGCGTATGGAAGAAGTTGGTTGAAGCTAATTGGCTCTCAACAACCGCGCCCACTGCTGCCTTCCCTCTAACCAACGGCGACTTTCGCCAGCCCATCTTCGGACACGGTTTTGATTGGGTCCTGCAGCCGGTACCCGACACGATCGTCGACCAGATCTCCGTTTCTTCCCGTCTTCAGATCACCTTCGGCGGCAAGGAACCGGAGGCCTTCCGTTTCTTGCAGCAGTTCGTCGTTTTGCAGCCCCACCAGCGTTACCGTCTAACCTGGACCGCTGAGAGCGATCGCATCGCGAAAAACTCGGGCTTCCAATGGCGGCTCTTGCCCGTGTCAGAGCAAGGCCCCGCAAGCGCGTCCGACCTGGTTAGCCCAGACCTGCTCGGCTTGGCCGACACTGGTTCCTGGGACTTCACTGCGCCAGCCCAGCCCCTCAATCTCCTGACGCTGGACTATGTTCGCCGCAGCGGCACCGTTCGCCCGGAGGGGGAACTATCGCTGAGCGCAGTGTCCTTAAGCCCACAGTCTCAACCCTAAGCAGTTCGTGCCAGGCCGGGCCCGGGCTTGAACTGCATCCCTTTCCGGCCCGCCGTTTCAGCCTGTGGTTTCGGCGCAGTTCGGGCAACGTCCTGCGAATCAAGCAGATGGGCATCCGGTCCAGGCGGAACGCCTTCCCGAAATCGCTCTCAGATGTTAACCTAACGGCAAAGTTGTCTATTGCATGAAATGCCCCTCCTGCGGCAGCCTCGACGTCCGCGTTTCGAAGCGAAGTCCTCGCTTTTCGTTTCTCAACCACGCCCGTGGCTACGAGCGGTACCGCTGCCGGGAGTGCCGCCGGGCTTTCTGGCAGAAGCCTCCGGTTAATCTGGACGAACGCACGCGTCGCAAGCGCCAGCGCGGCTGGTCGCATACCATCCGAAGCCAGAGTCGCCGTCGCACCGTGGAAGTTGCCATCTTCGTTGCCATGCTCTTGATCTTCGTTCTGACGATCCGCTATCTCATCAACAGGGGCGATGCTCCCGCCCCGTCCAGCCTTCTCGTTCCCCCTTCCTTCTCTTCTCATGGCGCTGACTGCTGACACTGGACGTTGCCCATTGTCAGACCCGGTTATACTGGTTTCTTGGGCTCGGTTCAATCCGTCCGCCCGCTGAACTAACCTCAGGAGTCCCCTCGAAAGCCTATGTTTGATCTGTTCCGAAGCCGAGAGAAGAGTGTGCGCATTCTCCTTGGCGCACTTCTCGTCATCGTCGCTCTCTCGATGCTTGCTTACCTCATCCCTGGCGGCGGCCCCACTTCTATGGGGACCTCCAACGCTAATGTCATTGCGGAGATCGGTGATCAGAAGGTAACGATCCAAGACATCAACCGCAGCCTCGACAGCCTCAAGCAGGGTCGCGCCGTGCCGCCCAGCTTGCTTGCCCAGTACGTCCCAGCTATTGTCAACCAGTTGGTCTGGGAGAAGGCCCTCGCGTATAAGGCCAACGAAATCGGCATTACGGTCTCAGACCAGGAAATCGCCGACTTGATTCAGGAGCAGTTCGGTCAGGGGAAACCCCTTGACTCAGCCACGTACCAGGCAATGGTTGCGCAGCAAGGACAAACCGTCCCTCAGTTCGAATCCAACCTGCGTGCCATGTACCTGAGTCTCCGATTGCAGGCGCTCGCGATGCAGTCCGTCATTGTTAGCGACGCCGAGGCGAAGGCCGAGTATAAGCGTCGTGAAGAGAAAATCGGCGTCCAGTACTTGAAGATGCCTCAAGCCAGCTTTGTCTCCAAGGTGAATCGGGATCCGGCGCTCGTGAAGGCTTACTTCGACGCAAATCGGGGTTTGTTTGTCACTCGCGAGAAGCGCAGCGGTGACATCCTGGTCGGCTCGGTTTCTGAGTTCATCCAGGGGGCTAAGCTTTCTGACGACGATCTCAAGAAGCTCTACCAGATGAACATCGATTCATACCGTGTTCCAGAGCGCGCCTACGTCCGCCATATTCTGGTTATGACGCAGGGTAAGCCGAAGGATCAGGTGGCTCAACTCCGGGCGAAAGCCGAAGCCCTGCTGGCGCAACTCAAAAAGGGCGCCGATTTTGCCGACCTTGCCCGCAAGGAGTCTGACGATAAGGCCTCCGCTGCGAAGGGAGGCGACGTCGGCTGGCTCACTCGCGGCCAAACTGTGCCCGAGTTCGAGCAAGTCGCGTTTACGCTCAAACCTAAAGAGATTAGCGGCATTGTCACCACCCAATATGGCTTTCACATCATCCAGCTGATGGATCGTCAGAACGCCCATGTTCGGACCTTTGACGAGGTCAAGCCCGAGTTGCTCGCCGAAGCCCAGAAAGAAACCGGCGACAAGCTGCTGGCAACCGCGATGTCAAACGCCAGAGCCGAATTGCTGAAGAACCCGGCGCAGGCCGAGGCAATTGCCAAGCGGAACAACCTCAAGTTCTTTGCCGTTGACCATGTTATTCCGGGATCCGCTTTGCCGGATGTCGGGTCGCGGCCTGAGGTGAATGATGCGTTCATCTCTACGCCGAAGGGTGGCGTAAGTCAGGTTGTAAATCTCGAGAACACCGGCCAGGAGGCCATCGTTGTTATCACGGACGTAATCGCCCCTCATCCAGCGGACTTCGCGGAAGCGTCTCAGGACGTGCTGGATCGCTACGCCGCAGCCGAATCGGCCAAGCTCTTCAGGCAGGCTGCCAAGGACGCCGCTCAAAAACTCCAGAACGGCGAATCCCTGGAGGCGGTCGCGAAGCTTTACAACGCCACGATCGGAACGGCCGCCCCCTTTACGCAGCTTGGCTCCGCCGAAGGTATAGGGCCGGCGAAGGACTTAGCGGCCGGCTTCAGCAAGAAGCCGGGTGAGGTATTTGGCCCGGTTTTCATCAGCGGCAATGCGTTCATTTGCAAGGTTACTGATGTTGTTCCTGCGGACATGACCAAGTTCGCGGCTGAACGAACACACATCATAGAAATCCTGCAACGGGACAAAACACAAGCCCAGGACACCGTGTTTCGCGACAGTGTTTTGGCGGACCTCAAGCGCCGGGGTAAGGTCAAGATGAATGAGCAGGCGATAGATCGAATTATGCAGTCGCTGAAGGCTTAGGCCAAGCCAGGAACCGAATCGATTGATTGCCCAGCTAGTCAGTTTTCTTCGCAGCCTAACCGACCCGGACCAGCTCATCTACCTGCTCTCAACCGTGATAACCGGTTGGTATGGCTATTTGGCGCTTTTCCTCATCGTTTTCAGCGAAAGCGGCCTATTGGTCGGTTTCTTTCTTCCCGGCGATTCACTTCTTTTTACTGTGGGGGTCGTCGCAGGGGCGGGAAAGCTTAACGTCGCCTTGATGATCGTTCTGATGTCCGCGGCCTCCATCCTAGGTGATGGCTCTGGCTTCTTGCTCGGAAGTACCCTGGGCTACAAGCTCTTCAGCAACCCAAAGTCACGCATCTTCCGCCGCGAGTACCTGGAACGCACTCACGCTTTTTACGAACGGCACGGCGGCAAGACCATCCTGTACGCCAAGTTTGTGCCGATTATTCGTACCTTCGCCGCGTTCATTGCTGGTGTGGGCAAGATGAGTTACCCGCGATTCCTCGCGTTCAACGTATTTGGTGCAATCGGATGGGTCACCAGCATGATTATGCTCGGCTACCTGCTTGGCGGAGTTCCAGTCATCCGGCATAACTTCGAGAAAGTCGTGTTGCTGATCATCGCGATTTCATTACTTCCGGCCGTCTTGCAGATCATCAACGAACGGCGCGGCGCTGCCCAAATTCATTGATGTGACGTGAGCGGTTCGTTCAGAACCGCACCAATCGCCTCACGAATCTGCAGGTCTTGCTGCGCTTCGATTTCGTCGCCTTTGTCCACGCCTCTTGCTTGAGCCACAATTTCGGCCTTTAATTTGTTGCTTAGCCATGCACGCTCACTCGACCATTCCCCCACATTCGGCTGAATGTTTCGCTGCGACAGGAAGACGCGAAACTCATCCAGTAGCTCCGGCGTGACCTCGAACGGGTCTGGCAGCGGAGTGTGTGTCTGTAAATACTGTGACGCGAATGCTACGAATGAGCCACTCACATCCAACACGGCCTCTAAACGGGAGGGTACCTGCGGTAGGACTCGGATATCCGGCTGGATGCCGCCTCCGCCCGTCACGGTTCTGCCGCGGTCGGTCTTATATGTTGGCTTCACCGTCTCGCCGTCTGCCGAAAAGGTCGCCGACAGTGCCGAGTTTCTCAATGGCCGCTGGATGGAACGGCCGCTCGGCGTGTAGTAGAAAGCGGTGGTCAATGCCAGGCCGGCGCCATTCGCCAGCGGCAGGACGCTCTGCACCAGGCCCTTTCCGTAGCTAGGCTCACCGACAATCGTGGCTCGGTCGTGGTCCTGCAATGCCCCCGAAAGAATCTCGGATGCGCTAGCTGTCTTTCCGTTAATCAGGACCGCGATTCGAAACGAATAGGGCGTCGCCGTCGCCGGTACATCCGCCGTTTCCCCTTCCCCGGTCCGCCCGCGTGCAGTAAGAATCCTCTGCCCGGGTGCCAGGAACAGCGAAGCAGCCTCCAGAGCCGCCTTCACCACGCCGCCAGGGTTGTCCCGCAGGTCCAGAACCAGACCCTTCAGGTTGTTACCGCCCAGTTTTTCAATGGCGGCCCGTAGCTGCTTTCCGGTCTGAAGATCCCAACTGGCTACGCGAATATATCCAATACCCGGCTTCAAGAGATAGGCGCGATCGACGCTGGGGGAATCTACCAGTTCCGGCTTTAGGCTGAATGCAAGCAGCCGCGCCGCTCCTTCCCGTCGCACGTAGAGCGTAACCGCCTGCTGCCTGGCTTCGCTCAACAGGCCTATAATCTGTTCCGAGTCCAGCGAAGCAATCGACACGTTGTTGATTGCCACCAGCCGGTCTCCCGGCATGATTCCAGCTTTGTTAGACGGTGTGCCGGGAAGCGTTTGGAGAAAGATCACCTGTCCGGGTACCACCGAGACAACGCTTCCAAAGCCCTTTTGCTCAGACTGCTCCATGTGCTTGAGCTGATCGAATTGGCCCGGATCGAAGAACTGGGTGTGCGGATCCAACTCGCGCAGCATGGAAGGGATCGCGCCTTCATAGACCAGCTTGTCGGTCGTCACGTCCTCCGCACCCTGCGACCTTACCGTCGAGAGAACATCGACAAACTTTTGCAGATTGACACTGAGGTCGCGCGCTGCGTCGTCCGCCTGCGCGTGTTCCAGGTTTTGATCGGCGCTGCTCAGCGGGGCATTGGGATTAGCGCTGTTGGTTTGAGCCAGGCACGGCACGGCCAGAATCAGGGTAACTATTCCGAGTCGCCGCAACCGCCGCAATAACGCTCTTGAGTAAGTCTGCATCGCGCTATCGGGTATAAGTAAGTCCTCTACGGTCCTCGCCGCGCTTCAAAGCTAAATCGATCAATTGATCCAGTAACTCCGAATACGAGATGCCGCTGTACTCCCACATCTTGGGATACATGCTGATTGATGTGAAACCGGGAATTGTATTGATTTCGTTGGCGTAGATCATCCCCGTTGCGGCTTCCATCAGGAAATCGACGCGCCCCATCCCTTCGCAGCCCACTGCCTCGAAACATCGCACCGCCAAGCTCTGTATTTCCTGGGTCTGTCTGTCTGTTAGCTTCGCTGGCAGTTCGATGCGCGCCTTATTCAGCAGATACTTGTCTTCGTAGTCATAAAACTCACGCGAGGGCAGAATCTCGCAAGGGGTGGCTGCCCGTGGCGGATCGCCGCCCAGGACCGAACATTCGAACTCCCGCCCGGCCACTCCGCGTTCAACCACGATTTTGTGGTCGTAGCGCGCTGCAGTCTCTAGCGCCTCCCGCAATTCCCTGTTTGTCTTCGCTTTCGTGATTCCCACCGAAGAGCCAAGATTAGCCGGCTTGACAAATACCGGGAACCCAAATGGCAGCGTGACATTGTCCGGGGTCCAGTGCCCCTTCTCGAGCACGACATATTCCACAATCGGGATGCCGACGGCCTGGCAGAGACGCTTCATCACGGCTTTGTCCATCGAAACAGACGAGGCCAGCACGCCCGCGCCGACATATGGCAAATCGGCTAGTTCAAGCAGCCCCTGAACCGTTCCGTCTTCGCCGAATGTTCCATGCAACAGCGGGAACACAACATCCAGATTCGCGTTGGCGCCGGGTTCTGGCAAGATGGGGTGCGGCTGCCACCGGCCCTCCTTCGTAATGAAGAACTCTTGGACGTGATACCGTTCCGGCCGCAACGCCTTTTTGACGGACTCCGCCGATCGGATCGAGATCTCATGCTCGCCCGATCGCCCACCGTAAATGATTCCCAGATTGATCTTTTTCAACGCCGTTTCCGATCCAAATTTCTATTGTCTCGCGGAGCCCGATCGGAAACTTCCGGCTGGTCTGGAACGGCTATTTTCGCGATGAGTATTTATTTAGGGCAGCGATGAAGCTCTGGGCGTCCGCCGGAACAGGTGTTGCGCTCAGCACGACATCCTTGTTCCGAATCTTGCGGCCATATAGTTCCTGGTTCGCCTGGTCATCCTCCCGCAGGGTCCCGCCTTGGAGCGATATGCCGCCGAAGGCACCCCGCTGCCGCGAGTAAGTCAGGATCTCAGCTTGCATAGTGGCGTCCGTGGCAGCCTGTGTATCGCGTCCCACCGGGCCCGCCGCTACCGACGCCTCGCCGCCCAGAGTGAACTGGCTGCTGAGTAAGCGATTGGCGCCTCGCCGGTTCATCACCAGCATCACGATGTCCGTCGCCGCTCCGCCAATCTGAAAACCAAAGCTTCCGCCCTCGGTCTTAATCGCACCAGGCGCCGACCAACCCAAGTTATCTGCATGGCGGCAGGAAAAGAAACCCCGCCCGTACTTCGCGCCGAAGATGAAGCCGCCTTTGATCGAATCCGGAATAACCACGATGCATTCCGCGTTCGAAAGCAGTTTCTGCGGGATCCCCTTGTCGGAGATCTGCATCACTTCGTTCAATACATCGGTCGCCGCTTGTAATCGTGCCGCTGCCTTGGTCTGCGCCTGCGCCGGTGACGGCGCCTGGGCCTGCTGAGCCGGGGCCTGCTGCTGCGGCTGAGTCTGCGGAGGCGGCGGTGTCTGCGCTGGCGTCTGCCTCTGCGCCCAGATCGGTGCCCCGCCAATACTCACAAGAACAAATAGTAGGATCTTTTTCATCACATCTTTCTCGTGAAACCATACGTCTGTAGGCTTGGTCCACTTCTCTAGTACAACACTGAGGGTGTGGTGATCCGCTCCTTACTTCCGCATTGCCGCATGCCGAACAATCTGTGCCGCTGCACCATGGTTCTTCTTCTGGCTTTAATCGCGATCGCCGGACCCAACCCTGGCGCCCTCGCGTCTGCTCAAAAGAAAGTCAACCTGATCCAGTACTATCCACAGTCAGGCCCGCGCGTTATCTCGTTTGCTTCCGCGGAACTGGTGCAGCTCGGTATGCATCTTTTGCAATCGGAGGTTCCGGGTGCAGTCACCCAGCCGCAACTTCGGTTGTCGGACGGCGGCGCAACAGCGACCATGCAAGTCGATTTCAGCAAACTGGACCGGGTCGCATCCTCCCCATTGTCCTGGCTGCTTCGAGGTCCTCGCACCGTTGTGGCCTCGGTCGAGGTTTCCTCTTCAAACGGAACCATGCGCATTCATCCAACGGAAATCCAGATCGGGTCCGTCTCTCTCACCGGTTCGGCCCTCGATTACGCCATTGTCAATGTGCTTTTGCCCTACTATCCGGATGCCATTGTCGACCGCGACTTCGCGCTGCCCGCAACCATCAAGCGCATCCAAGTCACCCCTGCCCAAGCGCTTGTCTATCGAAATTAGCCGCCGGCTCTTCTCCCGTCAGCTGTCGCGATGGAATGGCAGCAGCATTGCTCTATCAATGCTTCGGACCCTTCACGGAGGTCAATAGAACGCGTCGGCTCAGTGCTTAATACGGCGCACCTATGGAAAGTTATGCCAACACAACGATCGTTTGTGCTTAGAAGCGCAACTTGGCTGCGTGCTTTCGCACTTCTCGCAGCGGCGGGCTCATTCGCCGTGCTGGCCCAGGCTCCAGCCAAATTAGATAAAGCCGCCCTTACCAAGTACGTCGTGTACCTGGAACGTTGGCCCGCTGACGCGCAACTCACGCTGAGCGACCCCAAGGACGCACCCGATCTCCCAGGCTTCCAGGAGGTCCTCATAGAGCGTACCCGTCTCGGACGTGTTGTCGCCCAACGCCGTTACTTCCTAAGCAAAGATGGACAACGTTTCTTCAAGGCCGATGTCTTCCAGTTGAGCGAGCCGCCCTACGAAGCCATTCGCCAACGTCTCAGCAAGGGCACTTGGCCCTCATTCGGCCCTGCCGATGCGCCCGTTACCTTGATCGAGTTTGCCGATCTCCAGTGCCCGGATTGCGCCGCGGAAACCAAGATCATTCGCGAGCTGTTGCCGGTGGAGTTTCCGAAGCAAGTTCAGGTTCAATTCCGCGACTATCCCCTGGTCCAGCACCACTGGGCTATGAACGCCTCCATTGCCGGAAGGTGCGTGTTTCAGTCCAGCCCCGCCCTGTTTTGGGACTACTCCGATTGGGTCTATGCTCATCAAAAAGAAATCACCGAGAGCAATTTCCAGGAGAAGCTTGGCCAATGGTCGAAAGATAAGAAGCTCGACTCCGCTTTCGAAACCTGCGTCGCGCAACGATCCACTGAGGCCGACGTCAAAAAGAGCATAGCGAACGGCCTTGCTCTCGAGGTTCCGGGCACACCGACCCTATTCCTGAACGGCCGCATGGTCCCGATGGACACAGACTGGCCGACCTTAAAGTGGATGATCGACTACGAATTGAAAACAACCATGCCGGGCGAGAGCTGCTGTTTGGTCGACCCGCGTTGAACTCGTAGTCTTGCTAGAGAGTCGTTGAACAGCCCTCTCCGCCCACCTCGTCGCTACAATTCTTAAGTAGCTCGCAAATGCCGCTCGCGTCCTGCATTGCAATGAACTTAACGACCTGACGCTCGCTTGCCGATCATCGACCCCATGTTCGACTTCAACCTCTCCCGCCGTGCCTTCTTGTCTTTGGCGGCCACCTCCGCCGGCGCCTCCCTGCTCCCCGCCCAGGAGCAACCCGGTGTCACTTTCAAGGCGGACGTCAAGGTTGTCAACTTGTTTGCCAACGTCCTTACCAAGAAGGGCGAGATCATTAACGATCTATCCAAAGACGATTTCCTCCTTCTCGAAGACGGGCGTCCGCAGACGATCCAGTATTTTTCCCGCGAGACGGATCTCCCGTTGACTTTGGGCCTGCTCGTCGATACCAGCGCCAGTCAGGAGAAGGTCATCGACGCCGAGCGCACGGCTTGTTTCCATTTCCTCGACCAGGTGCTGCGCGATGGCAAAGACCATGTCTTTATCCTCCAGTTCGATACCAATGTTCTCGTCCGCCAGGGACTCACGGAGTCGTTCGGGCAACTCAATGAGGCGCTCACATCCGTCAATACGCAGTCGCGCAAGGAGCTGCAACAGGTCGGCGGCAGCACGCTGCTCTACGATGCGGTTGTGTTTGCCTCGCAAAACGTCCTCAAGAAGCAGCAGGGTCGCAAAGCGTCCATCGTTCTCACCGATGGCGTGGACTTCGGCAGCGAAGCCACCGTCGCAACTGCGATCGACGCTGCGCAGCGCGCCGACATGATCCTGTATTCCATCCTCTTTTCCGATTCTCATTACTATGGAGCCTTCGGCGGCGGACACGAAGGCTCCGGCGTTCTCCAGCAAATGTCTCGCGAAACGGGAGGCGGCTTCTTTGAAGTTTCCAAGAAGCTGGGCATCGACCAGATCTTCCGGACCATCGAAGGCGAACTGCGCAGCCAATACAACTTGGGTTACGTCTCCGACAAGCCCGTGCGGCTGTCCGAATTTCGCAAGATTCAGCTCGCGGCAAAACAGAAGGATCTGGTCGTCCAGGCCCGCGACCGCTATTGGGCCCAGCGTTAGCCGTCTGGTGCGTGCGCTACCTTGTCTGGGTGACCTTCCGTGTGCGGCCGGACTTCGCGAAACTTTGGGTGGGCCAAGCTATCTCGGAGGTCGGCTCGAAAATCAGCCGGGACGGCATCCCCCTGACGGCCTTGCTCACGCTGCATGCAACCGCGATGCAGATGGGCTTCCTATCCGCCATTAGCAGTGCATCCGTTTTCGCGTTCGCGCTTGGTGCTGGAGTCGTGGTGGATCGCCTGAAGAAACGGCCGGTCATGATCGCCACGGATCTGTGCCGGGCTGCCTTGCTCTTGTTGGTCCCGCTCGCCTCTATGCTGCACTTGCTCTCCATGACGATGTTGATGACGGTCGCGGGAATCGCCGGAGCACTCACGGTCTTGTTTGACGTCGCCTATCAGTCCTATTTACCCTTTCTCGTAGAGCCGGACGAGCTCCTCGACAGCAACCGCCGGCTCGGCATATCCGCCTCAACGGCTGAGTTGCTTGGACCTCTGCTGACGGGTGTCCTGGTGAAGGCAGTTACCGCACCGGTGGCCATTCTCTTGGATGCTTTATCTTTTCTTGTTTCTGCCGCCTCGGTCTGGGTCATCCGAAAGGTAGAACCCGCGCCCCAGCCCACTCGCAGCGCCGCAACCCTTTCTGAAGCATTCGACGGCCTGAGGTTCATTTGGACACAACCGGTACTTCGCGCATTACTGCTTCGCTCCGTGACGGCCTTTCTGTCGGGAGGCTTCTTCTTCACCCTCTACTTCCTCAACGCGACGCAAGTGGTTCGCATGGGGACGCCGGCGCTCGGCATGGTGGTTTCGCTGGGAGGCGCCGGTAGCTTGGTCGGCGCGTCGTTGGCCGGACGGCTCTCCGCACGTCTTGGCCGCGGTCCGATCTTCTTCGCAACGGCTCTCGTGATCGCCTTTGCGCAATTCTTGATCCCGCTCTCTTCCCAGTTCCCACGCTTTGGATTCGTCTATCTGTGCGTCCAGCAGTTCTTTGGCGACATGGCTTGGATGATCTACATCGTGAATGAGACCACGCTTCGGCAATTGTTGGCCCCTCCACGGCTGCTCGGTCGCGTCAATTCGGCTATGCAGCTCGCTTCGATGGGCATGCTGCCTTTTGGCGCGCTGTCCGGCGGTTATCTGGCGAGTCGATTCGGCATTGCGCAGACCCTTTGGATAGCGTTCGCGGGTAGCCTCCTCTCCTGCCTGTGGCTGATCCCCTTGCGCACGAAGGAAATCTGGCCGTCGCCGCTCGCCCCGGATTTGGCTTGAAATGACACTCGGGTCGACTTGGCGAATATGATGATTCAATGCAACTCCGTCTTCTAGCGGTACTGCTGGCTTGGACGGCCTGGCTCGCTGCCCAGCCCGTCTTTAATGTCAAAGACTATGGTGCCGCGGGTCACAAAGCAGACGACGCCCGCCCGGCCATTCAACAAGCGATCGATGCCTGCGGAAAAGCGAATGGCGGCACGGTTTATTTCCCTCCGGGCGAATACACTTCAGGCCAATTGCATCTTCGGTCCGGAGTGCGGATCTACCTGGAAGCGGGCGCCACGCTCTTTGCTTCCCTCGACTCGCATCAGTTCGATCCTGCTCCCAAGCCGGCCCTCATCTACGGCGAGGACCTGCACGACATTGCGCTCGAAGGCCGGGGGACCATCGATGGCCAGTCCTCCTACGAGTGGAAGCCGAATAACTTCACGGACTTCTACATTCTGTCCAACCAGCGGCAGATGGAAGCGACCCGAAAGCCCCTGATGCGACCCTTCCCTACAGGCTTCGGGACTGAGACCATCTATCCGCGACTGGTCTTATTGCTGCGTTGTGTCGACGTTCGCATCACCGGTCTGAAATTTCTTAGATCGCGTAGCTGGACCATTAATCCGTATGCCTGCAAGCGGCTGGTGATTGATGGCGTGTACATTTACTCGAGCCAGAAGGAGGGCGTCTGGGCCGACGGCATCGATCCTGACGGATGCCAGGATGTTCGCATCGCCAACTCGACCATCGAAACCGGCGATGACGCCATCGTCTTCTATTCAACCGACAACTGGGGTCCCGTTATGCCGACCGAGAACGTGACGGTCACCAACTGCCGGCTTTCCTCGTCATCGAGTGCCATCAAGTTCTGCGATGGCAACTCGAACGCCGTGAGGCGGGTTGTCATCAGTAATGTCGCCATTACGAACTCCAATCGCGGCCTCGCCTTTATGGTGTTTGATGGAGGAGTGGTCGAAGACGTCGTTATCTCGAACGTCACCATCGAAACCCGGCGCTTCGATTGGTTCTGGTGGGGAGACGGCGACCCGATTCATTTCAACATCAAACGCCGCAGTGAAGTCGACGGCACGAAGCGTGCTACTGAGCCCGCTGCGGGGATCATTAGAAACGTCACCATCCAAAACGTCATCGCCCATGGCGAAGGCACGTCGGCCATCAACGGTCATCCCGACAGTTGGCTCGAAGGGGTGCGGCTCCAGGATGTCAGGCTATTCGTATCCCACGATCCTGAAGCTCCTTATGAGAGCACGACCGCGGCCATGGTCATAAAGCAGGCGCGCGATCTCGCGATGAAGGATGTCGAAATTCATTGGCAATCGCCCTATTCCGCCACTTGGGAAACCGGCTTGATCGCCGAACAAGTTAAAGATATGTCGCTCGACGGTGTCCGCATCGACGCGGCTCCCGCCTCAGCACATCCCGTCGTAATTCTGAAGGACGCCGACGGCTTCTCCTTCCGTCATTCGCAGGCTGCGACGCTTCGCATCTCGGGGAACAAAACCAGATCGGTTCACCTGGTTCAGGCTGAGTCGAAAGTCACGACAGATCCAGATGTTCCAAAGAACGCCGTCACACGCAGCGTGAACTAGAGCTGTTTCATCAGCTCGAGCAGCTTGAGCACGGTGGCCCAATTCCTGCCCGTGCTCACCGTGGCAAGTTTTGAATCGAAATAGCTGTTGGTTAGCTTGGTGCCTGCAACCCCGTTCGGCAGATGCAAGTAGACCTCGCGGTTGTGCACGACGAACGCATCCGGCCGCGACCGTTCAGGATCAAGTTTGGCGATGGCTTGCGGAGTCGGCAGGTCCGCGAGGAAGAGAACATGGAGCGGCTTCAGGTCCGCGCCTGGTTTCAGGAACGGGTTGTTGCCGATGGCTTCGGCGAGCTGTGATGCGGTTCGCAGGACGATCGGAATCTGATATCCGAATTGGGCGGCGATGCGCTGCTCAACTGCTCCGCGAAGACTCTCCAAAAGCCGGGGAGGCGCGTTGAAGATCACATTGCCGCTCTGGATATAAGTCCGTACGTCGGAGCATCCAACGTCCAGGAAAATCTCAACGAGCTCCTTCATAGGCAGCATATTCTTGCCGCCGACATTGATGCCCCGCAGTAACGCAAGGTGCGTAGACAAGGCCTTGCCGCTCATGAGTCATACCGCATCGTTCGCACCTGCCTATCATATTGGAGAACGGAGGTCGTCATGTCCGCCACGATTGTTACTCCCAAAGATGTCCACGCGAAGGCACTCGCGATCAATCTCGACCAGACGAAATACGGCAGCATCGCCGAGATCGGCGCCGGGCAGGAGGTGGCGCGATGGTTCCTGCGCGCTGGTGCGGCTTCGGGAACCGTGGCACGCACTATCTCCGCCTATGACAAGGTGGTGAGCGACAAGACCTATGGCGCCGGTACGCGCTATGTCTCAAAAGAGCGGCTGCTAGCCATGCTTGATTTCGAGTACGAGCTGCTGACGCAAGACCTGGGAGCGCTTCGAGGTGCGAACACGAAGTTCTTCGTCTTTGCGGATACGGTCTCGGCGCGCAACTTTCAAGGCACGAACGAACAGCATGGTTGGATTGGCATCCGGTTCCAGGCCGAGCCCGGCGGCGAAAGCAACGATGTGCTTCTGCATGTGAACCTGATGGACCACACCAACCAGCAGCAGCAGGAGGCAGTGGGGAAGCTGGGTGTGAACCTGGTGTATGCGGCCTTTCACGAGCGCGACTCTTCGCAGGAGTTTCTGCAGAGCCTCTACGAGGAACTGACTCCCAGCAACCTCGAGATCGATGTCCTCGAGCTTGCAGGACCGGCGTTCAAAGCGTTCGACCACCGCCTGTGGTGCCTGGAACTGCTGGGCCTGGGGATGGCGACGGTGATTGCTTTTGATGTTGACGCGAAGGTAATCGAGCCGTCTTCGGTGCTTCGCAAACGGCCGCTGGTAGTGCATCGCGGAACAGCCGCGACCGGTGAGCCGTACCACAAGCAGGCCCTGGAAGCGTCCGAGCGGCAATTGCGCCAGGAGGAGCCCGTGCTGTCCCGGGAGCCCATGCCGATCGTTGAGATCACGACACAAAGTCTGCCGGGAACGACGGGCGACTTGGATCTCCCCGCTATCCTTGGGCACGTTGAAGGGGTAGCTCACTTCGGAGGCGTGCTTGTCTCGGTCTATCTCGAGTCGTTCCGGCTGATGGAGTATCTGCGCCGCCACACCAGCGAGCCGGTCCGGCTGGTGGCCGGAGTCTCCTCGTTTGCCCGGTTCCTGGAGGAGAGCTTCTATAAGAGCTTGCCCGGCAGCGTCCTGGAGGGTTTTGGGAAGCTATTAGCAACCAACGTGAAGGTTCACGTGGCTCCCATGCCGCAAGAGGACTTTATCCGGGTCCTGGGCGGTATTCCTCAAGGCCTCACCCTCACCGAAACGGTCAAAGGCTTAGTGACTGCCGATGACCTCCACTTTGAGCCGCCGAACGGCCACCTTTACCGGTATGCTCGCGACGCAGGCCGGGTCGTCCCGCTTCCCGTCTCCGCTGAGCTCAAGTAAGAGGTTTTGATACTGTGAGTTAGGGTTCTCGAAACGCACTGATCCCTAACCGCGTATACATAGTGAGTCCCTGATGCACCGATTGCTGTTGCTGTTGCCTTTGACCTTGCTGGTTGCCACATGCGCGTTCGCCCAGGACGATGCCAAGAAGGACGACACGGTCGTCTTCAAGAGTGACGTTGCTCTAACGCGGGTCGATGCCCAGGTCGTGGATCGGGATGGGCGCGCCGTAACCGGCTTGCAGGTGGAGGACTTCGTTCTCAAGGTCGATGGCAAAGTGGTGCCGATCCGGAACTTCGCCAGCGAGAACATGCCCATCGATATCCTGCTGTTGCTGGATGTGAGCGGAAGCATGGGGCCGCATGTGCAACGAATTGCCCAAGCCGCCCAACAAGCGCTGAACGTGCTTACCGACAAGGACCGGGTGGCGATCATGATCTTCGACACCAACACCCGGGTTCGGCTGCCGTTCAAGAGCAACCACAGCGACGTGACGAGTGAGCTTAACCGAATCCTTCGCTCCGAGCGGTTCAACGGTGGAACGCGCATCACGCGCGCCATGCTGGATGCAGCAGCCTACCTGCAGAAGGAAGCGCGGCCCGAAGCCAGGCGCGCGATCGTCATTCTGACCGATGATCAGACGCAGGATGAAGAAGACGAGGCACGGGTAGAATCGGCCCTGGCTCGTGCCAACGCCATCATGAGCTTCCTGCAGGCCCCCTATGAGCCGCCTGGAATGGCCGGCGGCGGACAAAGACGCAGCCCTGGTACCTGGGGAAGCGGCGGCGGCTGGCCGGGCAGCGGTGGAGGAATCGGGTTCCCCGGCGGTGGAATCGGCATGCCGGGCGGTCGTGGCCGCATGGGCGGAGTCGATATGTCCCACACGGCAGGGACGGCCACCATTGCAGGCGACTCCGGTGGCGACGTGATGCAGATCAGCGACGCCTCCGCGCTCGAGGACACGCTGGCCAGACTGCGCCAGCGGTACGCGCTGCACTACTACTTGCCGGAGGGCTCACGGCCCGCCGACCAGCGAACCGTGCTCGTCACCCTCTCGCAAGATGCCAAGCGGCGCTACCAGGAAGCGGAAGTGCGCTACCGCAGGGTGTACATGGCGGGCAACAACGGCGAACGCTCGGGCCCGACGGTAGTGACCCATACCAGGGCGCCGGTCGAGGAAGTATCCGACCCGGCCGCAACGACCGACAGCCAGCCGGCTCCGAAGCGGAAACGGGTGGCTGTGAACGAGGACACCAACGGGCCGCGCACCGTGGATCCGGACCCCCAGAGTTCAGGCCCGCAACCCGATCCTGCTCCGGCGCAACCCACCCCGCCCTCTACCCAGGCTTCTCAGCCGGCTAGCGGGCAAGGATGGCCGAAAGCAGATCCGCCGAATCCACCGCCCAACTAAGGCTCCGGCGCGACGATGCTGCGAAGGCGCTCCAGAGTTTCGAGCAGAAGCTCGGATTCGTCGATTGGCGGCGGGACCTCTTCCGGCTCCAACTCCTCTTCAACATAGTCGTCTTCTGATTCCAGCTCAGCCTCCCCATCGGCTTCGTCACCCTTCTCGGCGGCCTCCTCATCCCGTGAATCCGGTGGCGCATACCCTTCCAGGATTCCAAAGCTGATTTTGGCGGAGCGCAGGTCCAGGCCGAACTCATAGGCCTTGTCGACGCTGAACTCCCCTGACTTGAAACAAAGCTGGTCGAGGAGGTCGAGCAACGCGAAGGCTTTTGGGAGGCGGCCTTCGCCGGGAGTGGTGGCTAGTTGGTTAAGGGCTGCAAAGATTGCGTCGGTATTCATGTCCGACCAGTATTGTACGTGGGAGCGGATTTGCGGACGCTCCTGATAAGGCGCATGTCGGCGCGCACGTATTATTCCGCATTGACCGCTGAGCTTGCCGAGAGTTGAATCAACGGGAGGAGATTGCCCATGGGTGACGAGAAACTTCCGGCTGCTAGCGACACGCCAGCTAAAGCTGAAGCGGAACAAGAGTTGAAAGTGGATGAAGCGAACAAGGTCGTCGGAGGTACTGAAAACATTACGTTTAACTATGGAGCGATTGAGGTTCATTACACTCAGCAGAAACCGTCGGGGGGCTGATTTTGGCGGAGCGCAGGTCGAGGCCGAACGCTACTCGTTCCGAATCACGGATATCGGATCGACGCGGATAGCTCGGAGGGCGGGGAGCAGACTGCCTGCAAACGTCATGACGGCTGCCAGGCAGATACCGGCGATAAAGGTCGGGGGATCGGAGGGCTTGACGCCCGCGAGGACCGACTGCATGGAGACGGCAGCCACGTAGGCAAGCGCCAATCCCAGCACGGCCCCGGCTCCGCAGAGTTTTGCCCCTTCGCGCAGGATCATTGCGAAGATGTTTCGGGGCTCGGCTCCCATGGCGATCCGCACGCCGATTTCCTGGGCGCGGCTGGAAACGGCAAAGGAGAGCAAGCCGTGTATGCCGACGCCCGCCAGAAGGAAGGCAAGCAGAGCGAAGCCGCCCAGCACGCGGACTTGCACGGTGCGAGGTGCGCTGCCCGAGCGCACGATGTCGGAAAGGGTCTGCACATCGGATAGCGGCTGTTCAGGATCCGCTGTGGCCACGATGCGGCGAATGGCCGGCATGACGGAGGCAGGATCGCCGGACATCCGGATAGCGAGATCCTTGGGTGCATACCAGGTATACCAGGCATCCTTTTGCTGCCGGTAGGGCAGGTAGACTTGCGGCTCACTGGTTCGCTCCAGACCACGCATGCGGACGTCGCCGACCACGCCGACGATGGTGCGCTCACTTTCCGCAAAGTTGAAATGGCGACCGAGTGGATTGTCTTTCGGCAGATAGCGTCGCACAAACGATTCGCTGACGACGGCCACAGGCAACGCCTGGAGCGTATCGGAGTCGCTCACATCTCTGCCTGCCAGCAAAGGAACCGCCATGGTCTTGAAATAGCCGGGGGTAACCACGCGCAGGGCGGCGCGCTCCAGTTCTGTGGGATCGTGCAGTTTTCCGTCCACGGAAACCGGCAAGACTCCGCCCTGCACGACCATTGGCATGAAGCTGGTATAAGCAGCGCTACGGACGCCCGGCAAGGACTGAACGCCGGAGAGAACCTGATTATAGAACTGGACACGCTTCGCCGTGACTTCGTACTTAGGCATAGGCAGCGAGGTGCGCATGGTTAGCACGCCTTCCGGTTGAAAGCCCGGGTTTGTACTTTCGATGCGCCATAGCGCGCGAATCAGCAGGCCGCAGGAAATCAACAGGACCACGGAGGAGGTGACCTGGCCGGCAACCAGCAGGCCTCGCAGACGCTCGCGCCTGCCACCTACGCCGGATCGCGAACCCTCCTGCAGCCCTGCCACGCCGGCTCTCGCATTGTGCAAAGCGGGGATTGTCCCGAAGCCGATTCCGGTCAGAGTGGTGATGAGGGCGGCAAAGCCAAGCACACGGAAGTCGACTGCGGGCGTTTCCGCGATAGGCAGCGAGTTGGGAACCAGTTTCGCCAGGAGCGGAGCGGCGGCGACAGCCAGACACACGCCGAGCATGCCGCCGGCCAGGGCAAGCAAAAGGCTCTCCGTGAGCAACTGACGGACCAGCCGTTCGCGGCCCGCGCCGAGAGCCGCCCTGACCGCGATCTCCTTGCGACGGACCATGCCACGGGCGAGCAGCAGGTTAGCGAGGTTTGTACACGTAATCAGCAGCAGGCATAGGGCAGCGGCCACTAACGCATAAAGCAGCATCTTCGATCGAGAAGGAACCTGATCGCGCAGGCTCTCGACAACCACAGATACATGAGCGTTCTCTTTTGGGAACTGTTTCTCCAGCTGTGCGGCGATGACGTTCATCTGCGCGAGAGCGTGGCTGGCAGCAGTGCCTGGCGGGAGCTTGGCAACCACATACAGGTAGTTGTTGCTGCGGTCTTCGAAGTCACTCGCCTCGAAGCGCATGGGTGTCCAGAGAGCCACCTCCCGAACGGGGAAGTAGAAGTCAGGGCGCATCACGCCGATGACGATATAGGGCTTGCCGTCGAGAATCACCTTCTTATTGAGAACACCGGGGTCGGCTCCGAATCCGGAACGCCATAACGTGTCGCTTAGAATTGCGGTACCGGCTGCGCCCGCGCGATCATCGTCGGCACTGAACACGCGTCCCAGAGCGGGCTTGACGCCGAGCATCGGAAATACGTCCGACGTCACACTGGAACCTACCAGGGAGCGTGGTTGGCCATCTCCGTTGAGATTCACTGACAAGCCGCGGTACGCACCCATCGATTCGAAGACCGAGTTCATGCGTTTCCAATCGCGATAGTTGGCCGGCGAGAATTCCATCTCTGGATAATTCGGGACTCTCTCGAACAGGGCTACCAGCCGTTGGGAATCGGGGAAGGGCAGGGGACGGATCAAGACGTGATCCGTGATGGAGAAGGCGGCCGTAGTGGCGCCCACGCCGAGCGCCGTTACGACGACGGCCGTCAAAGCAAAGCCCGGCGACCGGCGCAGCGTGCGAAACGTGTGACGGAGGTCCTGCCGCAGAACATCCCAATGAGCTTGGAGGGCGGTGACGATCAAATCGGCCACCGTCTCGAGCCAAAGAGCAAGCCATCCGAAGAGGGAGGCAACATCGCGGCGCCGGTGGGCGTAGACCGCACGCATTTCGGAGCCGTATTCGCTGCGAAACGAAGCCGGCAAGAGATAGAGAAGTGCGCTATAAAGCATCACGCACCTCCCGCCACGAAGCCGCTGACACGAGCGAGTTCGACGAGTCCCACCAGGCGGCGCGCTTCAGCGCGAGCGACCTCCTGCCCGAAGGGCGTAATGCGGTAGTAGCGGCGGCGCTCGTCGTCCAACTCGGGAACAGGCCGATCGGCCGTTTCCACAAGAAGACCTTGTTCCAGCATTCGCTGGATGGAGCGGTAAAGCGTCCCGGCGCTCAGCTTCAGCTCACCGTTGGTGCGATTGGCGACGTCCTGAATGATTCCGTAGCCATGGCGATCGATATCCGATAGCGCGAGTAGGATGTGAAAGGTCACCGGAGGCAGCGGTAAAAGCGGGGTGGGGTCGGGAAGGAGGCTCATCTCTTTCAGAATATAGCCACAGTGCATATATTGTCAATGGCTATATTCTAGACGCCGTTGTAGGGTGGCTCCCCGACCCGCAATCGACGCCTCGTCGATTCCCTCCTATCGTCCAACCTCCTCAATCAACACCAACTCCGAACTATTCGTCACTGCAAGCCTCACAGTCAGTCCTCGACCCAGAAGCTCGCGTCCGGTCACAGTGCCATCCGGTGCGCTGTGGTCATGAAAGCGAAGCCGGTACTGCTTGCCGGCAGAGACTCCTTTCAACAGGAAGGTGTGCGCGCCTCCGTTCTCCCCCGATCCGCGAAACGCGTAGACCACTCCCTTGCCGCGTCGCTGGTCGAAGTACTCGATGCCGTCCCAATGGACGCCGTCGGGGCGAGGTGAGATGTGGAACAGATCCGCATCGCGGATGAGCGGCCGCAACTCCGCCTTATACACCCGTATCTCTTCTTTGGCCGCTGCACGCTGCCGCACACTCCAGGAGTTCGTGTCCTGCATGATCGTGAGCCATCCCATCATTCCGCTGCGCAGCATGTAGAGGAAGTTTTCAATTCGAGGCGTGGGCCATTTCTCGACATAGTCTTCCAGCATCGCGGAAGGCAGCAGCTGGCTCGCGTCGTAAAAGGCCCGGCGGTTCGAAAGCGGATCGTAGGCATCGGTGACCGAGAAATAGTCGCTATGCGCGGCACTTCCAAAGTCCACCATGCGGCCGCCGTCGTTGCAGACTTCCAGCAACAGCTCAGGATGTAGTTTCCGCAGATTGAAATGGATCTCGTAATAAGCTCGCACCGCGTGGTAGCTGACATCGGTGGAATTTGCGCTCTCCACCAAATAGGCCCCGTCGCTTTTGACGATGGACAGGTGCGCGCGATCGGGTGAGGCGTGCGGGTGATCCTCGCGCACGCACCCCTTCGCCACCAGGTAACCATCGTGCTCCAGCATGTCGAGATGGTAGTCATTGACGATCCGGTTGACTTCGGTCTGTGCATAAGCCTGGGCAGCCGGTTCGCCAATGTCGATGGTCTGGCCCTTGAACTCTTCCGGCTTCCAATCGGCCGGCACGTCGGCGACGGTCCAGTCGCGGACTTTCGGATCTCGCAGATTCAGCGCACCAGGCCCTGTGTCCAGCGCCGCCTGCGTCCAATCCACCCACAGGCCGAGCTTGAGGCCGCGGCGGTGCGCTTCATCGGCGATCACTGCCAGACCGTGCGGAAACTTCAACGGATCCGGATACCAATCGCCAACGCCTCGAAACCAGCCCGCATCGATGTGAAACATTTCGAGGCCGAGTTCGGCCGAATCGCGAATCATCTGTCGAGCCAGTTGGTCGTTGACTTGCATTCCGCTTCCCCAGCTGTTGTTCACCAATAAGGGGTAACTGGGATTCTGCCAGGTGCGAGGATTGCCGAGCACTTGCCGCACCCAAGGCCGGAGCACGTTGCCCATAGCATCGATTCCGCCCTCGAAAGCTCCAACGAAAACAGTGGGTGTGTCGAACTGCTCACGGGTCATCAGGCGCGTCCGAAACGGACCGGGATCTGGATTGAGCCCGACGGAACCGCGCAAGGATGTTTGGTCGCGCTCGATGGTTAGTCGTGTGCGGCCGCTAAACTTCACGCCGGCGTACCAGCCATTCGCCGCGCCCCCAGGGGTCAGGACGGCGAAAAACGGGATGATCTCCCGCGGCTCGCCCTCGCGTGGATTCGCGTATGTACTGGAAGTGCCGCTCCAACTCGCGCCGGTTGGGAACGGAATCCGATGTGTCCCTTCGGCTGACGGCTTGCCCGCTCCCTTCTCGACATAGAACGCTTCCAGCGCGACCTTCCGATCAACCTGCCAGTGGAACTGAAAGCTGTCCTGCAAGGGTATCCAGAGCGGCCGCAAATCGAGATTCTCGATGTGAATCGTGTGCTCAATCGGGCCGGTTGCCGCCGGCGCTTTCCACTCCCAGATCAAACGCAGCCAGGGTGCGGAGGAGTCGTAGACGAAGTGCACATCGCGATCACCCGCGTAGCTGAGATTGTATTTGAAGGTCCACTGCAACGGGACTACGTGGCCATCGACTTCCACCGAATCAATCAACGGAGCGGCAGTGTCGTTGATCCATGTGTTCCCTGCTGCGCCGGTCAAACGGAGAACCCGCGGAGCGTTAGCGTCAGCTTGCACTTCGAGGGTTGTCTGCTCCGTCCGAATGCTCGCCACCATTTGGGAAAACGCACAGTTGGCCAAGCCAAAAAACACTGCCAGCGCTAAACCGCAGGCTGAAGCCCGTGTCACGTTTACCTCGATCGCGAACGCCCGCCGACTGGGACAGGCGCCTCTGTTCCCAAGGCGACCACGACACTCACTACCGTGAATCCCAGCCCAACCGCCGCGCGGACAGAGCGAGCCTGTCCCAAAATGCAGCAAGGTCGACTTTTCGAACAGGCTCTTCAGGGAGCGGTTTTCAACCTGTTTTCGAAATGTCCCAAGACCATGCCACAGGGTCACGGCGTTATTTCTTCCGCCTCAACAGCAGCGCCCAATCGTTGTCGTCCGGAGCCTCGGGAGAAGTCCATGCTGGGCCGGTCGCGGCGACTGGCAGTGTGATCCTCTCACCGCTCAGCGCGGAGAACCACATCGCGTCATAAGCGCCGGCATCCAGCTTGAGCGTGACCTTGCCGCCCTTGGGCAAATACACCGCATAGATCTCACCGGGCTTCGCGAGGCACCACGCTCCTTTGTCCACCAGTTCGTCATGAGGCTCGGTCTTCCACCATTCGAAGCTGGTGAAGAAGTCGACCATGTGACCATAGCCCAGAAACATGGTCATGGTGTCGTCGCCCCGGCCGTTCATCCAGCCGCCACCGGTGTCGGGGGCGATGTTGGTGCCGCGCCGGCAGGTTTCGCCGGCAGTTTGATAGCCCCCGGCCATTACGATGTCCCAAGCCGTCCGGCGCAACACGTCCGCCGAGTCGGAGCCGGGCGCGGCCCACTTTGGATAGTGATCCTCATAGCCGTATTCTTCGTTGGTCTGCGGGATGATCCGTCCCGTTTTCTTCTGCAATTCGCGGGACTCCAGCATCAGCGCGTGCTGCTGACGCGACCAGTCCTGATAGGATGCGAAGCCGAACCAAGCCGAGGCACGGTCCTGGTAGATCGTCTTCATCGGGTGGCTGGTGGCGAGGTGGTGATAAGGATCCCACTGCTCAATCAGCGTGCCCGTTTCGTGGCTCCATTTCTCATCGCGATATCCTTCCAGATCGTCGCCGAGATCGTAGGTAATGTTGGAGAAGGCGCTGAAGCGCGCTACCGCGTAGCGGATGAAACGCCGCTCGTCTTCGCTGCCTGCAGCGGGATGAACCTTGTTGTCGTTCATGTCGAGCACCACCGAGATAATGACGTCTTCGTCGCGCGCGTGTTTCAGCATGCGCTCGAACTTCTGCCAGAAGGGAACGTCGAAGCGCGAATAATCAAAGCCCGGGTGGGTGAAATCCTTGGGCCGCTCGGCGGGCCAGGGTGTGGGTAAGTTCGAATAGTTGTCGGCAATCATCACCGGCTCGCCGAAGAAGACGTTGCTTCGGCCCGCGACGGTGACGCGAATCCGGTTCACTTTCAGCCGGTGGAGGCGATCGATACTCTGGTTGATGATGCGCTCTTCCTTCCAACCGGTCAGCCAGTAGGCGGTGGTTCCGTTGAAGAAGTAGTGCTCGCCGGTGCCCTCCCAGATGAAATGCCAGGAATATGCCGGGTCGACGCGAATCGGTCCGCGGCGACGGTTGTCCACTGCGTGGAACACGCCCGTATCCGTCTTTTCAAACACCCCCTGCCGATACGAAACCGCGTATTTGTAATCACCGGCCGCCGGGGGCACAAAGCGAATTCGATAGACGGTTCCATCCGGCGAATCGCAGAAGCCCTCCACCTGCCAGCGCTTATTTGAGCCGGATGCTTCGAACCATCCGTTCACGGAGGCATCCGTAAACGGGTTGCCAACATCCGGCCGGGTTACGCTGATGGTCACTTCGACAAAATCGTAGGCGTCGAGTGAGGTTGCTGATTGTGCGAAGGCGACAGAAGCGGGCGCCGCCAGCAGGGGCGCAGCAGCGGCCACCAGCCAGATGGACGCCGCAGTCAACAGAGATTTTTGCATGATAGGGAACCGGTCTAGGGAGACTATATCGGATGCGACGGCGGTGCCGGAGGCGCGGCTCCCGAGAGACTACATTCGCTAGCGCAAAACCCAGTCACAAAGTTTCGATTTTTCTTTTTTAGCTCTAACCTCTTTCCTGCCAGCACATTTCTTGAAAACGCCTCACGCGCGGCCGGCAGTCGGAACCCCCACGGTGCTACTTCTAGTGCGGGCGGAATTTCCGCCACTATTAGGGAGACAACCATGAGTGACCTATTAAAAGACGCCCGGACATCAAGGGCGATATCACGGCTGATCAGAATCCGGCTTCTCCGGAATCTAAGCAGCCATCACCGGACGCTGGCGAGCCCGCCTCCCCCATCAACACAGACGCGGAGAAAGGAAACAGGTCTAACGCGAACGACGGCCCAGAAGTAGATGCAAAAACAAGAGCCAATCGCGAGAACGCACAGAAATCGACTGGCCCGCGTACGGAGGCTGGGCGTGTCGCTTCCTCCAAGAACGCCGTCAAGCACGGACTCTTCGTCGGGGATCTGGCCAAGCACCTCAGCGGGGAACAATTCGAACGCTATCAGAGCTTCATCGAAGGCATCGTCAAAGATCTGCACCCCGTAGGTGATCTGGAGTTGCATCTCGCGCAGCGTGTCGCCGACATCCAGTTTCGGCTTGAGATGCTTCGCACCGCCGAGCTCAAAATCTACATGGACGTTGGCATCCTGTCCGCGACCATGGAAGGCTGCCTGATGAAGACCGGCAACCCCATGGGCCTGGCTTCGCTCTACGATCAGCGCTTTCAGCGCTCGTTCTCAAAGACTCTGGAGGAATTCCGCCATGCCCAACTGATTCGAGTGGACCAGGAGAAACAAGCCATCGAGGAGCTGAAGGCCATTGCCGCTGCGCACATGCAGCAGAACGTCCCGTTCGATCCGGCCCGCGTTGGCTTCGTTATTTCGAGCGAACTTCTCCTCAGTAAAGTGCGCCTCGGAAATGCCAAAAAGATGGCTCAATTCAACGCGGGAGACGGTATCGTCGAGAAGAAAGTCGTCGCGATCCTAGCCGGCGGGCCCAAAAAGGCCGCCTAGTCCGTCTCAAACGATGCAGAAACCCCTCGAATAATTCCCGGCGACAAAGAGATAAGCGAGACCTGTCGGACCTTAGCCACAGAACCGCGCGCGTCAGCAAGCGGACCCCCTGCGAGCCGCGACGGTAACGGAGCGCTTGCTTCTAAACTCAACCTTCCGGGTATTCTCACAGATTTCAGCATGAGCGCAAGAGCGCTCACCCGCAACGATGAAAGCGGGTGTCGAGGTCATTCCGGAGCACGACCGTTTCATCAAGGGGACGGACTTCTCTGTACCAAGCCAGGATGTGGTGGACGAAGCGAGATACAGCTCTCTGGCGCGTGGACAGAGCTGTCCGTCCCCGCGTCCTCCAACTTTGTATCTCAGAGCAGCCGATGCTTCGGAAGCGTGACACCGAGGCACCGAATCCAGCACAAACCAGCTTGATGCTCTTTCCGCCGCGCAGCGCGGCCCTACTGTCGGGCCGGCGGCACGATAGGATCAGGGGTTATGAAAATCAACGCAAACGCGGGCGTGCTGCTTTGTTGCGCGACGCTGGTGGCGATTCCACTCGAGCCCTCGGCGACCCTCATTGAGAATGATCAAGTGAAGGTGATTCGCGCTCTCGAAAAGCCGCACGCCAAAGGCAAGTTCCACGCTCACGCGCAAGACCGGGTGATGATTTACTTGCAACCGGGCCGGCAGCGCTTCGAGTATCAGGACGGCAGGAAGCCGGAGGTGTTCGATTGGAAGGAAGGCGAGGTGAAGTGGAGTCCGGCAAGTGGGATGCATTCGCCGGAGGTCATCAGCGATCAGGCCTTTAACATTATCGAGATCGAGCTGAAGACACCCGGCACGGGCAAGGCGATCAGCAGTAGCCTGGACCCGGTTAAAGTAGATCCCAAGCATTACAAGGTGGAGTTCGAGAACGCTCAGGTTCGCGTGTTGCGCGTGAAGATCGAAGGGCACGGGGCCACACCGATGCACGAACACTCGGTCAACCGCGTGACGGTTTTCTTAACCGATCAAGAGTTTCGAGTCACGGATTCGCACGGCAAAATCGAGATCGTGAAACACAAAGCCGGCGATGCTGTGTGGGGGACGCCGACCACGCACTCGGAAGAAAACCTGAGCAGCAATCCGTTCGAGGTGGTGGCCATCGAACTGAAGAGTTGAAGTTGAACTGCAAGCAGTGCGCGTATAGAACAACCTAATCGATGTGGGAAGAACTAGCCATGTAAAGGTTCAATTGGCGGTGAGTTCCTGCTTGAGGCGATCCGGTGAGAGATGACAAAACGGAGGGGAAAAACCTCGTCGAGCCGTCGCGCTTCCGTCCTGATTGAACTCAAGGTAAGGCTCCGTGGAACCCTGCCAGGGAAGCCAGGAGGTAAGACCGGCTGCATTGGGATCTCCCGTCTTCGCGAAGTTCGTCCAGTAGACCTCGATCACGTTTGAGAGCTTATGATCGACTTCCGTGAAGGGTAGCCATCGCCAAGCCCTATCCTCGAACGTATTGAAGACATAAGGGATCTCAAGCCCGTGAAACGCGCCGAGATCGGCTTCTCCTTTGCCAGGAATCGAGCGATCGAACTTATAGACATAGACCTTTTGTCCGGCGTTGCTGGCGAGCGCGGCGATCGCGCCGATTGGACACGCCATCAACATGTCGTTGCTGGCACGATCGATGGCTTCGTCGCGATGAATCAACATCTCGGCCAGGTACATGCCAACGGCGGCGTCGGTCCATCCACTGTAGAGCGGGCGTGCCGTGTCGGCAAGCTTCTTGGCTGCATCACCCGCAGTCCCGCCTTTCTGAGGAGGGCTTTGCTTAGCGGCCATCGCGGCACCGACTCGAAACGCACTGAGTTCGCGGCCATTGAGTCCAATCAGAACATCCACCTTTTGGATACTTCCCGATCCAAACGCCTTTGATGGGGCCTGAGGAAGAAGCCAACCATCGACAGTTGCCGAGAACGGGTCGAATCCTTTGAACTGTGTCTTGACGATCTGGTCCGAAAGCACGGTCACCTGAGTGGCCGGCAGACTGCGCAGGTTTTCGAGAGTTGAAAGCGAGTGTCCGGGAGCGGCCTTGCCGATGGCGGTTCCGACCGCTTCGGCTTGCTGAAGCGTGTGCGGAGTTCCCAAGCCAAAAGGCGGCCCACTCTCGAGAATGACGCGGCGAAAGAGACCAGTCGCCAAGGGCGAGGCGACCAGCGTGCCCGCATCGGACGAGCCGGCCGATTCGCCAAAGAGAGTGACATTGTGTGGGTCGCCTCCGAACGCGGCGATGTTCTCCTGTACCCACCGGAGCGCAGCAAGCTGATCCAACAGGCCATAGTTGCCGGAGCGGTGGTGCGGAGACTCCCGGGTGAGTTCGGGGTGGCTGAAGAAACCCATGAAGCCCAAACGGTAATTGATGCTTACGATGACGATGCCGTGTGAGGCGAGAGATTCGCCGGCGTAGGTGCTCTGCGCACCGCTCCCAACCCGGTTGCTGCCTCCGTGGATCCACACCATGACGGGGAGCATGCCCTTGTTTGGCCAATTCGGCGACCAGACGTTCAGGTAGAGGCAATCCTCGGAGGAGGAAACCGGTTGGAGCTTGTAGCCGGCACCATACGCCGCAGCGAGAGGCGCGATAAACGTATCGAGTCCGGCAGCGTTTTGAAAACAGGAATTGCCAGGTGTCGTTGCGTCACGGATTCCAGACCACTGCAGCGGCGGCTGTGGTTCGCGCCAGCGCAGAGCACCAACCGGAGGTGCAGCGTAGGGAATGCCTTCAAAGACTGCGGTTGCCCCGTGCAGCGAGCCCCGTAATTGGCCTCCGGTGACGGAGACCACGAGGCCGTTATCCATCTTGCGCGGCTGCGCACTCGCGGCTGGAAGCAATAATGTCACGACGAATAGACAGGGCAATGCGCAGAGGCTTTGGCGTTGAGGATTACGGTATATGCGCATATCGTCGGTAATGATCGCGGGCGGCTTGTCTGAAGTCAAATGGTACAAGATGATTCCTTGTTGTTCCAGCAGAATAGTCCACCCTGAGTTTTGTCTTTGAAATCCAACGACGATGTCCGTCGGTGTCATAAGATCTGGATAGGCCTAGGCGGGAGGCCACGCTCTGCCGTTTCAGCGTTACCAATTCGTGCTGGACGCTGTTGAACGTGCGTCAACGCGAGCGGCGCGTTTGAAGCACGCCGAACTCCAACGTGGCATTAAGAGCCTTGCGACCATCGCCGCGCTTGCACCCCTGCTGGGGTTCGCGCTGACGGTGTTGGAGATCTTAAACGCCTTTAGCTTTTCCCTCGGGACCTCGCGGTCCGCAGCCTTGGGGTTTATTTCTGGAGGGCTTTCTGCGTCGATGGCGCCGACACTTGTAGGCCTCGCTGTGGGCATACTCGCGCTTTGGTTCCATCGGTACTTGAATAGCCGGATGGAAACGTTCGATCGGGAGATGAGGGACGCAACCGTCGACTTGAGGAATCGGCTGGGCGTTCATATCGTGCGTATCCTGGCGTCGACGATCCAAACTTTGCGGGTTCGGCCCGCGTTAGCGCAGGCCGCAGAAGATGCTGGTCCAGCAGCGATTGACCCGCCGTTCCGGAATCCTCGGCTTGACTTGGAACTGTGGAGTGAACGCCCGGGAGTCTTCCAGTTGGGGTGGCCTCGACTCGAGTCCGATCTTGAGGCCGATGCCGCTCTCACCGGCGCGATGTGGGTCTCATTTGTTTACGGCTTTCTTGGCTGGCTCAGCTACTTCTGGCAGGGTCGGCCGGAGGCCGGCGTCCTGCTGCTGGCTTTTTTTGTAGTGGCGGGCTTCGGCGTTCGCGCGGGCTCCCGCTTCGCGATCCTGTGCTTATTTGCATTCTTCGCCGTCGCCTGCGTAGCTTGCATTGCTTCCGGCGGTTGGACTCTTGTCCCTACCTGCCTGGCGGCCGCACCACTGCTGCTGGCCGGCGGTTTCCGGGCAAGCCGCAATCCGTTCTTGCTCAAAGGGGCTCCGATGGGCACCGTCGCTAGCGGTGCGTCAGATCGGGCCAAGTCGTTTTGGGCAGCCCTACGATTGCTTCCAACCGTCCTGGTAGGGCCTCTACTTTGCTGCGCGATCCTACCGGTTTTGTTCGGGACCATATTCAACGTCTGTTCGACGGACGCTGACGGCTCAATGGCGCCCAGTATCCCTCGGGGTGAAGGGATAATTGGGCTGACTCCGGTGGTTATGGGCACAATTCATCGTGGGGATATAGTCGCCTTTCCCCTCGAATGGCATTCGATGGGCACTTCGCGGGTGGTCGGATTCCCCGGTGACCGCATTCAGGTGAAATCAGGAAACCTGATACGGAACGGCGTGTACGTGAAAGAGTCATATCGCACGGTGCCGTATCGGATCAGTTACGGAGACTTTCCGTCCAACTCCAAAGATGTGCCTTACGATTTTCGCTGGCGGCATGAGTCAGCCTATGGAGCGAGCCTGAAGACGGATGAGCCTTATGTCGTTCCGAAAGAGACGTACTTTGTACTCAACGACGACAGAAACGAACTTCTAGACAGTCGCGTTTGCGGACCGGTTTGGCAGGCGTATGTTTATGGCAAGCCGGTTTTGGCGTACCATCCTTCGTGGCGACATTGGTCCTTGCCGAAGCTCATTCAATGATCGGAGGCGCGAGGAAGAATCGGCTTACTGGGGTTTGGGCGGTCGCCCGAATGGACCGCCGAGTTCCTCTTAATCAACCCTCGAATGAAAGCCGCAGTTGTGAAGTCCCCGCGAAGTTCCCATGTGCACCGAGAGCTTAGGTTAGGACTGTTGACCACAGGCTGAAGGTGTGTGCCACGGGAATCCGTTGTGGGGCGAGCCTGCGCGCGTGAAACCTGCTTCGACAGGTGTGCGTCCACCGGGTTGCGCTTCTGGTTGACCATGACCGTGGATCTTGACGGCTTCCAGAAAAATCTCACGCCCGCGCTTGGCTATAGCACCGGTGAGATTTCCGATTGGGGCGGCATCGGTTGATCGGCGCTTGCCCGGAAAACGGCTGCGGTGATTCGTTAGTAAATTCTGAGAGAAAGAAAAGCCGGTACGCCCCGCGACGTTTCGCCACATCCAGTTTCCTGCTAAGACTGTGAGAGTATTCAGCATACTGGCATTCTTCGGTATCGCTCTTTTCACCTGGGCGGCTGCAGTAACCCCCTACAGTGGTTCGGTGCGCGCAGCGGATCAGTTTGTTCCGGGCGCCACCATAACGGCCACGCAGGGCACTTCGAAAGTAGTTGCTTACACGGACGAAGCGGGCCGGTACACACTGCCGCTGGGGCCGGGCGTGTGGGACGTACAGGTGGAGATGTTCGGCTTCACACCTCTGCACGAAACCGTAACGCTGAGCGACAAGCCTCTCTATAAAGACTGGGCGCTGGAGATGCCGCGGATCGGGGAATCGGCTGCCGCGGCGACACCGGCGACCGCACGCCCACGACCAACCCGGCAGCGGCAGGGACAAGGCAACCGCCCGGGAGCAGGCGGCGGAACGGCCGCGAACGGCAACGGCGCCAGTAGCGGAGGGGGCGGCGGCACCAACAGCGGTAATAACGCTAACGGACAAGGGCAGCGTCCGGGTTTCCAAAGTGCACAGGCCCGGCCGACCGAGAATAGCGAGCAGGCATTGGCGCAAGCGGCGGCGGATGCGACTGCACCTGGTCTTGGTGGAGACGCGGACCCGTCGCTGCTGGTGAATGGCAGCACCAGCGGAGGACTGGCGCAATCGAGCGACGATGAATCCAGACGCCAACGCCTGATGAACGGTCCGGGCGGTGGGGGTGGAGGGGCCGGTGGCGGACTCGGATTAGGCTCGTCGTTGGGAGTTCCTCCCGGCATGAGCGCGCCGGGTGCCGACAGCTTGGGCTTGGGAGGACTGGGAACCAGTGCGCTGAACGGAGGGTTCGGACCGGGTAACGGGCCAGGAGGGGGGTTTGGCGGGCCAGGCGGCGGTGGTCCGGGTGGTGGTGGATTTGGCGGCGGAGGCGGAGGATTCGGAGGCCGTGGTGGTGGAGGCGGCGGTGGACGCGGTGGCGGACAGGGTGCCAACGGCAATCGCCGAGGACCGTATAACGGCCAGTACGCGAGTTTCGGTAACCGGCGCCGCACACAGCAGCCGCTGACGGGGTCCATTTTCGCGAACCTTCAGAACTCCGCGCTGAATGCAGCTCCGTATTCGCTGAACGGGCATCCGGCGCCGAAGCCGTCCTACTACAACGCGAATTTCGGGGTGAACATTGGGGGGCCGATGGTGATTCCGAAGATCCTGCACTGGCCGCGGGCGAGTTTTTACTTCACCTATCAAGGCACCTTGTCGAAGAATCCGTACAGCCAAGTGGCATCGGTGCCGACGCTGGCGGAACGGAGCGGAGACTTTTCCGGAATCCCCGATACGATCTTCGATCCCCTAACCCGGATGCCTTTTCCCGGCAACATCATTCCTGCAGCGCGAATCAACGGGGCGTCGCAAGGACTGCTATCGTTGTTTCCGCTGCCGATTTATCCAGGAATTACCCAGAATTACCAGTTAGTAACCGCCGTGCCGAACGACGCAAATAACATAGGGTTCCGGCTGAATGCGCCACTAAACAACAAAGACCGCCTGACCACGAACATTCAGGTCCAGGAGCGCGATTCGAAAACGCAACAGTTATTCGGCTATCAGGACGCGGGCTCGGGGCAGGGCGTGAGCGCTTCGGTCGGCTGGAGCCACAGTTTCGCGCCGCGCTTCAACAACAGCGCGACGCTGACCTTCAGCCGCAATACCAATGATTTGACCCCGTATTTCGCATACAAAGAGAACATCGAAGGAGACCTGGGCATCAATGGGACTCTGCAGACGCCGCTTAATTATGGGCCTCCCACTTTGTCGTTCACCAATTTCGGAACGCTGACGGACGGAGCGCCCTCGACCACCGTAGCCGAGACCACCAACTTCACCGACACGCTGAGTTACGTTTTGCACCGGAGACACAATTTGCAGTTTGGCTATCTGTACCGGCGGCTTCAGCAGGACACCACGAACTACCAGAACGGGCGCGGGTCTTTCACATTCAGCGGGCTCTTGACGAGCGAATTGAATGCGCAAGGCCAGCCGGTTCAGGGAACGGGATTCGATTTCGCCGATTACCTGCTTGGGCTGCCGCAATCCACCAATCTGAGCTATGGCGAGGGCAAGGACTACTATCGCGGCTGGGCGACGGGAGCGTACGCGCAGGACGACTGGCGGCCCAGTCGCAACCTGTCCTTTAATCTCGGGCTGCGCTATGAGTACTTCGCGCCGTACACGGAGCTGTACAACCATCTGGCGAATCTGTTGTTAAATCCGACCATGACGGCCGTGACCGTGGTCACGCCGGGGCCGAACCCATACGGCCTGCCGAGCAGCCTGGTGCAGCCCGACACGCATGCGTTCTCACCGCGGCTCGGTTTCGCCTGGCGCCCCGGGGCAAAGCGCGATCTGATGGTTCGAGGCGGATACAGCATCTTTTATAGCGGCTCGGTGTATGCAACGATCGCTTCGCAACTCGGTACGCAGCCGCCCTTTGTCAACAGTCAATCGCTGACGACGAGTTCGATGAATCCGCTGACGCTCCAGAACGGCTTCCCGATCATTCCGACTCAAAACGTTCTGAATACCTTCGCGATTGATCCGAATTACAGGCTCCCGTACGCGCAGACCTGGGCGATCGCGATTCAAGATGCGCTGCCGCATGGGTTTCTGATCGAAGGAGAATACATCGGGACAAAGGGAACGTATCTTGGGGTGGTGGAGCAGCCGAATCGGCCGGAGCCGGGGACCTCTCCGGCCGACGCGCAGGATAACTTGCGGATTCCGAACGCAACTTCATTCGCCTACGAATCGTCGCAGGCTAACTCCAGCTTCAATGCGGGGCAGGTGCGATTCACGCGGCGGTTCTCAACCGGCATATCGGGTGTGGTGCTGTACACGTACTCAAAATCGATCGACGATGCGTCCAGCTTCAGCGGCGTTGGGGGAACGGTTGTGCAGTACATCAATAATCTGAATCTGGAACGCGGTCTTTCCACCTTCGACCAGCGGAACCGGCTTTCGGCGACATTCCTGGTGTCGTCACCGGTGGGAGTACACGGGATGCTGCGCAATAAGGGATGGAAAACGGCGGCGCTCGCCGGGTGGACGCTGAACGGAACTCTGACGGCCGCATCGGGCATGCCGCTGACGGCGACGATCGGCGGGAACCTTTCCAATACCGCGGGCCTGGCCAACGCCGGAAGCTTGCGCGCCGAAGCAACGGGGCTTCCGATTGAATCCGGTGTTTATCCATATTTCAATGAGCTGGCATTCACGACGCCGCTACCCGGTGAGTTCGGCAATGCGGGACGCGACACGATTCCCGGGCCATTCCAAACGAGTTTCAACGCGGCGCTGAACCGCGCCTTCCGCTTCGGCGACAGCCGCCGCCAACTGCAGTTCCGCTTGAGCGCGACCAACGCGCTCAACCACGTGGTGATTACCAGCTTCGGCACCACGGTTAACTCGGCGACGTATGGCTTGCCCACGGCCGCCTCAACCACGCGCACAGTGCAATTGCTGCTGCGATTCAGTTTTTGATGGGAACTATGAGAATTCCGATACTGTTGGCCCTTATCGCCGCGGGCGGCACAGGACAGGTTCCCAACAATCCGCCGCCGGCCCAAACACCGGCGGGGCCGGCGGCTCAACCGCCAACAGCGCAGACAGTTCAATTCGTTGCGAACACCAACCTGGTGATTGTCGATGTGGTTGTCAGGGACAAATCCGGAAAGCCGATGGAAGGGCTGAAGCAAGACGATTTCACGGTCCTCGAGGATGGCAAGCCGCAGAAGATCTCGGTTTTCGAATTTCAGAAACTGAGCCACGAGCCGGAACCGCCGCCCAAGCTGGCGCTGTCAGACGAGCTGAAACTGCCGGAAGCTCCGAAGACCACGATCAGCGCCGAGCAGCCCGGCCAAACGCAATATCACGACAAACGGCTGATGGTGTTCTTTCTGGATTTCTCTTCGATGGGAATGAACGAGCAGTTGCGCGCGCAGGATGCGGCACTGGAATACGTGAACAAGCACATCACGAAAGACGACATGGTGGCGATCCTGCTTTACACCAGCATGGTGCAGGTGCTGACCGATTTCACAAGTAACCGGGACGTGCTCACGAACATTCTGAAGTCGCTACCGGTTGGGGAGATGAGCGAACTGGCGGGCTTGGCCGATACCGGAAGCGATAACGGAGAAGACACGGGGGCTGCGTTTGTGGCGGACGAGACCGAGTTCAACATCTTCAACACGGACCAGAAGCTGGCCGCGATTGAGCAAGCGGCGCGTATGCTTTCCGCGCTTCCGGAGAAGAAGGCCCTGATCTATTTTTCCGCCGGCGTGAACAAGACGGGAATCGACAATCAGGCGCAACTGGAGGCTTCGGTGAATGCGGCAGCCAAAGCGAATCTGGCGATCTATGCGGTGGATACACGCGGCCTGATGGCCGACCCGCCGGGCGCGGCCGCGAGCAAAGCGGGCCCGCGCGGCACGACGCTCTATAACGGCGGATTCTACAATTCACAGCGGGCGACGATCAACGATTCGCAAGAGACGTTGTACACGCTGGCGGCGGACACCGGCGGGAAAGCCTATTTCGACAGCAACGACATTGCCGGGGAGATTGTGCAAGCACAGGAAGAGATGCGGAGTTATTACTTGCTGGGCTATTACAGTACGAACGGGGCGAAAGACGGAAAGTATCGGAAGATCAGCGTCAAGCTGAACAGCAAGCTGGCGGCGAAGCTGGAACACCGTCCGGGCTATTACGCGGACAAGGTTTGGGGAAAGTTGAATGGACAAGAGAAAGAACAGCAGCTGAAAGAGGTGTTATCCGCCGGGAATCCCGTGACGGATTTGCCGCTGGCGCTTCAGATCAACTATTTCAGGATCTCGGCATCCAGCTATTTTGTGCCGGTGTCAATTAAGATACCGGGGTCGGTAATCGCGCTGGCGGCCAAAGGAGGCGAGGCTGTCACGCAGTTCGATTTTGCCGGCCAGATCCAGGACGAGCAGCATGCTGTGGTGGGCAATGTTCGGGACAACATCAAGATCCGCCTGGACCAGGACAAAGCGGCTAAGGCGGGACGGAGGAGCTTTCAATACGACGCGGGCTTCACGCTGGAGCCGGGCAAGTATCACATGAAGTTCGTGGTCCGTGAGAACGAGACCGGCAAACTGGGCACGTTTGAAACGCGCTTCACGGTGCCGGACCTGAGTGCCGATACTCCCGGTCTGAAGCTCAGCTCCATCATCTGGAGCAATCAGCGCGAGCCCTTACAGGCGGCGGTAGGAGCGGCGGAGAAGGCCACCCACAAAGAGGTGTCGGCCAACCCCCTGATTTCGGAAGATCAGAAGATTGTGCCGAACATCACGCATGTCTTCCGGCGCGACCAGAATCTGTACGTGACATTCGACGTATACGATTCCATTCCCGATCCGAAGGCTCCCAATGGCCGGCGGGTGAAAGTCAGCATGAGCCTCTTTACGACGAAGGGAGCGAAAGCCTTTGAGATCGGGCCGATCGCGGCTACGCAGTTAGTGAGCACTCGTCCGGAGGCTGTGCCGGTACAGGTGCAGATTCCGCTGAAGGACATGGCGCCCGGCCGCTATGTTTGCCAGATCAACGTGGTGGATGAGCTGGGGCGGAAATTCGCCTTTCGCCGCGCGCCGCTGATTGTGCTCTAGACGTGGATGAAGTGGCCGCCGATGAAACGCGGATGGCTTCGGGCGAGTTGGGGAATGAAGACGCGTTAGGCCAAGTTTGGAAGGTGAGCTGATATGGGCAAGCGCTTCCTCACGGTCGCGCCTCCGCTCACCTATTCGTCGAGGCTGGTGGCGTGCGACACGCCCAATTCTTTGAGCAGGGCATCGGCCCGATAGACTTTTTCGAGCGCCTCGACAATGCCTTGGGCAGCGACGTTCACCGCGCGGGCCTGGTCGTCAGTGTACAGATAGGTGTTGGGCAGGCTCTCCAGATTGCCGTCGAAGAGCACGCCGACGAGTTCACCAGAGCGATTGACGGTTGGGCTCCCGGCATCTCCGCCACCGATATCGCAAGTACTGACAAAGTCCAACTGCGTGACAACATCGAGCAAAGGCTGGGCGTCAATCCAGCGCTGTGGAACCTGGTAGGGGCCCTTGTTGTTGCGCCGGTAATACAGGCCACTGAACGTCGCCGCGAAGGGCTCATTGACTCCTGCGCGGTCGGTGTAGCCCTTAACGATGCCAAACTCGACGCGAGGCGTGCCGGTGGCATCGGGATATTCCGCATCGCCGAATAAGCGGTAGCGATACTGCGCCATTTGGGCAGCCGCCGTGGCCTCGACGGCAACCACGATCTCGTCGTGCTTTTTCCGGATGTGGTCAGCGGCGGGCTCCAGCAGTTGGGCGAGGCGGATCATTCCATCCTCGGAGTTGGCGATGGCTTCCTCATTCACCGCGAGACGCCGCCGCTGACCAGGACTGCTGAGATGACTGGAATGCAAGAAAGCTTCAGCCGCGGCTTGCGGCGTTCGCCCGGCCAGGATGGTCTTCAGCGGGATATCTTTCTCGCCATGCTCCGCGAGGGTCTTCAGCTCTTCCAGATACTGTGTGAGAAAGATGATTTCGAGAGTCTCGTCGGTGTCCAACTCACCCGCAACGGGGTGACCTCGCACCAAGCCGCGAGCGATGCGAAAGAGGTTTGAGCCCGGTGCGGGCTCGGCTTCGAGCACCTGGTAGGCCCTTTCGTTGGGAGTCCAGTTCTTGTATGCGGCGGCAACCTGGTCCCACACTTTCGCAGCTTCCGTGCCGAGCTTTGGATCAGCTTCCACGGCGCGCCGGATCTTGCCATCAAAGACTGTTTTGCGCGACACCAAACGATCGTCGCGCAGGCCGATTAATTTGCCGGCTGCGGATTTGTAAGCTTCCAGCAAGAGGATACGCTGGGGATCAGCGAGCCGGCGATTTTCTTCGCTCTTGGCTGCGAATTCGTTCAGTGCCGTGATGCGTTTGGCGAGGCGCGCCAGTTCCAGGGGAAGGGCAGTATCGCGATAGAACGTAAGCTGCGCCGCGGTGGTTTCACGAGCCGTGGTGCGCGGATTGCCCGAGGCGAATACGAGGTCGCCTTCCTTCACGGGGGCGGCGCTCCACTTCAGAAAATGGGGAGTGGCCGCGGGCTTTCCGTCTTCGTAGGCGCGGGCGAAAGCGACGTCGAGCCCGTAGCGCAGGTATGTGATGCTGTCGCGTTCGCGTCCGAAGAAAGCCAGCTGCTGTTCAGGCGCAAAGACGAGGCGGACATCGGTGTACCGTTTATAGCGGTACAAGTCGTAGCGGCTGCCGGAGAACAGGTTGACGACTTCACAGACTTCGCCGTGCGCCGAGCACTCGGTCTCGATGCGCGTGATGACTGCGTCCCGCTGCTGGGCTGTCTTAGACGTGCCGCCCTTCTTGGGCGCCGCGGGAACCTGCTCCGTGACGTCTTCGATGCTCATGAGTACCTTCGCATCCAGGTCGGGGCAGCGCAGCTCTTCCGCGGAAGAGGCGGCGTAGAAGCCATCCGTCAAGTAGTCGCGCTTATTCAAACTAAGCTTCGAGAGACAGGCGGAGACCACGTGTTGATTGGTTACGAGGAGTCCGGTAGAGGAAACGAAGGCGCCCGTGGCTCCGCCGATGCGTACCGAGGCAAGCTGCAAACTGTCGAGGAAAGCCGGGGATACGTCCATCCCGTACTTCTGGCTGACGGCGTCGCGGGGGAAGCGATCGAACAGCCACATGCCGTCGTCCGCCGTGGATGAGCCGGCGAGCGAAAGCAGTAGGATGACCGCGCCGCATTTCATCTAGGTCTATTTTAGTTGGATTGCGTTGGGGCGAAGACCGGCGCGCGACGCACGCTGGAATGCTGAGGATCAGGTAGGCTCCGACGATATCGTCCCGTTCCCATATAATGGCGTGATCGCATTGCTTGTCCACGGGGGAAAACAATGAACGGAATCTTTGGTTCTACGGTACTCGATACAGCCATCGGGCTGGTGTTGGTCTACCTGTTGTTGTCGCTGGTCTGCACAACCATCAACGAATGGATTTCGGGAATCTTCACGACGAGGGCTAAGTTTCTGGAGCAAGGAATCAAGAGACTCCTCGCCGGGCAGCAACTACCGCCCCTGAAAGAGGGAGCGCCGACGCTTGACTTGCTAAAGAGTTTCTATGCTCACCCGCTGGTCGACTCCATGGTGGAGGTTCATGATCTGACTCAACCCGAAAAAGACACACATCCTTCCTATCTCGACCCGCGAGGGTTTGCGAGCGTTTTGATGGATCTGGTGACGCCCAAGCAGCCCGGGACCATCACGTTTGCGGATCTTGAATCGGGAATCAAAGATCTACCGGCAGGCCGGGTGAAGACCGCCTTGTTGGCGCTGGTGCAGAATGCCAACGGCGATCTGGACAGGGCTCAACGAAACATCGAAGCCTGGTACAACGCTGCCATGGACCGGGTCAACGGCTGGTACAAACGGCACATGCAGTGGGTGACCGTGCTGGTTGCTGTTTCATTGGCCTTGGCGACGAACGCGGACACGCTCAAGATTTCGAGCCGGCTGTGGAGTGATCCCGCGTACCGGGCGCTTTCCGTGGAAGTGGCCAAGAAAGACGCGGGGGCGCGGCCGGCCGGCGCGAACCAACCGATCAGCCAGCAAGACACCGCGTTCCTGGAGAACGTGCTGGGCTGGCAGAATCAGGTTCCGATTACGACCATGGGAGGCGTGGGAATCTTCGAGAAGATCCTGGGCCTGTTGCTAACCATTGTTGCGATTTCGCTCGGTGCACCGTTCTGGTTCGATATGCTGAACAAGATCGTGAATCTGCGAAGCGCAGGGAGATCGCCGGAGGAGACGGCCAAGCCACCTGACAAGCCGCAGGCGCCGCCGGGGAATACTCTGGCGTAGCGAGGCGAACGAGATGGGCGAAGGACATGGTTCGTCGGCGAAGGAAGCTGGTAAGAGACGCCCACGCGGAAGTGGGGCTATCCCTATGCGGTTTTTGGTGGTGGTGAAATCCGACGATTTCCACAGGCGAGGTCGCGGGGGTTAAGCCCATAGAGTAATGCTCCTTACGCATTCTCAATCTTCTGTGCTTTTTTCTCTCGCAATTCTTGCGGTGTGTGGAAACACTGGTTGTTCTGTTCTTGAAATTAGTACTAGACTTGAATATAATTCGTGTCAGGCACCCGGAGCTTTTTGATGTCAATCGCTAAACTTGTCTTTTTCGGCGCACTCATAGGATCTGCTCTACCAACTCTCGCCCTTGCGGATGTCAACCTCGTGTTGAATGGTAGTTTCGAGGACGGGTTAGCGGACTGGATGACGTTTGGCAACACAGGATTCTCCGGGGTTACCGGTGTATTTAGCGGTGTTAATCCGGAGGACGGTAGCTATCAGGCCTATTTTGGCCCCGTAGGCGACCCCGGAGGCATAAAGCAGGAGACTTCACTTGTCTCAGACGCTACGGTCTTCGACGTGTCGTTCTACTTATACAATTTTGGCGGCACGCCCAATTCGGCTTCTGTCACTTTAGGCTCGCATACGCTGCTTTCATTGACGAATGCTGACGCCTTTGGCTATACGAAATTCTCTTCTACCGATGTACCGGCAGGAGCCAATCCGACATTAACATTCGCTTTCCAGAACAACCCGAGTTACTTTCTTCTGGACAACGTCGTCGTCACGGCCGTCACGGCTTCTACGCCGGAACCCGCATGGTACGGAGTTTTGGCCGTGGGCTTAGGTGGTTTGGCGGTGGCGTTACGTCGCCGGAAGAGTAGCTTAAGCTAAAGATTCTCGAGATAAAAAGATCAAGAGCCCGCGGCCCTGCGCTGCGGGCTTTTTGCTTTCAGCGCAACGCTCCACGCGGCTTCCGGGAAAGGCCCCGGCCGGCGCTCATCATGGCAGGAACTGCTTACTGCCGGTTTCCGTATTCGTTACTTGGGCGTTCTGCTGCACTGCTCGCTGATGGGACTGGTGATCGGGGGCGGCGTCTTCGCTCGACAGGCTGCCGATGAATCGGGCGCGATCTTTGGCACGACGGTGGTGATCCCGGGAGGCCTGCGCGGGGCTGTCTATTTCATTCCGGAAAACACTATGGTGCTCCCGGATTTTGAAGATGATCGGGTTCAACGCGTGGGTGAGATTTGGACGAATGAGCTGAACATTCCGCCGCGCCACTGGCGCGACGGCTTCCCCGGGCTGACGCAGCGCTTTGAGTGGTTCGCGATCGACTACAACGGCCGGTTCTGGATTGCCAATCCCGGCCGTTATACTTTCGCCTTGCTCTCGGACGATGGCTCCCGGCTTTTTGTGGACGACACTCCCGTTATCGACAATGACTGCCAGCACCCACCCGATGTGCGCCTGGCCGCGGTACAACTGGAGGGCGGTGTCCACAAGATCCGGGTCGCGTATTTTCAAGGACCGCGGGACTGTTTAGCGCTGATTCTCGCGGTCGCCGGACCCGATCATCAGTGGAGGGATTTCGACGTTTCGAGAATTCAAGCCGCCCTCCAATCCAGACGAATGGCGGTTCCACCGCTAGCTCACTGGTATCGTCCCGACTACGCCAGACGAAGCTTCACTCACGGCGAATGGCTTGACGAAGCGGCTTCTCCACGGCAATTCCAACGGCAAGATCAAATGGAAAGCCGGCCTCGGTTGCGCGGCAGCGGCGGTCCGCGTTTGCGGCAATTGAGACGGAACTGCTGAACAAGTGAGCCACCCGGCGCCCCGGCACTGCGCCGCGGAGACTTCCCATTGACACGCGGCGCAAAAAGCGACTTAATCAAGGGATGCAAAAAAGGTCCGAGCCGCCGGGAACTGATGATCAGCGCGATTGCCAGCGCGACGCTGCTGACGAGAGTCGGGGCCGAAGAACCCAAGTTGACGCTCAACCAGGTCAAGAACGACCTGTACGAGATCGAAGGCGACGGCGGGAATGTGGCTGTCTACCTGACCGACGACGGTGTAATCCTGGTCGACGACAAGTTTGAGCGGGACTACGAGGGGATCATGGCGCACGTCAAAAGCCTCACCGCCAAGCCGGTGAAGTACGTGCTCAGCACCCATTATCACTCGGACCACAGCGGAGGCAACGCGAAGTTTCTGCCCTCGGCCGAGGTGATCTCGACGGCGAATGCGCGGGCCGCGATCGTTGAGCACAAGCAGGTGAACGCGCCGCCCGGGAGTGTTTCCCCTGCCAGGGTTGTGTTCACCGAAGAAGCCGAAGTGTTTCTGGGCGGCAAAGAAGTACACGCGCGGTATTGCGGCCGGGGCCACACTAACGGCGATGCGGTGGTCTATTTTCCGGCATTACGAACCCTGCACACAGGCGATTTGATGGCGGGAACTACTCCGCTGATCGACTATCCCGGAGGCGGCAGCCTGGTGGAGTGGACCAAGACGCTCGACGAAGCGATGAAGCTCGACTTCGACACGGTGATACCCGGCCACGGCCCCGTGACGAACAAAACCCGCCTGTTGGTGTACCGCAACAATGTCGAGAAACTGCGCACTCGAGCCACTGAGCTGATTCGGGACGGCAAGAGCCGGGAGGATGTCGGCAAGGTCATGATTGCCGAGTTCGGCTGGGCTCCGACCGGCATGCAAATGCAGTGGAGTCTGCCGGGAATGATGAAGGAACTGAAGGAGCCGGGCCGCTGAAGTTCATCTGTGCAGCGAACAGCCCGAACTGGCGGAGCCGGCCATCCCCGCCGCGATTACCCGGCCGGTTTACGGGCATTCTAGCTCCGTCGATTTCACTAACTACGTCATTATAAAGGGAGTTGATGCAGGAGATTTAAGGAATCGCGAGACCGGGTTGAGACTCTGGTTTGAAATCTGCTTCAAGTAGTGGTACTATCGTCTTTTGCGTGTTGAACCAGTAACTGATTTATAGTACAGCCCCACTTCGCGGGCTGACTGGATGGCCAGGATGTCTCTTATAAAGCTCGTCTTTTTCGGCGTCACCATTGCGTTGGCTATCCCCTCGTTCGCACTGGCGGACACGAACCTGGTGGCCAACGGCAGCTTTGAGATCACGACTTCACCCTCAGGTGGGGCTTTCACCGACTGGACGACGTTTGGCGATTTTGAACTTGCCCTTGACGGCAGTGGGGTCTATTGCTTGAAGGGCGGCATTGCAGGCATTTTGCCGTCCGATGGAGTCTGTCAGGGTTATTTTGGATCCGTTGGCGACACAGATGGTATTGAGCAGACTTTAGCCTCTTCGCCGACGGGTCGTTATGACGTTTCGTTCGACGTGGTCAATATAGGCCCACCGGCGGATTACTTTGCTGCCCAGTTGGGTACGCAAACGCTGTATTCATACACTGATATTCCTGAGCAATATAGCTACCAGCACTATTCTTTCAAAGACGTGGCAGCCGGCCCCACTCCGACCCTATCGTTCACTTTCCAGCAAGACCCGAGTTATATTCTTCTGGACAACGTCGTGGTGGTGGGTGCTCCCGAACCAGCCTGGTACGCCGTGCTGGCCTTGGGACTGGCGGGTTTACTGATCGCGATGTTTCGCCGGAAGATCGCTTAAGTCAAAGATCTACAGATAGAACCATCAAGAGCCTGCGGCCATGCGCTGCAGGCTTTTTGGTTTTGTGCGGGCTCTCCAGCCTAAACGGCTATTCGAGCACGAACACCTTGAGTTGTGATCCGTCGGGTCCGCCGTGATAGACGCGCTCGGTGGCTTTCACGAAATCGGATGCTTTCGCCGTAGGAATATCGACAAACTGCTGCGGGTTGCGGTCAACCAGCGGAAACCAGGTGCTTTGGATCTGGACCATAATGCGGTGCCCGGGACGGAAGGTGTGGCAGACGTCGGGCATTACGAACTCTATTTTCGCCGGCGTTCCGGGCTTGAACGGCTCGGGCTTTGACATGCTATTGCGATATTTGCCGCGGAACGGTTCACCGCGAACCATCTGCTGATAGCCGCTCATTTGCACTCGAGCCGGATTGGGATCGGGATTGGGGTAGTCGCTGGGATACACGTCGATCAGCTTCACAATGAAGTCGGAGTCGGTGCCGGTGGTAGAGACCTTCAGAACCGGGGTGATGGGGCCGGCGATGGTCACATCATGGTCGAGCGGCTCGGTCTGATAGACGAGGACGTCCGGACGGCGGCCCGCGAAGCGCTGATCGTAGGTCATGTAATCGCCCGGCATGCCGGCTCCGATTCCAGCCAGGACGGGAACGGGCTTATCGGGATCGCTGACGTATTCGTCTGACGTTTGCGCGGAGGTGGGCGAGAAACTCAGGACACCCTTGTCGCCGAGATAAAGCGACTTTTGCGAGGCGGCCTTGGGCGGCCACTCTGCAAAGCGGCGCCAATCATTCGTGCCGGTTTCAAAGACCCAGGCTTTGGGAATCTGGTTATCGGGCGGGGCCTTCAGGCCGTCGCCTTTGCTCTTCAAATTCTGGATGAAGAATGGTAGCTCGATGTGCTCGCGGAAGAACTCCGATGTGTTGGTAGCGAAGAAGAGGTCGCCGAGGGTCTGCCCATCGCCGCGCGACCAGCAGCCGTGGCACCACGGTCCCATGATCAGGGTATTGGGCGGCTTGACGCCACTCGGTGGGGGGCCGTCCTTTTCGATGGCGCGGAACAGCTTGAGCGGGCCGGAGAGATCTTCAGCATCAAACCACCCACCGACGAAGAGCGTGGCAGGCGTGACGTTCTTCATGTGCGGCGCCTGGGCGCGCGACTGCCAGAACTCGTCGTAGGCCGGGTGCTTCAAAATGTCGTCCCAATAACTGCTTTGGTTCTTGAGGTAGCGCTCATTGGCGTTTGATAGCGGGCCCATGCGTAGATAGAAATCGTATTGGTCCGGCGTGCCGAAATCGAAGGGAGTGAAGCGGGGAGGCCTCTCCGGATCCGGGCCGCGCGGTTTGAAGGAGGTATAAAAGCCGAAGTTCGCCGCCAGATGGAAAGCTCCATTGTGGTAGGCGTCGTCGCCGTTACCGACATCGCCCATGGGCGCCTGCGGCGATACGGCCTTCAACGCAGGATGCGGATTGATCAGAGCATAAGCAGCGAAGAAGCCCGGATACGAGATGCCCCACATGCCGACGCGGCCGTTGTTATTGGGGACATTCTTGACCAGCCACTCGACGGTGTCATAGGTGTCGGTACTCTCGTCCGTATCCTTGGGATCGGTGAAAGTGGTCTTATGCGGCGGGACGTCAATGAACGTTCCTTCGGACAGGTAGCGTCCACGCACATCCTGGTAGGCGAAGATGAAGCCTTCCTTTTCAGCCGCCTCGGACGGCCCAATGAGCGGCCGGTAGTTATCGATCCCGTAAGGCGCCACCGAGTACGGAGTGCGCTGCATGATGATGGGGTAGGGTTGCGCGCCGTCCTTGGGAACGTAGACGGCGGTAAACAGCTTGACGCCGTCGCGCATGGGAATGCGGAATTCGTATTTGGTGTAGTGTGCGCGTGTGTACTCGAGTTGCTTCTTCGCGTCGGGCGACTGAGGGGGTTGCGCCAACGCGGTTGAGACGCAGAGCATCGCGAGGCAGAGCGGGCGAGCACATTTGGAGGAAGCCATTGTGAGCAGTTTAGCAATGGGGGTGAGCGTGAACAGGGTGGTATTGAGGGGCTGTCGTGGCCGGACTGCTGCATGGACGGATGATTGGGGCCTTCAGTATCGGTAACGAAAGCAGACACAGGAGTGCTTATCGCTGCGGATTGACTGCGTTCCCAAGAAAGTGGTCGTAAGAAATTAATGCCGGGCGTCCGGATCCATCGCGTTGAACATTGACGGCCACCCAATATGAGCGATCCACAAAATGATTCGGCGACAACGGAATGAGGGAAGAGATGGCGCCCGACGGCCATTGCAAGTTCAGCTCGGGGCCAGTCATGGTTAGTGTAATTACTGCATTGGGCTGATAAAAATCCGAACCAAACTGAAATGAACCGGTACAGTTAGTCAATTCAGAAGCGCCCGGCGCGAGAGCTGCCACGCTCACGATAATCGCGAGTCGTCTCATAGACAAACTTACGTCAACATCCCGCGTCGGGTTCCGGCTATCCGTAAGGGCTGGTCTGTTCGGACACGTCTAATCTCAAGTGCCGGTTAGCGCCATACGCCGGCGACGAAAACGTAGCCGCCAGGGCGAAGGACATAGTGAGGCGCGACCCAGACGACGCCCACGCGAGGAGGCTTTACCCAGCGGCCGGCGAACCAGACATAGCGGCCACCGCGCCAAGTCCAATAGCCGCCCGTCCACACGTAACCAGGGCCTGGACGAGTTCCGATGACAACGGTGCTTTGAGGAGGCGGAGGTGCGGTTTTTATGTAAACCTCCGCGGCGGAGAGGGATGGTACTGGCAGCGATAGCGTCACTGCGAAGAGTACGATTCCGATTAGCTTTTTCATCTGGTAGAGACCTTTCAACACCGATGATAAGGGCTTTTCGGTATTACTGATCCTGCGGAATAAAAACGTGATCGAAGATTAATGTGAGGGAAGATTCATGTGTTATTTTGGGAGCGGCAGTCGCGCCTCAGAGACCTTTCCTCGTTCATCAGATCGATCTGCCACGCTCGTTCACTCCCCGCAGTGGCCGAAACCTATGCGAGGTTTAGTCGGAATCCGCGGCGCCCGACCGGCAGCCCGGTGGTTGACCCGCATGCGGATTAGGCTGCCCGGCTCGCAGCGAGATCTCTAACCGAGCGTTGTCAGAACGAATCCCCACCGGCCCATCGAAGCGCAGTGCGTCCGCGCCAACGGATCCTTCCCAGACCAGCGAGTGGTCGACAAAAACCCTGAGTTCCGCACCGTTCATCTGCGCGTCCAGGACATGTGTGTCGCCAGGACGCAGGGTTGGAACCGGCTTGCTGTGATTCGGCTTTATGTTTTGATATCCGCGATTGCCGCACTCCGGGCTGGTGTGCTGGCCGGGGTTGGTCTTGACGGAGACCACCAGCTTCGATTCGGGTTCGAAGCGCCACATGGCATAAACCAGGTTACAAGCGTCTTGCGCACGCAGCTTGAGACCTAATTGGCGGCGCAGTGCGCCGGAGCCGAGACGCTTTTCATTTCCAGTCGAGCCGAGATAAGTGAAGCGTGCCTCGATTCGTTGTGATGTCTCCCTGTCCAGGTAGGCACGCATCTGGGGAACGCTGACAGACAAGCGGTTTCCCGGCAGCTTCTCGATCGCTCCTTCGGTGATGCAAAGGCGCTGTCGAGAGACAGACATGAGTTCCGGCCGCGAGGACTGCGACGACGCATCGTGACTCCCGCCGCCCAGCAACGCGACCGCAAGAATGAGAGCGGTCGACCGGATGCGAAGCGGACGCATGCTCTATATTTTGAATCAAAATCGAGACCGCCGGCGCGGCTACTCGCTGCGCAGCGCGGTCATCGGCTCGATTCTGGCGGCCTTACGTGCCGGAACGCCGGTTGCCAGCATTGCGGCGAGGCCGAGCACGATCGTGACCGCGGCAAACGTGAGGGGATCCGTGGGTTGCACGCCGAATAACATTTTGGCCATGAGCTTCGAAAGCAGGACAGCTCCCGCGCCTCCTGCTACAGTGCCCATCAGCGCCTGCATGATCGCTTGTCGAAGCACCATTCGCAGGACATCGCCGCGGCTTGCGCCGAGCGACATACGGATGCCGATCTCGCGGGTGCGCCGGGATACCGAATAGTTCATGACGCCATAAATCCCGACGGCCGCTAATACCAGTGCGACCACGCCAAATAACGCGAGCAATAGCATTTCGAAGCGGGGCTGCGCGGTGGCATCCGCGATCGCCTGATCCATCGTCAGCACCTGCGAAACCGGAAGATTCCGGTCGAGGGACCAGACAGATTGCTGGACGGTAGACGCCAGGTCAGGAGCATTTCCGTCGCCCCGCACCACCAATGTGATGTAGGTCATGTGCGCAGCTGCGGGTTCTGTCGAGTCTCCCAGAAAATCATGATTCTGCAGCGCCGCGAGATACATCTCGGGATCCGGATCGGAGGCCCAGTAATACTGCTTCGCATTTGCCACCACACCGATGACGGTAAACCAATTCGCTTGGCCGCCGGGTTTGCCGCCAATTGCGATGCGTTTGCCGATGGGGGATTCGTTAGGCCAGTATTGCCGAGCAGCCTGTTCGTTGAAAATCACCACGCCCGGCGTTCGGGCATCATCCCGCGCCGTGATGAGGCGGCCACTCCGCAGCGGTAGCTGCATCGTCTCGAAATAACCAGGCATGACGATCCGGTAGATCGCCACGGGCGACTCACCCGGCCGCGGTTCGGGCCGGCCTTCGATTTGGAACGATCGGTCCCACAGATCGCCGGCCAGCGGTAAGTGATTGATCGCTCCGGCCGAGCTCACGCCTGGCTGGGACCGCACTTTTTGAAGAAGGCCGCGATAAAAAACTTCGCGCCGATTTGCTTCCTCCTCTTTCGTCCCAGCCACCGACACCACCATAGAGAGCACGTTGTGAGGGTTGAACCCAGGGTCGACCGATTGCAGAGCAAAGAAGCTGCGCACCATCAACCCTGCTCCAATCAGCAGCATGAATGCCAGTGCGAACTCGGATGCAACCAGGAAACTTCGCAGCTGATGGCGGCGCACACCTTCGCTGTCGCCACGGCCACCTTCTTTGAGTGCGTCGCTCAGATTCCCGGCAGCGGCGTGCATGGCCGGAGTCAGCCCAAAAGCGAGCGCGGTCAGCACGGTGATCAGAGTCAGAAAAATCACGACGTGGCTGTCGATTGCGACCATCTCGACACGTGGTATGTATTCCGGACTCAGCGCGACCAACACTTTCGTTCCGCCGGCTGCCAACAAGAGGCCCATCCCGGCGCCAAGAGCTGCCAGCAGTAGGTTCTCTGTCAGGAACTGAGCCATCACGCGTGCCTTTCCTGCACCGAGAGCGACCCGAACCGCAATCTCTTTTTGACGGTCGGCGGTACGTGCCAGCAGCATGTGGGCTACATTGGCGCACGCGATGAGGAGTACGAATCCAACCGCGCCCAGCATGATCAGAAGTGGGGTCTCGACGTTGCCTACTACATTTTCCTTCAGCGGCCGAACCATCACGTTACGATTCGTCGCGGGGAACTGATTCTCGAGTCGGCCCGTGACGGTGGCCACGTCAGCCCGCGCCTGCTCCAGCGTGAGACCCGGCTTGAGGCGCGCGAACACGCGTAGATGGTTGCCGCCCCTTTCATGAATGCTGTCGCCAAACGCGTCAGGCACCCAAAGTTCGGAATGTGTCGCCCAGAACGGGGCAAACTTGAACGCCGAAGGCATCACGCCGACTACCGTATAAGCCTCGCCGTTGAGGACGATCAGCTTCCCCAGCACGTTGCGATCGCCTTGAAAACGCCGCTGCCAAAGCCGGTAGCTCAAAATCACTTCGTGCTCCGCGCCTACCTGATCTTCTCCTTTCACAAAGAGACGGCCCAATAACGGTTCGACGCCAAGCAGCGGCAGCAGATTTTGCGTCACCTTCATGCCGTACAGATGCTCCGCGGGGCTGGTGTCGGGTGGGTCGCGGCTGATCAGGTTTGGGCTCCAATAATCGGCCGCGCCCATCGCCTCAAACGAATGGGTTTGATCACGCCAATCCAGGTAGTTCGCTGTAGCTACCGGGCCCGTTCCATAGTTCAGAACAGTAACTAGGCGGTCCGCATCCTTGTATGCCAGTGGCCGCAGCAACACGGCATTGACGACGCCGAAGATGGCCGTGTTCGCGCCAATTCCCAACGCCAGTGCAATCACCGCGACGGCTGTAAAGCCGGGAGTCCGCAGCAGGCTTCGCACCCCGTAATGTAAGTCCTTGGCTAAATGCTCAATCCAGGGGATGGATCGTGCTTCGCGATGAAGTTCCTTGGCTTGCTCCACGCCGCCATAGGCTCGGCGAGCGGCCAACCTCGCCTTCTCGGGAGGCAGGCCGCGCGCCTCAAACTCCTCCTGCAGCAGCGCGAGGTGACTGTCAATCTCACGTGCCAGTTCGCGTTCCGCCTTCCGGCCGCGAAATAGGTTTGTAATTCTCGCGAAGAACCGGCGCATCCGTTACGCTCCTTCGGAAAGCAGTTTGTCGACCAAGCTCGCCATTCGCCGCCAGCGCAGCGTTTCCTGCGCCAGAGCTTTCTCACCAGCCTTGGTGATCCCGTAAAACTTGGCTTCCCGGTTACTTTCCGTCTTGCCCCAGGAGCCTTTGATTCTGCCCTGTTGTTCCAAACGCACCAACGCCGGATAAAGGGTTCCCTGGTTGAGATGCAACAGATCCTCGGAAACCTGCTGCAGGCGGGTCGCGATGGCATAGGCGTGCTGCGGCCCCATGGTTTGAAGGGTCTGCAGAACGATCAAATCGAGCGTTCCCTGGAGGATGGAAATCCGATCGGCGTCTTCACTTGGCATTCAAGTAAACCTCTTTACAGAATATGAACGATCTTCACTTGGATGTCAAGTGAGGGGCGTGCTGCATTTTGGGACAGGCTCGCTCTCTCCACGCGGCGATGGGGCTGGGGTTCACGGTAGTGAGTGTGTGATCGCCTTGGGAACAGAGGCGCCTGCCCCAGTCGGCGTTGGCGTGAATCCGCTTGCTCACGCGCGCGGTTCTGTGCCGAGATTTCACACACATCACGCGTGCGGTTGCTCTGAAAATACAGGTTGGAGGACGCGGGGACGGACAGCTCTGTCCACGCGCCACAGAGCTGTATCTCACGTCGTCCACCATATCCTGGCTTGGGACAGAGAAGTCCGTCCCCTTGATGAAACGGCCGTGACTTCGGAAGGACTTCGACAATCGGTCGCGGCCGGTTAGCTAGGAAGGCGTTTTCCGTTAGAAAATATTTGGAAAATCGCGATGTCTTTTGTGGTGTGGGAAGGAGCATGATCTTTAATATGGTCTTGATACAGAGACGATCTGGATTCGGAAGACAAACATATTGCGGGATGCTGGGCGCTCTTTGCGCGGCACTCGCCCTACCGGCCGTTGCACAAGAGCTGTATCAGAAACGCCCGGACGCGAACACGCGTTGGGCTACGTTCGAGAATCCGAGTGCAGGGAAAGGAAAGGCGGCTGCCGACAACAAGACGGCCAAGGGCCACGCATTCGAGCCCTTCGCGGCGGGCGAAACTAAAACGCTACTCAATGTGAAGGGCAGCGGAAGCGTGCGGCGGATTTGGATCACACTCCCCGATCGCGATCCCAAGATGTTGCGCAGTATTCGCCTGGATATGTACTGGGATGGTGCGAAGTCGCCGGCCGTTTCGGTACCGCTGGGCGATTTCTTCGGCGCCATTGGAGGGCGCACCGGGAAACTGGAGAACGAATTGTTCGCGGACCCCGAGGGGCGCTCGTTCAATTGCTATATTCCGATGCCCTTCGGCCGCTCGGCCCGAATCACGCTGACCAACGAATCGGACCGTACCGTAGAGGCCTTGTTCTACGACGTGGATGTGCTGATGACGCAGAAGCCCGATCCCGACGCACTGTATTTCCACGCGATCTTTCGCCGGGAAAGGTGGACGGAGCCAGGCCGAGACTTTGAGATCCTGCCGCTGGTGCACGGCGAAGGCCGCTTCCTGGGATCTCACGTGGGCGTGATCACAGCTCCTGAGATCACGGGCTGGTTTGGCGAGGGCGAAGTGAAGATGTACATCGATGGCGACAACCTGCTGCCGACCATTGCGGGCACCGGCACGGAAGATTACATCGGCACGGGATGGGGACAGGATCTCTTCCAGATGCGATTCGAAGGCTGCACACTGGCGGATAAAGACACGCGCCAGTACGCCTTCTACCGCTATCACATCCCGGACCCGATCTACTTTCACAAAGACCTGCGCGTGACGATCCAGCAGATGGGAGGCGATACCAAGGCCAACGTGCTCAAGATGCTGCAGCAAGGCGCCGACGTGAGGCCAGTCAGCGTGTCGAGCAAGGCGGGTTTTGAAAAGCTGCTGGATGGTCCGGCGAAGTACGATTTGAGCAAGGATCCTGCACCGAACGACGCTTGGGTGAATATATTGGAACGCCAGGATGTTTCGGCGGTCGCCTTGTTCTACCTCGATTCGCCCGAGAATGGTCTGCCGCCGATTCCCTCCGCCCAGGCGCGAACGGAGGCGTTGCCGACGCCTGTTGAAAAAAAGCCTTAGAGGGTGGGTAGCCCCGGAACGGCCGATTTCGCACCCGTAGAAACGGAAACATAGTAGTTTAACCAGCCCCCAGGATGTTTCTTTTGCGCGCGAGGGCGCGTCAAGTAGAAGGAAGCGCACGGGTCCGAGGGGACTTCATTCATGGGTAATCGCGTCAGGAAGCTGGAAGCCGGGAGGTATGCGTCGTACCTACCCTGGATATGCCTTTTCTCTTTTTTCGTCTCGGCGTTCGCTCGCCAGGGAGCTGCTCCGGCCGCGGCGGCTCAGGCGAATAATCGCGTCACACTCGATGTGGTCGTGCACGACAAATCAGGAAAGCCAATGGGGGGCTTAAGCCAGCAGGATTTTACAATTCTGGATAACAAACAACCGCAGAAGATTCTCTCCTTCGAGGCGGTGGGGCAGACGGCACCAGGTGATGCTGCGGCGGAAATCATCCTGGTCGTCGATGCAGTGAACACGTCGTTCAGCAGGATGGCGTACGAGCGCGAAGAGGTCGAAAAGGTTCTGAAGCAAGATGGCGGGAGCCTGTCACGACCGGTATCGATCGCGCTCTTTACCGATTCGGGAATACAAAGCCCGAGCGAGCCTTCTCGTGACGGAAACGCTCTGGTTGCCTGGCTGGATCAGCACGAAACCGGCTTGCGTACGAGCACCAGGTCACAAGGAGGGTGGGGCGCCCTCGACCGGGCCCAGATGTCGTTGAATGCGCTTCAGCGGCTCGCGGAGTATGAACGCAACCAGGCGGGGAGAAAGATTGTCATTTGGATCAGTCCAGGTTGGGCCCTGCTGTCCGGCCCCAACGTGCAACTGACCTCGAAGAACCAGCAAGACATCTTCAATTCGATTGTTGCTACGTCAACGGCACTGCTGCGGTCGCGCATCACGTTATACAGCGTGGATCCGTTGGGGAGCTCCGACGCCGGCGGATTTCGAACGTTCGCCTACGAGGGATATTTGAAAGGCGTGACCAAGCCGTCGCAGGTGCATTTCGGCAACCTGGCGCTGGGTGTACTTGCGGTGCACAGCGGCGGCCGGGTTCTCAACTCGAGCAACGACGTTGCTGGAGAAATCGAAAGCTGCATTCGAGACGCGAATGTCTATTACGTCATTTCCTACGAGTTGCCTCCTGCCGATGGCCCCAACGAGTATCACGCGATTGAGGTGAAGATGGACCAGCCCCAACTCAAGGCCCAAACATTGTCCGGGTTCTACGCCCAACCGGGCGGGCCTGGGAGCAGATAGGCACTAACCAGAGTTCCGTTCTGAAACCGCCGCCTGTAACATAGCTCGCGCATAACCGATGTTGTAGGCGAAAGCCGTGTAGCCGCCTCCACCGGGATAGTAGGGCTTGAATCCGGGCCGTTCCCGATCGGCGTCCAAGGCTCGCGGATGTTCGGGGTAGAGAGTGCGCGGATATTTCTGCCTTACCAGTTCTTTCATGACCGCGAACATGTCGATCTGGCCCTCGTCGAGGAAGACCTCCGTGTAATCTTCATAGGACACGCGCACGCGAACGTTCCGATAGTGGACGTGATTAATGCAGTCGCGCTCGCCGAAATAGCGGCAAACCTCGACGGGATCGTGACCCATTTCGCGCGTCACGCCGCAATCGAAGGTGATGCCGTTCGAGGGACTCTTTACGATATCGATCAACCGCTTCCATCCTTCGACGGTGCCCATGATCTGGCCGGAACCACGGCTGAGCGGCGTGGGCGGATCGTTGGGATGAAGGGCCAAACGGACGCCAGCCTGTTCCGCAACGGGTATGACGGCTTTCAGGAAATAGGCGACGTTCTGCCACATTTCATCGATGGAGTGGACGCCCTCGGCTTCGAGAGGAGGAAGGTCCTTGACTCGGGTGTAAGAAAAGGCAGTCAACCCCGCGCCGGCCCGGCCGATCTCTTCGTAATACCCTTCCACCAGACGGTGCGCGTAGAAGTTGTATTCGATGACAGGCAGGCCCGCTCGACCCGCTGCGCGAATGGACGCGATCACCTTGTCGATCTCCGCATCGCGCCCGGGCTGGCCGAGCAGTGTCTTCGGGAATCCGCCGATCATCATGTTGAACAACGTGAGGCCGCCGCTCTTGAGACGGTCGATGCGGGACTTAACATCCGCTTCTTCCCACGGGATAGGCGGACCGCCCGCCACGACGTAGTCTACGCCCAGTTGCTTCACCCGCCGCATTGCGGGTTCGCCGATCACTCCCGGAGCAAGCCCGAGACCGGCGTCGCCGGCCCCCAGGCAGATCTTTGGGACGGCGTCGCTCGAAACCGCGGCGAACGACGGAAAGGGGAGGACCGAACAACCTAGGGCTTCGATCAGGGTTCTACGGGTAACCATGAATGCTCCTTATGCTGCGGCGCATCGGACTGTTTCTTGGCCGATCAGTCACGCCGGAAGGCTGCTGAGCGTGGCTGTCGAGATCGTAACACCCGGGCACTTTAAAATCTGATTAGTTTCGCTTGGCTCGATGGCGGGTGGATCCCGCGTTTGGATGCACCAGATACCTTGGGAAGTGCTCTATTTTCAAAAGGAAGGGTGCATTTTTGAGTAACGTCACCGGTGCCGAAAGCGCCTATGAATTGACCGCGCAAAATTCATGTGGATTGTCCGATTAGCCCTCAGCCGGCCCTACACCTTTGTCGTCGTTGCCATGCTTATCGCCCTCCTGGGGGGAGTGTCCATCGCGACCATGGCTGTGGATATCTTCCCGTACATCGACATTCCGATTGTCAGCGTGCTTTGGAACTACTCGGGGCTGTCGCCGGAGGAGATGGAGAAGCGGGTGGTGACCGGCTTCGAACGCAGCCTCACCAGCAACGTCAACGACATTGAGCACATTGAGTCGCAATGCTTCAATGGCTACGCCGTCGTTCGGATTTACTTCCATCCGAACGTGAAGGTGGATATGGCGGTAGCCCAGGTGACGGCGACCGTACAAACCTCCCTCCGCCAGATGCCGCCCGGCATGTTCCCGGCCAATGTTCTGCGGTACGACGCCGCCAGCGTTCCGGTGCTCTCGCTGGGGCTTTCCAGCAAGACCCTGCATGAGCAGGAGATTTTCGATCTGGGCAATAACTTCATTCGGACCCCGCTCGGAACGGTGCAGGGTGCGTCGGTTTCGTACCCGTTTGGCGGCAAGCAGCGTTCCGTAATGGTGGACTTGAACCTGGATGAACTGTACGCCAAGCAACTTTCGCCCATCGACGTCTCGAACGCACTGAACCTGCAAAATTTGATCCTGCCCACGGGCACGGTGAAGCTGGACAAGACCGAATATCTGGTGCGTGTCAACAGCAGCCCCGTGTTGCTGAATGAGTTGAACAACCTCCCGATCAAGACCGTGAATGGGGCGACCGTGTACATGAAAGACGTCGCGCAGGTTCACGACGGCTTCACGGTGCAGAACAATATCGTGCGCACGAATGGATCGCGCGGCGTTCTGATGACGATCACCAGAAGCGGCAAGGCTTCGACGTTAGCGATCGTGAATGCGGTGAAGGCCGCGCTGCCCAACATCCTCGCCAATATCACTCCGCAACTCAAGGTGGTGGCGCTGGCGGACCAATCGTTGTTTGTGCGGGCCTCGATTCAAGGGGTCGTGCGCGAGGCTTTGATTGCCGCCGGCCTTACGGGCTTGATGATTCTGCTGTTTCTGGGCAGTTGGCGCAGCACGCTGATCGTTTGCATCTCGATCCCGCTGTCCATCCTTACGTCTATCTGTATTCTGAACCTGCTCGGGGAAACCATCAACGTGATGACGCTGGGAGGATTGGCGTTGGCGGTCGGCATTCTGGTGGACGACGCGACGGTCGAGATTGAGAACACGCATCGAAACCTGGCGTTGCGCAAGCCGCTGCTGCGAGCGGTGTTGGATGGCGCGCAACAGATCGCCGTTCCCACCTTTGTCGCCACCCTGTCAATCTGTATCGTGTTTGTGCCGGTGCTGCTCCTGACGGGAACAGCACGCTACTTGTTTACGCCGCTGGCAATGGCGGTGGTCTTTGCGATGCTCGCTTCGTACTTTCTGTCGCGAACCCTGGTTCCGACCATGGTGGCTTATCTACTGAAGTCGGAGGTTCATCTGTACCAGTCGGGGACTCACGGAGAAACGGCAGGCGGCAAAGGAGCCATCTGGAAGGCGCACTACATATTCAACAAACTGTTCGAAGGCTTGCGCTCACGGTACGTAGGCTTGCTCGAATGGTCGTTGCGGCATCGACTGGCAGTGCTGATCGCGTTCCTGGGGCTATCCACAGCATCGCTGGGCCTGGTCTGGCTGGTGGGCGAAGACTTCTTCCCGAATGTGGATTCCGGCCAAATGCGGTTGCACGTGCGCTGCCCGGCGGGAACGCGTATCGAAGAGACCGAGATTCGGTTCGGTGAGGTGGAGCGCGAAATTAGAAGGGTCATCCCCGCCAATGAGATTGACGCGCTGATCGACATCATTGGAATTCCCAACAGCTGGACCAGCATCGCCCAGGGAGACATTCCCACGATTTCCAGCGCCGATGGCGAGATACAGATTGCTCTCAAGAAAGAGAAACACGGCTCGACCCGAGACTACGAAGTGCTGCTACGAAAACATCTGAAGGATAAGTTCCCGGATCTCTCGTTTTTCTTTCAACCCGCCAACATTACCACCCAGATCTTAAACTTCGGATTGCCGGCTCCAATCGATTTGCAGATTGTCGGCCGGAACAGCGAGGAGAACTATAAGATCGCCAGGAAACTCGCGGAGAGGATTTCGCATATTCCGGGGGCGGCCGATGTGCACGTGCACCAGGTCGTCGATCAGCCCCAGCTGCGGCTGGACGTGGACCGGGTGAAGGCGTCGGAGCTGGGGCTCACGCAACGTGACGTGACCAACAGCATGCTGATCTCGCTGACCGGCAATAGCATGATCGCCCCGAATTTTTGGGTGAACTGGGTGAACGGCGTCAACTATGGCGTGGGCGTGCAAACGCCGCAGTATAAAGTCAACTCTCTCGACGCGCTGCTGCGGACGCCGATCTCGGCTGCCACCGACAGCGTCAACTCCACCACGATGGGATCGCAGATGGGCGCGGCGATGGGCGGCGATGCTTTCGTCAGCAGTTCCCCCAACGCCAATTCGCAGGCCTATGCGAATCCCGGCGCCATGCCCGGAAGCACGCAGCTCCTCTCGAATTTAGTCAGCGTCAAACGGGACTATGCGCCGGTGATTGTGAATCACTACAACGTCTGGCCGGTGTTTGATGTATACGCCAATACCGACCGCCAGGATCTGGGAAGCGTCGGACGCGAGGTGAGGAAGATCATGCGCGACGAGGAGCAACACTTGCCGCGTGGCACCACGTTTGTGCTTCGGGGGCAGATTGAGACCATGGAGTCGTCGTTCTTCCGGCTGGGATTGGGAATGATCTTCGCGGTGGTGCTGGTGTATCTGTTGATCGCGGTGAATTTTCAATCGTGGACGGATCCGTTCATCATCCTGATGGCGCTGCCTGGCGCGATGGCAGGCATCCTGTGGATGTTATTCGTCACCCATACTACGCTGAACGTCCCTTCGCTGATGGGATCGATTATGTGCATCGGCGTCGCAACCGCGAACAGTATCCTGATGGTCACGTTCGCGAATGACGAGCGAGAATTCGTGCCCTCCGCGCGGGAGGCGATGCTCTCGGCCGGGTTTGCCCGCATCCGCCCCGTCCTGATGACCGCGACGGCCATGATCCTCGGCATGCTTCCGATGTCGCTGGGGCTGGGTGAGGGCGGAGAGCAGAATGCGCCGCTGGGGCGTGCGGTCATCGGCGGCCTGCTGTTTGCCACAGTGACCACCCTGTTTGTGGTTCCGATCATTTACAGTTATCTTCGAACCAAGCCCCCGGTGGATTACGAACGCGAACTGCAAGAATTAGACTTGAAGACCAGAGCCTGAGCCGCGGATGCCATTCATTAAACCCAGCGAGCGAGAATCCTTGGAAGGAGGACCGGTGGAAGTCCACGGGCCTAGCAGCGCGGAAGAACGGCTGCGGCAAGAGAACCAGCATCTGAAGCGACAGCTCGAGGAGCTGAAGGGGGCCGGACACGGCCCCTCGCACGCGAACCCGGGGCACGGTGGCTTAGCAGCGCGTTCGTGGCGCCCGTCGCCAGTTACGATTTGGGCGATTGTTCTGGGAGTGGTTGTTTTGGCCGTGGTGGGATTTCTGGCGGGATACATACCGCTGAAGCAACGAAATGCGACCCTCGTTAGCGAAGCGGCTGAGACGTTGGAGGCCGTCCCCAATGTAGGAGTCGTTCAGGTTCATCGCTCCGGGCAGGCATCGGAGCTGGAACTTCCCGGTGGCATTCAGGCCATTACCGAGGCGCCCATTCTGGCGCGCGCCAACGGTTACATCCAAAAAAGACAGGTGGACATCGGCGATCGCGTCAAAGCGGGGCAGCCCCTGGCCGAAATCGAAGCGCCGGAACTGGATCAACAGGTGCTTGAGGCGAAGGCAACCCTGCAGCAAGTGCAGTCCACTCTGGATGAAGCTGAAGCCAACTATGAACAGGGCAAAACGCAACTCGAACTGGCACGGGTTACGGCGCAGCGCTGGAACAGCCTAGTGGGCCGCGGCGTTGTCTCGAAGCAGGAGAACGATCAGTACCAGAGCCAGTTCCAATCGCAGTTGTCCAGCGTGCGTTCCTTGGAGAAGGCCATCAACGCCCAGAAAAATGGTCTGGCCGCGGCGCAAGCCAACCTCGAACGCCTTCAAAAGATGCAAAGCTACCTGGTGGTGAAAGCCCCCTTCGACGGCATCATCACGCAGCGCAATGTCGATGTCGGCACCCTGGTGAACGCGGGGACTACGCTGTTGTATCGCGTGGCGCAAATGGGCACACTGCGGACGTACATCGACGTTCCCCAGGCGAATGCCAGCTTCATAAAAACTGGCCAAGCCGCCCGCCTCACGGTGTCCAACTTGCCAGGCCGCCAGTTTACCGGCAACGTCGTGCGCACCTCGAATTCGCTCGATCCTTCCAGCCGGACGCTACTGGTGGAGGTGCAGGTTGCGAACAACGACGGAGCGCTACTGCCCGGCATGTACGCCAAAGTCGACCTCAGCAGCACACAAGGAAATTCACCGCTGCTGGTCCCCAGCGACGTTCTGATTGTGCGGCCGGATGGGACACAGGTGGCCGTGGTTGGCCCGGACCACGTCGTACATCTGAAAAAGATCGAAGTGGGGCGCGACTACGGCGACAAGTTGGAGATTCTCAGCGGCGTGGAGGAGGGCGATACGCTCATCCCCAATCCAGGCGACAACGCACGGGAAGGCCTCAAAGTTAACCCAGTACAGTAAGCGGTGCAGATCGGTTAAGGTATGGGTGTGGACGATCGCCGTGTTGAGGAACTGGTGGGCGCCGAATGGGCCGAATGGTACAGCCTCACACCGCAGGAGCGCTTCCTCGAGTCCATGAAGTTGTGGGAGACCTATTTAGCGCTAGGGGGATCGCTTGAACCAGAGCCCGATACTCAGAGCCCTTTCTTCGATCCGGAAGAGTGGCGTGAGAACGCTGCTCATGGGCGGCCAAGCGTGCGTGTTCTACGGCGCGGCGGAATTCAGCCGGGATCTGGACCTGCTGATCCTGGTTGATGCCGAGAGCCTCGCTCGGTTACGGTCCGCGCTGGCTGATCTTAAGGCTGAGCCCATTGCCGTACCCACCCTCGATGCTGCGCACCTGAAGCGAGGACACGCGGTCCATTTTCGTTGCCGGCGCGAGGATGTGGCGGGGCTGAGGGTCGACCTGATGTCATCGCTACGGGGAGTAGACCCCTTTGAAGACCTGTGGGGCCGTAGGACGGTCATTGAAGCGGCCGGCGAGTTGGTGGACGTACTCGCGATCGAAGATCTGGTCACTGCAAAGAAAACGCAGCGGGACAAAGACTGGCCGATGATCCGCCGGCTGGTCGAGCAGGACTACTTTGGAAGCGAAAGCCGCCAAGCGCAGGAGCGGATTGAATTTTGGCTGCGCGAGTTGCGTACGCCGGAACTGCTGATAGAGGCCGCGAGTGCAAACCCTGAAACTGCTGGTCGAATCAGCGCCGAAAGGCCTGCGCTTCGGGCGGCACTCAGAAAGGACCGACCGCGTGTTGTGCGGGCTCTGGATGAGGAAGAGCACGAAGAGCGGCAAAAGGACCGTTCTTATTGGGAACCGTTGAGGCGCGAACTTGAAGAGTTCAGACGCCAGAGAAGGGAATCTCAATAAGAGGGTTTGTCGAGATCGTTAGCCCACCACCGCAACCGGGTTTGACAGTACGCCGATGGCGGCGCATTCGATTTCGACGACATCGCCCGCAGCCAGCGCGGCGTCTTCCTTGACGATGATGCCGGTGCCGGTGCATAGAACCGTTCCCGCCGGAGCCGGATTCGCGCGCCGCAAATAGTCGACGATGGTTTCCAATTTGCGGTTAAGCCGCGAGGTGGAGGTGGAGCCTTCAAATAGCGTGCGCCCGTGGCGGATGACCTTGCAGGCGATGCCGAGGCCATAGGGGTCGGCGATTTCATCGGCGCTGACGATCACGGGACCCAACGACACACAGGCGGTGTAGGTTTTGGATTGCGGCAAGTAGAGCGGGTTCTCGCGCTCAATGTCCCAGGCCGAAACATCATTGGCCAAGGTGTAGCCGAGAATCTGGCCCTTCGAGCCTAACACGACGGCCAGTTCCGGCTCCGGCGCGGTGAACTTGGAATCGCGGCGCATGCCAATGGCCTCATTGTGCCCGACGCAGTGCCGGGCCGTTCCCTTGAAGAAGATCTCGGGCCGGGGCGCGTTGTAGACGTGCGCATAGAAACCTTCGCGAGTGCCGTGTTCGGCGTCACGAAAGGCGGCGCTGGTTTGGTAGGTGCAGCCCGAGGCCCAGACTTCCGGTGGGCAAATGGCGATTCCTGAATCGAGGAATTCAATGGCCTGCGCTTCACCCTCCGCGAATTCGGGCAGCGAAACGCCGGCGGTCTCGCTGCGCTCGATCAGCTCGACCATGCTCCAGTCGTGGATGGGGCGCGCCCCGCCGCCCTCAAAGATGGCGGCCACAAGTCGTCCGTGATGTTTCACTTGTCCCAATCGCATGTTAGAGAGAGTGTATCGTGCGGCTACTTGCGGCCTGCGGCATCCACGGTGTGGGTGGGATCAGCGCCGGCCCAGGTGACGTCGGCGGTTGGACCATAAGTGGCGGGGACGGCGCGATCGAGCAGCCGCAAATAAACCGTCAACTGGGTGCGATGGTGGGCAGTATGCAAAACACGGCGCCAGAAAATCCAGATGCGTTGGCGCTCGACGTCAAAGAACTGCGCACGCTCCAGCCACCACGGTTCGGGCTGCGATGCCAGGAACGGCAGGCGCCGGCGAGCCAGTTGCACGAGGCGATGCGAGGCGCTTCTCACGTTCCATTCAGCAGGCAGAACGGCATCGGGCGGCGGCTCCGGGCAGGATAGAAACTCGCCGAAGAAACGGCGCTCGCTGAGCAACTGGTGACGCAGAATCTCGCCCACCGTGCTGGCCTTGGGCTGCGGACGCCAGTCGAGGTCCTGGTCGGTGAAGCAATCCCACACCGACGCCACTTTGTTGGTTTCGCTGACGTAGGTTTCGATGGCATGCTCGAAGCCTGCGCTTGACACGCCGGGCACAGCGGAATCTGGGATGGCAACGTGATCGTAGTGCATAGCGGAAACCAAACTACTACTGGTCGATACCCAGTTTCATAAGCACTTGGTGGAAATCATCGCTCGGGATGATCTTCAGCTGGATGTCCTTCTTGTCGTTCTCTGCGACTTCAACCTCGGTGCCCTTGCTTTGGAACGCCTCCAGCACCTGCGGATTGCTGAGCGCAATCGAGTTTGCAGTTTCAAACGCGTAGGCGCGATAGTGTCCCGGCGGAACAGACTTGAACGTGAAGGAACCGTTCTGGTCGGGATTGGCGTACAAGAGTCCACTGCCATCCGCGTGGAGGACGTCCGGCACCAACAGCAACTGCGCTGAGGGCGGACTCGCGGGTTTCTGAGCTGCCGGTTCGGCCGATGCGCTTGCCGCGTCGGGCTCCGGGAGTTGCAGCGTTCCGCTGACGGTCGCAACACCGTAACTAAAGGTCAACTCCAATTCGCCGCCCGCTCCGGAGGTGAGGTCGAGTTCCTTTCCAAGAACGTCCTGGTTCCCAAAGCGCAGCGACTTCAGATACGTGCCTTCGGGCGTGCGGGAGGTAAAAAGGGAGTATTTGCCCGGAGATACATCATCGAGCAAGAACGCCCCATCCGCTTTAGGGGTGGCGTTCCCTCCAAGCATGTACGTATCCGACCCTTGTAGAAACACTTGGATCGACTGCAGATCCGGCACAGCCACCGAGGCCGGCCGCGTTCCCTCGATCCGGATCTGACCCTTTATAGTCGCCGGAGGCATCAAGCTGATCACGACGTCCTTTACAGCAGCATTCTCGACTCCTACCGGTTGACGCGCCAATATCCGGAACTTCCCGCCGATGGATACCACTGTCAAGACGTAGGAGCCCGGGGCGACGCCCGGCAAGTTGAAAGTGTCATCTTTAGCGATGTTTGAAGACGGTCCGAACGAGAAGCCCATCATGTCGTCTTCCTGCGCCAGGCTCAATCTCATGGTCGCCACGCCGCCTTCCGGAAAACTACCGACGATTTTTCCGCTTACGCGATAGGTGGGCGAACTTCGCATTCGGATATCCGTGCCACTGAGTTCCTGGCCTGCCTTCACTTCAATAAGGCTGGCGCCTTGCCGGTCGAGCGCCGAGGGATAGAACGTGCGCACGGGACGGATGTCTGGTTTGCCTGGCGTGGCTGCCTCCTCGCCGCCCATCATCATGTTGTTGTCTTTACTGGCGACCAGATAATACTTGCCAGGCGAGAGGTTGCTGATGCGAAACTCGCCCAGCTCATTGGCGCCGGTTTGGCCCATCGGGAAGTAGCGTTCTTTACCGCGAGTCCAATTCCTGGAAAGTAATCGAACACTGACTTGGCCCATGGGGTCGCCGTCGTCGTCCAGAACCTTGCCACTGATCACCCCTTGCGGGATCAGGGCCAGGTTGAGACCGGTCAGATGCTGGCCCGGTTGGAGCACCAGCGTCGTCCCGATACCGTTGTTTCCCTTCGATCCGTAGCGTGTGTTGATGAAGCCGGCGCGCTCGCCCGACAATCGATATTCACCCGGCTCGAGTGCCTCAAAGCGGAAGGTGCCATCGCCTTGCGATGTGGCCACAAAGCCCGTCGCATTGGAACCCATACCGAAACTTCCGTCCTTTGTGCTTGGGTAAAGATGCAACGTTGCTTTCTTCACGGATTCGCTGGTCTGATCGTTGGTGACTTTGCCTTCGAGAGTGCACTTTTGATCGGGCGGAGTGCTCGCAGCCGGAGGGGCCGTCTGTGGGGCTGCGGCGACTGCCAGACAGAAAAGAAGGCAACAGGAGCAAAGGAGAACGAAGGCTCGAGCGAGTGAATCGCGGGCAACGGAATCGCAGTCCATGGCGGCACCTCCAACGTACGGCAACGGCGCCGTAGGTTCGGGCGATCAGTATTTAAGATAAATCGTTTTCAAATCGCTGTAAAACTCCATGGCAGCGGGGCCCTGTTCTTTCGGCCCGAAGCTGGAGTCCTTCGTGCCACCAAACGGCAACTGATACTCGACGCCGGCGCTTGGGAGATTCACGGTGAGCAAGCCCGCCTGCGCGCCGTAGACGAAGTCGAATGCGTTGGACAGGCTCGAGGTTTGAATCGAGGAGGACAGCCCGAAAGGAATCTCGTTAGCGACGCGGAGCGCATCCTTGGCGTCCTTGGCTTTCATCACCGCCAGCACGGGGCCGAAGATTTCTTCCTGAGCGATACGCATCTCGGGCGTGACACCCGCGAAAATAGTCGGTTCGAAGAAGTAGCCCTTGTCGTAGCCGGGACCGGTGATCCGCTTTCCGCCGATCTTGGCCGGACCAGCTTCCTGGGTGCCGATTTCGCAATAACGAATAAACGTGTCGAGCGCGCCCTGGTCGACGGCAGGACCGATATCCACACCGGCCTCCATGCCGTTGCCGACCTTCAACTTCCTTGTGCGTTCGATCAGTGCTTCCAGGAACTTGTCGTAGATCGGCTCCTCGACGATCACGCGGCTGGTGGCCGTACATTTCTGGCCTGTGGAGAAGAACGCAGCATTGACGACATTCTCAACCGAGGCGGCAAACGGCGCATCGGCGAGCACGATGGTGGGATTCTTACCGCCCATTTCGAGCTGTATCCGCATGCGGCGTTTGCTGGCCTGTTCGTGAACCCAATGCCCGACATCGGTTGAGCCGGTGAACGACACGGCCTTAACCGGCGGAGCGGACAATAGGGCCTGACCCAGTTCGCCGCCCGAACCTGCGATGAAATTAACAACGCCCTTTGGAATACCGGCGTCGTGACAGGCTTCGACAATGCGCCAGGCGCACAGCGGCGCGGCGGAGGCCGGTTTGATGATCAGCGTATTTCCGCAAATCAGGGCCGGCGCCATCTTCCAGGCAGGAATCGCTATGGGGAAGTTCCAGGGCGTAATCAGGCCGACCACGCCGATTGCCTTGCGGAGCGTGAACATGTGCACGCGATCGCGTTCGGATGGCACCAGAAATCCCGGCAGCCGCGAGCCTTCCCCGCCAAAGTAGCGGAAGATGTTGATGGCGCGGCGGACCTCGCCCTTGGCTTCGGGCAGCGTCTTGCCTTCCTCTCGCGTCATCTCGGCCGCGATGCTTTCAAAACGCTGATCAAGCAGTTCGGCAACTTTGAACAGATAGTTGCCGCGAACCGGACCGGCCAGCTGAGACCAGGAGGGAAACGCTTCTTCAGCCGCGGTGGCGGCACGACTCACATCGGCCACCGACCCTTTCACAAACTGGCCGACGACTTCATCCGTGTTGGCCGGGTTGCGGTCTTCAAACGTTGCTCCCGAGGTGATCCAGTCACCTTGGATGTAGTTACCGAATACTTGCATGTTGATGGACGAAGGGTTCGCTTAGAACTTTACTTGCGGAACCTTCTTCTCTTCCTCGGTGGTCTTGAAATAATTGTCGTTGCGGTGGAATCCGAATACTGACGCCGCAATGCTCTTGGGGAACAGATCGATGTCGGTGTTGTACTTGGTGATGGCGTCGTTGTAATCCTTGCGCGCAATCGCGATGCGGTTTTCGGTGCGTGACAGCTCATCCTGCAGGCGGAGGAAGTTCTCATCGGACTTCAATTGGGGGTAGTTCTCAACCACCACCAGCAGTCGGCTCAGGGCCCCGCTTAACTGGTTATTCGCGGAGATCTTATCTTCCGGGCTTCCTGCGTTCAACAGGCGAGAACGTGCAGCCGCGATGTCGTCGTACACGCCCTTCTCCTGCTTGGCAAAACCCTTGACGGTTTCGACGAGATTCGGAATCAGGTCGGCGCGGCGCTTCATCGCGTTGTCCACTTCGGCGAATTTGCCGTCGATGTCGTTTTTCTCAACAACCAAGCTGTTTCGCATGCCCACCAACTGGCCGCCGATGAGCAATGCGGCCAGTATGACCACGCCGAGAACAATCAGTGCACCCTTCATAACGATTTCTTCCCTCCAGTTAGGAACATTTGTTCAGCTATTTGTCGAGTCCGTCGACGTAGTTTACGAGGGCATCGATCTCCCCCAGATACTTCTCAAATAATAGGACAGCCGTGGTTTGGGCGGCCAGCTTGCCTGAGGCGCGGGCATCGAGCACGCCGTTGAAGCCGGCCAGCGGGGCACCCAGCACATAACCCAAGGCCTGGACAATGTCGCGTTTCTTCCAGTGGGCGGGATGGCCACCCAGAATTAGCGCGTGGCGGCCCAGCACGCAAAAGGTCGAGACCGACTCCGTCAGCAGTTTGAGCAATGGCTCGGGCTTCGAAAGCTGCTCAGCCGCTTTTTGACGGAGCCGCAATTGTTTTGCGCGGAGTTCATGCTCCACTTGGGCGCGATAGTAAGAGCGGTCGATCTCGAGCCCGTCGAGCACATCCACGCCAGCCAGCACGCGGCGGTGTGCCTGCATGTCGGCAAACTCCATGGGGAAGCAGTCGGTGGAAGAGCGCACTTCTTCGGCGCTCATCAGCAGGGGCGGGGGATTACCCTGTTCGCGCCACCAGCGAAAGATGGGTTCCGACTCGCCGAGTTCCAGAGGCGTTACGCGGGTGAGGACGCATAAGACGTTTAAATCGGAGCTGGACTCATGCCAATCGCCGGCAGCCGCCGAACCGTACAGGATAGCCGAGACCAAACGAGTGCCGAAAGCCGCGTTCAGCCTGTCAACCAGATCTTTTAGTTTCTTCTCCACCCAGTGTTCCTCCCGTTCACTGTCGAATGCCGCTGCAAATGCCGTTACCAGTCGCTGCTGGCGCCGCCGCCCCCGAAACCGCCTCCGCCGAAGCCGCCAAATCCGCCACCGCCGCCGTTGCCGCCACCGAATCCGCCGCCGCCCCAGCCTCCGCCGCCTCGGCCGCCGCTCAGCATGTTTCCGATGAGCATGCCGGCCAAAACGTTCCCGGCGCCACCGCCCCCACCAGGACGGCCGCCGCGTCCCCGTCCGAGCAGCCAGATCAGCCCAAAGAATCCTAAGAGGATGAGCAGCGGAATCGGAAACCCGCGCCGAACCGGTTGCGCGGGACGGCGCTGGACCGGCGTAAGGCCCTGGCCGTTGAACTCGATCCCTTTGCCCTGCGCAATTTGGGCGGCCATGGACTGCAGCCCTTGCAGAATCGCGGGGCCGTACTCGCTGGCACGCAGCTCAGGGCGCATGGCGCGAAGCACGCTCCCTGAGAAACCGTCGGTGAGATACGCCTCGGTGCCCCGGCCTACTTCGATGTCACTCTTCCGGTCCTTGATTACCAGAATCATGACGATGCCTTGATTGGTTTTGGGATCGCCGGGGCTGAAATGCCGCGCCACGCGAATGCCGAAATCTTCCATGGGCTCGTCGCCGATGCTGTCGAAGGTAACCACGGCAATCTGTACGCCGAGTGCCTGCTGAACCCGGTAGCAATACTGCTCAATCGCCGCCTTGCTGGCAGGATCCACCACGCCGGCGTAGTCGTTGAGATAGCCGGTTGCCTTCAGGCTGTCCACATCCAGCTTGGCGGCGAGGGGTAACGCGGCCAATAGCGCAAGCAGGAAGGGGGCGACCCATCCGAGCAGCCGCCGTTTGTTAAGGAACGATGTCAAGCCAGAAGGCCGCATGCAGCAGTGAGCTTATCAGGAGTGAAGGCGTTAGTCACTACGGTTAACAAGCGAGGTCTTTGCGATCGAGTTCCATATCGTTGAGGCGGCCCAGCATCGCGAGCGCAATGTTGTCCGTAGCAAAGAACTGCTGCGCGAGAGCCTGCACTTGCTCGCGGGTTACGCCCTCAATGCTTTCCAGCATTTCGTCCAGCGTAAAGAAGCGGTCGAAGTAGAGTTCCTGCCGGGCCAGGTTCGACATGCGGCTGTTTGTGGATTCGAGGCTCAACATGAGCGAGCCCTTCAGGTGATCTTTGGCGCGCCGCAACTCTTCTTCGCTAATCAGACTGTCCTTCAACTGGGCGAGTTCGACGCGTACGGACTCGACTACTTGGCGTGCCGTATCGGGGCCGGTAGCGGCGTAGATCATGAGGCAGCCGGAGTCACTATAGAGGTTCAGTTCGGAGTAGACCGAATAGGCCAGGCCCTGGCGCTCGCGAATGTTCTGAAACAGGCGCGAACTCATGCCCCCGCCAAGCACGGTGTTCAACAGATAGAGCGGATAACGCAGCTCGTGAGACAACTTAAATGCCGGGACGCCGAACGTAATGTGCACCTGCTCCAGGGAATCCTTCTTCTTTAGGACGATGGGCGCATACGCCTGGGGTACGGGATCGGACGCGGGGACGCCCCGATCGGCAAACTGAGCGAACTTCGCGCCGACCAATTCTACGATCCGTTCGTGTTCGAGATTGCCTGCAGCGGTAATCAGGATGTTCCGCGGCGCATAGACGCGGCGATAGTACTCAAACAGCCGCTCGTGTTGGAACTTCTTGACGGTGTCGCGTGTGCCCAGAATCGGTTTTCCGAGCCCGTGGTTTTTCCAGAAATTGCTGATAAAGATCTCGTGGAGAAGGTACTCGGGCTGATCCACTTCCATCTTCAGCTCTTCGAGAATGACACCCTTTTCCTTTTCGATATCCTCCTCGCGAAACAGAGGGTTGAGCACCATGTCGGAAAGGACGTCGAACGCGACCGGCAGATGCTCATCGAGAACTTTGGTGTTGTAGCTGACCAGTTCCTTGCCGGTGAACGCATCCAGCCCGCCGCCGATGGAGTCAACCGACCGGGCGATATCTTCGGCACTGCGATGGGTAGTTCCCTTGAACAGCATGTGCTCAATGAAGTGGGAGAGCCCGTTTTCGGCCCCACGCTCAATCCGAGAACCGGTGCCGATCCAGATGCCGAGGGAAACGGATCGGAAATAGGGCATTGCTTCGGTGACGATGCGCACACCGTTGGGCAGGGTCGCTCTTTCGATTTGGCGGGCAGGAGTGGCGACAGAAGACGACATAAGTAACGAAGCCGGTACACGGCGACCTTTCTCTATTGTAACGCCCGGAAAACGAGACCCCACTCACGCGATACACTAAATCCAGATGCTGCAATCAGTTGAAGACAAAGCGCTGATCGGCAGGGAGATCAAGGAACTCGAGGAGGCGCTGGGACCCAAACAGCCGTCTTTCCGAGCCCGTCAACTTTATGACGCACTGTACCGACAACAAGTAGCAGATTTGAGCGATATTTCTTCGCTGCCACAAGTCATTCGTAGTCAATTAGTTAGGGACTTTTCCACAGGACTGCCGAGGATCGAGAAGCGGTTCGACTCAGTCGACGGTACACGGCGGTACCTGCTGCGTCTGGCCGATAACCGGACCGTGGAAACCGTGCTGATGCCGGAGGACAGCCGGGATACCATCTGCATTTCAAGCCAAGTCGGCTGCCCGGTGGATTGCAAGTTCTGCCTGACAGCGCTGATGGGTCTGGAGCGGAACCTGACTGCAGGCGAGATCGTGGGGCAGGTGCTCTACGTCATGCGCGAAAACGGGCTGAAGGCCACCGATAGCCGGCTGAATGTGGTGCTGATGGGGATGGGAGAGCCTCTGCTGAACCTCGAAGCGGTCTTGAAGGCGACGCGCCTGCTTTGCGATCCCGCAGGTATTGGGATTTCACCGCGACGCATTACGCTTTCCACCTCGGGCATCGTGCCGAAGATGGAGGAACTCGGTCGCGCGCCGGTCCGGCCGAAGCTGGCCATTTCGCTGAATGCATCGAGCGAGGAGCAGCGGCGCGAGCTGATGCCGATCACGCGCAAATACCATCTCAAGGATCTGCTGGATGCCTGCCGGCGCTACCCGCTTCGCCCGTGGGAGAAACTCACCTTTGAGTACGTGCTGCTCGGCGAGGTCAATGATTCGACGGCCGACGCGAAGCGCGTCGTGCGGCTGCTAGCTAATCTGAACGCGAAAGTGAATTTGATCGCGCTGAACCCGGGGCCCGGGATTCCCTTTGAAACACCGTCGCCGGATCGCGTCGCGGGCTTCCAGCAGATCCTGCGGGCTTCTATGCCCTGCTTTTTGCGTAAGCCTCGCGGACGCGATATCTTCGCTGCTTGCGGCCAGCTGAAGCGGGTGAACTCGGAACTGGTGAAAGTGGAATCGACCTAACGCACCACTGCGGCCATCCTGTATTTCCGCGAGAGCTTTCCTCCCCATTCCTGACAAGTATCAACAGGAGCTCACTTCGGCGGGCTCTTATGCAGTCAGGCGATTGAATGCGCTGGTTTCCTGGACGCGTTACTCGAGCCGCAAAGGGAAAAGCCGGGATCAAGTCCCGGCCTTTCAATCCCACCTTTCGGCAGGAGGTGGTTCTTTATGCACCTTCGAATACGGATTGTACTGCAGTTTGGTACAGTCCAGATCGAACTCCGCTTTGAACGGCGGCGCTAGATCTGATGGACGGCAGCGATCAGCCTCGCTGCCGTCCCACGTATTCATCGTAACGCAATTGATCCACAAGCAGCCCAACAAAACTGCTGAGCCAAAGACTGAGCGTATCCTGCATTTCCGCGAGAGCTTTCTACCCCAATCCTGACAAGTATCAACAGGAGTTCGCTTAGGCGGGTTCTATGTCGTCAGGCGATTGAAAGCGCTGGTTTCCTGGACGCGGTACTCGAGCCGCAAAGGGAAAAGCCGGGATCGGAGTCCCGGCCTTTCAATCCCACCTTTCGGCAGGAGGTGATTCTTTATGCACCTTCGAATACGGATTGTACTGCACTTCGGTACAGTCCAGATCGAACTCCGCTTTGAAAGGCGGCGCTAGATCTGATGGGCGGCAGCGACAAGCGTTCGCTGCCGCCCACGTATTCATCGTAACGCAAATGATCCCCACCGCCTCAAGAGAATTTTGTTGCCGACCGAGCTGTTCAGCCAATTAAGGCGCAGGTGTACGCGGGTGGCTGGCGGTGCTTCCTTCGGTCATTCCTAGAACCCACTTCACTGCCTCAAAGTACATTTGTTGGATCTGCGGATCGTCCCAAGCTTCGTTGGTATGACCGAGAGTCGAGTAGAAAACACGGCCTTTGCCATAGGTCTTCGACCAGGCGACCGCGAAATCGTGGTCGGTGCGGTGCACCCGCGGGTTGTTGTAGTCGAGTTTGCTCTCATCCAGCCGTAGAAGAACGTTGACCTTGTCGCGCGACCACTCTTTTGCCTGATAGATCTCATCCCTCTTCACAAACGACTTGGGAAACTGTTTGGTCGCGGGGAAGGTCGGATCTTCCAAGATGATGGGTGCGTTAAACGTTCCCCACGGATGCTGGTCGAACCAGCCGCCGATCATCTCGCCGTATTCCGGCCATTTGTAGAAGGTATCGAGCGCGGCGTGAATTCCGACGAAGCCCTTCCCTTCATCGTGGATAAAAGACATCATATCCGCCTTTTGGGAATCGTCCATCGCGAGTTCGCCGGTGGTGCTGGCGAAGACAATGGCATCGAAGTAGCTTAGGTTCTTAGCGTTCATGTCGAGCTTCTTTTTGGTAATGAGCTGGCAATCGGTCCGGAGGTATGCTTCCCACAGCCCGGAGTCGTGGCCCATCTTCCAAAGCGTACCCATGGAGTCGGAGATGGAATCGTGCTGGAAGCCTCTGGTTTCGCCTATGATCAGGATGCGTTTTATCTTGGTCGCCGGCGCCTGGGCCCGGGCGTGACGCTCCAAGACCAAGGCGCCCCCAACGACGGCGATCAAGGCCAGCAGCGACAGAATGCGTGTGAGTTTCACAATGCCTCCGACGGAGAGCTTATCAGATACGTGTGGCCCTTCCGGCGGTCGGTAGTCTTCCCAATGTGGGTTATTTGGAGCACGAACGTTGGTTCGCTTACGCAGCAGTCTTTTCAATGTAAGTAAGTGCCCATTTGGCTTGGCAATCAACCGTATCTTTGACAGAATCGGCGTTTGGTGCACTCGGAACCGAAACGCGAGAAGGGGGACGTCCGAGATGGAGCCGTACCTGTTTTAGATAGAAAGAAATTCCCGTGACTTCCACAACAATGGAGCAAATTTTCCAGAAAAGCTTTCACACTAGACTGCTCGACGACCAATGCGTGACGTCGGTCTGCGTTCCGGTGCCCGCGGGTTCGATGTTCGAGATAACCCACGTATCCGCTCGCGTCATCGTGCCACGAGGCCAGTTCCCGCAATGCCTGGTTCATGCCTCTACGGAGGGTCCGGTCGAGGAGTATGAGGGTATCGAATCGGTGGTACTGCTGCAGTCGCAGGGCTTGGCAAACTTAGCCGACCAGCTGTACGCCGCCAACCACCCGGTTCAGCTTTACATTAGCGAAGGCTCATCGTTGTCGGTGATTTTTTCCCGGAGCGAGCCGGCGACGGGCAGCGCGATCCTGGAAATAAGCCTGGTCGGCCGACGCTGCGAGCCCGCTTCTTTTCGGGCCTCCGCATAACGCACCGGGGCGGACGCCGAGGCGCCTGAGCAGCTCGGCGGACCCAGCCATGGCGCTCGGGTTCGATGTGCGCGTGTCAACCCCGTATAAACCTACGGCGAGGCTGGCGAAATCCCCAGGGCGATTGCCAGATTCGCGTCCGGGTGGTTTAATAGAAGAGAAGTAGTCGTGAACATGAGGTGGGCGAAAGCCCACTTTTTTATTTCTGTCAGCGAATTCAGGCGTATGCCAGTTATTAAGGACGAGGCTCTCTTAGACCGCATCACCAAGCTCAGTGAGCAATCCACCGCCGGAACCGGGCTGGAGATTGCCGACGTCGAGTTGCGTGGCAGCGGCAAGGCCCGTCTTCTGCGGGTGTTCATCGACAAGCCGGGCGGCGTCACGCACGGGGACTGCGAGTTGGTGTCGGAGCGCCTGGGCGGCTTACTCGACGAACTTGACGTGATTCCCGGGGATTCTTACACGCTCGAGGTTAGCTCCCCGGGCGTGGAGCGGAAGCTCTCAAGGGCCCGCGATTTTGAGCGCGTCGTTGGTCAGGATATCCGGCTCGCTCTGCGTGAGGCGATCAACTCGCAGAAGCACCTCGAGGGCAAGCTGGCTGCCTTTGCAGGCGACACGCTGGAAGTGGAAACGACGCCCGGAACGGTGCTGAAGATCCCGCTTCCGTTGGTTCAAAAAGCCAACCTGAAGTTTCGATGGTGAAGCGGGCGCTGACCCGAGTCTGCTATCCCGGATAAAAATCCCGAACAGCATTAGAACGAGTATCTGAAAAGAGGTTTGACGTGGCTTCGATTTATCAGTCGATTGAAATATTGAGCAAAGAAAAGGGTATCGACCCGCAGATCGTCGTGGATGCGGTGAAGGACGCCATGCTGGCGGCGGCCCGCAAGCACTTCAAGTCTCAGGAGAACCTGATCGCCGATTTGGACGAGCACACCGGCAATATCCTGATCTACAGTCTGCGAACGGTGGTTGACGCCGTGGCAGATCCATGCAAGGAAATCACACTCTCCGCAGCGCAACGCCTCAATCCCGGCGCCGAGCTTGGCTCCGAAATCCGCGAAGCGAAGCCCACCGATGTCCTGGGCCGCATTTCGGCCCAGACCGCGAAGCAAGTGATACTGCAAAAGGTACGGGAAGCCGAGCGAGACAGCGTGTATTCGGAGTTCAACGGCCGTCAAGGCGAGCTGGTGAACTGCATCGTCAAGCGCGTTGAAGGGCAGGACTACATCGTAGACATGGGCAAAACGGAAGCCCGTCTGCCGAAGAAGGAACAGTCGCGCATCGAGAGTTTCAGCGTGGGCGACCGGGTTCGCTGCATCATTAAGGGCGTGGAACGCGGCGGCAAGAACGCAGGCGTGTTGGTTTCACGCGCCGCCTGTGAGCTTGTGATGCGGCTCTTCGAACAGGAAGTGCCGGAGATCTACGACAACACGGTGCAGATCAAAGCGTGTGCGCGCGAAGCCGGCGAGCGCACCAAGATCGCGGTGGCGAGCCGCGATCGCGATGTCGACAGCGTCGGAGCATGCGTCGGCATGAAGGGCATGCGGGTGCAATCCATCATCCGCGAACTGCGCGGCGAAAAGATCGACATCATCGAGTATTCCGACGACCCGGTTCAGTACGCCACGAAGGCTTTGAGCCCGGCCAAGATATCGCGCGTCACGATCATCGACGCGGCCGAGAAGCACATGGAAGTGGTGGTGGACGATCTGCAACTGTCGCTGGCGATCGGCAAGCGGGGACAGAATGTGCGTCTGGCGGCGAAACTTATAGGCTGGAAGATCGATATTAAGAGCGAGGAAGAGAAGCGTCGCGAGGTGGAATCACAGATGCACGATCTGGCGATCTCCGGCGCGCCGGTTTCGGTCCTGATTGACCATGGGGTGCCGGAAGCGGTGATCGAGAAACTGGTGGGCGCCGACATCGGGACAGTCGAGCGGCTGGGATCCATGACACCCGAGGAGTTGGAAGCCATTCCGGAGATCGACGAAGGGGTTGTGGCCCAGATCCAAACTGCGGTCATGGCGTTTTACGGACAGTACGACCAGGTAGAGGCGACCGAAACCGAGGCCGAAGCGGTGCCAGTAGCTCCAGGGGCGGCGGAAGGGGTTCCCGAGGAGGTCGCTTCGGAAGAGTTGGCGACAGGTGTTCTGGAGCATGACACGGCCCGCCACGAGGCGGCTCACGTGGTGGCAACCGATGGCGGAGAAACGCTGGACTTGGGGACAATTGAGGGTCTTTCCGCGGCGCCTTCGACTTTGACACACCAGTCCGGGCCCGAAGAAATTGTGGAAAAGCACGAATCTGGTACCATAAAAGACGCCGAGTAGCCTGCTACAAGGCTTGTGCAGGGCGGCTTATGGCGTTCTTTTGCCCATCGGGCAGAGGTACCGTGAGCTTAGATTCCTCGTGCGGGCCGTCTGTTAGAAGTGCCGCAGCGCAAGGAGTTATAAGCAGTCTCCTCTATGAAGAAAATTCGGATCAACGAGCTGGCGCGCGAGCTGGAAATCAAGCCGGGCGCCATTCTCGATCTCCTGCCTGAACTAGGCGTGCAGGAGAAGAAGACCCATTCCAGTTCGGTCGATGAAGACGTCGCCATCGCCCTTCGGCACCGCATCCTCACTGGGGGTATGCCTGAAGGCAGCCGAGCAGATCAGCACGAAGTTTCAGAAGAGACAGCTGGGCACAAGTTGCACACACACGAAACGTCGGTTGCCGTCGAAGAACCTCCCAACGAGACAGCGGAAGTACCGCCCGCGGTTCCCGCAACCCGGCACCCTGAGCCACCGCCGGCCGCCGAAGACGCCAGAACTGCGGCGAAGCCAATCTCGGGTGCGCCAGCGCGCCCGACCACGATTCCCCGACCACCGGCCAATGGCCCAGCCGCGGCGATTCGACCACCCGTGCCGCCCTCGATTCCGATTGTGCCGGCAACGCCTGCGGCGCCGGAGACCGTGCATGTGGGGCCGGGCGAACCCGAGAAACCCGCCCCCAAGTTCCAGCCGCTTCGCCCGCCATTAGGTGGAGGTGGGGCAATTCATCCGCCGCTGGCAAATCCTTCTGCGACGCCGTCCCCCGGGCTCGTCAATCGAAGTCTCTCAGTACCGGCGCGGCCGGCTCCCCAACCGGTTCGTCCAAGCCTCGGGACCCCCAGACCCTTGGGTCCGCGGCAGCCCCTCGCCGGGGAACCCGCGCAGGTCACTATTCCGCCTCCGGCGGCCGCTCGGCCGACACCGGCCGCACCACCGGCACCAGTCGTCTCTGCGAGCGCGCCCGTGCTGCCGGCTACACCTGCCGCCCCGCCGCCCCCAGCGTCGCCAGGAACGCCGGCGAACGTCGCACCCACTGCCATGGTCTTACCGGCCTCACCGCGGCTTGGCGCCCAGCCGATGTCGCCCTCAGCGGCACCGGGAACCCCTTTGCCGCCTCGTCCGGCGCCCACGCGTCCTCTAGGAGCGGGCTCTCCGGGTCTCACCCCGGGCGCTCCCATTGCGCCCAGGCCGCAAAGTATTCGTTCGCTGGCCGGTCAGCCGATTGCGCGTCCGGTTGTGCCGCCTCGCCAGGATGTGCTTGATCGGCTGCAAAAAAGCCGCCCTGTCAGCCCGCTAGCAGGCTCTCTGCATCCGGGCGCTCCTCCCGCGCGTCCAGCGCCTCCAACGCCTGGTCAACCCATATATCCCCGCGGCCCGATCCGCCCCGGTCCGGGCATGCGCGGTCCCGGGAGCCCGCCGCTAGCTCTACCGAGCTCGTTCCGTCCCCGCCCCGGACCACGGCAAATGCACGCCACGTCGCCGCTGCGGCCGGAATCGCCGACGCCGCCGCCGACCGAACAACCGCGCCGCCAGCATGCCAAGCCCACCAGCCGCCACGCCGGAGGTCGTACGCGTGACGAGCGGGAAGAAGGGATACTTCGCCCGCAAGGCGGCAAGCGCCAGATGGTCGCCGCACCGCCGCCGATCGACCGCGAAATCACCATCGCGGAAGGCGTGACAGTCAAGGAGCTCTCTGAAAAGCTCGGTGTCAAGGCGAACCTGGTTATCAAAAAGCTGGTGGAGAAGAAGACCTTCGCCACCATTAACCAGACGCTGGATGTAAAGCTGGCCGAAGAACTGGCGCGCGAATTTGGTGCGTCCACGAACCAGGTCAGCTACGAGCAGGAATCCACCCAGGAAATCGTCGAAGCCGAAGATACCACCGACCTGGTGCGCCGGGCTCCGGTGGTCACTGTCATGGGCCACGTTGACCACGGCAAGACCTCGCTGCTCGACGCGATTCGAAATACGACGGGTCGCCGCTCGCGAGGCGGGCGGCATCACACAGCACATCGGCGCTTACACCGTTGAGAAGAACAATCGCAAGATTGTCTTTATCGATACGCCGGGTCACCAGGCGTTTACCCGTATGCGCGCCCGCGGCGCAAAGGTCACCGATCTGGTTGTGCTGGTGGTGGCAGCGGATGACGGCGTCATGCCGCAGACGGTGGAGGCGATTGACCACGCCAGGGCGGCCGGTGTGCCGATTCTGGTGGCCATCAATAAGATCGACAAGCCCGACGCGCAGATCGATCGAATCAAGCAACAGCTCTCCGATCGCGGCTTGCAGGCTGAAGATTGGGGCGGCGAGGTGGTAATGGTCCCGGTCTCGGCGAAGACAGGCCAGAACCTCGATCTGCTGCTTGAAATGGTCCTGCTGGTCGCGGACATACTGGATCTCAAAGCGAACCCCAATCGCCCGGCGCTGGGCACGGTGCTCGAAGCCCAACTCGACAAGGGCCGCGGCCCGGTTGCTACCTTACTGGTTCGCAACGGCACGCTACGCAACGGCGACTTCTTCATCTGCGGGTCGAACTTCAGCAAGGTTCGCGCCATGTTTGACGATCGGGGCAATCCGATTAAGGAAGCCGAGCCTTCTACACCGGTCGAGGTGATCGGTTTTGAAGATCTGGCCGACGTCGGCGATAGCTTCCAGGTTGTTACCGACACAGCCAAGGCCAAGCAGATCGTAACCTATCGCGAATCGAAAGCACGTGATGTGGCGATGGCCAAGGGCGCTCGCACCGCCACGCTGGATTCGCTCACCAGGCAGTTTAAAGAAGGCGACCTCAAGGATCTCACGCTGGTGATCAAGGCCGACGTGGGCGGCACCGCCGAGGTCTTATCCGACACGCTGCAGGCGCTGACCACCGACAAGGTGCGGGTACGTGTGCTACGTGCCGGCGTTGGTGCTATCACGGAAGACGACGTCCTGCTGGCATCGGCTTCAGAAGCGATGATTGTGGGCTTCAGCGTGAAGGTGGAACGGAATGCGCAGGCGGTAGCCGAGCAACAGAAGGTGGATATCAGGCTCCATAGCATCATCTACGATCTGGTGGATGAGATGAAGCTGGCGATGACCGGCCTGTTGGACCCCGTCTTCAAGGAAGTCATTCTTGGGCATGCCGAAGTCAAGCAGACCTTCCGGATCAGCAAGGTGGGTGTGGTTGCCGGCTGCTTTGTCACCGATGGCGTGATCAGACGGGACAGCCAGATTCGTGTGAAGCGCGAGAACGAAGTGGTGCATACCGGCAAGATCGAAGCGCTGAAGCGTTTCAAGAACGACGCCAGCGAAGTCAAGAACGGCGTCGAGTGCGGCATCTCGCTGGTGAATTACAACAACATTAACGAAGGCGATATCTTCGAAGCGTTCACCATGGAACGTGTTCTGCCCTCGCTCGCCTCGGCATAATCGGCTTTCCATTCAGGGCGGTTTTAGAATGCCGCCCTGCTTCTCATGCCCGTGATCGGTGTACTAACCCTCGAAATCCACGTTGAATACTCCCACTCGCTGAAGGAAAAGCGGCACGTTGTTAAAGGGCTCAAGGACCGTTTGCGCGAACGTTTCAATGTGGCCGTCGCCGAGATCGACCATCTGGATTCCTGGCAGCATTCGGTCATCGCCGCAGTTACAGTGTCCGGAGACCGGGTGCACGCGGAGCAAGTGCTGCAGCGCGTAGAAGCCGATGCCGCCGGCATTCTGGGCGGTTCGCTCGCTTCGACCAGCGTCGAATGGCTGTGAGGGCCTGCCGGTTGTGGCTTACCGACTGCTCAAGCCAGTTGGATCGCAGCCATCACAGATGTCCTCGACTTGCTGGGTACGCCGTTCCAGATACCAGCAAGGGCTCAGTCCCATGTGCGGCACCAGCGAATTGACGCAGGATACGGCGGCGGGGTCATCGAACAGGAACTCGGTTGAGCCGTTCTTCCGTTTCACCGCGTAGCCTTTGCGAACCTGCACGGATCCGAACGCCTGGCGGCTTGGGGGAAGCTTATAGCGGACTGAGGCGTCGTCTGCGGCGTAGGCAAAAGCCACCAGGATCAGCGCGGCGAACACAGCTTGCTTTAGCTTTTTTGGCAACCTCACTCTCTACCATAGTGACACCTCTGACCTATACCCCGTCATCACTTATTCGTAGCGCAAAGCGCGCACTGGATCGACACGGCTGGCACGAAAGGCTGGAATGAATCCAGCCAAGCCCGCTACCGCCGCCAGCAGCAATGTGGCAAGCGCGAGGGTAAGAGGATCGGTCGGTGCAAGGCCGTAAAGCTGGCTCTTGATTAGAAAGCTGAGGCCAACGGCTGCGGGTAGACCAATCACGACGCCGATGCCGATCAGGATCAGGACTTCCCGCATGACCATCCAGATGACGTTGCCGCCGATAGCGCCGAGGGCGATGCGGATGCCGATCTCGCGCGTGCGTCTGGTCACGTTATAAGCCATCACGCCATAGAGTCCGATTACGGCGAGCAGCGTCGCGAGCGAGCCGAACACGGTCGAGAGGCTCGAGACAAGGCGCTCCGTGCGTAGGGAATTGTCGATCTGCTCATCGGTGGTACGCATGTCGTAAATAGGCACGTTGGAGTCGAGGGCGCGGACCTTCTCGCGCATCACGTTGTACATCTGCTTGGGTTCGAGCGTGGTCCGGGCGTAGACCGTCATGCCGCCGGTGTGGCGATTAGCGAGGTAAGGGATGTAAGCCTGGACAGGAATCTCGTCGCGCAAGTTGGTGTACTTGATGTCCTTGACGACGCCGATCACTTCCATATCCGTCTTGGTGCCGGGATCGGAGCCAAAGCCGATATGGAGTCCGATCGGGTTGCGACCGGCGAAATACTTCTTCGCAAACTTCTCGTTAATCATGACGGTGGTGGGGGAGAAGTCGTCGGGGTCGTCGCCGTGCTTCACGGATTGCGTGTCTTTGATGCTGAAGTCCCGCCCCTGCAGGATAGGCACGCCCAACGTAGCGAAGTAGTTTGGGCCGATAGAGTTCATGAACGGCTCCGGACCCTCGCCTTGGGTAGCGGTGTAGCCCTCCACCGTCACAGAACTGTCCCACTCGTCCTCCTCGAGAATTCGCATGCTTGCCAATCCGACCGAGCGAACGCCGGGCGTACCGGCAAGACTCTCGGTCAATTGCTGGAAGAAGAGCTTCACGCGCTTCGGTGTGTAGCCATTCAAGCTGGGATCCAGATTGAACCCGATCAGGTGCTCAGGCGAGAAGCCGGGTCCCAGTTCGCGCAAGTTATTGAGGGTTCGCAAGAACAGGCCGGCACAGATCAGAAGCAAGAGCGAGAGTGTCACTTGCGCGGCAACCAGAGTCTTGCGAAGCAACACATGGCCGCCGCCGACCACGGAACCGGCCTGATCTTTCAACGTGGGCGCTACATCCGGCCGAGAGGCCTGCAGCGCGGGGACCAAACCAAACAGGAGCGCGGTGAGCAGAGTCACGCAGAACGTGAATGCAAGCACACGAAAGTCAGGGGCGGTGGAGATGTTGAGTTGGCTGGAATCGGCGGGCAGATAGGCATTCAGCAGGAGGCTGTCGGCAGCATATGCAAAGGCCAGTCCGACTATCGCGCCCAGAAAAGAAAGCAGAAGGCTTTCGACCAGCAATTGCGAGATGATGCGTCCGCGGCTAGCGCCGATGGCGACGCGCACGGCTACTTCTTTCTGGCGGGCGCTGGCGCGGGCGAGCAGCAGGTTCGCGATGTTCGAACAGGCCATCAACAGAACGGCGCCGGTGATGGCCATCAGCACCCAGAGTGATGTCGACAGGTGTTCACGAACATATGAGCGGCCCTGCGAGCCGGGAAGGACGTCCATCCAACATTTCAAGAACTGCTGGCGGGCATGCTCCGATGCATGGCGGAAGGCTGGTTCCTTGACTTCCATCTCCAGCATGCTATGCATAAACGGCTGCAACGATGCCTTTGCCTGGGCGGCCGTGACGCCCGGTTTCAAACGCCCAAACGCATTCACCCAACGCTGACGGCGATTGGTCAGGCCGTCGGTTAACGGCGTCATTTCCTTCGCCATCATCAGTGGAACGAATATCTGCGCGGTTTGACCGAGTTCAACACCGTTGAAGCCGGCCTGCGCGACGCCGATGACGGTCATGTTGCGACCATCAATAACCAGGGTCTTGCCGACGATGGCCTTGTCGCCGGCGAAACGGGATTGCCAAAAGTCATAACTCAGAACGGCCAACGGATGGCCGCCCGGCGTGCGATCGTCGTCCGGAGAAATGGTGCGGCCCATGGTCGCCCCGATGCCCAGCAGCGGGAAATAGGTGCCCGAGACAAGCTCAACGTTGACCCGATCCGTTTTCCCGCTGTACCCCAGACTCGCTGCAAACGGGAAGCGGCAGAACATACCGGTGAAGACCTGGTTGTTCTCTTTGAAGTCCTTGTACATGGGATAGGAAATGGCGTTGCCACCCCAGTTGCTGCCATAGTGTGGTCCGCGCATGGTCAGCAGCACAAGTTCCCCAGGGTCCTTGACCGGTAAGGGCCGAAGGAGGATTTGGTCCAGCAGCGAGAAGATGGCGGTGTTGGCGCCGATGCCCAGGCCGAGAGAGAGCACGGCGACGCCGGTGAACAAGGGCGCCTTACGGAATGTGCGGAAGGCGTAGCGAAGGTCGTTCCAGATGTTCATTCTGAGCCTCGAGGCGTGGGATCAATTACAAGACGGAGCAGTCTCCGCCGAAGTCCAACCGCTGTTTAGACTGTCGCGGAGGCCAGATTGTTGGCCGCTGCCGCGATTATTTTGGAATTACGAAACGGAGCCGAAGAAGGTTCCGGGGCCCTTGCGGCCCTGCAATTAAAGTACTACGAACCTCTTCGTACAGTCAAGAGCCAACACGCTGCTAACCCAATTTGCCCGCCTCCACCTTGCGGGCGGTTTCTGCGCCGTAGACCGGTAACGACTGGTCGGTGAGCAGACCGATCTGCTTCAAGACCGAAGCCTGGTCCCAATAGATGTGCTCGTGGGCTAGTTTGCCATCGCGGAAATGGACGATGGCGACCAGCGGCACCTCGACGCGTTTGTTGGTAGGAGGCACGCCTGGGAGCATCCACGGCATCTCGTGTGTGTGGGTGAAGGAGAAGATCATTTCGTCAACCAGTTGATCGGTGCCGACGGTGCGCGAGATCGGCTTGAGCGCCGTGTCAGGGGGCATCTTCGAGATGAAGTCCTGCGAATAGAAGCGGTGCAGGGCCGTCTTCCCGTAGCCGCCGGTCATCACGGGGATGTGATTGACGTAGGCGTCGTCCACCATCGTGGCGATGGTGGCATCAGTGTCGCGGGTGTCGAACTCGTACTTGGTGTGCTCGTCCCAGAGTTCAATCAAGCTAGGTTGGCTCATGCGATTCATGTTACACACCGGACGCTTTCGCACGCCTTCGGCGGAAGAGCAAGAAATAAACGACAGTCAGCAGAGCAAGCCACGACACTCCTGAGATGAGCGTGATGCGCATGCCCTGGACCCACCAGGTGGTGGCGAGGATTCCAACCATCGACGCCGTGCCGAGCAGCGAAGTGAAGGGATAACCGAACATGCGTGTGCTCAACGGCGGGCGGCCATCGGCGGCGGCCTGCAAGGTCCACGCCGGACGGAAGAACAGGTGAGTGATGAAGATCATCAGCCAGGCGAAGAGCCCGCCGAAGAGGGAGATGCCGAACAGGTAGACGAACGCGCTGTCCGGAAAGAAGAACGAAACGAGAATCGCCAGCGCGAGGCCGGCGGCCGACACCAGCAGAGCGGGCACGGGCGTTCCGCGTCCGGAGACACGGCCCAGTGAAGCGGGCGCATATCCTCCGCGAGCGAGGGAGAACATCATGCGGCTGACCAGATAGAGATTGCAGTTCATGCTGGAGGCGGCCGCCGTGATGACGACGAAGTTCACGATGTGCGCCGCGGCCGGAAGGCCGATGAGTTGGAAGACCCGAACGAAGGGGCTGGCGGTGACGCTGGCGCCGGGCTGGATCTGATTCCAAGGGACGATGCTGAGCACCACCACGATGGCGCCCAGATAGAAGAGAATCAAACGCGCGGCCATGGTCCGCATGGCGCGCGGTACGGCGACGGACGGATCCTTGGCTTCGCCGGCAGTGACCGCTACGACTTCGGTGCCGATATAGCTGAAGATGACGAACACCATAGCCATCCAAACGCCGCGCCAACCGAGCGGCAGAAAGCCTCCGTAGGCGGTGAGGTTCGAGAGGCCTTGTGAGACAACACCTCCGCGCGGAGCGATGATGAGTGCCCAGCCAAACACGATGAAGAGCACGATGGCGACCACCTTGATCATGGCGAACCAATACTCGAAGCTACCGAAGCTGCCGACGCTGCGCGCGTTCACATAGAGCAGGGCTATTGCGAAGCCGAGCACCCAAAGCCACTTCGGTGTATTCGGGAACCACCACTGGCAGTAGATGGCGATGGCGGTGGCCTCGCCCCCAATCGCGACGCATTGCGCGGCCCAGTAGGTGTAGCGGACGACGAAGCCGGACCAGCGGTTCAGATACAGTTCGGCGTACACACCAAACGAGCCGGCGGTGGGATGAGCAACGGCCATCTCAGAAAGCGCGCCCATCAGAAGCAGCGCAATGACCGCTCCGATGGCGTAGCTCAGGATGACGCCCGGGCCGGCCGCGTGTACCGCGAGCGAACTGCCGAGAAACAAACCCGTGCCAATGGCTCCGCCGATGCCGATCATGCCAAGCTGGCTGCTGGTCAACTGGCGCGAGAGTTGCTCGCCCTGTTCGAGGTCGACGGCCGCGGTGTTGGCGTGCTGCTTCATGTGCGCGCCATGAGGTCCAGGTTGTCTTTGAGAACGGCGAGAGCCACTTCCACGTCATCGAAGGTGTTGTAGACGTGGAACGCAAAGCGGGCACCGTCGCCGCGTGCCGAAATCACCACGCCGCGCTCGGTCAGTTTGTTCAAGATGGCCTGGATATCCCTGGTTCGCAGTACGACCAGGGGTCCAACGCTGGAAGCCGGTGTCTTGGTTTCCACTCCGAGACGGTGGACACCGTCCAGAAACGCGCGCGTCAAGCGTTCGACCTGCCAGGCGACGTTCTCCAGCCCGATGCCGACCAGCAGACGGAGGGCGGCCCGCGCCATATAGACGTTGGGCACCGGTGGCGAGCCACCCTCGAAGCGCCGGGCACTGGGCGCCGGATCAAGCAGCTTCGCGTTGAACGAGAACGCGTCGCGTTGGGCCAGCCAACTGGTGATGGGTGGATTCAGCGACTCGATGAGCGCCTTCTTCACGTAGAGGAACGCAACACCCGGCGGGCCGAGCAGATACTTCAATGTTCCCGTGACGTAGAAATCCACATCCAGCGCCTTCACGTCGATGGGGCGCGTGCCGCAATCCTGAAACCCATCGAGGAACAGCAGCGCGCCGCGGTCGTGGGCCAGCCTGGTGATGGCCGCTACGTCCGACCGGGAGCCATTCATGAACGAGACGTGGGTGAGCGGAACGATAGCTGTACGCTCGTCGATCGCCCGCGCATAGGATTCGATGGGAACCTGGTTGTCGATGCCGTCCAGGAACTGAATCTCGGCGCCGCGGGCTTTCTGTGTGAGCCAGATTTGGCCCATGGTGGGAAACTCGTACTCGCCCATCACCACTTTGTTGCGTGGTTTGAAATCGAGCGCATTGGCGATCGGATTGATGCCCGCTGACGCGCTGGTGGTGATGGCCACTTCGTCGGGTTCCGCGTTGATGAAGCGGGCGAAATCGGCGCGCAAAGCGTCGCAGGTTTGAACCCATTCGTCCCAGGGAGCGGAGGAGGTGCGCCAACTTTCGGCATATTGCTTCATGCCGTTCTCGGCGGCGTCGGATAGCGCGCCTTGGGAGCAGCTGTAGAGGTAAGTCTTCTCGCGCAGTATCGGAAAGCGCGACCGCACCTCGGCGAGTTGTTCTTGGTTAAGCATCCAGTTCCTAAGAGAGTCTGACCAATCCCGGCGCGTTACGAGTTTCGATCCTTGTCTAGCCTTCTTCCGCAACTGGGGAGGGAGCGGCTTCCGCCATTTCTTTCTCCTTTTGCTCCAAGGCTGCTCCACGCTCGCGGAGCAGGTCAAGGGCGATCTGCCAGACTGCTCGGAAGTTCGTAAACGAGTTCTCCGATATCTTCTCAAGATCCATGGACTGGACCGCTTCCGTCAGAACGACAACCAACTGAGAGTGGACGGCCTCCAACGCAATGAGCGAACTGCTCCTCTGCCCAATCTTCAGAAGCTGAACGACTTCTTCGGTGTATCAAAAGCGTGGCCGTCACTGTGGAATGAAGACCGTTTGTGACTTTGCCGGTGAGCTTGCATTTTACGAAACGGCTAGCGAGTTTGTCGCGGGACTGGAGTTTTAGCTCGCCGAGATCGCGAAAGAGCCCGCCGGGCAAGTGCATCGCGACGGCTGCTTAAGCGCCTCGAAAGAACGAAGCCAAGCCGATCGAGCCTCAACCCGGCAGTTTTGCGAAACGAAGTCAAACCCCGCACCTCCCTCTTATGCATACGAACTCAAAATATTGAATACACAGATTAACCGCAGCTCCAAGAGATCGTGATACCCAGCCGCGCCGCCCGGTCAACGTTGAACCCAATCCGCTTGATCCCCCCTTTTGGGGAGTCCCGCAAGGAGCCGACTGGGTGGACTTTGAGCCCAATCTGGTTTTTGCGAAACGAACTCCGCACCGCCCGGGCGAAACCAGGACCGACGGATTTTCCGGCGGCGACAGCGATTTGAAAATACGAAGCCATCCTGCAGGGCCGGCGAACGGATGCCGATTTTGCGAAACGAAGCATTGATGATCGGCGGTCCTTTCAGTCCCGCCGCTGAAAATGTAAACAACAAACCAGGGCGTTGCCGGTTCCCGGGTAGGCGGGGTAACAACCCCGCCGCAGGTTGGCAACCCGCCCCACAATTTTCGGAAGGGTTTCGACACAGCATTCTTCACAACCTCCTTGGCGGAGATGGCGCCACAGGCGTTGCAACCCATCCTACTTTTGAGAATAAAGGCCGGGCGAGCCGCCTTCCTTTCACGGTGCTGTGCAAGTGTCTGATTCTGTTAGGTAAATAACTGTCCGAGCTCGGTGACTGGCTCGCAGTGGACGCGCCACAACGTGGAAACCGCGGCGAGGGTACGCGCTCACCTAGGTTCCATGACTGCCCAGGGGTCCAAACTGGGTCGCTGTTAGAAGCGTCCGAAGCGGCGATCGGTCGAGGGGTCGCTCTGCGCGGCTTGGGCGCGGAGTGGCTCGAAGCCGGCGCGAAGGAAACGGATGAACGCGTTGGTGGTGGTCGCACCCGAGGGAGGCTTGCCCTTCATTCCGGCTTCGAGCCAGCGGGTGGTGGCTTCTTCGAGGGCGGGATCGGACTGCGCCGGGTCGAAGACCGATTCCAGCCACGCAAACATGGCACGCAGGCGCGAACGCATGGTCAGGCCGCCGTGATCGGCGTTGCGGACAAGGTGGTATTCGTGCGAGAGGTCGAGGTCCCAGAGGATCGCGGTGCAGGAATTCGGCACCATCGTGGGCATTGAGGAAGTCGTTGTCAGCCGCCTCCAGGTAAATGGCAAGGCCGGCGTCGCGAATCTGGTCCGCATTCGAGCGAGCGCGGTTCGCGGGATTATTCGATTCCCAAAGCAAAGGATCGCGCGCTGGGCCGATCAATTGAGGCGGGCCTCCGGCGCTGTGATGCATGCGATTGCGCGCGCCGACATCCGAATCGCGCAGGCCCGGTTCGAGCATGGGTTGCATGGCGGCGACGGCCGCGAACAGGTGCGGGCGCACGAAGGCCAGCTTGAGCGCTCCGTATCCGCCCCCTGAGATCCCCGTAATAACGGTAACGTCGCTGACGTTGAAGGCGGCGCGGAGGTGGGGAATGAATTCGGCTGCGAGGAAAGAGTCCCACTGCATGGGTCCGGCGGGTTCCTCCAAGTAATAGTCGAGGCCGGGGCTGGGCGTGGCGATGATCATCGGAGGGATGGCGTTTTCGGCCCACCAGGCGTCGAACACTGGCTGAAGTTCGACCAGGGAATCGCGCGTGCCGCCCGCGCCCATGAGCAGGATACAGAGCGGGAGCGGGTCGTCATGCTGGGGCACGAGAACGGCATAGGGAACGGGCGCGGCGAGGTGGTGTGACGAGATTTCGTTGATGATGACCGTGGAAGCCGGCATGGTTTTCTGGGGAATGATAGCGCGTGCTGTTGAGGCCGGCCGATTTGGTGTTTCGGGTCGAACGGGCATGAACCGTTGGCGAAATATGCGAACATGTCGGAGCGCTTTGACAGGTTCGCAAGTTTCGCATTTTGAAGATGAACATCGGAAACGCTAGGGAAAAATGCGACGGCAGAGAGAAGGCCGGCGGTTCCCGACCAGTTCTCCACGACGTGACTTGATCGGACGCTCGGAGGCCACAGCGCCATTTCCCGGATTCTGCGAAGGTTGCGCCCTTGGATGCGGCGTTCTCCAACACGTCGGAGCGCTTCGACGTGTTCGATGCTTTTGCGAAGAGCTTCCGTCAGGCTGACCTCTTCGGCCCCGACCTCTTCGGCCCCTTCGGCCCCTTCACCCAGAGGCCAACTCAACCGCCTTCTGGGCAATGTTATGGACGATGAAGTGAAGGTCAGTTCCGGCGAGATCCCGCTCAAGTTCGAGGTTTGCTGCGACTTGGACGTTGTGGTCTTTGGAGTAGAAGGTTCGCCGCAGGCCCTCATCGCCACCTTCGCTTAGATGGTCGCGGATTGGCACATCATGAGGCAAGGGGAAATAAGATGATAGATTCCTCTGAAGAACAGCTTCTAGTGCCCGACGCGGGAAATAATTCTCGATGCCGAAGCGCTCAAGGACCCGCAGTTCCACTCCGACCTCCGTCAGTCGCTTAGCTTGCGCCATAGCCAGCTGCGTCAACGGCCTACCGCTCTCGTTCAAACGTCTGCCGTTGTCGCCATCCATTACGACAATGGCGCATTTGGCCCCACGTAAGAATGAGGTGGGATCTTTACGGACTAGGGCTGACCAACCACCGACAAAATCAAAGCTGATCTCCGTGACACCAGGCACCTGCGCGATTAGGGCCTCGAACACAGGCACGTCTGTGGGACCCTCTAGAGCAACCAAGAGCTTGCTGGCAGACGTGGATCGACGCAGCTTTTGCAGCACTACCTCAAACGGGGTGCGCTGGGCTTGGTCTAGTCGCGCCGCCAGTTCGTAGTCGATGACTAAACGTTGCATTTCGCGACGCCAAGCGAGTGGTGTCGAATCGAGCTGCCGAACTATCAGCTGTGCAGTCCGGGCGTAGCTGATTTGCGCTAGGCAATCTGTTAGTAGGTTTGTCACGCGCCGTAATTGCAGCCGGAGGGCCCGCTCGCGCAGGGCCTTCAGCTTCTTCCAAGCAAAATCGGCCCGGACCTTCGCGATCCAGCTTAGCGGGGAACTGCCTGGAACCGCACCCTCGCCGGCCAGGAGAGCGGCATCGCTGCCCAAAAGTCTCGCTAGCTCGCGCTCGATGGTCTTCCGGTCACCCCGCTCGGCCAGTACCTCCAGCGCTCGGCCGGCGATTTCGGGCTGTGAATCCGCTGTAAGGTCGACAAAGAAACCGTTCGGCACACCTCTCTGCGCCAGAAACCCGACCACTTCGGCCCGCAGTCTCGAGCCTCTAGCGGAGTCAGCGGCTATAGTCCGGAGGACAGCGATCGTTGCGTCGGTAGAGAAGCCTGAGTCGCGCACGAGGCCAACGAGGCCTTCCAAAGCTCGCTCCGATGGAGGAGACGTCAACAGCCGCTCCAGCGTTCGCGTGGCCCGCCCACTGAGTCCGAAGCGTTGATAGTAGGTTAGGGCGACTTTGTCGTTCACGCCCATTGCGGGAAAGATCATTAGCTCATCTGGCGTCACCGGCAACGCGTAGCGGTCTACAAGCTGCAATAGCAGCCCCAAAATGTTCGGCATCCACAGGGTCTCGCCTTTCCATGCGATGCTATGTCCGAGATCAAGACTCGCTAGCAGCATGCTAACTTCTCTCGACAACCAACCGCCAAAAGCTTCCGGAAGTTCTGGCCAATAGTCGGGCCCCAACTCTTGGAAGTCGCTTAAAGCCTCCGGAAAAGTCGTCCGCGCAAGCAAGCGCGCCTGCAATTCTTGAACCCGATTCGTCTTCTTGCGCTCGGCGATTTGCTCCTCCTCTGCGTAGCGCCTGGCGTTTGCATCCTGTGCGTCGATCACCCCGCCGGAATAGGGCCGGAGCGCTTCGCGGACGGGGCCGCTGACGTAACCTGCGAGGTTTTGTATAAGTCCCGTTGCGCCGGACTGAATGAGCCATCGTGCCGTTTCGACCGTCGTAATCGAGGCCGCGACCTGGAGCGTGTAAAACCAAGCGCCCGGTTGCCCCAGCGCCGGAAGACCGCGTTCGAAAAACAGTCGGGCCACGTCGCCGCGGTTGTCCGACCTTTGGAGCTGCGCCAGTATGACGTCGAGGGGTCCGCTTCGATCAACCCAAATCCGGCACTCAGATAGCGCCTGGAGGATGTTGGCGCAAAGGTCCGCTATCCGAGGGTCGAAATGCTCGGCTAGTGTGAGCAGAATAGGTTCGATATAGGCGTCAGCGCCAATTCTGTTGAGCTCATATGGCTCCCGCGCGAGAAACTCCAACACTGCCGCCACTGCCTCGCGCGATCGTAGCCCCCGGAAATGATAGTACGTTGCGCTCAGCATCGCATTCGTGCGCTGAAGGACAGGAAGCACCTTCGCCAGTTGCCCTGCCTCGACAAGTGACCCGATAGCATCAACGAGGTTTATTCGGATAGGGTCACCGTCGGTCAGCGCGCCTAAGAGTTCAGGCACATTGGCCGACGTGCCGGCATTAACGACCGCAATAATCGCGCACAATCTAAGGTCCGTCCCCTGAGCTTGGTCTATGGCTAAGTGCAACGCGACGGGCAGCGTCTCAGCCCTCCTGAGGAGGCCAAGCAGAACAATAGCGTTACCGCGAAATACCTCGTCAGCACTCGCCAGATCCTGCCTTAGCCGGTCTTCGACCGCTGGGGTTATGAACCGAACGAGGTAGCGAATCTTAATGCGAGAGTCTCCGAGCAGGTATTGGCGCTGAAGGCGAAAGTCACCAAGAATTCCATCGGCGACCAAGGTTCGCTCGTCCTCTGTAAACGCCGCTGGTGACGACCGAATGACCCAACATGGGAACTTGCGGGCGAAAAACGTTCGGGTTTCCGAGTTCATTTCTGCCAAGTAGCTAATGGTATTTAACCAGCTATCATTCGGCGTACTGTAATCCAGGAAGGCAAGCTTGCGGACGCGCTCTAGGTCAGCGCGCTCCAACTCCTCGGCCGCAAGATACTCGCCATGGGAGCGCATCTGGAATGCGAGACCGTTTGTGGTTCGCCTCAAGATCGAGCAGTACAACTCGTCGAGGAGTTCACGGGAATGGCCCTCCGAAATGCTCATCGACGCACAAATGACCTGCATCGCTTCTTCCACGGTCAGTTCGTTGCGCGAGTAGACCTCCAAAGCGACAGCTAGCATGCACAAGGCCCGGCGCTGTCGGTGCTCATCGAAGCGCGGTCTGCTCCGAATAAGCTCGCCGATCATTGCGCTCATCATCTCGGACCGGCGATTGCTCAGCCGGCCTGTGGCCCTGAACCGCTCAACCAAAATCGACAAAACAAGCGGGTTTGCCAACTCCTCCTGAAGGTCTACTAGGTTAGCAGCGCTACGGAAGGCGTCGAAATCGACTCCGCAAAGCTCCACATAACCCCTCACGTCGTCGTCGGCAAAGTCGAGAATGTGAAAAACGACGTTGAGATTTGCGAAGAGACTTCGGTGCGCGGCGTAAAACGCTTGACGCGCCGTGGTCACTAGCCTCGATCGTGGCTCCGACACCGCCAGCGTACCCAGATCAGTTGCGAGTTCCGGCAACGACTCCGCCGGCGCCTCGTCGATGCCGTCGAGGATGTAAGTCCGGTCGGCGGCCGCATCCCGCAGAATCTCGTCTGGCGCAGAAGACTGAAGAACCTTGGTCAGGTCGCCTCGGTATTCCTTGAGTTCGACCATAATCGGCACCCGCCCTGCGCGAACGGCCTCGTGAACCGAGGCACGAGCGATGACGGACTTCCCCCCTCCCGGTTCGGCGAGGATCAACAATCGGGGATGCTTGAGGATTTCAGCCAGTTTAGGCTCGCGTCTCCGAAGGAGCCCACGAAATCGGAAATCCTCGAGTGGCACTTCTCCGGTTTCAGAGGCAGCTGTGAATCTTCGGGGGATGTAGCGATCGAGATGGGCCTTTTCGCTAGCGCGCCGAATGTAGTCATCGCGTTCTAAGTTCGACATCTGAGCAAGGCCCGTAGGACCTCACCTTGCAGAATATCCAAGCGTATGGGAACTTCGGGGACGGAGATATGGCACGAAGTGAAATCCCTGTAGCAGGCCCACCGTATCGCCAAAATGGCCCGATTCGCGCGTGCCGTCGCTACCGGAGCGGTGCTCCACGCGACCCAGCGCGGTGTTGGCTCTAACGCGTCTTCTTCACCAACGCCGACTGCCCCTACGTCTGAAGGCGCAACGGGGTCGCCCATTGGCCTCCCGCAAGGGCAGGCGGACGCCCTTTGCGTTGGGGCCGGCGGGGGCGCCAGAAGGCATGGTACACCGAAGCGAATGGGCTGTATCGCGTTTGGGGACGCTGCTGCTCCGCGCACGGTGAGCTGGCGCTCCGCCCGCGCTTGGTGAACGTTCGAGGCGAGCAAGACGCCAGCCCGCAGCGTCCCCGATCAGCTTTTTGGGCCTCGCGGTATGAGGCGACGGCGACCGCAAACGTAGGAATAAAAGGCTTCGTGCCATTCTCCACTGTGCACCGCCGGTTCCCTACGCCCTGTTCACGGCAGCGGAGTGGATGATGTTCGTCATGCGGCGATGCCAATCGACGTCGCGCCACATGCCGGCGAACTGAGGTCCGTTGAAATTGCTGGTGGCGATTGCGACCCAGCGCCCCGTGCCGGCCGCCGTACGCACACCCAGTTCACAGAGCTGTTTGAGCCAATCCCACTCCAGCAAGGGCCAGTCTTTGTAATCGACCAGGCTCCAACATTCCGTCGTAATTAGCGGCTTGCCGGAAGCTTGTGACCACTCGGCGCACATTTCGATGCGTTTCACCAATTCGCGGTCCCAGTGATCACGCTTCTCCAGGTAGACGCGCTTGGCATTGTCCACCAGGTTTACGTAGCCTTGGGGATCGAAGCGTTCGTAATGATAGCCGACCTGGTCGTAGTATCCGTCGGCCTGTGCCATCCAGATATGCGGCTCCATGAAATCGAGCATGCTGACATCCTGCTGCTTCCACTCATCGAATTCACTGGTTTGCGAAAACGTGTAGTCGAGATCCGGATAGGCGGTACGCACTGACTGAATGGCGCGTTTCATATAGTCGGCGTTCGCGGCCGATGTACGCTTGAACCCCTGGGGCAGGAATGGCGCCCAAACATCCAGCGGCCACTCATTGCAAAGATCGACGTAGAGGATGTTTGGGAGCAAGCCATCTTGAGCGATCGAATCGAGCGTCACTTTCCAGATCCGGCCGAGCTCTTCCGGGCTGTGGACACGCATCAATGTTTGGTTGGAATCCTGCCGGAACCAGGTGGATAAGCCGACGCGCAGCTTGCGGTCCGCGCACTTACGGATGAACTGATTCAGAGCCGGCTGCACTTGAACCTTGTTTCTAGCGGGGCTTCCCCAGTCCTGGGTGTCCCAGCACGGGATCAGTTCCCAGGTGGCGCTGGGATTCGCCGCGACCAAGTGCGGGTACGCGTCGATGCGAACGGCGTCGTAGCCGCGCAGGACAAGGCCATCCAGCGCCACATCCCAGTCGTCGTAGCCCGCGCCTGGCCAGCGCCGCTCGAGCCACGAAAAGTCCCACATGGTGATGGCCAGTGGATGCTTGGTGGCGTGCAATCGGGAGGCGGCGCTTTGCGCAGCGGCTGATTTGCCCGAAGCCTGAGCCGCGGCCGCCAAGCTGACGACTGAACTGGCAAGAAACGATCTGCGATCCATGCCTGCGTTCTATCACACGGGGACATGAAACGCAGGACGACGAAGAAGGTTGTGGCAGAGGGACTCGGAAATCTAAGGCGTAGGAATCTGAAGGTCCGTACAAATCTTGCGAACCAGAAAGTCATTCACCTCGCGATGGCGCGGAACCGCCGAGGACTTGCGCTCCGCTCGGCTCACGTAGACCGAGTGGTTGCTTCCTTCGCACAGGAATTCGCAGCCGTGGCGTTCAAGATGCGGATCAGGTCGATCCGCTTCATGCTGCCGGAAGCGCGAAGGTCTCACGGATTACTGTGGCGCCTTCAAGAGACTGCTCTGCCAGGACGCGGTTCGCCTCCAGAACAAGCGCGACCGCTTCCTGGAGGTTCTCGCGGGCTTCGTCGAGAGTTTTGCCCTGCGTATTGGCGCCGGGCAGTTCCTCGATTAAAGCCACATAGCCTTCTTGCACCTTCATGAACACAGCAGTCAGCGTCATCGACGTCATTCTCTCATTCGGTTGAGAAGTCTCTGTCCGGCTGTCTCAGGCCTTGACGGTCACGGATCGCGTCAGAAATCCTGTGTTCGTCGGATTAGAGAGGGTGGTACCGGCCACTGTCACCGTCTCTTAGTCGAGGTAGCCATGGACTGGCCGATATTTGATCCGCAGTCCGTTCGGTCCCACGAATTCTGGATATTGAGCGGTCCAGCCGCTGCCGCTGACTATTCGCGAAGCTTGTGATCCTTGCGCCTCCGTAACCTCGAACTCCGCTCTTTCACCGTCCGCCGACCAGACAGTGAAGTGGACTATTTCGGCGCAGGGATGACCTAGCCCCCCATCATCGGTTGAAATCCGCACCGTAATCTCTTCCGGAGAAGCCTGCAGTTGGCGGGGTTCTAGCTTACGGGGTGGATCGAGGTCCGTCCCTCCACAGCGCCGCAGCTCGATTTCTATCAGGATCGCGACCGGAGATTCTGCGGCCGCCACGAGATCAAAGCCCGCGCAATAAGTTAAGCCGGAGCCCGGTGGGTGAACGTCTCTCTTCCGGCGAAAGGGAAACATAGAGGTTCACTAAGGAAAGAATTTCTGCGTTACGGCGCGGGCGTAGCCGACGTAAGCGGTAGCACTGTCATAGGCCTTCTTCTCGCTCAGACTGGCGTAGGCCGGGGTGCCGACAGCTGGGCCATAATCCATCGCCTGCTCTTCCGATATCGCGATCAGCAGAATATCGTCGGTGCGCGCGTCGACGCTTGATAGTTTGAACCAGGCCGGACAGAGATGGACGGTCCAGCCCCAGGTGCGCCAATAGCCGGTCTCATCCTTGTCGCACTTGTTTTCACATTGGAAGTTCATCCCATCGGCGAACTGGTCATTGATCTTCTTGAAGCGGTCAATGGGTTTCTGCAATTTGACGCGGTCTTGGGTTTTGAAATGGGCTTGCGCCTCGGCGGCGCCGGAATGTGGATCGCCAATTATGTTGAGCGCATTGGTGATCATACGGGCGGCGAATGCGAAGCGGCGGCGGACTTCGGGCTCGTTGCCTCCGCAATCGGAAACTTTGTCGTGCCGCGCCGGTCGAATGTCCGCGGAGGTCTCTTTTGTGTCGTTTACGTCGACCGCAAAAAGGGCGTAGGAGTCGGCATTGTTCATGGCATCCGCAGGCGAGAGATAAGCGAAGATGCGCTCATCTCCGTAGCCGCGATCGTCGACGCCCGAAAACTCATGCATGAACTCATGGACCAGGTAGTAGACCTGGCGTTGAGGCCCGTAGTCAAAGTAGGACGAGCAGAAGACGACTCGGTGCTTCTTTCTGCTGACGTATGCTGCTGCGAGGGCCGCGCAAAGCGGATCGAAGGGGCTGGCGCAGAAAATTGGCAATGGATTCTGTTGCACTTCGACGGTCTGGAAATTGTCAGCAATCTTCCTTGCATTCGCCACCTGCTGGGCCGGAGTAAGAGCGCCATTGTTTTTCTGATGGAAGAAGTGGAGGTCCAGCAGCTTGAGCGTATCGGCGTGCTTGGCGGGATCGGCGGCGAAGGCGTTAACCCGGTCCTTGGCTTCCCGCGCCCAGGTTTTGCTACTGCCCAGCCGGTCGTCAATTTGCTTTTGTTGATTCTGGCTGCATGATCCGACCAGGTCCGCCTGTCCCTTCTTGCCTTTATGCACCCGGACGTCGTTGATGCGCTCCAGCAGGTCGGTTTCCTTCTTCGAGTCGTCATCGCTGACATTGCTGAAGAGCCTGTCCACCCAGCCTTCCTTTTCCATCGCCGCGACGGTGTCCTTCAGGTCGGTAGGATTGAGAGACTTGAGAATCATGAGCGACTTGTGGGCATCGGCGTCTGTGATCACCCAGTCGAACAGGCCGCGGGTCAAGTAATCGCGCAGCTTGTCGAAATCCTTGGTGACATCGCGCTGCAACGAAAGCAAGGATGCGGCGCCCTGCTGCACGGTGTGGGCCAGTTCGTGTGCGATGAGACGCCGGCCTGGCGCGGTTTGCGGCGCATATTGCCCAGCGCCGAAGACAATCTGGTTCCCGACGGTGTAGGCCAAGGCTTGCACGGAGCGGGCCGACGCGGCAGCATGAGCATCGGTATGGATTCGTACCCCGCTGAAGTTACGAACGAAGCGAGTTTCGAAGAAGTCACGCGCCGTGCGGTCAAGCGGCTGCCCGGGAGAGCGCAGAACTCCATGAACGGCAGCAGGCGCTGCGGTGGTCTGCGGGATTGCTGATGCTTTGCGCTGCAGCTGCCCTTGTTGACGCTTTTCCTTGCAGGCCTCACACTCCTGTTCGGCGCCGCCACAGGAGCACTTGCGTTGCAGGCGGGAGGCGGCCGAGGTCAGCGGGAGGGTCGCGGCTGCTGGATCAGACATGCGCATGACGCGATCGGCAGCGTGGTCCGCTTCGTGCTCCAGCGGATCATCGATATCGCCAATTTCGAGCTTCGGCTGCATCGGAGGCGGCAGCGGGCTGCGTGCCGGCCGGTTTCGCAAGCCAAGATTCCCAGCCTCGCCGGCGGCAAAGATGCGAAGCCCTGCCAAGCTATAGGCCAGTGCCGGAGAAGCGACTGGTGCGGTCTCTTCCGTGGAGAAATACTCCGGTGAAGGTTCGGGCTTCACCGCAGGCTTGGCCGCGGCTTGGGTCACTTGCGGTTTCGCAAGAAGAACGCGTGTCGACGTCATGAGGTTCGAAGCTCGGGGTTGGTTCTGCCTGTATTTCGCCGGTCGCCTAGAAAATAGCACGATTATACGCCTTTGTGAGACGTCAGAGAGGAGCAGACTTGGTCATCTCCAGCATCGTGACTGGGAGTCTCTCGTGCGGGAATTCCCGCTCCACTCTCCAGCCCTGCCGCCGATAGAAGCTGACAGCGAGGGCATTCGATTTGACAACGCGAAGCCGGAAGGTTTTACAATCACGCTCGGTTATTTCAGCTTCACCCTGTGCGAGCAGTCTTTTCCCGACACCCTGCCCCCGAGTTTCCCGGAGCACCCACAGGTCACTGATCCACTCGTCGCTCGTCAGGACCATCCCCACGATACGAGTGTCGACGACAGCGACCCAAGCGGCGGACCAGTCCTCTTCGTCGATGAGTAGCGGAGCAGGACCACAGAGGGCACCATAGATCTCGTCCACGACCGTCTGCACTACCGATCGAACACAAGGCTCTTCACCCGGGTTCGGCTTTCGTATGATCACCTCTATCACTTGCAAAGTATAGTCAATGATTCGTGTTTTAGAGTAACGGCCATTCGCGGTCGCGAAGACGCGCGTAGGGCCTTCTTAAGGGCCCGCCAACCTGCTCCGTCGAAAGCCACCCTCCGATGGCGAGCTTGCTGACGCGCGGTTGAATGGAGCATACCCGAATCCGCTTGCTCACGCGCGCGGTTCTGTTGCTGGAGCTTGCGCGGTTGCTCTGAAAATGCCGTTTGCGAATCTGGGGACAGGCTCGCTCGAGTCCACGCGGCGACGGGCTTCCGTAACGAAATGCGGAGATGGGTGCGCGCCTTGGGACACAGGCGCCTGTCCCCGGTCGGCATCCGTTTTCAATCATTGCCGGTTGAATCAGGCGCGGTGAGTTGGTTCTGTGAGACGGCGGCGGAGGAATGCCAGGCCCGCGAGAGCGACGCCCAGGATGACAAGGGAGGAGGGCTCTGGAACTGCGCTACGCGCCAACGGGTTGATCGGTCCCGACCCGGTTGCGCCCTGAATGTTGAGATCGTAGTGATACAAGCTGGAGGTGGGATCGGAAGCCTCAACCACCCAGTTTCCGGCGTCCGCGTTTGGGACCGTGAAGTCAATGACTGAGGACAAACCGTCCGACCCGTTGCCCTGCGCGATAGCCACCAGGTTTCCGTTCGGGTCGTACAGCAATAACTCGGTCGGCTGACTGCCGGGTGTTGTGGAGGTGTCGGTCAGCTGAAGGTTGTCGCCGGCATTCGTGCTGATGGAATAGTAGCCGGAGTCCGCGGCGTTTGGGAACGAACCAAGAACGTCGGTCGAGTAGCTCAGCGGGGAAGTGTAACGGAGATCGTAATTATAAAAGTTGCTGGATGGGCCGACCACCTCCGTGCTCCAAACGCCGGCGTCTCCGCCAGGGACCGTGAAGTCGATCACTGAGGAGACATGGTCGCCGGCGTTGCCCTGCGCGATAGCCACCAGGTTTCCGTTCGGGTCGTACAGCAATAGCTCAGTTGGCTGACTGGCAGGAGTTGTGGAACTGACCTGAAAAGCGAGGTTTTGTCCAACGGCGAGATTGACGCCAAAGAACTCCTGAGGGGTACCGGCGGCGATGGAGCCGAGCACGTCGGCGCCGTAAAATAGCGGGCTAACCGGTTGGGCGGTGCCGTAAGAATAGTTCGGCGGGATCTGGTTCAAGACAAGGTCGGGCGCGAGGCTAACGGGCTGCGCCGTCGCTAAGCTGGTGTCGGTGCCGTTGGCGACTGTGACGACATCGGCGCGGGCGGCGGCTGCCAGTGCGAGGAAGACGAGAGCGCTGCTCGTTGCGATCGAAAACCGAACGCGAGTGTGACGTCGCATGAATTGTTAGCCTCCTGGGTGCGAGCCGGCGACCTCGCCGATCACCAGAGTGTAAACCAAAGTGAGGAGAAACGGAACTCGGGAAAGGCCCTGTTTTTGGTGCCGGATCGAGGGTATTTAGGTTGGCTGACTGCGGGCCGTCTTTTCGAGATGCGCCTCGATTCACCGGCTACTGCTTCGTCAGGAATCGCAAGATCTCCTGCATCAAGCGCGGACCCTGGTCGGTATCGAATAGGAATTGCGCGTGGGCCGAACCTTCCAGGATGATCATCTGCTTGGGACCCGGTGCTGCCTGGTAGGCGGCGAAGATCCCAGGCATTCTCGGACCGTCTCCATTCGAGTCATCCCGGCTGAAGATGAAGAGCTTCTCACCCGTCAAATGGTCCGGAGAATTGCCTCCTTGCGCTGCCAGGAGGACGGTCTTGTCAATCTCGCCGGGCTTGGACGCCGCGACCGCGTCACCGGCGGCGTCGCCTCCCATGCTGGCTCCCACGATGGCCACGAACGTCGCGCCGTGTGAGCGCACATATCGGACCGCTGAGAGCACATCCGGGTAGTGCTTCCAGTCCGCCGTTTGCGTGCCGGGGATGGTCTGGCCGTAGCCGCGAAAGTCGATCGCCAGCACAGAAAACCCGTTCTGTGCGAGGGTTTCGGCTTGCTTCTTCCAGCTCTCCTTGTTGAAGCGCCCGCCGTGAACCAACAGGACTGCCCGTGGGCCGGTGCCATATTGGTCGGCGTGCAGGGTGTATCCGTCGGGCGTAACAAACGTCACGCTCTGCTGGGCGAAGGCGGCTCCGGTGAAGAGCAAGGTCAGGAGGATTGAATTGGTCACTCGCATCATAAGTTAGCATCTGGCGGTCCGGATCAGCCTTGGCGGAAATAGCGCGCTGACGCGGGACGAAAGAGAAAAAAGGCGATCACGGCGCAGAACAGGCAGTGGGCGGCGAACCGCCCGAACGAGTGAAGGGCGCCAATGACGACGTGGAAGGCGATCCAGGCGAGCGCCAGCCAGCGCGCCCAGTTGTGAGCACGGAGCATGAATGCTCCAGCGACAACGGCTAATAGCCTGACCAGCTCGATCCAGATGCCGTCGAACTGAAGCGCATTGTTGGCGTGGAGCTCGGGCAGGTGGTAGGCAAAGCCCACGGCGCCCACCGCGATGTAGACCCAGGCGAGAATTGCTACGGAGAGGGGACGCGGGTTCATCGCAGCGCCTCCAGGACGGCTTCGCTGGGCTCCAGTTCTGTGGCGTTTGGCGGCACTACCGCGCCTGCCGCGAGGAGGGCTTGGACTGTGCCGAGGTAATCGCCGGTGTCGCGATGCCAACCGTTTCCTGATCCGTAGATGGCCCAACTAAGAGGCGCTCCGGCATAATCGCGCGATTTCAATTCTAGAGTTGGGTGGAAGCGCAGAATTTCGCGCGCCATCTCCGCATTGCCGTGGAAGCCGGCCCAGTGCAGCGCGGTGGCGCCCGCATCTCCGGGCGTATCGACCGGCCAACCCGCCTGCAGCATCAGCCGGACCGCCTTGACGTTGTTGTTCTGGGCGGCGTTGGGCAGCTTGCGCCGATCCGCTTCCGAGAGCGTCTTGGCCGCATCGGGGAACTTCGACAGAAACTCGTGAAACACCTCTTCATCGCCCAGCTCACAAGCCAGCGCGAGCTTCAGGTCGTCGGGCGTTCGCTCCATAAGCAACTGGAAAACCGCCTCGTGACCGAAACCGCGGGCGACCGAGTGCGCGGTGTGATGCCAACCCAGCATCCAGATGTAGATGGTGCCGCCCGCGCGTGGATTCTGCTTGGGAAACCATTCTTCCGACACGCTCATGCGGATGCAATCCGGATCGGCATCCAGGTGCCGGCGTACCAGCTCCACATCGCCCAGCGCGGCGGCCATCAGGATGTCGGTGTGGCATCCGCGGGACACCAGGTAGCGCGCGACATCCTGCCGGTCGTGCGGGTAATGCCGTTTCTGGTCGACGCGAAGCATGTATTGCGCCGGTGTCGATTCGTGATCGACATCGCGTGTGTCGATGTTTGCTCCGTTCGCCAGCAGGAACTCGGCGACTTCCACGGTGGATGCAAAGTGCAGCGGGGTTCGGCCATCGCCGCCGCGGGAGTGGACGACGGCGGGATCGGCCGCCACCAACTCTCGCAGCGTGGTCATCAGGCCGAGCCGGGCCGCCGAATGGGCATCCAGGACGGCGCCGCGTTGGGTGAGAAACTCCAGCATGCTGGGATCGCAATCGTCCAACACGCCGAATCCGCCGGCCCACCACTCGGTTCGCTTGTTGATGTTCGCGCCGGCGTCGAGGAGCACGTCGATGGTGGCGCGATCGCTACGCTGCACAGCGGCGTATAAAGCAAATATGCCGAAGCCGTCGCCGGGGAGCGGATGGTCGATCTTCGCCCGCAACTCCGGGTGTCGCGCGAGGAGTTCGCGGACGCGGGGCGCATCGCTATCGCAGACGGCAGCGTTGAGGGCTTCTGCTGGAGTGAGCCCGAGCGCCTCCACGTGCGATTTCAGCTTCGCCCAGGTGGGGAAGCCGTATTCATTTGCCAGGGTGTGTTGCGCATCGGCCAGTTTGCCCTGCGGCATGGTAGGCAGCAGTTCCTTGGCTTGCTTCTTGAGGTATTCGAGATTGGGTTTTTCAGGTAGCTGGCGAGACATTACTCCTCCTTCTTATGGCCCGGTGTCCGCTTCGACGGGCAGAAGAGAAGTCAACGCTCGGTGCTCAGAGACTGAGGCAGGTGGGATCATCCCTTTCCGCGGACGGGGTGCAACCTGGATTGCGGGAACCAGTGTAACAAAAACCGACGAGGCGTCGGTTGCGGGTCGGGGACCCACCCCACGAAAGGGGAGAGTTGGGCGGCCGGCTCACTTTTCGTTGAACCGGCGAGTTGCGAGTCTTTACACTGGATGGTTGGAGGTCCGAAATGGATTCACACCGCGCGCAGCGTGTTTCGGAAACCCTTCGCGAGGAACTGGGCGAAATGATTGCCTATGAACTCTCCGATCCGCGGATTGGCGAAACGACGGTGACTGAGGTGCTGGTGTCGCCGGATATGCGGCACGCCCAGGTTCGCTTGCATATGAGTGATGAGAAGTCGGAACAAGTGGAGACGATCAAAGCGTTGGATGGCGCCAAGCATTTTCTGCGGCGCCAACTGGCTGAGCGGCTGAACCTGTTCCGGGTTCCCGAACTTCACTTTGAGGCGGATGTATCGCCAGCGCTGGGGGACCGGATGGAGCAGTTGATGAAACGGGTACGGCGCGGGCGGCCCAGGAACGCGACGGGCGATTAGGCGGCGCGAGGATCCCGGTTTCCGAGTGAACGAACTCAACCAAACAAAACGCCGGCGCCTTGGAAGCCCGTGCCGAAGAAGGCAGAACCCGCTCCCTCACGAGTTTGTGTGAAAACCCCAGCTGATGCTCCGAATTGGAATGGAAGCCCAAGCCGAGATGAGTCTCGGCTCAGCAGGCTAAAGCCAGCGCCACGGGTGGCGCGGTTCTGTGTTCTGACGGAGGCAGCCGGTTGGGGTGTGGGCTTCGTCTGCCTGTTTATTTCGTTGGCGGGGTTTGCCCAGTCCAAGTCGGAACTCAAGAAGGTCGAGCGCAGCATTAACGCGATGGGCACGACATTCACCGTCGACATGTACGGCACGAATGTGGGCCAGATGCAGGCGGCGTCCGAGCAAGCGTTTGACGAAGTGAAGCGGTTGGACCAGATGCTTTCCAACTACCTTCCGGATAGTGAGTTGAGCCGGGTGAACGCCGAAGCGGCCGAGCATCCGGTGGTCGTGTCGCAGGAGTTCTTCGATCTACTGGCGACGTGCGCCGAATACAGCCGGAAGGGCGAGGGATCGTTCGACATCACGGTGGGTCCGTTGATGAAAGTGTGGGGGTTCTACAAGGGGAGCGGACATCTGCCGCACCGGGCGGAGATTCGGGCGGCGCTGGACCAAATCGGCTATCAGAACGTTGAATTGGACGCGGCGAAGAGGACAGTGCGTTTTCGCAAGCCCGGCATGAGTTTAGACCCCGGCGGGGTGGGAAAAGGCTATGCCGTGGACAAGATGGTTGCTATACTTCGCGCCAATGGGATCACATCGGCGCTGGTTTCGGGCGGAGGCAGCAGCATTTACGGCATTGGTGCGCCGCCCACCGATGCGCGAGGCTGGTACATTCGGATTCGCGAACCGACAGACGAGAGGAAGACGGCGGCCGAGGTGTATTTGAAAGACGATTCTGTCTCGACCTCCGGAAACTATGAGAAATTCTTTCGCGCGGAAGGCAAGTTGTATAGTCACATCATGAATCCGCAGACGGGGTATCCAGCCGAGGGGACGCTGTCGGTCTCGATTGTTTCGCCAAAAACCCTGGATAGCGAAGTCTGGGCCAAGCCGTATTACATCTTAGGCAAGGCCTGGACGGAAGAGCACAAGCCGAAGGATTTCCGGGTGCTCTATTGCGAGGACAAACCAGGGGTGGCGTGCACGTGGCTTCAATAAACTCCCGTTTTCTGGATGCGTGCCGTCGCCGTTCGACCGACGTGCGCCCGGTTTGGTTCATGCGACAGGCAGGCCGGTACCTGAAGTCGTATCGCGACGTGCGGGCGAAGCATAGCATTCTCGAGATTTGCAAGACGCCGGAGTTGGCGGCCGAGGTGACCATCCAGCCGGTGGAAATTCTGGATGTGGATGCGGCCATCATTTTCGCCGATTTGCTGTTGCCGGTCGAGCCGATGGGGCTGCGGCTGGAGTTTGTTGCAGGCGAGGGACCCTCGATCGACAACCCGGTGACGGAGCCGGGCGATATCGACAGCCTGTCGACCGACCGCACGGACGATTTGGGGTACGTCGGCGAATCGATCCAGCGGGTGACGCGGGCGCTGGCTGGACGCGTGCCGGTGGTGGGATTCGTGGGCGCGCCCTTTACGCTGGCCAGCTACATGATTGAGGGCGGGCCCTCGAAGACCTTTCTGAAGACCAAGAAGCTGATGTACGGCGACGAGACCATGTGGCGCCGCTTGATGGGAAAGCTGGTGGACGTGCTGGGCGACTTTGCGCATATTCAGATCAGCGCGGGCGCCAAGGCCATTCAAGTATTCGACAGCTGGGTGGGAGCGCTGGGACCGGAAGACTATGTGCGTTATGTGCAACCGTATTCCCGGGCCCTGATTGAGCGCATTCGCGGCGGGAGCGTACCGGTGATTCACTTCGGCACCGGCGTCAGCGGGTTTATTCGCGAGCTGCACGCGGCGGGTGGGGATGTGATTGGGGTGGATTGGCGGATGAATATCGACGCAGCGTGGCTGGAGATTGGATACCGGTCCAGCATACAGGGAAACCTGGATCCGGTGGCTTTGTTTGCGCCGTTGCCGGAGCTGAAGCAGAAAGTCACAAACCTGCTGCGGCGCACCGGGGCGCGGCCAGGCCACATTGTGAACCTGGGGCACGGTTTGCTGCCCGAGACTCCGGTGGAGCATGTGAAGGCCGTGGTTCAAATGGTGCGTGAGTTCCGGCCGCAGCAGGGAGTTTGAGGCCGTGTCCGACGTCCTGATTATTGGCGGCGGGATCTCCGGGCTGGCAACCGCCTATTATGTGCGGCAACAGGGACTGTCGGCGGCGATTATTGAAGGGTCGAAGCGGCTGGGCGGCCTAATCGGCACGGAAACCGTAGCGGGTTGCCGATTGGAGATGGGGCCGGATAGCTGGATTGCCAACAAGACAGCCCTGGCGGACATGGCGCGGTCGATTCCGGGGCTGGCGGAACAGATGATTGGCTCGAACGACGCCGCACGCCGCATCTTCGTGGTGAAAGACGGACAACTGACGCCGCTGCCACATGGCATGGTGATGATGGTGCCGGGAGAATGGGGCGCGGCGCTGAGAAGCGGTCTCTTCAATGCCGGCACGAAGCTTGGATTCGTCTCGGAGTATTTTCAACGGCCTCGACGACGCCACGAGGATGTCTCTATCGCAGAGTTCGTGAAAGATCATTTTGACGAGACGATGCTGGAGTACGTCACCGAACCGCTGCTTTCCGGCGTGTACGGGGGGCAAGCGGGAAAGCTGAGCGCGCGCAGTGTGCTGCCGCGGTTTATGGGTTACGAACAGAAATACGGAAGCTTGATTCGGGGCGTGCGGCGTGAGCTCCGACTGGCGAAGAAGCAGAAGCAGGGAGGCGGCCTGTTTCGATCGTTTCGTCAGGGGATGCAGACGCTGGTGGACACCGTGTCGGGGGTGCTCGAAGCGCAGCAGGTCCGGATCGTTCACGGGCAAGCTGACAGTGTGGAACGGGGCGCGGGCGGAAACTGGCGGGTGCGCGTGGGTGATTCGTTCGAGGAGGCTGAGCAAGTTGTGATTGCGTGTCCGGCTCACCGCGCGGCGGCGCTTGTGAATCGTATGAATGTGCGGCTTTCGGATGAATTGGGTGGGATTCCTTATTCGTCGGCAATCACGGTGATGACCGGTTTCCGCCGGGAGGCGGTCGGGCATGCGCTGAACGGATTTGGATTTCTGGTGCCGCGCCGCGAACGGAAGAAACTGGCCGCTTGCACCTGGGTCAACACGAAGTTCCCCACTCGAACAGCGCCGGAATACGCAGTGCTCCGGTCGTTCCTGGTGGATCGCGACGCAGACGAGCTGATGCTGGCGCCGGACGGGGAGTTGATTGATATTGTCCGCAGCGAGTTGAAAAGCCTGATGGGGATCACGGCTCCAATGGAGTTTTTCACGGTGCACCGCTGGCCGCACTCGATGCCGCAATACGTGGTGGGGCACGAAGCTAGATGGCACCGGATCGAGGAGCGGCTGCGCAACCACCCAGGACTGCACCTGGTTGGGAACGCCTACGATGGCGTCGGCATTCCCGACTGCGTACGGCTGGCGAAAGATGCCGCGGCGCGGATTGCGCGGCTGGCGAAGCGGGGGCTCGTCGAATATTCGGCCGGCTAGGAGATCAGCGCCAGTAACCTGCTTTCGCCGCGAATGAGCCGGACGACGGTCATCAGAATTTGCAGGACGACGATGATGCTAATTACCGCCAGAACGAGCGAGATATTCATGTTAACGACGGCGGCGATTTGCGAGAGATTACCGGGCGCATCGGCGGTAACGAGGACCAGGCTGCCGGCCTTCACCAGGACGCTAATGATGACCAGTGTGACGATTTTCGAGAGGAGCTGGGTAACCGGGCGCAGCCAATCGGGGGTGGGGCGCAGGACGTTGAGAAGCTGCAAAGCAACCGGGACCAGCAGCAACAGCAGGATAGTGGTGTGAAGAGCCAGTACGCCGGGTGACAGCTTCAAGAACGCTTCGCCGGGACCGAAGATCAGGAATGGGAACCGCGGCACGAGCAACCACCACAGGACGAAGACTGAGCTGGCGATGAGGTCCGCGATGGGCTTGGCGTGAGTTTTGGGAGGCTTCTGTTTGTCGATTGCCGGCAGGGAAGCGGGGTCCCATTTATCCAAGCGCTTCAGTTTGGATTGACCGTAATCCAAGGCCGCAAAAACCGCCGTTACCCAAGCGAACGTAGTGAGAGCGACGGCGGGGATCCTTAACAATGCCTGCACGATTTGCTGCGCCGGGTTTGCGCCGGCCAGTACAGAAAGGCACGACAGGAAGGATATGGCGACGGCGAGGGCCACAGCGATCTTTAGCACGAACCAGTAAATCGGAAAGACGACTGGCCCGATGAGATGTTGGCGGGGCCAATAGCGGCTGGCGGCCAGCATGGGGTGGCCGTGATGCTTAAGGATGGCGGACTGCTCGGCTTCGTTGAGCGGGCGGCCCAATTCGGATTCCTTGTCTTCCATTTGCGACAGGATGTTGTCGGAGAGTTCTTTGATGATGTCGTCCTGCTGTGCTTTGGGCAGCCAGAATTTGACAGCGTGTAAATAACGATCGAGAAGTTCCATATTGAGCTTTCCTTAAAGACTCCGGCTTAGGAGCGAGTTCATTTCCGGCAGTACGGGGTTCTGACGGCGGTTCATGATGCGACGAACCTCAAAAAGCAACTGAATTGCGGCGCCGCCGGCGGTGACGATCAGACTAAGGCGAATCCACTCATTGAGTTTTTCAACGACGGCGGGGCTCACCTGGGCTGCCTGGCCCGATGCTGCGCTGAGGACAACCCAGTGGCCTGCGACGATTGAGACGCACAGAACGGCGAGGAATACTCCATCGATGGTGGCCCGCACGTAGTCGCTCAGTACGGCTGCTTGCGGGCTAAAGAGCGTGAATGCCGAGAGCGCGATTCCCGCGGCCGTCAGAACTAAAATTGCCAGGTACATCACGTGCAGGCCTGGACCTGTGCGCAAGCCGTTTCCGAGGGACGAAAGGATGCCGGGCAGGTAGCTTCGCGCGGAGATCCACCAGAACAGAAAGACCAGGCCGACGACGAGTTCCACGAGTGACGTGAAAACGCGGCGGGTGCCTTCGGGCATTGGCAACGCAGTTGAGGGCTTGCGAGGATTCCAGTGATCGCCGGGCCCGGACAGACTCTTCTCCGCTACCGTGAAAATGACGGTGATGATAGAAAACTGAAGCAGCAGTTGAAGGAGGACGGCCGGCACGGTGCCGAACGGCGTGACCGACTTGCCCAAATCGGCCAGAACCACAACGGTCGTTATGCAAATGACCAGCGTGATCGCCAGATTGACGCATAAAACCTTGGCGTAAAGCGGAAAGAGCGCGGGGCCAATCAACTGACGGCCGAATGCTACGGTGCGCTGATCCTTCTGGAAGCGGCCGGCCACAACCAGCGGGTTGCCGACCTGCTTGAGGATGGCTTCCTGCTCGGTTTCATTCAGGGGCTGGCCTAGCTCCGTTTCGCGATCCTCCATCTGGGACCGGATGTTTTCGGACAGCTCCCGGATGATATCGGCGCGTTGCGACTTAGGTAGATAGCTTCCAACTGTTTTCAAGTAGCGATCCAGTAGTTCCATACGTTCCCTAGGTGTTGCTGTTTACGGTTGCGTTGACGGTTGCATCCTGGCCCTCGATGATGCTGGTCAGGGAGGAATTGATGTTGTGCCACTCCTCCAGTAACTGCTGGAGAATCGGCTCGGCGGAGGCGGAGAGGCGGTAGAAGCGCTTGTTGCGTTTGTCTTCTTCACGCCACTCACTGACGAGCAGGCCTTGGCTCTCGAGGCGTCGCAGGAGCGGGTAGAGGGTACCCTCGTCGATAGCCATGCCGTAGTCCGCGAGGGCCTTTCGGAGGGTATAGCCGTAATGCTCGCTACGAAGCTGGGCGAGGACGGCCAGAATCAGGCAGCCGCGTCGGAGTTCCAGGCGAAGGTTTTCGAAGAGTTCGGGATTCATCGGAGTACTGTGTCCCAGATAGTGTACTACACACACTATGTATCACACAGTACATGCTGTCAAGATTTTTTTTGAGAAAACCGTCTCGCTGGGAGCCGATGCGGAGGTTAAAGAGGCTTATTCTCCGCATAGCAAGCGGAGAATAGGTGTTATAATCCCCGCAGAAGCTGCGGAGAATGTACATTCATGAACTTGAGGACTGGCCCCGGTTCCACTGGAACGCCGAAAGGATAGCGGATCCGCTCGCCTCTGCCCGTCACCAGCAGGGCCGTCTGATGGGGCGCATGGAGGGACTGGGCTTCAACCTTCAGCAGGAAGCAGAGCTGGAAACGTTGACGGCAGACGTTCTTAAGAGCAGCGAAATTGAAGGTGAGAAGCTCGATTTTGGGCAGGTCCGATCGTCCATCGCCCGGCGCTTAGGATTGGACATCGGCGCGCTCAAGCCCGCCGACCGCCACGTCGAAGGGGTCGTCGAAATGATACTCGACGCTACGCGTCGTTTCAAAGAGCCGCTGACTACTGAACGTCTGTTTGGATGGAATGCCGCACTGTTCCCCACGGGCCGTAGTCGAATGACGAAAATCAAGACGGGGGCATGGCGAAACGACAGTTCGGGGCCGATGCAAGTCGTCTCCGGTCCGATCGGAGACGAACACGTTTATTTCGAAGCGCCAAAGGCAGACCGTCTGGCAGGCGAGATGGAGGCGTTCCTCGATTGGTTTGAAAGCAAAAACCAAATCGATCCCGTGCTGAAGGCTGGGCTCGCGCATCTTTGGTTCGTGACGATACACCCGTTCGATGACGGTAACGGCCGTATCGCGCGCGCGATTGCCGACCTTGCTTTGGCGCGGTCGGAGAACAGCTCCCAACGATTCTACAGTATGTCGGCGCAGATCCGATTGGAGCGCAACGCCTACTACGACATTCTGGAGCTTACGCAGAGAGGAACTCTGGATGTAACGCTCTGGATGGAATGGTTTCTCGGCTGCCTGCGACGCGCTAGCGATAGGGCGCGGGAAACTGCAGGCGTCGTGGTTGGCAAGGCGCGTTTCTGGGAGCACATCAAGGACGTTCAGCTCAATGAGCGTCAGCGGCTGGTGATTACGCGCTTGCTGGACGGGTTCGAAGGCAAGCTGACAACGTCAAAGTACGCAGCACTCGCCAAATGCTCGCAGGACACGGCGCATCGCGACATTCTCGCGCTGGTCGAACGCGGCGTCCTTGTTCGCAATCCCGAAGGCGGGCGCAGCACGAGCTATTCGCTCGCACCGAGGCAGTAACTCGTTGCCGCGCGCCTCGGCTTCGCTTCGTTGCCATCCACTTCCACAAATGGGGACGGACCCGATGTCAGTCCATCACATAGCAATGGCTGTCAAGTTCTTTTCTTGCTGTAAATCTTTGAGAATGCGCAACGGCATTCGTGCCAGGCAGTTAGGCTCAATCCTTGCCCGTCATTCTTGTAGAAGGTTCCCTGGCAGGAAAGTTTCAATCGTAGCGAACCTTTTGTGTTCTAGGCGCGAATACCAGGTAGGAGCGTGAATGCGGGACGAAGGACTGCTTTTTGGCCACATCCGCCAGCACGACCCCCAGGCTTTCGAGAGAGTCTACGTTGATCATTTCGGGCGTGTTCGCAGCTTCCTGAGGATCTATCTGGGCAATTCGCCCGTGGTCGATGACGTTGCGCAGGAGACATTTCTGCAGTTCTGGCAGCGCCCGAACGGCTTCGATCCGTCCCGGTCCACGGTGCGGGCCTATCTGTTCGGCATCGCTCGAAAGAAGGCTGCGGATTGGTGGCGGCGCCAACGCCCGGCTGAGGCCTCCGCCCGGGAGCCCGCCTGCGGCGACGACAGCCAGACCTTGTTATTGAAGGACGCCATGGATGTGCTTGATCCGGACCTGCGCAACGTGCTCTGGCTGAGAGAAGTGGAGGGCTACTCGTATGACGAGTTGGCTCAAATACTGGACATCCCGTTGGGAACAGTAAGGTCGCGCCTCTTCTCCGCGCGCGAGCAGTTAAGGCGCAATTGGAAAAGCTTGTGAATCAGGGGAGAGTATGAATTGCCAGGAAGCCGAACCCTTTGTTTCTGTCTTGTTCGACGGCGAGCATGTGCCCGCCGACATTGCCGATCACGTTGGCGGGTGTCCCAACTGCCGGGAGCGCCTGCGCGCTTATTCACAGATTGGTGCCGAACTTCGGCTCCTTGCCGGCCGCGTGCCGGATGCCGCGCCGATGCCACCAGCTCTTCTCACACAGGTCCCGCCAAACAAGTGGCGACAGAAGTTCTCGCTACTGACGGGTAGCCTGTTGGTTCCCCGCTTCGTCGTGGCTCTGGTCGCCGGAGCCCTGCTTACGCTATCGGCGAGCTTAGCGGTCTTACATGCGCAGGGCCAGGCACATCCACTTTGGTTTCAGTTCGAACTTTTTGCGCCGTGGGCAAACGCGCAAAGCGGTCAGGCGGGCATTCAACACGTCGGGCAGGCCGGCTTTGACGACCAGATAAGAATCTATGGCGTCGATAACCAGATCCTGGGAGCACACATCGCAGTGTTGTCCGTCAAAGAGGAAAGCGTGCAACTGGCAATCAGAGCCCGCCGGTACGGTCCGGAAGATCCGGATCGATTCAAGGTCAAAGAGAAACTGGGAGACCTGAAGGACCACACGTTCGCTTACTCCCCGGGACAGGCCCTGGAAGTTCCTGTGGAGGGCGGCGGAACGCTCACTTTGCGCGGGCAGGTCGCCGATCACCAACCCAAGATCGCGTGGGGACTGCCTGTCGAGCCGCGTGCCGATCAACTTGTTCTCACCAGCCCGGTTGTTATCTCGGGAAGATCAGTCTTGGCGGACTCCGCGGGCGGCAATTCGATCGCGGAAGGCCCTGACGGGACGGTTCGTTTATATGACCGCGGTATGGGCTTGCTGACGATTGCTCTTCGGCCGTTCCCGGGCGCCGTTGAGAGTCAGGCCAATTGGGGCTATCTTGGCTTCACGGCAAACGGCCAGATCTACAAGTTGTTTTCTGCCTCTCCGATTTCCGGCGGAACGCAACCTCACTCCGTTTGGGTCGCGCTCGATAGGCAATACTCGCCGCCGGGCGGAATGCCGAATGCCTTCGTCGGCTCGTGGTCGCTGAACGAACCGAACCCTTAGTTAAGTTAGCCTGTTTTAAGGGTGGGATGGCGAGAAGGCGAGCATGAACGTCAGCTGCGGGGCCGGGGCAGCCTAACTAAGGCGCGATCGTCTCATCCGCATCGGCGACTTTGCGGGATGAGACGGTAGCCTCCATCGCGGCCCGGCGTGACTCCAGCCTGGGTCTGTTGTTTCTGGAACTGGATCACTTTCACTTCTGGCTCCGCATACACAACGGGGGCGGACCCGGATTCGCCGTTACGGGGACGGACCCGGATTCGCCGTTGCCATCCGCTTCACGCTGGGGACGTCAGGACGGACCGACGAGGCGTCGGTCGCGGTTATGGGCGCCCACCCTACAAAGCGGAACGGAAGGCCATGGTCAGATTGGTGCACGGCCACCCCGCTCAACCGTGCGACAGCTTCATCCGGTCAAGGATTAGAAACAGGGGGACGGCGACGATGGCGTTCAGAACTCCGTGGATCAGGGCGTCCTGGGGATCGAAGGGGATCAACTGGCCTAGTAGGGCGCGCTGCATCACCCAAAAGAAGAAGGCGTTGAAGAAGTAGAAGAAGAAGCTGAGGATGAAGCGGATGAAGATATTCTCGACATCGAAGCGCAGGCTGACCGAAGCCGCGAAGTAACCCACCAACGTTTTGGTTATGCCGTTCATACCTAAAGGCAGCGTGGTGGGAGCGAGGGAATCCTCCAGTAACCCTACAAACGCGCCGAAGAGTAGAGAGGCGACCTGGTTGCGCCGCATGAGGCCAAAGTAAACCGTGAGCAGTAGCGGCAGTTCCAGAAAGCGGGTATTCGGGATCAGGCGCTGAATATAGACGCGGGAGAGGATCGCCAGCAGTGTGATCAGCGCGAGCGCGACCACCTGGAAGCGGCTGAACCAACTTTCGCGAGCAGGCTTCTTGAGGAGTTGGCCGTCGAATTCGTTCATTGAGGTGGGGCAGGCTGCGACGGCGCAGACTGCTTCGGAGGCGTTGTCGTGACCGCGGGCTTCGGGCGCGGCGCGCCGAGCGGCAGCACCGGGCCGCTAGATTTGGGAATCGGTTTCTGCACGGCGCCGGCGGCGGAATCCGAGGTCGAGCGCGCTCCGAGGACATCCGGCCTCCTCACGACCGTGGGCTGAGCGGTCGCCGTCGGGTTCGGATTCGGCTTAATGGCGGCCTTTTCCGTAGTCGGGGTTGTATCGGTCTTCTCTCCTGCGGGCTTGGGGGCCGTGTCAGCCGCGGTCGACGCTGGGGTCTGACCCTTGGCCTGCAGCGGCGCGTTGAAATTGGGCAGATTGGAAAGATAGCCGCCGTAAACGTGGTTTTCCTGCTGTCCCAATTCCTGATATTTCTGTTTGATCTTATCGGCCTCGGTCTGCATTTTGACCGTCTGCTGGTCCTGAGAACCGTCGGTGGGCGGAGGAGGCAGCATGCGCGTCAAGCCTGTTCCAGTCTGGACGTCGGGGATCTGCTGGTGGACGCCTTCGAGCACCACCAGCACCTCCTCGGCGCCACCCGGCGCACCACTCAGGTTCAGATGGATATCCTTCATGAGCTGGCCGGGACGGACGGATGCGACCGTTCCGACGGGAAAACCTTTCGGGAACACGCGGTCTTCGCCGGATGTATAGAACCACTCGCCCAAATCGACTTTTTCTTCGTTCTGGATGTAGTCGACGGTGCACTGGCTGCCGCTCTTGCAGTTCAGGGCTCCGTGGATGTGTGACTTTTGCGATTCCACACCGACCGAAAAGGTGGGGTCGGTGACCAGCAGCACTTGAGAAGCCAGCGGGTAGACGGCGATTACTTTGCCGACAATGCCATCCGGAGTCACGACGGCCATGCCTTTTTCAATTCCGCTGGTGGAGCCACGATCGATGAACACGGCGCGTGCAGTGGAAACAGTGCTATTGCCAGTGACGCGGGAAGCAACGGTTTTGGAGGGCGTGCGGTGCTGAAAGGCTGCTAGGGCGCGAGCCCGGTCGGCGGTAGACAGTTCGTTGCGGAAGTAGATGTTTTCCATCTTCAGCCGGCTGTTGTCCTCGCGCAACTTTCGGTTCTGGTCGCGCACGTCGAGGAGGATGAAGTAATCTTCCAGGAAGCCGATGGTGTTGCGCCGAACGGCCTCGACGATGCCGGCTACGGGTGTGACTGTGGTCACGGCCCAGACGCGGATCAAGCGAACGTCCTGACTGGTTTTGACCTGCCAGGCAAGCAACAACAGTTGCGCCACAATCACGATGACGAGGACCGTGAGGTTGCGGTATCGGTTCAGCAAGGCTTCCATCGGGACGTTTCGGCGAGACAGTCCGCCCATACATCTACTCTAGCGGTGGATCGCTGGGCAAAGCAGCATTGCCCAACACAAAGCGAGGCGCAGATCTATTCGATCGCGATGCGGCGCAACAGTCTGAAGTCGGTCAGCATTTTGCCGGTTCCCAGAACGACCGAGGCAAGCGGGTCTTCGGCAATCGAGACAGGGAGCCCGGTTTCTTCACGAATGCGGCGGTCGAGATTCTTAAGCATGGCCCCGCCACCCGTCAGAACGATGCCTTTGTCGCTGATATCGGCGCTCAATTCGGGCGGTGTGCGTTCGAGAGCGACACGAATCGCGTTTACGATGGTGGCCACGCACTCACCAAGGGCCTCGCGGATCTCGCTGTCCTCAATGGTGATGGTTTTGGGCACGCCCTCGATCAAGTTGCGGCCCTTGATTTCCATGGTGAGAGGACGGTCGAGCGGGTAGGCCGAGCCGACCGTGATCTTAATCATCTCGGCGGTCCGCTCGCCGATCAGCAGATTGTACTTGCGCTTCAGATACTGCATGATGGCGTCGTCCATCTCATTGCCGGCGACGCGCACGGAGCGCGAATAGACAATGCCGGAAAGCGAAATGACAGCCACGTCGGTGGTACCGCCGCCAATATCGACAACCATGTTGCCGGAGGGTTCTGTGATGGGCAGACCGGCGCCGATGGCGGCGACCATGGCTTGTTCAACCAGATGCACTTCGCTGGCTTTGGCGCGGTAGGCCGAGTCGATGACTGCGCGCTTTTCCACTTGCGTGATTTCACTGGGCACGCCGATGACGATGCGCGGATGGACCAGCATCTTGCGGCCATGCGCTTTCTGAATGAAGTAATTCAGCATGCGCTCAGTCACTTTGAAGTCGGCGATGACGCCGTCCTTCATAGGACGGATGGCGACGATATTGCCAGGCGTGCGGCCGACCATCTCTTTGGCTTCTTTGCCGACCGCTTCCACCTCGCCGTTGTTCTTGTTGATGGCGACGATGGATGGTTCGTTGACGACGATGCCCTTGCCCTTGGCGTACACCAGCGTGTTGGCCGTGCCCAGGTCAATGGCGAGATCGGAGGAGATGAGGCTAAAAATAGAGCGGAAATTCATGAACTTCTATAAACCTTTTGTATGATGGCGACCGCGCGGCACTCCCGTCTAACAACCTCCGAAAGCGGGGGAACGGAAGACCGGCGGAGGAGCCCGCGGAGAAGAGGATGCAGCTGGATATTCGACCCAGACTGGCCCCACAGTCACTTGTGAGCGTAACATAGTGAGAGTACCTGGTATACACCCAGCCGAAAGAAACCTATTTGTTTTCAAGTAATTGCGAAATTGAGACCGGGTCCGCACGCGGTCCAGCGAGGCCCCAAGGCGGGATTGGCCAGCCTGACGGAGTGACCCGACGCTCCGTGCTGGGATGTGGCGTCAGCTGCCTGGGGCTGTTTGCGCTGGCTTGTGCCGGAAAGAAAGGGTCTGGTTACCCCGGGTACATGCTGGTGGCCGCGGCCGGGGATCGCGCGATCAACGCGGTGGACCTAAAGGTATTCCGGGTAACTCACCGGATTGCGTTGAACGCCGCTCCGTCCGGGGTGCTCACGTCCGTATCAACGCCGGCGCTGGCGGTGGCGGTGACCGCAGCGAACGGCACGTTACAGCTGATCGACACCGCGAGTCTTTCCGTAACCGGATCGATTCGAATTGCGGACGAGGTGGCGCGGACGCGGCTGCTGCCCGACGGGAAACAAGCCGCAGCGATCTCACGTTCGGCCCGACAGCTCATCATTACGGACCTGGCTGCACGGAAAGTGGTGAAGCGGTTTCGTCTGAATGCGGTTCCGCAAGAACTAGAGGTCACGGGAGCGGACAGCAAAGAGATCCGGATTGCCGTGTCATTCGGCGACAAGGGCTGGGTGGAACAGTTCAACATCACAGCCGGCACGAGCCAGCAGCAGCAGGTTTCTGAATCGGTCGGCGCGCTGAGGTATCGCAAGGACGGGCTGTTCCTGTTCGTGGCGAACTATGCCGGTAGATCGATCACTGTGTTGGATGGCGGCTTGTTGGCGGTGGTGGCTGATCTGCCCCTGGCGATGAAGCCGGAAACACTCTGCTTCTCCGCCGACCAAGGCCAGTTGTTCGTGGGCGGCACAGGGATGGATGCGGTGGGGATCGTGTTTGTCTACCAACCGCTGATTGTGGAACAGACGGTGCTGGCGGGCCAGTCGCCCGGCGCGATGGCGACTTCGTCCACGCCGCCTTATTTGTTCGTCGCCAGCAGGACAGGCCCGGAGATTAACATTCTCAGCGTGACGACCCGCAAAGTGATTGCGGTGGTGCAGGCCGGGCCAGGAACACGCCAGATTTTGATTACGCCGGACGATCAGTTTGCGCTGGTGTTGAACGAATACTCAGGCGACCTGGCGGTGATTCGCATCCCCACCATTGAGGCCAACCGGCTCCGATCGGGTGAGATCAATCGAACCAAGTCGGGCGCCTCGTTGCTGACCATGTTCCCGGTGGGCGACCAGCCCGTGGCAGCGGCCATCACGGCGATGGCGTGACAATCGCATAATCATGGCGAGGCGCAGGTTTTTCGTCCCTGAAATTCGGCGTGGGTTGGCAGAGCTGACAGGCGCGGATGCGGAGCATCTGGTCCGTGTGTTGCGAGCCGAGGTGGGGCAAGTCTACGAGATCTGCGACAACCAGGATGTCTATTTAGCGGAAATTGAGACAGCGCGCAAATCGCAAGTGGTATTTCGTTGCCAGGAGAAGCTGGCGGCGCCGGAGGCCGAAGTGACGCTCGTGCTGGTTCCGGCCCTCTTTAAGTTCGACCGATTTGAATGGCTGATTGAAAAAGCAACGGAGTTGGGAGTAGCGCGGATACAACCCTTCGAGGCGGTACGGTCAGAACGAGGTTTGGCTGATGCCGCGCCGAAACGAAGCGCGCGATGGGAACGAATTGCCGTTGAGGCGAGCCAGCAATCGCGCCGGGTCCGGTTGCCGGTGATTGAGCCGGTGGGAACGCTGGCCGAAGCGCTGGCTGTGGATGCAAACGTGAAGCTGCTGCTGGATGAGAACACCGCGCTGAGCCCATTCTGCGCTGTGTGCCGGAGCAAAGATTGGCAAGCGACATAGTCGCGCTGCTGTTGGGACCGGAAGGCGGATGGGTTCCCGAAGAGCGCACCAAAGCTGTAACAGCGGGGTGGACGCCGGTCTCGCTGGGGAACACGGTGCTGAGGGCAGAGACCGCGGGGGTTGCGGGGTTGGCGGTGCTGAAGGCGTTGTGGGCGCGTGACGAAAGACGGGTTAGCAACCCGCCGCAGGATTCCATCCCATAAGCGCTAACCTAACGCTTTCGGTGCTTAGGGAGTGTGGCAACGTCAGAGCCAGTGTCCGCGATGTTTGAAGAAGAGGGACACACTTGATGATTACTGACGATAACGCCGTTATAACAGTCCTAATCCTGCGAAGCGACTAACCTGCGAAGGTGGCGGAGCGACGCCCGCTGTCCGTGTGTCGGACCATCCGCCCGGAGCCGTGTAGTCCCCCTCAATGCTGGCATTCCAGCCCAATTACTGAATCGAAGGTCCGTATCGCCAGCTAGCACCACCACCGTCGGGTTCAGACGCTCTACACTATTCTCGACATTCGTCGCTCGTAGGTGCGATGAAACTCCGTGAGCACAATTCATTCGCCTTGCATCGAGCCGCGATTGACCATCCGCGCGTCGCGAGTGCTTTGCGGGTACCGGCGATTGGCGCAGCTTTACCGGGCGCCAAGGGCCCCCAGTAGCGCGGTATCAGTCGCACGGAGAGTGCGAGTATCTCGCAGCGGCGTTTGGCCAAAAAGGCGCTTGTACTCCCGCGTGAATTGGCTGGCGCTTTCGTAGCCGACCTCTAAAGCAGCGCTCCCGGCATCCAGGCCATGGATCGACATGCGCGCCCGCGCTTCCTGGAGCCGGATCTGTTTCTGATATTGAAGTGGGCTCATTGCCGTTAGCGTCCGGAAGTGGTGATGCAGAGTGGAGACACCCATGCCGGCAATCTCCGCCAGTTCCTCCACACGGAGCGGCTTTGGATAATTGTCTTTGATCCAGGCGATTGCTTTTGCTGTCCTCTGGCTCTGATCGCCCTGCGTCGCGATGGCACGCAAGCGCGCGCCCTCCGGCCCTCGCAGAACCCGAAAAATAATCTCGCGCTCAATCAAGCCGTGGAGGAAAGCAATCTCCTTAGGTTGTTCTAAAAGGCGAAAGAGCCGGCAGAACGAGTCAAGCAATTCCACGGTGACCTCACCGACGGCCATCGCCGGCCCTTTCTCTGCTCGCGGCATAATCTCAATCTCTTCCCGGCTGAGAAGCTCCCTCACGATTGGCATCCGCAGCTTCAACGACAACGCGAGGCAAGGCTTCTGCTCGCTCGCTTCAACCACTCTGGCCATGGCGGGAAGCGCGACCGACGTCAGCAGGTAATGGGACGCACCATAGGTAAAGCTGTTGGCGCCCAGTTCCGCCCTCTTGAGTCCTTGCGCCGTCAAAACCAGGCTCGGTTCATAGGTTACGGAACACGGAGCGGTAGGTGCCGTACGTCGGTGCACCATGAGGCCCGGGATCTCCGTCACCCGACGCTCGTCAGTACCGACGCAGGCCGCGATCCTACGGGCCAATTCCTGTTGTAACGGTTTCCGCAGGTCTGTCAGGGAATCGAAGGTTCGGGCCGGATTGGTCATCTGACGCAGGCTCCTTTAAACCCAGAGTATCCCCGTGGCGAGCGTTTTTGCTATCGATCGACAGGAATGGGCTAAAAGTCGGCAGGTTCAGGCTAACGGCCATACGCCTTGCGGCCCTACAGTGGAACCAGGATAAAGCGGTCCCCACAGGCGTATTGCCATGACTGAACAAGTTTTGCAGTACCCGAATCGCTGAGAAGCCGGATGTATCGCCAACACCGAAGCGATCAATCGGAATAGGAAACAAACGAATGCCCAACTTCGAAAGTAAGGGCCCGGGCGGCAGCCACGGCCTCGATCGCCGCTCGTTCCTGCGGTCAACCGCAGGCACTTGCAGCCGCCGCATTCACTCGCAGTCTTTCATCCCCAGCCATGGCTCAGCAGAACGCGGTCGGGACCAGCAAACCGCTGGTGAAAGGACGACGCAAGCTCGGCACGCTAGAGGTCTCGAGCGTCGGACTCGGCTGCCAGGACTTCACCGGCACCTTCTACGCGACAGCACCGCAGCGCGCCGACATGATTGTCCTTGCGCGAACGGCTCATGAACGCGGCGTCACACTTTTCGATGCCGCTGAAGCCTATGGCCCACTCGAAGTCGAACGAATTCTCGGCGAAGCGCTCGCGCCAATCCGGAATGAAGTGGTGATCTCCTCGAAGTTCGGCTGGAGCATCGATCCGGAAACTGGCCGCATGACAGGCGGTCTCAATAGCCAGCCTGCGCACATTCGTCTGGCTGTGGACGGCATGCTGAAGCGGCTCAAGACGGACCGCATCGACCTCCTCTACCAACACCGCGTCGATCCTGCCGTTCCCATTGAGGATGTCGCGGGCACCGTGAAGGATCTGATTGCCCAGGGGAAGGTTCTCCACTTCGGGCTCTCCGAACCTGGCCCCCAGACGCTGCGTCGCGCGCACGCGGTGCAACCGGTGACGGCTGTTCAAAACGAATACTCCATGATGGCGCGCGATCCTGAAGCCCAAATCCTGCCGATATGTAAGGAACTCGGAATCGGCTTCGTATGCTGGAGCCCGCTTGCCATGGCGTTTCTGACAGGCGCGATCGATCAAAACACCGTGTTGCAACAAGGCGACTTCCGTGGGATGGTGCCGTGGTTCGCTCCCGAAAACCGCCCGGGTAATCTCGCGCTGGTTGCGGTTGTCAAGGATTGGGCGCGGCGCAAGTCAGCGACTCCAGCACAGATTGCGCTGGCATGGCTGATGGCGCAGGAGCCATGGATCGTTCCAATTCCCGGCACGACCAAGATGCCGCACATGCTCGACAATTCTGGCGCCGACGCCGTACGCTTCACGCCCGCGGAGATGCAGGAGTTGAATTCCGCATTGGCCCTCACTCCAGTCCGCGGTGCACGTCTGCCGGCCATGGTTCTGTCGCTCTCCGGCGTGGAAGCGCCCCCAAAGCAGAAATAGTCGAGTGCGGAACGCTTCGATGAGATCAATGACCATCAAAAGGAAGGCACAATGCAAAAGCGCAAATTAGGAAAGGATCTGGAAGTCTCTGCTCTCGGCCTCGGCTGCATGAGCATGACCTCGGGTTATGGCCCGGCCGCCGACAAAGGCGAGATGATCAAGATGCTTCGGGCCGCCTATGACCTTGGCGTCACCCACTTCGATACGGCTGAAGCCTATGGGCCGTTCGCCAATGAAGAATTGGTCGGACAAGCGCTTGAGCCGATCCGCGACAAGGTGGTGATCGCTACAAAGTTTGGTTTCGACATCGATCTTGAGACTGGCGCGCGCAGTGGCGGAACCAATAGCAAGCCCGAGCACATCAAGCTTGTGGCAGAAGCTAGCCTGAGGCGTTTGCGGACCGAAGCCATTGATCTCTTCTATCAGCACCGCGTCGATCCTGATATGCCGATCGAGGAGGTGGCAGGAGCAGTCAAGGAGTTGATCGCGGAGGGCAAGGTCAAGCACTTCGGGATGTCGGAGGCAGCGGTTCAGACCATTCGCCGCGCCCACGCGGTCCAGCCAGTCACGGCGGTGCAGAGTGAGTATTCGCTGTTCTACCGTGGTCCGGAGGCTGAGCTTCTTCCGGCACTGGAGGAACTCGGTATCGGCTTCGTTCCGTTCAGCCCGCTGGGTGCCGGCTTTCTGACGGGCAAGATCGACGAGAACACGAAGTTCGATGCCAGCGACTTTCGCAACATAGTGCCGCGCTTTTCGCCCGAGGCACGCAAGGCCAACATGGCTCTTGTCGATCTGATTAAGGCCGTTGCCCTTCGTAAAGGTGCGACGCCGGCGCAGGTCGCACTTGCCTGGTTGCTAGCGCAGAAGCCATGGATCGTGCCGATTCCGGGAACCACCAAAGTGCATCGGCTCGAAGAAAATCTCGGAGCCTTGAACGTAGCGCTGACCGGGGCTGACCTCAAAGAGATCGATGAGGCTTGCTTCAGGCTGAAGCTGGAAGGAGCCCGCCTTCCTGAAGCCATGTTGACGATGACCGGACGGTAGGTACTGACTATGGAGCCGAGAAATTAAAAGGACGACAAACGTGAAATCGACTTTTTCCATCCTGGGGGTATGTGTCCTCTCGATGATGTGTGCACAGTGGATGTCTGCACAGTCGGGAACGGCAACCACCGCCGGCAACGCGGGGCCAACAGTCACGACCACCTCCGGCATTGTGCGCGGTGTGACAGATGGAGACGTCTCCAGCTTCAAGGGCATTCCCTTTGCGTCACCCCCAGTCGGCGGCTACCGTTGGCGCCCACCCCAATCCGTGTCCGCATGGCAGGGAGTGCGGGATGCAAACAAGTTCGGCGCCGATTGTGCGCAGATGGGGTTCACTCCGGGCTCCCGTTCCATGTCGATGTCGCCAACCTCGTCGGAAGATTGCCTGTATGTCAACGTATGGCGCCCCGCGAGTGCCACCCCGGGAGCAAAGCTGCCGGTGATGTTCTGGATCTACGGGGGTGGATTTACGGGCGGCTCGAGCTCGATGCCAATGACTTCGGGAACTCAATTCGCGAAACAGGGCGTCATTCTCGTCGCGCCCAACTACCGGGTCGGACGGTTCGGCTTTTTTGCCTTCCCCGCGCTCAGCAAAGAACATCCTGATGAGCTTAAAGGCAACTACGCTTACATGGACCAGCTCGCAGCACTGAAGTGGGTGCAACAAAACATCGCCGCGTTCGGAGGCGATCCGAACAACGTCACCATCTTTGGATTCTCCGCCGGCGGCGTCTCGGTGCACAGCCTTCTGACGATGCCGATGGCGCGCGGGTTGTTCCAGAAAGCGATCGTCGAGTCGGGCGGTTCTCGTGACAGCGTGCTTACTGCGCGGCCTATGAATAAGGACGGCGTCGATCCCAACTACCCGGTTTCGGCTGAAACGATAGGCATCAATTTCGCGCGATCGATGGGGATCGAAGAAACGGATGAGACCGCGCTGGCCAAGTTGCGTGCACTCACTGTCGAACAGATCCTCAACGGGGCGCCACCTCAAGCGGGCGGCAGCGTTCCGTCCTACGAGACAACGCCGATCCTTGACGGCAAGCTGATCACGGAGACCGCGGAGACCGCCTACAAAGCGCACCGCGAGCCGCGTGTTCCGCTGATGCTCGGAAGCAACAGCGCCGACACGGCAGGTAACCGGATACAGGCGACTACCAAGCAACAACTGTTCGCTCACTTCGGCAAGTGGAGCGCGCAGGCGCAGGCGGCCTACGATCCCGACGGCTCCGCGGACCTGGCCACGCTGGTGGCGAGGGCGAACGACGATTTCGGGCAAGCCGAACCGGCCCGCTTTGCAGCGAGTGCGTTCGCGGCCAACGGTTCGCCTGTCTATCTCTACCGGTTCTCCTATGTTCAACCCGCCATGCGCGAAATGTTTCGCGCTGGCACACCGCACGGTGGCGAAATCGCCTTCGTGTTCGGCACCCTCGGTACACGAGGCTTCGGGCTGCCGCCAACTCCACCAACAGCCCAGGATGAGGCAGTCTCCCGAATGGCGCAAAGCTACTGGGTCAATTTCGCCAAGACCGGCGATCCGAATGGCGCGGGCTTGCCGAATTGGCCGCGCTATGACCCGAAAAAAGATTTGATATTCGAGTTTCATCCCGACGGCTCGGCCAGCGCAATTCCCGATCTCTGGAAAGCGCGCCTCGACGTGATGCAATTGGCCACCGACTCGGGGAAGCGAGCCGATTTCTAAGGAGGAATTTGTTTATGAGAACAAAACGTTTACTAATCGCTTTGGCGGTGAGCGCTCTATGTATCGTGCCGTCTCAAGCGCAGACAGCGGATTCAGGTTTCCCGAAAGGTGAGCTCTCCACCGCCAAAAATCACACCGGGAATATCTGGCTCAGTGAGCTAAACGTCGGAGATTCGACATTCGATCCCAGTATTGCCATGGCAACCTATGATGCCGGTGCAAAGTTGGATTGGCATATTCATCCAGGCGGTCAAGTTCTGCTGATCACCGAAGGCACAGGCTATTACCAGGAAAGAGGAAAGCCGGGACGCATCGTTCACAAGGGAGACGTAGTCAAATGCGCTCCGGGAGTGGAACATTGGCACGGCGCATCACCGGCAACCAGCTTTGCCTACATCGCAGTTACCCCAACTCAAAAAGGAAAAACCATCTGGCTCGAGCCCGTCAGCGACAAAGACTATAACAGCGTGAAATGAAAGATCTCCGCGCTACTAAGGCCGGGGAAATCTAATGAAGATCGGGAATGGAGGATTTGATGATAACTCTCACTATTAATGGAAAACCCCAGCACTACGATGGTGATCCCGAAATGCCCTTCTTTGGGTTCTCCGCGATGAGTTGAACCTCAAGGGGACAAAATTTGGATGTGGAATGGGACTTTGCGGCGCTTGTACTGTTCACGTGAACGGTGAGCCTACCCGCTCATGTGTGACGAGGGCGTCGGACGCGGTTGGTAAAGCGATCACGACGATCGAGGGCATTTCCGGCGACGGTTCCCATCCCGTGCAGGAGGCGTGGGTAGACATCGACGTGCCCCAGTGCGGTTACTGCCAGGCCGGGCAGATCATGACGGCGTGCGCCTTGCTAGCGAAGAATCCTGATCCTACAGATTCCGAGATCGACTCCGCCATGAAGGACAACTTGTGTCGCTGTGGTACATACATACGGATACGCGCGGCCGTACACCTCGCGGCGCATCTGTCGAAAACAAGCTCTGCCAGCCACGCTGGCGCGGTACCCAAAAACAGTAATCGGTAGAGAGCACTATGGATATAAACAGACGTTTCTTCCTGCGCGCGTCGGCTCTTGCCGGCGGTAGCTTTATGCTTGGCCTGTACTCCGCGCCTGAAGCGAAGGCGCAAGGTTTTCCGGGTCAGAACCAACCTTTATTGCCCGCGGATTTTGTCACCATCGGGCCGGACGGCACGACAACGATCACGGCACGTAACCCGGATCTGGGACAAGGCACGCTGAACCTTCTGCCCATGTTGGTCGCAGAAGAACTCGACGTAGATTGGAGCGCCGTTAAGGTTGTGCGTTCCGGTGTCGCCCCGAAGTACGGCATGCAGTTGATGGGAGGCAGTATGGCAACCCCGGCTGCCTGGGACCCCATGCGTCAGATCGGCGCTGCAGTACGGCAGATGCTGATTGCCGCCGCGGCGCAATCCTGGGGCGTGGGGCCGGAGGAATGCACCTCGGCCAGCGGCGTCGTGTACCACCGCGCATCCAGCCGTTCAATAAATTACGGCGAGCTGGCATCGAAGGCTGCAGCCACGCCGGTGCCGGCTTTCGCTTCACTAAAGCTGAAGGATCCAAACGACTACAAAATCATTGGCAAATCCACCCGCGGAGTCGAGACGAAGGACATGGTGGTCGGCAAACCGATTTTTGGAATCGACGTCACCGTTCCCGGTATGCTGTACGCAGTCTTTGAGAAGACACCCGTTCTGGGCGGCAAGGTGGTCAGCGCGAATCTCGACGCCATCAAGTCGATGAAGGGTGTGAAGCACGCTTTTGTCGTTGAGGGCATACCGATCGCCAACACGTACCCGAACTATCTTTTTGAAGGACCAGGCTTCGAGGCTGGCATAGCGATCGTAGCGGACAACTGGTGGGCTGCCCAATCGGCAAGAGAAAAGCTGGAGGTGAAGTGGGACCTGGGCAGATGGGCGGCGCAGGACAGCGATGAGAATGCGCGGAAGGCGGATGAGCTGTCCAAAAAGCCTGCAGCCAGAACGCTGCGCAGCGACGGGGATGCGGAGGCAGCGCTCAAGCGTGACGACGTCACGGTAGTGGAAGCGCGCTACGCGTTCCCCTTCATCGCGCACGCCACCATGGAACCCCAGAACTACACCGCGTCTTACGAGGACGGCAAGATAGAGATCTGGTCGAGCAGCCAGTTTCCCGCTCCTGGCCGCACCGCTGTCGCCCGTTTGCTCGGTGTTCCTGAAGCTGGCATCACCATTCACATGGTTCGCGGCGGAGGCGGATTCGGCCGCCGCGCGTACAACGATTCGATGTGCGAAGCAGCATGGATCTCGAAAACAGTAGGCGCCCCCGTCAAACTGCTATGGACACGCGAGGACGATACGAAGCACGATTACTATCGTTGCGGCGGCTTCCAATACTTCAAGGCGGCAATTGATCGCACCGGCAAAATCGTAGCCTGGAAGGATCATTTCGTCGCTTACGGCGAAGGAAACGCATTCGTTCATGACGGCGGGTTTAACGCGAGCGAATTCCCCGCCGATTACGTGGAGAATTTTCCGGTGCAGGCATCGACGATGCCGCTTGGTTTGAAGACCGGCGCACTTCGTGCTCCGGGCTCGAACAGCATGGCTTGGGTGATTCAGTCCTTTCTTGGTGAACTGGCACACGCAGCCGGCCAAGACCCGGTGCAGTTTCGCCTGGACCTGCTGAGGAATCGTCTACCACCGAAGGCGGGGGCAGCACCGGCCGCGGCGCCTCGGAGAGGACCCGGCGGCCAGACGATGTTGGGCTTCAATGCCCCCCCGAGTGGCTGCTGTCATACAACTCGCCGCGGAAAAATCGGGCTGGGGCAAGCGGCAGCTACCAAAAGGAACAACGCTCGGATTCGCGTTCCACGTGTGCATGGGCGGCTATTTTGCCGAGGTTGCCGAAGTCAGCTTGGTTGCAAGCAAGAAGCTTAAGGTAAACAAGGTGTGGGTCGCTGGCGATATCGGCAGGCAGATCATCAATCCAACCGGCGCGGAAAACCAAGTGCACGGCGCGATTATCGATGGTCTCAGCGAAATGATTCAGGAAATCAAGCTGAAGCAAGGTCGTGTCACGCAGTCAAATTTCCACGACCATCCGATGCTCCGCATTACACAGGCACCGGAGATCGAGGTACATTTCCTCACGAGCGACAATCAGCCAACCGGACTGGGTGAGCCGCCCTTGCCGCCGATCCTTCCGGCAGTATCGAACGCGATATTTACGCTCACTGGCGAACGGATTCGGACGTTACCGATTTCGAAGCAGGGATTTAGCTTCGCATAACTGAGTTCGCCGAGGACAAAGGCTTTGGTGCTCGACGGCGTCATCGATCAAGAACGGCGCAAGCTCCTCCAACTGTTTGGGTGGATCTTTTCAGGTGTTATTGCAACTGGCTCAAGCATTGGTATGGAGGAACAGAAAAGGGAAAGAAGAGGAGACCCCTTAAATACACGGTCCACCATCGGAGATGTCTTGACTCATCCTGCTTTTGCGGGTTTTGGTCGATTGATATTGCCCTGGGATAACCGCTCGTACGACGAGAACATGCGACTGAGTGACTTCGGTTCACTTCTGCCGTATCATTCTCACGTCGAGCCCAAGGAAGTAGTGACTGCACTCAATCGCATGATTGAGGACGCGGCAGACGGGGAAACCATTTTCTACGACGTCTACACTGAGGCACAGAAACAGGAGCAAGCCGCAAAAGCAAACGCGGGTCTATTCTTCTTTCGCGGAAAGCCGGGCGCACCGTTGGCGATCGTGTGCCCGGGCGGAGGGTTTTCCTACGTCGCCTCGGTCCACGAAGGCTTCCCCTATGCATTTGAGATAAGCAAGAGAGGTTATAACGCTATGGTCTTGAGGTATCGGACTGGGTTCGGCGGTGATGTTGCCACTCAGGACCTTGCGGCGGCTATTTCGTATGTCTTCCGTAATGCGAAACTGCTGGACGTTGGAACTTCCAACTATTCTCTGTGGGGCAGTTCGGCTGGAGCGAGAATGGCAGCCTCAATCGGCACACATGGTGTCGCATACTACGGCGGCGATGCGCTTCGAAAGCCGTCCACCGTAGTGATGGCCTACACGGCGCATGCAGATTATTTGTCGGATGAGCCTCCCACTTTCGTTGTCGTCGGTGAGCGAGATGAAATCGCTCCTCCATACGTCATGGAGAGGCGGATCACAGCGTTGCGCAGAGCAGGCATCCCGGTCGAATACCACAAATACGAGAATCTCGGCCATGGCTTCGGGCTCGGCACGGGCACAAATGCTGAGGGGTGGGTACTCCGTGCAATCCACTTCTGGGAAAAATTCATAACTAACCGCAACTGACAGAAATAGCGGCGATAGTAAACTCGATCCGACAATCCCTATCTGCACGGCACTTCCTCGCACCGGTCAAAAGCATGCCTGACGTCGCTAAACCTAGCCGCCACAGTAGCTTGCGGAGATTCGACCTGATATGTCTCGTCATCGTCCTCGATCCGGTCCTGCAGTCTTGAATTCCAGCCCTACTTGCGTTCTTCCAGCGAACAACGCATCGACGGCACGGCGGACGCCTACCCTAAATTAGCGCTTATGTGGATTCCATCCTGCCCCGCAAGGGCCTGTGAGTGCTTAAATCAAGGAACATATGATTGCGCAACTCCGAGGCACGTTGCTCGAAAAGCATCCGAACCAAGCCATCGTCGATGCCGCTGGGGTTGGCTACGACGTACACATCCCGGTTTCCACGTTCACCACTCTGCCCGAGGTAGGAGCAACCGTCACGCTACGCATTTACACACACGTTCGCGAAGACGCGCTGCTACTGTTCGGATTTCTCAGCAACGACGAGAAGCTGATCTTCGAGAGGCTCATTTCCGTGAGCGGCATTGGTCCCAAGCTCGCGATCACGGTTCTGTCCGGACTCGCTACGCCGGATCTGGTTACGGCGATACGCGGCGGGGATGTTCCGCGCCTGGTGCGAATTCCAGGCGTTGGAAAAAAGACAGCCGAGCGCATTGTGCTGGAGCTCAAGGAGAAGCTGCTGGACGTGGGGGCGGGCGATAGCAAAGCGAGCGTGGCTGGGGCCGGACCCCGGTTGACGGGCCTCGACCAGGATGTCTTCTCGGCGCTGGTCAATTTGGGCTGCTCGCCACAAACCGCGGAAGAGGCGATTCGCAAAGCGCGGGAGAAGGGCGCCGAAGAACGCTTTGAACCGCTGTTTCGGGCCGCGCTCGCGGTGGTGCGCTAAGGTGGGAATGCATGCGGCGAGATGGCATGGTTTCGCCTGCGCCTCAAGAGGACGACCGGCAGTTTGAAGCAGCACTGCGGCCGACTCGTCTGAGCGAATTCGCAGGGCAGCCTCAAGTACTTGAGAATCTATCGATCGCGATCGAAGCGGCCAAGCGCCGCGGTGAAGCGATGGATCACGTGTTGCTGTGCGGGCCGCCCGGCTTGGGCAAAACAACGCTGGCGGGCATCATCGCGCATGAGCTGGGCGCGGATTTGGACCAAACCGCAGGACCGGTGTTGCAGAAGAAAGTCGACCTGACCGGCATTCTGACGAACATCAAAGCCCGGCAGGTGTTCTTCATCGATGAAATCCACCGGCTGATGCCGGATATCGAAGAGATTCTCTATTCGGCGTTGGAAGACTTCCGGCTGGACATTCTGATTGGGAGCGGGCCGGGCGCGCGGACCCACAGCATGTCGATCCCGCGATTCACGGCGGTGGGAGCGACCACGCGTCAGGGCCTGTTGAGCGCCCCATTGCGCGGCCGCTTCGGGCTGGTGCTGCGGTTGGAGCCCTACGACGAGAAAACGCTGGCGGGCATTGTGGAGCGCTCGGCCCGGCTGTTGTCGGTGAAGGTCAGCGGTCAAGGCGCGCATGAGATCGCGAGGCGTTCGCGCGGCACGCCCCGTATCGCCAACCGGCTGTTGAGGCGAGTCCGAGACTTTGCGCAGGTGCGGGCCAACGGCGAAATCGACAACGACGTGGCGAAGGCTGCGCTGGATTTACTACAGGTGGACCATTTCGGCCTGGACGAAATTGACCGTAAGATCATGCTGACGGTGCTGGAGAAGTACGGCGGTGGGCCGGTGGGATTGAGTACGATCGCTGCTTCGATCGATGAACAGCCGGACACGATTGAGGAAGTGTATGAGCCCTACTTGATGCAGCTGGGCTTTCTCGATCGCACCAACCGCGGGCGCATCGCGACGCAAACCGCATTCGACTATTTCAAGATCGCGCGGCGCAGCCGGAGCAATGATCTGCAGAGTCCGCTCTTTTCGTAGGCCAAGACCGTGCCACTGAAGCGCGCATTCCTGGCACTCGGATCGAATCTCGGGGACCGGCAGAAGAACCTGGAGTCGGCGATGGCGGCGCTCGAAGCCGCCGGTGTTCGCATAGTTCAGCGGTCGGCAATCTATGAAACCGAGCCGCAGGATTTCAAAGATCAGCCCTGGTTTTTGAACATGGCGTTGGAGGTGGAAACGTCTTGCTTCCCGATTCACTTGCTGACGCTGCTGAAGAGAATTGAGCATGAAATGGGCCGAATACGGGGACGGGAAGCGGTGCCGAAGGGCCCGCGCACGATCGATCTGGATATCTTGCTCTACGGGAAGACCGAGCTAGACGTCCCGCAACTTACTATTCCTCATCCGCGCATGTCCGCGCGCCGATTCGTGCTCGAGCCGTTGCTGGAGATCGCTCCCGATCTGCGAAATCCGGTGACGGGGCGGTCGTTCTCGCGAGATCTGGCGCAGCTCACGGGACAGCGAACCAAGAAGCTGACGTGAGCGCGGCGACGGTGAGAGTAGAATACGGTTTCGCGTTATCGAGACATGGGACGAATGGTCGGCTTAACAGCATACTGGCACACAGGCTGAAGCCTGTGCCACGATTGCCGGCGGATCAGTTCGTGGAGAACAAAAATGAAGAATGGGTTGAAGATTCTTTCAAACTGCGAATTAGACTTTCTTTCGCTGGGCGGGCTCGTCCACCGGCTTGATCCCGGCTTGATTCCGTTTCGCAAAGCCACCGAGTGCCAGATCCACGTGAGCGGCGGTGAATTCAACGTGGCCGCCAACTTGTCGGATTGTTTTGGGATGCATACAGGCGTCGCCACGGCGATGGTCGGCTATCCGATCGGCGATCTGATCGCCGAGCGTGTGAGGGCGATGGGCGTAAAGCCGTTTTACAAGCACTTCGCCCACGACGGCGTAACAGGACCCAACATGGCGACTGTTTATAGCGACCGCGGCTTTGGCGTGCGCCCGCCAGTGGTGTTCTACAACCGGTCGAATGAAGCGGCAGCGCGTCTGAAGCCGGGCGATTTCGATTGGGCTGAAATCTTCACACGGGGGGTGCGATGGTTTCACAGCGGCGGGATTTTTGCGGCGCTTTCGGAGACCACGGCTGAGGTCATTATCGAAGCCATGCAAGCCGCGAAGACGGCGGGCGCGATTGTCTCGTTCGATTTGAACTACCGCGAAAAGCTCTGGAATTTTTCGGGTGGGCATACGCGGGCGGTCGCGGTGATTGGGCGAATCCTGAAGTACGTCGACGTTCTGGTGGGCAACGAGGAAGACCTGCAGAAGGGGCTTGGCATTCCCGGCCCGGAGGTCCACACCACATCGAAGCTGGACCCCAGTGCGTTTTTCGAAATGATTGACGGTGTTGTGGAGAAGCATCCGCAGATCCAGATTGTTGCGACCACTCTGCGCGAGGTGCACTCTACCAACCGGCATCGCTGGGGCGCGGTGGCTTGGATACAGGGCAAAACGCACGTGTCGCCGCAATGCGAACTGGATGTCCTGGACCGGGTCGGCGGCGGCGATGGCTTCGCAGCCGGCTTCTTTTACGGGATTATGCAGGACGAATCTCCCGACGACGCGTTGCGGATGGGCTGGGCGCACGGAGCGCTACTGACGACTTTCCCAGGCGACACGACAATGGCAACGCTGGAGCAGGTGAAGAGCTTGGCGAAGGGCGGGACGGCGCGGATACAGCGGTAGGCTGGCTAAGCCTCGCCGGCAGCATTGAGGACGGCGAGGTAATCGCGCTCCTGGAGCCGAAACCTTTCTTTTGCGAAGGTGGTCAAGCTTCGGGCGAACTGACTGAATGAGCCCAAGTCGCTTCGCTTCCAAATAGAGACCGATGGTTCGGATCACCTGAATCTGAGTCAGTCGTGCTGCGTGTACCGCCCGGCGGTCATCGAGCAGAACTGGCAGCCCCGCTTCCCTGGCGAGCACAATGGCCTCGGCTTCGCCGAGATGTACACGGCGAGCCAGCCCGCGAACGCCCTCGCCGTCGTTGACCGGCCTTACCTCCAACCAACTGCCTATGGCCGATTCAACCTCACTTTGGCCTCGCTGATTTTGGCCGCTGACTACGACCTCTCGAAATACTGCTTCGGGAATCAATATCCGTCTAAAAAGGGCGGGCAGTAAGTCCAAGTCGCCGAGGGCCGAAAGATAGATCAGCGGAGAGCTATTCGAGACCGCGGGCACGCGACTCCGCGACGTTCTTCTCTAGCTCCGGACGGAGGCTGTTCAGATCTTTGAGGTCTTCTGTCAAGTCGTCGGCGGTGTAAGTGACATGCGGAATTCCCCGGCGGCGAAGGAGTTCCGTGAATTGCAAGCGGGTGAGGCCGAGGAGGGCCGCCGCTTGAGCAGATCCAATTTGGTCTTCCTCGAAAAGACGCAGGACAACTTCAGTTCTGTAAACGTCTCGCAAGTCAGCCGTCGAGGCGAGTTCCAGGACTTCCGGCGGCAGGTCTAATTCAACCTCGAGTTTCATGTAGACATTGCCCTACAACCACGAGTGTAGCGCCATGGCTGACCTCGCGGCTTATCCCCTATTGCTGCGCCTGCATCTCCTTACTCACGCGCTCGGCTTGCTCCATCACGCGCAGGGTGTTCTCGCCGAGAATTTTTCGAATATCGCTGTCGGAATAGCCCTTGTTGAGCAGAGCCTGGGTGATCTTTGGAAGCTTGGAACAATCTTCCATGCCGGCCGGCATATCGGCGCCATCGAAATCGGAGCCCAGCCCTACGTGATCGGCCCCCACCAGTTTTACGGCATGATCGATGTGGTCGATGATTCTCTCCCAACTGACCTGAGGCAGCTTGCCTTCGGCAATCAACTTTTTTTGCATCGTAGCCATCTCGCGTGAAATGCAGGCTTCGTCGTTGTTGCAGTTCTTGGTGACTTCACTTAAGTGCGCCACGGCTCCGCCGGTTTCTCTCTCGTACGCGTCTTTATAGGCCTGGTCGATGAAGCTTCTTTCGTAGTTGATCTGGATGACGCCGCCCTTGGCAGCCAGGGCCTTGATCATGTCGTCGCTCATGTCGCGAACATGGTCGCAGAGCGCGCGGCAGGAGGAGTGCGAGGCGATCAGCGGCGCCTTGCTCACCTCGAGTGCGTCGTAGAAGGTCTTATCGCTGACGTGGGAAATGTCCACCATCATGCCTTGGCGGTTCATTTCACGGACAATCTCTTTGCCAAAGTCAGTGAGTCCATTGTGAGCCGGCTTGTCGGTGGAGGAATCCGCCCACTCGTCGTTGTAGAAATGAGAAAGGGTCATGTAGCGGACGCCGAGATCGGCAAAAATGCGCACCATGCGGATGTCGTTCCCGATCATGTGGCCGCCCTCAACGCCCATCAACGCCGCGATTTTGCCTTGAGCGTGAGCGCGGCGAACGTCATCGGCGGTAACCGCGAGCATCATGTCGTTGGAGTGTTTCTTGACGTTTTCGCGTACCGCGTCGATCTGATCGAGGGCCTTTTGAACAGCGGGCGGGCCCATGATGCGCCCGTCGATCCAGATGGAGAAAAAGATGGCATTCATGCCGCCTTCACGCATGCGAGGAATATCGACGTGGCCTTCGGGATTGCGCGCGCCTAGATCGTAATCCTTCGCGAAGAAGCGCTGTGTTGTGTCGTCGTGCGTGTCCAGGACTATGGACGAGAAGTGCAGTTGGTGCGCATGCTCGGAAATCTCGTCGCCCGAGAAAGCGGGGCTCAGGAAAGCTCCAACGCTCAGAGCAGCAAACATAAACACGATTTGTGTCACGGGCATTCTTTCTCCAGACAAGAATGATGCCACAGTGCCGCGGATGTTCTTCGCTTCGCCTTACGTGATCTTATTCAGGTCGAGCTTCGCGTCCCAAACTTCCTTCGAATGCAGCAGCTGATCCCAAGTCACTTCTTTGCCGGTGTAAATCGCGGTCCGGCCCAACATCGCGCTCAGGCTCGACTCGATACCTTGCTCCGCCTGGTTGTGGAACTGGCCGCTACTAATGCTCTGGATGAATGACTTGTGCTTCTCGCTGTCGGCGTCGCTGAGGTTATCGGAGAAGGTGCCGTTGGCGGAGAACCCCGCTGTGGCCTGCTTCTGCGGAGCGGTCCATTTCCAGGAATGCTCGCCAAATATTCCCAGGTTGCCGGAGTAAGGCGAGACCGAACTCCCGAGCGTTCCGAAGAATCTTTCGCTCACGTCGAATTCGCACTTGCCGAACTGGGTGGAACTGAAAGCCACATGAACGTCGTCCGGATAGGTGAACGACACCGAGGTGTTGCTCAGGCAGTTGTCGGGCCGGCCCTTGCTGCTACCCACGCCCGAAGCTTTCACTGGATGACCCTTCAGCACCCAGTTGCAGATGTCGATGGCGTGGATGTTCTGTTCCACGATGATGTCGCCACTGAGCACTTTGTCGTGGATCCAGTTCCGCAGCCGGTACACGTCCTTCGGGGCATCGGGATGCGGCGCGTCGATATAGTTGCAGTAATAGTAGGCTGCGCCGGATGCGATCTCACCCAAGTCGCCATTGTGGATGCGGCGGACCAACTCAATGAATGACGCGGAGCTTCGGATCTGGAAGCCCACTTCCAGGCTGAGCTTGCCTCCGGCTTTCTCCGCGGCGATCCGGACGCGGTGCGTTCCGGGCACATCGACGGCCACCGGCTTCTCACAATAAACATGCTTTCCGCCGTCGACGATGATCCCGAGGTGCTCGGGATGGAAGTAGGGCGGCGTGGCGATGATGATGGCGTCCAGATCCTTGCTGGCGGCCATTTCATGGCATGCATCGGGCCCGCGGAAAATGAGCTTGTCGTCGACGCCCGCGTGGCCGGCCTTGGCGGCGAGAGCGTTGAAGTGTGCCTTCCCGGTTTGGAGTTGATCGTCGAACAAGTCCCCGAGACCGACCACGTACGCGCCCGCATTGGTGAGCATGCTGGAAGCGTCGGCCGTGCCGCGGCCTCCGCAGCCGAGCAAACCTACACGGACCGCCGAATTGGCCTGCGTGCCACGCACCAGGCTTGTGTTCATAATGGTGAATGCCGCGGCGCCCAGAAAGGCGCGGCGGTTCAAACCTTGACTGTCTTGTTGCATAATTGCGACTCCTCGGCCGGCCAGACCGGACGAGTTTTGAAGCCTCAGACCCGTCGCGCTGGAGGCTCGACACAAGCAAGTGTCGTCTGCGCCGATTCTACTCCTATGGCACAGTCGGCATTACGCAAAAAGTCGAATTGTTGAAAGAGCCGAGATGAGTCTCGGCTCAGCAGGCTAAGAGCCCGCGCCACGGGGGGGCCGGTGCGCGCCTGTTTGTTTCAGAGTGAGATGGTGAGCGCCTGCCTTCGGTCTCGCAGCGCTTCTCTTCAATTGATCGGCGTCGCGTTGCTTTGGTCGAGCTTCAACGTGTTTGCGCCGGGCTTCAGCTGAACGGCCTGACCCCATACCAGCGGCTGGTTGTTGTAGCGCGTCGAGATCATCAGGTAATAGCTTCCTGGCGGCACGCCAGGGAAGGTTGCAGCGCCGTTGGCATCCGCCCTCGCTGCTGATGCCGCATCAGCCTTGATGGCATCCATCATCTTCTGACAATCCGGAGTCCGGCTGGCACAGGCTGTGCCGACATATTTATACGGCGACACTCCCGCCGGGACGGAGACGCCGGCCTTTGCCAATGCGTCGACGTAGCTATCGCGCAGCAAAATGTAGGGACGCCCGGCGAGCGGATTCGGAACGCCGGCTTGCGCAGGAAAGCCAGAAACGATGGAAAGTGTGGCATTGCCTAGCGGCGCCGCCGGGGTTGAGAGACTTCCGCCTCCATTAGCTGTGCCGGTTGCGGCTGCTCCTGACGTTCCCGCTGACGAAGCAACCATCGTCCCGGCGGTGCCTCCGCTGGATGGGATTTGCTTGCTGGGCGCGAGCACGCCCAGCTCACATGTCTGTTCCATCGGTGCGAAGGTGAAGTCGCCGTCGTCGTTTTGGCCGGTGACGATTCGTCCGTGCACCTGATACGGGCCGGAGCCGGCATCGAGCGACCCATCGGGGCGGAAACTCGCGGTGAGGGGATGATCCGGCGCGTCGATCTTGATGAACGCCTTACTTCCATCGGCCACCACCGTGTAGGGATAGGCGCGGGCCACATCCGGGCCGCAACCAAGGATCACAGATTCGGGAAAGAACTGCGCGCTGAAACCAGTTGATGCGGCAAAGATGCCACGCATGCGAATCCCGGGAGGCGTCGGCGGCCCTTTGTCTCCACTGAACATGGTTTTCAGGAGATCGGTCTGCATCGTCTGTATGCCAACGCTGGCGCCCTTGGAAGAAAGGTTGAGCGCAGGACAGGTGACGGTTTTGTGCACGAACGCCGTGCGCGTACTGGGGAGGTTGGGATTCGCTGCGCGTAGGCCAGACGAATCGTAGACGGGCTCATGGTTTGCGGCGGCCGAAGCGGCCTGGCCGTCTGAGATGGGCGTCCCGTTGGCGTTCCTATATCCGCCTCCGCTGGATTGGGTCGCAACCACACCATCGAGCACGCGCGGACCCGGCGCCGACATCGTTCCATCCGCGGCCACATTCAGGACCAGCGGCTGGGGCGTGGTTGCGACCGTAATCACGGCATGGTTGTTCTTGAACTCGATAACGTACTTGTGTTCGTCGGGCGAAAGGTAGGAGCAGTTCACCAGCACTCCGCCATCGATGAAATCGAGGCGCCAGTTGCCCGCACCCTGGAAGACGCCTGCCATCGCCGGGCCGGAAGGCGGTTCCTTGGTGGCCTCGGGAAGCACCCCGGAAATCATCTGGCCAAAAGCGCCCAACAGCGCGTTGCCGGTGCAGGTGGCGGGAAGCCGCCCGGAAGAAACGCAGCGGCGCATGGCTCGTTCTTCGGCGTTCTTGGGAGGGGCGATCCGTCCCAGTGCCTGGGCCTGCGTCATACCGGCGTTTTGCTGGGAGTTGGCTGGCGCGTTTGCCTGTGGATTCGCTTTCGCCACGGCTGCGTCGTAAAGCTCCTGCTGCTTCTTCTTGAACGCTTCGGCAGCGGCAAGCTCTTTCGCGGTTGGCTGCGTGCATGTGGGAAACAGCTTCTTCAGCGTGCCGCGCGTCTCGGTGGTGTAGACCATGATGCCGTTGCGTGAGGGGCGGTCAGGATGGCCGACCATGCAGGTCGAGGTGTCGGAGAGATCGCGGATGTTGCAGTTTTCGACGTAGACGCGTTCGCCGTTGCAGACATACGTCACATTCAACTTGATGTCTTGCGCGCCGGCCACCGCGCCCAACAGCATGGCGAGGCCCAGTTTCATACCAAGGCGGATGTACTTAGGGTTCGAACAAGGCTTAGCCATCTTCCCCCACTTCGGATGCATGAGCCGTCGCACCACCGGCGCGCGGCATCCTGCAATCATGCCGTGAAGGCGGCACTGCGGTCAAGCGAGGGAAGCACACGAGCGTACCGGACCGCAGCCGAGCGAGTCAGAATGCAGCCCCGGACCATGCCGGAGGGTTTCTCAGACTTACTGTTGGCCTCGCGGCGATCTACCTACGATCCGCCGGATTTCGCGGTGGTCGTCGGAGCAGTCTCGGGGTGCGCTTCATCTTTATCAATCTCCGCCTGTGAGTATGTGTTCTCTCTGCCGCATTTTGGGCAACGCAATCGCAGAGGTTCGGTTCTCGATTGGAACTTGCCGCCCGGCGGAACGACGGGACGAACTACTTCTCTGCAATCGGGACCTTTACAAATAAGTGCCAAGGGTTTCAGGCCTCCTACTCTGACGACACACTCGCAGACTATCCTGGTACACCGGCAAAATGCGCAGTGAAATTGCCGTAATGGCCTTGCCGTCTCCACAGATCGACACCTGTCGCAAGCGACAGTGGCGCAAAGGCTCGCCCGCAGGACAATATAATGGACCGTGCCCGTCACGTTTGTGCCTCCATTCGTGTAAGGAATCCGGCTGGCGCCCTGTGCAGCGCCTCCGCGGATCGGCGGAGCATCAAGGAGAGCCCAATGAACAAAAGTCCGGAATTCATCAGACTCCAGGAAGCGAAGAATAAGAGAATCCCCTGGAGAAAGTGGGGACCATATTTAAGCGAACGTCAGTGGGGAACGGTTCGCGAGGACTATAGCCCGGACGGCAACGCCTGGGACTATTTCACTCACGATCAGGCCCGATCCCGTGCCTACCACTGGGGTGAAGACGGCCTCGCCGGGATCAGCGATGACAAGCAATTGTTGTGCTTCAGCATTGCTCTGTGGAACGGTAAGGACCCCATCCTGAAGGAGCGCATGTTCGGATTGACGAACAGCGAGTCGAACCATGGCGAAGACGTCAAGGAGTACTATTTCTACCTCGATAGCACGCCAACCCATTCGTACATGAAGTATCTGTACAAATACCCCCAGGACGCATACCCATACGCCAACCTGATTGAGACTAGCAAACGCCGCAACCGGCTCGAGATGGAGTATGAGTTGCTTGACACAGGCATCTTCGATGGCGATCGCTACTTCGACGTGTTTGTGGAATACGCCAAGGTCGCTCCCGAGGATATGCTTGTCCAGGTTTCGATTTCTAATCGTGGCTCCGAACCAGCGACACTCACGGTGTTGCCCACGCTGTGGTTCCGCAATACCTGGACCTGGTGGGAGGCCACACCAAAACCATCCCTGAAACAGGTGACTGCAACGGGCGGCTCCCAGGCGGTTGCTGCCTCACACGAGGAACTCGGCGAGCGTTATCTCTATTGCGAAGGTGCTGTTCCTCTTCTCTTCACGGAGAACGAAACCAACAACCTGCGGATCTTTGGCACGCCGAATTCCTCACCGTATGTCAAGGACGGCATCAATAACTACGTGGTGAGCGGCCAGCAGGGCGCAGTGAATCCGCAGCAGACCGGCACCAAGGCGGCGGCCAAGTATCAGCTTACTGTGGGCGCCGGCCAAACCGCGACCATCCGGCTGCGGCTCAGCAATGTGGCGCCAGTGGCGATCGGCGATCCATTCAAGAACTTCACGGCAGACATGGAATCGCGGCTGAGCGAAGCGAACGAGTTCTATCGGGCCGTCACGCCGGAACGGGCTACCGAAGACGAGGCTCGCGTCATGCGTCAAGCCTTGGCCGGAATGCTTTGGAGCAAGCAGTACTTCGGCTTTGATATCGACAAATGGCTGGAAGAACACGGCATCGATGCCATGAGGCCGGGCAACAAACAAATCCGAAACATGGAGTGGTTCCACCTGGTGAACCACCACATCATTTCCATGCCGGATAAATGGGAATATCCCTGGTACGCCGCTTGGGACCTCGCGTTCCACACACTCGCTCTCTCCGTGGTCGATCTGGACTTCGCCAAACAACAAATCGACATATTGCTGGGCGAATTCTTCCTGCACCCCACCGGTCAGATCCCAGCCTACGAATGGAATTTCAGCGACGTCAACCCGCCCGTGCATGCCTGGGCAACACTTTTCTTATATCGGACGGAGCAGGCCGCGTTCGGCAGGGGTGACACCGATTTTCTCAAGCGGTCGCTGGGGAAACTGATGCTCAACTTCAGCTGGTGGATCAACCGCAAAGATCGCTTCGGCAAGAACTTGTTCGAAGGCGGTTTTCTCGGTTTAGACAACATCAGCGTTTTCGATCGCAGTGCCACGCTGCCCACCGGTGGCCATCTGGAACAGGCTGACGGAACTTCGTGGGTTGCACTGTTCGCCCAGAACCTGTTGGAGATTGCCATCGAGCTGGCGGGTACCGATCCGACGTATGTGGACATAGCCACGAAGCTAATGGATCATCAGCTCTGGATCGCCCACGCCATGAATCAAGCGGGCGACAGTGGCATGTGGGACGAAGAGGATGGATTCTATTATGATGTCCTGCGCCTTCCCGACGGTTCAGCCACCAGGCTGAAAGTCCGGTCCATGGTGGGACTGTTGCCCCTCTGTGCCACTTCCGTCGTCGAGCCATGGCAGCGGGAGTTGATGCCTCAATTGCTGGCGACCTTGGCTGAGCGCTTGCGTCGGATGCCCGAACTCAGATCGAGCTTCCACGAGACCGGGCCGGGCCATTTTGGGGTTGGGGAGCGTGGCATTATGGCGCTCGTGAACCAGCAACGCCTTCGTCGCATACTCACGCGGATGCTTGATGAAAACGAATTCCTGAGTCCATACGGGATACGAGCACTCTCCCGCTACCACCTGGATCATCCTTATGTCGTCCACGTCGAAGGCCAGGAATACCGGGTGAATTATCTTCCGGCGGAATCGGACACCGGCATGTTCGGGGGCAACTCCAACTGGCGCGGTCCCGTCTGGATGCCGGTTAACGTACTACTGATCCGGGCCCTACTTTCCTATTACCTGTATTACGGCGACAACTTCAAGATTGAATGCCCGACCGGTTCCGGCAATTTGATGAACCTGTTTGAGGTGAGCCGGGAGATCACCCGCCGGCTGACCGGGATTTTCCTACGGGACAAATCCGGCCGCCGCCCCGTTTACGGAGGCACCGAGAAGTTCCAGACTGACCCGTACTGGAAGGACAACATCTTGTTCTATGAGTACTTCCATGGAGACAACGGCGCCGGCCTCGGGGCAAGTCACCAGACCGGCTGGACCGGTCTGGTCGCAAAGTTGATTGAACTTTTCGGCCGACTGGACGGCGAACAGATGTTGGAAGTCGGACGGTCGGCGGCGTTCACGAAGAGCGAAGTCACGAGGTAGCCATTGCAAAAACACAGGCGACCAGGATTCAATAAGTCGCGAGACTGGGCCTTCCTTCTGGATATAGCCCTGGTCTTGCTCTTATTTCTTGGCTCGCCTGTGCCTTCGTTGGCACAGCTTCGGAAACCCGCGGCCCCTTCGGCCCCCCCAGCCGCGTCTGCACCCACCGATCCGCTCGGACGCGAAACCCCGCGTGGCACCATGATGGGGCTTCTGAAGTACGCGGAACGAGACGATTTCACAACCGCCGCCCGTTACTTGCAGCTGCCTGCCGGAGAAAACACCGACGTGCTGCAGCTGGCGAAGGAAATGAAGGCGCTGCGGCGAAAATTCGAAGGCGACCTCGCTCTTTTGAGCGACGATCCCAAAGGGACAATTGAAGCAGGACTCCCGCCGGGACAAGTGCGCGCCGGTGTCGTGGCCGTAGAGGGCAGGACCCTCAATCTTATTCTGGTGCGGGTGGATGATCCCGAATCGGGCAAGATTTGGCTGGTTTCGCAAGAAACGGTTGCGAGCATCCCAGAGTTCTATGCATTACTGCAAAACGAAAAGCCGGAGCTAATCGATCGACTCCCTCCGGCTCTCACGCAGCGGCACCTGCTCGGGTTGTCGCTCGCGCAGTGGCTCGGGTGGCTGCTCTCCATTCCCATCTCCTGGCTGCTTGCCTGGCCGTTGGGGTTTCTGTTTACCGTACCCAACCGGATGTTGTCCAAGCTGCGAAGGATTCCGTTCCAGACGGTCTGGGACACGCCCATCGAAGTGCCTCTCCGGTGCATCATCGCGATTCTGCTGCATGGCGTCTTTGTCTACCTGCTTGAGCCCCCGCTGCTGTACCGCCTTTATTATTTCCGTTTCCTGGCAGCGCTTCTGGCCGCGTCACTGGCCTGGCTCGTGACAAGAATCGCCGACCGGGGCTTCCTCCACGTCGTCAACCGGACGCGAACGCACAGCGCCGGCGGCGAGTCGATCGTGATTCTGATGCAGCGGCTCACCCGCATCGCCATGATCATCGCCGCTTTTCTCTGTGCGCTGGCCTTGTTGGGATTAAACGTGACGACGACGCTGGCGGGCCTTGGCATCGGGGGGCTCGCGATTGCTCTGGCCGCGCAAAAATCACTGGAGAACCTCATCGGCGGCATTTCACTTCTCCTCGACAGGGCCGTGCACCTGGGCGACTTTTGCAAGATCGGCGATCGGTCCGGCACGGTCGAAGATATTGGACTTCGCTCGCTGAAGCTCAGAACACCTGAGCAGGGCCTGCTTGTTGTGCCCAACGGGGCACTGGCCCAAATGCAGTTCGAGAACATGAGGTCCCGCCGCAAACTGCTCATCAACCAGATCTTCTTGCTGCGAATTGAAACACGAGCTGAACAGCTTCGGCTCGTGCTGGCGAGTGTGCAGAGTCTGTTGGACGAGCTGCCCGCGATCGAGTCAGGAACCTCGAGAATCCGGCTCAACAAGTTCGACGGAGCGGCGTTCGAGGTGGAGTTGTTCTGCTATGCCAACACCACTGACTGGATGGCCTTCACCGCCCTTCGTCAGGACGTAGTCATTAAGATCGCCGAAATCGTTGAGGCTTCCGGCGCGCAGTTTGCCGCTCCCACCCAATTGAACTACCAATCCGGAGACGCGCTTGCTACGGCAGCGAACAGGTCGATCGGTTTGAGCCGCATGGCCGGCCTCGGACTCCTGGGCGATCCCGAGCCGGAACCGAATAATGTCCTCTAATCCGGCGCGACGATGATCAACAAAACGTTCACGGCTAAATTGCAAAAAAGCCCCAATAAAGGCGGTTGGACCTACGTTGTCTGGCCTGATTCGGTCCATTTTTTTGGGACGCGGGGCTTGGTCAAGGTCAGAGGCAAGATTGATGGCCATGCGTTTCAAAGCTCGTTTATGGCGCTTGGCGACGGCACGCATAAGCTGCCCATAAAAGCAGACCTGCGCAAAGTAATCGGGAAGGAAGTGGGCGACACCGTGACGGTGCTGTTGGAAGAGCGGATCGGTAAGTAAATTCGCCGCGTTCGATGAGAGATCTTTTCCGGGCGAAACGAGAATCATTTCTATGAACGAATTCAATGCCGACGGCCTCCGGGATACGCTTGATTTTTTCATCCTTAACCGGTTCATGGATGGACCATTGTCCGGGTTGGAAATTCAGCGACGCCTCGAGCCAATATTTACGTACTTGGCTCTGGCTGCCCAGCGGACGCGCAAGCGAAGTTCCGGTTCATTGCCAACAGCTTTGCAACGATTGCAGCGTGAGGGGTGGCTCAAGGCTGAGCCGCGAATGGGAGAGCAGCCGGATCCAGAAACCGTCTACTCGCTGACGGCAGTTGGGGAGCAGCGGATTAAAGAGGAAATGACTCGCCGGGGCTCGATCGTCGCACAATTTGTCGAGGGCGGCGACCCGAGTGAAACCGTCCAACAGGCCAGCAGCGTCCTTCAAGAAGGCTGGCGGCACATCTTGATCGTGGACCGGTGTAGCCTTGGAGTTTCGCCCATGAAGCATCGAAGCATTGGCGCCGTTGTGGCGCTGGCTGCTCTCGCCTCCGTATCAGCGATTGCGCAGCAAAACGATCCAGGCACGGCGCGCTTGGCCGCCACGGCGAAGCTGTGGATCACCGTTAAGTATTTCCATCCGTATCTGGCTTATCAGGACATCGACTGGGACAAGGCGCTGGTCGAGGCGCTGCCGAATATCAGAGATGCGAAGTCGCCGCACGAATATGCCGCAGCGACGCAGCAGATGCTCGATGTGCTGCACGATCCGGAGACACACATGCTGGGCGCGGCATCGCAAATCGCGGCGGCAGGCCCGCCAAAGCCGGACGCGCACAGGTCGAATCAGGGCGCTGAGACTCCAGGCGAGCGAATCTGGGTTCACTACGGTCTGGCGCCGGAGGCCGGCACCGGCTATAGCGGTTACTACTCGGCTTTCTACACGAAGCCGGGGGGACGCCTTGCTCCTTTCCAGGGCGCCGGATCTGCCGTGGAAACAATTCAAGTGCCGCTGAGCGAGGGCCAAACGGCGGTGGTGCGGCTATCGGAATCCGTCTACGCGGATGGGATGTCGCCTGAGACTGGTGCGAGGCTTCCTGCTTTTCCTACGCGTGTGACAGAGCGACCCTATGCGGAGATGAGTTATCCCGCAGTCGAGTATCGTCTGCTGGCAGCCTTTAAGATCTGGGGCGTCTTCAAGTATTTCTTTGCTTATCGTGACTTACTTGACGAAGACTGGGACGAGGTGTTGGTTGACTATCTGCCGAAATTCATCGCGGCAAAGGACGCGTTGGAGTACAACCTCGTTGTGGCGGAGATGGTGACCCACGTTCATGACTCGCATGCAGGCGTACGGAGTAAAGAGCTGACCGCGTATTTCGGCGCGGCGCCCGTCCCGATCCAGCTGCGGCTGATTGACAAGAAGCCGGTCGTGACGCGCATCTACGACGATGCCGCGAAAACTGCGGGTATCAAAGTTGGTGACATTGTGCATAGCGTTGATGGTGAAGATATTGCTCAGCGGATAAACCGCGAGGCGAAATACCTGGCGGCCTCTACGAATCAGTGGCTGGGATACGTTGCGGCGCAGCGGTTGCTCAATGGTCCGGATGGATCGACCGCGAAATTGGTGGTCAGCGACGGCGAAGGACAGAAAGAGGTAGAACTGCAGCGCCATTTGGCCTATTCGGAGGCAATGCGGCAAGGCCAGCGTTCCGGCGAAGTGGTGAAACTGCTGGACGGCAACATCGGCTATGCGGATCTCGACCGGCTCACCCCCGATCAGGTCGACTCGATGTTTGAGAAGTTTCGCGATACGAAGGCAATTATCTTCGATATGCGCGGATACCCGAAGGGAACGGCCTGGACCATTGCGCCGCGCTTGACGGACAAACAGGACGTGGAGGCGGCCATCTTCACGGGCCCGATAACCATGACACCCGATCTGCCGAACGGGGAGGCAAAGAACTCTTCTTCGAGCTACTTTTTCGTGCAGACCATCCCGCACAGCGACAAGTGGAAGTACAAAGGCCGGACGGTGATGTTGATCGACGAACGGACCATCAGCCAAGCCGAGCACACGGGTCTTTTTCTCCAAGCTGCCAATAAGACCAAGTTCATCGGCAGCCCCACGGCCGGCGCGAATGGTGACGTCACCAATTTTGTGGTTCCCGGCGGCATTACGATTGGATTCTCTGGGCACGATGTGCGCCTGGCGAGCGGCGGGCAGTTGCAGCGCAACGGTTTACAGCCGGATGTATTCGTGGTTCCGACGCTCAATGGCATTCGCCACGGACGGGATGAAGTACTGGAGAAGGCGATTGAATACCTCTCGCAGTAACCTATGCTAGGGCGGTGCTCGTCGTTTTGGCTAGCGGAAGTACAACTGCATTGACGGCATAACTGGAATGGCCAGGGTATGGCCTGGAGGGTTTTTACTTGAGCATCCTGAACAGCAGCTTGATCACCCGCCGTACAGCGGGCCTGGGCGTCTCTCAACTGCTGATGGCTGGCGTCACCGAGTCCGGCAACACGGATCCGATTACAGAACGCGCGCACAATCTGATGAAAGCCAAGTTCGATGAACAGAAGTTCATGGGTGTGGCGATGATTGCCGTCAATGGTTCTCCTATATTCGAAAAATCGTATGGCTGGGCCGATCTCGAATGGGAAGTACCACAAACCCCCCTGGCCATCTTCCGCTTGGGCGCTTTGACCAAAACGTTTACGGCGGCGGCGATTCTCCAATTGGCGCAGAAAGGCAGCCTTCAGATTGAAGACCCCATCGGCAACCACGTCCAGGACCTGCCCAAGGGCTGGCAGCACATTACTCTGCATCAACTGATGACGCACTCTTCCGGGATCGCCAACTACACCAACCAGCCGGGGTTCTGGAGCCAGGTTGTCATCAAGTCGAACACGCCGCAGGAACTGGTAGGAGTCGTGCGGGACAAGGCGCTCGAATTCGAGCCGGGCAAGCGCTGGGGCTACAGCAATACCAACTACGTGCTGCTCGGTATGGTGATTGAGCAGGTTTCCGGCATGAAGTATGCCGACTACATGAAGCAGAACATTCTGGGTCCGCTCGACTTGAAAAATACTTGTTACGATTTGGGCCGGCCTGTTGTGAAGCATCGCGCCCGTGGATACGCTACTTCCCCGGGCGGAATCGTCAACGCGAGCTACATCGACATGAGCGTGCCTTATTCAGCCAGCGGCATACATTCCACCGTAAACGACCTGCTTCGCTGGGACCAGGCGCTGTACACCGACAAGTTGCTCTCGAAAGCGTGGCGGGACAAGATGTTCACCGGGCACGTGACAACCACGGTGAACAATAGCAGCTACGGATATGGCTGGTTTACCGGTAAACAGAACGGGCGCACCCTGTACACGCACGAAGGAAATTTTCCGGGCTTTGCCACGATGATGTCGCGTTACCCGGAGTCGCGCACCTGCATCATTCTGCTTTCGAACCTGTCGACGCCGGAGATTGGAAAGATGGGTAACGAGCTCGCGGATATTGTGTTCGGCGCCAAGGGTTGAGCCGAAGAACTCGGATCATGGCCGCCGATGAACGCAGATTCAGTTCGAAATAAGGTCGTGGTTCCGAGGGTTTCATAAGCGATTGGGCGAGCGCTCCATGACTGTCGCGCCTCAGAAAACTAAGTGAAATACCGGGCGTTTTGACGGAACATCGGCCTCTGAGTGCGCTCTCTCACGGTCACGGCTCGCAAAGGCATCCGCTCACGCGCGCGATTCTGTGCCGTCGGGCCAGCGTGACGCGAGGCGAGTCGACTGTACAACATCTTGGGACAGGCTCTCGATCTGTCCACGCGGCGAAGGGGCTGGGATTCACCGCAGTGAGTGTTGTGGTCGCCTTGGGAACAGAGGCCTGTGTCCCAGTCGGCTTCGGCGTGAATCGGCTTGCTCACGCGCGCGGTTCTGTGGCGGAGTTTTCACACGGACTCTGACGCACGCGGTTGGTGGGATTCGTTTTCATCATTGCCCGTTGCGTGACAGCTTATGCTCTGGGGTTTCCAGTGCGTGCCGGCTTGCGCTTTCGGCGGAAGAGAATACCGGCAGCGACCAAACCGCCGCCCATGAGCAGGGCGGGTAAAGGCTCTGGTGTTGCGAGAGGCGATTGGAGGGTCTGCTGAGTGGGATTGGAAGGTCCGCCGGACGGCGAGTCGATGAGTTCGACCGCATACTGCACTCCGTTGAATACGCCTGCACCGACGACGTTGCCGTTGTCATCGATGCCATAGGCCTCGGTTATCGTCCATCCGCTGCCCACGGGCAGCAGCGAGTTCAAGTCGGTCATCACACCGTTGGTGTAGAGGAACGCATGGGTGGCCGCGTTGCCCTGTGTGAGCGAGTAGCCGACCACACTGCCGTTATCGTTGATTCCGAGGCCAACGCTGGTCGAACCCCCCAGAGTACCCAGATCCTGCATAGTTCCAGCCGTCCACAGGAAGGCGTTCAAATATCCCGAGGCGGTTTGGGACGTGCCTACCACCTGCCCGGAGGCATCGATCGCGGCGCCGTAGCTGGAGTATCCGCCCAGTGTTTCCAGATTCTGCATGGTCTGGCCATTCCAGAGGAAAGCCGCCATGGCGCCACTGGAAGTTTGGCTGGTGCCCGCAATCTGCCCCGCTTTGTTGACCCCGTACGCGCTGCTGAAGTTTCCGCCGAGCGTTCCCAGGCTTTGTATCTGTCCCTTGCTAAAAATCACAGCGAGGGTTTGACCGCGCGCGGTGGTTGCACCGCCCACTACTTCCCCGGAATTGTTGACAGCTGTTGCGGCGCTAATTCCCCCGCCCAAACTCCCGAGTTGCGTGGTGACGCCGGATTGCCATGTGAATCCCCGATTGCCATCGTTGCCGACGATCTCGCCGGATGAATTGATACCGTTGGCTTGCCCTGCAAAGCCGAGTGACGTGAGCGCGCCGCCGTTCGCGTATGCCGCGACCTGGTCGCCCTGTGCGTCGATCGCATAGCCCGCCACGACGCCACCAGCGATTGCGAGGGCCGTTCCGGACGAGCCCTGCAGATTGCCGAAATTGGTGACGTTATAGATGGAGCCGGCTTGAACGAACGCCGGCAACGCGATCATCGCAAGCGACGCGGCAAAACGAGCGGCGCTCCCCCGCGGAGTATTCATACTGTCCTTTTCGGAACGCTATGGCTCGAGTATGGTAGGAAAAGTCTGAATCGCCAATGGAACCAACGTCCTGGGACCGGCCGGCCTATTCCAGTACGGGATATGGGTGAGCGTGGCGCAAAGCATTTGGGAAGCGCACAAATAGCCAGAACGGACTATACCGGGGCGAGACCGCAGCTTGGGTTCAAAGTGTTGTGAAGGCTAGGCGGCTTCGGCCAGACGGCGCGCCCGCTGCCATTGCACCCTATCCTGATGCTCCTGGTACAGCGTAGTAAAACCGGCCCAGTAGTAGCCGCACACGAAAAGCAACAGGAACGGCACCGAGAGGAGGTTCATGGTTTCGATGGCAAAGGTAACCATGGCGAGGAAGTAGGTGCCGATGCCGAGTTCGACGTAAGGAAGCCAGCCGCTGCGCCGGCGATAGGCAGACGGAGCAGCAGTACGAACCTTGTCCACGCCGATGGCATACTTGGGCGTTCGCACGAAGCTGGTCTGCACGCCGATCAATGCTTCCAACACGGCGCGGGTGTTGCTGATGGTGAGTGCGACACCGGCCGCCATAAGCATGGGCAGGAAGACGATCGACTTCCACCACGTCTTCGGATAGAGTTCCCGCTGTGCATAGAGATAGAAGGCGGAAATTGAGACGAAGGAAGCGATGATCAACGGGAAATCGATCAGCAACATCTGCAACCAGCCCATATAGAAACGGACAATCATTACCGGCAACATCAGCGCGGACACAACCACCATCAACGGGTAGGTGATGTTTGGCGTTAGATGCAGAAAGGCTTCGGCCTTCACGCGCCAGGGAATATCCGCCTTCATTATGGACGGCAGCAGCTTCTTGGCGACTTGGGTCAGGCCTTTGGCCCACCGCGATTGCTGAACCTGGAAGCCGTGGGTTTCGACCGGCAGCTCGGAAGGGCAATCGAGGCCAGGCATGTAGATAAAGCGCCAGCCCTTAAGCTGCGCACGGTAGCTGAGGTCGGAATCTTCCGTGAGGGTATCGTGCTGCCAGCCGCCGGCGTCTTCAATCATGGTCCGGCGCAGGATACCGGCCGTGCCATTGAAATTGAAGAAGAGACCCGCTCCATAGCGCGCGCCGTGTTCGAGTACGAAATGCCCATCGAGCAGCATCGCCTGGACCTGGGTCAGGATGTTGTACTCCTTGTTCAGGTAGCTCCAGCGGGTCTGTACGACACCGACCGTGGGGTCGGCAAAGAAGTGAACCGTACGCGTGAGGAAGTCAGCTGGAGGGACGAAATCGGCATCAAAGACGGCAATCAGTTCGCCGGTTGCGGATTTGAGACCCTCCTGTAAGGCACCGGCCTTGTAGCCATGGCGATTGGTGCGATGCAGGTACTGGATGGGAAAACCCTGGGCCCGATATTCATTGCAAAGCCGTTCGGTGTAGGGATGGGTTTCATCGGTCGAATCGTCCAGCACCTGGATCTGCAGCAAGTCGCGCGGGTAATCGATTTTCGAGATTTCCTCGAGCAGCCGCGCAACGACGAAGCGCTCATTAAAAAGCGGCAGCTGAACCGTCACCTTCGGCAGTTGGTCGAAGTGAACTGGAGACTCCTTAGGCAGCTTTTTGCGGTGCTTGAAGTAACCCCGCATGGTTTCATAGCGATGCATTCCGTACACAGAGAGGATAATCAAGATTGTGAAGTACGGGACAAGCAGAGCCCAGTCAAAGAAAGTAAGCCGGTAAATGCCTTCAAACGTGTTATCGAACAAACGATCAGCCAGTCGCGAAGACAGTGGCTGGGCGGCCAGCAGAAGAGCGAAGGCGAAAGGCTTCAAAATCATAGAGTCAACAGGTTCAAGCAGTTGCGATGCCTTGCTGGCCGGCAGACAGCAGAAACCTCTTCGCGGGGCAACTCGGTCGGGCGGCGAGGCAAGAACTGCTAGCCAAGAACATTTTAGCTTTTTTCGAAGTTTTTTGCTGACCCGTTGCCGCTGGGGGAACTTCGTGGTGGTTCTCCTGCTAGGGATTCTACCCGCCGTTTTGCAGGCCGGCGGCGGTCGTCCGAACCTGATCTGGCAGGCAGATCTCCAAGGAATTCATGATCTTGTGGTTCAAGGCGACCGGGTGACGATCGAGTCGAAATCGGGTCCGATGCCCACCAATGTCATCTACCGATTCGTGACGCCGATGCCTGCCGATGACATGGAGATTGACGTGGAACCGGTCTCGAGCCGGGGCTATGTGCATGTAGTCGAGCAGCCAAGTTTATCGAACGGGTACGCCCTTCGCGTGCGTATAGAAGACAGGCAGGACGGGCTGTACCCATATCAATTGGAGATCTCCTGGAATGGTCTGGGTCATATGACGAAAAAAGCGATGGCGGCTATGGGGGATCGGGATCACAAGACCAAGCACAACACGCACGCACCGGAAGACACGGCTTGGGTAGTCGACGGCAAACCGGAAAAGATCACGTGCGGGGCGGTTTGGCGTGGAAATGTGCACGGAACGGCCAGGCTGGCGATCCGCGAAGATGGCGTCCATGTGATGTCAGGAGATGCGGCTGGAGAAATCGAGAAGCAGGCGGGAGCCAAGCCGATGAAGTCAGCGCATGCCGCCGCGGCCCTATCGCTAGTCGGAGGCGTTTCGGCCAAGGTTGTGGAACCGCCCGGAGCCAAGAATGACTATACTCTGGTCATTGATGTAAAAGGGGACACGGGCTTGGCAGCGGTTGAGCTGGCCTGGTAGCGGAGAGTTGGAACAAGGAGGAATGTGGTGAGGGATCACGTCAAGATCTTGGGAATACTGAACATGGTTTGGGGGGGCTTGATCGTGCTGGCAGGCGGCATTGTGCTGCTGGTGTTTGGTGGTATCGCCGGCTTTCTGGGCCTGTCTTCCGGCAACGACAGCGTGGTGGCAGCGCCCATCATGGCCCTCATCGGTCTAGGCATAGCTTTCCTGGTGGTGCTGGTCGGTCTGCCCGGGATCATCGGGGGCTGGGGACTGTTGAACTTCAAGGGCTGGGCGCGAATCCTGATGATCATCGTCTCGATCCTGCATTTACCGACGGTTCCGATTGGGACCGCGCTGGGCGTCTACGGCATCTGGGTGCTGTTCAATCAGGAGACAGAGCGGCTCTTCCAGACGGGCGGGCAGATGCCTTATTTCCCGCCGCCGAGTCAACCTCCGGCACCACCGAGTCCGCCGGCTGTGTATTGAACCTACTCGACGTCCGTCCGAACGGAATCATGCCCTTTAGCAAAACCGTCTTGGGCAACTCACCGGACCCGCACAGAAAGAACGAGCCGAAGTCTTTGTACCATTCCCCATCGGGAGCATGAGGACCTGTCTTGACCCAAGCTAGGCTAGCGAACCGGATCTTCGGCAAGGGCATCTTTCCCGAAGATTGCGCGGATCAGGTCCTTGCCCGCGTCGCCCTTTCGCTTAGGATCAGCTTCGGACATAAACCGCCGATAGGTCGCGTTGAGACTCTCGCGAGCCTCGGCTTCGGCGTCAACGCCCCGTTGAGCCAATTCCACCAACGCCCGACTATTGGTCAGGCGCCGTTCCTTCGCTACGCGCCGAACTGCGGCCGCCAGTTTTGCCGGGAGGGTCACACTCTGACGAATCGACCTTGGCTTGCGGGAACGGGGCTTCGCTTGGGCCTTCATGACTCTATTGTACCCAGTGCACCACCCTGGTGCACTTTGGCGGATTACCTTTTCAGGTGTTTGGTGTCAGCCTTACCCCGCTAGATACGCGAATCGCAGGATGCACAGCACTGCTAGCAGGTACAGAAGCCAATCCTCTTTTTGAAAGCGGCCCGCGACGAGGCGTAGCAAGGCGCTCGCGATAAAGCCAAACGAGATGCCCGTGGCGATGCTGAAGGTCAGAGGGATGGTGAGGATGGTCAGAAAGGCAGGGATCGCGGCCACGGGGTCCGGCCAGTCAATGTCCGCGGCACTGGCCATCATCAGCGCACCAACCAGAATCATCGCGGGCGCGGTAGCGCTGACCGGAATTAGACCTGCCAGGCTGGCAAGCGGCAGCGACAGCAGAAACAGCAGACCGACGACGATGGCCGTGACGCCGCTGCGCGCTCCGGCGGCGATTCCCGCAGCGCTTTCGACATAGCTGACGACGGTGGATGTGCCCATGAGACTGCCGAACATGGTAGCAATGGAATCTGTCAGCAGGATTCGTCGCAGACGTGGGATCTCTTCGTTGGCTTGCGTCAGGCTAGCGGGCAATAAGCCGGCCTCCCGGGTCACCGCCAGCAGCGTCCCCAGATTGTCGAAGAGATCCACGAACAGGAAAACGAAAATAATCTCCAGGCCACCGAGGCGCAGCGCTGAGAGAACATCCAGATGAAAGGCTGTGGCGGTCAGTTCCGTTATTGAGAAATGCGCCGGCTTCCACGACACTTGGCCCGTGGCGATAGCGATAAGTGTCGAGGCAACGATGCCCAGTAGAATCGCGCCGGGAACGCGGCGAACAAACAAGACCAGCGTTACCACCAGGCCGAAGATGGCGATCAGGGCTTGTGGCGCTTTGACGCTGCCGAGGGCCACATAGGTCGCCGGCGAGGAGATAATCAAGCCCGAATTGCGAAGCCCGATAAAGGCGATGAAGAGCCCAATGCCTACTGCGACCGCCGAGTAAAGCTCCCGTGGGATGGCCTTCACGATGAGTTGTCGCAATCCGGCGAGGGTTAGCAGCAGGAACGCCACTCCCGACAGAAACACGGCGCCCAGTGCCGTCTCCCAGGGCACGCCCATCCCCTTCACAACGGTGTAGGTGAAGTACGCATTCAGGCCCATTCCCGGAGCGAGGGCGATGGGGTAGCGGGCGAAAACGCCCATCATTATGCTGGCGACGGCGGCGCACAAGCAGGTCGCCACGGTTACCGCTGCAATCGGTAAGCCGGCCACGTGGAGAATGGCAGGATTGACGAAGATGACGTAGGCCATGGTGACGTAAGTGGTCACGCCACCCAGTAGTTCGGTCCGCCAGTTGGTGCCCAGGTGTTTGAATTCGAAGTACTGCGCCAGCCGGTCAGGAAGCGTCATGCGGATCAGTTTATTGTGGCGCACGGGTTGTTTTCATACGCCGTCCGGCGAGGTCAGTGTGCCGCCAGAATCGATTTGGCGCGGGCAAAGACAGCGTGAAGCATTTCGGCCGTTAAGCGCCCGGTGGACGTGTTCTGCTGGCTGGGGTGGTAGCAGCAGAGAACGACTGGGCCGCCAGCGTGGGTTTCATACTCGGCTCCATGCGCGAAGCGCCAGGCACTGCGAGAAGCAATGAGGCCCCGGCGCTGGAGCGCCGAAAGGTAGTTTTCAAAAGCGATGCCGCCGAGCACAACCACGACGCGAACGTTGGGCAGCGTGGAAAGCTCTTCATCGAAGAACGGGCGGCAGCGGAGGATCTCGTCCCGCGACGGCTTATTGTCAGGAGGGGCACAGCGGACCGGCGCGATGATGTAGGCGTCGATTAGCGTAAGGCCATCGTCGATTGAGGTGCTTTCGGGCTGGTTGGCGAAACCGGTGTGCCAAAGGGCACGGTACAAGAAATCGCCGGAACGGTCGCCCGTGAACATACGCCCGGTTCGATTCGCCCCGTGAGCGCCCGGGGCCAAGCCAATCATGAGGAGGCGCGCGGCGGGATCTCCGAAAGAGGGCACGGGACGGCCCCAGTAGGTCCAGTCCAAGTACGCTCGGCGTTTCTCGATCGCAACGCGCTCACGATGTTCTACCAGGCGCGGGCAGAGCCGGCACGCGACGACACGCTGGTTCAAAACCGCCAGCGCCTTGGCCGCATTCGCGACTATGCTGGGCTGCGGCACTAGAGGTCGAATTGAATTCCCTGCGCCAGTGGCAAATCCGCTGACCAGTTGATGGTGACAGTCTGACGGCGCATGTAGGCCTTCCAGGAATCGCTGCCCGCCTCGCGGCCGCCGCCGGTTTCCTTCTCGCCACCGAATGCGCCACCGATCTCAGCGCCGCTGGTTCCGATGTTGACGTTGGCGATGCCGCAGTCGCTGCCACGAGCGCTCAAGAATGTTTCGGCAGACCGAACGCTGTCGGTGAAAATGGCGGACGAGAGACCCTGCGGAACTTCGTTATGCCAAGCCAGAACTTCGTCCAGGGAATCTAACTCGATCAGGTAGAGGATGGGCGCGAAGGTCTCATGATGCACGATGGGCAAATCGTGCCGGGCTTCGACAATGGCCGGGGTGACGTAAAAGCCGGGCTGGCCGCTGATCCGGCCGCCGCCGGTGAGAACCGTTCCACCCTGCTCCACGGCGAACTGAAGAGCGTGATCCATCATCGTGACAGCGGCGGCATCTATCAGAGGGCCAACCAGTGTGGCGGGCGCGAGCGGATCGCCGATGCGAATCTGCTGGTAGGCGGCGAGCAGTTTCTCCTTGAAAGCGGCCGCCACTCCCCGCTGCAGGAAGAGACGGCGCACGGACGTGCATCGCTGGCCGGCCGTGCCGACCGCGCCAAACAAGACACCCCGCAGGGCCAGATCGAGGTTGGCGTCGTTCATCACGATGACGGCGTTGTTCCCACCCAGCTCCAGCAGCGTGCGGCCCATGCGTTTGGAAACCACCTCCGCGACGCGGTAGCCCATGCGGGTGGAACCGGTGGCGCTGATGAGAGAGACGCGCTTGTCATTGATGAGGCTTTCGCCAACGTCGGCATCGCTGCCGATCACCAGGGAGAAGACGCCTTCCCATCCATGAGCGACGAGTACCCGCCGGCAGATGTGCTGCACCGCGATGGCGGTTAGCGGCGTCTTGGGCGAGGGCTTCCAAATGACGCAATCGCCACAGACTGCGGCGACGAGGGCATTCCAGGACCAGACGGCCACGGGAAAGTTGAAGGCCGAAATGACGCCGACCAGGCCGAGCGGATGCCATTGCTCATACATGCGATGCAGCGGCCGCTCACTTTGAATCGTGAGGCCGTAGAGCTGCCGCGAGAGGCCGACGGAAAAATCGGCGATGTCGATCATCTCCTGGACTTCACCCTTGCCTTCGGCCAGGATCTTGCCCATCTCGAGCGTGACCAGCGTGCCGAGGTCGTCCAGGTGTTTCCGCAGTTCGTTACCGATGGCGCGGACAATCAGGCCGCGCTGGGGGGCGGGGAGCATCCGCCAGCGAGTGAAGACCTCCTCGGCATCCGCGATCACCTGCTCATAATCGGCCAGCGTAGCGGTTTGTACGGTGCCAAGCAGGGATTCATCGCGTGGGCTATAGGATGGCAATTCGGGTCCGGAACAGGTCAGCCACTGCTTTCCACAGGCGCCTTGCGAGATGCCGCGGATGCCGAGCCGCTCAAGAATGACAGCAGGAGTAGGTTGGTCTGCCGTAGCAGTTTCGATTAAGGTTGTGCCAGCCATTGAAAGCCCTCGGGGCCGGTGGCGAAGTCGAGATTCGCCGCATGGGCCACACGCTTCATAGTATGAACAACGGATTCCTGGAAGGCAGGGTCGAACCACTCTGTTTCGCCGTACCGTTCGGCAATCTGAAGAGCTACGTGGCGGGTGGTGGCGCCGCGAGGCTTTACGCCACGGACATGCAAGGGATCGCCGATCAAGCGCCGCCCGGTGGCTTCCAGTGCGTCATTCACAAGCCGTTCCGGATCGCAAGGCAGGAGCGGCGTGAGAGTTGCGTATACCTCAATTCCAGCGGCCCGCAGTTGGCGGACGGCGCCCAGGCGCTCGTCATTCGGTTCGCAATGCGGCTCATAGCGGCGGCGGACATGGTCGCGATTGGTGGTGATGGAGAAGCTGATACGCAGCTTGGTACGAAGTGCAATTTCCTGCAGAATCGCGAGGTCGCGCAGAAGCAGCGGCGAACGGGTTTGGATCACGAAAACGCGAGGCGGAGTTTCCGCCACTGCGGCCAACAGAGCGGGCATGTGGGGATCGAGAAGTTCAGCGGGTTGGTATGGGTCCACCAAAGGGGAACAGTAGATAATCTGGGTGGCCCGCAGTTGCTTGCGCAGCAACGGCGCGGCGTTGGCTTTGAAGGTGGTGAACTGACCCCAGCGCCTCCAATCCTCAGGCTTCAAACCGCCGTAGATGCCCATGGTTGGGACGTAGCAGTAGGAACAACCATAGGTGCAGTTGCGAGCCGGCGTCAACGAATGCGTGAAGCCCGCCTCGCGAATGAAGCCGGTGGTTGGACTGAGAATGCTCGACGCCGTTGTCTCGAAGATCGGGAACAGAAGCAGCCTCCGACAACGAGTGTAGGCTGGCCGAATTTAGAGGGGTCCGATTCGTGAGCTGGGAAGAGACGGACGTAGGCGTCCTGCGCGGATGTTGGCATCCGCCCCACGGCGCGGGGTGGAGGGCCATGCTGCCGGGGTGCCTCTGTTAACCTGCGAGTGGAGAGCACCGGAGTTATGAAGAAGTTCCTGTTAGGCGTACTCGTGGGTCTTGTGTTTGCGGCGCTGTGCGGCGTGATTTTCCTGCTGGCTATTGCCAAGCTAGCCTCTTCCCGGCAAGCACCGACGATTGCAGGAAATTCGGTTCTGTTGCTCAATCTGGACGGCGACCTTCCCGAAGCCGCACCCATTGAAGTGCCTCTTCCGTTTTTCGAACAGCAAGCGCCGGTTACGGTGCGTGACTTCTGGTCTTCATTGCGCTTTGCGGCCACCGACAAACGAATCAAAGCAGTGGTGATTCGCCCACGAGGGCTTAGCGTCGGCTGGGCCAAACTGCAAGAACTTCGCGACGACCTGCTGGCGTTCAAAAAGTCGGGTAAGCCGCTGTACGCGCAACTGCAGGGCGCCGGCATGCGCGACTACTACATCGCTTCGGTGGCCGACAAGATTTACGATTCGCCGGACGATCTGGTGAACGTGAAGGGCATGCGGCTGGAGACGATGTACCTGAAAGGCGCGCTGGACAAATTGGGCGTGGCGTTTGAGTTCGACCATATCGGCCGCTATAAGGACGCCGGCGATATGTTTACGCGAAAAGACATGTCGCCGGAGACACGCGAGGTACTGAATCAGGTGCTCGACCAGCTGTATGGCGACTTCTGCAAAACAGTTGGGAATGGCCGGCACAAGACATCCGAAGACGTCGAGGCAGCGGTGAATCAAGGGCCGTTCACGGCAGGCCAAGCCAAGGATGATGGACTGTTGGACGTGCTCGCTTATGAAGACCTGATGTTTGACGAGCTCAAGAACAAGGCAGGAGCCGGCGACCTGACCAAAGTGTCGCTACGAACTTACTCTCGCGCGATTCCGTACAAAGGGGATCACATTGCGTTTCTGGCGGCTGACGGCGACATTGTTCGTGGGCGGGTCGACGACATGTTCGGGAACAACGATGTGATCGCTTCTGAGAACATCACGAAGACGATCCAGCAACTGCGGAAAGACACAACCGTGAAGGGCGTGATCCTGCGCGTGGATTCGCCCGGCGGTGACGCCGTGGCGTCCGACGAAATTCTGCACGAGCTGAAACTGCTGAGTGACGCTAAGCCGCTCGTGATTTCGATGTCGGACTACGCGGCCTCGGGCGGTTATTTCATTTCGATGACCGGCAACCAGGTGGTGGCTTACCCCAATACGATTACCGGATCGATCGGCGTGATCTACGGAAAAGCAAATGTGAAGGATCTCTTCAACAAGCTCGGTATCGGGGTGGATGCGCTGGAGCGCGGCAGGTTCGCTGGAATCGATTCGGCCTTTACGACGCTCTCCGACGCGGAGAAACAAAAGCTGCATGAAGGCATCGAGGCGACCTATCACTCCTTTGTTTCGAAAGTGGCGACGGCGAGAAAGAAGTCGTATGACCAAATCGACCCGCTCGCTCAAGGGCGCGTTTGGATGGGAGCACAGGCGAAGTCGAACGGGCTGGTGGACGATTTGGGCGGGATCGATTCGGCGATCGCGATCCTTAAGCAGCGAGCCAAGCTCACGGGAGAGGTTTCGTTGATTGCTTATCCGGCTCGCCGCAGCCTGTTGGAACTGCTGACGAGCAGCCCGGTCGACCAGATGGCGGATGCGGCGGCGGAGAACAAACTTCGCAAGACGCTTGGTTTCATGCCGAGCCCATCGCTGATGAGGGGTGGAATTCTGCAGTTGATGCCGTATCAGATCACGGTGAAGTAGGGGTGAAGGGGGGCCTCATTAATCGGTCGGCTGTAGCTTGCAGCATCTTGGGACAGGCTCGCTGTGTCCACGCGGCGATGAGGCTCCGTTGACGATTCGGAAGCGGTGCGCGCCTTGGGACACAGGCGCCAGTCCCGGTCGGCGTTTGTTCCGCGGGCGCTAGGGCAACGTGAACGCCACGACGTAATCGCCGAGCGGCAGTCCGCCGGCATCATGGCCGCCCGCGCAGACGATCAAATATTGCTTGCCATCCGGCCCCAGGAATGTCATGGGCGTGGAGCGCGCGCTGGTGGGCAGCACCGCCTTCCAGAGTTCTGCGCCCGTCTCGCTGTCGAATGCATGAATGGCGGCCTCTATGGTGCCCGCGATGAAGGTGATGCCGCCGGCTGTCGCGATCGGGCCGCCTAGAGAAGGACTGCCCCAGGACTTTGCCGCCGGGATCTTCTCCGTTCCGGCAAACTGCCCCAGCGGCACTTGCCACTTCACTTCGCCGGTCGAGGCATTGATAGCAGTAAGGACGCCCCACGGCGGCGGCGTACACGGCAGGTGAAATTTCGGGGCTAGCAAAAAGCGCCGCGCCATTCCGTACGGTGTTCCGCGCTGCGGCGCAAACTCCCAATCGCCGTGGAGATCGCGGTTCACTGACCGTTCCTTGGCGAAATCGTCCCGCGGAATCAGGCGAACTTCCGCGGCCAGATTGTTGGCGGGCAGAATGAGCAGATCGCGCGCAGGATCATAGGCAGCGCCTCCCCAGTTCATCCCGCCGATGTTGCCTGGAAAGATCAGCGATCCCTGGAGTGACGGCGGCGTGAAGATGCCGTCATTGCGCAACTTGGAGATTTCGGCTTTGCACCAGGCGCGATCCTCGTCACCGAGGCCCCACGCTGTATTCGGGTCGAATGATTGCCGCACCAGCGGCTTGGGAAGAACCGGCACAGGTTGGGTAGGGGAGGAAACCTCGCCGGGAACGTCGCTTTTCGGGGCTGGTTTTTCCTCCACTCCGAAGATGGGCTGCCCGGTTTCCCGATTCAGAATGAAGAAGTGTCCGGTTTTTGAACCAACGGCCAGTGCGGGAATCAGCTTGCCATTTTGGTGAATGTCGTAAAGCAGGGGCGGCGATGCAACGTCGTAATCCCACAGATCATGGTGAACGGTTTGGAAGTACCAGACCGGCTGGCCGGTTTCGGCGTTGAGGGCCACAATCGAGTTGGCGTAGACGTTATTGCCGAGTCGCTCGCCGCCATAGTAGTCAGGGCTCGGGCTGCCGGTTGGAACGAAAACGAGGTTGCGTGCGGGGTCGGCGGCAATGATGGACCATGCATTCGCCGCACCGGTTTTTGCGGCACTGCCGTTCTTCCACGTTTCCGCTGCGGGGAGGCGAGGATCCTGGGGGATGGGGTCCCATGACCAGAGTTGTTTCCCGGTCAGCACATCGAAGGCGCGTACTTCACCGCTGGGCTGATCGGTTGCGCCGTTGTCGGCGATGCCCGATCCCACGACAATCGCATTCCCAATGATGGCGGGCGGTGAGGTTTCTTCGTAATCGGCAAAACCGCGTGGCGCGATGCGCAGGCCATGTCGAAGATCAATGATGCCGTTGTCTCCGAAATCCGCGCAGGGCTTTCCGTTGGAGGCGTCGAGGGCGATCAGACGGGCATCGATGGTCGCTATAAAAATACGCCGCTGGCCCTTGGCTGATGCCCAGGTCGAAACCCCGCGATTGGCGTAATCTCCGTAGCCCTTGTCCCTTGGGATCTTCGGATCGTAGGACCAGCGCTCCTTGCCCGTTTCGGGGTCGAGAGCGATGACTCGACCCAGAGGAGTGCCCAGAAACAGAGTTCCGTCGACATAGAGCGGTGTGGCTTCGAAGGCGGTTGAGCGGCCTTCTGGTGGTTTGTACGCATCGCCGGTGCGGAACGTCCAGGCGGTTTTAAGGTTTTTGACGGTATCGCGATTAATGGCGGTCAAAGGCGAGTAGCGCTGACCACCCGGGTCGTGGCCATACGCAGGCCAGTCGCCGACAGCCGACGGCGTCGCGGCTGATAACGGCGACACGATGGTCATTAAAGCGAATGCGAAGGAAAGAGTCCGTCCACCTGAAGGAACGTCGACAAAGAGCATTTTTCGATTATGCCGCTAACCGGACGGGGCGGCGCGATAGTCCGCTACTGTAGAGCGGCGAGAAACGGTGCGGCGAAATCCCGCGCTGCATCCGGCTGCGAACAGTTAACCACCAGAAACAGATCGTTTCGGTAGGCGATTGATTTCCCCGGAGTGGTGCGCCATCTTTGCGCCGCCTCGAAAGCGGAGCCACTCGAAGGCATTTGGTAAAGATCGACCGTGATCGGTAGAGGTCCGGAGTAAGTCAGACGAGTGCCCGACACAGCGCCGGGCAACAGATTGCCTGAACTGATGGGTTCCACGCCTGTGCGATTCCATTTCGCTCCTTGCTCAGGAACGGTGAGGGGAGCGCGATCAGCGAGTGACCGCTGCGGCTGGCAGGAGGCCGCTCCCCAAATGGTGAGGCATATAAGAACCGAGTGCGCGACGCGTGCGGCTCGGGACCATTTATTGATGCATCCGCTTGCTGACGCGCGCGGTTCTGTGCCGGAGTTTTCACGCAGACCGGTCTGCCAAGCGTCTCTAGCTTGCGAGGGGAATGCCGTTGCGCTCAAGAACTGCCTTGACATCGTTGGTGGAAAAACGAGTGGCGTCATATTCCACGAAGAGTTCGTCCAGCGATGGGCGGACACGGGCCTGGAAAATGCCGTAGACGGAGTGAATGCGGGAGACAGCCGCGAGATCGTCGTCACCTAGCGCCCGCGAAAGCCGGTAGGTGTGTTGCATCTTCGTCATCGGCAATCAGGATATCATCGCCCGCGAGATGATCGCCGGCAATCAGCGAGGAATCGGCACGGAACCGCGCTCGTGAGCAAGCGGATGCCTATCGACGTCCGCTCCCTCACGGTCACGGCTCGCAAACGGCTTTTCGCCATTGCGGGCGTGCACTCCTGCGCTCATGCTGACAGTGCTCAGCGACACACACTTACTAACTGCGGTCGATTTTCCAAAGGATCTGGCGAAAGATTCCCAGCCAGACTTCGGCGTCGTGGGCAGGCAGGTGTAGACGTTTCATGAGGCGGCGCAGCTTGAGTTCCGTGGAATGGCGAGTCCGCTCGTTGATGTAGCTACTCTTGGAGAGAATCTCCAGCAGCAGCGCGTTGATGCGTTCGAGATCCTGGTTAGCGGCATTGGCCGGCGCCGGAAACTGCTGCGACGCGGCACGGCTGTTCCGGCTCAATTCATAGAGACAGATGGAGACGGCTTGGCCGAGGTTCATGGAGCCGTGCTCGTCCCGGGTCGGAATCCGGAGAAACCAATGACAGTGGCTCAGGTCGTCGTTCGACAGGCCAAACTTCTCCGAACCAAACAGCAGTGCAACGCGAGCGGTTTCCCACTGCCGCTTAATCAGCCGGGCCGCACTTTCCAGGCGATGGAGTGGCGCATGGAGGTCGCGCCGGCCGAGTGAGGTGGTGCCAACGATCAGCGAACAGTCGGCTACGGCATCGGCCAAGTGTTCGAACACCTGGGCGCTTTCCAGGATGTAGTGGGATTTGACCGCGGAAACAGCTTCCCGGAACGCCACATCGTAAGGGTTGACAAGGCGGAGGTCGGTGAAGCCGAAGTTGCTCATCGCCCGGGCGGCGGCTCCGATATTGAGCGGATTGCGGGGAGAAACCAGGACGACGCTCAGGCCGTCCCGGCTGGTTTTTTCCTTGGGCTTACTGTTCGAGATACGTGTAGCCGTTGAGGCCGTCCTCATAGAATTTCAACAACCGGCCCGATTCTTCGTATCCGATGCGCTGTTCGCGGACGGCGGTCTCCACATCTTTGCGGAATTCGTCGAGCAAGTTCTGCGCGTTGAACTGCACGTAGGCCAGCACTTCTCGAACCGTGTCGCCCTGCACCACGGTTTCGAGCACGACTTCGCCTTGCTCGTTCAGCGTCACGTGCACTGCGTTTGTGTCGCCGAGGAGATTGTGAAGATCGCCCAGGATCTCCTGGTACGCTCCCAGTAAAAATGCGCCCAGGTAATACGGCTGGCCGTTGAAGGCGTGCAGCGGGAGCGTCTTCTTCACGTCCCGGCGGTCGATGAACTGATCCACCTTGCCGTCCGAGTCGCAGGAGATATCGCCCAGCACGCCCCGCCGCATGGGTATTTCGTTAAGCCGGTGGATGGGCATAACGGGAAAAAGCTGCTTCACGGCCCAACTATCCGGCATGCTTTGAAAGAGCGAGAAATTACAGAAGTAGGTGTCGGACAACATGCCGTCGAGGCCTTCGAGTTCCTCGGGGAAGTAGTCCAGTTCGCCGGCAATCTTTAGAATCTTCCGGCAGATGGTCCAATACAGGTTCTCAGCCTGGCTGCGCTGTTCGAGTGTCAGATAACCGAGGCTGAACAGATTCAGCGCCGAATCGAGCGCCTGCTGCGAGTCGTGGTAAGTCTCCATCAGGTTCTTCTTGCTGAGGGTCCGGTGCGTCTCGAAAAGGTCGATGAGGCATTGCTCGGAATCCTCAGGAATGCTGGCCGGCAATTCCTCTTCGCCGAAACCACTCACGCCCAATACGTTGAACACAAGCGCGCTGTGATAGGCCGCGACCGCCCGCCCGCTCTCCGTGATGATGGTCGGGTGCGGCACTTCTGCTTCATCGCAGATGCTCTGTATGTGGTAGACCACGTCGCGGGCGTACTCATCGAGCGTGTAATTGACGCTCGATTCAAAGTCAGTCTGAGAACCGTCGTAATCGATGCCGAGGCCGCCGCCCACATCCAGGAAGCAGAGGCCGGTGCCGAGACGTTTCAGGTCGACATAGATGCGCGCCGCTTCAATCACCGCCGCCTTGATCTGGCGAATGTTGGTGATCTGGCTGCCCAGGTGGAAGTGCAGCAGTTCGAGGCAGTCGTGAAGGTCGTTCTCTTTCAGATATGCAACAGCCTTCAACGCTTCCGAAACGGTCAGTCCGAATTTCGAACGATAGCCGCCGGAGGACTTCCAGCGGCCTGAACCGCGGCTCGCCAGTTTCACGCGGATTCCAATGGTTGGCTTCACGCCCACCTTCTTGGCATGCTTGACGATGAGTTCGAGTTCGGTGTATTTCTCGACGACGGGTGTGATGCGGCGGCCAATCTTCTTAGCCAGCATCACCATCTCGATGTACTCGTCATCTTTGAAGCCATTGCAAACGATGGGGGTCTCGTTGTCGGCGATGGCGAGCACGGCCAGCAACTCAGGCTTCGAGCCGGCCTCTAGACCAAAGTGGTAGGGCCGTCCGTATTCGAAGACCTCTTCAACAACCTGACGCTGCTGGTTCACCTTGATGGGGTAAACACAGCAATAGCTACCCTGATAGCCATGCTCGCGGATGGAATTGTCAAAAGCCTGGTGCATTTCACCGAGACGGTGCTTCAGGATCTCGCCGAAACGAATCAGGATAGGCATCGAGATGCCACGCCACTCCAGTGTGTCCACCAGTTCTTTGAGATCGATCTTGCGTTCCGGGTCTTTCCCCGGGTGAACGAAAACGTTTCCGTTCGCGCCCACTGAAAAGTAGCCTTTCCCCCAAGCGGCGACGTCGTACATCTCGGCGGCGTCGGTGGTGGTCCAGCGCTCTGCAGGTTCGCGCACCTGACCCGGATCAGCAACTTTTACACTCAATTCAAGACACTCCTTAAGTCAGGGGACACTCGTAGCGTGAGGAGTTTCCGCAGCGTCCCGACTTCCCAATTAAAGCATGGGATCGGCACTTAGAGAGAATGTCAGTTTAGTAAATATAAGGGGGGCGGGCCATCTGCGGCACGAAATCTTGACAATGTTATTTTCCACATCCATTTCTTCAGCAACTCCGGGGGTACTAGCCGGACAGAAAGCGCTTGTGACCGGGGCCAGCAAAGGGATCGGCCGCGGGATCGCTGTGGCGCTCGCCCGTGCCGGAGCAGACGTGGCGGTGAACTACAACTCCGATCGCGCCGGGGCCGAGGAAGTTGTGAGGGAGATTCAGGCCATGGGGCGAACGGCAGTAGCGGTCCAAGCCAACGTAGGCAGGTCTGCCGACATCCAACGCATGTTCGATGAAGTCTTGCCCCTGTTCTCGCCGCTGACGATCTTAGTGAACAATGCGGGCGTGCAGACCTGGAAGCCGCTGCTGGATCTTACCGAGGACGAATGGGACCACGTACTCGATACAAACTTGAAGGGTTGCTTTCTCTGCACGCAACAGGCCGGGAAGCAGATGCGAGATCACGGCCTGGGCGGCAGCATCATCAACATCGGCTCAGGGTGTAATAAGCTGGCGTTCCCGAACCTGGTGAACTATACGACCAGCAAGGGCGGTATGGAGATGTTCACGAAGTCCGCGGCCGTCGAACTGGGGAAGTACAAAGTACGAGTGAACTGTGCCGCGCCGGGTGCGATTGAAGTAGAAAGAACAAAACACGAGGGTGGAGAATACGCTGAGCTCTGGTCGAAGGTCACGCCGATGGGCCGCATCGGACTGCCCGAGGATGTGGGCGAATTCGTCGTCTTCCTGGCGAGTCCGGCGGCCGAGTTCATCAGCGGCCAGACGCTGTGGATCGATGGAGCAGTCTTTTCCAAGCCACATTGGCCCTATGCGCTGTGAGTTCTCGGCAGCGCGCGCAGTTTTGTTTGAGCGAAACGATAGGATGAACTCAGGGGTTTCGCGGGCGCCGCGCAGTCAGGTTGCGTTTACGTTACTTGCGACCGATTCGGAGAGACCAGACATTGCGATGACCCTCATGCTCTCGGAGCAGAAAGGTCGCGTAGAGAGATGATCCCGTCCGGGAATTCATTGGAAGTTTTTTTTAAGCCCAAACATGTTGCTGTTATCGGGGCTACCGAAACCAAAGGTAGTGTCGGGAGGACCATTCTTTGGAATCTGATCAGTACTCCATTCGGCGGTACTGTTTTTCCGGTCAATCCTAAGCGTCCCAGCGTATTGGGAATCAAGGCATATCCCTCCATAGCGGCGGTTCCGCAGAAGGTAGATCTGGCGGTGATTGTTACGCCCGCGGCTACGGTTCCCAGCTTGATTGAGGAATGCGTCGCGGCCGGCGTCAAAGGCGTGATTATTATCTCGGCCGGGTTCAAGGAAACGGGCTCCGCGGGTTTCGAATTGGAGCAACGGATCCTGGGGATCGCGCGTCGCGGCAAGCTTCGCATCATCGGGCCGAACTGCCTTGGCGTCATGAGTCCTCTGATTGGCCTGAACGCCACGTTCGCTGGAGCGATGGCGCACGCCGGCGGTGTCGGATTCATCAGCCAAAGTGGCGCGCTCTGTACCGCAGTCCTGGATTGGAGCTTGAAGGAGCTGGTTGGATTTAGCGCGTTTGTGTCCATCGGTTCGATGCTCGACGTAGGCTGGGGAGACCTTATCCAGTACCTGGGAGACGACCCACACACGCGCAGCATTGTCATCTACATGGAATCCATCGGCGACGCGAATTCATTTCTTTCGGCGGCACGCGAAGTAGCCATGAGCAAGCCCATCGTGGTCATCAAGCCGGGCCGGTCGGAAGCGGCCAGCCGGGCAGCAGCGTCGCACACCGGGTCCCTGACGGGCAGTGATGAAGTACTGGATGCGGCATTCCGGCGCTGCGGTGTGTTGCGGGTGAATTCGATCTCCGATCTTTTCGACATGTCGGGAGTCATCGGGCGTCAACCTCGCCCGAAGGGCCCAAGGCTAACGATTATCACCAACGCAGGAGGCCCCGGCGTCCTGGCTACGGACGCGCTCGTCTCGCTCGGCGGTGAACTGAGCATTCTTTCGGAGGAGTCGATTCAGGCTTACAACGAGGTACTGCCGCCGCCTTGGAGCCACAACAATCCTGTCGACATTCTGGGAGACGCGGCGCCCGAGCGCTACGCCAAAGCTGTGGAGATAGCCGCGAAAGATCCGGCGAGCGACGGCTTGCTGGTTATTTTGACGCCGCAAGCAATGACGGACCCGACCATGACCGCCGAGCATTTGAAGCCCTATGCGGATCTTGACGGAAAGCCGATACTAGCCTCCTGGATGGGCGGTGACGACGTCAGTGCGGGAGAAACCATTCTGAATCGGGCCGGCATTCCTACCTTTCCTTATCCCGACGACGCCGCACGCGCGTTCCACTACTTGTGGCAATACAGTTACAACTTGCGGGGCCTGTATGAAACGCCAACCGCCGTGGAGGGCTCATTGGCAGACCCCACGGCGCGGACCCATACGACCAACCTGCTTCAGGCGGTTCGGGCGGAGGGCCGCGCACTGCTGACCGAGGAAGAATCCAAACGGGTTCTGGCCGCCTATGGCATTCCAACTGTCACTACGACCGTGGCCGCCTCGGAAGACGACGCGGTTCGAGCGGCGAACGAAATGGGATACCCGGTCGTGTTGAAGCTGCACTCGCACACGATCACCCACAAAACGGATGTGGGAGGTGTCCAGCTAAACCTGCCTGCCGAGCAGGCGGTTCGCGATGCCTACCAGCGGATTCGTCAATCGGTCGCCGCCAAAGTTGGCGTGGAGCATTTCGAAGGCGTGACCGTCCAACCGATGATTCGCCTGAGCGACGGCTATGAGTTGATATTGGGCAGCAGTGTCGATTCACAGTTTGGCCCGGTGCTGCTGTTCGGCACAGGCGGCCAATTGGTGGAAGTGTTTAAAGACCGCTCACTCGCCTTACCGCCGCTCAACACAACGCTTGCGCGGCGCATGATGGAGCAGACCAAGATTTTCAAAGCGTTGAAGGGTGTGCGGGGACGCAAGCCGGTCGACCTGCAGGAACTGGATGGAATACTGGTCAAGTTCTCGAGGCTGGTGTGCGAACAACCGTGGATTAAAGAGATGGACATCAACCCGCTGCTGGTCTCCGCAGACCGCATTATCGCTCTGGATGCCCGGGTGGTTGTGCATGGCCAGGAGATATGCGAAGAGCAACTCCCACACACGGTGATTCGGCCATACCCGCTGCAATATGTATGGCAGGAGGAGTTGAAAGACGGCTCGGCGGTGACGGTGCGTCCCATCGGACCGGAGGACGAGCCGCTGATCAAGGACTTCCATAAGCACCTTTCCGAGCAGACCATCTACTTTCGGTATTTTCGCGTCATCAACTACACCCAGCGCGTTGCGCACGAACGACTCACTAAGATCTGCTTCATTGACTACGATCGCGAGATCGCCATTGTCGCAGAGCGAAAGCGTCCTGACGGCGAGCGTGAGATTCTGGCCGTCGGACGGCTAGCGAGAGCACTGGATCGGGACGAGGGTGAGTTCGCTGTCATTGTGGCCGACCATACTCAACGCCTTGGATTGGGCACCATCATCTTGCGGCGCATCGTGGAGATGGCTAAAGCGGAGAAGGTGAAGCGCGTCATCGGAAATATTCTCACGGAGAACGTGGGGATGTTGAAAATCAGTGAACGCCTGGGTTTCAAGATCAAGGTGGAGATGGGTGAAGAGGTTGCGACGGCGGTGATAAACCTCAATTGAGTTGGGCAAATTCGTTTGGCCCAAATGTTGCTAGCATCCTCCGTAGAGGGGTGGCGTCGACCCCCCGGTGGCTTTATGCTGGTTTTCGAAACGGCCGTCTTCATTTTGTTCCTGGGCGGAGTCTGCTCCTGGTTGCTGCTGCGGGAGCATTTCATCGCGAAGCGGCAACGCCGGCGAGCGGCGCATATCTCACGACTGGTGGAATCACTGGCAGGCCACCCGATTGGCGACGCGAAGCGGCAGTTCGGTCCTCCACTGGAAGAAATACTTGGCGACTCAGGCCGCAGCCTCTACATTTGGCACGCGCCTCCGGCAGAATCCTTTCCAGCGGTGCCCGGCGTTTTGATCGTGACTTTGACCGCCGACGAAAACGGTGTAGTTACAGAGACGGCCTGGCGTCGCTGGTAACGAGTCGGGCCAATCGGGCGGCTACGTTAGACTGACCCATATGCGACCGCGCTCGCGATTGACGCGATACTGTGTCCCGTTTGCCGTCCTTTCAGCCGTAGCTTCCCTTGTCATAGCCAAGGAACCGGTTCGTGCCAAACACGGCATGGTGGTGGCGCAGGAGCATCTTGCGGCGGATGTCGGTCTCGAGGTGTTGAAACAGGGCGGCAACGCGATCGACGCGGCTGTAGCCGTCGGTTTCGCGCTGGCGGTGACTCATCCACAGGCGGGGAACCTCGGCGGCGGCGGTTTCGCGTTGATTCGGATGGCCGATGGAACTTCGACGTTCGTAGATTTTCGTGAAGAAGCGCCGCTCAAGGCGACCCACGATATGTATATTGGGCCGGACGGTAACCCGACGAAAGAGAGTCTGGTGGGCTGGCGCGCCGCCGGGGTGCCTGGATCGGTGATGGGGTTAGCCGATGCTTACAAACGATTCGGCACAAAGAAGTGGCCGGACCTGTTGGCGCCATCCATCAAACTGGCTCGCGATGGATTCGTGGTGAATGAGGGTCTGGCGAAGGCGATTGAGGACTCGGCGAAGCTACTCGCCTCGGACCCGGAATCGACGCGCATCTTTCTCCGCGGCGGGTATGGGTACAAGGCCGGAGAAACGATGAAGCAGCCTGAATTGGCCGTGACGTTGGAACGAATCGCCTCGGGTGGCGCGGCCGGCTTCTACGAAGGTGAAACCGCGAGGAAGATTGCCCAGCAAATGGCGGCGCACGGCGGCCTCATCACTCTCGAAGACCTGAAGAGTTACAAGGCAGTTGAGCGTAAGCCGCTCGAAGGCGATTACCACGGCTATCACCTGATTCTTGCGCCTCCACCCAGCGCCGGCGGCGTCGGCGTGCTCCAGATGCTGGGAATGCTGGAGGGGACGAACTATGCGGCTGCCGGGGCTGACGCACCCTCCACGGTGCACTACATGGCTGAAGCTATGCGGCGGTTCTACGCCGACCGGAGTGAGTACCTGGGCGATCCGGACTTCTACAACGTTCCCGTCAAGTCGTTGCTTGATCCGGCTTATATCGCGAAGCGGCGCCAGTCGATTGATCCGGACCACGCGACTCCCAGCGACTTGGTTGAGCCGGGCTTGCCCTCCGCGGTCGCGGCGCATGTTTCGCAGTACGAAAGCAGCGAGACAACCCATTTCAACGTCGTCGACGAAAAAGGAAATGCGGTTTCGCTCACCTATACGTTGAACGCCTACTTCGGAAACGGCGTAACAGTTCCCGGTACCGGCGTGCTGCTCAATGATGAGATGGACGATTTCGCCGCCAAGCCGGGATCGCCCAACATGTTCGGGGTGATTGGAGGCGAGGCCAACGCCATTGAGCCCGGCAAGCGCCCACTTTCGTCGATGACGCCGGTCATTTTGACGAAGAACGGAAAGCTATTCATGGTGGTGGGCGCACCTGGCGGTTCACGCATCACCACCGGTGTCCTGCAAGTGATCCTCGACGTCGTGGACTTCAACATGAACCCGCAGGACGCGGTTGATCTGCCGCGCTTCCATCATCAGTGGAAACCCGATTTGCTCTACCTGCAAAAGGGGTTCAGCCCGGAAACCGAGGCGGCGCTGGTAAAAATGGGTTATGTTGTCAAGCCCACGCCGGGTGTCGCGCGTGTGGAGGCCATCGTGATCCGCGATGGGGTTCTGGAAGGCGGCACCGAAAGCCGCTCGTATGGCAAGGTATCTGGATATTGATAAGGAGCGTTCGCGTCAAGAACGCCTGAGAAGAGTCCCATGCAAATCGCTTTATCCACCCATCTGGTGGTGAATCACCGCTTGACCACAGTCTGGCTGGAGCGGATCTGGAATGCCGGTTTTCCGCTGGTTGAGGTCTTTTGTGCGCGGCAGCATCTGGATTATCAAGACAAGGCACAGCTCACCGAGTTGGCCTACTGGTTTCGCGACTCGGAACTGAAGCTGCATTCGGTGCATTCCCCGATGTACTCGGACGAGGTCTGGGGACGTTCCGGGCCGCAGTCGGTGGTCAACATTGCCGAGCCTTTGAAATCCAAGCGGCGGATTGCCGTGGAGGAAGTCAAGCGGGCGCTTGAGATTGCCGACGCTATTCCCTTCCGCTATCTGATCCAGCACCTGGGTGTGAGCGGCGATGAGTTTAGCGAGGAAAAGATGGATGCGGCCTTCTCGTCACTCGAAGAGATTCGCCTGTTCGCCGGGCAACGCGGTGTCCAAGTGCTGCTCGAGAACACACCCAACGATCTAGCCTCGGCCAAGAGGCTGCAGTATTTTCTCAGCCTGACGCATCTCCGTATCGACTTTTGCTTCGACATCGGACACGCCCATATGACGGGAAGCCTCTTGAGTGAATTCGAAAGCATGGCCGACCGAATACGGTCCACGCACATCCACGACAACGACGGGAAAAGCGACTTGCACGCTTATCCTCTCGAAGGAAAGGGCACGGTTGACTGGACAGCCGCAATGAAGATGCTGGCGGCACGGCCGAATCAGTATCCTCTTCTGCTGGAGTTGCGGGAACCACCAGATAAAGAGCATCCCATCGAGCACGCCAAGCGAAAGGCCGACGAGCTCCTGGCGCTCAACTAGAGAAACAATTATGACTACAGATTCTAATCCCGTCCCGAACGTAGCGGTTGATTCGGAGGTTACCCACTCCAACACGCAGCCGGCGGTTCGAATTCAAATTGCCGATGCCGGCCAACATGTTGGAGAGCCCGTGGAGATCGCGGGCTGGCTCTACAATCTGCGCAAGTCCGGCAAGATTGTGTTCCCGATCATCCGCGACGGCAGCGGCATGATGCAGTGCGTTGCCGTGAAGAGCCAACTGCCCGAAGAGGTCTTCGAAGCGTTGAAGGGGCTCACGCAGGAGAGTTCGGTCATTATCCGCGGTAAAGTCCGGGCAGAGCAGCGCGCCGCCGGCGGATACGAGCTCGATGTGGAAGGCGCCCGTGTCCTGCAACACGTTTCCGAGGAGCATCCATACCCGATTACGCCCAAAGATCATGGCGTTGACTTTCTGATGGATCATCGCCATCTTTGGCTCCGCAGCCGGCGGCAGCATGCGGCCATCCGGGTTCGCCACGAAGTCATCAAATCGATTCGCGATTACTTTGATTCGCACGGATTCACGCTGGTGGATACGCCTATCTTCACGCCGGCGGCCTGCGAAGGCACCTCCACTCTTTTCGAAGTAGAGTATTTCGAAGACGAGAAGGTCTACCTGACGCAATCCGGCCAGCTTTATAACGAAGCGAATGCCATGGCGTTCGGGAACGTGTACTGCTTCGGACCCACGTTTCGGGCCGAGAAATCCAAGACGCGCCGTCATCTAACGGAGTTCTGGATGGTGGAGCCTGAGATGGCTTTTGCCGATCTCGAAGACGTCAAGCGCGTGGCCGAGGATCTGATTGCTTACACCGTGGGACGGGTACTGGAGAATCGCAAGGAAGAACTGAAGACGCTCGAGCGTGACGTAACCAAGCTGGAGTCGATCCAGAAGCCTTTCCCGCGGGTGAGCTACGACGAGGCTGTGAAGATTCTGCAGGCGAAGGGCAGTGAGATTCAGTGGGGCGGCGATTTCGGCAATACCGACGAGACGCTGCTTACCGAGGATTTCGACCGGCCTGTGATGGTGGATCGTTACCCGACGGAGATCAAAGCATTCTACTTCCAGCCGGACGAACATCGGCCCGAACTGGCATTAGGTGTGGATGTCATTGCACCGGAGGGCTACGGTGAGATTGTCGGCGGTGGCCAGCGCATCCACGACTTGGCGCTGCTCGAAAAGAGATTAGCTGAGCATAACCTCCCGCGCGAGGCCTTCGAGTGGTATCTCGATCTGCGGCGCTTTGGTACGGTTCCCCATGCGGGCTTCGGGATGGGTGTCGAAAGATTCGTGGCGTGGATGTGCGGATTGGAGCACGTCCGCGAGACGATTCCTTATCCGCGGATGCTGTACCGGACGCGCCCCTAGGGTGGTTCGGGCGACGCGCCAGATTTTCTTCCTTGTTTGAAGAAAGGCAGGTTCACGTAAACCATGCAGCTCTCCACTATCGCCATTATCGGAGCGCCGCTTGATCTCGGCGCCGGGCGCCGCGGAGTTGACATGGGTCCCTCCGCCCTCCGGCTGGCCGGATTGAACGCCAAACTGAGTTCGCTCGGCTACACGGTGGAGGATCTCGGGAATGTCTCCGTAGCACAGCAGGAAAGCGTACCCACCGGCCCTGACAACGCTCGCTACCTGCCGCAGATTGCCAAGACCTGTACCAAGCTGGCGCAGTTGGTTAGTTCCGCCATGATCGCGAAGCAGTTCCCGCTCGTGCTCGGCGGCGACCATTCGGTAGCGGTCGGCACCGTGGCCGGTGTTGCGGCCTCCTTCAATCAACGTGGCGAGAAGATTGGCCTGATCTGGATTGACGCACATGCCGACATGAACACGCCGGAAACGAGCCCAAGCGGAAACGTTCATGGCATGCCCCTCGCGTGTTGCGTTGGCCTCGGGCCAAGCGAGTTGACCGAGATTCTGAATTTCGCTCCCAAAGTCAATCCGCGCAATGTCGTGCTGATCGGCATTCGCGACGTCGATGCCCGGGAGGCCGAAAGAGTGCGTAAGTCCGGTGTCACTGTCTTCACCATGCGCGACATCGACGAGCGCGGCCTCCGGTCGGTCATGGAACGCGCCATTGAGATTGCCGGAGAAGGTAGCTCGGGCATTCACTTGTCGCTCGACATGGATTCCGTGGATCCCGATGAAGCGCCTGGGGTGGGCACGCCGGTTCGCGGCGGCATGACCTACCGCGAGGCGCACCTGGCCATGGAGACCATCAGCGATTCGGGACGTCTGGTTTCCATGGAGATTGTGGAAGTGAACCCGGTACTCGACACGGCCAACCGAACAGCGCTTCTCGGTGTGGAACTAGTGACGTCGGCTATGGGAAAGAGGATTCTCTGATTGTTACAATACGGGGTTCTTGTCGTGAAGGCCGGCTTGCTCGCGGATGAATGTGCCGAGTGCTTTTTTGCGCGGCGCCGCGGCTCGCGCCTTTGCGCTTATAAGGAGATCCATTGACGGTATTCGGTTTTGTGCTGCGCGTCTATAGTTACCTTTTCAACCTGATCCTGTGCTTGTTCCTGCTGGGAGTCGGCCTCATTGCCAGCGCGAGTCACACCATCCCCAAATTAGGCATGTTGCCCTTCACAGACGAGAACATGAATCGGGGCGTCATCACACTTGCCATTGTCGGCTTGGTTTGCACGCTGCTGGCGGCAACCGGCATTTTCAAGTATCTGTTCCCCATCTGGACGGCAATTGTGCTGTTTCTGATGGTAAAGGGCTTCATATTTAGCCATTACACATTTGCCGACGAAGCAGGGTTCAAAGTCGCATTGTGGCTGACATCCGGTGCGTTGGTGGCGTTCCTCGGCAGCCTATGGGTACTGAAGAGGAAACGGTTTTAGAACTGAGGACGATGCCGGGCGAATCCGCTTTTACGGCCTGGCCATCCACTTCTCATAAAGCCGGGTGTGCCGGGATTCGAGGCTGACGGCCTTTCCTGCAATGAACATCTGCTTGATGTTGGTTTTTGCTTCCAGCGGATCCCCGTCGGTCAGGATCAGATCAGCCAGTTTCCCCTGGTCGATCGAGCCCACTTTGTCGGCCACACCAAAGATTTCCGCGGCATTAATCGTCACGCCCTTCAAAGCCTCGTCTTTCGGCAAGCCGAAACCAACGGCGGCGGCCGCTTCAAACGGTACATTTCGCGCAAACTCGGTGTCAAAAGTGCCGAAACAAAACTTCACGCCGGCTTTGTAGAGTTGCCCGGGCAGCGCGTATTGTGCGTCGTAGGGGTCATCTTCGTTCAGCGGTAGCGAAAGAACTTTGCCGAGAACCACGGGAATATCGTGCTGCTTGAGAAGTGCCGCGGTGCTCCCGAGTTCATGCGGGTTCGCGATGATGATCTTCACTTTCTCTCGCTCCGCGAACTGAATCGCATCCTTGATGGCGCGTTCTTTCTCAGCGCGGATAAAGATGGGCCGTTTCCCTTCGATGACCGGAATCATCGCTTCCAGCTTCAGGTCCGTTTTGAAGTCCGCATTGCCGGCCGCTTTCGCCTTGACGTAGCGGCGGGCATTCTCGAAGAATGTGCTCATCTGTTCGAGCTTCTGGCGGTACTCCTTCTCAATCTCCGCAAACGGCCGGGGCGGCGTTCCCAGAAAAGCCCGCAGCATCGGGGAGGGCGTTCGAATCTCGGGGAAGATCATGTCCAGCGCCGCTCCGCGCTTGAGCACCATCTGTTCCCAGGTCCAGCCTTCCATGTGCATCAGGGAGGCCTGCCCGGTAATAATGGCGGCTCCCTCACCGGGCAGTCCGATCCCGCTTCCCGAGGAAGGCAGGCTCAGCACAGCCGTGATGCCGGACGCGCGCACGATGGGGATGTGCTCGCTCGACGGGTTGAACGCAACCTCCGCCTTCAGCTGCGGATTGAACAGGCCTATTTCGTCCAGGTCGACCGTGTCCCGAATCGAAGAGATTTCTACTAACCCGACCGTGGCGGCGCCGTTGATCATCCCCGGATAGAGATGCATGCCGTGGCCATCGACCACCGTTGCCGCGCTCTTGGGAGAGATTTTCGGTCCGATTTCCGCAATCTTCCCATCCACAATCAGTACCGAGCTGCCCCTGATTTCAGGCGAGGTGACCGGGTGGATGATCACGTTCTTGATCAGTATCGAGCCATTGTCGGCAGCCGGCAAATACGCGGCCAAGCCCACCGCCATCACAAATGCAATCAATGCCGTCAGCGTGTAATTTCGCATTAGCGTCCCATCCCCAGCGCAGCATCCGCGATAGCCGGTGGCTTGCTCTCAGCCGGTTTCTGTTCCCTATTTGCCTCGCCTTTTCCGGAACCGCTTTTGGGCTTCGCCGCTTCTTCCGCCGCCTTTTCCTTGTCGATCAGATCCTGTTTGAGCTTTGCTTTCTGGTCACGCTGCGCCAAGTCCTGGTCACGATCGAAATACTGCTGGCCATCGATCCACACTTTCAGCACTTTGGCGTAGTTCGAGAGGGGATGCAGATCGAACAGTACCAGGTCGGCCGACTTGCCGACTTCAATGGACCCTACTTTGTCATCGATGCCCAGTTGTTTGGCTGGATTGAGTGTCACCAACGCCAGGGCCTGATCTTCCGTGAGCCCGCCATAGCGCATGGTCTTTGCTGCCTCGGTGTTCAAATGGCGCTGCAGCTCGTCGGAGTCCGAATTCAGCGAGACGACCACCCCTTTCTTGGTCATGATGGCGGCGTTGTACGGAATTGCGTCAATCACTTCGTACTTGTATCCGTACCAATCGCTGAAGGTGGAGGCGCCCGCGCCGTGTGCAGCAATCTCGTCGGCTACCTTATAGCCTTCCAGAACGTGCTGGAACGTGCGGATCTTGAATCCTAGCTCATCAGCGGTTCTGATCAATGCCAGAATCTCATCGGCCCGGTACGAATGCGCGTGCACATATCTCTTCCCTTCCAGCACCTCCACCAGCGGTTCCAGCCGGAGGTCGCGCTTGGGGGGGATGGGGTGCTCGCCGCGCGCTATGCGTTCGTTATAAGCCCGCCATTGCGCCTGATAGATCTTGGCCTGGATGAAGTCTTCGCGGATTTCATCTTCGACGCCGAGGCGCGTCCCCGGGTAGCGCCGTTCCTGCGCCGCTCCGCCCGAAAAGAAGTCCGGCGGATAACCCTGCCGTTTCGGATTCTCGCCGAGCGCAAACTTGATGCCGGGCTTGGCTCCTTCAAAAATCAATTCCTTTGCCGTCTTCCCCCAGCGGAGTTTGATCACGATCGTTTGCCCGCCAATGGCATTCGCGCTCCCGTGCAAAACGTTGGAGACGGTGAGACCGCCTGCCAAGGCGCGATAGATATTGATGTCGTAGGGGTCGATCACATCTTCGATGTTGACCATGGACGAGTCGGATACGCTGCCCTCATTGACGCTGCCTTCCACGGCCGTATGTGAGTGGCAGTCAATGATGCCGGGCATCAGGAACTTACCTGTTCCATCCACGATGGTTGCGCCCGCGGGCGCGCTGATGTTCTTGCCGACGGCGGAAATCTTGCCGTCCTGAATCAGCACGCTCCCGTTTTCGATAGTGCCCTTGGCCACAGTCAATACGGTCGCGTTCTTGATGAGAATACTTTGCGCCAGTGCTGAGGCTGCAAATCCAACCAGCAGTACGAGGGAAAGCGAAATGGAAGAGGCAAACAAAGGAGTGGTTCGCATTAGTTCCGGCCTCCGTCGACGACGCCGTCCGCTTCATCGCGGTGGCCATCGTGTGCGGGCCGCGGCGGCGTTCCCGGCGGCGTCGAAGCCGGCGGTTCTTTGGACGGTTTGAACAGCTTGCCATCCACGAAGACGTACTCCACCGTTGTTTTCTCTTCGAACGCTTCGCCCTTCATCACCACCAGGTTGGCGATCTTCCCTTTGTCGATGCTCCCCATCCGGTCGGACACACCGTAGATTTCCGCAGTATTCAAAGTGAGCGCGCGGATGGCGTCGGATCGAGACAAACCAGCGTCAATCGCTTTCTTGACCGCTTTCTTGAGATCGGCGGTCTGGTCTACCGTGTCGGAGTAAAGCGCGAACTTTACTCCGGCCTTCGCCAGCAGCCCAGGTACGGATGGCGCGTTGGCTCGTAATTCGAGCTCTCGCAAACTGGGTACATCCGCGGGATTCGTTTCGCGCGGCTTCTCCGGCCATTTCAGACTCACCAGCACCGGCAGATTCGATTGCTTAATCTCGCCGATTCGTTTGAACGCTTCGTGTAGACCGTACAGAACGGTGGGCTGCTTCAGTTCAGTCGAAAACGCGATGACGCGATCGATTTGCTGCGCCTCCGACGCGGGTAGCAGAATACGGGGAGCCTCCGCCAAACCTTCCAGGTAGTGGTCATACCCCGGGCGCTCCTGGCCACTCACACGGGAAGCATAAATCACTTTCGCTTGCTTGTACTGTTCCGAATCCAGATAGACTTGGCGCACGTAGGCGAGCACGCCCATCAACGAATTGGGAAACCCTGCCCGGAATCCGGCTGTACGCAGGATGATCTGCTCGCCGATCGGCTGCGCGACGACCATCTCCGATCCTCGATCACCGGCCAGGTTGATCATTGCTCCCAGACCCGCAATGATGCCGCGATTCGGGAATGTTGCGGCGCTGGTGAAGCCGGCCGAGCGGACAGCCTCCAAACGGCGGTCTGTCGGTTTGACCATGTCGGCGGCACGTTCGTAGCTGTAGGTCTGTGGGCGATCATCGGGGCCGTGCGATCGTGGCGCCTGCGCCGCCGGGGCTGGAGTAGCGGCAGGCGTCGACGCCGACGTGCGCGCAGCCCCTGTCGCCGGCGTTGCTAGTTCCGGAATACCCCATGTGCTGAGGCCATCGATAAACCCGGGGTAAACCGTTAGCGACGTTCCGTCGATTACCCATGCGTCGGCGGGAATTGTGAGGTTCGGGCCGACATCCTGGATGAGTCCGTCCCGCAGCAGGATGGTGGCCTTGAGCAGGTCCGCGCCGCTGACCGTCACTACACGCGCGTCTTTGATAGCAATAGCGGAGGGCACTTCGGCGTACATCAAACCCGCCCATGCGAGGGCTGAGATCACGAGTAAACAGGCTTTGGTCATGCGGTGGAGACCCCGGTCACAAACGATACGAACTTTTTGATTCTGCCATAGACATTAGCAACTATTCGGTTTTGCAGGTACTTACAGCGCGATGTTCTGCGGTGGTGAAGCCCGAGGCCATCCGCCGAAGCACGGGGCGCTGCTACCGTATCGCTATGAAGTACCAAAAAACGGGTCCGAAATCCATCACGGCGCCTCTTCTAAAAGAGACCGTTGAATTAGATCGGGCCAATTTGTCGGCGACGATGCCGAAGCTGAATCCGGATCCAACCGTCGGTGCCTCTCTGGAGGTGCCTCCGGAATTGGATCAGGATCCCGGCAGCGGCTACAATGCGAATCTCGTATTCCCGCAAGAGTAGTTAAGAAGCGCACCAGTTGCGCGTTGCGAAGCCAAGCGAGTGGACTTGCCGCGACGCGCGAGACCGTTGTGCGCCGGTTCCAACGAAGTCGGCGGGACCGAGGAATCGGCTCCGCCGGCCGTTTGGCTTGATCGACGCCTGAATGGTGGAACGAATTGCGCGTTTTCGCGTAAAACTGAATAGAGGCCGACTGAGGAGGCGTTCAAAGCCGCTGCTGGCAACGCATCGGCGGGTTTGCCTCGGGTGAGATGAGAGGATAAGGGCGTGCCGTTCTGTACAAATTGTGGGGCTAAAGTGGATGCCGCCGCGGCTTTTTGCTACAACTGTGGCACCGCGCAGTCTCACTACGCCGCGCCGCAGGCCCAGGACTTCCTGCACGGAATGTCCGATCGCACGGCCGCTGTCCTCTGCTACATTCCGGTGTTCGGGGTGATCCCGGCCATCATCTTCCTCGCCACCCAGAAATACCGCACCAACCGGCGGGTTCGGTTTGATGCCTTCCAGTCGCTCTATCTGTTCATAGCGTGGCTGATTGTCTCCGCCGCTGCTCCCATGTTCATGATCGGATTTATTGGCTTTCACACCGTTGGGCTGAAGCTCATTAAGCTGGGGATGTTTATCACCTGGGTGTACTTGTTGATCAAGGCCAGCCGCAGCGAGTCGACCCACATTCCGGTGATTGGCGACCTCGCCGAGCGCTCTGCAGCGGAGCAGCTTTAATTCGAAGAGCTAGCGGCAACGGCAAGGTACATTTAGTATAATTATTCATTGTCGTGAATAAATACTCAAAGCCACACAGCGTTGGTGTGGTCGGATTTCGGGGATACAGTGGCGCAGAGTTGCTCCGGCTCCTCAACCGCCATCCCGGTGTAGATCCTTACCTCCTGGAGCACCGCTCCGAATCGGAGAAGGGCGTTCATCCGCTTGGCCGAAAGCTCCCCAAGACCATCCCGGCCACGGCCGAGGCCGCGAAAGGGGAAGGTCTCAGCCTTGTATTCCTGGCGACGCCTCCTGAAGTCTCAATGGATTTAGCGCCCGGCCTGCTTAGCGCCCGGATCAAAGTCATTGATCTGAGCGGCGCATTTCGCCTTCGGGATGTGGAGACGTTTTCGCAGTGGTATCCCGAACCCCACACGGCCCCTCAGTTATTGACGGAAGCTATCTATGGCCTGCCGGAGTTCAACCGGCAGCAGATTTCCGGTGCCAGTCTGGTAGCCAACCCTGGTTGTTATCCCACGGCGGCGAATCTCGCCTTACGTCCGCTGGTGGATGCTGAGGCGATCGATAGGACCCGCGGCGTCATCTGCGACGCCAAGTCAGGCGTGAGCGGAGCCGGCCGGAAACCGACCTTAAAGACCAGTTTTTGCGAAGTCGCGGATAACTTTAGCGCCTATTCTGTGATTCGTCACCGGCACGTTCCCGAGGTGCTTCAGAATTCGGGTTTAGGCGAGCGCGAATTCACCTTTACCGCGCAGCTTCTGCCTGTAGAGCGCGGCATCCTGGAGACGATCTATCTCCGTACTCAGCGGATTGAGCGGGCCGTCGATCTGCTCACAATCTATGAAGAGCGCTATGCGGATGAACCGTTCGTCCGGCTCTATGCGCCCGGGAAATTACCCGACCTGCATGCCGCCCGGCACACGAACTTCTGCGACATTGGATTCGTCTTTGATGCCGGCAGCCATCGCGCCGTCATTGTGTCGGTCATCGATAACCTGGTGAAGGGCGCGGCCGGGCAAGCTCTCCAAAACATGAATCTTGTACTGGGCTTTGACGAGACGGAAGGCCTGCTGTGAAGGTTCTGATCAAACTGGGCGGGACGTTGCTCGAGGAGCCCGCCGCACGTAGCAGCCTCGCCGGGCAGTTGGCAGCGGTCGGGCACGACCACCAACTCGTCATCGTTCACGGAGGGGGCAGGCAGGTAACGCTTTTTCTCGACGCCCGCGGCGTAAAGAGCCGGTTTGTCGGAGGACTACGCGTTTCCGACGAGGACGTTATCGACGCAGTAACCAAGGTCATCGCCGGAACTGTGAACAAGCAGCTGGTGACAGCATTGGTTGCGCAAGGAACGCGCGCCGTGGGGCTCTCCGGCCTGGATGGACCGCTCACCCTGGCCACCCAGCTCGATCCGGATCTTGGCTTCGTCGGCCAACCGCAGAAAACCGATGGCCGATTGCTGCATCTTCTATTGGCGGGCGGATATACTCCCGTGATTGCTTGTATCGCGGGGGACGAACAAGGCACTATCTACAACGTCAACGCGGACCAAATGGCCGTCTCATGCGCGTCGGGCCTGGGTGCCGACCGCCTCTTGTTTCTTACCGATGTGCCCGGAGTGAAAGGCGCCGGCGGTGAAGTGATCTCATGGTTGACGACGGAGGATTGTCTTCGACTAGTGGCCTCCGGCGTTGCTCGGGGAGGGATGCAAGCCAAGTTGGAAGCCGCTCAAGCCGCACTGAACGCCGGCGTCGCCGAGGTTTGGATCGCGCCCGGCCGGGAGCCCGAAATCTGCGCGCGCCTTTTGGCCGACTCGCCCTTTGCAGCGGCCGGTTGCGGAACGAAAGTAATTAGCAGGCAAATTTGATATCAACCACCAGCGCCATTGTGGTCCGCAAGGCTGCCATCCGCGATATCCGCCCCATTCTCGCCCTGATCAACTCGTACGCCGCCGATGGCGCGATGTTGTCTCGCACAGAATTCGACATGTCGGAGCACATTCGCGATTTCTCCGTGGCATATGAGGACGACGCACTTATGGGCTGCGGAGCGCTTCATTTTTACACCCCAACCATGGCAGAGATTCGCTCATTGGCGGTCAACCGTGAACTCAAGGGCCGGGGGGTGGGAAGGGCTGTCGTTGAGGCGTTGGAAGAGGAGGCCCGTCTGAACGACCTCGAGTCCATCTTTGCCTTCACCTACGTCCCGGAGTTCTTCGGGAAACTGGGGTTCCAGGAGATCGAGCGTGGCGAATTGCCGCTGAAAGCGTGGAAAGACTGCCTGCGCTGCCCGAAGTTCCAGAATTGCGATGAAATTGCCGTTTTGAAGAGACTCAAGCCCCTCACCGAATCGGATTATTTCCTGTTAGAAGTCGCTCCTGATTCATCTGAATTGATCCAATTGCGACCATTCAGACTGTAAATTAGGCCACTTATCTAGGCAATAAACCCGAGCTTCAGCCTGGGGCTTTCCCCAGTTAATGGTAATTCTTACGCTAACTGGTATTTTCTGCTAGCTTTCCCCGAGACAGGTGTGCTAACAACTACTGGTAGTAGTACTAGGAGGTACTCCAAGTACTAAGGGGAGGCCGATGCGAGCTCTTACCGTTGATGTGAACGATTCTGCCGGACGTATGTTGTGCTGCTCGATTTTCCGACCGGGTGGGCGCAAGATCCTTGGCAAAGGACATCTTCTCAACGCGGAAGACGTTCGCATGCTCGCAACCGAAGGCATGAGCGAGGTCTGGGTAACCGAGCTCGAGGAAGGCGAGGTTGGCGAAGACGACGCGGTCCTTGCCGTCGCCAATGCCATGTGCTGCGGCTCGGCCCAGGTTAAAATGGCCGCCGGCGGCCGGGCGAATGTGCTCGCCACCGAACCCTGCTGTGCCTTGGTCGACGAAGACCTTCTGAAAGAGATTAACCGCACGACTGGAGTGGTGATAGCCACTTCCAGCAACTTCCGTTACGCTGCCAAGGACGAGCGCATGGCGACCGTCAAGAGCGCGCCTTTCGCCGTCTCGCGCGGCCACCTCGATGCCATCCTGAAGCTCTTGAGTGACCGGGGTGAAATCCTTCAGGCTCGCCCGATCCGCGACGCAAAAGTCAATGTTCTGTATACCGATCCGGTCCAAGGCGAGCGGGCGCGCCTGATGTTCGAAGCCGCCGTGAAATCCCGGCTGGACGGACTGAAAGCGCAACTCACCTATTCGATCGCTTCGGTGGAAGAAGAGGAACAGGTTGTTCGCGCCCTCCATCACCTGCTGCTCAGCCGGCCCACGGCGGTGCTGGTGGCATCGAGCACCACACCGGCGGGCCCGGAAGATGTCATTGGACGCGCCTTGGTCAGAGTCGGCGCGAAGCTGGAGCGGTTTCTGGCTCCGGTGGACCCCGGCACCCTGCTGTTGCTGGGCTACCAGGGCGACATCCCCATCCTGTCGGCTCCTTGCTGCTTCCGCTCGGTGAAGCCCAACGTTGTCGATCTTTTGTTGCCTCCCATGCTCGCCCGGTACAAAGTCTCAGCCTGGGAAGTGGGCGGCTTGGGGCATGGTGGTTTGCTTTCCTAAGTTTTCCCTCCACACCGCTGGCGCGATAAGAATCGCGTCAGCTACTCCGGCCGGGGCGGTAACGCGCTCCGGCCTCTTTTCCCCTCTATTCCTTGCGCTCTTTGGCTACACCGTACGTTACAATGCCCATTCCGCTCTATCAGTCGTAGAGCGTGAGGGTATGATAGAGCGAATCACTTACTGTATGTCTGAAGCCTCCACCAATGACGAGCTGGCCGCTCATGTGATGCGGGTCATTGCTGCAACACATCACATCCCGGTTGAATCGATCTCCATCGACAGCACCTTTGAGGAACTCAAAATTGACTCTCTCGACGGGATAAACATCGTGTTTGCTCTCGAAAGCGAATTCAAGATCAGCATTCCGGACGACGCCATGCAGAATCTCAGATCGATTCAAGATACGGTGAATGGCGTCCGCGAGCTACTAGCCAAGAAGGATGAGGCTGGTTCGCCTACTTAAGTAATGCATCGGGTTGCAGTCACAGGAATGGGCGCGGTCTGCGCCCTCGGAAACACGGTAGAACAGTGCTGGGAGAAACTCTCTCACGGAGTCCCGGCCATCGAGCCCCTCCGTAATCCTGGTAGCCCTCCTTATAAATTTCAGCAGGGAGCGGTGGCTTACGACTACCACGGCCTGGATCATTTTACGGAGAAGGAACTGAGCATGATCGAGCGCTTCGCTCAGTTCGCCGCAGTCGCGGCCCGTGAGGCAGTCGCCCAAAGCGGACTCAACTTTCACAGCAAGCTGAAGGAAAAAACCGCCATTATCACGGGCACCAGTGTGGGAGGGCAATTCGCCGAAGAAGAGGGCTACATTCGCCTCTATCGCGAAAACAATCCCCGTATCGCGCCGCTCACCATTCCCCGCACCATGTCCAATGCAGGGGCCAGCCGTATCTCGCTTGAATTCGGCATTGTCGGCCCAACTTACACCATTTCAACCGCATGTTCTTCCTCTAATCACGCAGTCGGCCAGGCCTTCTGGATGGTGAGGAGCGGGGCTGTCACTGCTGCTATCGCCGGCGGAAGCGAGGCAGTATTTGCGGAAGGTTTACTGCGTGCGTGGGAGGCGATGCGAGTGGTCTCGATCGATACCTGCCGCCCCTTCTCGTTGGGCCGGCGCGGCCTGATCCTGGGTGAAGGCGGCGCCATGCTCGTGCTCGAGAACTGGGAACATGCGGTTGCCAGAGGCGCAAGAATCCTCGGCGAGATCCGTGGATTTGGCATGAGCTCCGATGCCCACCATCTGACCCAGCCGACCCACGAGGGTCCGCATCGAGCCATGCACCTGGCCTTGGAAGACGCTGGGCTCGCACCCGAAGACATCGACTACGTGAACGCTCACGGTACCGGCACACCCATCAACGACTCAACGGAAACAGAAGCCATCCGCGGTCTGTTTAAGAAGCATGCGGAAAAGCTCCTCGTCAGCTCTACCAAATCGATGCATGGCCACACTCTCGGTGCTGCCGGCGCTCTCGAGGCGGTGGTCTCGCTGCTCGCTCTTCGCTATGGCCTGATCCCCCCGACGGCCAACTTTGTCGAAGCAGATCCCGCCTGCGCTCTCGATGTGGTTCCGAACCGGCCGCGACACGCTCCCATCCAGGTGGCAATGTCGAACTCCTTTGCTTTTGGTGGCTTGAACGCGGTGATCGTGCTCGGCCACGCCTCGTAAGCCGGTCCCGCCAGAGGCTTTTTTACCCACCGCCGCTGTCCCTTCCCGCAGCTGCTCTTGCCAAATCAGTAAAGTTAGTGCATGCTAACTTAGTAGGCGCTAACCTAGTGTTTGCTAGCCTCTGCTCAAAATGCCTCCACCCCAGACCAGTTCTCGACTGACCGCGGAAGAACGCCGCGAAGCGATTATCCAGACCGCCATGGAGCTGTTCTCCCAGGACGGCTTTCGGGGCACGACGACGCGCGAACTCGCCGCAGCCTGCGGCGTCAGCGAGCCGACCATTTATCAGCATTTCGCCACCAAGCGTGACCTCTATACGGCCATCATCGATACGGTTTCGTTGCGCGAGAGTGACACTCTCGGCGAGGAACTGGCCAAGCTTTCCGAAGCGGGCGACGATGTCGCGTACTTCACCCGAGTCGGCGAAATACTCATCAACTTCTACGAGCAGAATCCCGCATTCATCCGCCTGTTATTCTTCAGCGCGCTGGAGAAACACGAGCTGGCTGAACTGTTTTTCACCCGGATGAGCTGCAAATTCCTGGAAATGATCGCCGGATACCTTCGGAGGCGAATCGACGCCGGCCATTTCCGGAACGTTGATCCGATTATTGCCGCCAAGCACTTTTGCGGAGGCTTGAGCGACTACTCCCTGTGGCGGATTACCTGCCAGTTCAAAACGGAGGACTTACCGCCGAAAGAAGCCTACCTCCACGAGGTCGTTGCAATCTTTCTCAATGGGGTGAGGGCCTAATGCGCCGATTCGCTTTTTCCGGTGCACTGATCGCCAGTTTGTTTTTACTCGGGTGCTCGCAAAAGTCCAAATCGGACACCCAGCCGCAAGCCGCTGCGCCGGTCGTGATCACGGTGAAAACGGCGCCGGTGGAATCGCGCAAGGTGGATAGGTCCATCTCGGTGACCGGCTCTTTGCTGGCTGACGAAAGCGTTGCCCTCAGTTCCGAAGTAGCCGGCCGGGTGGACGCCATCTACGTCGACTTCGGGCAGCCCGTGAAGAAGGGCCAGGTTGTCGCCCAGCTGGATAGCACCGAATACCGGCTGCAACTGGAGCGATCAAAGGCCGCTTTGGCCCAGGCCCGGGCGCAGCTTGGACTCGATCCGAATTTAGACGGCGCGCCCACCGACACAGCGGCTATCCGTCAGGCGCGAGCTCAGATGGAGGATGCCCGGTTCAAATACGAAAGCGCTGCCAAGCTCGTCAAGACCGGAGATATCTCCCAGGAGCGTTTCACCGAATTGGAGAAAGCGCTGCACGCGCGGGAAGCAGCCCTCGAGGCGTCGCTCGATATGATGCGCACCCAATGGGCGAACATTGCCGGACTCAAGGCCGAGGTGGGACTCCAACAGAAGCGCATCAATGACTGCAGCCTGAAGGCGCCTTTCAATGCAGTTGTCTCGGAGAAGAACGTCTCACCGGGACAGTACACCAAGGAAAACACCACCATCCTGACGTTGGTCAAGACCAATCCGCTGCGTCTGCGCGCGGAACTTCCCGAGGCGGTCAGCGGCTTGGTGAAACCCGGTTCGACGCTCGTCTTCTCAACCGATGCAGCCCCGGGTGTCGTCTTCAAGGCCACCGTCCGCGAGCTGAATCCATCTCTCGACCCCAAGTCGCGTTCGCTGATGGTGGAAGCGCGTATCGACGGCTCCGACGCGCGACTCCGGCCCGGCATGTTCGTGGAAGTACGGCTGGTCACGCAGATGGGGACCGAAGTCACTGTGGTGCCAGAACAAGCGCTGTTCACCCTGGCTGGACTCAGCAAGGTTTTCGTGCTGCGCGATGGCAAGGCCCACGAGGTGCGGCTAAATTCCCCCAACAAAATGGACGGCTGGATTGAAGTCCCGACGGACCTGATACGGCCCGGTGAGACAGTCGCGGTGAGCAATCTCTCCATGTTGATCGACGGCACGCCGGTGTCCGCCGGAAGGAGCTAGCCCATGCAGAAACTAGCTGAAATCTGCATTAAGCGGCCTGTCTTCGCCACCATGCTGGTGATGATGTTGCTGGTTTTGGGCATCGCTTCATACACCCGCCTGGGTGTGGATCTGTTCCCGAAAATCGACTTCCCAACCGTCACAATCACCACCACAATTCGCGGCGCCTCGCCCGAGGAAGTGGAAACGCAAGTCAGCAAGCGCATCGAAGAAGCTGTCAATACCATCAGCGGAATCGACGACCTGCGATCCGTTTCTTCAGAGGGCATCTCGCAGGTCTTCATCCAGTTTGTCCTCGAGAAGGACCCCGACGTCGCAGCGCAAGAAGTCCGCGACAAGATCTCGACCGTGCTGAGCCAGTTGCCGAAAGACGCGGATGCGCCGGTCATTGACAAGCTGGCAACCGACGCTTCGCCCATCATCAACATCGTGGTCGCTTCGCCGCGCGATCTCCGTGAAACCACCAAGCTGGTCGACGATCGTATCAAGAAGAACATCGAATCCATCACGGGCGTCGGACAGGTTCGCTTCGTCGGAGAACGCAAGCGGCAGATCCAGGTTTGGATCGACGGAGAGAAGCTTTACTCCTACAACCTGAACATCGAGCAGGTCCGCCAAGCCTTGGCTCAGCAGAATGTGGAGATCCCGGGCGGCCGCCTCGACCAGGGCAACCGCGAAGTATCGTTGCGCACGTTGGGCCGGGTGGAACATCCGGACGATTTCAGCCGCATCATTGTCGCGAATGTGGGCGGCCGGCCCATCCGCGTCAGCGACATCGGTTATGTCGTCGATGGCTATGAAGAGCCGCGCAGCGAAGCGCGGCTCGACGGCAAGGCGGCTGTGCTGCTGGAGGTCCGCAAGCAAGCCGGCACAAACACCCTGCAAGTGATCAAAGCCTTGAAGGAGCGCATCGGCGACCTGAAGCAATCCCTTCCGCCCGATCTAGAGATTACCTACACGCGCGATCAAAGCGGTTTTATCTCCGAATCGTTTCATGCGGTTCAGGAGCACTTGGTTCTGGGAGGCATCTTTGCCTCGATCATCGTGTTTGTCTTCCTGCGCGACTGGCGATCGACTCTGATCGCAGCCGTGGCCATTCCGACTTCCATCATTTCGACTTACACGCTGATGGCATACATGGGTTTCACCTTGAATCAGATGACCATGCTGGCGCTGGTGCTGATGGTCGGTATTGTCATCGACGACGCCATTGTCGTTCTGGAGAATATCTATCGCAACGCGGAAGAAAAGGGTCTGACGCCCTATCAAGCCGCCATCTCGGGCACCAAGGAAATTGGTCTCGCGGTAATGGCTACCACCCTCAGTCTCGTCATCATCTTCATTCCTGTCGCGATGATGCAGGGAATTGTCGGCAAGTTCATGTCGAGTTTCGGTTTCACCGCCGCATTCGCCATCATGGTTTCGTTACTGGTCAGCTTCACCCTGACCCCGATGCTCTGCTCCCGCTTCCTGCGCATCAAGAAGCACGGTGCCACCAAGGATTCCGTGATGTTCCGCGCGGTCGACCGGCCCTACAGCGCCATGCTGCGCTGGTCCATGGCTCATCGCTGGGTCATCGTCACCGTAGCACTCCTCATCATGGTCTCGATCGTTCCGCTATTCATGGTGGTGGGCAAGGTTTTCATCCCGGTCGACGATCAGAGTGAGTTCGAAGTCTCGGTTCGTATGCCCCCGGGGTCGTCGCTCAACGGCACGGATGCAGTGATGCAGGACATCCAAGCGGAACTCCGCAAACTGCCGGGCATCAAGAACCTGTTACTCACCATCGGCTCCGACATCAATCGGCAGGTCGACCGGGGATCGGTGCTGGTCGAACTGGTTCCTATGAACGACCGAAAACAAGGCCAGACGGCGATCATGGACATGGCACGCCAAAGGCTGGCTCGATTCCGCGGGCTGGTCATCGCGGTCTCTCCTCCGCCTGTCATTCAAGGCTTTGGACAAGCCTGGGATCTGCAGTTCTATATCCAAGGGCCGGATCTGAATAAGCTCGATTTCTATGCCCACGAGATTATGAAGAAGCTCTCCGCCATGCCCGGCGTGGTCGATCTCGATACGTCCTACGAATCCGGCAAACCCGAAGTACGGATTCTCATCAAGCGCGATCAGGCTTCCGACCTGGGCGTGAACGTCGATGCGATTGCGAACGGCATGCGCACTTTAGTAGCAGGCGACTCGCAGGTTACCTACTATCGCGAAGGTGACGATCGCTACGATGTCCAGCTTCGTGTCGACGAGAAATTCCGGAATTCGCCGGACGCACTGTCGAAGCTGTATGTTCCATCCACCAAGCTCGGCAACGTCTCGCTGAGCAATGTCGCCGACTTGTCTCCATCCACCGGTCCGACCAAGATCGAGCGCTATAACCGCCAGCGCCAGGTGCTCATCAGCGGCAACATCGTGAAGGGTCAGGCCATCAGCAACGTATTGCCGGTGCTCAATCAGGCCGTCAAGGAACTCAATATCCCGTCCACGTACCAGACCGGCCTGACTGGTGCCAGCAAGGAATTCGGCCGTGCGGCAAAGGGCTTTCTGTTCGCGTTCCTGCTCTCCATCATCTTCATGTACATGATCCTGGCAGCGCAGTTTGAGAGCTTCATCGACCCCATTACCATCCTGATCAGCCTCCCGCTCTCCATTCCGTTTGCCTTGATCTCGCTGATCATTGCCGGCCAGAATTTTTCCATCATTTATACATCTTTGGGCGTCCTGGTCCTCTTCGGCATCGTGAAGAAGAACTCCATTCTGCAGATCGATCACATTAAGGCGCTACGGCGGGAGGGCACACCCAAACTCGAAGCTATCGTCCGTGGTTGCGAAGACCGTCTGCGGCCGATTCTGATGACCACTGCCGCTCTGGTTGCGGGCATGATTCCACTCGCACTAGGAACCGGCGCAGGCGCCGAGTCCCGCAGGACGGTCGCCATCGTTGTCATCGGCGGTCAGACTTTGTGTCTGTTGCTCACCTTGCTTGCCACCCCGGTGTTCTATTCCGTGTTCGACGACGTCGGCCACGTTCGTTGGCCATTCCGCCGAAGAGCCGCCGCATCCTCGCTGCAGCCGGTCGCCACGGCCGAGGAGATGGTCAGTTAACCGTCATGCGGCGACCGATGAATACAATGACAAGAACCATAGCTACGCTCCTGGCGTGCTCGCTGGCGCTGGCTGCGCAAGATACGGGACTTCAGCCCACTCCCCTCATCCCGGTGGCTGGCCCGAATTCAGCGCCCGCGCAGCTGCCCCAGTCGCCCGCCACGGTCACCGTTCCACAGCGGGTCGGAATCGGCGGCGGCGAGGAGCGCCTGCTGCTCGAAGACGCCATCCAGCTGGCCTTGAAGAATAATCTGGATGTCGCCATCCAGCAATTCGACGTCGACGCAACCAAGCAGGCTATCCGCCTCGCCCAGGGTGCTTTTGACGGGCGGTTCCACTGGCTCCCCGGTATCGAAACCCGGAACAGCCCGACTACTTCGGTCTTGCAGGGGGCGAACGGCGTTCTGTCCGAGCACTTCTTCCGGCAGAACTTCACGTTTGAGCAGCGCATCCCCGATACGGGCGCCTCCTTCGGCATTGAGTTCGACAATGCCCGCAACACCAGCACCACGCCCTTCAACTCCCTCAACCCGTTTTACACATCGGTGCTGGCCGTGAATCTCAGCATCCCGCTGCTCCGCAACCGCGCCACGGATGCCGAGCGCACGCAGATTCTGGTGCGTCGCAAGCTCGCCGACGACAGCGCCGTCATCTTTGAGGAACGCGTCATCGACATTGTCACCCAGGTTTCGCAAGCCTACTGGAACCTGGTGGCCGCGCGCGAGGACGTCCAGGTTGAAACCGAGGCAGTCCGTCTCGCCCAGGAGCAACTCAATCAGAACGAGCGTCAGATCAAAGCCGGCACCTTGGCGCCGGTCGAAGTATACGGCTCGCAGGCCGAACTGGAGCGCCGTCGCGATACGCTTTTTGCGGCGGTCAGCGTAGTGACCCAAGCCGAGAACAACCTCAAGACGCTGCTACTTCCGGACCGCAAAGATCCGCTCTGGAATAAGGAAATCCTGCCGGTGGACGATCGCCTCTTGACTCCGGCCGGCGCTTCGGAGCTCGACCCGGCCGTGGCGAGCGCGATGAAGCAGCGCCCGGAGCTGCGCGACATCCGCTACCGCCAGGATGCCAACCTGTTGCAGCGCCGTCTGGACCAAAACCAGACGCTGCCGCAGATCAACCTCACGGGCCTCTACACCAACCAGGGCCTCGCCGGCTCGCTCAGCACCAGCGCCAGCAACCCGTTCGATACGCTGCTGGGGAGCATTTACGAGCAGATCAACACCATTTCCGGCATCGTAGGCATTCCGCCCATTGCCCCACCGTCGTACGCGTTTCCACCCAATGTCATTGGCGGCTATGGCACTGCGCTCGAGTCCGTGTTTGCGGGACGCTATCAATCCGTCCGGGCCGGCGTCGACTTCGAATTCACGTTTCGCAATCGGGCCGCCAAGGCGCAACTCGCCGAATCGACCCTCGAAGGTAAGCGTCTCAAGCTGGAAGAGACGCAAGCTCAACAGCTCATCGCCGCGGATGTGCGGAACTCCATCCAGTCCTTGGAATCGACCCGTGAGCGCATGACCGCTTCCGACGCCAGTGTCCGCGCGGCTCGCGAGAAGCTCGACAGCGAAACCCGCCTGTTCCAAACCGGCGAATCCACCAACTTCCTGGTGCTCACGCGCCAGAACGAGTATCTAGATTCGCGCCGCCGCCTGCTCCTCGCGCGCAGCGAATATAACAAAGCCGTCGCCCGCTTTGAACAAAGCTCCGGCGAAACCTTGGAAGCGCATCAAATCAAGCTGCAGTAGCTCTTCGTCTGCTACCACTTCAGCTTCAGGTCTGCGCTCAGCCGTTCTTTCGATTGCAACAGCTCGTCCCACGTCACCAAGCGCTGTTGATACGCGGCGGTCCGGCCGAGAATCGCTGTCAGGTTCGACTCCACCGACTGATCGGCATTGTTGATCGGCTTGCCGTCGCGAATGCTGGCGACAAATGCCTTCACGTTGTTAATTGCGCCTTGCTTGAAAGTATCGTCCTTGTCGGTACCCTTCCAGGCATTCTCGCCGGTGATTCGCAGCAACCCGCCGTAATGCGTGTCCGCGCAGCCCTTAATGCCGAAGACGCGCACGCACAAATCGGAGAAGCTGCTAGTCAGCTGGTTGGAACTGAAATCGGCTTGGACCCCATCGCCGTACCAATAGGTGACCTGGAAATGGTCCCAAGCGTCCCCTGCATCGAAGCCTGTGCCCTTCCAATCGGCCCGGCCTCCGGTGCCGGTGGCTTTAATCGGATGTCCATCCATCAACCAATTGGCAACGTCGATGACATGGATGTTCTGCTCGACGATAATGTCTCCTCCGATCGTCTTGTCCATGTAAAAGTTGAGCAGGCGCTGCTCGCCGGGGTCCATGCCAGGCGTGCCCTTATCCTTGGAGGGTCGTCCAGCGTAATAGAAGACCTGGGCAAACACGGGCTTCCCGATATCGCCCGCATGTACGCGCCGCGCCACTTCCTGAAAGACCTCTTGCGCCCGCGTCTGGAAGTCGACCCAGAAGGATAGGTTCTTGGTGGCCGCCAGGTGACCCGTGCTTTTGAAACTCAAGCATCCCGGCACGTCCACTGCGATCGGCTTTGCGCAATACACATGCTTGCCCGCCTTGACGGCCTCCTCGGCCTGTTCCGGGTGAAACAACGGCGGCGTCTCGATGATCACGCCGTCGAGCTTCGAGTGCGACAGCTCCTTGTAGGCATCCGGCCCGTAATACGCCCTCAATGGATCCACCTCGAACTTGGGCCGGGTCGTGTCCAGATGGTCCTTGATCACATCGGCGACGGCAATGATTCGGGCGCCAGTGTACTCGGGGAAAAACGGGCTGATCCAGTTGCCTCGGCTGCCGCAGCCGATCAGGCCCAGTTCGACCGTTGAATTAGCTTGAGAGCCGAATACCGTTTTTGAATTGAGAAGTAAGAGTCCTGCCGTGGCGGACTTCACGAAATCGCGCCGGTCGGGGTTGTTGAGAGGGTTCACGCCTACCTCCGTGTCTGTTGACGCCCGCAGTCTATCATGCGGCTTCGAACGCCCACGGGAAATTTGGCGGCGTGATGTTAGGCTATGCTCTTTGCCGAAATTGTCGAAAATTCGACAAATGACGGCGACGGTCGTCAGATCCTTTGCCCGTAATCAGGCTGCCAGCGGCTCGGCTTCCTGAATTGGCAGAGGATGCGATTCTTCCAGAATCTGTTTCAGGAAATCATCTGCCGTGTCGAATTGCTGCACTGCGCCGAAGTCACTTAGGCCGCAGATCGGCGTTCCGATCCAAACGATCCGCAAGCCGCGCGCGAGCGCGAAACCCGCCATCATGGGAACCTCGAGCACGGCATTGTCTCTCTTCCCGCCGAAGACAATCAGCAAATCACATACCTGAAGCCGTTCCAGGCTCGTTGCGTTCCAGTGATCCTTGAAAGCCATTGCCGGCGCGCTGCCTGCGTCGTCGTGCCACGTTGAGCCGATAGCATATCCTGCTGACCGCAAACGCCACTTAACATTCAGCAGATCCTGTGTCCGCTCGGGTGCTTCCAGGTAGACCGTCTGTATTCGCATGACGAATTCCCTCTCAGCCGCGCAGCTCACGGTCTCTGAGGCGCGCAGCCTGCGACTGGCGCAGGCGAACCGGTACGAGAACCTCTTCTGTTTCGTCTTGTTCCGCTACTCTGCGCTCATCCTGTGCGGCCTCGGCCCAAGCCAACTGCTGCTCGAGGGCCCACTGCGTGATCTGGCAGCAAGTGTATGTGCTTCGTAGAAGTGCCGGCTGTATCCCGAGCGCTGCCGCGTCAGCGACCGCTCGATCCCAGCTGGATCCGCAGACTGTGCATAGATGGTTCATTTCCTTCTCCTAACTGTCGCTGCTAAGTCTACTCGCTGCTGGCTCTCCGCTCTATAGAAAGTAGAAGCGACTGTAAGCGTAATTGCATTTTCCTCACCAAACGATCAGCGATTGCTCGGTGTAGCCGAAAACGTAGCAGCGACTTACAGTAAGTGAAGAGGTTCTTTCAATTTCGCCTTAGTTAGCCTATGTTTTGCCGGAGTCATCCTGGCATCCGCTACGCGAGCCTGCAGATTCTGCTTCCCGACGCCTTCCCTGGCCCGCAGTAACTCGGTTTTTCACTAGCTCCTGTCCACGGATTGACTCTCGGATCGGTAAGCCTCGCCTTCCTGGGCGAAGCAGCCAAATGTTGGCCGCCTGATCACCTTGGCGCCACATTACTAATCAGTTTCCGGCGCGTCTCGGCCAGCGTCAATCGCTCCTCGGCGCCGATTTGTCTCTGCCCGCTCCGCGAATTGCACCGTCGAATTTGGGGGGGGCGATTCTCCTGTTGACATCTTACCCAAGTCGGTGCCAAACTCAGGTGAGATGTCAACCCAAGAGTCGAGCCGGATCACCCTCCTTCAGGGCACTCTTGATCTTCTAATTCTTCGCACCCTTCGCCTTGGGCGTCAGCACGGCCAGGGCATTGCGCGCGCGATTCAGGAAAACTCCAATGAAGTGCTGCTGGTTGAACACGGCGCGCTCTATCCGGCGCTCCAGCGCCTGGAAGCACAAGGCTGGATCGCGGCCGAGTGGGGAACGTCGTCCAACAATCGGAAAGCTCGCTTCTACACGCTCACGAAACAAGGCCGCAAACAACTGGTCGAAGCAGCCAGCCGCTGGCGGACCCTGGCTCTGGCTATGGCCAGCGTTCTCGGTCCGGAAGGCCAAACGGGGTGAACTATGCTGTGGCGGCGCAAGAGATCGCGAACTGATTTCTCTTCTGAATTACAAGCGCATTTGGATATTGAAGCCGACCGCCTTATGGCGGAGGCTGGCCTTTCCGAACAGGAAGCCCGCGCACAGGCTCTCAAAGCTTTCGGCAATGTAACTCACTCGGAAGAGCACTTCTACGAATCCGACCGGCTGGTCTGGCTGGACCATCTTCGCCAGGATGTCATCTACGCCTTTCGCCAGTTGTCGAAAGATAAGACCTTCACTGCTATTGCAATCGCCACGTTGGCCCTCGGCATTGGAGCGACCACATCCATTTTTACGCTAGTCGACGCCACCCTCCTGAAAGCTCTGCCCTATCGGGAGGCCGATCGCATCATCAGCATCAAGGACACCCGCCTGGCCGGCCAGTCGACGGGCGGCTTGGTCGGCGTTCCGCGCTTCTGGGATCTGCAGTCACGGAGTCACGACATTGATAAGGTCGCCTTCTATTTCTTTGACGCTCCTACGCTGATTGCCGGCGCTTCCCCACCCACACCACTGCTCGGTGTCCGCGCCAGCGGCGATTTCTGGGACGTCCTTGGCATTGAGCCCGCCTTGGGGCGTCCATTCACGCCGAACGATGACAAGCCCAATGCGCCAGACGTTGCGGTGATCAGTGACGCTGTTTGGCGGAAAATCTTCGGGAGCGATGGGCGGATTCTGAATCAAGTGGTACAGATTGATGGGAAGCCCGCCACGATTATCGGTGTGATGCCTCCCGGTCTCCAGTACCCAAGCAAGATCGAGATCTGGCGACCCTCCCGCTTCGATCCGGCCGAGTGGAACAATTCCGACAGCCGCCTGAACGGTTCACGCTTCGTGAACGTCATCGGCCGCCTGAAGCCCGGTGTGGCGTTGGGTGCGGCGCAATTGAACTTCCAGCGGATTGGAGAGCAGCTCCGGCGGGAGTTCCCTGCTACGGACTCCGAGTGGCAATTCAGCAGCGAGTCTCTTCGAGACTATCTGTACGGAAGCCTCAAACCACCACTGATGATCTTGCTAGCCGCTGCAGCGGTTCTTCTACTAATCGCCTGTATCAACGTTGCGAATCTTCTGTTATCACGGGCGACAACACGCAGCCCCGAGGTCGCTCTTCGCCGCGCATTGGGTGCCTCCCAGGGCCGCATTTTCGCGCAGTTCCTGACCGAAAACGTGATTCTCGCCCTCGCGGGCGGGACTCTCGGTCTGCTCGCTGCTATCGCCGCAGTCGATTGGCTTGGGACCCGCCTGCCGGGGCGGTTGAGCACCACTGCTATCGAGGCCAATTGGCTGGTCGTGGGGTTCACCATAGCCATTTCCCTGGCGACCGCTCTGCTTTTCGGAATGCCGCCGGCTCTCGCCGGCCGCCGCGATAATCTCAATGCCAACCTCAAGAGCGGCGACAGGCGCACGGGTACTGGCGCCGGAACCGGTCTCCGGGAGTTGCTAATTTCTCTGGAGGTCGCGCTATCGCTGATCCTGCTGGTCGGTGCCTCACTGCTCGGTGAGTCGCTTTGGAACCTCCTGAAGTCGCCTCTCGGCTTCGTGCCCGATCATGTGTTGAGCTTCCGACTAGAGCTCCCGTGGGACGATGGATCGCGCCGCAATGGTCAGTTCTTCGACGATCTTCAGGCTAAACTCGATGACCTCCCCGGTATCGCCGCCGCGGGCCAGATCACGGCGCTGCCGACTGTCGATTGGCACCTGCGCAGCGACTTCGATGTCGATTGGATGGCCCGCACGGTGCACGGCAATGCCGTGAACGTTGAGGACCGCCATATCTCCGGTGACTATCTCGGCGCCATGCGAATTCCTCTTCTTGCCGGACGTGGCTTTACAAAGAGCGATACGCACTCAAACAAGTTGGTGGCCTTGGTCAACCAGGAATTCGCGCGGCAATATGGCCGAAACCAAACTCTGATCGGCCGTCACTTGATTAACTCCCGGGCCCAGTTCGAAATCGTCGGAATCATCGGAGACGTTCGCGGCACGGCGGGTTCTATCGCAAGGGCACCCGGTCCGGAACTCTACATGTTGGCCGATGGCGATACGTCTCGTCGAACCTTTGTCGTCCGGTCGACTCTCCCGACAGATCAATTGTTGCGTGACATCCGTACGGCCGTGCATGACCTCGATGCCGGTCAGGCGATTCGAGAAGTCGCCACCCTCGACGACTTGATTAGTGAGTCCGTTGCGCAGCCTCGTTTCAATGTAGGACTTTTGAGCGCCTTTGCCGCTATTGCTCTTCTGCTCGCCATGGCGGGCATTTACGGAGTCGTCTCATACGCAGTGACTCAGCGTTCAGTTGAAATTGGGATTCGCATGGCGCTGGGGGCCACTCGAACGCAGATTTGTTCGCTCTTTCTCAAGCGTTCCCTCGCCGCTGCCGCTTTTGGGTTTGGGCTGGGCGGCGCCATGGCGCTTCTCCTCACCCGCCTGCTCCGAAGCCAACTCTATGCAGTTGAGCCGAACCATTCGCTCAACTATGTCGTTTCCATACTCGCGCTGCTGTTACCAGTCTTCCTGGCAAGTTTGCGGCCCGCCCTGCGCGCTGCCGGCACGAATCCGGTCGAGACCCTGCGAAGAGATTGATCGGCGCGACTTACTGGCACGGCCCGCAAGCGGATGCTAACTGATCGGCTACCCTTAGCGGAAGCTGACCGAAATCGTTTGCGTCACAGCGACCGGCTGCCCGTTTTTCGTGGCGGGGCTGAACTTCCATTGGCTCACGGCTTCCGCTGCCTTTTCGCTTAGGCCGAACCCTCGCCCGCGAACAACCATGATATTGTGCGCGAGGCCGTCTGGCCAGACTTCGCAGGCGATCACAACAGCGCCGCGATAGTTGGCGATGCGTGCCTCCTCGGGGTAGACCGGATCGACGCGTGACAGCACCGTGGGCGATTTCACGCTCCCCGTGATCTTAACCAGATTCGGAGTCGGAGCGGACAAGCCATTTCCTGACACGAGCGGTACCGCCAGCGGCGGCTGTGATTTCCGCGCGGCCAGCGCCTGGTCCTGAAACGACTTCGCCTGATTCGGATGATTCTCCTGCCGCAACAGTGCCGCAAGCAGTTCCGCGCCCGTTGCCGCCGCAGGCGAATTCGGGTTCTGCATGGCCAGCGAGCTTCGATAAAACGACTCCGCGTCGGAGAGGTTTCCCTGAGCCTGCGAGTTGATCGCCAGCCACATGTTGGCTTGGGCTGTCTTGGATGAATCCATGGAACTGGCCTTATTCAGGTAGTCCGCGGCCTGTGAATAATCCTGGTTGCCGATAGCGAGTATGCCCATGTGGATCAGCGTCGTGGCCCGCTCCGGACCGTCATCGAACAGCGGCAGGGCCTTTTCGTAGAAACCGGCGGCGTAAGAGAAATCGTTCCGGTCCCGCCAGTAATCGCCGAGCTTCCGGAATCCGATGCCATAGTCCTGACTCACCTGGCCCGAGACGTTTCCTCGTATGATGAGCGCTTCCTCCAGCAGCCTCGCCTCAACATCGTATTTGCGCAGCGCGTCCGCGACCTTGGCCAGGTTGTCCAGCAGCGCAAAATTGCCATCGGTGGTCGCCTGTACGATGGTGGCGTCAAGGTCGGCGGGCAGCGTCATCGGCGAAGCGTCCGCTTGCTTACGCTTGGCATCGAGCGGCGTCACGATGGCGATCAGCAACGAAACTCCGAGGATGACGGCGGCTCTCGAGGCCGCGTCCCCGCAAAATGAAAACGACATCGGACTTCGCCTTCGGCCGCTCAATCCGACGGTTGCCATAGAGTCCCCTGCACGAACTTTAGCACTGGCGGAATCAAGGTTTGAAGCATCGCCCATTTCGTTGTTCAACGTAAACTGGCCTCATTCGTTGCGTTCTCATTACAATGCAAGCATCATGATTCATGTGCGGTTGACAACCTGCATTCACGAACGCAAAGGAGTCCGCCAATGAGGTTGATGGGACAGTTCAACCTGATCTTTGTTTTGGTCCTCGGTTTGGCAGTGGGCGTCGATTACCTGGTGTTCAACTCGTTCTTTGAGGCGAGCGCACAGAAAGAGGTGCTCGAGCATGCCAAGCTCATGCTTGAGACATCGACGTCGATACGCCGGTACACCACGGCTCAAGTCGGTCCGGCGATCAAGGCACTCGATCCGAAGGAACGCCATTTCTATCCGCAAACCGTTCCGGCCTATGCGGCTGTCGAGAACTTCAACTATCTGCGAGAGACGAACCCCGAATACACCTACCGCGAGGCCACGCTGAATCCGACTAATCCACGTGACCGCGCCACCGACTGGGAGGCCGACATCATCAACGTGTTCCGGAACGATCCCACGAGGAAGGAATACAGCACAATTCGCACCTCCGCGACCGGCCCATCCTTGGTTCTCGCCAAGCCCCTCGTGGCGACCGCTCCTTGCCTGCAATGCCACAGCACCCCGCAGGCGGCGCCCGCTTCTCTTGTCAGGCAATACGGCAGTTCCAATGGCTTCGGCTGGCAACTGAATGAAGTGATAGGTGCCCAGATCGTTTCAGTCCCCATGGCGTTCCCAGTGGCTGCCGCCAACCAGGCGCTCCGCTCATCAATGATCTCGCTGGTTCTAATCTCAGCCCTGACCCTGCTCGTGCTGAACATTACCCTGGCCTTCTTCGTCGTCAAGCCGCTCTCCCGCTTGGCGGTTCGCGCGGATGAAATCAGCAAGGGCAACCTCGAGGTTCCCGAGTTGCCCGTGTCGGGGCATAATGAGATTTCAGTTCTAGCGGCATCCTTTAACCGCATGCATCGCAGTCTGAAGAGCGCGCTGAAGATGCTCGGTCAGAACGATAAGTAGGCGCTGACGCCGCGGGATCCCGAAGGCGCTCAGGGCCGGTTGAGACCATACGTCGAGTGAGCGATATCTTTGTTAGCTATTCCCGCCGCGATCGAGCCATAGCTGCTGCGCTAGCCGGGATGCTGTCCAATCAGGGCTGGACGCTCTATTGGGACCGTCAACTACGCGCCGGCGAGATATTCGATGAGGTGCTCGAGCGGGAAGTCACCGCCGCACGTTGCGTGGTTGTTCTCTGGTCCTCGAATTCCGTGGGTTCCCAGTGGGTGCGAAACGAAGCGGACGTCGCAGGTCAGAAGCGCGCGCTCATCTCAGTACTGATTGAAAACGTAACGGTCCCGCTGGCCTTTCGCCGCGTTCAGGCGGCGGACCTGATTGGATGGAAGGGCGATCCCAATGATCCACGCTTGACCGAACTGCTGCAGGCCATCGCGCATTTTCTGGGCGGAGCCTCCGTGCAAGAGTCTGCTGCGAGTGCCGCGCCAAAGGGGCCCACGCCAACCCCGCTCGCCTCTTTTGAGCCTGTGGCTATTCAAGCCATGGAACACCTGCTAGCCGAGCATGTCGGCCCCATTGCTCACTCGCTGGTCAGGAACAGTGCGGCCACTTGCGCCGACCTTCACGCCCTCTATCAGAACCTGGCTCAGCACGTCCCACAAACCGGGCGCGAGCAGTTCTTAAAGCAGTGCCGAAACGCCTTTCCCCAATCGGCACCGTCTCGGGTCGCGCCCTCGCAGGCAGCGGCTCTCGGCCTGCAGCCAACGCCCGAGTGGGTGTCGCAACTGAAGCAGGACTTGGCCGACTATCTTGGTCCGGTAACCGAAGTAGTGGTGAGCCGGGCGTTGCGTGAATCGGCCAGCTTGGACCAGGTTCTACAGAGGGTCAGCGCCGAGATCCCCACGGAAGGGGACCGGCTGTTGTTCTTGCGTCAGCGATACCGGCTGAAGTAGCTGCCATTTCTGACACGGGTGCCGTTCATCGGCTTCGCTATCCTGGATGCGGCTTCACGCCGATGGCTACACTTACTGCTGAACCGCTCACCCAGAGGCTCACGTCGCTGGATGCCTTTCGCGGCTTGACCGTCGCATCAATGATGCTGGTGAACAATCCCGGCGATTGGGACGCCATTTACTCCCCTCTCGAACATGCCAAGTGGAACGGTTGGACATTCACCGACACCATCTTTCCGTTCTTTTTGTGGATTGTCGGCGTCGCCTTAACCCTATCGACGGCGAAGCGCATCGCGCGGGGCGCCAATCGGGAGAAATTGCTGGCGCATGTGGTGCGCCGCTCCGTTCTGATCTTTGCGCTGGGGCTTTTCCTGGCGGGCTTTCCGTACTTCCATCTCTCCCATATCCGCATTCCCGGCGTGCTGCCGCGGATCGCCGTTTGTTACTTCCTCGCGTCGTTGATCTTTCTCTACACAAAATGGCGAGCCCAAGCCGCGTCGATCGTTGTGTTATTTGCTGCCTACTGGTTGCTCATGACGCTGTTTCCATTGCCTTGTGCCGGCACAAGCCGGTTCGACGTGGATTGTAACTTCGCGCGCTACGTGGATGGGCTGCTGCTGAGCGGTCATATGTGGGGTCAAACCAAGGTCTGGGACCCGGAGGGGATCGTCAGCACGCTGCCCGCCATCGCTACCACTCTGTTCGGAGTTCTGACCGGGAACCTGCTGCGGCAGACGTTCTCGGCCGAAAAGAAGGCCGCCTTGCTGCTGGGCATTGGCGGCGGACTGTTTGCCTTCGGTCAAGTGTCGAACATCTGGATGCCCATCAATAAGAGCCTATGGACCGTTTCGTTCTCGCTGCTGATGGCCGGATTGGCTTCGATCGAGTTTGCCGTTCTCTACTGGATCATCGATATCCGCGGATACAAAAAGTGGGCCACGCCGCTGGTCATCTACGGCACGAATGCGATTGTTGTTTTCGTGCTCTCGGGCGTCGTGGGCCGTTTGCTGGGACTGGTCAAAGTGGCCGGCCCGGATGGGCAGCCTGAGGCGCTCGGAGCCCGAATCTACCAGGCCGTGTTTCTCCCGCTTGCCAGCCCGATCAATGCATCGCTGCTCTATGCGATCGCCTTCGTGACGCTGTTCTTTCTCATCTCGTGGTTTTTGTATTGGCGTCGCTGGTTTGTGCGGCTGTAGTCGTCGTCCGCCGCGCTACCGGCTTGGGGGTGCGGAGTCGCCTCCACCGCCCTTGGCCTTTCTGGCCGCTTCGGCCTTGGCGGTCCATTCGGTCGAAGACTCGCGGTCGCGCTGCGCGTCTTCGTCGGAGTCTTCATAGCTCGCCTTCATCTTGTAGAGAGTGCCCAGATAGCCCATGAAAGCGTCGTTGTCTTTCTCCAGCTCGAGCGCTTTGTTGAGGTGCCAGATGCCTTCTTCAACCGGCTCCTGGCAAATGGCGCGATAGTCCAGCCGGGCTTGCACTTCGAGCGGGACATCGGGGTCGGAGCGTTTCACGATGGTCAGGTTGTGCGACTGTGATTCCGGACCCAGGCAGCGCCTCCACGCTATTACGCCCAGGGCGTAGTGCGCACTCACGTCGTTCGCATCGAGCGCGATGAGTCGAAGGTTCCAAGCCCGCGCCTCATCCAGCATTTCGTTCACTGCCTTTCGATCTGAGTTGGAATTCGTTCTCTGCAACGAAATGCGGGACAGCGCTGCCAGCGCCTTCTTATTGTCGGGTTCCTGATCGAGAACATCCAGCAGAGTGTTGCGCGCCCGGAAGTAGCTCTGATCTGCCAGTGCCGAACCGCTACCTGTCACCCAGAGCTTGATGCACGCGTTCGCCAAACCCAGTTTCGCTTCGACATTCTTCCCGTCCAGCCGTATCGCTTCTTCAAACGAAAAGCCGGCGTCCTGGTATTGCCTGGCCTTGTATTGTTCCTGGCCCTTGTTTATCCAGTCCTGTATCGTGGAGGGCGCCGCGGTTTGCGAAGACGTTTGGTCCCAAGCGCAGCCCATGACGAGAAAAGTGAGTGGAAGATAACGAAGCATGCCCGGCAACTACTAGCTCAACATACTCGCACTCAGCTTCTTCATTCGCGCCGCTGCCGCTTGCTCCACTCAAATAGAACGACGCCGGCCGCGACCGAAACATTGAGCGAGGAGACAGCGCCGGCCATGGGGATCTTCAACAACAGGTCGCAATGCTTCTTGACGTTCTCGTGGAGGCCGTTTCCTTCGGCTCCCAGGACAACCGCTGTCGGGATCGCGAAATCGACTTGATCGTAGAGCTGCTCGCCGCGTTCATCCAGGCCATACACCCAGAAATGCTGTTCTTTAAGCTCTTCGAGTGTTCTGCTGATGTTAGTAACGCGAACGACCGGAAGGTACTCCAGCGCACCGGCAGCCGCTTTGGAGACGGTTTCGGTCAATGGGGCGGCGCGGCGCTCCGGCACCACCACCGCTGCGGCGCCGGCAGCGTGGGCGGTGCGGACGATTGCGCCCAGGTTGTGCGGGTCTTCGATGCCATCCAGAACAACCAGTAGCCGCGCTTCTGGAATAACGGACGCCAGTTCAGCGTAGGTGTGCGCCGCGCCGAAGGCCAGCACGCCCTGATGCGAGATGCCCTTGCTGGCGCGATCCAGTGCATCGCGCGGCTCGAAGCGAACCGGAACCGAATGTTCCCGGCATAGTTCAACCAGTTCCTGGATGCGCGGTCCTGCCGAACCTTTGGCGATCAGAACCTTATCGAGAGGCCGGCGCGCGCGCAGCGCTTCGCGAACCGGATGGATGCCGGCAACAAGTCGCATGTCACTTTTGATCCTACAGTCTCGTCAAATATCGTCCAGAGTTGCGCGATCCGAGGGGGCAAGCGAAGGGATAGCCAAACAGTTTTGCTCTTGTTCGCTAACCCCTTGGTTCCGCTACAATTAAAAAGCCGATCATACTCATACATGATGGATTACAAGCACTCCACGGCAGCAGGCTCGGCGCAGGGCTCCGAACAGGCAAGTGCGAGGCCCGGCGGCGCTCAATGAACCGGCGATCAAACGACAAGGAAATGGGCACCGGCCACGGGAATGCTCACGGCCCCATGGTGGGGGATGAAAGCCTGCCCATACCCGACCTTGAAATCCCTAATAAGCTCTATTTCCGCATCGGCGAAGTAGCCAAGCTGGCCGGAATTAAACCCTATGTCCTCAGGTTCTGGGAGACGGAGTTTCCCGCGCTCGGCCCCAAGAAATCCGGAACAGGGCACCGTTTGTACCGCCGCAAAGACGTCGAGTTGGTGCTGGAGATCAAGCGCCTGCTCTACGAGAAGCGCTACACGATTGAAGGTGCGCGTAAGACGCTCACCGGAAAATCAAAGAAGGATCCCGCCAAAGCGGCCCGCAAACCCGTCGAGCAGGGACAACTCTTCGGCGGCAGCCCCACTCTCTTTAAAGAACTACGGCGTGAACTGACTGAGATTGTGGCGTTCCTGAGCGAGCCACGCCAAAAAAGGTAGTTGTTCACCTCGGATGAGCGGCTGATGTCCTGGCTCCCCTGACCCAGGCACCCCGCTCAGACTTTCCCCTAAATACCCGATAACGACAGTAAGCGTTTCACACTTTCCACGGGAAGTCGAACCGCATTGCGGAACGGGCCGTTTTGGTGGGCGTACGAGGGCCGCAAGCCGCTACCGGAAGGCCGCTTTATGATACTCCTCACACGATTGAACCGCGCTCCCCTGGTCCTGAACTCCGATCTTATCGAGCACATCGAGGCCGCGCCGGATACCGTGGTCAGCCTGGTGAACGGGCAGAAGTTGCTGGTCTTAGAGACGCCGGATGAGATCATCGATCGCGTCATTCAATTCCGGAGGGCGGTCGTGGCCCAACGGTTCCCTGTCTCGCATAAAGCACCGTCGGACGGGACCTACCCGTTCCCCGCCTTTGTCCGTGCGTCCGACCTGACCCGTAAACAAGCTCCAGGGGAGGAATAGAGGATGGCTGACAGGCGCGGTCCATCCATGCGGCCAGACCCGGCTACCCTCCTGGGCATCTTGTTAGCTGTGGGCGGCATCGTGGGTGGACTGCTGCTTGAGAAAGGCAGTATTCAGGACATCGCGCAGTATACGGCAGCCCTGATCGTCCTGGGCGGAACAGCCGGAGCCGTCCTCGTCAATACGCCGACGCGCACGCTGCTGTCCGCTCTCTCGCACCTTAAGGAGGTTTTCTTCGAACGCCCCATGCGCCCGGCGCGAGTCATCGACGAAATACTGGTTTTCGCGACCAAGGCCCGTAAGCAGGGCATCGTGTCGCTGGACCAGGACGCCGATTACATTGCCGATCCTTTCCTCCAAAAGGCCATCCGGCTGGCTGTCGATGGCACCGACCTGGAAGAACTGAAGGCGATGATGGAACTCGAAATTGATCTCCACGAAGCCTACGCCGAAGAAGCGGCCAAGGTCTTCGATAGCGGCGGTGGTTATGCTCCCACCATCGGCATCATCGGCGCGGTGTTGGGCCTGATCCAGGTTATGAAGAATCTGTCCAACATCGAAGAAGTGGGACATGGCATTGCCGTTGCCTTTGTGGCCACCGTCTACGGCGTGGCGCTGGCGAATGTCTTTCTATTGCCGGCTGGTGCCAAGATTCGAGGCCGCGCTGCCTTAGATCGCCGCATGCGGGAGCTAATGCTCGATGGCGTGGTGAGCATCCTGGAGGGGTTCAATCCCAAGATGATTCGAAACAAACTAAGCGCTTACGTTGTCGGAGGCGCGCGAAATGGTGCCGCCAGTGATCCGAACCTCCAGGCGGCTTAGCGCGGCACGGATGAGGCCGAAGTGCGATGCGACGCAGGAACAGGAATAGGAATCATGGCGGCCACCACCCCAGCCACGAACGCTGGATTGTCTCGTATGCCGACTTTGTCACCCTGTTGTTCGCCTTTTTCGTCGTGATGTTCGCAACCGCCAACGCCGACAAAGGCAAAGCACGTGCCGTTGGAGAAAGTGTGAGGGCTGCTCTCCAGGAAGGCCGGATCAGCAATGTCGGGGACGCCATCAGGCAAGCTCTGTCGCCGAACGGGAACTCGCCGGCTCATAAACGCGAAGCGACGAAGAAGCCGAACGGCGGGAAAGAGCAGAACCGGGAAGACCCCAGTGTCGAAGAACAGTCGTCCCGGGCCTACCTTGAGCTACAACCGCTGATGGATAACCTCAAAAAGCAGCTTCAGGCAGAGGTTCAAAAAGGCGACGTCGAAGTTCACATGGAACCTCGTGGTTTGGCGATCAGCTTCAAACAAGCCGCTTTGTTCGCATCGGGTGAAGACCGGTTGAAGACTTCGGCCTTCGGCGCCATCGGCAAAGTCGGCGGGGCGATTCGCGAGCTGCCCAATCAGGTCCGTCTTGAAGGAAACACCGACAACGTGCCGATTCACAATGAGCGTTTTCGCAGCAACTGGGATCTTTCAGCGGCGCGCAGCATCGCGCTGCTAAATCTCCTCGTGGATCGCTTCCATGTCCCGCCCGAACGTCTGGGAGTCGCCGGGTACGCCGACGTAGCGCCGGTCGCTTCCAACGCCACCGAAGAAGGTAGAGCGCGGAACCGCAGGGTGGATGTCGTGATTCTAAGCGAGCGAGCGGCTCGAGCTGAGGCGGCGGGAAAACTGAATTCGCCGGGGCTCTAAATTGTGAGAACTCCAGAACTCAGATAGTTAGGTTCGTGCCGAAAATGGCAGAATTCTCAGCGGCAGGTCGCAGCCAGCTGCGGGATGATCAAGAGTTCCTTGAGTTTGAGGCCCAAGGCGACAACTTGTTTGCCGAGCGCAGTCAGGTAGTACTTGTAGCAGTGCGTGGCCTTTTTGAGGAGCCCGTGGGTCCGAAGGCGACGGAGGATTCTCGACATTTGGCCGCTGCTGTATTGAGGGAACCGAGCGCGTAGCGCTTTGTTCTGCACGCCGCTGATGGCGTTCTCGCCGCGGGCCAGAGCCAGAAAAAGAGCTTCATCATCGGGGTCGAAGAAGTTGAAGCCGCGGTAGGAGCGTGCCTCCTGGTGAACGGTCCGCGTGATCTGGTTGAGCTTGTCGATGCCATTGCTGGGATCGTCGATAGCCGACAGGAACTCCAGGTAGCGGCGGTTGGCAGCATGCAGCAACTCCCGTAGCGCACCCAGGCTGTAGATGGTTTTCTTCATCGGAGCGAACTTCATCACCGATTCGCCGTTGCGTTGTTCTACCTCGCGGTAGTGCTTGAAAAAGGAAACGTCCTTGGCGGTCGTCTCGATGCGAAGGATCTGGCCAAACTTGTCGTACATCTTGATGGAAGCCATGCCCATCGAGTGCCGGACGCGGGTCCCCTCGAGGCGCAGGTTATAACGGTTGCCCATCTCATCCTGGTAGTTTCCGCTGAGCTTCTTGCCCAGAAAGGTGGCGATGTCATCGGGCTTGACGGCGTGTATGGCGGTCCGAATCAGATTCCCGTAGAAGGCCTGCAGATCGGCCTGCCGGCGAAACACAATGTCGGTGGCATATTCGGCTTCGTCCAGACTCCAGTGATACGATTCCTCGATCTGCTGCAGGATGGGACAGTACCGTCGGACAAATTCATCCAGCTTGCGATGCAAAAACGATGGCTCCCAACCGTCGGCCAACACCTGCGCGGCCTCCCAATCCTCGATGGTGGTGAAAGCGTTGTCCAGCAGGGTGTAGCCGATCTTCTTCCGTTCCAACTTCCGCGCCAGCCAGTTGTGGCCATTGCAGTAGAACTGGAGCCGGAACGGGCACCAGGTCGGTACCCGCACATAGCACAGCCCCAGTTCTTCGTCGATGAAGTAGAAATAGTAGTGCAGACACTTCCCGTCGTCGTAGCGCAGGTAGGTGCGCCCGGTGAGCTTGTCGTGCCAAGGCTGGTAGGTGGTGCACGGCTCCAGGGCCGAGAAGATCCAAACCAATCCCGGGTGTGTTCCCCGCTGCTTCAACACACCCTTGACCCGGTCCTCCTTGCGGAAGTTCTTCTTGCGGATGTAGTCGATCGTCAGGTCATTGGCCGCGGCCAGTTGTTCCGCATTGGCCCGGATGTTGTCGGTGATCGGTTTCGCAAACTGAGTAAAGTCGAAGATGCGAATCCCGCGTTTGCTCAGATAAGCCGTCATTCCGTCGGCGTAGCAAAACACTGGCAATGTCCCCTGCACCATCACCCGGTCATAGCAGGACAACACCCCAGCGATCTGCGCAGAATGACGTTCGGTTAGCAGTTCGAGTCCCATCCTTCACCTCCGAGGAATGGTACTCCGTTTTCCCCTGTTTGGTTCCGGCTACGCCGGGTTAGGGAGCGAACGCAAAGCTTCGGAAGTACGAAACCGGGGGATCGAATTCAGCGCAAGCTCTTAGGATCCGCGGTCGGCCGGCGATTTTCGACGGAGCGGACCCCTTCAGAGCCGGAAGGGTGGCTCTCCCGCCTCGGAGCGAGGGAGCGCTCGCTCTTTCGCACAAGTTCTACCCGGACGAAGCGGCATACAGCACTGTGGCGCGGGCAGACCTGTCCGTTCTCGCGTCCTCCAACCCGTCGCCCTAAGCTTCTGAGGACGCGGCCGGCAAAGTCGCCGGCTCCTGGACCGCATCCGCGCGAGTCAGTTCATCGAGCAAAAGACGCGCCGCTTCCTGACTGGCAACTTTCTTCGACGATCCAGCCGCCCGGGACCGCATCCCGCCGCCGAGCTGAACCTCAACCGTAAAGACCTTGGAATGCTCTGGACCTTCCGCGTCGACCGTTACGTAGCGCGGAGGGGGCAGTCCCAGCGACTGCGCCCGCTCCTGCAGCGCGCTTTTGAAGTCCAGCATGTCGAGCGACGTAGAATCCGATGCATCCGGCAGCGCATGCAGGATCCGTGCCTCGATGAACTTCTGCGCGGCTGATAGCCCGCCGTCGATGTAGAGCGCCGCAATCAGCGCCTCCAGGGCGTCCGACAGCAGCGCTTTCTTTTCGCGGCCGCCATTCATGTCTTCACCGCGGCCCAGCAGGAGAAACTCGCCCAGCCCCAGTTCCAGGGCGCAGCGGTGCAGGTGGGACGCACTCACCAGATGCGCCTTCCACTTGGAAAGATGACCCTCGCGAGCCTCCGGGTGCTTCAGAACCAGCACCTCGCTAACCACAAAGCCAAGAATGGAGTCGCCCAGGAATTCCAACTGTTCGTTGTCGCCAACCTGGCTGGACGGCGGGCGCTCCGAGAATCTCGACCGATGTGTCAGCGCGCGTTCCAGCAAGTCCCGATTCCGAAAGCTGTACCCCAGCTTCGCTTCGAGCTCTTCTTGCACGGATGACATAGACGCAAAGATTTCTACTTCGCAGGTGGTGGGACAGGTGCAGCTTTTGCTTTGGTGGCCTTGTCTTTTTCCTGCTGAGCGACTTGCTTGATCAGCGGCTGCACGTCGGTCATGGCGAGCACCTTGTCCGCCATGGCGATCGCTTCATCATATTGCTTGTTTTCGTTATAAGCCTTGGCGAGGCGGACCATGGTCGTAGCCTGTTGATGAGCGCCGGTATCGAGCGCGGTCTTGAAATCGGTAATCGCGGTGGGGTAATCCTTCTTGAGATCGGCGCTCATCCCGAGGACATCCCAGAACGCTGAAGTCTGATCTTTCTTGGCTTCCTCCCATTGGGCGGCTGTGAAATCGGGCCGAGGACTAGGCGCGGTCTTTAGCAGCGCGATTCCTTCGTTCGAATACGTGTCCACCTGTTTCAGCTTCGCGTCTTTATCGAGGTCGTTCACACGGGTATGTTGAACGATGGCGCCGGCCAGGACATATCTCACGTGATAACTCTTGGGATCGGCCTCCAGAGCGCGCTCTCCATAGATGACGGTCTTCTCATAGTCATGCGCGCCGTTGGCCGCATCGGTGGCCATAGTCAAAAGAATAGCCTTGAAGTCCGTGTCGGCGAAATTGGTCAGGACATAGTCGATTGCCGCCAGTTGCTCGGCAGGCGTGGTTGCCTGTTGAACCTTTTGCAGCGCGGCTAGTTCATCCTTGGACTTGGCCTTTTGGGCGAACGCCGGCGCAGCGAGCAACAGAACTGCAGCGGCAACTAATCGAATATTCATTGGTCTTTTTCTCCTGAAATCTCCTGCAATATTTTCCCGGTGGCCTCCCGAACCTGCGCGGAAGCACCTTCAGTCTTCAGTACTGCCTGAAACTGCTGTTTAGCCTTGTCGTTGTCCCCGGATGATAAGGCGATCCTTCCCAAATAGTAATGCGACCAGGAAACGGCGGACGGACTTGGGTCGTTGTCGAGAACGCGTTGAAATAACTCGGCAGCCTCCGAATAGTGCTTCTCGACCAGCGCAATGCGCGCCAATCCATAATACGCTCGGCCGTGTAACTGCCGGTCGGCCGTCTCCGACAGGGCTTTCGAAAAGGCCTTCTTCGCGCTCTCTAAATCGTTTTGTTCAAATAGTCCTTCAGCGGATTCCAACGTCCTCTCGGCCTGGCTGATCTGAATGGTCTGCGCAGGAACTATTACTGCCGGTTGGCTAATGGTCTCGGCAAACTCCACTTTCTTGAGTCGTTTTTGTTCCTTGCCGACATCGATTCCCGCTATCAGGTCCGGATAGTAGAGACGCAGCGCGGTGTCCTGTTTCTCGTAACCAACCAGCAAATCGGCGAAAGAAGCTGTAAGTATGAACCCCTCGCGCACCGCCTGATCGACATAGAGCTGGCGCTTCTCCTCGGGTTTCATAAGCCTGCTGTCGATGGCCTTGATCAGGCACTTTGTAACCAGTAGGGAGAAGTCGTCCTTGTATGCCAGGTCGAGTGCCGGCGCATTGTCGACGAATTTCTGTAGGCCCTTCTTCTTCTCCATCAGAACGCTGCCGTAACGCAGGCTCAGCGGGTCGAGTAGATAGGCCAGATAAGCGTCACGAATCTCGCCGCCGATGGGGGCAGTGGTTGGAGTGATCACCACGTAATAGTCTTTCCGATACGAGCGGATCTGGATTTGATCGGGCGCGCCCATCAAGTCGAGGTATATCTGAAAACGCCGGCCTGCGCTAACACCGGACGGGTTTCGCGCGTATGCGTTGGCCTCCAGCACCGCGCTGAGAACCGGCGGCTGAAACTCGCCCAAGCCCGCGTTGTAAGCCGGCTGCGCCCGATTCCATAATTCCGCCAGGTTAGCGTCCTTGTAGAAGCGCGCCAGCAGTTCACCGAATCCGCGTAAAGCCGCAACATCCTCGGGTAAATCGACCGAGTGAATGGCAAAATCGGGCGGCCCGTCGGCAAGTAACGCGAATGAGATGTATTGGCTGAGATCGGAGGTTTCGTTGGGCTTCTTGTGCTGCTGGTAAAAAGCCTTCAAGTCGGGTAGGGAGGGGATGGTTCGTTTTGCCAACTCAGCGCGAACTTGGTTCCGGATTTGAAAGCGTGTGTTGATCGGAGCGTTGATGCCTGCGTCAAAACCTGCCGCATTGATCGCGGCCATCACCGAGAACAGCGTGATGTTTGCGTCGAATTGGTTTTCTCCCGCATCCTGCATCGCTGGCGAGTTGGCGCCGAAAGACAGGAGCGGGGTCACCAAGGAAAAGAAAAGAGCGGCGGGGCGAAGACTCAAGTACAACCCTATGGGACCAAAAGACTAAACCTCAGTCTAACTTACTCGCCTGCGTGAATCTGCCTGCAACCAGGGTGTTTCCTGTTGGCGACCAGCCTGTAACAATATTTCTCCCACAACCTTCCTGCTGCGCGGATACAATGTGGCGTGGCAAGAATCCTGATGGTCGCCTCGGAAGCGGCTCCCTTCGTTAAGACCGGCGGCTTGGCCGATGTTCTTGGTTCCTTACCCAAAGCACTGGTCCAGGCAGGCGAAGAATTGGCGGTGGTCATCCCGTTGTATAAGAAGGCTGTCGTGCCCAATGCCTCCGTGGTCTACGAAAATATGCGCATCTCGGTCGGCGCTTCCAATTTCAGGGCCAACATTCTCGAACTGGTTGAGAGCGGAGTTCGGAACTTCTTTGTCCAAATCCCCGAACTTTACGACCGCGATGGCATTTATGGCGAGTGGGGCGGTGAATACGGCGACAATCACATCCGCTTTGCCGCACTGTGCCAGGCTGCGTTGGGCGTCGTGCGCGAACTGTTCAAGCCGGATATCGTGCATGGCCACGACTGGCAGGCCGGCCTGCTGCCGGCTCTCCTTCGCGACGTTTACGCCGGGCATCCGGCGTATTCGGGCATCCAGACCGTGTTCACCATTCACAATCTGGGGTATCAGGGCCGCTACTGGCGAAGTGCATGGAACGACTTGGGCTTGCCGGAACGTCTGTTTCGTCCCGATTTGCTCGAATACTACGGCGATCTCAATCTCCTGAAGTCGGGCCTGGTATACAGTCACTACCTGACAACCGTGAGTAAGACTTATGCCAGGGAGATCCAAACCCCGGAGTTTGGGTTTGGACTCGATGGCCTGCTGAGGGCCCGGCGCGACTTCTTGTTCGGCATCGTGAACGGGGTTGACTACGACCACTGGGACCCAGTCTCCGACCCCAAGATCCCGGTGCAATATGACGTGGACCATCCTGAGGGCAAACTGGAATGCAAACGAGCGCTGCTGGCGGAAGTCGGGCTTCCGGAACGCCTGGAGACACGTCCCGTCGTCGGCATTGTCGCCCGTTTCGCCGCCCAGAAAGGCCTTGACCTGATCACGCAAATAGCCCATGAACTAGCCGCTGAGGATCTTGGCTTGGTGGTGCTCGGAAGTGGCGACTACGATACGGAGAACTTCTTCCGCTGGTACGCTTCGACCTACCCAGAGAAGGTTGCAGCCAGGATTGGATACGACGATGGGCTCGCCCACCGGATAGAGGCCGGTTGCGACCTATTCCTGATGCCAAGCCGCTACGAGCCCTGCGGGCTGAACCAGATTTACAGCCTGCGCTATGGGACCCTGCCGCTGGTTCGCGCCACGGGCGGCCTGGAGGATACGGTCGACGACGAAACCGGCTTCAAGTTCTGGGGATTCGCCGGGCACGAACTACTTTGGTGCGTTCGTTTCGCCCTGAGCGTTTACGGGACGCCAAGATGGCGGAAAATGGCACAAACGGCCATGTTGCGAGACTTCTCCTGGAACAAATCCGCGAAGGAGTATATTGAGTTGTATCGTCGGTTGATGGCAACCGCATAAAAGCGCGTGGCCGACGCAAGGGCTAGGCAGCGGAGATGAGCGGTTGGGTGTAAGAACATTGTTTACTAGGCCTTGCAAGGGGTTTGAGGCAACCGGGACCGAACTTGCGTGAATCAAAATCGTGTCTTATGACATCAATTAGCAGGAAAGAGAGATAGGAATTATGGCAGGCGATAACACGCTGACCTTTACTGACCAGACTTTTGACAAAGATGTTTTGAACTCCGAAGTGCCAGTGCTGGTTGACTTCTGGGCCGAGTGGTGCGGACCCTGCCGCATGATGGGACCGACGGTCGACCAGGTGGCGAAAGACTATAACGGCAAGGTGAAGGTAGGAAAGTTGGACGTCGACTCCAACCAACAGACCGCTATGCGCTACGGCATCCGCGGGATCCCGACCTTGCTGCTCTTTAAGGGCGGGAAAGTCGTTGACCAGAAGGTTGGGGCAATCGGCAAGCCCGACTTCCAGAAGATGTTGGACGCCCACGTAGTAGACGTTGGCGTTCCCAAGTCACAGGCGTAGGTACTACACATCGGTTCGAGAAAACAGGGGCGATGGCCAGCCTTGGCATCGCCCCATTTCTTTGCTGGCCTCAGGATTTCGCCTGCTCAACCCGTTGTAGGGTGCGTCCTAGACCCGAATCGACGCAACGTCGATTCGCGCCTCGTTGATTAAGCTCGGTCTCGGCCGCTCGTCCCGGCAGCGCCGCCTTGAGCCATTAACAAGCTTAAGGGCCATCCGGGAATCCGATGTTACGCTGATGGGCATGCGGGTACCGCTGGCGGCGCTTTGGCTGACGATGGCTGTCGCCTTGCTGGGTTCGAGCAGCGGCCCTCCGAGCCAGCCCACGCCCGCGGACAAGCTTCATGAAGCGGTTCACGCCGGGCGCCTGGACGACGTCAAACTCCTGATTGACTCGGGAGTAAGCGTGGATGCCCGCAACGCGCTGGGCAGTACACCCTTGCACGAAGCAGCCTGGAGCGGCAACGCGGAAATCGCCGCATTTCTGATTGCGCACGGTGCGGACGTGAATGCCCGTCATAGCGAAGCAGGTTCCACCCCTCTGCATTACGCCATTCTGACCAGCCATCTGGACGTGGTGGAACTGCTGTTGAATGCCGGTGCCGACCCTTTGGCCCCGTACCGGGGCGGCCAACTCGCTTTGCATCTCGCCGCCGCCCGCGGCAATACCAGGATCATCCAGGCGCTGCTTGCCAGAAGCCCCCAGGTGGATGTCCTGGATGACCGGGGAAACACCCCCCTGGATGAGGCCGTGCTGCATGACCAGGTGCAGGCAGTGGAGTTGTTCGTCCAGAAGCACGCCGACCTCAAACGCGTGCACGAGGACGGGCGTGGGGTTCTGCACGAAGCGGCCATGAAAGGCGCGGCTGGCGTGGTCCAGCCACTCCTCTCATCCGGAGCCGACGCTGGCCTGCGAGACAAGTACGGCCAGACTCCCCTCGACTTGGCCTTGGCCTACAAGAATTCGACCGTCGTCGAGAGCCTGCTCCACGCGGGAGTCCAATTGCAAGCCTCTCAGAAGGCGGCAGAGAGCGCCATGGAAGCGGCAACACTCCGCGGACAAACGGAGATCGCCCAGATTTTGCTGGAGAACGGGTTCGACGCGAACCGGCCCACGGAGGCCGGCTCTACCTACTTGCACGATGCAGCGCTGAAAGGACAGCTGAAGATGGTTCAACTCTTGTTGGACCACGGCGGCAAAGTGGATGCGCGGAACAAAACCGGAGGCACCCCGCTGCATGATGCTGCTCTGGGAGGCCACGCCGATGTGGTCGAACTTTTGCTCGACCGGGGCGCCCAAGTGGATGCAACGGATCAAGAGAGCGACGCCACCCCGCTCATGCTCGCCGCATCTATGGACCGCGCTGAAGTCATCAGCGTCCTCCTAAAGCGGGGCGCGGACGTGAAGAAAAAGGACAAAGCCGGGCAGACCGCGCTGGAGCGAGCGCGAAAGTTAGAAAATCAAGAAGTGATCCAACTGCTCGAAGAGCCGGGTCGCGGGCATTAAAGTCACCAGCCAGCTTCCCGGACTCGACAGATTTCCACACTTTTCTAAAGTTCCATTGGGTGACAGGCCGATAAGCCAAATAGCTGTGAACTTGAGCGGGATCTCGAGCAAACAGCTATTGGCTCGATATTCCTTCGGGCCGAGAGGACCGCTTTGGAGCAAACGAAACAACCCATCCGAATCCTGGTGGCGGACCATCAAGCGCTATTCCGCCAGGGCTTACTGACGTTGATTGCGTCCGGAAAGGACTTGGTCGTCACGGGCGAGGCAGAGGACTATCCCCAGCTGGCGCGGCTGATGGGAGAACAGGCAGGCGTGATTCCGGATGTCACTGTAGTCGCTTGCGATCTGCCGTCCCTTGATGGAGTCTCCGGACTGGAGGCCCTGCGGGCGAAGGGTACCCAACTCCTGGTGCTGACCTGCGGACCGAATCCCGGGCTCTTGTCCGCTGTGGATTCGGCAGACGTGGCTGCTTGCATCAGCCGGGACGAAGCACCCGCGCTCTTGCTGCCTTTAATTCGGCAGCTGGCGAAACAGAGCTCCACCTTGAGTTTGCAGAACCTCTCATCGACCGTTGAACGCTTGCGTTCTGCGCCGTCCGCGCCTCCCGCCTCACGGTCCGGTCCGGCATTGACAGCCCGGGAAAACGAGGTCCTGCGATTGCTCGCAGCCGGAGGCACCGTCAAGGATGCCGCCAAGGAACTGGATTTGAGCGTGAAGACCGTGGAGGCCCACAAGTTCAACCTGATGCGTAAGCTGAACCTTCACGCGCGCTCGGAACTGCAGAGCTATGCGCGACATTCCGGAAACTTGACGCAGCCCAACCTGTGACCGTCTAGCCGGCCGAAAGCACACAGATATCGGGCAGGTTGCGATAGTCTTCGGCGTAATCGAGCCCGTAACCTACCACGAACTCATCGGGAATCTTAAATCCGACGTATTTGATGTCCACCGGTGAGATCCGCCTCTCCGGCTTGTCCAATAGCGTGACAATCCGCAGCGACGCCGGTTTGCGCTGCTCCAAAATGCGAGCCAAGTAAGTGAGCGTAACACCGCTGTCGATAATGTCCTCAACCACCAGCACATTCCGGCCCTCCAGGTTTACATCCAGGTCTTTCGTCACCCGTACCTGCCCGGAACTCGTCTTGTTCTTCCCGTAGCTGGATATGCCCATGAACTCGATGCGTACCGAATGTCGCTTGATCGCCCGCGAGAGATCGGCCAGAAACACGAACGAGCCTTTCAGGATGGCGACCAGATAGATGGGGCCTTCCGGGTAGTCGGCATCGATCTCCTTCCCCAACTCCTGGACGCGCTGTTGGATCTCTTTGGCTGAGACGAGGACTCGCAGTTGGTCGGACATTTCTCCAGATCATATCGGACCCGCCGGACATTTGGCTCCCTTGTTAGCATCAGCTTGGTGGAAGAACAACAGCTATTTTCCGCGATTGGCGAAGACGGCTTTACCCGTCTGATCGCAGCATTCTATCGGCAGGTGCCGCAGGACGACATCCTGGGACCGATGTATAGGGGGCGCGATCTCGCGGCAGCGGAGCATCATTTACGCGACTTTCTGATCTATCGATTCGGCGGTCCCGATCGCTACATCGCCGAGCGCGGGCATCCGCGGCTGCGCATGCGGCATGTGCCATTCGTGATCGATCAGGCCGCCCGCGACCGCTGGGTACGGCTCATGAGCCGCGCCTTTGAGGAGGCTCAGTTGCCGTCCGATGCAGAGCAGGTGCTGCGCGGTTTCCTCGAAGCCACGGCCACCGCCATGATCAACCGCGCTCCGTAATCGCGGGGCAGAATGGCATCCCGCCGGGCCGGTTGTTTACCCGCTCCTCCGGCCGCACCCAGTCGGCGAACGCGATGATCTGATAATTGTGTGATGACAATCCGTTCCTTACGAGAAAACGATGCCGCACGAATTGCCGATCTCAACGCGCAGCTTGGTTATCCCTCGTCGGAGGCTCAGGTTGCAAAACGGATTAACCTTGTCGCCGCTAGCGTGAATGACACCATCCTGATCGCGACAGCCGGCGACGAGCAGGCGATCGGGTGGATCCATCTGCGCGGGTTCAATTCGCTGCATGGCGACCCCATGGCAGAGATTTGCGGCATGGTGGTCGATGCGGAGCATCGCAGCCGCGGTGTTGGGACACAGTTGATAGCCGCAGCCGAAGAATGGGCGAGGGCCCGCGGCTTCGGATCGATGCGGGTGCGCTCCAACGAGTTTCGCAAAGACGCGCACCGGTTTTATCAGCGCGTCGGGTTTCAAGTGACCAAGACTTCCCTAACGTTCCAGAAGATACTGCCATTGCCGCGCTCCTAAGGGCCTCCGCGCGCGCTTCACGTCCGCGGCAGCCCGAAAGCGATGATATTACCGCTGCGTTTCATACAGCCGCTCTTCAATGCGGTCTTTCCATCCGCCCGGCAGTGACAGTTTGAGAACCTGCCTGAGTTTTTCCGGATCCGCCTCGTCGCCTCGATACATCCGAACCAGATCAGCCACGCTCACTGAATCGTGTGCAGATTCAATCCGCTCCATGGCATCGCCCGCGCCTATTTCCCCTTCTTCCACCACCGAGAAATAGATGCCCGACCGTCCGCTCTGCCAGAAGCGCTTCACAATATCCGCCCGGTTGAAGCGAATGCCCAGCTTGAAACACGGCATGCGCGGCTGTGAAACCTGCAGAACGGCTGTGCCGATGCGAAACCGGTCGCCAATCTGCACGGTCTCCTCTGTCCAACCCGCCGTGGTCAAGTTCTCGCCGAACATCCCGTATGGCAGTTCCATACCGCGAAGTTGATCGCGCCAGTAGGGGTAGTGCTCACTCGCATAGGCATACACGGCCTTATTCGGTCCGCCATGAACGGTGGGATCAGCCTGCCGGTCGCCGTCGAGATGGTAGCCGCGCAACGCCACGCGCCCTTCGACGGGCGACTTGAAAATGGACGTGAGAACCGTCCCATGTTCTCCTGCGGCACTTATCACTTCAACTCGCTTCGGCTCCCCTACGTTCAGCGATACGATGCGGCCGATTTTATTCGCTAGCATAGTCGCGACTCCATCTGCTTCCCTTGTGACCGGCGCTCAGCCTGGGTTCTTTATACTTAGCAGGTAATCTTGGAGTCAACTCTGTCTCCGCTCTAGCTACGTTCTGAAAGAGACTTTCGCAGGCTTAAAGACGTTGAAAAAGTATCGGAACTCGGCAACTCACTGCCCAGGAAATACGAACGCCGAAATGGAGCCGCGACGGTGAAAGAACAGATCGGCGTTATCGTCCGCCGGATCAAACCACCCACGTTCATGGGCGTTCATCCGGGGCCAATTCTCCCCGTTCTCGTTCTGGCACTCTGCGCCCTCGTCCTCACGAGCCAGCCGGCTTGGGCGCAGGCCTCGGCAGCCATCTCCGGCACGGTGGAGGATGCCAGCGGCACAGTCGTCAGTGGCGCTGCCGTTACCGTGAAAAGCCTGGAAACCGGCGCGACGCGGTCGGTCGCGACCGACAAGACCGGCAAGTTTACTATCGCGTCCCTCCCCTTGGGACCACAGGAAATAAAGGCCGAGAAAACCGGTTTCAAGGCGGCGGTTCGCTCTGGCATCAGTCTCACGGTCGGGCAGCAGGCGGTGGTCAACTTCCGGCTCGAGGTGGGTGATTTCGTTCAGCAAATCACGGTTTCCGATCAAGCGCCGATTGTGAATACGACCACGGCGAGCGTCTCCGGAATGGTCGATGAGCGCGAAGTCAAAGACTTGCCGCTGAACGGCCGAAGCTTCGATAATCTCATCAGCCTGAACCCCGGCGCCATCAATTACAGCGCGATGCGAAGCGCCGAAACCAGCACCAGCAACGGAAACGCCTTCGCCGTGGATGGCCGCCGCACTTCGGAGGAACTGGTCCTGCTCAATGGCGTTGAATATACCGGGTCGAGCCAGCTCGCCGTTACACCAGGCGGCGTCAGCGGCGAACTGCTCGGCATCGATGCCGTGCGCGAGTTCAACGTTCTCACCGGCACGTACCCGGCCGATTATGGGAAGCGAGCCGGAGCCCAGGTTGTCGTCGTCACCCAGTCGGGAACGAATTTGCTGCACGGTACGCTCTTTGAATTTCTCCGCAACAGCGCCTTCGACGCGCGTAACTTCTTTGACCGCGCCACCGTGCCTCCCTTTCGCCGGAACCAATTCGGCGGCGCGCTGGGAGGCCCCCTTCAGAAGAATCGCTGGTTCCTGTTCGGCAACTATGAAGGATTCCAGCAAGCGCTGGCGGTCAGCAATGTGAGCGTGGTGCCCGATCAGTACGCACGTGAAGGCCTATTGCCCAATTCGTCCGGTGTCTATGTCCCGGTACCGCACCTGAACAAAGCCATGTTGCCTTATATGGCGTTCTGGCCTTTGCCGAATGGCTCGGAGCTGCTTGTGAATGGGCTGCCCAGCGGGACGTCGACTGCCTATTACAATCCGCACCAATCGGTGAGTGAAAACTTCGGCACTCTCCGCAGTGACTATAGTCTGGAACGCGATACCATTTCGGCGGCCTATACCATCGATGACGGCAACACCCTGGAGCCATTGGCCGATCCTCTCTTCGGTTCATACGTCACGCTTTGCGCCCAAGTCGCCAGCCTCCAGGAAGTACACGTATTCTCGCCGCAGGTCGTCAACACCTTCATTGCCGGCTTTTCGCGCGCCGCATTTGGCTACAACTCGTCGCCGCTCGAACCGTCCGTTCCGTCGAATCTCTCCTTCCTCAGCGGCGCAGCACCCGGAGGAATCGTAATCGGCGGTGGAACCACCACTACCGGCGCAGGCACCATCACATCGGCCGGCGCCAACAACGCCTCGGGCGTTTGGAATCGCCGCAACCTTTTCACCTATACCGACAACGTTCAGTTCAACAAGGGAATTCATCAGATCACAATAGGCGCTTGGTTTCAGCGTCTGCAGGACAACGAGAACTCAGCCTCCCGGCAGCTCGGCCAAGCCAGCTTCACCAGCCTGACCACGTTTCTGCAATCGACCGTAAGCAGCTTCCAAATCGTGCCCAGCGCCAACGAACTCGGCTGGCGGAGCCTGTTCGGAGCCTTCTACGTGGAAGACACCATCAAGCTGCGCCCGAACCTCACACTCCAACTCGGCCTGCGAGACGAATTCACCACCGGGTGGAACGAAGTTTTCGGGAGGGCCGCAAACTACATCACCAACGGGCAGAGTGTCCTTCTCACCACGCCGCGCGTGGCCGATTCGGTATTCACCCAAAACAATGCCAAGCTCCTGCTTGGCCCCAGAGCCGGTTTGGCCTGGGACCCCTTCAGCAACGGCAAGACGGCCATCCGCGCGGGATTCGGCACCCATTACTCGTTAATCGACGCGCTCAGCTTTCTGATGAACTCGCTGCCGCCGTACAACGGCTCGGCTTCCTTCTCGAACGTCTCGCTCCTCTCTATCGTGCCTTTCACGCCGGGCGTCCCGCCGCCTCCGTCCTGCGGCCCGGGTGTTCCCGCGCCCTGCACCACGTTTGCGCCGCAGGGCGTGCAGCCGAACGCCCAGACGCCCACGGTTCAGGAGTGGAACTTCACCGTCGAACAGCAACTCACCGCCAATACCGTTCTGCGGGTCGCCTATGTGGGTTCCCACGGTTACCATGGCCTGCTCAGCGTCGATCCGAATACGATTCCAGCCCAAGTCTGCACCAACCCGCACGGCTGCAAGTCGGGCGGAGTCGGCACCGCCAAGGGGATTGTGCCCGACGGTGCGCAGTACATCCCGGTCGGGACCCGCCCGAATCCCTATCTATCCAGTGGATTCTTCTGGTACACCGAGGGCAACAGTAGTTACAACGCGCTGCAAGTCGACCTCACCCAGCGCCTTCAACACGGTTTGCAGTTCCGCGCCAACTACACCTGGTCGAAAAATCTGGACATGAATTCGGGCTTGACCGGCGCCCAGAATAACAACCAGGCGCAGATGATTCTCGATCGCAACGATCTCCCGCGCGATTGGGGTCTGTCGGCGCTCAACATCGCTAACCAGGCCAGCATCTCCGGCAGTTATGAATTGCCTTTCGGCCACGGTAAGCACTGGCTCGGCAATGCCACCGGCATCACCAACCAGCTGGCCGGCGGCTGGCAATTAAACGGGATTATCACCTTACTAAGCGGCTTCCCCTTCACGCCTCAGATTGGCTCGAATCGCTCCGGCGACGGAGATACCCGCAATCCCGACCGCCCTTCCCTGAATCCCGATTTCTCCGGACCGGTGGTGCTCGACAATCCGAATCAGTGGTTTAATCCGAAGGCCTTTATCCTCCCAACGCCGGGCACCTATGGAAACCTCGGCCGTGGAACGTTCGAGGGCCCTGGCCTCGCCGAGGCCGACGTGTCGCTCTTCAAGAACACCACCCTATTCGAGCGCGCCAATCTGCAATTCCGGGCCGAGTTCTTCAATGTGCTCAACCACGCCAATTTCGGCACGCCCAACGCGATTGTCTTCTCCGGTACCGCCATCAGTTCCTCGGCTGGATTGATCACTTCAACCGCCACCACTTCCCGCCAAATACAATTTGGCCTGAAACTGATCTTCTGATCGCCGGGCCAGCCGGCCCCGCCTCAAAAGCGCTTCGCTACAGGACTTAGTACTAGTTCCGCCGAGGCCCGGATTTGGGATATGATCTCCTTGCAATCGCTGGGCTTCGACCCGACTGCGATAGCGCAAAGGAGCGGAGGAATCAGATGTCATTTCTTGCTTGGATCGTCTTAGGTTTGATTGCCGGATTCATCGGCAGCAAAATCGTCAACAAATCGGGGGAAGGTCTTATCCTCGATATTTTGCTGGGAGTCGTCGGCGCCGTCGTGGGCGGATGGTTGTTTCAAATGTTCGGCGCCTCGGGCGTCACTGGCGTGAACCTCTACAGTCTTTTCGTGGCGGTCGTTGGCGCGGTGATCTTCCTGGTCATTTATCACGCGTTGTTCAGACGAAAGGCATAGGCCGCCGGCTGGCCGCATCTCGCGGGGGACGGTGCTCACAGGGCGCCGTCTCCCGTTCGTGTTAAATGAGCCCGGGTGTATGCTTTGGGTGGCGTTGGGCGAGGCACGGCGCCCGGCGACGAATGCGCAGCTCGACGGTCACGCCCAGCTTCCTCAAGGAGGCGTAATGAGAGTGACCCCGTTGGCCCTGCTGCTGGCCGCAACCGCTGTGGTGGCGGCTCCGATGCCGCGTCTGGTGAAAGACAACGGCGGATTTCAGTTCCTTGTCGATGACCGGCCCTTTCTGATTCTCGGAATTCAAACCTACAACTCAAGCGGATACCCCACCGAACTGGAGCGCACTTGGCCGCTGGCCAAAGCACTCTACGCCAACACGGTCGAGATCCCCATCCAATGGCAGACCGTTGAGCCCGTGGAAGGACATTTCGATTTCACGGTCGTCGACGGCTTGGTGGCCGGTGCGCGAGCCAATGGCCTCCATCTGATTCTGGCTTGGTTCGGCGGCTTCAAAAACGCCGCCATGCACTACGCTCCAGCCTGGATCAAGGAGGATGTCAAGAAGTATCCGCGCATGATCGATCAGACCGGCAGCCCCATCCGCACGCTGGCGACTCATGTCGAAGCAACTCAGTTAGCCGACGCCCGTGCCTTTGCGGCCTTTATGCGTCACCTCAAGCAGATTGACGGCGAGCAGCACACCGTCATCGCCATTCAGGTGGAGAACGAAGCCGGCGTGTTGGGCACCGATCGCGATCATTCCGAGAGTGCCAACCAGCTCTTCGCCGGCCCCGCGGCGGCCGCTGTCGTCGACGTGTTCGCTAAGGGCAAGCATGGCACCTGGACAGAGGTGTTCGGCCCTTACGCCAGTGAGACCTTCGCCGCCTATTACCAGGCCCGCTACATCAATCGCGTGGCCGAAGCCGGCAAAAGCGAGTTCCCGTTGCCCATGTTCCTCAACGTCTGGACCGACATCCAGGACGGATTCTACGACCCCGGCTTTTCGCACCCCAGCGGCGGCTCGACCACCCGCATGCTCCCTCTCTACAAAGCGATCGTGCCCTCCATTGACTGGATTTCGCCCGACATCTACAAACAGAGTTACGCTCAGTACATCGCGGAAGCAACCCCCTACAGCCGTCCTGACAATCCGCTCCTGATCCCCGAGACCGGTCACGACCTCGGTTTTGCCCGGCGCATGTTCTATGCCATCGGCGACCTGAAGGGTATCGGCGTGTCGGCCTTTGGCATTGAGGGCTCGTCTGACGGCAACAACTCCACCGTTCCTCCCGGCCTCACCGATTTCGCTGCCTCGTATCGCATCCTCAGTGCAGCCACGCCCTTGCTGGCCGAAGCGAAAGCCTACGGCAAGCTGCGCTCCGTGGTGGAAGAGCAAGGCATTGCCACCGTGGTCGTCGACTTCGGTGATTACGAGGCCATGGCCCAATTCGGTCCCTCAGCCTGGGGCTATGGCGGCGCCCGCGCGATCGGCACCAAGAAAACGTCCGGCCGCGCCCTGATAGGACAAATCGCGCCCGATGAGTTTGTTGTCGCCGGCTTCGATACCACCGTGAACTTCCGGCCGCGGTTCGGCTCGGCCGCGCCGCGCGCCGACTTCGTCACTGTGGAAGAAGGCGCTTACGAGGGCGGAGTCTGGAAGCCGCGACGGCTTCTGGGCGGCGACGAGATCTTCTTCGGTCTACGCCTGCCATCGGACGGAGCCGTCGTCAAACTGAAGCTGATGAAATACTGACGGTTCTTCCGAAAACTCCGCTTTCCGTCGTGGCGCAGGCTGTCAGCCTGCTGAGCCGAGATTCGTCTCGGCTTTGGCGCGGAGCACCGCTCACTTTTGTTCTGCTAACCTATCAGCCGACCCTCACGTTAACCCTTCGGGAGGACCGCTTGTCACTTCGCCTCCGGCCGCCGCGATTAACCGCAACCCTGCTTCTACCCGCCTGCTTGTTGATTCTGCAGCTAAGCGCGCTCTCGCAAGTAGCTGCCAATCCCACCACGCCAAATGGCACGGTGTCGGAGCCGCCCGTACTCTCTGACCGCCTTGAAATGGTCGCCGGCAATGCCCAACCCGTCCAGGATGTCAGCCAGCGTATAGCGTTAGTCGATCTGCTCGGCACGGCCTTTCAGCGGTCAAATGTCCGCACTCGCCCATACGATCAGAAAACCAGCTTCACCACCTTTGGATCGTCCTCCTCGGACGGCGCCTGGAAATTAGAGGACACGTCCAATGGCGCGGGCGGTTACCGCTGGACAGCCGAGGGGCCTGGCTTCTCAGTCGTCAACCTCTTCGTAAAGAACAACGTCTTGTATAGCAGCCAGCCTGCCACTGCCTTGCCGCTGCGCCTTGCCCAAGTCCGCGGTCTCATCTTCTTCAAGACCACTCCCTTGGGGCCCCGCGCTTCGCTTCGTTCCGCCGCCGCCAGTCTGGATGGCGAAGAGGTGCATTGCGTCTTGGTTTCACATCCCATGCAGCCCAAACTCGATACCGGCGGCCGCCGCTGGGAGGAGTCTGAATACTGCGTTGATCCGAAATCGGGCAACTTGATCACGTACTCTCCCGTTCCAGGGTCGTATGTACTTTTTGATTACTCCAAGGCGTTGCCGTTCCACGACAAGCTAATTCCAAACAAGTTCACCGTCACGCAAGGGGGCCGGGTTGTTATTGAAGGCCAGGTCGACAGCATCGCCGATCCTCCCACAGATTCCGCGTTATTTCAGCCGGCAAACCTGAATGCCATAGGAGTAGGCGCTGTGATGACTGTACCCTGGCGATACCGCATCACGCTTCCCGCTCCCGACACGTCCGCCGCAAACCCGGGGACAATGGTGGTGCTGCACGCAATGCAGCCACCAAGCGGCAAGCTTACCGACGTGGAGTTGATTGATTCGACCAATCCGGGGTTCAATAGCTCTGCTTTGTCCTTCGCCGCCAACTGGGGAGGTGGCATCCCGCCCGAAAACGCCGAGCCCGGTGCGACCCCCCAATCGCATGAGGTGTTCCTGACACTGCATTATGTTGCGGCTGCCGGCGGGCTTCCCAATCAGGCTCAATAAGCTTGCTCGCCCCGCTCTTCCGTTATGCTGGTCCTCATGCTTCGTCGAAGATCGCTGTTCAGGCTTCGCGCAGTCGTGCTCGCCTTGGCCGCGCTTTCGACGGCCTTCAGTGTTGGTGTACTCGCACAAGCGCCTGGAACGCCGGCCTCTCCCATGGAGACAGTACAAGACCTCGCCGCTCGCCTCACCCCGGAACAAAAGCAGCTCTTTGACGGAGCAACCAAGGCCTTCGACGCGCAACACTATGCCGATTCACTTCCAACCTTCAAGCAATTGCTAACGCAGCTTCCGGACGATCCCATTCTTTTGAAATTCGCCGGCGAAGCCGCCCTCAACGTCGGCGACACAAACTTCGCGATCAGCACTCTGAAGCCCCTGGCTGCCGCGAATCCAAATGACTGGCAGGCCGCCGCCATTCTCACCCGTGCCTGTGCCGCGGCCGGCGACACAGCTTGCCGGGATTCAGGCATGACGCACATGCTCGATCTGCACCGTCAAGGCATAACACCCCCGAACCTGCGGCAATATGTTTTGGAACGCATCAAGTCGGGAAACAACACTCTCTTGATCCGAACCTCGCTTGAGCCCTGGGGCCCTTACAAGGTGTTCGATTTGGGCCAAGTCCTCGACAGTGACGGCAAAATCTTCCTGCGAATCACACTGGAAAGCAGCGATGGGGATCAGCCCATGTTCGCCAAAGAACATCCCAAGGAAGCCGCGGAGGGTCTCCGGCAATTCTCTCTCGATGCCTACCGCGAAACCGGTTTGAATAGCGCTGGACAGCGCACCCAGGCTCACTATACCTTCAAGTTCTTCGTCGGCCAACCTCCCTACCAGACAGTCCGCGACGAATTCGTCAAGATCGCCGAGGGCAAAGCCAACCCGATCAGCAGCCGCACCAATCTGGTCGTTCCGTAAATCGCAATCCGGGTCGCCCGCAAGACCCTTCAGCTGTGATGGCTTGCGCCCCCCACAAGCGTCGCCTGAAGATTTTTCTGCCAAAATCGCTTCATGAAGGTACTTGTGGCCGGCGCGACCGGCGCCATTGGCTCTCCTCTCATCGCCAAGCTCGTGGCTGATGGACATGCCGTATTTGCAATGACGCATTCGGCCGGGCGTGCGGCCGATCTCCACCTGAAGGGTGCGGAAGCCGTCGTCGCCGATGTGCTCGATGCCGCTTCCGTGTTGGACGCCGTCTCCTGGACCCGTCCCGACGCTATCATCAACGAACTGACCTCCCTGCCCAAACACTACACGCCGGAAGACATGAAAGCCGCCGCGCCGCGCGATGCCGAGGTCCGCACCAAAGGCCATGCCAATCTCCTGGCGGCCGCGCGCGCCGTAGATTGCCGGCGGTACATCCTGCAATCGGCAGCCTTTTGGTATTCACCTGGAGATGGGCCGGCTGACGAGAGTGTGCCGTTCGCTTTCGAGGCATCGCCTGGGATCGCGGCAGGCTGCAAGCGATACGCCGATCTCGAAGCGGCGCTTACGGCTCAGCCCGAGATCGAAGGCGTCATGCTGCGCTACGGTTTCTTTTACGGACCCGGAACCTGGTTTACGAAAGACGGTGACGTGGGCCATCAGGCGCGCCGGCGCCAGGTGCCTATCATCGGCGCAGGGCAGGGAGTCTGGAGCTGGATTCATATTGAGGATGCGGCGTCAGCAACCGTCGCCGCGCTCAACGCCGCCCCCGGCGCCTACAACATCGTGGACGACCAACCCTCCGAACAGCGCGTTTGGCTTCCCGCGTTCGCACGCTCCATCGGCGCGCCCCAGCCGCCCCAAATCTCCGAGCAGGACGCTCTGCAGCAAGCCGGCGCCGACTCCGTCTACTACGCCACACGCCTTCGCGCCGCCTCCAATGCGAAGGCCAAGCGCGAACTTCACTTCCGTCCCCGGCCCTTGGAATGGCTTACCGCCTGAGCAAGATCGCCCGACATGCGTTCGAGATTCCTATGGGTAGATTTCACGTCGAATCCTTAGAATTTCAACTCACCCCCTCCCTTCCAAACGCCTCGTTCGAGTTCACACCACCGGCCTGCCCTCCGAAGTGCTATCAAGGAAGGGATGCAAAAGGATACTCCTTCTCCCTCGGCTTCCCATCGCCGCGACTTCCTCAAGACCACCACGGGCGCGTTGGGCACCGCCCTGGTCACCGGCTTCCCCGCCATTATTTCCGCCCAGTCCGTCACCAACGCCATCAAGGTCGGCTTGGTCGGATGCGGCGGGCGCGGCACCGGCGCTGCATCCCAGGCCCTGACTGCCGACGATTATGCCGAACTGGTCGCCGTCGCCGACATTGACCAGGGTCAGATCGACAAGTGCCTCGACGAGTTGCGCACCATCGAGGATGGCAAACTCGCCAAGCGCGTAAAGGCCGACCCAGCTAAGCAGTATCTCGGCCTCGATGCCTATCAAAAGGTCCTCGATAGCGGTATCGATGTGGTCCTGCTCGCGACACCGCCCGGCTTCCGCCCCACTCACTTCACCGCTGCCGTCAATGCGGGCAAGAACATCTTCTGCGAGAAGCCGATTGCCACCGACGCGCCCGGCGTCCGCCAGGTCCTCGAAGCCGTCAAGCTCTCCAAGCAAAAGAATCTCTCGCTGGTGGCCGGCTTCTGCTGGAGGTATGACGACAAGATTAAGGCCACCTTCAAGCAGCTGAATGACGGCGCCGTCGGCCGCATCGTGGCCTACTACGCCACGTACTACACCAGCCCCGTGAAGCCGATGCCCGCCGAAAGCACCCGCCCCGCCGGCATGAGCGACACCGAATGGCAGATCCGTAACTGGTACAACTTCTGCTGGCTCTGCGGCGACAGCATTGTGGAGCAGGCCGTGCACAGTGCCGACAAGATCGCTTGGGCGATGCACGACCAGCCACCGGTGAGCTGCGTGGCCGTTGGCGGCCGCGTCATCCCCGCGCTCGGCGGCAACATCTACGATCACTTCGAAGTGAATTACATCTACCCCAACGGGGTCCGCGCTTTTCTCGCCAATCGCCAGATCGAAGGCATCTACAACGAGAACGCCGACTACATTCTGGGCGTCGACGGCACCTGCACCATCGGCCGCGGTAAGATCCCCAAGATCGAGGGAAAGACCAATTGGGCTTGGGTTCAGGAAGGTCCGTCCTATGACATGTACCAGCGCGAGCACGATGTGTTGTTTGCATCCATCCGCAACCACCAGCCTGTGAACGATGGCGAACGTATGGCCACCAGCACCCTGCTCGCGATGATGGGCCGCATGGCCGCCTACACCGGTGAGCAGATCACCTGGGACCAAGCCCTGAATTCGCAGGAAAAGCTAGGCCCGGAGAAGGTCGATTGGAACGCCCCGCTGCCGGTCGCCCCGCGCCCGATGCCCGGCATCACGAAGTTCAGCTAACCGTACGCGTCGGAGCAAAGCCGTCCGGGGACAGGCACCTGTGTCCCAAGGCGCGCACACATCTCCGCGTTTCGCCACCGAAGCCCGTCGCCGCGTGGACACAGCGAGCCTGTCCCCAGATCAACGACGGCTGTTTTCAGAGCACGCGCGCATCGGCAAGCGGATGCTGCCGAAACGGAGCCGTGACCGTCAGGGAGTAGCCATGGCCCGGCGGGCCACCAAACTGAATGAAAACCGTCGCGATTCGAGCTACGATTTCTGTGGTCGGGGAGTGGAAGAGGTCGTAAGCGCTCTGGAGAAATTGAGGCCGTGAGGGAGCTTGATCCGGATCGCGCGTTCTGAACCGATAAATGTGACTCGACCTTCCGACGAGGAAGGCTGAGAGCACGTAGGGGTGCGTATGTTGCCTATTGCGCGTTCTGCCATTCCTCGCCGGAAAGGAAGAGGATGCCTTACACAATAGCAGCGATTGATGTTCACAAAAGGGTTTTGATGGTGGTGGTGGCGACCGCGTCAGAACAGGTCAAAGACCCGGTTGGCGAAGCGCTGGAATTCGAATGCCGACGCTTCGGGGCGCTGGAGGGGGATCGCCAGCAGTTGGTGGACTGGTTGAAGGAACGGGAAGTCCAGGAAGTGGTGATGGAGTCGACCGCGCAGTACTGGAAGCCGGTGTGGCTGGACCTGGAGCCGCACTTTCCGAAGCTGCATCTGGCGCAGGCGCAATCCAATCGCGCGCCGAAAGGTCGCAAGAACGATTTTCGGGACGGCAAAAGGCTGGCCCGGCGCCTGCTGGCGGGGGAGTTGATGCTGAGCTTCGTGCCGGATGGCCAACAGCGGACGTGGCGTGAACTGGCGCGCACCAAGGATCATTACGTGGCGGAACGAGTGCGCTTGCAGAACCGGGTGGAAGCCCTGCTGGAGGAGATGCGGATCAAGCTGTCGGGAGTGATCAGCGACCTGTTCGGCGTGAGTGGCCGCCGCATACTGAACGCGTTGTCGGAAGGAGAAACCGATCCGGTGCGGTTGGCAGAACGGGGCGACGAGAGCCTGCGGTGCGGGCCGGAAAAGTTGGCGGACGCCCTGCGCGGTCATCCCACGCCGGTCCAACTGGCCATTCTGAAACTGCATCTAGAACTGCTGCGCAAGTTCGACCAGATGATCGGGTCGTTGGACCAACTGATGGCGGGCGAACTGAAGAAGCATGAAGAGGCGGTGATTCGGCTGGCCGAAACACCTGGATTCGGAGTGGATTCAGCGCAACGCCTGATCGCCGAAGTGGGAGCGGATGCGGATGCGTTTCCCTCGGCCGAGGAATTCGGGTCGTGGTTCGGCGGCTGTCCGGGATCCAATATCAGCGCCGAGCAGAAGCATGGCTCGCGCTCTCCCAAAGGGAACCGCTATGTGCGCAAGCTTCTGACGCAGGCCGCTCAGGCTGCAGTAAAGAAGAAGGGCTGTCATTTTCAGTCGCTCTTCCGTCGTTTCCTACCGCGCCTTGGGTACAAAGGGGCCATCTGGCTGGTGGCCCATCGGCTGGGCAAACTCGCCTGGAAGATTCTCCATGACGGCGTTCGCTACATCGAACAGGGCAATGAAACGACTCCGAACGCCAGAAAACGCCGTGCCCAGAAGCTGGCTCAGGCTCTGCGAAAGCTCGGCTATGCCGTTACACTGAGCCCCGTCATTCCCGCGACGCTGGCAGAGAGCCAGGGGTAGGTTTTCAGGGGAGCGCACTAAATAGCCCGCTTGCAAACGACAGTTCCTTACTCTTCCGCTAAGCTCACCGAGGCGGCGCGGAGCGGATCCCAACGGAGACGGCTCTTTCCGCTAGCATTGTTTTAAGTCATCCATGACACGCGTAGCCCTCGGTCTTCGTATGCACTCGGGCTGGGGAGTCCTCGTGGCCGTTTCCTTGTGCGGCACCGAAATAGAGGTCCTCGACCGTCGACGCATCGTCATCACCGATCCCAAACTCCACGGTGCCCAGCAGCCCTATCATTATGCGGCGAGCCTCCCTCTCCCGGAGTCCGAGCGGTGTCTTTCCCAATATGCCGCCTCCTCGGAGCGCTTGGCGGAAAAGGCCCTACACGATGTGGTCTCGGTATTAGACTCACGCCGCTATTCCGTCGTAGGCGCTGCCGTCCTCCTAGCCGCCGGTCGCCCACTTCCACCCCTTCCGAAGATCCTCGCGTCGCATCCGCTAATCCACACGGCGGAAGGCGAATTCTTTCGCAATTCCGTCAGAGCAGCGTGCGAACACTTGCAAATCCCCGTGGATGCAATGAAGGAGCGGGAACTGGAAGACCTGGCTAAGACTGTTTTCGGAAGTGCGGCCAACCGAATCCTACGTAATATCGCAAGCCTGGGAAGTTCCATTGGTCCGCCCTGGACCCAGGATCACAAGAAAGCCGCCCTGGCCGCTTCTATGATCCTGGCCCGCGGAGACCGAGCCGCCTGATGGGCTCCTACTTCCCCGACACCGCACGCCCGACCCGCCGCATCCATGCGAGTTCATCTTCGCTCATCGGCCCGAGCCGCAACGCTTCCAGTGCTTGGTCCATCTGTGCGGCGCTGTTAGGACCCGTCATGCACACATCCACCTCAGGTCGGGTCAATACAAAGCGATAACAGTCGGTTGACGTGGGAACGCGCTCGCCCTTCGGCACTGATCCGGCCAGTCCCGGCAGTAACGCCTTACCCAACAACTGTCCCCAACTGGTCGCCGTGAACGCCGTCAGGCCCGGCCTGCCGCTCTCGGGCAGATGCGGAAAGATATCGGCCTCCGCACCGGGATGCGCCGCGTTGTAGCGGAAGTGGATTACGTCGAAATCGCGCCCGGTCGCGATCCCGGGCACCAAGTTGCGCTTGTGGGTGGAAACCGCCAGATAACGCACCAGCCCTCGCTCCTTCAGCTGCATGGCCGCGTCGAAAATCCGCGGCGTCACCGGCCGGTTCCACAATCCGAGCAGCAGCACATCGGTGTAGTCGAAGCGCAAGGCCCGCAGCGCACGCTCCAGGCTCCAACCCATCAACGCAGCCACACGGGTATAGGACTGAATCACCAGTACGAACTGGTCGCGGCGCGGTCCCAGGCGGCGCAGCGCTTCACCAAATGTGCCACTCCGCCGGCTGCCCCAATACAGGTAATTCACGCCCTGTTCGAAAGCGCGCTCCATGGCATCCCCTGGCACGCCGTAGCCGGAAGAAACGCCCAGCCTCTTGACTGGCAGCCCCGTCCTGCCCAACACGGCCCGGGTAAAACTGCGTGCGCTCGTTTCCATAACTGCGGTTATGATACATCCGGTGCTACTCGTTGAGTTTTTGGAGAGGCCACCAGGATGTTCCGTTACTCTTGACGTAACGCATAATGAGAAGTATGCTGATCGTTGATAGTCAGCTACCGGGACAAGCGCACCAGAGCCTTTGCCGCTGGGAACCGGGTGAAAGCGCTTTCCGGCATCGAGCGATCGGCTCTGCTGAAGTTGGACCGGCTGGAGGCGGCAGCCACACTTAAGGATCTTGCCGCCTTGCCCGGCAACCGCTTCGAAGCACTGGCCGGGGAACGCAAAGGACAGTTCAGCATCCGCATCAACGACCAGTGGAGGATTTGCTTTGAATGGCCGGACGGCGCGCCGGGACCGCGGAACGGGGAATTCGTTGACCACCACTAGGAGGGTCCTTTGTCACTAACGGCGATACATCCAGGTGAGCACCTGGCTGAAGAATTGAGAGAGCTCGGCATGAGTGCTGCTGAGTTGGCGCGCAATCTCGACGTGCCGACGAACCGCGTCACTGGCATCTTGAACGGACAGCGCGCCATAACGGGGGACACAGCTCTGCGTCTGGCTCACTTCTTCGGCACGTCTGCCGAATTTTGGCTAAGCCTGCAAAGCCTTTACGAGCTTCGCATTGCCCAGAAGAAGCTTGGTAAATCGATCAAGGCGCTGCCGAGGCTAAAGCATCCCGAGCGTATTCCCGCCTAAGAGCGAACTGATGAGAACCGTTTACTCACTGCTCTCCGCCATTGCCGTCTTCTCCGTCCACTCGTTCGCCGCTGTCGACTTCCAAACCCAGATCGCGCCCATCCTCCAACAAAATTGCCTCTCCTGTCACGGCACTGCCAAAGGCGCCGCCGGTTTGCACTTCGAATCCAAAGCTGCATTACTCGCGGGTCACTCGGTTGTCGCCGGCAAGCCGGATAACAGCCCCTTCTTGAAGTCGCTCGAAACACCGGTAGGCCAGCCCGGCGCTATGCCTCCTGGCGGCCCGCAACTCTCGAAGGAACAACTCGCGCTCATTCGAACCTGGATTGCGGAAGGGGCGAACTGGCCCGAAGGCGTCATGCTCTCCACCAGCGACGCATCGGGCACTGCCAATCGCCTGGCGCAGAGCAAAGCCGCCCGGATCGCCAAGGAACGAGCAGAGGTTCAAACCATCTACGACCGCATCATCGCCGCCGCCAAACCGGTTGATGTGTCGGCCATGCAGCCTTATAAAACCACCATCCCCAACACTACTGTTTCTTTTGAGATGACGCCCATCCCCGCCGGCGACTTCGTCATGGGAACTCCCGATTCGGAGGCCGGCCGCAGCAAGTTCGAAGGTCCGCAACACAAGGTCCACGTAGATGCCTTCTGGATGGAGACCCACGAGGTCACTTGGGATGAGTACCGTCTCTTCATGTTTGCCCAGCAGGCAGGCGAAGTGGCCCACAAGGATGAGGTTGTCGACGGCGTCAGCCGTCCCACCCGGCCCTACGTCGAGATGAGCTTCGGTATGGGCATCAATGGATTCCCCGCCATCAGCATGACCCAGCACGCAGCCAACAAATATGCTGAATGGCTCAGCGCGAAAACCGGCGAGTTCTATCGTTTGCCCACCGAGGCGGAATGGGAATATGCTTGCCGCGCCGGAACCTCCACCGCCTTCTACTTCGGCGACGATCCGTCGAAGCTGGGCGACTACGCCTGGTTTGAGGGCAACAGCGACGGCAAATACCAGAAGGTCGGAACCAAGAAGCCAAATGCCTGGGGCCTCTACGACATGCTCGGTAACGTCATGGAGTGGACGCTCGACCAATACGCGGCCTATCCGTCAGACCCGCAAACCGACCCTTGGGTGAAGTCGACCAAGGCCTATCCCCAGGTCGCGCGCGGCGGCTCTTGGAACGATCCCGCGAAAGACCTTCGCTGTGGCGCGCGCGTCGGCTCGGAGGCCGCCTGGAAACAGCAGGATCCGCAACTGCCCAAGAGCATCTGGTATCACACCGACGCGCAATGGCTTGGCTTCCGCATCGTTCGCCCCGCGAAACTCCCCACCGTCGAAGAAATGTTCCGCTACTGGAACAACGGCGTGGAGCGCGATTAATTGCGGTTCACGTCACAGAACCGCGCGCGCCAGCAAGCCGCTATGCCCCGGAGGGGCACCAGAAGTGATGAAAATGTTCCAAGGGCCTCTCCAACGCCGACCGGGGACAGGCGCCTGTGTCCCAAGGCGGGCACCGGTTACCGCGACTGTAACCGAAGCCCGTCGCCGCGTGGACACAGCGAGCCTGTCCCCAGACCCTCAGAAGCCGATCATCGGACGGTGATTTTTGACGGAGCGGATCCCCGTAACGGAGCCGTGACCGTAAGAGACTGTGCGAAAACTTCAGCACGGAACCGCGCGCGTCAGCAAGCGGATTCTTTCGGAGCCGCGACCGTCAGGAAGCGCACTCAAAGGCCGATGTTTTTGTCAAACTCCCGGCATTTTCAGCTGCTTTCTGACCCGACCCGTCCGCAAGCCCTGACCGTGAAGCGCGATTTCCGGAGTTTTCCCACAGACTCGTAAGTGAGCGGATGTCCAAGTATCTCCCTCATTCCACCAATCAAACATTCCGATTTCATCGGCGTTCATCTGCGGCCAAAGCCCTGTTTTTCACCCAAGTCGCCCTCGTCCTCCTGCTCGCGTCCGCCCCCGCAACTTCGCAAACCCCCGCCCTTCAGCCCTTCGAAATGGTTGAGCCCCACATGGGGACTCTCTTCCGCATTAAGCTCTATGCGTCCTCGCCGCCGCAAGCCGTCGCTGGATTCCAATCCGCCTTCACCCGCATCCGCCAGCTGGACGAAACGCTCTCCGACTACAATCCCAACAGCGAACTAATGCAGGTGTGCCGCCAACCGCCCGGTCAGCCGGTCCACGTCAGCGACGATCTCTTTCGCGTTCTCAATGCATCCCAGAGACTATCGCTCGATTCGGCTGGAGCGTTCGACGTTACCGAAGCGCCCGTGATCCGGCTTTGGCGCGATTCACGAAAAACGAAACATCTTCCCGATCCCGCCGCATTGCGTGAGGCAGGCAATCGATCCGGCTTCGGCAAGCTGACCCTCGACCCCATCCATCACACAGTGACGTTTTCGCAGCCCGACATGCTGCTCGATCTGGGCGGCATTGCGAAAGGCTTTGCGGCCGATCAAGCTCTTATCGCCCTCCGCGCCGAAGGCATCCGTAGTGCCATGGTGGCAGCCAGCGGCGACATCGCTGTCAGCGACGCACCGCCCGACCGGCCGGGTTGGCAAATCGGCGTCGACTCCGTTGATCTTCCGCAAGCCGCTTTCACCCGTATCCTGGTAGTTTCAAATGCGGCGGTCTCCACTTCGGGCGACACCGAACAGTTCGTCGAGATTGACGGCAAACGGTATTCACACATTATCGACCCCAAGACCCACCAGGCTCTCACTCGCCGCATCACCGTCACCGTAGCGGCGCCCACCGGCATGGATGCCGACAGCCTCGCCACCGCATTATGTGTTCTGGGACCAGAACGCGGATTGGAATTGGTCAAACATTATCCCGGCGCCGAAGCCCTCTTCTTCATCCCCGATCCCGAGCCCCACATCGTGGAATCCCCCGGCTTCCACACCTACGCCTCAGTTCGCTAGCCCAGATGCGACCCTAAAATAACGACCCATGCAACCATTCCCAGGTCCGACCCAAATCCTCTCTAAACAGAACGCCGAACACTACACCTGGGGCGCAAACTGCGATGGTTGGCACTTAGTCAAGCAACCCGGCCTCAGCGTCATTGAAGAACGAATGCCTCCCGGCGCCTCGGAGGTTCGCCACCATCATGTCCACTCGCGGCAGTTCTTTTATTGCCTGAGCGGCGAGCTAATCCTCGAAGTAGAGCACCACGAATACACCCTCCAGCCCGGCGACGGGATCGAAATCGCACCCGGCCAGCGGCACCAAGCGATCAACCGCAGCCAAGCCGACGCCGGCATGTTGGTGATCAGCCAACCCCCCAGCCACGGTGACCGGGTTCTTGCCGAATAGCGGCGGTCTGGAAACACGATCCGTAGCAATGCCGCGGGCTAAACTCATACGAGAATAGGTTCATGGCCGCAGTGCGAATCGACAAATGGCTCTGGGCCGCCCGGTTCTTCAAGACCCGCTCGCTCGCCTCCCGGGCCTGCGATCTGGGCAGGGTCGAATCCAACGGGCAGCCGGCCAAGCCCTCGCGCGAGATTCGCGTCGGTGACCTGCTGCAGGTGAAGAACGACAGCGGCGACTTTCAGATAGAAGTGCTAATCCTCAGCGAGATGCGTGGACCCGCTACGGTCGCACAGACGCTTTACCGGGAGACCGAAGCCAGCCGTGAGCTACGCCTGAAGTTAGTCGAAGAACGTAAAGCCACGCCTCATTTCGAAGCGCTGCGGGAGGGCAAACCATCCAAACGCGACCGCCGTGAACTCGGTCGCCTTCGCGGCAGAATGTGAGCTTCCAGCGGGAGTGCCGGCCGTTCGTTCGCCCGTCCCCTACGTCTTCATTCGGGCCATGAAGTACAGCCCAGCCAGCGCGAATATGACGTCGGGAGACCAAGCCGCCATGGCCGGCGGCAGCTGGTTCAGGTTGCCGATCTGCTCAAATAAAGTCCCCACCGTGAAGTACGCGATGGTGATGCCGAAGCTGATACCGACACCCGTCATCGCCCCGCGGCTTCCAGCGACAAACGCAAACGGAATACTCAGCACCGCCATGATCAGAGCAAAGAGCGGCACCGCGAACTTCTTGTGATACTGCACTTGCAGCCGAATGGTATCGAGGCCACTGGCTTTCAGCTCCCGGATGTATCGCCCCAGCTCCCGAAAGTTCATTTCCTTGTACTGCTTCTCTTCCTTAACGAACCATGTCGGCGGCTCGACCAGTTCCTTGAACGAAGCCTCCTCGAACAGCGACGGCTTCTCGTTATCGGAGCGGTCGGTGACATTGCTCAGACCCTTTAAGAAGATCCAGGTCTTCAGGCTAGGCACCCAAACCGCTCGGTCAGCCGATATCTGGTGAACCACTCGGAAGTTCGTGGTGTCCAGCTCATAGACATTTACCTTCGACATGATCGCTTCGCGCGGGTCGAGATAGCGGTAGTTGTAGATCCGGGGCCCCATGCCATACACCCACTGCCGGTCGGGGCGCAGGTAGGTCTGAATCGGCTTCTTCTTGATCTCGCTGCGCAGCGCCTCCTGGCGCCGGTTTGCTCCCGGAATGTAGTAATGATCGAAGGTGAAAAGGAGCACACTGATGACGGCCGCCGCAAACAGCACAGGAAGCGCCAGCCGGTGGACGCTCACCCCCCCGGCTTTGAACGCCGTCACTTCGTTGTTCTTGGTCAGTACTCCGAAACAGATCAACGACGCCACTACCACGCTGATCGGCGTCTCATCGTAAATCAGTTTCGGGGCCAGGTTGTACAAGTAGTCCAGCATCTTGGACATCGCAATCTGGTTCTTGATCATGTCGCTGACCAGCTCGAAGAACGTGAAGACTTCCGTCAACAGAACCAGCGCCGCCAAGGTGCCGATGAAGTAGAAAATGAAGCCGTTCAGCACGTAGGCGTCAATCAACATCGGCCGCAGCCCGAATCGCCGCAGCGATTCAATCGAAAGCCCCACCTTGCCGCTGCCGCTCCGCCGGCCCCAACGCTTAGTCAACGCCGTGAAGAGCGAACGAAGCCAGCCGATCACATCCCGGTCGCCGGGGCGTTCCAGTTGTGTCAACAGAATAAGGCCGGTCAGGGCGAACGCCACGTCCGGGGTCCACACCGCAACCGGCACGCTGAGGCTGCCCTTCTTGGCCAGACCGATCAAACTGATCAGGCTTGTGTAATAGCAGAACGCCAGCAGCACAGTCATCACAAACGCGGTCGATTTGCCGCCTTTGCGTGACGAGACGCCCAGCGGAATGCCCACCACGGCCAGCAACACGCAGGCGAAAGGAATTGCGAAGCGTTTATGTAGTTCGATAGCCGCCTCTACCCACTCGTCGTGCGTGAGCTTGCTTTGATCCCGATAGACGCGTTTATAAAGTGGACCGGTGTCGATCTCCGTTACTTCGTGATTCAGGTGCAATTCGCTGGGCTTCTGTGCTTGCAGCGCCACCACGCCAACCGGCGTTGCTTCGGAGATCACCTTGCCATCTTTGTCGCGGTAGATGGTCCGGACATCCTTCATGTTCAACTGGATGCGGTTGTGCTCCGGATCGGCCGTTGCGATCGCTTCCGCCGCCACCGTAATCTTCGGCCCCTCACCACGATCCTTGTGCTGCGCTTCCAGGTCTTCTGGCGTGGTAACGTCCGCGATCAGCACGCGACGCCAGACGACCTGCATGCCCGTCACGACCTCATCCACGTAAAGCACCGTATTGGGGAACTGCTCTTCAAATATCCGCGGTTGAATCTCGGTCGTCAGCTGAGCCGCCGCCAGATCCTTGGCCATATCCGAGGTCAGCTTCAGCGTCAGCGGCGTAATCCACAACGTGGCCAGCGCCGTCGCAATCAGGCCCAGAAAGGAAAACAACAGGACCGGCCGCGACACCGTGACGCTCGGCACGCCCGCTGCCCGCATGGCAATGATTTCTCCGTCCGCGGACATACGGCTCAGCGCAAGCAGTACGCCCACCAGCACGCCCAGCGGCAAACTGAACGGGATGGTCGCCGGAATCGCAAAGATAAACAGCTTCGCGACAACCAGCGGCGTCGCGGAGCTGCGCACCAGCAGGGCAAACAAGCGGTCGAGGTTATGCAGGAACAGCACGAACGTAAACAGCACGGTTCCCAGCGCGGCACTGCTGATGATCTCGCGAAAAATGACGCGACTGAGGATACGCATGATTACTTCGCGGCCATTGGCGCGGGCGCCGACAGTGGCGGCGCTGGCACGATGGGCGGCTTCGTCAAGTCGCCTTGCGCCGTGCCCAGTTCAACGCTTTCGAGCAGCAGAGCCGGCGCCACGACGGTCGACATGCTGGCCTCATTACCGGCATCCGCCCAGGCGAACCGCGCTCCGTTGTTCAGGTAGTTCAATACGTACGGCGCATCCGAAGCGGCGGCGATGTTCCGCAAATCCTTGGCGCTGAAATCTTTGAAGCGGACCCCTCGCACCAGTTCCTCGCGGCCATCCGGATAGACCCGGTACGCCAGGATTGGTGGAGAAATCGTTCGCGAGGCGCCGCCCGCCGCTGCCTGCTTCAGGATCTCTTCAAAGTCCTGACGCGATGCCGTCGTCGGAAAGTCCATGCTCCGTATCAGCATGCCGTACTTCAATCCATTGGCCTTGATCATGTCGAGCAGCTTCGTCTTCATCTGCTCATTGGGCACGGTCACGGCAGCCTGAAAGAAGAGGTTCCCAAACAAGGAATAGGCCTCGCCAAACGGCCCATGAATTCGGCCGTGGCCGTCGCTTCCGCTAAACGTTCGCACGGGTGTGCGCGTCACGTAGAACGACTTCAAAGTGCCATTGTCAACCAGGTGCACTGGCTTTGCCGGGACGCCTTCCACATCGACTTCGTATGCGCCCAGCAGCGGCCGGCCGCCGAATTGATGTTCCCGGGGGTCATCCAACAGACTGGCCCAATCCGGCAAGACCTTCGAGCCGATCCGCGCTGCCCATACGCTCTCCAGCATCTGAGGCGGCTGTCCCTGCGGCGCTACCGGCTTCCGGTCCGCGTGCAGAGCGTCCGCAAGAACTTCGGCCAGCATGGCGGCCGCTGCCTGGTTTTCGAACAACACCGGCCCGGAATAGTCCGTTGCCGGCGGTGCCTTCCGTATTGTCTCGGTCTCGGTTGCGACCTGATCCACCAGCCCGGCCAGCTTCGATTCGTCCGGCAAGTCCGCAACCCGCAACGCGTTCAGAAACAAAGTATCCCAAACCTGGTTCCCATCTTCGGCCACCGCCCTGGCTTTGATTTCGAGGCCGGCAAATAACTCCGGAGTCCGGATGAGCGAGCCTTCCGTATTGATCAGCCGGAACGTCGAAACAATCGAGCGAAGCGTGACGTTCGATTGCACGATTTCGTTGTGCGAAGCGAAGCGTCCTGACAGCTGTTTCACGCGTTCCACCCACGCCTGCTCGTCCACTGCCGCGGCAGGCACGGGCAGCACCAGTTGCACTGCCGGCTCGGCCGCGAAGTCCGGCGTCGAATCCGGGTTCTGAGCGTCGCGCAGGATGTTCTTTTTCGCCGCCAGTTCCTCGGTCGAGCGCTTGTAGATCTGGTCGGCGGCCAGCCACAGGGTTGTCCGAAGTGCGTTGTAGTCGTCTTCCAACGGCAGCGGTACCGATCGCAATGCGCCAGAGAACGCCCCGTTCATGTTGTCGAACTTGTAGTCGCCCAGCCGGACCTGAATGGACGCGAGTCGGACACGGCTATCGCCGGAGCTCAGTAGTCCGCCTAAGCTGGCGGATGCGGTGAAGACATACACATCGTCGCTGCTGAACGAGATGAAGTACGGCCGGGGCAGGTCATTCAGCCGCAGCGTCTGTGAACGGGCCAGTTCATCGCTCATGGCCCTCAGTTGAGGGTCTTCCTGCAGAACCTTAGCGGCCGCCGGATCGATCGTCGCCCCTCGACCCGCGCCGGCCAGCCAGAGCGCGGCGCCGGCCAGCCATGCGACACGGCACCGTCGCTTCCATCCCGGGGTTTGCTCGATTGCTGATGGGGAATTCATTCCTGCCAGACGCATTGCGCTACTGTGTCGCCGCCACCAGCGTGCCAGGCCGCGGCAACAGGGGCGGCCGCTGCTGTGAGTTCTGCTTCTTCTCGATCTCGATCTCAGAAACCAGAATCGCCGGTGAGACCGCTGACACGGGCACGCTGCCCGACTCCGCGCCGCAGTATCCGTTAAAGACTTCCAGCCGGTCCGATGTCGCCAGAATTTTACGGAAGCTGGCCAGCGGAGTGCCTACGATGTCCACGCCGCGAATCAGTTCGTCCGGACGCCCATCGGTGTAAACCTTGTACACCACCAGCGGCACCACCGTAAACGCCTGTAAGCCTTGCCGGCGAGTGGTCGTGTAGCCGCTCGACACTTGCTCGAAATACAGCCCATACGGCTTGTTCTGGCGCTTGACCTCGGCGATTAGCTCGTCGCGCAACTGCTTGTCGCTTACCTGCTTCGTCGAGATCACCAGCAGGTTCGATTGCCGCGAGACAACTTCCAAGCCCGGCTGCCGCCGCCCATGCCCATTGGAATGTTGGAAGTCGCCGACCGGCGAGCGCGACAAAAGGAAGGTCTTCAGAATGCCGTCTTCAACCACCTTTACCGGGCGTGCCCGAACACCCTCATCGTCAAACTCGTAGTAGCCGTTCAAGTCGACACCCTGCATGCTGTGCCGGGTCGGGTCGAACGTCACGCTCAGAAAGGGTGGCAACACCGGTTGGCCCAACATGTTGGTGAACGTCTGGCCCTCGGCGATGTCCTTTTGCCGGTGCCCTTCCACCCGGTGGCCGAAAATCTCATGGAAGAATACCGCCGCCGCGCTTCCCGACAGTATCGCCGGACAGACCACTGGTTCGGCGACCGGCGCCTTAACCAGGGCACTCAGTTGGTCCGCAACCTTCTTGACCGCCGCTCGCAGATCCGTGTCGGAGGGTAAGCGTTCGGGTGTAGCGGCCTCAAAGGAGGCAAATGTTCGAAGATCCATGCCGTCCGGCGCGAGGGCCGACGCAGACACCTCGAATCGATACAGGCTCGTCCCATGTTCCACCGCAGCCCCCTCCGTGTTGACTAGGGTCTTCACTTCCCGGTGCCCGGCGACTCCTACTTGTGAAGACAAAATGTCTGGGTGCTGAATGAACTCCTTCGACAACGCGCGCAGCCTGTCTGCCCAGGCCTTGGTGTCGAATTGATACCGTTCCGGGGGTTTGGAGTAAACCTCCGGCTTCTCCACCGAAAAGTCGGCCGCCACAGCGCCTTGCTCAGCCAATAGTTGCTGATCCGTCTTCAACTGCAAGAGCCGGCGCACCGCAGACCGGTAAACGCCATCGGTTTCCAGCCATAGAGTTCGCTGAATCTGGTTGGGATTATCGTCCAGACTCAACTGCACCGCGGTCGTGAAGCTCCCCGAACTGCCCTTGTAGGGGTGATAGTTATCGAACTTGTCGCTTCCGACCCGGACGGTCGTGTCGGCAGCGCGCAAATGGGCATGACTCTGCGCCACCAGCGCTCCCAGCGAGGCCGAGACCGAGTCCCCTTCCTGTTCGTCCACCTCGTAAGACATGAAGTAGGGCGGCGGATCGGCCTTCGAAAGCGCTTTGAAGTTCCGGTCGAGCTCAGTCTGCAGGATGCTTGTCAGAGTCGAAGCATACGTCGGCATCTGAGCTAATCCCACGCTGAACGCACAAGATAAGGCGTAGCGCAGGAATTGAGCTGTCAGGGGTTGCAAGTCTCAGGATACCAACGGATACTTGAAAAGCCCGCCCTGGGCACTCGCAACGGGACTACTGTGACATCAGGGTGATCACCCCTTTCTGCCGGAGACCCGACAGCGCAAGTCCATGCCGGCCGTGCACGCCGGTCTTTTCGAAGATGTGTTTCAGGTGGATCTTCACTGTTCCTGGCCGGATCCCCAACTCTTGCGCGATCTCCCGGTTCTTATACCCCTGCTCAACCAGTTCCATAACCTGCTGCTCGCGCGGCGTCAAGTCGCTGCGGACGGGCGATTCAGTCGGTAGTGCCTCCCGGAAGACCGAATCCTGCATCCAGCTTCTCCCCCCGGCCACGGCTCGCAAGCAAGCCAACAACGCGCCCGCATCGGCCGACTTCCGCACGATGCCGCGCGCACCCGACTGCAAAAAGCGCAACGCCTCTGCTTCAGTGATCGACAGCCCCCAAACCACCACGCCGGCCCGCGTGAAGTTCTGCCCTTTTCTTACCGGCGGCAGCCGGTTGAGCGCCTCCAGCACAAGATGAGCCCCCAGACCCTTGTCGATGATGAGCAAATCCGTGCTTTCAGCCGAGCCGCTCATCATCCACTCCGCGGGAGAATTGTGGCTGTCGCCAAGGACCAGATCATCTGTCTCGTCCAGCAGGTGCCGCAAACCTTTAACGGTGATGGGTTGGGTCTCGCAGATGCTGACGATGTACTTAGCCCGTTGAGTATCCATGTTTATCGTCTCGAGAGGCTTATCGGTCTAATAACCCTAAACGTTAAGTGGACGTCGCCTCGGCTAACTCTCACGGGAATAAGGGCATGAGCACTTCCCGTCGTGGCACAGGCCTTCAGCCTGTGGGTTTTCAGAGCAACCGCACGCGAGCAAGCGAGCTCTTCAGTGGATCGGGGACACCCCTATATTTGTCGGCCTCAGCCCTGGTTCCTCGACAGCCCAAGCCCCCGCAAAAGCCTGCGAGCCGCGACGGTTACGGAGCGGACGCCCCGATGTCCCGACCGCCCATCACCAGCCCTAATCTGCCTTCCTAGGAGAGATTAATCGTGCCCCGGCATTTCAACGCGCCACATCGGCAAGGCACCTTTTCCACTTCCTTGTCGAAGTGATAGTCGATCGTCAGTTCCTCGCCCGGCCGAATGCTGCGCGTACTGACATAGAGGATGTGGTCCTTGACGATGCGCGCCGTCAAGTTCGGCTCACAGCAGTGATTGATGTACTGGGCGCCCGATCCGTTCACCGCGCCGTCCAGGGTCCAATAAGAGTCCAGGGTGAACAGGTAGGTCAGCTTCTGCTCATCGGACCGGCGCTTGGTTTCCCTTCGGCTGATCCGTTCCCCGGTGTACTCAATCACCTTTCGTTTCGCCGGGATGAGCTCCCCGGCATACACACCCCAACGGTGGATTTTCGACGGAGCGACCACCAGCTTGAAACAAGCGTATTGGGTATTGATGTACGGCGAAGCGCTCGGCGCCGGCTGAGCGTCCACCGCGGATTTCGTGCGAGCCACTTCAGTCAGGTTAGCGGAACGCGACGAAATTTGGAACTGCTTTAACCAATCTTTTGTTTGATGACTTCGATTAATTCCTTGACGGAGTCGGCACTCTTCTTCAGTGCCGCGGCTTCGTCGTGGGTGAGCTTGATGGGATAGATGTGTTCAATCCCCTTGGCGCCCAACTTCACCGGCACGCCGACAAAAACGCCGTGAATGCCGTACTCACCTTCCAGGTAGGCGGCGCACGGCAGCACCTTCTTCTTGTCCTTCAGGATGGACTCCACCATTTCCACGGTCGAGGCCGCCGGGGCGTAGTAAGCGCTGCCGGTCTTCAGGTATTTCACGATCTCGGCGCCCCCATCGCGCGTCCGCTGCACCAGGCGGTCGATGGTGGCCTGATCTGTCAGTTCGCTCAGGGGAATGCCGCTCACGTTCGTGAACCGCACCAGTGGAACCATCGTGTCGCCGTGGCCGCCCAGCACCATCGCCGTCACGTTTTCAAAGGAGACGTGCAGCTCTTCCGCAATGAACGTTCGGAACCGCGCAGAGTCCAGCACGCCGGCCATCCCAATCACTCGATGCCGAGGGAACCCGGACACCTTAAACGCTGTCCAGCACATCGCGTCCAGCGGATTGGTAACCAGAACCAGGATCGCGTTGGGCGAGTGGTGCACGGCCTGCTCGGTCGCGCTCTTCACCACCTCGTGGTTAGCCAGCAGAAGGTCGTCGCGGCTCATGCCGGGCTTCCGGGGGAATCCGGCCGTGATGACCACGATATCCGATCCCGCGGTCTGCTCGTAGCTATTCGCCCCGACGATGCTAACGTCGTAGCCCTCGACAGGAGCCGACTCCAACATGTCCAACCCCTTGCCCTGGGGTATGCCGTCGACCACATCCACCAAAACCACATCCGCCAGTTCTTTGGCGGCGATCTTTTGCGCCGTGTTAGCGCCCACATTGCCGGCGCCGATAACAGTCACTTTCTTTCGCATAAACCCCAATCCCCTCTCTCACCTTTCATTAAGCGACAGTATATCGAAGGGTACGAACCGCGCTCCCGGCTGATCGGGGACACCTGGCTTGGAATGTCTGCGTTAAAGGTTCGTCACAGACCTCAGCATGAGATCAAGAGTGCACAACGAGCAATGATGAAAACAGACGTTAACCGACAGGCACTTCCGTCGTGGCACAGGCCTTCAGCCTGTGGGTTTTCAGAGCAACGCCGACCGGGGACAGGGCGCCTCCGTCGCAAGGCACACACATCTCCGCCTTTCGTCACCGAAGCCTGGCCGCGCGCTCCTCAGCGCATCGGGGACACTCTAGGCTGATGTCATGCTCATTTCCAGCGTCTGAAAGCGCCGGCGGAGCGTTCGGCCGCCGTCCAGCGGCTCTTCACCGAGGTTCAGCAATCTTCAGCACCTGGTCCGCCGCCTGGGCGCCCAGCGCCTGTTTCGTGCCACTCGGCCACGTAATCTCTAGCTTGTCCACTTGCATCGCTGCCCCCAGCCCGAAATGCAGTCGCAGGTCGTTTTGTGAGAGGTAACTTCCCCCGCTGCGTACTTCGGCGACCTGGATATGACGGCCGGTCGTCACCTTCACCCGGGCGCCGATCGCGCTCCGGTTCGATTTTGTTCCCGTCAATTGCAAAATAATCCAGTGGCCGGGTGGCTGCTGCGCCTGCTTGAGCAGCGAAGGTGCTTCGTTCTGGTTGTTGACCAGCACTTCAACCGCCCCATCATTGTCGTAATCGGCGAAGGCCGCTCCGCGAGAGGAGTGACGTTCGAGAATGCCCGGGCCCGCTTGCTCTGAAATATCTTTGAATGTCCCGTTCCCGAGATTGTGATAGAGAATCGCCCGGTCTTTGAAATGGATGTCGATATGCAGCTTCTCGAGCTCCGGGAACACGTGCCCGTTCACCAGCAGCAGATCCTTCCAGCCATCGTTGTCGAAGTCAAAGAAGCCGGTTCCCCAACCAACGAACCGCGTGTTTCGGCCCATGCCCGCGCTCAGTGTCACTTCATCAAAATTGCCGTCGCCCCGGTCCCGGTACAGCGTTTCATTCTCGTCGGAAAAGTTGGTTCGAAAAATCCCCAGATGACCTTCACCGGTGTAGTCGGCCGCATCGACACCCATCCCCGACATCGCCTTCCCGTTCTGGTCGAGCGCGACGCCGCGCAACACACCCTCTTCCTCAAACTTGCCGTGTCCCTGATTGATGTAGAGCAGGGAAGGCGTCTGATCGCACGCCACATAGATATCCGGCAAACCGTCTTCATTAAAATCGCCCGTCAAAACGCTTAACGCATAATGCCCTTCCGGCTCGGCGATGCCGGACGAATCCGAAATGTCGGTGAAGGTGCCGTTGCCGTTGTTTCGGTACAGGATATTGCGGTCGAACGGCAGACCGCGCGGCCCGCAATTGACCGCCAGGCCTCGATAAAAGCAATACGGGTTCGCGCCCGGCTTGGGCGTGGTGGCCGGATCGAACTTCAGATAGTTCGCAACAAACAGATCCAGATGTCCGTCCCCATCGATGTCGACAAATGCGCAGCCGGTGTTGTACCGGACCCGGTCCTGCGTCAGGTGCGCTTGTGCCGTTACGTCCTCAAACCGTTTGCCCTGGATGTTTCGATAAAGGTGATTCGCCCCCCAGTACGTGACGAACAGGTCGGTGAATCCATCGTTGTCGAAATCGCCCGCACACACCCCCTGTCCCCAGCCGCTGGAGTGAAGGCCCAGTGCGTCGGTCACGTCACGGAAATGGCCGTGGCCTTCGTTGTGATACATCCGATTCGTACCGCCATCGCCCGAAACCACGAAAATGTCCGGCAGTCCGTCGTTGTCGTAGTCGATGAAGGCCACGCCGCTGCCGGTGGTTTCAATAATGAACTCCTTGGTCACGTCGCCTCCGTTTGGAAACGAGTGCGTAAGCCCGGCCTGCGCGGCGATATTTCGGAAGTCGGGTGCGTAAGGAGTTCCAGCCGCCAGCCACAGACAAGGGCTCGCCGCGGCGAGCGCTACCAGAAAGGTTCGTACTGAAAGGAATCGGACGATACGTGCTCCCCGCGTCTATTTCTCTTCCGGGGGCTTCTCACCCAGCTTCTTGAGAAAATTCGTGAACTCACCTTCAGGAGGCTTCTGCAGTTTGTCGAGGACTGCTTTCTCGGCCTTGGCCTTGGCCATCTGACCGCTGTCCCGATACGCCATCATCAGCGCGTAGTGTGCATTCTCATTCGTGGGCTCCAGCGCGACTGCTCGTTCGAGGCGTGTGATTGCCTCCGTGAAGCGTTTCTCCTGCGTCTCGATTTTCCCGAGCGCAACCAACGCCTCGACAAAGGCCGGCGACAATTCGAGCGCCCGTCCGAAGTGTTGCTTCGCCTCATCCCGCTTCCCTTGTGCTTGAGCGATTTGCCCCAGCTGAAACTCGCAAGCCGAGTCTTCGGGGCTGATCTGCAGCTCCGCCTGGAACTCCAGCTTGGCTGCTTCGAGCGCAGCGGCATCGTGCGATGCAAGCAGCAGCGCTCTGCCCAACCGGAAGTGCAGATTGAGCGCCTTCGGATTCATGGCGATTGCTTTGCGATACTCGGCTGCCGCGTCCGCATAGCGGTGGTCCACCTCGAAGATTTCAGCCGACAATTCGTGCACCCGGTACGAGGAGGCCGTGTGCTCAAACATGGCATAGGTCACATCGTTGAAAGCCTTCATATGCAGCTTTGCCAGCGTGTATAGGACGTCGGCGTTGTTTGGAAAACGCTGGTTCAAGCGATGAGCGATTACCAGGGCTTCGGTGTCGTCGCCAGCCGAGGCATGGCACTTTACAGCGGCGAGTCCCGCCAATTGCGCCAACTCCGCATCTTGAGCGTCTGTAGCTTTGGTCAATTCCGGCAGTGCGCTGCCGCAGTCGTTGAGCGCCGCTTGCGTCAGCGCGAGGAAAACGCGGCTGGTCTGGTCGCCTGCGTCCTTGGCTACGGCTTGCTTCAGCTTCTCAAGTGCAATCGAATAACGTCCGCTGCCATAGGCGGCAACGCCCTGGTCACGAGGCGAGTCAGCCCCCCACAATCCACCCGCCACAAGGGCCATGACCACTAACATCTGAGCCGCACAGAACCGCGCGCGCACCCGCAATGATGAGAGCGGGCGTCGAAGTCCTTCCGGAGTCACGACTGTTTCATCAAGGGGACGGACTTCTCTGTCCCAAGCCATGATGTAAGCGACGAAGCGAAAGACAGCCCTGTGGCGCGTGGACGGAGCTGTCCGTCCCCGCGTCCTCCAACCTGTGTTTTCAGAGCAACGGCGCGAGTCCCCAATGGCGATGGCCGCCAACCCTTGAGCCGCACAGAACCGCGCGCGTGAGCAAGCGGACCCCAGCCCCCGAGACTGAACTCCGGGAACAAATCTCAGTATGAGCGCAAGAGTGCTCACCCGCAATGATGAGAGCGGGCGTCGAAGTCCTTCCGGAGTCACAACCGTTTCATCAAGAGGACGGACTTCTCTGTCCCAAGCCAGGATGTGGTGGACGAAGCGAGATACAGCTCTGTGGCGCGTGGACAGAGCTGTCCGTCCCCGCGTCCTCCAACCTGTGTTTTCAGAGCAACCGCGCGCGTCCCCAATGGCGATGACCGCTAACTCTTGAGCCGCACAGAACCGCGCGCGTGAGCAAGCGGACCCCAGCCCCCGAGACTGAACTCCCGGAACAAATCTCAGCATGAGCGCAAGAGTGCGCACCCGCAATGATGAGAGCGGGCGTCGAAGTCCTTCCGGAGTCACAACCGTTTCATCAAGGGGACGGACTTCTCTGTCCCAAGCCACGATGTGGGGGACGAAGCGAAAGACAGCTCTGTGGCGCGTGGACAGAGCTGTCCGTCCCCGCGTCTTCCAACCTGTGTTTAAAGAGCAACCGCCCGCGTACCCAATGGCGATGACCGCTAACTCCTGAGCCGCACAGAACCGCGCGCGTGAGCAAGCCGCAATGCCCCGGAGCGGCACCAGAAGTGATGAAAATGTTCCGAGGACCCCTCCAACGCCGACCGGGGACAGGCGCCTGTGTCCCAAGGCGGGCACCGGTTTCCGCCACTGTAAGCGAAGCCCGTCGCCGCGTGGACACAGCGAGCCTGTCCCCAGACCCTCAGAAGCCGACCATCGGAGGGTGATTTTCGACGGAGCGGACCCATTCTCGCGAGACTGAGCGGATGCTAGCGGAGCTGTCAGCAAGCGGTTTCCCCGTTTCGCCTCGGCACGCCACTCCCTTTTAGGACCGCGCCCCAGCCTGCTCATTCGACGAATGAACCAATCCGCCTTGTTCTGAAAACATCGAAAGCCGATAAGCCCAGAAAGCCTTCCGAGGCGCGACAGTAATGGAGTGCTTGCCCATATCGCGGCGCCTGCCCAAATCTCCCGCAAGGCGTTTTCAATTCTCGGGGTGGTCGTAGGCCATGCGCGGTTCATCGGCGTTCATCCGCGGCCAATACTCTAAGTTCTTCGCCGTCTCGCACAAAGGAGCCCTGACCGCTGCTCTCCGCCTCGGAGCGAAGGAGCCCAGTGTTCAACCTGCCAGGCGCGCTAATGACCCGCATCGTCCAACACCAGATCCACATCACCAAACCGGTGATGCTGTTTCCCCTCGTAGTAGCGAAAGCTCAGTAAGGGAGGTGCACCCGGCGCAATCTGCGGCTTCGCCGACACCCGCTGGTCAGGCCTCTCGCCGGCTTCCGTGACCCGGCCCGATTCCGCAATCTGCCGAATCATCTGTTGCAACTGGGGATCCTGTCCGCTCTGCCCCGTCGTCATCATTAATAAGAGCAAAAAATGCATAAATCAAACACCCCTACGAAAGCGACGTAGGGTAGGCCCCCGGGCCTGCAAACGACGCCTCGTCGTTTTGCCCGGTCGTCCCAACAGCCCCAGCCTCTCTCACCGCCCCTGCAACTCCCGCAGCGCTTTCCTCGCCAGTTCGCTATCCGGCTTCCGGTCCAACAACGACTGCATCAGTCCACGCGCCTTGTCGAACTGCCCGCTCTGCGCGTAGATGCGTCCGAGATTGAGATAAAGGATGTCCTCGTCCGGCGTCACTTGAATGCCGTATTGGAACGCGGCAATTGCGTCGCTCACTTTGCCTGTCTTCAAATAGAGCACACCGAGGTTGTTAATCGCTCCGCTGAAGTCACGCTGCTTGGCGATGGCTTGCTCGAAGTAAGTACGCGCTTCGTCGGCCCGGCCCTGTTTCGCACACAGCAGTCCCAATCGATTGGCTGCGTCTGCTGAATCCGGGTTAACCTTGAGTGCCTGCCGCAGAAACTCCTCGGATTGCTTGGTATCTCCTAAATGGTCGGCCGCTTCCGCCGCATTCAACAGCGTGTCCAGCAGATCGGGCTTCAGGGCCAATGCCTGCTCATATTGCTTGAGGGCTTTGGGCCAGTCGTCCCTAGCTTCCGAAACACCACCCAGCTCAGCCAGTGCCTCGGCAAAACCAGGGTTCACCAGCAGCGCCTTGTCCAATGCCTGCTCGGCTTGGTCCAGCCGGCCGGCGCGCAGATGAATTTGCCCCACCAGCAGCAAGATTCGCGGATTGTCGGGCGTTCGTACCAGCGCTTGCTCCAGATAGGGAAGCGCCGGCTCCGGATAGCCATACCACAGGAACGCAGCGCCCAACTTGAAATAGTCCCGATGCATCGGCAGGATCGAAATGCCAGAAAACGGCAGCGCCGGGCCGCCGCCAGTCTTCAGGCTCGCCAGATCGGCCCGCACGGTCGCCGCCTGAAGATCCCCTCGCGAATCTTCACCACGCTCTGCGTACACTTTTGCCACCTGCCCGCGTTCATTCAACAGGAGAAACAGCGGTGTGTGCAGTTTCGCACGCCAGTCGAACAGATACCGGCGAAAAATCTCGTAATAATGTTGGCGTTCCGGCGTCGCCGTGCTCAGATCGACGACGCGCATCTCAACGCCCGCCAGTGCCCGCGCCTCATCCCCATGCGTGATCGCCAGCAGGCAAGGTCCCGTTTGCGGCTCCGGTAAGGGAGCGGGATCAATCAGCCATGTGTCGCGCAAAGCCACATCGTTTCGGACTTCTGCGGACTTCGACTCCAGCAGGGCTCGCGATCGAAACGGCTGCGCGTCCGCCTGCTTCCCGCCCTCCGCAATACGGTACGTGAACCCGGCCCGCAGATTCTCCAACTCCTGAACGCTTCCCGAAGGCCACGTGATCCGTAGGCGCTTGACGTTCTCCGCCTGGCCGAGTCCAAAGATCATTCGCTTGCTGTGTTGCCCAAGAAAATTCGATCCGGCCTCCAGCCACTTCACCTGCCCGTCCGCATCCACGCGCGCCCCAATCGCATCCCGATTCGACTTGGTCCCTTCCAGCACGAACGCGATTGATTTATTCTCGCTGCCGCAGTTGTTTTGCAGGACCCTGACCATCGGCCCCAGCCGGTTCTTCAGAATCACGTCCGGGCGGCCGTCGCCGTCGAAATCGGTCACCGCGAAGGACCGGCCGTCATCAGCGAAGTCCAGGCCGCTGACTCCCGAAAAATCGTAATACCGGTCGCCCCGCCTCGCATGAAAAACGTTCGGCTGGTAAGCGCTCCAGACGTAGTTTTCACGTACGAATTGATTGATGGCATTCCAGCCGTTCTCGTACGTCGCTGACGGAACGGCAGTGACAGGCGACTTGGCTACCAGTTGCCGCCAGAAGAAACCCATCAGGTCTTTCCGCATCGTTTTTTCCGGAGCCCCGCCGGAAAGCATCCCGCACACCCCCAGGATTTCCGGGTGTCCATCGTTGTCGAGATCGTGGCCGCCCGCTCCCCATGTCCAGGGCCCGAACTCAACGTGTTGCGAGGCTCCTGTGTACTCAAACGTCCCATCACCGCGATTGCGGTAGAGCGAGTTGCCCTTAGTGTGTTGGATGTACGCGTCCCGGAACTCATGGGACGGCACAAACGCTGCATCCCGAACGATCCTTTGCCCAATTTCCGTCCACATGTTCGCCACATACAGATCCGGTTTGCCGTCCCCGTCGTAATCGAACCAGCTGGTGCTCATGCCCGGACCTAAATCTTCGACCCCAGCCGCCGCCGCCACGTCCTCGAAGTGACCTCCTTTATTGCGGTACAGGTTCTTGCGGCCGAAATCGTTCGCCACGTAGAGATCGGGCCAACCGTCGCCGTTGTAATCGCACCATGCCGGCGCGAAGCTGAACCGGTTGTTGTTGTGGTTCATTCCCGTCTCGGCCGTTACGTCAGTAAAGAAGCCGCTTCCGTCCGCCTTCAATTCATTCCGAAACAGAAAATTGGGTGGGCCGTTTTGCGCATCGTGGTAAGGCGCCGGATAGGTGAACTGCGCTTCCGATTGAAAGTAGACGTAGGCGCATAAGTAAAGGTCCAGCTTCCCGTCGCGGTCATAGTCGGCCGCTGCCATTCCAGTAAACCCGCCTGACGTCTTTGCGTCAAACCGAAACGCGTCAGTCCTGAGCGAAAACCGCTTTCCTTCGTTGACTAACAGCACCGGCCCCATGGGGCGCAACACAACCAAGTCCTGGCGCCCCGTATTGCGAAGGTCCAGAAACAAGGCGCAGGACGTGTCGTCTAGAATGCCGGCAGCCCATTCATCGGTGATGTCGAGGAACGTCCCGTCCGGCGTCGGCTTATAAAGGCGGTTGGGTAATCCACCTGGCTGCGAAATGTAGATCTCGTCGACCCCGTCGTTGTCTATGTCGCCGACCGCAACCCCGTTGCTCCCGTAGATGTCGATGCCCGTTGCCAGATCCAGCGTCGACCGCCAGTAAGGGACGCCGCGCGCCATCTGTTCCCGGAAGGACGGCGCCTTGGCAAAGACAGCGGCGGACACGTCCCGGAAATAGGGCTCTTTCGAAACGGCGATGTTTTCCCATTCTGGCGCCCACTCCACGATCTTGCCGTTCGCCCAAACCTGTTTCCATTGCCCCGACCGGTAGCTCAGCCCATTATGGTCTTCGCTCGCGACCTCGAACCGGACGACATTGTTCGGCAGCACATAAAATCGACCGCGGCGGACCGTTCCGAGCGAACTGTGCCAGCGTTTCCAGCCCTCCGCGACGTCGGCATCTCCCGGATCGTAGACCGCCTCTTCCAGATCCTTCGCCACTTTGCGGTACGTCTTCGGCCATGGCGATAGGCCCCGCACGCCCGGTGCGATTGGAAGTGCGCCGGACTCCAGCGCCATTTGGAGCGTGTCCTCAATTTCAATGGCCACGCTTTCGCCGGCAAACTCATCGTGTCCCGCAGCAATGAACTGCTCGAGTGCCAGGTAGGGAGGGCGATGTTCTCTGTAAGCAGCAGTCGCCGCGTCCTCTGTTGCCCCCGCCGATGCGTTTGCGCTGATCGTCTCATCCGGGAGCAGAGCCAAACTGCTCGCCAGAACGGGCACGGCACTCACCCTTGCCAGGAACTCACGCCGGCTGAACCGATTCTCTTCGCTACACTTCATCACGATTTGGAAGCGGCCCACGGCATGATTGACTCATTCGTCGCCTGCTTCGGAATCTTGTGCACAATGCCACTATAATAAGTCCACGCCAGGAAGCACCAAGCTCATTGGGGACTGCCCGGCTCGGGAGTCTTGCTTACTCCCAAGGTCTGCAATCGCTGGCAGAGCGCCAGCCCTAAAGCCCTCCGGGGACCCCCGGCCTGAGCTTCGCTCGTTCGCACGCCGTGCACGCTGCGCTCTCCGCCTCGGAGCAAGGCATGTCCCCAAACGCGACAAAAGTCACCACCGCAACGCCCCAAGGGTATGAATGCTCATTCACGCTCTGCATGCTCATGTACTCCCTCGTGGCCGTCTGGTGATACCCCTTCCTACCCGTCGGTACTAGTTTTCAATAGTACGAAACACGTATTCCGTAGCACGTAGCGTTTTTCCATTTTACATATCTATCTATTTATCAATCGCTTAAACCGCATTTATAACCTTCCAAAAAAATTTCTTGCAACGTTAACTTTTCTTGTGATAGCGTTTACAACAGCCGTACTTTGGAAGGAGTTCTATGCCGCGTTTGCGTAGTAGTTTGTTTCTCGTCTTTTCATTTCTCCTCTTGAGTTCGCTCGCCTTTGCTCAGCGAGACCTCGGAACACTCACCGGAACCGTCACCGACCCTAGCGGCGCGGCGGTACCCAACGCCAAAGTAACCATCACGGAAGACGCCACAAACCTTTCGTACGATGTCATAACCAGTGGCGGCGGCGAATATATTCGCCCCTTGCTCAAGCCCGGCACCTACACCATCACGGTGGAAGCAGCCGGATTCAGAAAAGCTGAACAGAAAAATGTAGTGGTCACCGGTGGTGACCGTATCGGCGCAAACATCATCCTCACGGTCGGCGATGTAAGCCAAACCCTGGAAGTGACCGCTGCCGCGCCGCTGCTCCAAACCGAATCGGCAGTGCAAGGCGTGAATCTTAATTCCACGCAAATTTCCGACCTGCCCTTGGGTGGGACTCGTGACTTCGCGTACCTGGCGCGTCTCTCGCCCGGTGTTTTGCCGGCAGAGAGCGGAGCTCGCGACGCACTTGGTGGTGGATTCTCCGCCAATGGCGTGCGATCCACCGGTGAGAACAACTTCCTGCTGAACGGTGTCGACAACAACGTCAACGTCATCGACTTCATCAACCAGACCTCTTACGTTATCGGGCCCTCCGTCGAAGCCATCGGCGAAATGGCGGTCCATACCAATGGCTACAACGCCGAATATGGCCGAGCGGCGGGTGGCGTCATCGACGTCCAGATCAAGTCGGGCACGAACCAGTTTCATGGGATAGCGTTCGAGTATTTGCAAAACACCGATTTGGATGCCAATCGCTGGGAAAACAATTTGGCTGGCGTTGGTCGTCCGAAGTTCATTCAGAACCAGTTCGGAGGCGGTGTCGGCGGTCCCATCATCAAGAACAAATTGTTCTTCTTCGGCGACTATCAGGGAACGAAAATCGACACGGCGGGCGGCGTCATCCAGAACCTCGGATACGGCGGCTTCTACACCATTCCCACGCCGCTGATGAGAGAAGGAAACTTCTCCGAATTGCTGGGACCCCAGATCGCTCCCGGCGTCCTTCAGGGCCAAATCTACAACCCGACCAGCACGGTCTGCACCGCCGGTTGTGTGCCCGGAACTCTAACGGCCCTACCGGGTGCGTCCCCCACCTTCAGCCGTACGCCATATGCGGGCAATATCATCCCCGCTTCCCAGTGGGATCCGGCCGCGGCCAAGATGATGGCGCTGTACCCCAACACCAATCGTCCCTATCAAACGGGCACTTATTTTACCAACGACTACTACACCGTGACTCCGGGCAGCCTCAATACGTATCAGGGTGACCTCCGCATGGATTACCACCTCAGCGATAAGGACAGCCTGTTTGGTGGTCTCAGTTGGCAGAATACGAACAAAACCAGCGTGCAGCCCTTTCAAAGCGCCCTTTCCGGCGCCAATTTTAACGGAGTCGGCGAACAAGATCTCGGGCGCAACGGAAACATCAGCTACACCCACGTCTTTAATCCAACGCTCATATCCGAAACGCGTCTGGCGTATAGCCGCTTGGTCACGGCCCGCGTGCAAGGCAACTCCGACATTGATGAATTCACCAACATCGGCATTGGCGGATACAATCCGACTTCGGCCCTAAACGGTGGCTTGCCGCAATTTGGTTTGGGCATTTACAGCCAGGTCGGCTCCAACGACTGGCTGCCCACTAAGGAGTACAGCAACGTCTGGGACTTCATTCAGAACGTCTCGGTAACGAAGGGCAGCCACTCCATCAAGTTTGGCTTTGAATTCCGTCCCATCGCGCTCCCCTTCATTCAATACCCCTATCCGCACGGAGAACTGGACTACTCCCGGAACCAGACCTCCTATCCCAGCACCGGACCCGATTCCGGTCCCAGTGGCTCACTGAACAATGACACCGGCAATGAGATGGCATCTTTCCTGCTCGGCTCCATCAATTACGGCCAAATCTCGACCACCAATGAGATTTCATCCACCCGAGTGGCCTATGCCTTCTATGGCCAGGACGACTGGAAAGTCACCTCGAAACTGACGGTCAATCTTGGCCTTCGATACGAGTTGTGGTCGCCGCTCGGCGAGCAATGGCATCGCCAATCGAATTTCGATTACAACACGCTGACCCTCCAGATTCCCGGTGGAGCAGCTCAATACGCGCCGCTTCCCCCGAACTTCAACAGCAACTACACATTTGACGGCGTGACCTATCCGGCGCTATTTCCGAACGTCAAGGTGTGTCGCGGCTGCGTAAACCAGTATTTGATTCGCTGGGATAAAGCAGACATTGGACCGCGCCTGGGTATTGCTTATAACATCCGGCCCAAGACGGTCATCCGCATGGCCTACGGCATCTTCTACGGCGGCGAGGAACAGCAGGGTGGTAACCCGAATCGCGGCGAGTCGGCGCCGTTCAATGAATCGCCCCAGTTGGGTTATCCGGCCGGCGTAAACCAGTTCGCACCGAATCCGTTGTTTGCCAACGGCGCTGCGACTGGCGGCTTGACCGTTGGATTCCCGGAAACCGTCTTCTCTACCTATCCGGTGACCAGTCTTCAGTTCCGCGAAGTAGCAGCTGATTTCGACAACCCGATGGTCCAGAAGTGGAATTTCGGCGTACAGCAGCAGCTAACGCAAGCGATGTCTCTGGAAGTCGGCTACCAGGGCAATCACTCTTCTCACCAGCTGCTGCAGCCCGACTTTAATACCTGTCCAAATCTCGCCACATTGAATACTTCGATCAACTGCAATGCCCTCCGGCCGTATCCTGACATCGGTAGTATCTCCGGTACGGCCACTTGGGGATATGGCAATTACAACGCACTGGTCGCCAAGTTGGAACAGCGATTCTCGAATGGGCTACAATTCGTTGCTTCCTACACCTATGGCCACGCCTTGGCTAACAGCGGTACCACGCTCAGTGGCTCACCTGGCCTCAGCCTTCCGAACCCGCTGAACTGGTCGTCCGCGTACGCGACCGCCTCCTGGAACATCGGGCAGAACTTTACCTTTGGTGCCAACTACAATTTACCTTTCGGAAAGGGAATGAAGTATGGCGGAAGCATGAATAAGTTTGCCCAGGCGATACTTGGCAATTGGGCGCTGAACACCATCATGACCTTCCACACCGGTCAGCCCTACACAATTACCGCCAGTGGCTGCCAGGGTGTATGGAACGCCTGCTTCCCAGATGTTCTGACTACCAACCCCAATTCCGCACCAGCTGGTGGCCGGACACCCAACGAATGGTTTAATACCGCCAACTTTGGTCCGCCAACCCCTCTCACCGAGGGCAACAGCGGAATGCAGAGCATGACCGCGCCTCCGTTGAAGGACGTCGACCTTGGCATCAACAAGACCTTCTATTTCACGGAGCGCATCGGGCTGCAACTCCGGTGTGAGACTACCAACATCTCCAATACACCTCAGTTCAACGTTCCGAACCAGAGCTTCGGTAGTGCCCAATTCGGCCAGATCACCAGCACCTTAACGGGCAGCGAGCGCCACGTGCAATTCGCGCTGCGCTTGATCTTCTAACAACCTGTTCAACCTAACAACGAAGGCCCGGCAGACCAACTGCCGGGCCTTCGTCATTGAACCGTGGCACAGCCTTCAGGCTGTGGAATCACAGGCTAAAGCATGTGCCACGAGGCTCAAGCCTTGCCTCTGGCTGAAGCCCTTGCCCCAGGCTGAAGCCCCTTCAACGTCGTGGCACAGCCTTCAGGCTGTGATGCCAAAATCCCTGTGAGATTTCTCCCAGACAAACAGGACTTGTTCTGCAGGAATGTACCGCCGCAATCTCCCTCACTGGTATCCGGTAGGTGCGGCCGTCTTCGTGACCTGGCGTCTCTTCGGAGCGTTACCACCCCAAAAGAGTCTCGAAAGCCTGAAAGATAGACGCGCCTTCACTGCGTTAGATCAAAGCCCTGACCGTGCCCAATCTGGACCAGCCTGGTTGCAAAAACCTGCCGTGGCTGATCTGGTCTCCAACGTCATCGAAGCCGCGGACGTTGAACGCCACCTTTGCGTCCTCCATTGCTTCGTGGTGATGCCCAATCACGTCCACATGTTGTTCACGCCGCACAGATCGTTGCGTGAGGTGACGAACTGGATCAAGGGGGTGTCGGCACGTAGGGCAAATCAGGTGCTGGGCCGTACCGGAACACCGTTCTGGCAGGACGAGTCCTTCGATCATTGGGCACGGTCACGCGAGGAGTTCGAGAAGATTGAGCGCTATATCCTCGAGAACCCGGTGCGTGCGGGCTTGGTACGTGAGCCTGCCGAGTGGAAGTTCTCCACAGCCGGAAGAACTGCCATCACAGCCTGAAGGCTGTGCCATTGTCATACACATTCTGGCTTCTGCGCCCCGCGTCACAAAATCCGCTCCATAATTTGTCTAACAGAATCAGTAGCCTAGGCACCCTCCGACTCGAACGCCAGTTTGACGTCCTCCACAATGGGGGAGATAGGCTCGCCCACGCTCGATGTTGGCGGCCAGGTCACAATTGGCTTCGTATTTTCTGTTCAGCCGTGGCGCAGGCTTCCAGCATGCTGAGATCAGTTAGTCTCAGCTTTTCAGGGGCGGCGGTGAAGGTTAAGCCGGTCAGGAGTGTCCGCAATTGCAACGCGTTCGATAGAGGGCAGTTCGTTTCGCAAAACAGAATCCAGTGTTCGAAGGAGGTCGTCACCTTTAGATAACTCATTTGCATCCAGTAACTTGAATTCGTCCACACAATCGTGCGATGGTGTCTGGGGACTCAACCACTTCGTTTCGTAAAACTTAAATTGGCCGACAACCGAACGGAGTTGGCTTCGTTTTTTTGACTTTTGGGCGCAGGCGGAAGTTCGTTTCGCAAAAACGGATCACACGATTCAAAAGGAGGCAGCAAGCTCTAGTTAACTCATTTATCTTCAGTATCTTGAGTTCGTACGCACAAAGGCCGAAGGGCGTCTCCGCACTCGTCAGGCCCACTCGATTCCAGCCTATGGCTCCGTGATTGCCAGTACCCGGTCGCACTGCTGACGCCCAAGTTTCTGCGTGATCCCGCTGGGCCAGCGCACTTCGATTTCCTCGATGGCTGTGTCCCTCCCAAGACCGAACGTGAGTTGCCTGAACGACTGTGAGCAGTAACTGGACCCGCTTCGAACCATCTGCGTCTGCTTGCCCGAAGCCGATCTGACAGTCACGAAGGCCCCGAGGCCGTCGCGGCTGGACTTGCTGCCGATGGTTTTGATGGCAATCCAGTGGTTCTTATTGCCGCCTTCGTTCCGGAACAGGTAGGCCGGCCCGTTGTTGGTGGAGATGACCAAGTCGAGGTCGCCGTCGCCATCCAGATCGCCGAACGCGGCTCCCCGAGCCACAATCGGCCGCGTGATGTCGGGGCCGAGGGAGTTGGATACATTGACGAACCAGCCGCTCCCGGCATTGTGGAAGACAAGCGGCGGCTCTTTGTACTGAATTTTGGGCTGTACCCGGCCGATCTCCTCTTCGATGTGACCGTTGGCGCAAAAGATGTCCAGTAGTCCGTCTAGATCGTAGTCCCAAAAGAAGGCGCCGAAGGTCAGGCTGAGCAAACTCGATCGTCCCAATTCGGACTTCGGCGCTTCGTCGACGAAGATCCCATTTCCTTCGTTATGATAGAGCGCCAACATCTGGTTGCTGAAGTTGCCTACCAGCAAGTGCGTCCGCCCGCTGCGGTCGTAGTCGCCGGAATCGACGCCCATCGCACCGCGCGCCACACCGTCTTCCCCGAAGGCGACGCCCGCCGACAGAGCTTCGTCCGTGAATGTGCCGTTTTTGTTGTTGCGGTAGAGCTTGTTGGGTTGAGTGTCGTTCGAAACGAAGATGTCAGGCCAGCCATCGTTGTTGTAGTCCAGAATGGTGACGCCGAGAGACTTTGACGAGGCGTCCGCAATGCCTGCTTTCTGGCTGACGTCTTCAAACTTGCCGTTACCCAGGTTGTGATACAGCTTCGACTGGGTGCCCTTATAGGATTCGGGTGTGCAGTAGGACTTCGTGGCTCCGTCCAGCGAGCAGAAGAGATCGCCCTTCTGCGTCCACTGCACATAGTTGGCTACAAATAAGTCAGGCTTCCCGTCGCGATCGTAGTCGAGCCAGGCAGCGCTTGTGCCGAAGCTGGCATTGTGGATGCCTGCTTCTTGAGTTACGTCCCGAAACTTACCGTTGCCTTCGTTGTGGAAGAGGTGGTCGCCGTCGAGCGCGGTGATGTAGATATCCTCGCGGCCGTCGTTGTCGTAGTCGGCCGTACTGATGCCGATACCATACATCTCGATATCCAGGCCGCTGCCGGCTGTGACATCGGTAAACGTCCCGTTTCCGTTGTTGCGGTAAAGAGCACAAATCGACTTTTTGCCCCGCGGCTCGAGGTCCCTGCTGTTGACGAACAGGATATCCGGTTTGCCATCGCCGTTGTAATCGAATATCGCCAGGCCCGATCCCATGGTCTCGGGCAGATACTTCTTTCCGGCTTTTCCGGCGTTGTGCTTGAAGTGGATGCCCGAAGCCGCTGTGACGTCTTTAAACTGCACCGTAGAGGTGACTGGCGCCGGGCCCATAGCGCCCAAACCGACCATGGCCAGCGCGGCCGTCCCGCAGACAAATGGAATGAGAGCTTTCATGGCTATCTATCGGAGCGCGGCGCTACGGTCAACTTTCGTCAGCGTATCTCGGCGCTCGGCAGGTTGGGCCTTTTGACTCGCTGGAGTTAGTGGCACGCTTTCGTGGTCATGGATCGGCTGCCGCGAGTTATTCAGCTCCGGACTAAGTTGCCGAACTTTCCCAGTGATCGCTTGTGACGACTCGTCGGCTTTGAATCGCAGAAACAGCTGCTCTTCGCGCTGGGCTTCATCTACTTTCCCCAGCGCCCGCAGACACAGCATCAGGTTGTAGTGGCACTGCACGTCCTCCGGATCGACCATCAGGACGCGGTGCAGCGAGTCGACGGCCGATTTGTAGTCTCGCTTCAGAAACTGGATGCGAGCAATTTGATTGAGCACAACGCGGTCACGCGGATACATGGCGGCGGCCGTTTCCAGACTCTTCAGGGCGCCGTCGTAGTCGCCGTCCGTCTTCTGGGCAAGGGCCAGGAAATAGTAATTGCGGGCGGCGCCCGGATTCAGCTTCATTGCCTCGGCTACGTAAGGCTTGGCTCGCTCAACCTCGCCCTCTTGAATCAGTGCGCGAGCCACGTCCAAGTGGCCATCCGAATAAGAGGGGTCGGCCGCTATCACCTTCTGAAAAGCGAATTCAGCACCTTTGAGATCGCCTTGCAGCAGCAGGCCGATACCATAATCGTTCCAGCGTTCACGATCCCGCTTGTCGACGATTGGCGTCCAGGCCGTAGCCTTATCGGCGCCGACGTTGAGTTGAGTCGTGCTGGACGCGATGATCACGATGGGGAGATCGGGAATATGATCCTTTATCTCGCCGGAAACATTCGTGGGGATGTTCTTGGGATCAAACTCCCACTCACGGCTGTCGTGATTGACATCCACGAGGGTCGGATCCTGACCCGGCTTGGGTGTACCGGCGTAGACGTACTTCGTGTAGTAGTCCGTGAACTTCCGATAGTTCAGACGAGCCGTTAGTGTAATGGGCCCCTTGGCATCCTTCGGAATATGGACCCGATAATGCGCGACGTCCGCGGCCCCGGGAGGAATCAGGCGCACGTAGAGCAGGCTGCGCGTCTGAAACGCATTGCGTCTGTTGATCAGATTCCCTTCGGCATCGAGCTGGACCGACTGATAGAAATGCGCGCTCGGATCCACCGCGCCCTTGCCCTCTTCGGCAGTCATCCCGCTCCAGAAAATGACCCGGCCCGTTGCATCCTTACCCTGCAGCTCAAGCCACGCTTCCTGAGCGTCAACAGTGCCGGCCGGGAAGAAATGCCCAATCTTAAGAGTGCGGACAACCACGTCTACACGCACCGTGCTGCCAGGCGAAAACACCCGCTCACCGCGGTCGAGAGGGGCGGCGATTTTGTCAACGTCGCGCAGAAAGGCCTGACCATGCTGCTCGGCTTCCTCGCCCACAGCGAATGTTGAAGACAGGGCTGGACCTTCGGATGATGTCCGTTTCATCTGCAGTTCACCGTTATCCACCACCGGGCTGGCGGCAAAAATATCCACCCGCATAAAGCCGGATTTCAGGAAGTCTTCCACCCGCTTGAGCTGTTCCCGATCGTTGTTGGCGATCGGCACTGCGGTGTTTGCGGCGGCGAAATAGTGGGAGTGAATCTTCCCGTTCACATTGCCGGGCTCGTTCGACTTGAACTCCGGCATATGGCAATCAGCACAGCCGCTTGGCTTGGTCGGATAGTAAAACGACCGCGCGCCCTGACCGGAGACGCCACTGGCCTGCCAGTTGTCGTAGTCGTTAAAGCCCCGCACCCAGCGGTAATTGTTGACTGGAATGTCCAAATGCACTTTGTGGCAGCTGGAGCAAAACTCGGAAGTATCCTTCGCCATGAAGGGCTTCAGAAACACCCGCCGGTGAGGCTCCGGGTTCACGTACGTGAGGAACGTGTCAATCGCGTGGATGTACTTGTTGTCGCTGGCGGCGAGGTCATGCAACGGGTTGTATTCCATGACGAATCCACCATTACCCATGGTGCCATCGACCTTCGAAATCGCGTGGCAGGAAATGCATCCAAGGCCGGCTTGCGCTTCGGGCGTATCGATCTGATCCTTGATGGGCCGCTCCCATTTCCCGCTGAAGATGACGGCGTGGTCATGGCACCCGGCACACCACTGGCTGGGCTTCGTGGAATGCTGAGTGTCCTGCATATACTCAATAGCCCGGCGATAGAACTGGTTGTTGAAACTGGCGAAATGATGCACGGAGTGCTTCCACTGCTCATACACTTCCTTGTGACATTCGCCGCACTTAGCACTATCGAGGAAGAAGTTGGCCGGAACCGGATGCTGGACGTTGGTTTGTGTCGAAGATGGCCAGAAGGGCGACTTTGTTCCACCACCTTCTTCTTCCATTGAAGCCGGAACCAACAGTGAGTTGCTAATTCGGTCACCCGGGTTGGGGAAATAGTGTCGGTAACCGGCCGCACAGGCGGGAATGAGAACCAGCAGCGCGAGTGATGCGGCAGTAGCGCGGAACATCGGTTGCGAACGGCGAGCCAGGAAGGGTAGGAAGGTTGCCACGCTGAGGGCGGCGGCGAGGATGTGGGCGTACAGAACAAACTCATCCTTTCGCAGGTTGCCGTGGATCATCAGGTAAATGCCAATAGCGCCGGCTACCAAGAAAATGACTAGAGGCAACCACGCCGCCCGTTGCTTCCACAACAGGATAATGGCAAACGGAATCAGCAGCAGGCCCAGGGCAAGGTGTAACAGGACATTGCCCATATAAGTAAGCGTCGGACTCTTGAATGCGATGAGGTAAGCCGAATTCAGAATGAGAACGACGAATGTGAATGCCGCTATTCTCTGGGTTTTTCCGGACATGGCTTATTCAGTTACAGGGTGCTGCGGGATCGACGGATGCTGGTTGGCAACGTCGGCCCCGGGGGCTAGTGGCCGGATCAATCGAAGCGCCGGCCGGGTATTGTAGTTGCGCAGATACGACTGGTGGTCGGCATCGTCGGGATAGTGCTCAGTGGCCGGATACGGATAACGGGACATGCCGTGAAACGGAAGCGGATCCACGCTTTGTGAGAACGCCGTGTTCGCGTCGCGGTCCTTCGCCCAGCCCTCCACGCGCAGCAGGTAGTCCCGGCGCCAACCGGGCTTTAGCGGCGGCAATTCGCGCTGGTTGTAACCCAGGGTGAGTTCGTCGCCCGACCCCATCACCACCAGCTTGTCATCGATTTTTGCGGTCAGTTCGGTTACATCGCCGTAGCGCGTATACTTCCCGGACTCCGTTGAAGGTGTCGGATTCCAATACGACGTTGGTGTCGGTGAAACAAAGTCGAATGACTCGGGCTGTTTCCGTTCGGGATGAATATGGGAAGGTGAGAAGCCCCGAAAATGTACCTCGGAGTGATTAGGGGTGAGCGTCGTCAGTTGGACTTCCGGCTTCCCAGCGTCCTCGCCCAGGAAAATCTCGTCCCAAAAGACACACATATTCGTGACGATGCGCACCTCGCGGGAATCGGAGAGGAATTTGCCCGTGAGATCCACCGCGATCGTTTTCGGCTTTCCGGAAGGCATGCCCATGTCTTCGATCACAGTGACCCACTGCCCCGCCTTGTCCTTTACCTGAAGCGAAGGCGGGGCCAAATCTTTCTTCTCCTGCGCTTGTTGCAGGAAGGTACTTCCGTCCGCCCAATCCACCCAGCCGTTCAGGACCAGGAACGCGCGGTTGTCCGGCGCCGCTTTTCCAAAGTCAAGATCGAGTGTGTGAAGCTCCGCAACGCCGACATAGTTTCGTTCAAAATCGTCAACATAACGTCGATCCTGGCGCAAGAGCCGATCCAGAACATCGCCATGCTGCGTCTTTGCGGACACAGGATAGATGCGCTTGTTGAGGCTGTAAAGACGGAACTCGGGGAAGGGAGGTGATTTCCACTTTTCATTCGAGTAGATCTCTGTGGAGGCCGGATGATCCACCGCGATCAGACTCACTTGGTCAAAGTAGGAAACCTCGCTCAGCTCCTCCGTGAGCTTGATCTGGTACGAGGCGCCGGCCGCGTCGTCCTTACGCGGTGCGAGCCATTCGCCCCGCAACGCAACATACTCCGTGTGGTCGGTGGGGAAGAACTGGCCATCGCCGGACATGGCACCAAGCGGCGCAACGCCGAGCACATCCGTTATGTACTGGAACGATGTACCGTTCCAAACGTAGATTAGCGGGCAACTGCCGGAGAGCCGCTGGGCTTCCTTGAAGCTGAGGTCTTTTCCGGCGGCCTGCTTCATTTCGTTCTGGATCAGACCATTAGGCCAAGTGATGCGAACCGTGTCGACCGTGTCGTGACTTCCGATGCCGAATAGCAAAGGTAGACCGTTGTAGATCTTTTTCTGGTAACTGGAACCAGCTTTCACTTCAATCTCGGATGCAAGCGGAATTTTCAGGTTTTTGACGCCGGCAATCTGTACCCGGACCCACTCTGACTTCGAGGCGGTCTTGTTCTGAAGCAAGACAATTTTATCCTCTGGAGTGATCACGGCCAGATCAGTTAAGCCGTCATTCGTAAAGTCGGCGGCGGCCCAGGCTGAGCCCGGGCTCAGACCTGTGACAGTCTTCGGATCAATGAATTCCAGTTTTCCTGCATCCTGCTTGATGCCGCCGGTCGTGATCAGATCCATGAATCCGCGGTTGGCGAGGTCGGAAAAGGCCGCGGCGCCGGCCGTCAAATTGAGTGGATCCGCGAAGCCCGTCCGCAGATTGCGCGCTACAGCCGCTCCAGCTGGGGTCTGGAAAACCAGGTCAAGGTTGCCGTCATTGTCGAGGTCGAGTACCTGAAGGTTTGAGGCGCCCGCTGGGATCTTGTCCAGCTGTTGTGGCTTATAAGTAGCGGTGAGTTGGTCAAGGTAAAGAACCGCCGGGTGCTCTTTATAAGTGACAACTAAGTCCTTGGCTTTGGTGTCAGCGACCATCCGGAATGCGACGCCTCCGGTTGCCTCGCCGTCGACGAATGGGAAGGGGTGTTCGACGAACCCCTCTTTCCCCTCGTTTCGCAGCAGGACGGACTTCTTCCCCAACAAGAACAGATCCAGATCGTAGTCGTGATCAAAGTCGATCCATACAGCTGCGTTGTAACTGCCATCGGGGAATTTATAGTCAGACTTAGTAAATACGCCGTTTTTATTCTCATACAGCAGGGCGGCCGACTTAGTAATAATACAGAGGTCAGTTTGACCGTCGTTGTTGAAGTCGCCCGGGGCGACCGCAATGACGTCTTTAAGGCCCTCCAGCCCCGTGCCGGTGGCCTGCTGCGTTCCACCACGGTAGATCGTGATTCCATCGGCCGAATAAACGAGAAGGTCCGGCTTACCCGAGCTATAAACATCGAGCGCAATCAGACCCCTTGGCCCGGGCTTCACGCTGCCTAACGTCGTTGCCGAGAACGCAAAGTCCACCAACCGTTTGCTGGTGTCGGGCTCGGGTTTCAGTGGTTCGTAGACCTCGGCAAATTCGCACCACTCGACATCTTCGGGGGTGGCTATGGAATCCTGAGCTGTCTTGCGTTCTTTAAAAAGAGCCAATTCGCGGTTGGCTTCATCCATCCGCTTTTGTTGGCGATAGATGTTGAAGAGCTGGAAATGGGGTGCAGACAAGGCCGGGTTGAGGTCGCGGGCGAGCTCAAACTCATGCTGAGCTTCGCTCACCTTGTTCTGCAGTTTGTAAATGGTGCCCAGGTTGTAGTGGGTAATAGGCTCATTTGGAGCCAGTTTGGCCAATTGTTGGAACTGCTCGATCGCCTTGTCAAACTGACCGTCCCGCTTGTAGTAGATTCCCAGATTGAACCAGGTATGGGGGAGTGACGGATCTTCCTTTTGGACCTTCTCTAGAATAGAAACCGCCTCTGCGGTGCGCGCGGCGCGGAGCAGGGCTAGACCATAATTCAACTGCTCACGGACGGAATTGGGGCGAAGATCGAGAGCCTTCTTGAACTCCACAACGGCTTCCGCCTGGGTTGTAGGATTCTCATAAAAGGCCTTGCCGAGGTTCAGGTATTGCGTGACTTTCTCATCCGTGGCGGCATCATCCGCGGGTTTTCCGCCAGCGGGGATCAGAAGATAGAGAGCCAGCAGTCCAAGGCAGACGGGTACCAGCAATGAAGTTCTTCGCAGCGGCATTCTTGAATACGGATAGGAAGCAAAACTAAGGGATACGTTATAGGATTATACGGAAAATCGTGCCTTGGGGTTGTAGTGGAAAGATATTAGGCTAATGCATCTCGGTGACTTCGATCGCATTGACTTCCGCGTAGTTGCGGACGGGAACAAACTCCAGCACGATCTTTCCCTGGGCGTTAGGCTCAAGATTCTCAAAAGTCTTCTCGATCCCCTTTTTCGACCCCTGAGCTTCCCTGGCAATATCGAAATCGCGCAGGAGTGCGACGCCATTCGCGAAAACGTTGAAAACCCGAGCACCAATCAGTTCCGACGGGGCGAATGGCAGTTTTGATCCGAACCAAGTCTCGGCAAAGAACAAACGGACGCTGTATTTTCCTGGAGCTAACGGAATATGGTAGCTGAAATTCCCGTAGCGCTCGCCCTCGAAGAGTTGTGGCGAAGCAGACTCGACCTGGCCATCGGTACGTTTCACCAACCGGCCACCGATGGAGTACTGGTCGGCACCCCACGTTTGGCCGTTCGCGTCAGTGACCGAGGTTTCGCTGGCGACGACCCGCACAGGTCGCGTCCGACCTGGCGCACTTGCCAGGATCTCGGCTGCATTTAGGATTGCCATCTCCGACACACCATCGAAATTCAGATGGATTTTCCCGTCCGCGGCCGGTTTTACATCTTTGTAGACCCGTTCCAGCAGGCGGTTTTGGGCGCCGGCTTCGGCGGCTACGTCAAAAAGGTCGAACACGACATGACCGTTCACAGCGAGGCGGAACAGTCGGCCGGTCTCTGCCCCTCGCGAGTTCGCATCCCCGAATTGGGTCTCGGCAAAGTACAGGTGGATTTCATATGTTCCTTCGCGAACCGGGATGTCGTAATGAAACGCGCCTTCGCGAAAGGTCCGCACAAACCCGGGGTCGGGAACCGCCTCGAGAAACCGCCCGGGAGGAATGTTGCGGGATTGGCCACCGGTGTAATATGCATCCGGCAGCCACGTTCGTCCCTGCCGATCCTGAAACGGAAGTCCATGATATCCGGCAAGGAAGCGGTAGTCGCTCGCAACCGGCACGACATAAGATCCCTTCCAGATCTCATTGGGCGGAGGCGTGTTACTGTGCATTCTGGCCCACACAGCAAGGGCAATCATCCCGGCAATCGCGGTGGCCAGCAAGATGATGAAAGTGTTTGGGCGGTTCGCCCTGAGAGTGTCCTCTGGGAACTCAACCGGCGTCAAAACCGCTTGTTCTTCGACGACGGGCGGCTCAAGCAGCTCAACCTGCGGCGTATCTTGTTGTAAACAATCGGAATCTATGCCATAAACATCGGGTTCAGCAGCCGTTTCGACGTCGGAATTTCCAAAATCCGTATCCTTATTATATGTATACCTGAATTGTGGGCTGTACTGACCGTTCGGGATGACAATCTGCACCGGGTGGTTTGCGCCCGCCCCGGCATAATAGTCGCTCAGCCTTTTCCTGAGTCGGTGAGCCTCAACCCGGACGATCGAGTCCTTCTTTTGGTCGAAGTCGGAGGGACGGCCGAGGGCGTCGACCGCAATGCTGTATTCCTTGATCTGACCGGCGTCGCCCTCAAAGTAACGCTCGCAGATGTAGCGGAGGAAACTCGCCAGGTTGGGAGCACGGTGGAAGATGCCCGACTCGAGGACAGCTTCCAACTCGGCTCGCTCGAGATGCGACTGAGCAGTGGCGGCCATTGAATCCACCAGAAGTATATCAGAGGATCTCGCTTTTTGACTCCGGCACTCCCGAATCTGTATTAACGTCTGACGTTAAGCGCGCGCGATCTACAGTGTTAACGCTATTCATATCAAAAGGCTTACATCGTTAACGCCGGCAGTCAGCGGCTCTACTTGCGCTCCTGACCAACGACTGAACGAAGCTCAGGAGCCTTCGATTTTGACCGTAGTTTTCGAGTCGGCCGACGTGTCGCCCTGTTTCGCTGTGGCCTGGAATACGTAAGAGCCGGGCGGTATGGCTGCAGCCGGGATGGTCATCACGTACGGGATGCGCCCATCTTTGTCTGCATCCGGCAGCGGGAGGTCAGCCTTGCTGAGCACCTTCCCAGCCTGGATGATTTCAATCTGCAAGGTTGGCTTGGCGGAGATGGCCGAATCCTGGTACACGGTGAAGAAGAGTCGTACCGCGGCGTTTTCCACCTTGGGAACGCTGTTAATCAAAGTCGGAGTAATGGTCCCACCCTGGAACTGATACACCTCGGCGGGATCCAAGCCTTTGACATTAGGGGTATAGGAACGGATTGCGGAGAGCGACGAGATAGCGACGCCCTTCTGTGCCGGCGCGACAGTGAACGAACCGTGGTGAGTGCCAATTTTGCCGCTCTCGCGGTCCATCACTGCCGACTCAAGCACGTAGGCTCCGGGCGGAATAGTGACGGTTGACTTCTCGACGAAGTTGCCCATCTTCAGTTGGTCGGCGGTGACCTGAAAAGATCGGTCCTGCGTCACTTTCTGAACGATATCGCCCTTGCTGTCCCTGACGAGCGCGGCCAGTGAGAAGTGAACGCTGTCGGTCTTCTTGGCCGGGTCAGCTTTGGTTTGCAGTCCGTGAAGCGGTACTTCGACCAGAAGTGAAACGTCCGTCCCATCCGCCTTAGGCCGCAGTAGCACGGCACCGGCGCGGAATTCAACGTCGTGAGAAACCGCGCCATCGGAGATGGCCTTCAACAGCGGCAACTCAAACGTCTCGAGACCGGCAGCGCGAACTTCGGGAGCCAAGGCGAAGTAGCCGTTGCGGGCGTGAATCACCAGATCCTTCCGGTCGGCGCTCACATTCAGTTTGCGGAAGCTGCCGTCGTATTTCGTGATCTCGGGATTGTAGGTCAGTTCGTAGTAGCTGCTAATTTCTTCATTGATCTGGCGCAGCGGTCCGCGGAGGTCGTTGTTATTCCCAATAAGGAAACCACCAGTGGATTCTGCCAGATCCCTTATGGGAATCTGAACGTCGGTGCGGCCGGTGTTCTCTGCGGTCAGCATGGCGTTAGCCTGTTCCGGGGTTACGGCGGGGTCCCCCGTGTTGAGCTTCGTCTGATCCACCGGTTTAGCTCCGGCGGCATTCAACTGGCTCGTGGCTCCCGCGTTCTGCGAAGCAAGCATCACGCCGCGCGTATCGAGCGAATAAAACGTGACGTTCGCGCGGTTAGCGAGGCTCTTGAGATTATTGAACATCACATCCAGTTCCGACTTAAAATACAAACCGCTCGAGAAATAGAGAATCGACTTTCGGCCAGGCAGCTCTTGCAGGCCCTGCACCAGCGATTTCAAAGCCGCCAGAGACATGCGCGTATTGTCCGAGGCGATCGAGCTGTCCATTTGAAGCATGTTTAGCATGACGCGCATTACCACCTGTTGCGTTGGGTCAGACGGAGGGCCGTTCGAGGGCGTTTGGCTGGCGACCTGAACCGCTGCCGCCACGGTCGTATTGGGCGAAGCGTCTCCAGCTACGGTTGCGCCATTCAGGTTGCGGCGAAGCTCGGCCTTAATGGCGTCCGACTCCGAGATCATCTTCCCAACGGTAAGTCCCATGGTGGCCTTTTCAATCGCTGCATTAAGAGCGGTCTTATCCTTCGTGAACGCCTGCAAAACCAGCAGTCGCGTGTTGATCACAACCACCGAGTAGTACACGTTGGTGCCCTGCTCGCCTTTGACCAGATCTATTGCTGCCGTTCGTGCCGTCTTACGCTGGGTAGGATCATCCAATGCCTCAAAGGCCAGCGTGACGAGTCGCACTTGGCGAAGCGGGTCGAGCTTGGTAGTTGCGCCAGTCGAAGAGACTGCTTCAGCGCCTCGGACCAGGCGGAAGCTGGTGATGTTCTGCTTTACTCCGTTGTCTACCACCGTGACTTGGTTCTGCTGGAGATCCGTGACAGGCTTGCCCTTTTTGTCGCGGACGACCATGTCGAGGACCACTTCCTCAACGGTGGCTTTAACGGTTGTCTGCGGAGCAGCCGGCGGAGGAGGGGTGGCTTGCTGTCCGGAGGCAGGAAGCGCAACGATGCCGGCCATCGTTAGTAGTACGGATAAGTATATTTGTTGTTTCATAGCGCGTCTTCTCTATAGAACTCCCGCTGTGGCGACCGGCGATAGGCGCGGTCTCCGGTCGAGAAATCAGCCCGAGAGAGAGGCTGCTGTGTCTGAACAGATCACGCTTGCCTCTTTTTCTACGGCTGCGACGAGTCTATCAGCTTCTTCAAACGCCTGAACTCTTCATGCTCGCGCTGGGCGTCTTCTTTTCGACCCAAGTGAGAATAAGCTGAAGCAAGGCTGAAGTGGGCGTCGGAGTTGCCGGGATCAATATTCACCGCGATTTCGAGTTCCTTCGCGGCCGCCGCATCGTCGTTCAGACCGAGCAATGCGCGGCCTAGCGCGACGTGAGGTCCGAAATCACTGGGGCTCGCTTTCACCGCCCGCTCCCCATACTCGCGGGCGGTTTGCGGATCGCCGCGATTGAGGTAGATCATAGCCAAACCGACTAAGGCTTGAACGTATCCCGGATCAAGCTCCAGGGTTTTCTGCAGCTCGGCTACGCCGCGATCCGGGGACTGTTGCATCAGAAAAGCGCCGAACCGGAAGTGAACGTTCGGGTCGTTGGGGAATTGTTGAACGACGGCCTCGAATTGCGGAATAGCGCCCTTGAAGTCTAGTTCCATTCCCGTGGCCATCGCCCCGCCTAGCTGCATGACTTTGGCGCGGTCAGACTCCGGAACTTCGGAAGGCAGCCAAGTTTGTCTCAAACCCCCGATCCCGGCTGCCACGATGATTTGCGAAGTCTTCCGGTCGAACTTTGTTAGATCGGACAGGACGTTAATCGCCTTTTCGAACTTGCCGGTCTTAATCAACACCAAGGCCAAATGAAGCCTCGCTGATTTGGCCAGTTCGGGAGGCCCTTGAAAGCCCAAGTGCTCTGCCTGCTGCAGACTCCGGACGGCCGAATCGAAATGCCGGAGCCTGTACTCGCATAGGCCCGACATCGTCCAAGCCGGTGAGGAATCCGGCTTAAGCGCTGTAAGCTGTTCAAAGGACTGGGCACAATCGACGTATTGGTCGCGATCGTACGCTATAGAGCCAACGCCCCACCAGCCGTCAGCCCAGTCAGGCTTTTGTTTCAATGCTTTCCGGAACAGTACGACCGCTTCATCCAAACGACCGGCATCGCGAGCTGCCATCGCTTGGCGCGAAAGGGCCTCGAATGACGGGGATGGTCGAGGACGGGCTGCCGGTTGATCGCCGCTTGGGAGCAGCAGAAGCATCAAGGCAGCGATTGGGGCGATCAGGTAGCACATTTGTTAGCTTTCGTAATTGCCGTTGTATTGCCTTCATTATCAAACATCTAGGAAGCTCTGCCGCTCGTCTTCGATAAACAAATGCGCTGGTCCCTATAAAAAAACATTTGCAATCTCCGAACTAGCGGTTCTACACTAGGCGCAGCTGTTGCTTTTACTATGGTCGGCCACGTGTGGCCGTTCAAATCAGGGTGCAACTCCAAGATGAGAGGTAGTTTTCAATGTTAAACAGGGGTAAATTCCTCGCAGTAGGAATTCTGTTCTTGGCCTTATGGGCCGTCAACGTACAGGCCCAATCACTTTTCGCAACTTTAACTGGTATTGTCTCCGACTCAACCGGAGCCGTCGTTCCCGGAGCAAAGGTGACTTTGCGAAACGCGGAATCCGGCTCGACCCGCGACTCCGTCACCGATAACGACGGTTACTTCACGTTCGCGTCGGTGTCGGTCGGAAACTTTACTTACGACGTGCTGGTTGAAGCCAAGGGCTTCTCCACATACAAAGGCACTGGAATCGCCCTCCTCGGTGGCGAAAAACGCAACATTAACATCACGATGGCGCTCGGTTCAACCAGCGAAACCGTGACTGTTGCGGGTGTTGCCGATCTGGCAGTTCCCGTCGATTCGGGTGAAAAATCGGCAGTCTTAACCACCAAGGAACTGGAGAACTACATCCAGGTGGGAAGCAATGCTGCCGAGTACATTAAGATCATGCCGGGATTTGGAATCCAAAACGGCACATCGAACAAAGCAAACTACACCGGCGAAGTAATTGGCATTAACGCCAACGGTGACGCCGGAAGCCAGAGCCCGCTGAACAATGCGTACTCGTATAACGGCATGCCCAGCAATTCACTGGACATCACGGCGGACGGCGCACACGTTTCCGATCCTGGTTGCAACTGCGACACGCCAGTGAATCCGAACTCGGAAATGATTTCCGAGTTTAAAGTGCTGACATCAAACTTCAGCGCCGAGAACCAGAAGGGTCCGGCGGTCATCAGTTCGGTGGCAAAATCGGGTGGCAGCCAGTTCCACGGGTCGGGATTCTTCTCGGCCAGAAACTATGAGTTGAACGCCAACGATGCGCTATTCAACGCGAATGGCCAATCGAGACCACAAAACAAATACTATTTCCCAGGCGGCACCATTGGCGGACCGGTGCTGATTCCGAAAACCAACTTCAACAAGAATCGCGACAAGTTGTTTTTCTTTACTGGTTACGAATATTACTACCAGGTTCTTGACACCGGCCTGCTACGCGCGACGGTTCCCACCACCGCGATGGAAGGCGGTGACTTCTCGCCGGCTTCGATCAGTCAACTCGGCAACATCGACGCGTCCGGTGGCCCTCCCGGACAACTGAATGCCGCTGCGCTCGCGAAGTATCCAGGCGGAATCATTCCAACGTCGGCGCTTGACCCGAACATGATCGCGCTGATGAAGCTGTATCCAGCCCCGAATGCCAATCCAAACGCGAATGGCGGCTACAACTACGTCAATGCTGAAATCTTTAACCAGAACAACTGGCAGTGGATGACGCGTGTCGATTACAACATCAGCGACAACACGAAGTTGTTTGTGCGATACAACCTGCAACATGAAGTTCAGCAGTTCCCGGTCGGACTCTGGTGGCGCCAAACAGACCAAGTCCCCTATCCCACACCGATCCTCGGGAAAAATAGCTCGCAATCGACGACTGCCTCGATTACCCACGTCTTCAGCCCAACGATGACCAATGAGACAGTCTTAGCCTTCACTTATGTCGGCTTCCCGAACGTGTTCGCGGATCCCGCCAAGGTGAATCCCACCGCGGTTGGCTATAACTACTCGGGCGTCTACAAGAATGGCGTCCAGCAGATTCCTTCGTTTGGCGGCAACGGTTGGCAGCCGGCGACGGCCGCGCTGGTCTTCAATCCGGGTGGATTCGAAGCCGGCGGCCCTTCAGCAGGCTTGTATGCCGATAAGTGGCTGCCCAGCGTCAGCGATACGTTCACTAAGGTTTGGGGCACGCACACCGCTAAGTTCGGCGGCTTCTACGAGTGGATCAAGAACGCTCAGCCCGCCAACAATAACACCAACAGCTATCTGCAATTCACCAACAGCAACCCGTACACCCTGGGCAACGCTTATGCTGATTTTGCGACCGGCAACATTGATAGTTACAACCAGAGTAACTTCAACAACATCAACAACATCTCCTACCAAACCCTGGAGTTTTTCGCGCAGGATTCATGGAAAGTCAACAAACGCCTGACGATCGATTATGGCCTTCGAGCGACCCACTTCACGCCATGGATCGACCGTACTGGGAACGGGTATAGCATCTTCAATCCGGCTCAGTTCAATCCTTCCTGCGCCGCAGAGAATTGCGGATACGAATGGCACAAGATTGATCCAAGCGTGCCGATTGGCGGCTTCCCAACCAGATTCATGTTCTGGCAGCCGCGCGTCGGTTTTGCCTACGATGTCTACCAAGGCAACACGGTTCTGCGTGGCGGCTGGGGTCGATATTACTACCACTCGGGCCAGTTTACGACAGGCTTATCCGCCGCTGCGGGCGTGCAAACTGTTAACCTCGGTCCCGCAAACATTTCTGGCGCACCGTTCTATGCCAGCCAGATCGATACAACCCCTGCTAACGGGTCGTTGGCTGCGCCAGGCGCAGTCAGCAGCACGGACAACCAGCAGCCTTACACCGACAGCTACAGCTTCACGGTCTCTCAGCGTATGCCGTGGTCGAGCTTGTTCGAAGTCGCTTATGTTGGTAACAACAGCCACGCCGGTCTGAATAGTAGCGGCGCTGGCAGCAACATCAACGCGGTTCCAGTCGGTGCTCTATTAGGACACGGGGTGGATCCGAACAGTTTGAATGCCAACCTATATCGTCCACTGCTTGGCTATAACGGCGACCTGTTCCTCGCAGTCAATAATACGGTTGCCAACTACAATGCAGTGCAAGCGACCTGGGTGCGTTCGAAGGGCAACTATAGCATCAACCTGAACTACACCTACGGGAAGTCGCTCGGTACCGTAAACCCGGCGCTCGATCAGTTCAACCTGCAAAACGATTACGGCGTTCAGCCGGGCAATCGCAAGCAGATCTTCAACGCAGCTTACTCGATTGTCCTGCCGAGTCCCACACATAACAAGGTGGCCGGCGGATTCATCAACGGCTGGCAACTCTCCGGCATCACGCAATGGGAGAGCGGTCAGGATCTAACCGGCAACAGCGGAGAGAACTTCGGTATGAACCTCAACGGCGCCAAGATCCCCGGGACTACTTACAATATCAGTAGCCAGTCGATCCTTGGAACGACCGATATTCAGCTGAATCCGATTCTGACTTGCAACCCGGCCAAAAACCTGGGGCCGAATCAGTTCATCAACGACAGCTGTTTCGCAGCGCCTACCGTGGTTGGACAAAACGGCGGCAGTGTTCTGCCGGCCATCTACGGTCCGGCCTTCTTCAACTGGGATCTGGGACTCTTCAAGAATTTCCAGATCAAGGAATCGATGAAGCTGCAGTTTCGTGTTGACGGGTACAACTTCTTGAATCACCCACTGTGGTCGTTCAACGGAAGCAACCTGGGGCTAAGCATTAATCCTGCGACGCTTCAAGCGTATCCGACCTGCACCTCCATTACGGAGACAAATTGCTCTGACTTCGGTATGGTGACTCAGAAGCAGGGACATCGCATTATCCAGCTTTCGGTCCACTTCTACTTCTAGACCGAACACGTACCTACAGACAAGGGGGCGTCTCGCAAGAGGCGTCCCCTTTTTCTCGTTTCAGCATCGCTAGAATTTGAATAGAGTTTCGATACGCTTGGAGAGATTTCTATTCATCGCTCGCCTGCTGGCAACGTCGCTGGCCGGGTTGCCGCTTGCCTTCGCCGGCCAGGCAGGCAATCAGGCAGTGACGACTGATCCCCCCAGGGGCGCCGCGTTTTGGAACGTTACGGGCCATTACGTTGGAGCCAGAACGTGTGCGCTGTGCCACCCGGCTCAAGCCAAACACTTCCACGACAACAGCATGTCTCGCGCGCTGGAGCAAGTCGACAAGTGTAAGATCCTGGAAGGCGATATCCACTACAGTTTCGCCGTTGCACCCTACAGTTACTCAATCAAGCGCTCGGGGAGTAAGGTGCTCTATCAAGTGACCGATGGAAAGGACGTATTTGTCACCGAATTGCTGTTTGCGTTCGGCCAGGGTAAGGCGGGGCAGACCTACGTTTACAATATTGACGGCGCATTTTACGAAAGCCGGGTAAGTTACTACGCGCAGTCCAAGGCGTTGGATCTCACGGTCGGTGCGTCCGAATCAAAGCCGTCGACGCTTCGCGAAGCGGCAGGCCGGTTGATGGACAGCGCAGACTCTACCAAGTGCTTTGGGTGTCACACTACCGGTGCCCGACTTGGCAACGCTCTTCAATTAAAGAGTTACGAAGCCGGCGTGCAATGTGAGAGCTGCCATGGGCCGGGTGGGGCACACGTCGATAGCATTCACGATGGGAAGCCGGCGCCTCACACCATTCGATCGTTAAAGGGGATGGATCCTGAACAAGCTAACGAAATGTGCGGCACCTGCCATCGAACCTGGGAGACCGTGATGATTATGGGTCTGAAAGGCGCCAATAATGCCCGCTTTCCTCCTTATCGCCTGGCCAACAGCCCTTGCTTCTCACTGGACGACCGGCGGATTTCCTGCCTGGCCTGCCATAATCCGCATGAAGGACTGGTGAGTGACGACAAGTCCTACGATTCGAAATGCACGGCCTGTCATAACAAGTCCAATGCATCGATTAAAAAGAAGACCTGTCCCGTTGCCAAAGAAGCCTGTACTTCATGCCATATGCCGCGCATTCCGAACGCCGAAGCCCATCACGCCTTCCCGGATCACTGGATTCGAGTCGCTCGCGCCGGGGATCCGTATCCGGATTGAGGGGGGCCAGGCAGGAAGTCGGCCGTGTCATGATGACTATTAGGCCTCTGAAACGTCCCATAATCAGCCCCAAGTAATGTTCCGATTCGCGGTTCTGGCAATCTTCTCCGCTGCTTTAAGTGCTCAAACGACACCGTCTCCCGAGGATCTCCTCAAAGCGGCTGTGTCAGCCCACCAAGCCGGCAAGCTGGATGAGGCGATTAAGGAGTATCGTTCGCTGCTGGAAATGTATCCGGATATGGCCTTGATCCGGGCCAACCTCGGAGCGGCACTCGCGGCACAGGGTCAGTTCACGGAGGCGATTGCCGAGTATAAGCGGGCGCTGGGCGCGCATCCCGATACGACGGTGCGGCTAAACCTGGCAATCGCGTATTACAAGATCGGCGAATTGGCGGCTGCGATTGACGAATTAGTCAAGGTGCGGCAGGAGGCGCCGGATAACTTCCAGGCGATCCTTTTGCTGGGCGATTGCTACCTCAGGACTGGCGATAACAAACGCGTGATTGAATTGGTTACGCCGGCCGAGCGAGCGAAGCCGACTGACGGCGCGCTGAACTACATGCTGGGCACGGCGCTGGTTCGGGACGGGCAGACCGCCCAAGGGCAGGTTGTGATCGACCAGATTCTCAAGAATGGCGATTCGGCCGAAGCGCACATGCTCATGGGGAGCACGAAGATGTACGTAAAGGACTTCGCCGGGGCGCGGGCCGATTTCGAGAAGGCGGTGCAGCTGAATCCAAGCCTTCCCGACGTGTATGCCTACTACGGGCTTTCTTTGTCGGTCACGGGCGACCAGGACGGCGCGCGCAAGGCCTTTACCAAGGCGCTGGAGCAGGATCCGAACAACTTCGATGCCAACTTGAGACTGGGAATGCAGTTTCGTCAGGACCAGGATTATGAGGAGGCGATGAAGTACTTCACGCGTGCTCTACAGGTCCGTCCCGGTGATCCCGGCGTTCTGTATCAGATCGCGTCGGTGGAAGTGGCGGAGGGGAAAACGGCTGAGGCGCGGGCCCGTCTTGAGCAGTTGGTGAAGGATTCGCCGAACTTCGAAGAGGCGCACATCACGCTGGCCACGGTTTACTACCGGGAAAAGCGTAAGGCCGATGGCGACCGCGAGAAGAAGATTGCCGAGCAGTTGAGTGCGGCCAAACAATCCCAGCAGGCGGGGGCGAAGGCAGAACCTTGAGCACCGGCCGCTTTTCGAGAGTAAGTTCAATACCCGCCGTTGCGCTAGCCAGTTCGGTGTTGGCTTTGGTGCTGTTGACAGGTGGGTACGCTCGGGCGCAAGGCGACGACGAGACGGCGCTGGCGCAGCACGCCTTGGCGCTACAGCAGGCTGGCGACTACGCCGGAGCGGTGGAGGCGTATCGCGCGTTCCTGAAAGCCAAGCCGGATGACGTGGTGGCGCATTCCAATCTCGGAGTGGCGCTGGCCAAACTGGGCCGCTATGACGAGGCGATCCTGGAATACGAAGCGGCTGACCACATCCTGCCGGGCGACCCGCGGATTGGATTGAACCTCGCGATCGCCTACTCCAAGAGCGGCCGGGTTTCCGAAGCGGCTAAGAAACTGGAGAACGTTCACTCGGTTCAGCCGGAGAATCAGCAGGTGACGTTATTGCTGGCGGATTGCCATCTCCGGCTTGGTGACGATGTTCGTGTGATCGAGCTGTTGCAGCCGCTCGGGAAAACAGAGCCGGACGATTTGCCGGTGGCCTACATGCTCGGTACGGCGCTGGTCCGCCAGCAGCGGATTGCTGAAGGTCAGGTGATGCTCGACCGCATACTGAAGAACGGGGATAGCGCGGAAAGCCGGTTCCTCCTGGGAATGCAGATGTTTGAGTCGGGGGACTATCCGGCGTCCGTCAAGCAACTGGCCAGCGCAGCGGACCTGAACCCCAACCTGCCGGAACTGCAGTCTTATTACGGGCGCGCCTTGCTGATGACTGGTGATGCCGATGGCGCTGCCGCGGCCTTCCGCAAGGAACTTGCCAACGATCCAAACGACTACGCCGCGAATGTGGGCCTTGGCCAGATCCTGACGGTTCGCAAGAATTACCGCGAGGCGCTGCCGTTGCTGCAGCAATCGCTGTTAGTGAGGCCTCAGTCGCTGGAACCGAGGCTGGCAATGGGCGAGTACCTGATTGCTGTCGGAAAGCTGCCAGACGCGCGCCAGCCACTAGAGGAAGCAGTGAAGATGGCTCCCAACTCCTTAGCCGCACACCAGCTGCTGGCCAGCGTCTATTCCGGGTTGAACATGCCGCAGGAGGCGAACCGGGAGCAGGCTCAGGTTCAAAAGCTGAACGCCCAGCGGTCGAGCGTGGTGCCCGGAAACCCGTCGGCGCAGGCTGGACCGAAAATCCATGATCCTGCGCCCGGTTTTTCATTGCCGGAAGCGGAATCCGGAAAGACCATCTCGTTGAACGATTTCAAGGGGAAAAGCCCGGTGGTGCTGGTATTTGGCAGCTACTCCTGTCCGAACTTCCGCTCGGCGGCCGACGCGCTGAAGGCGCTCCACGCCAAGTACGGAAAGCAAACCCCCTTTCTGTTGGTGTACATTCGCGAAGCGCACAGCGGCGACACCTGGGAAAGCACCCGGAATACCCGGGAGGGCGTTTCGATCCAGCAAGCCTCGACCATGGCCGAAAAACAAGACCATGCCACCATGTGCACCCGTAAGCTGCAACTCCCGTTCCCAGCGGTCGTGGACGGCCTCGATGGCGCAGTGGAGAATTCTTATAACGCTTGGCCGAGCCTCGCGCTGGTGGTGGGCACGGACGGCCGAGTTTTGTACACGACCCGTCTGACCGAGCTTGATTTTCACGCCAATGAATTGGAGGGAGCTCTTCAACAGGCGATCGCCTCGAGGTGAGTCAGCCTGGCGTGGGCGTTGATGTTGGCCTCCGTCTCGCGGGCAACAGTCGGTTCCTCTCCGGTACCTTGTAGGAATAACCATCATGAAGTTGACCAGACGCCAATTATTGTGGGGTGGGGCCGCATACGGCGTGGCTTCGGGCCTGCGATTAAAGGCGGGCGATGAACCCGCGCCATGGTTTGAAGAGATTCGGGCTTCGGCAAGCGGCATCGAGTGGATGCACGATAATGCCATGTCGGATAACCGCTACCTGCCCGAAACACTCGGACCGGGTTGTGCCTTTCTCGATTTTGACAACGACGGCTGGATGGACATTTATCTAGTCAACAGCGGTCCCTGCGATTTCTGGAAGCCGTCGAAGCCGATACGAAACGCCCTCTACAAAAACAACCGCGACGGCACATTTACAGACGTGACCGAGAAAGCCGGCGTGGCCGGTGGCACATTTGGCATGGGCGTGGCGGTTGGCGATTACGACAACGATGGCTGGCCGGATATGTTCGTTACTGCCTACGGCCGCTCGATCCTCTACAAGAACAACCGCGACGGTACCTTCACCGATGTGGCCGAGAAAGCGGGGCTGGCCATTAAGGGCTGGACAACCAGCGCGGTGTGGTTCGATTACGATAACGACGGCAAGCTCGACCTATTTGTATGCAGTTTTGTAGATTACGGCGCGGAGCATAAGTTTTCCTGCGGCGACAATAAGCTCGGACGGCACTATTACTGCATTCCTCGAATTTTCAAGGGCACGGCCAGTTTCCTGTATCACAACCACGGAGACGGCACGTTTACTAACGTCACTGCGGGTACCGACATTGCTAAGTCGATCGGCAAAGGGTTGGGTGTGGTGGCGACCGACATCAACAACGATGGCCGGATGGACCTGTTCGTCGCCAACGACACGGTGCAGAACTTCCTGTTCGTGAACCGTGGCCCCGACAAGGCGGGCAAGTGGCAATTCGAGGAAATCGCCTTGCAGGCTGAAGTTGGCTTCAGCGATAACGGGCAGCCGCGCTCCGGCATGGGCGTCGACGCGGCCGACCTGAATAATGACGGCTGGGAAGATCTGTTTGTCGCCAACGTCGATCAAGAGATGTACTCGATCTATCAAAACAACAAGAATGAGAGCTTTCGGGACGTGGCGCACGCCAACAACGTGGCGCAGGCTACCCGTGAGTTGAGCGGTTGGGGGCTGAAGTATTTCGACTATGACAACGATGGGGCGATTGACTTGATCCTGGCCAACGGACATCCGGACGACATGATCGAGAATTATTCGCAGCAGGTGCGTTACCGCGAGCCTCTGTTGCTCTTTCATCAGGATGCTGCCGGTAAACTGCAGAACGTCAGCGAACAGGCAGGCCCGGCGTTTCAGAGGTTGTACCCGGCGCGAGGCCTGGCCGTAGGCGACTACAACAACGATGGCGCGCCGGATGTGTTAATCATGAACAACGGAGGTAGCCCCGTGCTGCTGCGTAACAACGCGGCCAAGGGAAATAACTGGCTGGGCATTCGCTTAGAGGGAGTTACGTGCAACCGTGATGCTATCGGCACGCGGCTCATTTGGAAAGCGGGTGGGAAAACATTTCGGCGCTTGAAGAATAACGGCGGCAGCTACCTTTCATCGCACGATCTGCGCGAAATCCTGGGCGCCGGCAAGGCCTCCAAAATCGACGAGTTAGAAATTCATTGGGCTGCCCCCAGTAAGCAGGTCGATAAGTTTACGAACCTCGAGCTGAACCGCTACATTCGGATTGTTGAAGGGAAGGGTATCGTGTAACCCGAGCTGCTAGGGCTTACTGTATACTCGCCTCTAAGATAAGGAGAGATGAAGCCATCGCCAACAGTCCGTCTTCTGCTAGGACTTCTCGTCACGCTTCTGGCGGTTGCTGTCTTCTCCTGGTATGTGTTGATCCAGATTAACGGCCTGAAGCAGTTGCAGGCGGACACGATTGACCGGAACCGGCGCGATTCGCTCCAGCTCTTGCGGGTACAGAACGCGCTCAGTTCGCTGGGCCTGGCCGTGCACGACATGGTCCTGGGGGAAGAGCCATACGGCGTGCTCGCTTACAAGAATCAGTTCGAGAGGATACGCATAGACCTGGACGATGCGATACAACGGGAAGCGAAGCTTTCGCCCGACACACGGCTCCCAGAACAGCAGCAACGGCTTCAAACATCGATCAAACAGTTCTGGCAGACGTCCGGCCAGGTATTCCAGTTGGCCGCAGGTTCTCAGGAAAAAGCGGCGCTGCAACTGGCCGGTACCCAACTGCTCGCTCAACAAGCCAGTCTCGCGGCGCTGACTTCGCGGCTGCTGACCAAGAATAACGAGGCGGAGGAACAAGCGGCAGCGAAGGTTGCCGCCATCTACTCGGGCGTAGAGCGAAACGTCTACGCCTTTCTGACCGCCATGCTGGTGACCATTGTCGTCACCAGCCTCTACGTAATCTATTCCAATCGCCGTCTTTTCGAAAAGATCGAAACGATGTCGCGGCAACGCCGAGTGCTGGCAGCGAGATTGATCGCGGTCCAGGAAGAGGTGCTGAAGTCCGTTTCGCGTGAATTGCATGACGAATTTGGCCAGATCCTCACCGCCGTCGGAGCCATGCTCGCGCGCGCCGAGCGCAAGGGATTGCCGCCGGACTCACCGTTCCGAACAGAGTTGAGCGAAGTGCGCGAGATTACACAGGCGACGCTGGAGAAAATGCGCAGCCTCTCGCAAATGCTGCACCCGGCGGTGCTGGATGACTATGGGCTGGTGAAGGCCTTGGAGTGGTACGTTGGGCTCTTTCAGAAGCAAACCGGGATCCAGGCCCAGGTCAAAGTGATTGGTGAGTCGCTGCGGATAACGGGACAGCCGGCGATTCATTGCTTCCGGATCGTCCAGGAGGCGCTGAATAATGCCGCGAAGCACTCCAAAACCAAGACCGCCGAGGTCACGACGACCTTTAATACCGACACCCTGATGCTGAAAGTCCGCGATCATGGTATTGGTATTGTTCAGGATCAGAAGCCCAAGAAGCCTGGTTTGGGGCTCATCGCGATGCAAGAGCGGGCTGAACTCATGGGCGGGACTCTGAGGATCCGGCCTGAGCCGGATGGCGGAACAACGGTTACTCTGACAATTCCCCTGTCGCAACCGGACTCTTCGGGGGATACTGAACTAACGCCACAGGAGGCGGCAAGTCCTCACACATGATCGACGAAATCACAGTTCTGCTCGCGGATGACCACGCCCTGGTTCGTCGCGGGTTCCGCCGCATTCTCGAGGACGACGAGTTCATCAAGGTGGTCGGAGAAGCCAGCAACGGTATCGAGGCCATCGCCATGGCTGAGCAACTGAAGCCGCGGGTGGTGGTGATGGACCTATCCATGCCCGAGTTGGACGGCGTGCAGGCAACGCGGGAAATTGTAAAGAATGTTCAGGGCACAAGCGTCCTGATTCTCAGCATGCATGCCGACGACAATTATGTTCGGAATGCGCTGGATGCAGGCGCCAAGGGCTACTTGTTAAAAAACGCGATTGACGTCGATTTAGTCGGTGCCATCAAGACAGTGGCCCAGGGCCGCCGCTACATCGGTTCGGGATTGAAGTACGTGACGGGCGAACAGGACGACGAACTCGATCGTCTGACCGCCCGCGAGAAGCAGGTGCTGCAGCTGATTGCGCAAGGCAAGTCAAACAAGGAGATCGCCGCCTTATTAGAGTTGAGCGTCAACACAGTGTCGGTGCATCGCGCCAATCTCATGGAAAAGATGAATATCCACCGGACGGCGGAACTGGTGTTATTCGCCATTCGCAAAGGACTGGTGGCGCCGCAATAGCGCGCCGGAACTCCAGTCTGAACGTGTGGGTAAGACCTGGCGTGGATATCGGGTGAGGCAATTTCAAAGCGAACTATGAGGCGCCGGGATTTCTTACGAGCCTCGGCTGGGGCCTCTTTTCTGGCTGGCTTGCCCTGGCCTCCACCACTCCGTGCCGCCGCTTCCAACCCCGGTTTCCGCTTCACGGATGTGACGCGCGCAGCCGGATTAGGCTTTCAGCACCACAGTGGCGCATTCGGCAAGAAGTACCTGCCGGAGACACTCGGGCCGGGCTGTGCCTTCCTGGACTACGACAACGATGGCTGGCAGGACCTCCTGTTTATTGACGGTAGCTCCTGGCCGGGTCATGCCATCGCCGCCCCCCATAGCGCGCTCCACCTTTATCGCAACAATCGCAACGGCACGTTTACCGACGTCACGAAAGCTGCCGGCCTCGATATCGAAATGTACGGCCTCGGGGTTGCCATCGCCGACTACAACAACGATGGATTCGTTGATCTTTACGTAACTGGCGTGGGGCAAAATCGGCTTCTCCGGAATACCGGCCACGGAACGTTTGTGGACGTTACGCGGCAAAGCGGGCTGAGCGATCGCCTGGGATTCTCCACGTCCGCTCTTTGGTTCGACTACGACCGCGATGGACTGCTCGACCTGTTCGTCTGCAATTACGTGCGCTGGTCGCCTGAAGGGGACGTCTGGTGCAGTGCCGACGGCAAGCAGAAGTCATATTGCACCCCGGAGGCGTATCACGGCACTACGTGCTGGCTGTTCCGGAATCGCGGGAACGGCACATTTGAAGATGTGACGGCACGGGCAGGATTGTTCGACAACAGCTCGAAGTCGCTGGGTGTTGCGATGTTCGATGTGGACAACGACGGCTGGCTGGATTTGTTTGTTGCCAACGACACCCAGCCGAACAAGCTCTATCGCAATAAACGTGATGGCACGTTTCAGGAGATCGCGGTACACGCGGGAGTCGCGTTCAGCGAGGATGGAAAGGCACGGGGAGGCATGGGCGTGGATGTGGCCGACCTCGACAACACTGGCACCTCGAGCGTCGTCGTGACCAACTTCGAGCGTGAGATGTTAGCTCTCTACAAGAGTTCAGGCGAAGGGCTGTTCACCGACTTGGCCCCGGGCAACAACCTGGGGCGGGTGACTCGCAAAACGCTGGGCTTCGGCTGCTTCTTCTTCGATGCCAACCTGGACGGTAACCTCGACCTGCTGGTCGTCAACGGGCACATTGACGACATGATGCAGAAAGTAACAGATACGCCTTACGCGCAGCCGCCACAGCTATTCTTGAACAACGGTGCAGGCCAGATGGACGAAGTTGCCGACGAGGTCGGGGGCGGCTTCGCCAATCCAAAGATCGGCCGCGGCGCCGCGTTCGGCGACTTTGACCAGGATGGCGACCTGGATGTTCTGATGACCACCAACAACGGGCCGGCATATCTTTACCGGAACGAGGTCCTGAACGGCAACCACAGCCTGCGCTTCCGGCTGGTGGGAACCAAATCGAACCGCAGCGCGATTGGCGCGAAAGTAAGAGTTTGGTACGCGGGCCGCCGGGAATCGCGGATGGTTAAAAGCGGCTCGAGTTATTTATCGCAATCCGAACTACCGGTCACGTTCGGTACGGCACGCATTGATCGCGTAGATCGGGTTGTCGTGGACTGGCCCAGTGGGCTGGTCGAAGAATTCAAGAACATCAAGTCCGGCCGGGCCTATGTGATCACGGAGCAGCAGGGGATTAAAGAAGGCTACTGAGCGCCGCGGTCTGCCGCCGTCACCTCTCGGAGTAACGTTTCAGGATCACCGGCAGGTTCTGTGAAAAGGCCGAGCGCGCCATCACCATGTCACAGCCCTTGTCCTGCGCGGCCTGTTTCAACTCAGCCTGCACGTGCGATACGTAGCCGAGCACGTTTATCTTCCTGGTCGTGACATCTGCCTTGAGCCGTTCGATCACCTGGAGTGGATCGATATTATTCGAGTTGAGATCCAGGATGATGACGGCCGGATCCAGCTGGGCCTGAACCAGGGCATCTTCTTCCGTTTTCACGAAGATCGTTTCCAGCCCCACCCGCTTTGCGGCTTCCTGAATCTTCACGATGAACATCAGGTCGCTTAGTATCGCGACGACTTTCTTCTTTTGAACTGCCATTTTTCTCGATCGCGCACCAGCGTCCGGATACGGGCATTGCCCCTTGGAATACGGCGGACTTCGCCGTGCCCGGAAGGAGCCCTACTGGGGACTCTGGAGCGTCAAATTTCTAAATTAGTCCAGCACTTGCAAGAGCGGACGCTCTGCCGGAGTTACTGGATGTAAGGTCGGACATCTCAAGTGTAGCCTACCTTCATCCGGGCGCGAAAAAGGAGCCACCAAATTGGTCCCGAATTCATCAAACCGTGAGTTTTAAGCGATACTGTGGAAACTATGGCTGACGCTAATCCGTTCCAAGATACCCTGCGCTTCGAGCGCCGCGTTCCTGCCTGCGCCATCGTAATTTTTGGGGCGAACGGCGATTTAACCAAGAGAAAACTGCTGCCGGCGCTCTACAGATTGGCGTATGAGCGGCGTATCCCGCAGACCTTTGCGGTCATCGGGAATTCGCGGACGGCGATGACCGACGATGACTTCCGCGACAAAATGAAGGAGTCGGTCCAAAAGTTTCTCGAGGACTCGCCCTTCGACGAATCGATTTGGCAGAGCTTTGCCCAAGGGCTCTATTACGTAGCGGGCGATTTGCAAGACCCGCAATGTTACCAGTCGATTGCCAAGCGGCTGTGTGAAGTTGAACAACACCATCAAACTGCCGGCAACGCGCTGTTTTATCTATCCACCCAGCCCAGCTATTATGCCTCCGTTGTAAAGCAGTTGGGCGCTGCCAGTCTGCAACACGGCAAGGGCTGGCGCCGCGTCATCATCGAGAAGCCGTTTGGCCACGACTTGGCCAGTGCGCGCGAATTGAATCAGGAGATCAGCCAGGTCTTTCACGAACCGCAGATCTACCGCATCGATCATTACCTTGGTAAAGAGACGGTCCAGAACATTCTGGCCTTTCGCTTTGGCAATGGAATCTTCGAGCCGCTTTGGAACCGGCGCTACATCAATCATGTCCAGATCACAGCGGCCGAGTCCATTGGGGTGGAGGGTCGCGGCGCCTATTACCAGGAAGCCGGCGCGCTCCGCGACATGATCCAGAACCACCTCCTGCAAGTCATGGCGACGGTCACCATGGAGCCGCCCAGCACATACGACGCCGACAACGTCCGGGATGAGCGCGCAAAATTGTTGCGTTCGGTGCGCGTCATCAAACATGAGGAAGTACCTCTCTTTGCGGTGTCCGGCCAGTACGGTCCGGCGCGGGTCGGTGGCGCTGAGCTTCCTGGCTTCCGGCAGGAGCCCGGTGTTAAGCCCGACGCCCAAACCGATACCTATGCCGCCGGCACGTTCTTTATCGACAACTGGCGCTGGGCGGGCATCCCTTTCTACATCCGCACCGGAAAACGCATGCCGAAGCGGGTCACCGATATTGCCATCCAGTTCAACGCCCCTCCGCTGGCCATGTTCAAGCAGGACACCAAGTCGGGGTTAATGGCGCCACGGCCCAATCTGCTGATTCTGCGCATTCAGCCCGAAGAAGGAATCTCGCTGCGTTTTCTTTCCAAGAGCCCCGGTAGCGGCATGAAAGTGCGTCCGGTCTCCATGGACTTCAACTACGGATCGAGCTTCGGCGAGCGATCTCCCACCGCATACGAGACACTGTTGGTAGATGCCCTCACGGGCGATGCGACGCTCTATACCCGGCAGGACATGGTGGAGGCAAACTGGCAAGTCGTGCAGCCCATTCTGGACGTTTGGGCAAGTCAGAAGTTTGATTTTCCAAACTACGATGCCGGAACGTGGGGCCCTAAGGCTTCGGATGAAATGCTGGCGCGCCAAGGCCATGTTTGGAGGGTGCCATGAGTACAGTGATCAATACAGTTCATCCGGAAAAAATTCTCAAAGATCTCGGAAACCTTTGGACATCGCTCGGCGAAGACGAAAAGAAGCAGGGTAAGCCGACCGTTGTACGTGCTTGCGCCATGACCTTGATCGTCGTAACCGACGACGAAGATGAAGACGCGCTGGCGGCTTCTCAGACCTTGGTCGATCTGATGCATGCTCACCCCAGCCGGGCCATCGTCATTCGCGTGGCTCGCGCGCCCGAAAGCGGGATTACGGCCCAGGTTCTCGCGCAATGCTGGAAACCCTTTGGTAAGGCTCAGCAGATCTGTTCGGAGCAGATTGAGATTCAGGCCACGCCCGATCGTTGGCCCGATATCCGGCCCATCATTCTGGGCATCATGGTGCCCGATCTGCCTGTTGTGATCTGGTGCCGTCAGAAATCGGCCCTGCGGCGCGACGGTGATGCGACGCAGCACGAAGGTCTGGAATCGCTCTATGCGCTCGCAACGAAGGTCATTGTCGATACACGCGGTCCGAACCCGCCCGAGGCGATTGAGGCGCTTCGGTCATGGAAAAGTGGTGGCCGTATCGTCGCGGACTTGCAATGGACGCGGCTGACCCCATGGCGCGAAGCCATCTCCGGCGCCTTTGACGATCCTCAGTTGCTGGCCCTGCGCGAAACCTTTCAGACCATCGAAATTGTTCATGCGGAGCCGACTCCACCAGCTTCGGCTTTTTATCTCGCCGGGTGGCTACGCCAAGCCTTGCCTGCGAAGGTCTCCTTTGTGCAGCGAACGGGCTTCGGAACCGGGCTGCAGCGTGTCGCACTCCTTGGCCCCGACACTACCATCGAGTTGGAACGCGTTGGGCCGACATGCGCGGAACTCCGGGCAGGCAGCCTCAGGCAGACTTTCGCGCTATCGACGTTTTCCCTCTATGCAGCAATGAACGAAGAGCTGAATATTCTCGGGCCGGATGAACCGTTTCGTGCCGCATTCGCGCAGGCACAAGCCTTTCTTCCCGGCGCAAGCCGCTAAGCTCAAGTGTGGCTGGCCAACTGAGACACACGCGCTGGCGCCTCGTGGTGGCGGCAGCGACAGCGTTCTTGTATGGATGCTCAGGTCAGCCAAATCCTTCCGCCCAGCAGGCCCACGCCGCCGGGCCGGATCTGTCTGCAGCCCGGCCTGTCAATCGCCTGCTGTTTGGGGGAGACGTTATGCTCTGTCGCGATATCGGCCGCCGCATCCGGGAAACCAATGATCCGGCCCATCCCTTTGTGAAAATTGCTCCTCTCCTTGCCTCCGCCGATCTGACGTTTGTGAATCTCGAGTCACCCTTCGCGGACAAAGGACCGCGCGGCGAAGAGGGGCTCGTCTTCCGGGCCCGGCCTGAGACAATTGCAGGCTTGGTGCTGGCTGGTGTCGATGTCGCGAGTACTGCCAATAACCACACCCGCGATTGTGGCGATCACGGCGTCGTCTACACCATTGCGTGGCTTAGGGAGCACCACATCGAGCCCGTGGGTACCGGCGAAAGCCCAGGAGCAAGCGCATGCCGGCGTAGTGTTGGAACGGCATGGTGTTCGCTTCGGCTTTCTCGGCTACACCTTCGACCAGAGCAACGGCAACTGGCACGATGTCGACTGGCGCGTTGCCATGCTCGACATCCCGACTATGCAAGCCGACGTTGCGTCGCTGTTAAGAAAGGCCGACGTCGTGATTGTCTCTATGCACAACGGATCGGAATACCAGCCCAAACCCAATCAGATGCAAGTCGAGTTCGCCCATGCTGCTATCGATGCCGGCGCAACCCTGGTAATCGGCCATCACCCGCACGTCGTCCAGCCCATGGAGCACTACGGACCCGGAGTAATCTTCTATTCGCTCGGCAACCTGGTCTTCGACCAGTTCCAGCGAGTGGAAACCCAGCATAGCGAGATCGCCGAGGTTGTTTTTGCCGGCAAGGACATAACCCGTGCCGGCTCCCTTCCCATTAGCATTACGCGAGATGGACCGGAAGCGGAACCGCCCCGGATTTTGTCTCCCACCGCTCCCGCCAATAGTAAAAAGCCGGCTACCCCTCCCAAGGAGCAACCGGCTGCGCCGGCACCTACCCGGCAAACCTAGTTCAGAAGGTGCTTCCGTTTGCGGATCAGCTGGCTCAATCCCAGTAGACCCCCTCCCATCAACCAAAGCGTCGATCCCTCGGGCGTGGGAGATCCCTGGTCTGGAGCTGGTTGTACGGGTAGATCAGCTGTGTTCGCCGTTCCCCAGGACACGTCCCAGAGGCCCGTCCCGCTGGAGGACGAATCGATCTCAGCCGAGATGATCTGGAGAGGAGATATGAATGTGACCGAGTCCGCCCCTGACCCAAAGTTGAGGACACCAGTCGTTACCGTGCTGCCGTCAGATAACGTTAGCGTCACGGAAGGAGTGCCCATTAAGCCCAGCTCAAGCCCCGTAAGCGTCGCCAGGTTCGGCATAGTTATAACCATCGGGACACTGGTGCTACCTGCGGCGCCCATACCGCCCGGTGTACTGATCGGACCGGTGTAGCCCGTAAGAGCAAAGGTCTGACCGCCCGCCGCAAAAGATGGGGTGGCACCGAACCCGCTGGCTTCACCTCCGAAGCTGGCAAGAGTGGCCTCCCACCCTAGGTACACAGACGTGGTTTGGCCAAACGTATACCCCAGAACATCCAGGCTGTTGCTGCTCGTAAGGGTCGTAGCCGTCACGGGCGCCGCGAGGCAAAGTATTCCCAGCGCAACGACAAGAATTGAGAACTGCTTCCGAAGCATCAAAGAGTACCTCCTAAAACTGTTTTTGTGAACAATCAGGAAGTACTGGAAATAACAAGAATTTCTGGATCAGATGTACCCGTTAGCCGTTACTAGTCCGTCCGGGGGATCAGTCTCACAGAAAAATCCGAAGGCTTTGCGCAGGCCTCGGCCGGCTGGTTTTGTTGTCGAATGAAACGGAGCCTTCCTGTGCTCAGGAAACGGCGCGCTCTTCCTGCCGCCCGGCCAGCAACACCACCGACCGTGGCCCCACCGTCACATCCTGCTGATTGTCGAGCACCACCTCGTGGCCAGGTTCCTGGATATCGTCCGGCGAGGGCCGGCCTGTGTCGATTGACCGCGCCCAGAACCATCCTGGCAGCACCGGCAATTCGTAGGTGTGTGGTTCCCAATGTGCATTCGCAATCAGATAGAGATGCCTCTGTTCGCCGTTTACGATTCCGTGCGCATGGGCGGCCAGCGAACGTGATTCATGAGACCAGTCGGGCTGGTGTAAATGCACGCCATGCCAGTCGATACGGACCTCCCCTTCCACCGGATTCGGCGAAAACGTCCCCTCCCGCATCAGCTTGTATCTCTTCCGGATACTGATCAGAATACGGAAGAAACGAAGCAAATCGGCATTCTGCTCTGCCAGCGTCCAATTCACCCAACTGGTCTCGTTGTCCTGGCAGTACGCATTGTTGTTGCCCCGCTGGGTGCGTCCCATCTCATCGCCGGCCAGCAGCATCGGAACGCCATGCGAAAGCACGGTCAGCGCGGCCGCGTTGCGTACTTGGCGCGCCCGCAGCTTATTGATCTCCGGATCGTCGGTTGCGCCTTCCACGCCGCAGTTCCAGCTGTAGTTGTCGTTGGTGCCGTCGCGGTTCCACTCGCCGTTTGCTTCGTTGTGCTTCTCGTTGTAGCTAACCAGGTCCGTTAGCGGGAAGCCGTCGTGGCAGGTCACGAAATTGATGCTGTGCCACGGCTCGCGCGAGTCTCCCGTGTAGAGGTCCGGGCTTCCCTTCAGCCGCGTCGCCAGCGCGGGCACCATGCCGGGGTCACTCTTCAGGAACTTGCGCAGATCGTCCCGGAACTTCCCGTTCCACTCCGCCCAGCGCCCCCACGACGGAAATGATCCCACCTGGTACAACCCGGCCGCGTCCCACGCCTCCGCAATCAGCTTGGTGTTCGCCAGCACAGGGTCCATCGCCAGACGCTCTAACAGCGGCGGGTTCGCCAGCACCGAGCCATCCTGCCCGCGGCCCAGAATCGACGCCAGGTCGAAGCGAAAGCCATCTACGTGCGTCTCGATCACCCAATAGCGCAGTGCCGCCGCAACCAAATCCCGCAGCACCGGATGATTACAATTCAGCGTGTTGCCGCAACCCGAGTAGTTCAGATACTCTCCCGTGCCCGGCTTAATCATGTAGTAAATCGAGTTGTCCAGGCCACGGAACTCGAAGGTCTGCCCTGTTTCGCCGCCCTCTGCGGTGTGATTGAATACCACATCCAGAATCACTTCGATGCCCGCCGTGTGCAGGCTCTTCACCAGCTGCTTGAACTCATCCACGGGCCCCACGTCGCTCATGTCCGAGGAATAGGCGGTGTTTGGCGCGAAGAACGAGATCGGGTTGTATCCCCAGTAGTCGAAAAGCTTCTCGCCGTTGAGCGGGTTGACCCGCGGGTTATCATCCTCATCGAAGTCGTAAATCGGCATCAACTCGACTGCCGTCACGCCCAACGATTGCAGGTACGGGATTTTTTCAATCAGGCCCGCAAACGTACCCGGCTTACTAACCCCTGAAGACGGGTGCTGGGTGAATCCGCGCACATGCATCTCGTAAATGATGCTATCCGCAAGCGGTATGTTCAGCTGCCGGTCCAATCCCCAATCAAACTGGCTCTCCACGAGTGCGCAATGACGCTGCTTGACGCCGTTCGGTTTGCGGTTCGGCTCGCCCCAGGCAAAGCGGCCCACGACCGCCCGGGCATACGGATCCAGTAAGGTCAACGATGGGTCGAAACGATGAATCAGCGGCGCCTCGTTGGGCACTCGATCCATGCGGTAGCTATAGCGAATACCCGGATCGAGGCCGTGCACGAATATATGCCAGACGTCCCCGGTCCGGTTCGTGTGTGCATCGAGAGGCAGCTCCAGTATCGAGTCGGCATCGCTTCCTACATACAGGACCAGCCTGACTTCGGTTGCATGCTTCGAAAATACTGCGAAGTTGATTCCACCCCGGACCACGGTTGCCCCATACGGCAGCGGCGATCCGGCGCTGACTTCAAAGTCACCCTTAAACACCGACATGAACTTTTTTTCAATCGCTGTAGGTGTCATACCAGTAATCCTTCACTTGCCGCGGCTTGTCTGTCAATAGCCTGCGAAAGGCCGCTTTTTCTAGGCTGTCTTGGTGTTGCCCGCCGGCACCAGTACCGCGGTCATCGAGCCCTTCGACCTGGGCATCCGCGGATCGGCCCCGTACGCATGAACCTGGTCTCGGGCGAACTCGGCTTGCGGAAGTTCGCAGGTAATCACAATGGTGCGGCCCGTTGTGTCCACCTCCACGGCATGCTGAAAAGCTACGTCGGTCGGCATCAGGAAGAGCTTCTGCAGCATTTCCACCACGTAGTCATACGTGTGCTCGTCGTCGTCCAGCAGGACCACGTGATAAAGCGGAGAGTGCTGTTCGAATTCGGTGCGCTTTTCGGCCGGCGTCAGGACGGGAGTGGCTGCGCTCACGCCCCCAGGTACCGCGAGCCGGAGTGGAACACCGGCTTGGCCCTGAATTCGTGACTCTTTGGCCGGTCGCGGATCCACTGTTTCCTTTGAAGTAGCGCTCATCGGAGAGAGATAAGACGGTTGCGTCGAGGCGTCAGGTTTGCCTTCCGAAGCTCCGGATGGTCCCCGCCTCGGCACGCCGGAGAACACCCGGATCATTCCTATTGGAGCATTCCCGGATTCGCTGTGCAATCACGTGAAACCATTGTTACACTAGGGGTGTACCTTTCCCTGCTGTACATGGGGGCGCAACGGTTTCGACGGGATCGAATCGTGGTGTGAAGGCGTGTCGGGTTCCGAGCTCCCGTAAAACGATCGGAAAACTACAACTGCCAACAATACGCAGTTTGCATACGCTGCTTAAGTAATTAGGTAGCCGCTCCGGTTCACGAGCCTGCGCGTGGGCTAGCGAGCGTCATCTTGCAGGATAGGTCTTAGGCTTCGGTCCGGAGCTGAAAGGCCGAGATCAATCGGACTAGGCGGCACTCGCTTTTCGCCGGTTCTTTAGGGTGCTGCCGAAACAACAGAACTGGCTACACACGTAGGCTTTGCACGGCGGGCTTTCTCGGACGCGGGTTCAACTCCCGCCGCCTCCACCAATACTTTCGATTACTCAGCGGATTTTTTTCGACCAGAAATGCGACGGGCTGAGGCACTCTTGCGGCGTTTGCGTCAGTTTGGCACCCGGTGTTCTGCGTTTGCTCCCGCTTAGTGACATCATGAAGGCACAACCATGGCATGGCGATTCAGACGTTCGATCCAGGGGCCGCTCGGTCTCCGGATCAATTTTGGCCGTAGCGGCATCGCCCTCAGCGAAGGTGTGCGCGGCTTTCGTGTCGGTCGCGATGCCCGAGGCAAGATCTACTCGCAGACGTCAATCCCGCACACCGGCATCTATCGCCGCGACTATGCGCCGGGCCCGCCAGACCCGCGATCACGCCCGAGGTCGGGCGCCGGCGCCGTTCTGCTGCTCTTGCTCATCGTCGTCGTGATCGCCGTCCTAGTGACCAAGGCGCTCTCTCATTAACGCGGCCGTGGATGCGCGCACTTCAACGCGCATTACGTTCGCGGCCGTCTCGGAGTCTTCTCTCCGCCCAACCCAGGAGCGCGCGCCTGTTACTATCAGGCGCGCCGCCAGCCGAGTGTACCAGGAGAAGCGCTTTTGAAGTGAGCCTACGCCACCGGAGAAAGCCTACGCAGTTAACCTTAGGGAGCCTGCGCGACAGACGTATGGAGGGGGCTCGCCAATTGGACCAAGAAACCGCGATGATAGCTATTGTTATGTGCAATATGTTCTATTGCTTACAACAGCTTATCTGATATACTCGAGCCGCAATGGAATCCCATTCATTGAGCGACGTCGGTGGCACGTCTGGGGGCTTGGGCTCTTTTTTGCTTGGCCTCATCATGATTTCCATCGGCGGATTTCTAATCGCAAACCAAGTGAGTGTGATCGGTTCGTATTGGTCCTATTATGGAGCCAGTACCTTCGGTATTACACTCCTGCCGATGCTATTCGGCGTGGGGTTGCTCTTCTGGAATGCGCGCAGCAAGGCTGGGTGGGTGTTAACCGTCGCCGGCGCGCTGTTTATCTTCGCAGGCGTGATTGCTAACTTGCGCATCTTCTTCAGACCTGTCAGTCTTTTCAACACAATTGTGATGCTGGTTCTTTTCGTCGGCGGACTTGGACTCATCGCGCGCAGCCTTCGATCACATGCAAAATCCCATGACTCGAAATCAAATTTGAGCGTTCTTGAAAAGTGACGCGGCCAGGGCGTCAGTTTTTCAATTAAGCGCGCGCCCCGCCGCCTCCACTAATACTCACAGAGCCTCAATCTCGGGAAGAAGTCTTGCCAACGGCATTACCTTTTAATCATGCCGCGCAACCTCATAATTGCAAGGTTGGCTAGGCACCAGGCTCAAGTCACAACTGCCACGTTGAGTTGCTGTACCAATGCAGGACTCGCAAAGCGCGCAGAGTGTTCCAGCGGCTTGCGCTGCCGACAGCGGTCTCCATCTCCAGTGGAATATGCTCGCGATGAAGTAGGTTGAGCGGCCAGCGCCCGTTTTGGTGACGGCGCTCAATCACGATTTCGATGGCGTCACTGACGCGGCCGTCGGTCTTGACTCCCGCATTCCGCAGATAATCGAGTCCCCGCAAAACGTCGTAGTGCCAAAATGTCGGGTACGAGAAGCGGAGCCAGCGTTTGTCGATGACTTCGCCGGTTCGAAGCGAGCGGAACGTGCCGCGCTCGAGCAGATAATTTTCGGCCCTCTTGCGGGCCTTTGTCACGGCCGCCGATTTGCGCCCTGCCCGCTCGTATTCGAGAAGTCCTTCCAGCACGCAGATAGTGGTATGGAACGAAGAGCGCCGGCTTGGAGGACGTTTCGGCGATACGTTCGGCCATGCTTCGCAGTTCCATCCGCCATCTTCGAGCTGCTCGCCCAGGAGCTGATTGGCCAGGGCGTCGTTTGGTTCTTTGAAATATGCACCGAGGCCGAGGATTCTGCCGTTGATGCAGGGCTCCGTTTCACCATGAAGAAAAGGCCGGTTGTTGAGCGGCTTAAACACCAGCCGCTTGTCGACGCGGTCGATCATTTTGCGAGCCTGCTTGCTGGCGGGATCGAGACCAAGATCCTTCAAGACGACGAGAGAATTAAAGGAAACCAGCAAGCCTCGGTCCTCGTTCGGCTCACCGAAGTTGCCGGCAGGAGATTGGCTGCCGAGAAGTTGTGCTCCCCAGCCTTCGGTTGCGACGCGGGACCGCTCGGCGGCAATCGCGCTGGGAGTTTCACCGGTCAGGTCCCTCATCACCTGCCATCGGATGGCCGGATCAGAATCGAGGAGCCATTTGAGGTGTGCGGGCCGGGGCGCGTAATCGCGTAGGCGCATTAGTCTTTTATAGCAAGGGGCGCGTGAGTTTCGAGCCACGCGCCGACCTGCGTTCGGATGGCTCACGGTGCGATCGTGCCGCGGCCGCGGCACCCAACCCGACAAAGATCGACAGGAGCGTTGTAGTAGCGCTGTTGCTGCGGCCGCGCCGGCTGCCGAAACGGATTTCCAAGTGTTTCTTCATTGTTTTCCCGTCGGCGCCTAGCTCTCCACAACCACTTCTTTGCCTGCGTCGAAGTGATACATCTTGCCATTCCGGTAAGACCTTACTGACAGGTCGGTGGCCACCAGCGTGCGAAAGCCCAGGTCTGCGTTGCAATTCGGCTGCTGTCGTGTTCGAACGCACGCGAGGAAATTTTCAACGTGCTTAAGATCGCCTTCGTTGCCAACCCCGTCGATCCGCACCATAGTGTCGTGATACTTCTTTGCGAATTCTTCGACGAAAGGAGACTCCGGCACAATGTCCGCATAATCGTACTGCCGGGACGGCGGGCCTTCCCATTCATCACTCAGGTGGATGGTCGCCTTCGTCCCTCGAATCATAGTGGCCGGCCCATTTTCGTTCACCTGTGAAGATTGCACCGTCAGTGACCATTTGCTCGGATAGTCGGCAGCCGTCAGGAATGTGTCGGGAACTTCGCGGCCATCGTCGTAGACCCACAATCCGCCCATCCCTGAAACTCGTGTGGGAAACTCAGTGGCGATCGCCAGGTTGAATGGGGCAACCACGTGGTAATGCAAGTCTGTGGCGATGCCGCCCGAGTAGTCCCAGTATTTGCGGAAGCGGAAGAACCGGTCCGCATTGAAGGACATCTGTGGAGCAGAGCCGAGCCATTGCTTCCAGTCAATATGCTCGTCGCCCGTGGCATTGGGGCCTGCTGCGGGATCGATTGTCCACCACTCGCCTCCGTTCCAGTCGCCCCCCGGAGCGTTGCGGCTATATGTCCCTTGCACCTCCACCACCTGCCCGATCATGCCGGATTGAATGATCTCGCGTATCTTATGCCAGCGGTTCCAGGAGGTACCCTGCACACCCACTTGAACAACCCGCTTGAGTTCCTTCGCGAGATGGGCAACAACCTTGCCTTCTTCCACCGTATGCGTCATCGGCTTCTCGACGTAGACATCCTTGCCGGCTTCCATGGCCGCCAGCGTGATCGGTGCGTGCCAGTGGTCTGGAGTCGCGGTGAAAATCACATCAATATCCGAGCGTTGCAGCACGTCCTGGTGATGAACATGGGTCTTCGCTCCAGGAGCCCTCTTCGACGCCTTACTGAGTCGTTTCTGGTAAACGTCACAAAGAGCCACAATCTCGATATCGGGTTTGTTTTGCCGGTGCTCGAGCAACAAGCTGAGATGGTCGCTGCCTCGGGCGCCCAGGCCGATGACCCCCACATTGATGCGATCATTCGCACCTACTACCCTCGACCAAGCTGGCCTCGCAGCCAAAGCGGCCGTCACGAGGCTTGTGCTTTTCAAGAAGCCCCGGCGTGAGGGGGATCCCGGACGGGTGCCCTCGCTATCTGCTGCCATTCGGCGGGAATTAAGACTCACGGAACACCTCTGAGTAACACCTGGCGTGCGCTTAATTACAAGGCCGTTTCGAACACAGCTTGCTGCCGCGGCATCACGCTGCGATTATGTCACGCGAACTCATTAGTCTCAACGGTAAACCGCGCCGACGTGAGACCGGATGACCCGGCTCATTTGAGCTCTCATTTAGGATATAATGATCCCGATAGAAGCGTATGATTCGCCCCGATAGAATTGCCGACGTGATGGGTGGGACAGCGATATTAGGTCGTAGGATAAGATCCGTCGGTGACCTGCAGAAGACCATCTCGCTAGGCCTTCCCAAGCACGCTCTGCGCATCACCGTGGAGCGGGTTTATTTATCCACCGGAGAAGTACGGCGGGCCATGTTCCGCATCGTCCCTGAGGCCACGTTCAAACGTCGAACCAGGCTCACCCAGGGAGAAGGCGAGCGAACCGAGCGTTTGGCCCGCGTCATCGCGGCAGCTGAGCATGCGTGGAACGACCGCGAGGATGCCCGCGAATGGCTGACGAGGCCCCACGCGGAACTCGGGAAGGTCAGTCCGCTTGAGTCCGCCGCGACGGAATTGGGAGCGCGTCGAGTTGAGGAACTCCTGGAACGCCTCTTCTACGGCATCCCTGCCTGATGCGCGCTTTCCGCATTGCGGACCGCCGTTTCCCCATCTTTGACGGAACGGGAGCGCGTCTCATTGGTGGCCGCTGGAACTCCCCCGGCCGACCCGTTATCTATGCTGCGGAAACGTACGCCGGCGCCCTGCTCGAGGTTCTGGTTCACTCGAATCTGGGCCGTGTGCCAAAGACGCACGCGTCTGTTGAGATCCTTATTCCCTCCTCAATTGCCATGGAATCACTCGACGATCTCAAACTTCCTGGATGGCATGCGGAAGACCAGATCGTCAGCCGCGCCTTCGGCGACGACTGGCTTCATACCAGGCGGTCAGCCGTTCTGCTGGTTCCCAGCATGGTACTTCGCGGTCGGGAACACAATGTCCTGATCAATCCCGAACACCCTGACTTCGGACGGATTGCCGCGCGCGAACCGCAAGACGTTCAGTGGGATCGGCGACTGTTCATCCGTTAATCTTTCGAAGCTGTGACAGAACTCCGGCACAGATCTCAGCATGAGCCCAAGAGCGCTCACCCGCATGTTGACCAACACGCTCCGCCGTGGCACAGGGTGAGCTTTCAGGGCATCCGCGGAACCGCCATGGCGCGGGGCTTGGCCTGCTATGCCGAGGCTCATCTGGCTTTCTATCCGATACCGGGTATTTTCAGAGCAACCGCGCGCGGCAGCAAGCAAACGCGAATCTCGAAGTTTGCTCCTTCGCCGGGATTCTCCGCACCGAGTCTCGCTTCTCGGTTGGCGCTCGCGTCTCGAACTTTCCTATGCCTGAAGATAGAATGCTTGTTTGATAACGACCCCCACAGGGGCCGGGACACAAATTGATATCCGACTCATTCCGCACGCCGCAGCCCTCCGCCACCATCGGTGACGCCGACGCGCATTTCAACCGCGTCTACATTTTCGCCATCGCCCTCACAGCGGCGTTAGGCGGGCTTATGTTCGGCTACGACTGGGTCGTCATCGGCGGCGCCGAACTCTTTTACGAGAAATACTTCCACCTGGTCAGCGCACTTGAGATCGGCTGGGCCATGAGCAGCGCCCTGATCGGTGCGCTCGTTGGAGCCGCGGGCGCGGGCGCATTGAGCGATAAATTTGGACGCAAGCCGCTGCTGGTCGCCTCTGGCCTGCTCTTCGTCGTCACCTCCATTGGCACAGGCATGGCGCCGAATTTTCTGTTTTTCGTCGCGAACCGTCTGCTGGGCGGCGTGGCCATCGGCATCGCGTCTAACGTCGCACCGCTATACATCGCCGAAGTCGCGCCGGCCCATATGCGCGGTCGTTTGGTCGCAATCTATCAACTCACCATCGCCCTCGGTGTGATGCTGGCGCAAATCGTCAACTGGCTGATCGCGCAGCCAACCCCGGCCGGTTCCACCGTCGAGCAGATACCGTTTGATTCCTGGAACGTGCAGGAGGCTTGGCGTTGGATGTTTCGCGTCACGGCCGTGCCGGCTGCCGTTTTCTTTACCGCCATGTTCTTCGTGCCGGAAAGCCCCCGCTGGCTGGCGAAGAAAGGATGTTCCGGAAAGTCGTTACGCGTGCTTTCCAAAATCGGCGGGCCCGCCTACGCCGAGCGCTCCGTCAAGGAAATCGAAGCCACCCTGGTGAACGAAATCGACAAGGTCGATCTGCGCGAACTCCTCGAGCCGAGGATGCGCAAGATCCTTTTTCTCGGCATCGTGATCGCGGTGTTTCAGCAGTGGTGCGGCATCAATGTGATCTACCAATACGGCTCGCGGATTTTTGCCGGCGCCGGTTATGCCGTGTCCGGCATTATGTTCAGCATCGTGGTCACCGGCGTCGTCGGCGTGTTGATGACGTTCGTCGCCATCGGCACCGTGGATCGCTGGGGCCGGCGTGCTCTTATGTTGAGCGGCGCATTCGGGCTGACACTCATCTACCTCGCTACCGGCTGGGCTTATCACCAGAACATGAAAGGATTGGTTCCGGTCATTCTCGTCGTGGCCGCCATCGCCTGTTACTGCTACTCGCTGGCGCCTATCACCTGGGTGATCCTTTCGGAGATCTTCCCGAACCGTATTCGGGGAGGCGCGATGTCCGTATCCGTGGTGGCGCTTTGGCTCGGTAACTTCCTGCTCTCGCAGACCTTCCCCGTGATGTATGAGAAGCTCGGCCTGGCGGAGTGCTTCTGGGTTTACGCCGGCATCTGCTTGGCCGGGTTCCTGTTCATCTACTTCAAGCTTCCCGAAACGAAAGGGAAAACGCTGGAACAGATTGAGCGCCAACTGATCGATTCCCGATGAACTCCGAAGCGTCCGAAGCCGCCCAGTTTCTCGATATGCTGCGTCGCGATGGACATGTTCGTGACTCGCAGGGCCGCCTCACGCCTTTGAAAGGCGGTGTATCGAGCGAGCTTTACCTGGTCGAAGATGGCGCGGAAAAGTTCGTTGTCAAACGCGCACTGCCAAAGTTGAACGTCAAAGACGATTGGTTTGCCGATGTCAGCCGCAATGCAACCGAGTGGAAATATCTTCAATATGTCGGCGGGTTAATGCCCGGTGTTGTGCCGATGCTACGTTTCGCCAACCCCGACGCGGGCTATTTCGGGATGGAGTTCTTGGGCGAAGGGTTTGCGAACTGGAAACAACTGATGCTCGCCGAGGATTGCCGCGTGGAGCACGCTGCCCTTGCCGGAAGGATCCTCGGAGAAATCCACCGGCGCACCAGCTTCAATACCTCACTGTGGGAACAATTCGACACCACGCCCAATTTCCACCAGCTCCGCATCGAGCCCTATCTGTTGACGACCGGCAACCGGCATCCCGAATTGCGGGATCTCTTTTTCTCGGAAGCCCAGCGCATCGAATCCACTCGCGAGGTCCTCGTGCACGGTGATTTCAGTCCGAAGAACATATTGATCAGCGGCGATCGTATGGTGCTGCTCGACTGCGAGGTAGCGTGGTATGGAGAGCCCGCCTTCGACGTCGCGTTTCTGCTCAATCATCTGTTCCTGAAATCGCTCCACCATGCCCCTCGGCGTTTCGGCATCGAAAGGATGATTGCCACCTTCTGGAGCGCATACGCGGAGGCTCGTCACAGCGGCACTTGCCACCCTGTTGAACAGCGAGTCGTTCCCTTGCTGTTGATGCTGCTGCTGGCGCGCGTAGACGGCAAATCGCCTGCGGAATACCTTACGCTAAGGAAGCAGCAGTTCATCCGCGACTTTGTTCCCAAACACCTGCCGTCTCCACCGAAGAATCTCGCCCGATTGAGCGAAATCTGGTTTACGGAGCTCTTTAACGCATCACACTTCATGGTCTCCGCATGAAAATTACCTCTATTGCAGCCTGGCAGATATACGACTCGCGCGGAGTGCCCACCGTCGAGGCGGAGGTGACGCTCGCGAACGGCCTGCGTGGCCGTGGTTTGGCTGCGTCCGGCGCGTCCACCGGCCAGTTCGAGGCGCTTGAATTGCGCGATGGCGATCCCGGGCGCTTCCGTGGCAAGTCCGTGTTCAAGGCCATCGCCAATATCCAAAACGAAATTGCCCCGGCGCTGTATGGCGCGGATGTTTTCGACCAGCCGGCGGTCGACAAACGCCTCATCGAACTCGATGGCACACCCAACAAAGCCCGGCTCGGTGCCAATGCGATTCTGCCCGTGTCCATGGCCGCCGCGAATGCCGCCGCTGCCGCACGGAATGAGCCGTTATATGCCTACCTCGGACAAGGCAGGGGTGTGCTGCTGCCGCTTCCGGAAATCCAAATCATCGGCGGCGGTGCCCATGCGAACTGGCGCACCGACGTGCAGGATTTCTTGCTGCTCGCCGTGGGAGCCCGGAGCTTCGAAGAGGTGATGGAAATCACCCACAACGTCTATCACGCCGCCGGTGACATCCTTCGCGGCCGTAACAAATGCTTTGGCGTCGCGGACGAAGGTGGTTTCTGGCCGGAGTTCGGGCGCAATGAAGACGCGCTCGAGCTGATCGTCGAAGCAATCGGCCGCGCCGGCTACGCTCCGGGTCGGGACGCCGCCATCGCTTTGGACATCGCCGCGAGCGATCTCTATGACTCCAAGACAGGCCTTTACCGCTTCAACCTGGAGCAGCGCCGGTTCACATCAAGCGAGTTTGCCGCACTGATGGCCGATTGGTGCAACCGATTCCCGATTGTTTCGATTGAAGACCCCATGGCTGACACTGACTGGGAAGGCTGGCGCCAAATCATGCGTGATCTGGGTGCAAGAATCCAAGTCGTTGGCGACGACCTGTTCACCACCAATGCTCAGCGCATACGCACCGGAATAGAAAAGCAAGTCGCCAACGCCGTGCTTATCAAGCTAAACCAGATTGGCACCGTCACCGAGACCATTGAGGCCATACGCCTCACGCAATCGGCCGGGTGGCAGCCAGTCATCTCCGCTCGTTCCGGCGAAACGGAGGATGCTTTCATTTCTCATCTCGCCGTTGCCACCAACGCGGGTCAGCTGAAGGTCGGCTCGTTCGCGCGCAGCGAGCGCATGGTGAAGTGGAACGAGGTATTGCGCATTCAGCGTGATCTCGGCGCCCGCGCAAAGTTCCTGGGTTTTCAAAAAGTGCGCAGCCGTCACCCCCAGGGAACGCTGCGCCCAGGGTCCAACCTGACTCAGGACCCATAGTCGCGCCTCGGAGCCGCGCGTTAAGCCGCCCGCAGGCAACTGGGTCACGTTGCCGGACGTTTGCACGTCTTAACCTTTGTCCTTTGCCAGTTTCTTCCTCTGTTCTCGTATCCCGGCGAAATCGAATCGGGCTTCCTGAATCGAAGTCCCCACGACTTCGATCTGGCGCAAGTCTCTTGGCCCAAGTCCCGCATCCGCAGCCAGTCGCAGCATGCTGTCGCAGGCCTCGAAGGGCGGCGTTCCGCGGTCAGCCATCGGGTCAAAGCCCATCACTGCCATGCACACCGCATCGGTCGCCACCGGATTCGTGCCGGCCACAATCACGCCGGGCGCCACCGCCGTAGCTTCCATGATCCACGGTCCCTCGCCCGCCGTGATCGTCTTCACACCTTCCACAATCGCTAAGTCAATCGGCCGCGCCGCCACCAGGTCCACCACCGTTCGCGGCACTCGATATCCGCCCTTACGTGACGACGACGGGTCCAACTCGCCCGGCGCGCTCTTCGATGGTTGCCGGCCGCCGCTGTGAATCATTTCCCGGCCTCCGGTCGGCAGGATCGATGGCTCATTAACGCCCGCGCCCTCGCCGTAAATGGTTGCGGGTGTGATCCCAAAGAGGTTCTTCATCGATAGAGTGATGCCGGCCGTTACGTGCTCCTTCAACTTGGCAAGGCTCACAAACGTATCGCAGTCTTCGTAGGAGTGATTCAGGTCGAAGGCAGGGAACATCCGCCCGCCGTCCGGGACGCGTAATCGCGAGTACTTCTTGGCGCTTCCCAAATAGTTCGTGTTTTCAAACTCGACAATCGGCGCGGCGCCTAGAATGTCCCGGGGTTCCCAGTTGGCCCGATAAAGATACTCTTCTATCGGATCGGCCGTCGCCCACGCAGATTCCAGCAGGCGGATTCTCTTCGCACCCGCTCTTCCCATCAGGTAAACCACGGCGCCGATCACTTGGGGGTTGGTGTAGTGCGTATCGCCCAACGGCAGGTAACCCAAACGGTACGTGGGCGAGCCGGTGAGGTTTATCTTGATCGCGACCGTTTTCCCCTTGACGAATCGTTCCAATCCACCCAGCTCGTCAAACATGGTCTGTAATGCCGGTATTAGTTCGGGGCCGTACGTCCGGCACTTCGCAATCACCACCGTTGCGGTCGTGACCCTGTCCGCGCCCCTCGCACGGCCACCTAAAAGGATGCCTCCGGAAACAGCCGAGGCCGTTCTGACTAGCCATTCTCTTCGCGTGTGGTTTCGCATCGTCGCTTCTTCGTGAACTGTTTCCTTTATCCAACCACCATGACCGATTCTCGCTCGAAAGCTACGCTTCCAGTTCCACGGCCGCATAAAATGAAATCGGCGGCAACTGAACCTCGACGCCGCTCTCCTGAATCTCTGTCCTGACATCAACCGGGCCGGCCTTATCCAGTGTCCACAAGCTCGCCTTCCGGTACGCACCGGCGACCCAAAGCGTCGGTCCATAGACGCCTGGACCCGCGAAAGACACAATCTGCGCGCTTGCCTTCCGCTGATCTTCTGCGCAACTGAGCAGTGAGCCTACCGATATAAAATTCCAGAATCGCAGCAGGTCGTACCGGCGGCTCACCAACGTCACAGAATCGTTCGCCAGCAGATACGGATCGTCGGGATCCTGCTTGGCAACCGCTACCCGCCCTTTGCCCAATTCGCCAATCGAGAACCGTGGGTGTTCATCGGTCTTCCATACTGTGTTGTCGCCCAGCGGGTGCCACTCAGGTCTCGTCACCAACAATCCGCCGCCTTCCACGAAACGCAGCATCTGTGCCCGCAACTCCGGTGCGGGCGTGCCGATATCCACGTACACGATAGCTCTCAGCCCGCTCAGCGAAGCGGCGGAAAAGTCTTTTTTTAGGATGACCTTGTACTGCTGATTGGCGCGCGCCAGCATGTTCAGCAGCTCCTGGCCTGAGGATTCATTCTCGCCGGAAAAATCGGAGACGACCCCAACGACTGCCCGGGGAACATAGTCGGCCCACGGTTTGCGCTCGGCAAAGAATGAAGCGGCGCTCACCACCTGCTTCCACCCCTTCATTGCGTCGTGATCCCGCTTCGCGACACCCGCAGCGAAACCCCGATCGAGGGTCAGAACCCATCGTCCTCCATAGGTCTCAGCATCCGCCATTGCGGTGAGATACGCACTCGCCGGAACCCCCGCTTCGGGTGGCGCAGCGTCAACCCATACGCGCGTTGCCGGATGCCGCGCCAATTCCAGCGCAACGCGCCAGCCGTTCGAGTCCACCCAGGGTTCGCCGGTCGGGCCGGCGTCGGCCTCTCCCTCCTTGCCCGAACGACTGAGTGCGATTCCCGGCCACTCGCCTTTCACCAGCGAGATCCCGCCAGGCGGAGCGGTCAAGACTTGAATTCCCCTCTGGTTGGCTCCGTGGGCCACGTTCTTGAACTTTGCAGGGTCGTCTATTAGCAGGCAGTTGATGCGCGTGTCCTGAAGAAGGGCTAAGGCTGACGGGTGGTGCCAGGCCGCCGGCCAACGCATCGGAGTTAGTTCCGTGCTCATCCCGCCCTCATGCTAACAGACACCCATGCCACTCCAGCTTCTGTTCATCGCCACTACAGTTTCTTAGAGGTTCGACGATCTATCTCAACAGTGTAAGGAGAAGAATCGGTTGTCGGGATCTCGCTGCGTTGGCGTTGTTAAGCACGGTCTCGTTCAATTCGCTTGCTTTGCGGCGTTCTTTTGTTTTCCGCTGCTATTGCGTGCCGAAGCATGGACCCAGGAGGCGGGTCATGGCCAGTTCATCTTGACGGCCTCCTTCTTCGATATAGGCACCTGCTTCAACCAGGCCTCGAAGATTCAACCACTTGATTACAGCGGACGCTTTAGAAAAGTCGAGCTGAACCCGTATCTGGAGTACGGACTGACTTCGCGGGTAACCGTGATCCTGAATGTGCGCATTCCGTTCTTGGAATACTCCAACGAACTCAATGTCCAGCGCAGCGCTGGCTTTGGCGACATTGAAATTGGCCTGCGGCGCCGCTTTAATTCGATGGAATCTCCGACTGTTTTTTCAGGGCAGCTGTCTGTGCTTTTTCCGGCCTATTCGGCGGACGTGAATCCTCCGCCTGGAAATCATCAGGTGGATGTCGAGGCGCGTTTTATCGTGGGCCGGGGAGTAACGATCGCACAACGTCATGCGTTCTGGGAATTCGCCGTCGCGTATCGCTATCGCTCGGAGCAGCCCGCCGATCAGTTTCGGTCGGACGCCACCTTCGGGATCGACTTGACACCCCGTCTGATGCTGCTGGCACAGTATTTTGGCATCACCGGTTTGCAAAATGGCGAACCTTTCCTAGTCGGGGACAACCCCAACCTGCAGTCCGACTTTGATCTCTACAAGGGTCAGTTGTCCCTGGTTCTGCGAATGCCTCATAAGACTCGGTTTCAAGTCGGCTGGCTCGATGCATTTGCCGGGCGGAACACCGGCCACGGCCAGGAGTTACTCGTTGCGATATGGAAGGACTTCTGATCTCCGCTCCGGCTCTATCTCGCATGTGGCATCGACTCGGCCTCCTGCTCCTGGCCGGGTGGCCATTCCTTTGGCTAGGCAAGAAACGTGTGAGTCCGCCCCCTTCTTGTAGGTCTGCCTGCTTATCGATTCCGGGTCCCCAATTTGTGTCGTTCGCGACGGAGGCGCCGCCACAGACACGATTGGGCGAGATTCTCGTGGGCACGGGCTTGGCCACCCCGGAACAGATCACACAGGCGCTTGAACTTCAGTCAAAGTGTGGTTCCCGCCTGGGCGATATTGTGCTGTCGATGGGTTGGATGAAGCCGATGGCGTTTTACCGGGCGCTAGCGGATCACTTTAAGCTGCGATTCGTCAACCTCCTGGAAGAGCCCGTCGATTCGGACCTGGTGGACCAAAACGAACTTCAGATGTATGCCGAAAGGCTGTTTCTACCCTGGCGCAAGGAGAACGGCGTGCTGTGGTTCGCCAGCGCCGATCCGTCGCGCGTGCCCCTCAAAGATCTTCGCCCTCCCCAAGTCGAAGTCGGAATCGTGATCACTTCGAAGTTTGACGTTCTTTGGGAGCTGCAACGGGTTGCGGGCGAACGGTTCAGCCACCAGGCCGTTTACCATCTGGCTGACTTCGATCCGAAGCACTCAGCCAGTGTCGTCGCGACCCAGGCCCAGAAGAGAGTCATAGTTGCTTTGATCCTTGCCGCTTTAGCCTCACTTTGGATTGCACCGCTGTGGTTCGCGGTCGGGCTGAATGCGCTCATGAACTTCTTTCTCTTCGGATCCTTCCTCTTCCGCACTTTACTGTGCTGGATGAGCTGCGCCAACAACATCGGCATGATGATTACCGACGAAGAGGTGAAAGCGATAGACGATCGAGAGCTGCCGATCTACACCGTGCTTGTTCCGATGTACAAAGAGCCCGACGTTCTGCCTATTCTCGCGGCCGCGCTCCGTCGCCTGGATTATCCGCGGTCCAAGCTCGACATAAAGCTGGTTCTCGAGGCAGGCGATTCACAGACTATTGAGGCTGCCAAATCATTAGGTCTCGATGCGAGCTTCGAGATCATCCGTGTGCCGCATTCCCTGCCCAAGACCAAGCCCAAAGCTTGCAACTACGCGTTGCATCTCGCCCGCGGGCAGTACCTCACGATTTACGATGCCGAAGATAAGCCTGAGCCCGACCAATTGAAGAAGGTTGTCGTCGCCTTCAAGAAACTCGGCGATGCCACCGCCTGCGTCCAAGCCCGGTTGAACTACTTCAATGCCGAGGAAAACTGGCTCACCCGAATGTTCACGCTCGAATACTCCCTCTGGTTCGACCGCTGGATAAGCTGCGCGTGCCCATCCCGCTGGGCGGAACATCCAACCACTTCGATCTCGCCAAACTACGGCAAGTCGGCGCCTGGGATCCCTTTAACGTCACCGAAGACGCCGACCTGGGCCTCCGTTTCGCAGCTCTGGGCTACCGCGTCGGCGTGGTTAACTCCGTTACCTACGAAGAGGCCAACTCTCAGGTTGGAAACTGGATTCGGCAGCGCTCGCGCTGGATCAAGGGCTATATGCAAACCTGGCTCGTCAATATGCGCCATCCCATCGCCCTCATTCGCCGGGTCGGCGTCAAAGGTTTTCTCTCGCTTCAGTTCTTTGTCGGAGGCGGCATCTTCTCCGGGCTCGCTTATCCCTTCATGATCGTGCCCTTCTTGATTTGGATGTTCACCAGGACATCTGCTCTCGCTGTTTTCTTTCCTATGCCCGTCCTAATCGTGAGTCTGTTGAACCTCATGCTGGGAAACAGTTGTCTCGTTTACCTTTCGATGTTGGCGGCGGCGAAGCGTCATCACTTCGCCCTCCTTCCGCACGCCCTCACCGTGCCCGCCTACTGGATGCTGATGTCCCTTGCCGCCTACAAGGGGCTCTGGCAACTCGTTACCAAGCCGTTTTATTGGGAGAAAACAAATCATGGCATCAGCAAGTTCACCGCCCGGGAAGTCTCTCACGCCGCCTCGGAACCGTGATCGATGGTCGATGCTCTTGGCTACCGCCCCATCGGTCGCGTTGCTCATAGTGTTCGGAATGAGCCTCGGGGCGCCCTCGGAATTCACAGTCTTCAATCTGGCCCGGATCCTCGCATTCGTCGGTGCGCTCTGGCTGTGGGACATTCATCTCGTCCGAGGGGGTTTCCCACGACCCTTGAGCTTCCTGCTTGTCGTGTCGTTCGCGTGCCTGCTAACGGTCCACTGCCGGCTCTTTGAGGATCTGGCTGGGCTTGCCGCCGCGATCTTCGTGTATCTCACGCTCTGGGTGTTCTCCACCTATGAACGCGAGCCCGGCTTGCAGCCGTTGGCTACAGCGGCCCTTCTGATCTCAACCGGCGGCTTTGCCAAGCCCGTGCTCGCCGTCGCCTGTGTCCTGCTGAGCGGGGTCTTCTTCGTATTCAACCGGAAGCTCCCTGAAAGTGGTCTGTTCGGATTTGCCCTGCTGTTGTTCACGCCGGCCGCGCTCTGCATGGGCACCGTCTTGCTGGTTACGCTCCTGACTGGAGGCTCCCTTGCCGCCGATCCTTTGGCTCATTCTGGCGCTCTGGCGATCAGCACCGGCTCTTCCGTGACGGGGGGCCACGCTCGGGACTATACCCGCTTGGGTTTCTTTATATTTCCTGCGGCTGTTCTCCTTAGCCGATTGTTCAGCCGCCGCTTCGGCTCGGTTGACCTCGCTTTCACATTGACTCTCGTCCTGGTGGCCACTATCGGGCGAGCTGCGTGGATGCCGCAACCACTTCAACCGTCGGAGGTCCTGTTCATTGCTCTCGGTGGCACCGCAGCCTTGCTTGCGCTGGCCCCACCCAAGGCGTTTCTACTGCGTGCCGCGTTGTTGAGTGTCGTCGTCGGATCCGTCTTTTTAAGCTCCCGTGGCTGACTTGTCCGGCAGCCCGGGGGTGTCGATCAACCACTTGGCTTCATCGCCTTGACGCACTGTTTCTGCGCTCTTTCGCCCAATGCCCAAATACCTCTGGTTCAAGCGGTGGACCGCTGTTTCTAACCCGCCGGCAATAGGGCGAATAAGGCCAAAATGACCGATCCGCCTTTGGCGATTTGGGTGCAGAATGAGGGTAGGAGGTGGTCATGAAGATCGTGGAGTATGTACACCGGCATCACGATCAACTCATCGTGACTTGGCTCACATTCCTCATGTTCCTGGTTGGCCTTGGAACGCTCGCCCTGTTCTGGGCTAAGGTGAACTTCCTCTAAGCAACTCGGGACAGTCGTTGTCGCTCAGCTTGGTGTGAGGAATCGCGTCTGATGGCACCCACAACGCCCTTGTGCCTTGACCGTCGAACAGCTTGGAAAACCCAAGCCTGATAGCGATTACTAACTCGCGCTACTTCCCCATTCGGTGCAGATACAAATCGTGCAGCCGAAGCAGCCCAACACAGCGCCCATTTGGTTCCAACACAGGCAACACCGAGATCTGCGAAGGCCGGTCCTCCATCAGCAGCGCGGCCTCTTGCAGCAGCGCGGCCGGCCCGATCGTGGTCGGATTGGCCGTCATCACATCCCGAGCCCGCAGGCCGCGGATATCTTCAAAGCGCTGAAGCGCTCGCCGCAGGTCCCCATCGGTAATGATTCCGGCCAGCCGATCGTCTGTTTCCAACACACAAGCCGCCCCGAGGGGAATATGCGTCATCGCGATCACTACTGCGTGGATCGATTCGTCCGGCGCCACGGCTGCCATCGCGCGCCGCGGATGCATCACGTCGGCCACACGCTCCGTCAGGTTGCGTCCCAGCTGGCCCGAAGGATGAAAGCGCGCGAAATCCCGTTCGCCAAATCCTCGCCGCTCCATCAGCGTCACCGCCAGCGCATCGCCCAATCCTAGTGCCACCGTCGTGCTGCAGGTCGGAGCCAGGTTCAGCGAATCGGCTTCGCGCGATACCCGGGCGTCCAGCAGGCAATCCACCATGCTCGCCAACGGAGAATTCAGATTCCCCAGGATTCCAATGAGCGGGGACTTCAGCTCCCGCAGCATCGGCACCAGCCGCAACAACTCCGGCGTCGCACCGCTTTTCGAAATGAGAATCGTCGGATCGCCCTCCGCGCAGATTCCCAGGTCGCCGTGCGCCGCCTCGCCGGCATGCACAAACACCGCCGGGGTCCCCGTACTGCAGAACGTCGAAGTGATCTTCCGCCCGATGTCGGCGGATTTCCCCACTCCGGTCACGATCACTTTTCCGTGATGTGCGTAGATGAGTTGCACCGCGTGCACCAACTGGTCGCCGAGCCGCTCGGCCGAGAGCCGCAGACTATCCGCTTCGGCCAACAGGGCGGCCTTCGCAGTCTTCAGAAAGTCGTTCTCTGTGTTTGCCGCTGCGTGGGATGCAGCCGCGGGATGAAGGGGCTTGGAGCCTGACTGGTTACGCATTCGATGGTTAGGGACGGAGAAGAACGGCAGCCGCTTTCACTGCCCGTCACTCCATCCTACTCTGCGGAAAGGTGTTTCAACTCCCAGATGTCGCGGTGACTGGCTCCCAGCAGCGGCGACAGGGCAAGCATTCCGGCCCGCCCCATGTTGCCTTCCAGATAAGCGAGCTCTTTTAACTGGCCCGGCAATTCCGGATCCGGGCTCACCGGGAACCCCATCTCGCGCCTCAGCATATCTCCCTTTGCCCTGGCGCTCAATTCCAGCGACATCTGCAGGTAGCAGAGCATATCGCCCAGTATCACCGGAGCAAACGTGTTCTCAAGGGACTTCAGATAAGAACCGGCGTGCGACGTGCTGAATGTCCCGGTGGCGATCATGTTCAGCAGGTCAATGTCCTTGTCAAGCTTCGTGCCCAGCCATTCCTTCAGAGCCTTCTCGCTCTGCCAGATAATGAGCGAAAGCACTGCAGGCAGCGCCACCAGCACCAGCCCAGCCGATACCTCCCGGGGCAGCAGCGGCTGATTGTACAGCGTGTGTATCACGATCGCGATCAACAATCCTGGCAGGAACACGGTCAGGCGATTTGTCCCGCGGATCTCCGCCCGGCTGGTCGAAACAATGCCGAACACCGCCGTCGTCCCGCCATGCATCATCGCCGTCCCGAGTCCGCGCACAGCGGCCGCCGCCAGACCGGCCGTGGTTAGTTCCGGCAGATAAGTGAGGTTCTCCAGGATCGCGAATCCCGCGCCCACCGCGAAGCCCGACACCGCCGAATCCACCAGGAACGCCACCCGGTTCGTGCGGATCAGCCAAACCAGGTATAGAGCTTTGACGATCTCTTCCAGCGCGGGCGCGCCGAAGCGTGCCCACTGGTCCGCCGGGATGGCGGTCCACATGAAGACGGCCGTGTTCAGCCCGTAGCACACCGCAGCCGCCGCCAGCCCTACTACCACCGTGCGTACAATGCCGCGCAAAGACATCAGCTTGTACGTATCGACCAGGTTGAGGCCGAACAAAAACAGGATCACCGGTAGCAGACTGAGACCGGCATGGGCCAACAGAGTTCCAACCGAGAAACCCACCACCACACTTTACTCTGCCATCACATGATCTTGAACGAAACCATGTACTCGGTGGAGACATGGCCGTTGTCGGTTGCGGCAGCGGCGTAACCGCCCGAGAGAGTTGTGTTCATATACCCACCCAGAACAATGCGAATATCCAGCTGTGTACCGACGTTCCCGTATTGCTGTCGCAGCGCCGCGTTGCCGAAATCCGTGAATAGTCCCGACGAGAAGAGCGTAAGTCGCGCCCAATTGGCATACATCCAGGGTGTCCCCACATGGCGAAATTTCATGGCGGGCAGGTTCCACTCCGCCAACACCTTCGCGAAGGCATTGCCCGAGATCGCGTCGATACCCACACCCGGAAAGCTGTAGTAGTTCCGGTAACGGTCAATGGACAAGTGGTCAATGTAGTTATTGCCGAAGGCGCCGAAGTAGAAGTTCGAGAACGGATCGGTCTGTGTGCCCCACGACTTCCCGGCCGCAAAGCGCAGCCAAACCGGCGAGTGGTCAATGGGCGTCTGAAAGCCGTGATCGTAGTTCCCCCAGATTCGGGGGAATGCTCCGCTCGGCGCATAGTTGAGCCGCGAGAAGATCCCCGACTGAGTCCCCACTTCTTCTTCCACCCCGCCTTGCGTCTTACGAATAAATGAGTACTTCAGCCCCGCGTTCGCTTCCATGAAGCTGTGGTACGGTACGGTGACATTCTGGTAATCCGGCAGCGTGTCGATACCCCAATATCCTGCGATATTCCAGTTGAGTACCAACGTCCGCGGCGAGTCTTCGATCAAGGTCTGCGTATGTGCGATCTTCACGGACTCACCCTTGCGGCTGACCTTGGTCGGCCCGAACAGATCGTAGAAATCGGAGTTGTTGTAGTAGGCGGTCAGCCTCCAATTCCAATAGTGTGCGTCCACCATGGCGTGATACTGCTCGTTGGTCGGCAAGCCTTGACCCGGCGAAGCACCCACGGTCACGTTGACGCCGGCCAGCCTCAACCGGTCCGCAAATTCGAAACGTGCCCCTCCAACCACCGCGTCTTTATAGCCTTCGATCACGGGATACCCCGACAGCAGTTTTACGTTCTTGAGAGGGTTATAGAGGCCGGATTTGACCACCAGCTTGTCCGAGTTGATCGATTCGGGCGGCGGCAATTTCCAGGTCTTCAGTACGGGGTACTTGTCCAGCAGCGACATGCCCAGATACTTGATCGCCGCCACGTCCTCCACCGTCTTCGTCGGCACCCAGCCCGGCACAAAGCCTTTGCTGGTATATTCCAACGCGATCAATTGCCCATCGGCCAGCGGCAATGGGCGAAACAGTCCCGTCTCCACGTTGCTGATCACGTCCATCTTCTTCGTCTCGAAGTCGTAGCGGAATAAGTTCGAAACTCCGGTGTAGTAGGACGATCCATACATTGAACGGCCATCCGGCGCATACACGAAGTTCCCCGGAGTGTTGTACTCAAAGTCGTAGAGAACCTCTTTTGAGACATCGCCGGCCCGGAGCTTCTCAATTTCAAAGCGCACCAGCTTCTGCTTCCCGCTCAAGTCCGACATGGCGGCGGTCAGATACTTTCCATCGGGCGAGATATCCAGGTCAAACAGGTCAATCCCGTAATCGCATTCAATATACGGCTTCACATCCTTGTAGGGTGCGGCGATCTCGACCAGCGAAGAGATTCCATTGTTGTGTTTGACGCCCCACAACGAGTTGTCTGCCGTGTTAAACGCCAGATCGCCCACGCGAAAGTCCGTTAGCAGGCGCTTCACTCGATGTGTTTTCAGGTCGAAGACATTCAGGTCGCGCCAGCTCTCATTGTCCGTCGTGTAGAACAGCTGGCGGTGGTTCAGGTCCATCGCAAGCGACGCCACATAGTACAGGCCTGTCCCCTTGATATCCTTCAGGTGCTCGATCCTTCCCGTGTCGGTATGAATCTCCGCGATGTGGGCCAGGTGTCCCGGATATAGTACCGCTGCGTACATCGTCTTCTCCACGGGGTCGAAGTAGGGACGCGAAACCGACCCGAGTGCCCGTGTGGTGATCGGCTTCGGCGTTGTTACCGGATACTGCCGGATCTCCTTCAGATTCTGTTCCTGCCACTGCCGCTCCGAGGCGATCCACATTTTCCAGGCTTCGGCCAGCGGCATCCCGTAAACCTGTTTGAACTGTGCCACGAAGTAACCCTTCGTGTTGTCGTTGCGGGTCACCCAGGCCACCAGTTTGTCGGGTCCGTAGGTCTTCGCCAGCCAAGTCATAAACCGGGTGCCGTAGAGATAAGAGTTGACGCCCGTCTGGAAATCGATCGATGTGCCCTCTGATTCCAGTCCCACCACATCATAGATGTAGGTATCGTCCGCAACCATCGTTCGAAACACCATCTCGTCGTAGCCACCCATCGCCCGTCCCAACCCGCCCGCCATCCACGTTTCCATAAACGCGGCGATCCCTTCGTGATACCAGCGTGTTGCGTAGAAACGCGGACTCGACAGAGTGCTGTAGAGCATCGAAAGGGGCTCATTTTCATTGGGCGACACCTTGCCGAAGAAGACCCTCCGCCACCTCAGGTCCACACTGTTCGGGTTTTCCATCATCACAATATGCGTGGACTCATGGTTCATGATCCAAGTCATCCGCTCGTTGGCGGGAAGTGTCTCGTAGGTGTAACTGAGCGGCTCAATGCCGATGGTGATGAAATTCGCCGGGAGTGTTCCGGCGCCGCCATGCCCGTAGTCGCCGAAGTCTTCAATCAATACCGATAGCTTTTCCTTCGGCGTGTATTGGAACAGACGGTTTTGAAACTGAAGCGCGTTCTCGTAGGAACGGATCAGATGAGTAACCAGGTATTCGTGGGCCGGACTGTAATACAGAACTTCAATGTGTTCGGAGGCCTGATAGAAGAGCTTGGGCGTGGCTGATAAGCCTGTTGCAAAAACAAGAAGTCCCGCGAGGAATCGCGGGACTTCTTTCCAAAGGTTCGGGCTAGGTTTGAACAAATTTCAGCTACTCTACCGACACTAACTACAACTACTGCTGCGCGCTTTTCAGGTCGTTGGCGCTCTTCAGCGAGTTGGCACTCTTTAGCGAGTTCGCGCCCTTCAGGTCATTCGCACTCTTCAGTTCGTTGGCGCTTTTCAGCGAGTTGGCACCCTTCAGGTCATTCGCGCTTTTCAAGTCGTTGGCGCTCTTCAGCGAGTTGGCGCCCTTCAGGTCATTCGCGCTTTTCAGGTCGTTGGCGCTCTTCAGCGAGTTGGCACCCTTCAGTTCGTTAGCACCCTTCAGTTCGTTGGCACCCTTCAGTTCGTTGGCACCCTTCAGTTCGTTGGCACCCTTCAGTTCGTTGGCACCCTTCAGCTCGTTGGAGCCCTTCAGCTCGTTGGAGCCCTTCAGTCCCGCTGCGGTCGCCGCAACATCGGACTTCGAAAGAGCCTGCGTTGCCACCGGTGCTGATCCGTTCGCGTCCACATCGGCCGATTTCACTTCGCTATCGCGATACACGTCACGATGGCCAATCGCGCCCTGGGTCTGGTTCAGACCGCTTGAATGCGAGAAGTACACCAGGAGACCAGCGGCTACAACCCCTCCGCCGATGAGAAACGGGAAACGATACTTTCGTAGAAAACTCATTTTGCCTTCACCCTCTGCTTTTCTATTGCAGCCCGTGTGCCAACACAATCTGTACGGAGTATCTGATTATGTTCCAAGAACTGTCGGAAAGGCAACAGAAATATATTTTCAATAACTTACGAGCCGTTTGACCAGGACTTGGGGTAGCTAAAGGAAATCGTATTTCGATGATCCAGCCAGCGGTAGGATAACGAATCAGCCATTTCGTTAACTAAAAAGATACCCATACCCCCCAGCGGACGGTCAGTGAGGAGACGGCTGAAGTCCGGAGGGCTGCTCGCCAGCGGGTTGAACATCTTCCCCGAATCCGAAATCTCAACCTGCAGGGTTCCGGGCGCCGGCACCGCGTATCCCAGTTCGATGTCACCCGGTTGTCCTGCCGGGTAGGCATGCCGGGCGACATTCATGAAGAGCTCCTCCATGATGAGGTCCAGCCGGTTCATATCCTCTTCAGAAAGTCCGCTCAGCCGCGCACCTTGGCGCACAAAGGCAAAGCACTCCTGGAGCGCGTTGACATGAGCCGGTAGCGTCTGCCGAACGAACTCGCTTCCCATCAGAGACTAGCCAGCGCCGCTTCCGTCGTGTCAAACACCGGAAACAAGCCAATCAGCCGGGTCATCTCGAAGACCTGCCTCGGTAAGCCTTGCAGGCCACAGAGGATGAGGGTCCCCGACTTGGGCTGCAACGCCTTCGCCACGGCCAGGAAAGAGCTGAGCCCCATGCTGCTGACGTATTGAAGGCTGGAAAGCTCAACCACAATGCGCGTCGCGCCCTTCGCGATCCAGGTGTCGCATTCACTCTGGAACTGGGATGTGTTTCCCGCGTCCAAGCGCCCGGAAACCTTCACCAGGACGGCCTTCTCCAACTGGGTTGATTCGATATCCAGCATAGCTATGATCCAAAACCTTTGTTCAGGCTACCATCCGGGGTGGTGTTGCCCATATCCATGGCTCTGATATGCTCGTCAGCCATGGTCAGTATCTTTCGTGACCGGCTGCTCGCTGGCAAGGTCGCCTTCATCACCGGCGGCGGAAGCGGAATTGGATTACGCATCGCCGAGCGCTTCTCCGAGCACGGGGCCCAAGTCATGCTGGCCGGACGCCGGGCCGAGAAGCTCGAACTGGCCAAGGCCTCCATCGCCCGGCGCGGCGGCATCGCCGCCATATCCCCACTGGACGTTCGCGACTATCCAGCGCTGGAAGCGGCGCTGGACCGCACCCATCGGGAGTTCGGCCCCATCGACATCGTGGTCGCGGCGGCGGCAGGCAACTTCCCCGCACCCGCTCTCGGCATGTCCGCCAACGGCTTTAAAGCAGTCGTTGACATTGATCTGCTGGGCACCTTTAATACGCTCCGCGCAGCCTTTGACCACCTCCGCCGGCCTGGCGCCTCAATCCTCGGCATCACAGCCGCACACGCCACCATCCCCTTTCCCCTCCAGGCCCACGTCTGTGCCGCGAAAGCGGGCATCGAGCTTTTGTTGAAAACGCTCGCCATCGAATGGGGGCCAGCCGGAGTGCGCTGCAACTCGATTGTTCCCGGTCCCACGGCCGATACCGAAGGCATGAGCCGCCTCGCCCCAACCCCGGAAATCGAGGGCCGGATCAAAACTACCGTGCCCTTGCGCCGTTTCGGCACGAAAGACGAGCTTGCCGACTTGGCCCTGTTTCTTTGCTCGGATGCCGCGGCGTACATCACCGGCGCCAGTTTCCCTTGCGACGGTGGTTCGTCGCTCACCCGGTTCGGAGAGACCATGCAAATGGCTTGGGAGACCGGCAAGCCCTGACTGCGGCCGATTGGGTGCGATTAGTGCCGCACTTGCCCGGCCGCCTCCCCGTCCTGCGCCCGCATCCGTCCGCGGCTCTGTTCCAGCAAACGTTCCACGTCCCTATCAGTCGTTTGTCGAAAATCCATATACCAGACGCCCACCCCGTGGAACGGCTCCGGCGTGGCGAGGCATACGCAGTCATCGGCTTCCTTGATCAACTGCTGGCAGGCCTGGCTCGACCCGACCGGCACAGCAACTACCACGCTGGCTGGCTGGAGGCTCTTGACGTAGCGCACCGCCGCCAGCATGGATGATCCGGTCGCCAGACCGTCGTCCACCAGAATCACCGTCCGCCCCTGGAGTTCGGGCGCCGGCCGGCCTTGGCGGTACAGGCGCTCACGCCGCGCGGCTTCTGCTTTTTCGCTCGCGATCACCACCTGAACCTCCGCAGGAGAAACCTCCAGATATCGGATCAGTTGTTGATCGAGCGTTTGCACCTCGCCTCCCGCGATTGCACCCATGGCCAGTTCCGGCTGGTCGGGAACACCCACCTTGCGGACAACCACGATATCGAGCGGCACGCCCAATTGAGCCGCGACCGGAAATCCAACCCCAACGCCGCCGCGCGCCAGCCCCAGAACAATCGTGTTTTCAGGGAATTGGCAAGTGGCAAGCTTGGCTCCCAGCAGCCGCCCCGCCTCATCACGATCCTTAAATGGAAGTTGGATCATTTGATCCCTCCTTTCACGATCATGCCCCTCCACTTGTATGAGCACTTTGCCAGCCAGATGAGTCGGCAGCAAAAAAAACAGAACGCTTTGGGGCCTTGCGGCTTGCCGGCCGCCTTCTGGTGCAAACTGGTGGGATCTTCAAGGTCAGCGTTACCTTGGGTGAGCGGGCAACCGTCTGAACGGGACAGGAGACAAGCATGAACCGAAGAGAATTCGGCGCCGCAGCACTGGGCCTCGGAGTGACGTCATGGGCGAGCGCGCAATCGCCAGAGGTGCCCGCGGTGATCCGGGCGCTCCGTCCCATGACGGGTGGCATTCAGCCGATCTCGGATCAGGAGCGCGCTGCCCGTATGGAGAAGGCGCGGCGGTTGATGCGCGAGAACCAGATCGAAGCCATCTTCCTGGAGGGCAACACGAGTACGTTTTACTTCACCGGCACTCGTTGGGGCGGCAGCGAGCGCACCTTCGGTCTGGTGTTTCCGGCGCAGGGCGAACTGGGTTGGGTGGTTCCGGCCTTCGAAGAGGCCCGAGCCCGCGAACTGATCCGGTTCGGCGGCGATATCCGCACGTGGGAAGAGGACGAGAGCCCTTACCGGAAGATTGTGGGCATTCTGAAGGATCGCGGCATCGCAACGGGGCGCGTGGGGATTGAAGAGCAGGTGCGCTTTTTCGTGTTCAATGGCATCCGCAAGGAGGCGCCGGCACTCGATTTCGTAAGCGCCGACCCGGTTACCGCCGGTTGCCGCATGATCAAATCCCCGGCCGAGATCGCGTTGCTGCAGCGGGCCAACGATGTGACCATCGCAGCTTACAAGGCGGCCTTGGCCACGCTGCGGGAAGGCATGACGCAGTTCGAGCTGAATCAAAACATCATTGCGGCTTATAGAGCCCTGGGGTTCCAGGGCTCTGCGCTGGTGAGCTTCGGAAAGTACACTGCCTTCCCGCATGGCAGCATCCAGCCGCAGCAATTGCGTGAGGGCGACATTGTGCAGATCGACGACGGTGCCAAGGTAGAGGGCTACCAGGCCGACATCACCCGGACGACGGTGTTTGGAATACCCAGCGCTCGCCAGCGCCAGATCTGGAACCTCGAGCGTAAAGCGCAGGATGCCGCCTTTGCGGCGGCAAAAGTCGGCGCTACCTGCGAGTCAGTGGATGCCTCGGCGCGCAAGGTGATCACGGACGCGGGCTTCGGCCCCGACTACAAGGTTCCCGGTCTGCCGCACCGCACCGGGCACGGCATTGGCCTCGACGGACACGAATGGACCTACCTCGTGCGCGGCAACAAGACCCGGCTGGCGCCCGGCATGTGTTTCAGCGACGAGCCCATGCTGACCATCTACGGAGAGTTCGGCGTGCGCTTGGAGGACTGCTTCTACATGACCGAGGACGGCCCACGGTTCTTTAGCAAGCAGAGCCCAGCCATCGATCAGCCGTTCGGATAGGCTTGGCGACAGCCGGGCTCCCGTTTGACGACCGACAGCGGGAGAATAATGGGGTCGGCACGGTAAACCGATGTCTTGAAAGCAAAAGGAGGGAGTCAGATGAAAGCAATCGTTGTCGGGAGCGGAGCCATCGGAATCGCGGTAAAGAAGGCCCTGGAAGAGAAGGGACACGCGGTCGTCTCTGTCGGCCGAAAGTCCGGTGACTACCAGGCCGACATAACCGACCCCAAGAGTCTGACGGCCTTCTTCAGCCGGATTGGGTCGTTCGATGCCGTGGCGAGCGCGGCCGGAGAGGTGCTCTTTGGGCCTTTCGAACAGACCACTGACGAGCAGTGGCTGAGTTCGATCAAGTCCAAGGGGATGGGCCAGATCAACCTGGTCCGGGCGGCGCTCCCGTTCATTGCCGACAAAGGGTCGTTCACATTAATCTCGGGGGTCCTGAGCGATGAGTACATTCACGGCGGTGTCATTGCAACGAGCGTGGGCTATTTGGTTGAGGGCTTTGTGAAGGGGGTGGCCGCCGAACTGCCGCGCGGCCTACGGATCAACTGCATCAGTCCGACGGTCCTGGTGGAGTCGGTGGCTTACCACGCCTATTTCCCAGGTTTCATTCCGATGCCGGCCTGGGAAGTCGGCCAAGCTTATGTGCGCGCAATGTCGACGCCAATCACAGGGCGCATCCTCAAGGTGCACTAAACGAACTCCTAAACAGGGCGGACGCGAAACACATCTTTCGGCGGTGTCTGCAGTCTCCTAAACTGCACGCTCTGGCTTCCGGTGGGTCGATGCCGACCACCGACCACTTCTAAACGACTTCGCGCGGCTAATCCCGGGCCGACACTAACGTCCCCTCAGCTGGTGCCCATGTCTCTGTGCAGGAACTAATCCTGCGAGGTCTGAGGTGGTTCGAAATTGAAGTACGCCCTAGTGATGCCCTCCGCTCGTCGTACGGGGGCCCAGGAAAACCGATACCCTGTTTCGACTATTGCAGTCGTGACTCGGCAGCGATAGATGTCGGCTATATGTAAAGACAGGTCGAGTCGAAATGACGGCCGACCTCTATCTAGACGTCAAACCCAGTGCTTAAGCGTCACAGGGTCCTTCACTCCCCGGTTATGCTCGCCGGACAGTGATACATTCCGGTCCGGTCGGGAGGTGCGCGGCATGGAGCGCTCCACGACAGAGCCGAATGCCGGTCCGAAGAAGCGGTTCGGCGTATTCGAGTACGACCCGCAGGCTCGCGAACTCACCAAACACGGCGTCCGTTTGAAGCTGCAGGAACAGCCGATCCAAATCCTGGCCGCGCTGCTGGAGCAAGCAGGTCAGATCGTTCCGCGCGAAGAACTCGAGCGGCGCCTCTGGCCCGACGGCACCTTCGTGGACTATGAGCAGAGCCTGAACAAGGCCGTCAACAGGCTGCGTGAGGCTTTGGGAGACTCCGCCGCGAAACCGATGTACATCGAAACCCTAGCCCGGCGGGGTTACCGGTTTGTCGCGCCGGTCGAGGCAGATTCGACCAAAGAAGCCTCGGTCCAGGTAAGGAAGCCGGCACGCTCGCATGCGCGGCTGTGGTGGAGCGCCGGGGCCCTGGGACTGGTGACGGCAGCCATCCTGGTGACCGGATTATGGCCGGTACCGGCGCCCGTCGTCCGGGTGACTCAGCTGATCAACGATACACGGCGCAAAGGTCCGTGGTTCGCGGTGAGCGGCGACAGACTTATTTACACGGCGTTGGAACTGGGCAAAGAGGCCTGGAGATGGGACCTCTGGTCGGTGCCGAAGGCCGGCGGCGAAGCCAGAAAGGAGCCGACACCCTGCACCCAGATGGGAGGGGGCGCGCTGCTCCAGGGGGTCAGCTACATTCGCCAGCGCCTTTTCCTCCAGTGTCGTACTGCTTTTGGCGAGGCCGACTTGTGGCTGACGGGCTTCGACGGCGGCAACGCGAAGTCGATTGGCCACTTCAGGAATGTTCACCTAGGCGGCGTGTTTATCTCGCCAGGCTTGGAGATGCTGGTGTTCAGCCGCAGGGAGGGCTTGTTTGTCCGGCCGGTGGATGGAGGAGCGGAGCGGCAATTGGCCCCCCCTGATGTTTCGAATGTCTTGTTCGACAGCTTTTGGCATCCGGCGGGAGACCGGATCGGCTTCCTTCGAAAAGTGGACGGTCTCCTCAAGGCCTGGGAAGTGCGCACCGACGGAACAGGGTTGCGACCGCTGGTGCCCGAATTCGCGGGCGAGCAATACGATGCCCAATGGTCGCCCGACGGCCAGCGATTGTACTTCGTTTCCCACGGGGACATCTATCTGCAGCGCGGTCGGGGCTGGCTGGGTTGGATGCACCGCCCCGTTCCCGCACGCCTCACTGCGGTCTCCACCCGGTTCTTCCTTCCGACTGAGGACCCGGCCGACCCGCTGGTGATCTATTCGCAGGGCGTCGTTCCGCAGGCCGAGGCCATGAAACTGGACCGCAAGACCAACGCCTGGGAGCCATTCCTGGCAGGAATGGCCGCTGAGCGGTGGAGTTTCTCGCCCGACGGGCAGTGGATCGCCTATCTCAATTGGCCACGCCGGGAGCTGCGAAAGTGCAGGCGGGACGGCAGCGGCGCTGTGCTGCTGGAGGACAGGCTCTTCTGCGCGAGTCCGCGATGGTCGCCGGACGGGAGTCGCATCGCCTTCTCGGGGCTGGTGCGCCCCCGCGGGCGATTCGACGTTGACACGACCAAGCCGTTCCACCTCTACACGATCTCCTCTAACGGCGGGAAGCCGGAGCCGGTGCCGGGCGTCACAGGGCTGGCTTACGATCCCACCTGGTCGCCGGAAGGCTCAAGGCTGGTCTATGCTCCCCTTTGCGGAGAGGTCCCCAAGGAGCAGCAGCACGCCTCGATCGTCAACCTGGACACCGGCGTGGTGCAGGCCGTGCCGGGTTCGGACGGCCTTTCCACGGTGCGCTGGTCGCCGGACGGCAAATGGCTGGTGGCGCTGGGTTGCGATAAGACCTGGCCCTACGTCTACAGCTTTGCGACTCGGAAATGGGCCGTCCTGCAGCCGCGCGAAGAGGGTTTCCCGGAGTGGTCGAGGGATAGCCGCTCGGTGTATTTTGCGGAATCGGTTTCAGAGGCCAGACTGGTGCGGATCGAGGTTGCGACCGGGAAGGTGCAAGAGGTTCGCAAGCTGACAGAATTCCCCACGACCGGCTTGACGACTGACGCAAGCTGGACGCCCGAGGAGGAGCCGGTCGTTCTGAAAGATACGTCCACCTATCAGATCTACCGTATCGAGCGCGACCGCTGAAGCGGCGACATCCAGGCAGAACAAAAGCCCAAAGATCGGCTACCCGAGAGCGCCAAAGAAAAGCCGCGCAAACCATCTTCGGAGAGATCGTTAAAGTGACAGGCCGACTCGAAGGGCAGTACTGTTTTCGGCAACAACCAGGTTCGATTGCTCTCTTGAGCTAGCGTACTAGCTCATATCGCTGTTCAGAAGCGGATAATATTGCTGCGTGGCGCGCGGCTCGAACCAAATTCGCCAAAGCCCATGAAGGGACTGAAGGGCAGGGCGGGTAATGTGGTTGGCGTCATCCCAAAGCACGCTTCCGTGGACCGCGGGCCAGTAAACCACCAGACTCGCGCAGAAAAGGATCACCCAAAGTACCATTTCCCGGACGCTTGCTATCCCAGCGAGTAATTGGGCTGGCGCGGGGCCTGCCTGGACGACTGGCGCGGATTTGCGCGCTCGCTTGCGGCGGGCTGGACGCCTCTTCGCTAAATGGGCCGCCATATCGCGATGCCAGAATAGCACTCAACGGCCGCTCCGAATAGGGTGCTCGGCCTAGCTACTGGTGCGCCGTATCCTGCGAGGAGACCAGAGACACGAACCTCCCGTTCAAGTGAACTTGATCTGCAAAGCCAGCCGTAGACGTGCTTTGTGCCGGACGACGCAAGAATCTTATCGGATACGATGCTGCTGGCACAGGCTAAGAGTAGGTACACTCCCGGCCGCACCGCCTTCGATAAGACCTATTCCCGTGTGCCGATAGGGGGCCGATAGGCCGATAGGGAAAGTCAGAATCAACCGGTTCACGTTTGCCAACTCCTTTCCTCCGGACAAAAGCTGTGAGTCTGAGTTCCCAGCCGGAGTCGAGCCGAAAAACGAAAATCCGGTGAGCACTCGGCGTGTTTTAAGGACCTGGCGATAAGTTCCTCGACTAGCAGTTTACGAATTGCGAATGAAGCTCTATTGGCTTGAACTGACGGAGGCAGTGGATAAGCTGTTGAACGGATAAGGCGGTAACAACGCCGGCGCAGGGAGCGGTGTAAATGTATCACTGGAAGCCTCGATACCGTATACCAATAGGTAAGGCGAGCTTGCCACTGCAACCACGAGGTAATTGCCGTCGGGTGTGAACGTCAGCGCTTGCACCTGGGAGAGCGGTAATGTCGCCGGAGGCGGTAAGGCGGTAAACGTGCTCCCAGATCGTTTATAGATCGTAATATAGGGAGACGCGTAGGTGTCGGAGACAGCGATGTAGACATCGTTTGGACTGACCGCTATCGGCCCCGGGGTGCTTGGTTGTACATTCGGTTGTCCGGACAGCCAAGTGAATGTGTCGCCGCTGACAGCGTATATACGCATGTTGTTCCCGCTGTTGTCGGTCCCCCCGTCTGTCGCATACAGATAGGTACCGTCCGGAGAGAATGCGACGTAGGTTCGTTCCCATACATAAGTGTCATTAAAAGGTACGCTTGGTTGGCCGGCAAGCAGGCTGAACGTTGTTCCGCTGCGCTTGAAAATCCGGGGTGTAACGGCTGCGGTCGAGCCATTACCGTTCAAGGCCACGGCCATGTGATTGGCAAGCGGGTCGAACGATGCACTCAAACTGGCGTACGAACCATAGGTTGCCGACGGAAGCTCGATATACGAGCCGCCAGACTTCTGGATTAGCTGCACTCCGGCAATCGAACCGGTGGAATCGACCGGCACTGCAATGAACTGACCGTCCGAGGATACAACTGGTCCGAACACGCTCGGCTGGGGATTGGGCAAAGTAGTCGGCGATCCAACTGGAGTACCGCCGGATACTGAGTATACCTGCGTAGGTCCACTTGTGGTGGAGACGTACAGTAACGAGCCGTCTGGGGAATAGGAAACCCCAAAGGGAGAGAGTGTGAACGTACTGGCTGTGCCAGTTATCGTGGTGCCGGAGAGCTTATAGAAATAGATACTGGTAACTCCGGACGGTGGAATATAGGACGCAGCAATGATATCCCCGGCAGCCACGGGCGGAGTCACGGTAAGGGGTACGGTTTGTGTCGTCTTGTTCAAGGAGGCACTAAGGGTTGCGGTTTCGGTCGAGGTCTGGGTGTAGGTCGTAACCGAGAATGAAGCCGAGCTTGCACCCGCTGCAACCGTCAGCGTCGAGGGGGTTGTCGCGGCTTGCAGATCTGAGCTGGTCAGCGTGACAACCGCCCCTCCTGTGGGCGTCGGTCCCGAGAGGGTCACCGTGCCGGAGACTGTAACTCCTCCGACAGTAGTTGTGGGTGACACGGCCAAGCTGCTGACCTTCAATAGTCCCTCGGTCACGGTGAGCGTCTGTCCACCGACCGTCAACGTCCCGCTCTGCGAAGCACTGCCGGTGTTGGCAGCAACGGAGTAATTGACAGTCCCGGAGCCATTGCCGGACGCTCCCTTTGTCACCGTCAGCCACGAGGCACTGCTGGTCGCCGTCCAAATGCAACCCGAGGCACAGGTCACAGTCACACTGCCGGTGCCCCCGGCTGACGTGTAAGAGGCCGTGCTCGCCGAAAGCGTGAAGGTACACGCCACGCCGCTCTCGGTCACGGTGAACGTCTGTCCGCCGATGGTCAACGTTGCGCTCTGCGAAGCACTGCTGGTGTTGGCGGCAACCGAGTAACTGACTGTCCCGCTGCCACTGCCGGAGGCCCCCGCTGTAACTGTCAGCCACGAGGCACTGCTGGTCGCCGTCCAACTGCAACCTGACGGGCAGGTCACGGTCACGCTGCCGGTGCCGCCGGCCGAAGTATAAGAGGCCGTGCTGGGCGATAGCGTGGGAGGGGACGGATCTTGGCCGCCAGTGGCCGCTGCTTGTAGGGATAGACCCGCGAGCACATAATCATCGCCTGATTGCTTGCATGTCCAGGTTGACGTCACCCTGCTGGCTGGTGTGACGGCATGATCGAAACCAAAAAAGAAATTCGCGCCGAGGTCCTGGCCGTCCCAAATCTGATTGGTATAGCAGATGTCGAGTGTGCCTCCGCCTGTCGAGACGGTGAGGTCGGTTGTACTGGACGTGATGGGGAGGCTGACGGTCGTCCCACTGAGCGTGCCCTGGGCGGTTGTGTAAGAACCGGAGCGCACAGGAGTCGTCTGATTGCATCCCTGGAACGTGGAGACATCGGCAATCACTTCCGTGAGCGTTCCTGTGTAGGTCAGGACCAGGGCTTTGCTGGTTCCTGTGGGCGGTGCCGCGAGCGTGTAAAGAGCGGAGTACGTTCCAGAGGCGGTGTTGTTCGCCGGCGTCCCGGCCGACACCATGGCTGTTCCACCGAGAGTCACTCCGCTTAACGATAAACTTGTGCCTTTTAATTTCAGCCCGGCCACTGCGCAAATGTTGCTTCCCTGGCTTGAGACACGGAAATCGCCAATCGTGACGGGCGATGTGAGCGAGCTTGTCTTGTCAACGGGGATATTGATGGCGGTATTGGTGACTTGGGCCGCACTTGTCAATCTCCATCCGATCGCTTGCAACACACCACCGCCTTGACCAGGCGGAGTCATGTTGGGAGTTTCCGAAGTACTGGATGTGCTGGGGATGCGGCCTTCGCAAAGATAAAGGCATGCTCCTTCTGTCCAGGGAGTGGTCGTACCGGAAAAATTTCCTTCGACGAAATACAGTTCATAAGCCAGATCACCGGTTCCGCCCGTCGTCAGTGTGCAAGCGGGATTGGCGCTGCCGCTGCTCACGTTGACACAAGCGCCGTCAACTGCGATCGCTGTGCCTGCGCTGGGAGCCCACTCATAGACCGTCAAGGTGTCGAGGCTTCCGTAGTAGACGTTGTGTTGCGTGTACGTTTTACTGCCGCCCGGAGACCAGGGGCAAAAGAACGTGTAGATGGTCAGAACCGGATTTCCCGTCGCGTACGTGTTCATGTAGAGATTGCAGGGAATTCCGTTGCCGTCCGAAATATAGAGCGCTCCGGAGTAGCTGATTTCAGCATCTTCCGCTGCGTTACCGGCAACGAAATCACCGGCCGTCACGTTGTTCGGTAGCGAACAAGACGTCGCGGAAGGTTCTACGCAAGTGGCTGATTGTCCGCTTTTGAGTGAGAATGTCCCGGCCTGGGGCCATGCAGAACAGCTTAAGAGCAAGAACAGAAGTAAAAGTTTCATCTGAGGATACTATATCTGAGATGGTGAGATTGACTGATCCTGGAGTAACGGAGTTTTCACACGTTGGGTTTGGCTCTTCAACGCTTCGAATTGTTGGAGGAATTTCTGCATCGTTTGGGAGTGACTAGGCGGCCTTTTTGGGCTGCCGGCTAGGATCGCGACGACTTTCTTCTCGGCGATACGTCACCCGTGTTGAATTGAGCCATCTTTTTCGCATTTCCGAGGCGTACTTTACTGAGGAGAAGTTCGCTCGAAATAACGAAGCCAAAGCGGGCTGGATCGAACGGGACGTTCTGCTGCATGTGCGCAGCGGCAATGGCCTTTAGCTCTTCGATGGCTTGTTTCTCCTGGTCCACCCGGATTTCTTGTGGTTGGCCCGGAATTCCTCTAGCGTCTTCGAGAAAGAGCGCTGGAAGCGCTGATCGTAGAGCGAAGCCAGGCCCATGGGGTTGCCGGTCTTCATGAGGCAGCCTTCCATAGTAGGAGATAGGATGGCAACGTCCATGTAGATTTTGAGCTCGGCGGTGCGAAGCAGCTCGAGCCGGAACTGGATGTCGGCAACACGCTGCGCGAGGTGCAACTCCATGTCACCTACGGGGTGAAGATCCTTGACGATGCCTTCGATGAAGCTCTGATAGCGTTCGAATTGTTCTCCGCTGAGGTGCTTGGCCAGATCCCCGACGAAGAATAAGTACTTGACGGCGTTCTTGGATGATGCGGTGCGGCCGGCATCGGTACGCGGACCCGTGGACTTCCGCGCGTTCTCGCGATTGGCTCGAGTTTTTGCGTCCTTTCCGGAATCGCCGTTGGACCGAGGCGTTACCTTGATTGCGTCCGCTGTAGGCCGGGTGGAGCCGCGTCCACCCCCGCTGGTCGCGTCTTCTTCGATCCAGGTCGGCCCCAACTAGTTTAGTTTTACCGGTGATATCGCTGTTGATGTCCAGGCGATGTTGTCGATTCGTCGCTCCGTTGACTGCCTCCCTGCTTTTTTGGCAGAAGTGCACCCCACACCAGAAGTAGCACTGGCGGTGGTTCCGACGGGAAGATGCGCGAAAGTGGCTTTTGGGGAAAAGGATTAGAAAGAGGTTAGGGCAAAAAACAAAAAATCGAGCGCTTGTGACTGGTTTCTGAGTCAGGGCGAAGTGGTCGGGAGAGGCGATTTGCGAAGAGAGCAGACGGTCTGCGGTGTTCGCGGTTCTGGGGGTTGAGCGAGCCTACTAAGGCGTTGATGATAAAACAAGAGCCGAGCTGGCGTTTGGCCTGACGTGGCTGGCAGGACGGAGTTAGAAAAAGCGCGAGTTCGGGGTTCGCTCGGGCCCTCCACCTCAGCAGCCCCGGCATGTCCACCTCGCCATTGTTACGATGTGTCGGTGAGTTCGTTCGCCGATGTCACTTCTTTACAAGCCGCTCGAATCTATTGCTGCCGCCGATCTACAAGGGCTCATAGACAATCAAGTTCGGGAGAGCTTGTACATCGAATACAAGACCGAACCTTTCGATAGGCGGGACGACAAAAAGCGAGTCCAATTCCTTGGTAGTATTTCGGCTTTTGCCAACGCTGCTGGGGGTGATCTTCTGGTAGGTGTCAAGGCAAGGGCGCCTGACTTCAGGAGGTTGAGTCCGGTTCAGGCGGACCGGCTTCATGAGATACCGCAGGGTGACTGGCGCTATAACCTGGACGGCGTATTGATGCGAGGGGGACCTAAATGGCAGACACAGCTCTTTCGGAATGGGTCGATAGAATACGCCGCCAGTAACTTTGAAGACAGAGGTCCGATTGACGCATGGTTCTATCAGACTGATCTCTTGAGAGCGCTCCAACGGTTTTTTGTAATCCAGAGACGCATAGGCGTCGTGCCGCCGCTCACGCTGATGGTGAGCTTTTTGAATGTGGCCAACCTTCGAGTTTGAAGACATCACAGGGATACGAGAGACAGACAGTGAGCAAGCATCAGATTGACCGAGAGCGGGCTCTCCTGCCAGAGATCGTGCTCAACGATTTTGAAACTGACCTAGCGGCTGCGTTGAAGCCGGTCTTCGATGCTTTTTGGAATTTGTCAGGCGAGGAAAGGTGCTTGTTTTACGGGGTCGGCGGCACATGGACGCTTGATCCTACCTGGCTAGACCCACCGGATGTTCGGTAGGCCTTGGCGACGCGAGATGATCCGCGGCAGGCGGAGTTACCCTTTTCCGGGTGCAAACTGGGAAACGTGATCACTGGTTTTGAAGCCTTCCCTCCGAACGAATGGCGCTGAAAGGAGTGTCCAGAGAAGCTTTCCTCTTCTTGCTCCTGATGCAAGATTGTTGGAGGCCCGCGACAAGAACCTCGGGCAGGGCGGCCATCCGGGGCAGCCATTGGCCTACCGGGGCTGAAACCGATGCCGCGGCGGGAGGCGTGAGAGCTACAGCGCACAGCCCGGGCTTGCGCCCCGGTTGCGCTTGGCGACCTGCACGTGAGGGTGACATCAGGCCGCTATGTCCCCGGTCGGCTTTTGTGACACTGGCGGCGAGTTCGAACGTGTTAGCGGGGCTCAGGCTCTGGTGGTGACGAGCGGCGGACAGAATTTGACGCTGCCGCTAGCGAACAAGGTAGGGACGTATTGAAGTGTGGCAACGGTTCTCTCAGGCCAGAAGCCGATGCCACGGCGGGAGGCGTGAGCTTTATCGCGTTGGGGACAGAGCTAAAGCGTGCAGCAGGGTTTGCGCCTTGGCTGCGCGCGGTCAGTCGGTGAGCAATGAGCTGCCGAATCGCGCAACAAGCCGGGCGGCTGATTCTCTTTGCGCAGCAGACAATTTCCGACGGCGAGCAAATCGATCTCGGTTCCCGTAAAAACAGCGGAACGCGTCCTCGGGCGTACACACAATGGGTTCCCCGCGGACGTTGAAACTGGTGTTGACGATGACGGGCAGCCCGTCAATTGACGGAATCGCGCGATCTGATCGTGAAAACGAGGGTTGGTTTCGTGATGCACGGTCTGGACACGCGCCGAATCATCCACGTGCGTCACGGCCGGTATCATGGAACGGCAGACGTTGAGCCGGTCGAGGCCGGTTTTGTGCTGTTGCTCGCCGGTCAATTGGCAGCGCTTGGCTTCGGCCACATCGGCCACCAGCAACATTGGGGCTGTCCACATCGAGTTCGAACCAATCGGTAACCTCCTCGCGCAGCACGGATGGCGCAAAGGGCCGAAAGCTTTCGCGGTGCTTGGTCTTGGCATTCAGCACGGTTTGGGTTTGGGGTGAACGCGCATCGGCCAGAATGGAACGGGCACCGAGGAGCGCGGCCCGAACTCGATCGGTCCCTGGAACCATCCCAGGATCCGGCCTTCCGCCAGGCTCGCCGCGCAAACATCCATCAACTGGCCATCCGGCAGAACGGTAAAGTTGGCGCCCGCCGCGTAGAGCCGGGCTTCGATTTCGGCCTGCGAAAACTCCGGCCCCAGATACGCACCGCGCATGGCATCGCAGCCGCACACACGGCGTTGCTGCCCCTGGAACAGGTAGTAGGCGGCCAGCGCCGCGCCCAGCGCGCCACCCGCATCGCCCGGTGCGGGCTGAATCCAGACATTCTTGAACGATCCGTCGCGCTGGATTCTGCCGTTCGCTACGCAATTGAGGGCCACGCCGCCCGCGAGGCAAAGGTTTTCGAGGCCCGTCTCCTCGGCCAAATTCCGGGTCAGGCGCAGCATGGTTTCTTCCAGCGCCACCTGCACCGAAGCCGCCACATCCATAGTGTGTTGTGTCAGGGGCTGGTCCGAGTCGCGGCGGGTGGAAAAACAGCCTGGGGAACGCCTCGTTCGTCATGGTCAGGCCGGTGCAGTAATCGAAGTACTCCAGATTGAGGCGGAATGAACCGTCGGGCGCGACTTCCAGCAAATGGTCGTAGATGGTCTTGAGGAAGCGGGGCTCGCCGTAGGGCGCGAGCCCCATCAGCTTGTACTCACCGGAGTTCACGCGGAATCCGGTGTAATACGTAAAGGCCAATACAACAGTCCCAGCGAGTGGGGGAAGTGAATTTCCTTGTCGATGACCAGCGTGTTCGCTTTGCCTCGTCCCGCCGCGGTGGTGGTCCATTCGCCGACGCCGTCCACGGTGAGAATGGCGGCCTCTTCAAATGGCGAAGGGAAGAAGGCGCTGGCCGCGTGGCTGATGTGATGCTCGCTGAAAAGCAGCCGCTTGAGGCAGTCGACGCCGCCCAGGGATTTGAGCTCGTCGCGCAGCAGATCCTTCTGGAAGAGCTTCTCGCGGATCCACAGCGGCAGAGCCAAGCGGAAGCTCTGAAAGCCGCGCGGCGCGAAGGAGACGTAGGTCTCAATGAGCCGTTCGAACTTCAGAAAAGGCTTGTCGTAAAAGACGATATGTTTGACGCCCGCCAAGTCCGTGCGCGCCTGCTCCAGACACGATCCGATGGCGTTCGTGGAAACCGCCCATCGTATTTACGGCGTGAGAAGCGCTCCTCTTGCGCGGCACCGACGATCCGCCCGTCTTCCACGAGAGCCGCAGCGCTGTCGTGATAAAAAGCTGAAATTCCGAGGATCCTCATGTCGTGACCGGGTGCGGCTTGGGGGGGTACGGAAAAGGGGGCCTTTGATCTGGGGACAGGCTCGCTGTGTCCACGCGGCGACGCGCTTCGGTGACGGAATACGGAGATGTGTGCGCGCCTTGGGATACAGGTGGCGCCTGTCCCCGGTCGGCGTTCAAGGTGTAAATGGCCTTTTTCATGAACGTCCTAAAACAACGTATAGATAAACGGTGCAATGGCCGATCCTTGAGTCAGGACCAACAAGCCGCCCACCAGGAGCATGGTCAGGAGCACCGGCAGGAGCCAGACCTTTTTGCGCACCCTGAGGAATCTCCAGAACTCGATAAGAAAGGACATCAGTGCTCCTAGAATTGGTCTTTCATCGTCTTGGAAAGCGGCCCGGGCGGCTGGCGATGTTCAGGTACCAACTCTTGCCCGTGGACCGTAGCCGCATCGGATCGCGTCCAAGCAAGCGGAACAGGAAGCCCAACGGCGTAACAATTAGAAAGAAGATGAGCCCCATGAGGAGGGGCGTGGTCACCTTCCCCAACGCCACGCCGATTCGGCCCCACCCCACATTCAGCAAATGGAGAATGCCGGGCCGCCCCAACGATAGGATTAGGAAGGCCGCAGCGACCGCGAGCGCCCAGATCCGAATCCCCGCGCCTCGCGTCAGAGGGATGAGCCCCACCAGCACAAAGAACGCCGTCATCACCAGGCCGAATGAACGGTCGCTGGACCCTTGGATGTCGACGTGGCGGCCAAAATCCTCGTGGCCGGCTGGCTGCGCCGTTTCTTTCCTAGGTTGGTGCGGCAAACTCACCGGCCCTTTCGCCCAATCATCACGTAGAGTGCGCCGTCAGCGCCGCCCTGCAGCAACATCTCCACTTCCGTCAGCCAGCGCGTGAAGCGCGTGCCTGGCGAATGCGGTTCAAACAGGCGGTCCTCACCGGTTAGGGGCGATCCGTCAATCTTGGGCAGGGCGAACAGGAATTCGAACTTCTCGCGATCGAACCACTTCGGCACTTCGCTGTAGCAATGGGTGGTCTCGTGGGGATGCTCGTACTGATCGCGGAACCAGGCCTGAAACCGGCCGGATTGTACTTCTTGTTTCGAATATTGCCGTCCAGCCACAGGAAGGTGCTGCCGGTGAGCCGGAATAGCGAGCGTCGGAAGAGCGTCGGAAGGCGCCCGATGTGGTTGTAGAGGCCGATGACGACAATTCCGCCAGGCTTGATGAGCCGCGCCAGGCTTTTGAACCCGCCATAGGGGTCGTTGGTCGCATGCAGAACACCGTTGGTGATGACCGCATCGAAGCTCTCGGGGGCGAAGACCGGCCGAACAGGTTCATCTGCACAAAGCTGGCGTTGCGGATCGCCTGGCGGTCGCGAAAACCTTTCGCCAGCCGCAGGGAATTCAGGCAGATGTCCGATCCGACGCATCGCCGGTTCCAATGCTGTCCCAGAAAATTGGTCAATTGGCCCGTACCGCAGCCCGCCTCCAGCACCACCGCGCCGGGCGGCAATTGTTCGTCGAGCAGCCGCGCGTAAATGCCGCGCCGCGCCTTAGCCTGCAGACTTTCGCGCTTCCAGGCTGTCGTAATGGGAACGGCGTCTCTTCGTAGAACGCCCGCACTTTATCGGTTACGTCGGCGACGTTGCCGGTGCTTTCGTTGGGCCAGAAAAGCAGCGGGATTTCCATCGCGTCCATGGGGAACGATTGCGAGCATCCCTGACATGAGATCCGCTGGTCGTCGGTGATCAGTTGTCCGCCACAGACGGGACAAAGCAACGTAGATTGTTTCAGAGCTTCCGCTAGCGTCGTGGTTCTCGTCGGGCTAACGCCCGGCCGCCCTCTCTTGCGAGAGCCAATCGCCGATGCGATCGGCCCACCACTGGTGAATGATCGGACCGGGGTGCCCTACCGCCACCAGAAGCTTCTGGAAGCGCGTCTCCGGGCCGTCGTAGGTGATATCGAACTCCTCGATGCCATCCTGGTGGATCGCATCGGTTACCAACTTGGTCGGGAACCTTCGCCATGGATCCTTACCGTTCCACAGCGTCACCACAACAAACCGCGCTCCTGCCTTTTCCGACACCTGCTTCATCTGCTGGATCAACTGCCGTGTGACCTCAACCTGATACCGCTCGTGGCCGGCCAATGTGTTTCGCAGGTAAGCGTCATGCAAGAGCGAGACGAGGGCAGATTGCTGCTCCAGCGGCCAGTTCGGAACAACATCGGATAGGCCGTAAGCGTTCCGTCATGCAGTTCCACATGCGGCGGCGGAATTCGCTGCCGCCAAAAGCGCGGAAGCTTTCCAGCATCTGGTACGTCAGTACGTTGCGCCCGGGATGCATACCCATGAATGGGTATATCACCAGGCGGGGACGGTAGCCCCGCTGCTCGACCAGTTCCTTGAGCAGCAGCAGGGATTGGTATGTGCCGTATCCAGACACAGCGAAGTTCCGCACACGCTCAGCCGGGAAGCGCTGCTGCAACAGCGCGGCATAGGTCTCCTGGTCACGAACGCCATAGCCGCTCGTGAACGAACATCCAAGAATCAAGACCGATGTATCTTTGCCCGCCGGCGCACCAGTTGCCCGCGACCCGTCGGGAAGGAAAGTCATAAGCTGGTGGTCGCCTTCGCTCGCCGGGTAGACACCGGGATTATTTCTCCAACCGAGGACCGGGTCGCGCTGTGCCCATCCGATGTAGGCCGATTGCTGTACGCGGAACGCTTGGAAGTGAGCCAGCCGCGCAATGCCTTCCGCTACACCCGCGGCCAACACCAGACTGAGGAGAACGGTCGCGGTCCACAAAACAAACTTGTGCTGGCCCGCTTTGCGCAGGTGCACGTCTTCGGACTGCATGTTCACTGGTGTCCAGGATAACATCCCAGCAACCGGATCCCGGCGACCCGCCTGACGCGTGTTGTGCGGGCTAGCTCTAGGGTATACTCTCCAAGTTACTGGATCAAAGGACTCCGGGCCTCTCGCTATGATTCAAAGAGCGGCGTTGATCAGTCTTGTCGCGGTGCCGCTGTTTGCTTCGCCGCCCCGAATTGAAATCAATTACGGCCCCATACCGCTTGATGTTTACACCATGCCGAACATCAATGCGAATGGAGATCCCTACATTGCCAACTGTCCACTTCCGACTAGTTCAAATCCAACAACAGTTGAGACATGCATCCAGACAATGTCTGCTTACTATGTTGCCAACGGGGCGACCGGCGTTCGATTCATGTTCGCTTTACGAGGGGGATTTGGCGCCGATGCCTTAGGCAGCTATGGTCTGAGCACGCCGTGGGATCCAGAAGGACATGTACAGCCGGCCTGGGTCAACAATCTCAACCTGTTCCTGGCCGATCTGAAAGCTGCGGGATTTATATACGTTGCACCAACACCAATTATGGTTGGCGCCTGGACAGGCGCACCCTATGCAACCGTGCCAGTGAGTCAATGCGGAGATCCCACACGAATGGAAACGCTGAATTTCTATCGGTGGATCCCGTTTGGCTTCGTCCCCGAAACAAATTTTCCGGATTGTGCGGAGATCCAAATGGATACAATTCCGCAGCCACCCCTCCTATCATTGACAATCAAGGATTTTGGGGATGGCAGCCATTTCATAGCCTGATCTCTACCTTGATTTCGTCGACCATCACGGCAGGATTGTCGCTTTCCGAGCTCGATCTTTCTCAAGAAATAAATGTTGCCGACTTTACCGTAATGGCCAGACTCATTTACGACAATACGACCAAGTTTGATGTTTTGGGAGATATTCAGTCGTTGCTCGCAAACCAGGGACTGGACCCGAAATTGGCAACCTATTCCGTGGGAAGCGCGAATCCCAATCAGGCAGACGGCGATTGCCTGAGTGGTTATGGCGATTCCGGCATGGTGTCAGGCGCAGCGGCACTCGAAAATGCCCTTGCAGGGCAGGGCTTTGGATATCCCGCCGGTTTCACCCAAACGTTCGGACTGCCCTGTGGAGGAACCAAACCCATCAGCCCTATTTTGCCTGTAGCTTATACGATTAAGCCAGTCCTCGACGTGCACACATATCCATGTATCCGAGTGTCCGGAGTTTGCGAGACAGGGGATATGACTACGACGGCAACTCTCTTATATAGCGACATAGAGAGTTTGGCCAGCCACTATGAAAACTCCGATACGATCATTATTGGTGAAACCACTCCGCCAGGACCGAGCAGTACGTGCTTACTGAATCAAAGCGCTGCCCAGAATGTTGCGGGTTATGCGCTTAGCAGCCTGGCATCGTCGGGAAGCCGAATAGTAATCCGACCTTGGTCGTGGCTTACGAACCCCTGTTATCAGAACCCATTGCCACTCCTGCCGCTTTACAGCAGTGGCTCGTCCATTAGTGTGACTGATACACCGGCAGAGACGCGACAAACGATCTCATGGGTAGTCCCCGGTTCTCCTCGCGTTGAAGTGCATGTCGGATCGCCGTCCGGGACTCTTTTCGCTGCGGGTACCGGCAGTGGAAGTTCGGTTACAGGCAGCTGGGTTTCAGACGGAATGCAGTTTTACCTGCAAGATGTGACCAACGGAAAAGCGCTGACGCCGGCAAACACAACGGCAGTGGCAACGGCACATATTTCTCAGCGCGATTCGTTGGTGGCCACTCCGCAGCGGATCAATCCGCGCGACGGTACGGGATTAGGAGTTACTACGCTGAGTTGGAGTTCGCTTTCTTCTTATGTTGCCGTCCACGTAGGTTCGCCAAATGGACCCTTATTTGCTACCGGCGGAAGCACCGGCGCAGCTACAACTGGAAAGTGGGTGGTGGATGGGATGGTATTTTATTTAGTCGATATCAATACTTCTCAAACGCTCCAAACAGTCACCGCACAGGTATCACCCAATTAGGCTTAACTCGGAGTATTACAAGCGTGCCCGACGCTGGAGGCCGAATGGCAAAGCTAGGGCGCGACGGTTTCCTTCGAGTCCTTCGCCGAGGACAGCGCTGCTTCCAGCGCGGCCAGGCGGGCTTCCAGTTGCTGTATCTGCTGCCCCTGGAGCTGGATAACTTCGCTTTGCTTCAGTCCCTCCAAGCTCTGCTTCTGAGCTCGTTCAGGAGCATGGGTGTGAGCTTCTGGTACTGGACGGTCCGACCAACCCATCCGCGCCTTTCACCACCAGGTCGGGGTAGACCTGCGCCACTTCTTCGGCAATAAGGCCGTAGTCGATGGGCTTGGAGCCGTCGGCGTAGGGCTGCTTATAGCGGTACGTCACGGGGCGGAGGAGAAGCAGGCCGCTGCTGGCGCCAGCCATGTCCCGAATATCCTCCTTGAAGCGGCCCGAAGAGTTGACGGTGCCGAGTTGGCCATTGGAGTCGATCAGGACCGGGACCGTGTCCGCGTTTCCTGTTGTCTTGCCCCGAATGCCCTCGATGAAGGTCTGCGACTGGAGATATCCGATTCGAATGACGGCATTACCCATGCCGTCCGTCGAGGTGCCCGGATTTCCGATGAGGATGTTGTTACTGCCGGCGCCGAGGCTGGCGCCCGCGTCGAATCCGAGCGCCGTGTTGTAGTTCCCGGCGGCCGCCAGGAGAGCGTTGCTTCCGACCGCGGTGTTGTTCACCCCCATGATGTTGCCGGAGAGGGCCTGAAATCCGAGTGCCGTGTTGCCCTGCCCACTGGTGTTGGCTTCCAGTGCCTGAAACCCGGTGGCCGTATTGGCCTGTCCGGTGGTGTTGGCCTGGAGCGATTGCGAGCCACTAGCGGTATTGGCAATCCCGACGGAGTTAGTCTCCAGCGCCTGATATCCGTTGGCGGTGTTGCCTGTGCCGGCGGTATTGGCCTGGAGCGACTGGTAGCCGAGCGCAGTGTTGTTGCCCGCGTTGGAATCGGTCGGCGCGGCAAAGTAGCCGTTAATGTCGACGATGATATCGGTCTTCTGGTTGGAGTCTATGTAGACGGAACCGTCGGTCGGGTTAGCGGCAACGATAACGGCATTGCTGAGATAGACGGTGTTCCCCTGCCAGACGAGGCTGGCGAAGAAAGGAAGAACTCCCGGCGTCGGCCCGGAGAGGCCCGGGTAAACCACGATGAAACCGCCCCAAGGGGACGCCCCTGAAATGGGAACCACCGTTACGTTGAGTGAGTAGGCTTGAGGCGGGGATTGGTGGGAAGGCCGCACGACCCCTGTGGTAGTGGAAAGTCCCGGGGAAAGTTCTGCAGAAGGCTGGGCGGCCCAAAGCCGGCCGGGAAGACCGGCACGTCGGCGGCCCGAGTATCGATCAGGCGGCAGGGCGTAATCGCGACAAAGCTCAGGGCGTTGGTCGAGACGGCTCCGGGAAATGCGAGTTCGGGCTTCGGCGCTGGTTTCGCCGGAGCCTGCTGGGCCAGGTCAGGTTGGCGCAGCAGTTCAGGCTGCGGCAGTGCCTGAGCCAAACTGAGGATCGGCGCCAAGGCCAGGATGCAAACCAAATGGCACAAATTGTTCGAGTTCATTTAGGCCTCCTTCACCGTCCAGGATTCTGGGGTGAGGCGAGATGGTCACTGATTTAGTAGCATTCGACGCGACCTCCTCTCAGAAAAATCCGGACAATGTTCCGGGGCTTGCGGTGAACGGGCCTTCCGAATAGAGATTTGGTAGCTGCCGGGCTGCGGAGCCGTGTTGCTTTGCTTCGCTGGAGCCCTGATAAGCTATCTCAATGCTGTTCATCCGCGGCTGTCGCGGACTTTTGGCCACGTTGGCCGCTCTTCCATTTTCCGTCCTGGCTGCAACATCTTCCCCTGCGCCGATTTTCAGCGACAGGTCCGACCGATCCTTTCCGACAATTGCTTTCGCTGTCACGGTCCGGATAAGGGGAACCGCATGGCCGACCTGCGGCTCGACATTCGCGAAGGAGCCTTCGCCGAGCGTAAGAACGGCTTTGTTATCTTGCCCGGCAAGCCAGCCGACAGCCTGATCATCAAGCGCATCACGTCGGACGATCCGGGTTTCCGGATGCCGCCGCCGATGTCGCACAAGACGCTGACCGCGGAGCAGAAGGACATACTCCGCCGCTGGTTGAAGCCGGAGCGCCGTGGAAAGAGCACTGGGCGTTCATTGCGCCGGTATCGCCGCCGGTTCCACCGGTGGATGTGAAGGGCTGGGATAAGAACCCGATCGACCACTTCATCCTGGCGCGACTGGAAGCGGCCGCCCTGAAGCCGAATCCCGTAGCGGACCGCCGCACACTCATCCGCCGCGTGACGCTGGACCTGACCGGACTGCCACCGACGCCTGCCGAAGTGGAGGCGTTTGTGAAGGACAAATCGCCACACGCTTATGAGACGGTAGTGGACCGGTTGCTAGCCTCGCCGCATTACGGTGAGCATCGCGGCCGCTACTGGTTGGACGCGGCGCGATATGCCGATACGCAAGGCCTGCACATCGATAACTACCGCGAGATGTGGCCTTATCGCGATTGGGTGATCAACGCCTTCAATCGCGACATGCCGTTTGACCAGTTCACGATCGAGCAACTGGGCGGAGACCTGCTGCCCAATGCGACCCTCGATCAGAAGATCGGATCCGGCTTCCACCGCTGCAACGTCTCGACCAATGAGGGCGGTACTATCCCAGCCGAAGTCGAGGCCATTTATGCGAAGGACCGGGCCGATACAACGGGCACAGTTTGGCTCGGGCTGACGGTCGGCTGCGCGACCTGCCACGATCACAAGTTCGATCCCATCTCGCAGAAGGATTACTACTCGCTAACAGCCTTCTTCCGCAACACGACGCAGAATGCGATGGACGATAACGTGCCCGACACGCCACCCACCGTGGTTGTGCCGCGCACCGAGGACCGGCAGCGCTGGGAGCAGTTGAAGAACCGCCGGGCCGCCTTGCTCGAAGCTATTTCTCGGGCTGAGGCCAACCCGAGCCCGTCGTTTGATGCGTGGCTGGCGTCGCCTCAACGCCATGCTGTCTCTCTGCCGTTCGAGCAGTCGTTGCGGATCGTTGAACTGGGTATAGCCGCTAATTCGCCTCCGGGCTCGTTGCAGATTGTTCAAAAAGGACAAGCGATGGGACTGGTGTTCCCAACTGGGGTTACCAGCGGCACCGGCCCGTCGCCGGCGCCTGCCTTGCACTTCGCCAAAGAGTCCGGTCTGACGCTTCCGGATAGTGTCCAAGTCGATAGCGACAAGCCATTCACGGTAGCGGCCTGGGTCTACTTGCCCAAGCTGAAAGAGACCTTTGCCGTAGCCAGCCAGTTCGAGAAGCTTCCAAAGAAGGAGGGCGCCAAGGCCGACGAGCCGGAGAAACGGCGTGGCTGGTCCCTCAACATACACGGCGAAGGTCCGATGTTCCGCCTCCAAGACGACAATGGCAAGTATCTGTACGCCGACCCCGGGCCGGGCTACGAATGGAAAGCGGAGACCTGGTATCACATCGCCGTTACGTACGACGGCAGCCGCGACCGCAAGGGTATCAGCTTGTACGTGAACGGCCGGTTCGTTCCGACCTTTGGCGACGGCGCTGACCTGAAGCCACTGGCTGGATCCACGCACGCTTCCGCGCCGGTGAAAATAGCGAACAACGACAAGACGTATTTTGAGAACGGCGCCATCGCCGACCTGCGCATCCTCGACCGGCACATCGATGCCGAGGATGCCGATGCGTTGTACAACTGGTTAGCGGTAGCGTCTGCTGCCTCGGCCGGCGAAGGCAAGGAACTTACGGCCGAAGAGCGACGCGCACTGGCTTCCTACTATGCTGCCAGCGTCGATCCATCCACGCGCGGCGTGGTGACTGAACTGCACGAAGTTGATGCACAGCGCGAGGCGATTGCCCGAGCCGGTTCGGTCACGTTCGTGATGCAAGAGCGAACGGATCAGGAGCCGACAGCGCACGTCCTGTATCGCGGCCAGTACGATCAGATGCGCGATGAGGTTCATCCCAAGACGCTGGGCGTGTTGCCGCCCATGCCGGAATCGGCGCCACGCAACCGGCTCGGTCTTGCGGAATGGCTGGTGAGCCCGACGAACCCGCTCACTGCGCGAGTGACGGTAAACCGCTTCTGGCAGGAAGTGTTCGGCACCGGCCTGGTTAAGACGACGGAAGATTTTGGCTCGCAAGGCGAACCACCCACGCACCCGGAACTGCTCGACTGGCTCGCGATCGACTTTCGCGATTCCGGATGGGACGTGAAGAAGCTGTTTCGCCTGATGGTTACCTCAGAGACGTATCGACAGTCCGCCGTGACCAGCGAGGAGAAACTGCAAAAGGATCCGGACAATCGGCTTCTTTCACGAGGCCCACGCTATCGCATGGATGCGGAGATGGTTCGTGACTACGCGCTTGCTGCCAGCGGCCTGCTGAATCCAACCATTGGCGGCCCGAGCGTCAAGCCGTATCAACCAGACAGGATCTGGGAGACGGTTGCCATGGATGTGAGCAACACACGGGTCTACCAGCGCGATACGGGTGACAAACTTTACCGGCGAAGCGTCTACACGTTCTGGAAACGCAGCGCGCCGCCGCCTTCCATGGACATCTTTAATGCCCCTTCGCGTGAGTTCTGCACGGTGCGGCGGGAACGAACCAATACTCCGCTGCAGGCGCTCGTGACAATGAACGACCCGCAGTTTGTCGAAGCGGCCCGAGTGCTGGCGCAGAAGGCTTTGCTGGCAAGCGGTGGCGTCGATACAGAAGTAGACTACATGGCGAAGCGCCTGCTTGCGCGCGGCTTCGATCAAAAAGAGAAGATCGTTGTCACTCACTCCTACCAGGATTATCTGGCTTACTACCAGGCCCAGCCAGCCGATGCGGATAAGTTACTACATACGGGCGATGCGCCGGTTGATCCTGAACTTCCCAAGCCCAAGCTGGCCGCCATGACGATGGTGGCCAATGAACTGTTGAACCTTGACGAGGTACTTGTCAAATGAGCCGAGATTTTCTGCACTCTACGCCCGAGGCCGTCCTGGCTGAAACGCGGCGCCAGTTTTTCGCCCGCGGCGCACGCGGCATCGGTTCGATCGCGCTTGCCTCGCTGTTGAAGGCCGAACAGACTCATCAATCGAAGCCCGCCGTGGGCGGTCTGCCCAGCCTGCCGCACTTCGCGCCGAAAGCCAAACGCGCTATCTATCTGCACATGCTGGGTGCGCCGCCACAACTGGAAACCTTCGACTACAAGCCGGGACTCTCAACGTGGTTCGACAAAGACCTGCCGGAATCCATCCGCAATGGCCAGCGCCTGACGACGATGACCTCCGGGCAAACGCGCTTCCCGATTGCACCTTCCATCTTCAAGTTCCAGCAATACGGTCAAAGCGGCGCCTGGATCTCCGACCTGCTTCCTTACACCGCGAAGATGGCCGATGACATCGCCATCATCCGCTCGATGAACACCGAAGCCATCAACCACGAGCCCGCGATTACGTTTTTGCAAACCGGCTTCATGATTGCCGGTAAGCCATGCATCGGCTCGTGGATCGCTTATGGCCTGGGCAGTATGAACCAGGATCTGCCGACGTTCGTGGTGCTGAACGCAACGCACTCGAATCCGAAGGCCAACGTGCAAGCCATCTCGGCCCGGCTCTGGAGCGCCGGCTTCCTTTCAGGCCAGTACGCCGGCGTCGCGCTTCGCTCGGGCGGCGACCCGGTCTTGTACATCAACAATCCCGACGGAGTGCCACCGCCGATGCGCCGCCGCATGCTGGACGCGCTGGGCCAACTGAACCAGCAAGAGAGCGAGAAAATCGGCGACCCCGAGACGAGGGTACGCATCGCCCAATACGAGATGGCGTTCCGCATGCAGACTTCCGTGCCGGACCTGACCGACCTTTCCAAAGAACCCGAAAGCACGTTCCAACTTTACGGCGAAGACGCTCGCAAAGGCGGAACATTCGCCAATTGCTGCCTGATGGCCCGGCGCATGATGGAACGCGATGTGCGATTCGTCCAGGTTTACCACCGGGGCTGGGACGTCCACGGCGAACTTCCCGCAGTTCTTCCGAGCCAATGCAAGGACGTCGACCAGGGTGCGTGGGCGCTGGTGCAGGATCTGAAAGCACGTGGCCTGCTGGACGACACGCTGGTACTGTGGGGCGGGGAATTCGGCCGTACGGTTTACTCACAAGGCAAACTGACGGCGAGCGATTATGGCCGCGACCACCATCCGCGCTGTTTTTCACTCTGGATGGCCGGCGGCGGGATTAAAGGTGGTGTGGTCTATGGCGAGACGGATGAGTTCTCGTATAACATCACCAAAGATCCGGTCCACTTACGCGACTTACAAGCAACCTTACTGCATCAGTTCGGCATCGACGACCAACGATTCACTTACAAATACCAGGGGCTGGACCAAAAGCTTACCGGAACCGAGAAGAAAGCGAACGTGATCAAGGCGATTCTGGCGTAGGGCGGGGAACCGGTCGCGCTCCGTTGTCCCACCATTTCAGTACCCGCAGAGCGCGCAGCGTATTCCAGCGGCTCGGCTCTCCGAGGCGTTCGAGATCGAAATACGTCTTTCCCTTGTAGGTGTGTTGGAGCGGCCAGCGCCCATCCTCGCTCCGGGCACGACGAACGAGGTCAACTGCTTCCGCCAGGCGCGGGTCGCGTGGCGCGTCGACAGCCTGAAAGTACTCCAGCGCGCGCAGGATGTCGTAGTGCCATCGCGGCGGAAACGACAGGCGGATGAAATCGGGCTTGATGATTTCTCCCGTCCGGTGCGAGCGGAACAGCTTGTGTGCGAGCAAGAAGTCGCGGCCTCGGCGCTGCGCGGCCCGTACGGCGCGGACCTTCAAGCGACGGTTTAATTCGTAGGACCGTAGGCCCTCCAGGACGTTAATCGTGGTGTGAACGGAAGAGTGGGTTGCACCTAAATCCCGGCGGCAGTTCCAACCGCCATCCGGCATCTGCTGCTTTAGGAGGTAAGCGGCGATGGTGTCGAGGCGCTCGTCGTCATATCGAAAGTAGGAGAGAAGGGCAGTCACCATTCCCGAAATACAGGTTTCACTCCGGCCTCGCCATCCATAATTGATGCCGCCATCGCGCTGGAATCCTCCATTAAGCAGAAGTGCACACGCTTTCCGGGCTTGGAGGTTGGAGGGCGGCAGGCCGAAATCACGGAGCAGGAGCATGGTGTAAGTGGTCGAGATCCACTTGGGCGAATAGAGGCCGCCGTCGGACGAAAGCCCTCCGGCCCACTTGCCATCGGGGTCCTGCTTTGCGAGCAGGTCGGAGCCCCAACCGTCGCGGGCAATTTTACGCCGTTCCCGCTCGACGCTGCCTTCAGCCGCGCCGGTCAAATCGCGTAGGACCTGCCAGCGAATGGAGGGGTCGCCGGCGAGGAGCCATTGGATGACGGGGGTCGGCCGGTGCTGGAGACGTCGCTTTTGAGGCGCCCATAGTGTACTTGTATCGCAACGACGGCGAGGGAGAACGAGTGGAGGAAGGGAAGTGGCGACGCCTAAACCTTTAGAGCGGCGGCCCTGATGTCAATGTGTGGAGCGGAGCGGCGGCGCTCAATCAATCGCGGTAGGCTTCTCGCTGATGGCGGACCCAATGAACAATCAGGAGATCGGCTTCCGGGGTGAAGCAGAGGCGGTAATCGCCGAGTCGCAGGCGGAACTCGTTTTCTTTGCCGATGAGTTTCTTAACATCGCCTTCTCCGGCGGTAGTGCGGTCGAGCGCGCGAACATCGGCCCGCGCCGCGTCTGACCAGAGGGCATGCTTTGCCATTACCGGCGGCGGAGATCGTCGGGCTTCACCCCGAACTCAGCGAGGATTTCTTCATGAGGAATACCCTGGTTTTGCCTGAACCATTCTTTCGACGCCTTCAGTGCTTGCTCTTCTTCCGCCGTTAGCTGCTCATCATCAATGGGAGCAGTGGCAAGGGAACGGGCAACCGGGTCGAAGATCATGAATTCCAGAAAGCGGACGGCTGTGACAACCTGCGAGTCTTCCAGGCGTTCAATCAGTTCATGTGCATGCTGTTTATCGAGAATGGTGATCATTAACTTCTCCCGAAAGGCTGAAGTGGAAATGCCTGGCGCAGGCCCTTCACACTTTATAGCGCTCCTAAGAGTGCCTCTTAACGGGGTCTAGGGCGGCGCGTTCCGGCCGCTACGAGCATAGCCTGGTTCGCTGATCCGAAAGTCGCTTGCTGCGTGGCCGCAGAGAGGCCTTCGACTGCTTTCGGCGGTAGGGCAAGCATGTCGTTAGGTTTCATTAGTGCTTCCTGCGGTTCACGATCAACGATTCGGCGCTTTTCATCATTTCGGGTGAGCACTCGGGCGCTCATGCTGAGATCAGTGCTGGGGTTCGGAGGCTTTCACAGCCCGAAGCCTGTGCCACGAATTACTTCAATTGAAAACGCAGCACGGCATTGCCCATATGGATCTCGTCGCGCGATTCGAGCACCGTTCCGCGATCGCTTCGATGAACGGGATGACTCAAGCCATCACGGACAATCCAGAGACCGCAGTTAGCCTCGCCCTTGTATAGGCGATCGTTGAAGAGACGATATTTACCGTCCTTGCGGGAGTACAAAATGTGTGCGTGTTCGCGGGAAACGGTCTTGTTGGTTTCGGTGTCTTCGGTAAAAGCCAGATCGTTGCGACGAGACGGACCTGCGCCACGATACACTTCCACAGTCCGTCCGATGTTCGTCCTAGTCTTTCTCAACAGGATATCGGGACGGTTCGCTACTCCGTGAATCACGCTGAGCTTGGCTGGTTTCACTTCCTGGGCGACGGACCGGATCCTCAGTTGAACGAATCAGTTGGGTTTCGATCGTGAGCCACTCCGCACCGGGCATGGGCAGATCGGGTGTGGTGTGAATCTCCGCTTCCAGATCTTCCGGGAAACGATAGTTGGAGCGAAGCAGACCGTCTTTCAATTCACGCGTGAAGTAGCTGGTCAGAAAGTGGCTGGTAAAGACGGCTTGCTGTTCCCGAGGAACTCCGAGAAGTTGAATGCGGATTAGATTGTACGGGAAGACATGCTTGCCATTGGCGCGGTGGCTCTTGGCCTTGACCGCGTCCAGAACGGCGAGACGGATCTCGGCCAGCTCCGGGGCGTCGCGGGCAACGCGATTTGTCCCAAAGGGAGCTTCAAACAGCGCTCTCCCTAACTTCTCAATCACGTCAGAAATGGCCATACAGTCACCTCTTCTCCGAAGACGGATCTGTCACAATGCCCAGCTGTGTTGCGGCTTCCACTATTTCGCGCCCGATCGGCGCCGCGAATTTAGCGCCGTAGCCGCCGTGTTCGACCACCACCGCGAAGGCGATGCGATGCGGGGCGTCGCCGTCGTAGGGTGCGAATCCGGCGAACCAGGAATGCGGCTGCCCGTCATCGACCTGCGCAGTTCCGGTCTTGCCGGCGACACTCACCTTCAGACCGGCCATGGCGCTTCTGGCGGTGCCACTGGTAACGACCGAGCGCATCGCCTTTGCCATGAACACAGAGGAATCCGCATCGAGCACAGGAATGGGTGCGGAAGTCCGGGTGTTGCTGGCATCGGAGACCCATCGTCCTTCGGGCATTGATCCACCTGCGGCAATGGTCGCGGAAACGCGAGCCATCTTAAAGGGGCTGGCAAGAACGGTTCCTTGCCCATAGGCGGCGAAGGGCATCATCTTCTTGATATCGGCGAGGTCGCCCGCTGATATGCCGAGCAGCTGCGCCGTATCATAAAGCGCTTGTGGACCAACCGTATATACGCCCAACTGCGCGAAGTAGGCATTGCACGAAACGGTGATGGCCTGTCCGAGATTCAGCGTTCCATGAGCGTGGTCGCCGACATCGTCGCGAATGGGCCGGCGCCAACCGGGGATAACGGTTCCCACCCGGCCGCCGCCGAGACTGCGACAAGAGTATGTTTTTTGAGTTGCTTTAGGATCCAGCCGGAGCGCCGCTATGGCAGTGACCAGCTTGAAGGTTGATCCTGGAGGATATTGACCGTAGCGGGCGCGATCGAGCAACTCATCGGGAGTCGCTGCGCCGCTTTGCGGCACGGTAGGCCAACTAACCAGTGCGAGGACGTCGCCGGTGCTTGCGTCCAGAACAACCAACGCGCCCTTCTTGCCTGACGGCTCAAGCCGCTTTCTAAGGATTTCCGAAGCTTTGAGTTGCAAGCGCACATCGATGGTTGCGTGCACATCGCGGTCCCGGCTCAAGAAAGCCTGCAAGGCGGGGTTGCCTTTTTGATGCCGGTAGCGGACCAGCGGCGCCAGCTCACTATAGTCCCGATAGCCTTGCAAGCGCGCCCGGGAATCGTGCTCGATCAAACTGCTGTTGGTGGCCTGGAAGTTCTCACCGGTACGAAGGTCTCCCAAGAGATGAGCGGTCACCGGGTCAAACGGATAGTGCCGGCTCTCCAGCCGCGAGCAGCTTTGGTCGATGGAAATGCCGAGACGCTCATACTCGGCGCGGTGCTTTTCCAGCTGGCTCCAGCTGCTGGTTGCAAGCAGAACGCCGTTACGGTCGAAGATGTCACCGCGAGGTATCGAGGATGCGAAGAGATTAAGGCGAGGATTGTATTGTTCGCGCTTCATGCCGTCTTGCGTGATGACATGCGCATCCTGGATCATGATGGCGCGATCATGAAAAACCTGTATATAGGCCGCCTTCGCCAGGAGCGCGAATGCGCAAGCACCCAGCGCGAAGCCGACAACGCGAACCGGCGTGGTAAACAGCGAGCGAGCGGCGTTTGAACCTTCGCCAGGGCCCGACGCGACGGCGCTGCGCGCGGTTTGGTTTGAAATCCCAAGCAGCACAGCGCATATCAGGAAGTTCGCGAGCATGGCCGTATTTCCGGAGCTCAAGAAAGGCGACACAACGCCGGAAAGCGGAATCGCTCCCAAGGCGCCGCCTGAGATCAACAGCATTTCGAGGGCGAGAAGCGAGCCCAAACCGACCGCCAGGAACATGGCGTAATCGTCGCGCGCATCGAGTGCAATGCGAAACGCGCGGTCGACCAGGAAGCCGATCAGGAGACAGACGGTGAGGACGCCGATGAACCCCCATTCTTCGCCGATGGCCGGGAGCACGAGGTCGGTATGGCCGGCTGGAATGACGCTTGGGTCGCCCCATCCGGGACCAGAACCCCAGAGGCCACCGGTCGCGAACGCCCAAAGCGAGTGAGCCAATTGATCACCACCGCGGATTTCGTTGTCCCAGGGCGAAAGCCACATGGAAACGCGCTCGACGACGGTATGCGGCGCGCCGAGCCGATAGCCGATGGTCACGCCGACAACCAACAGAACGATACCGAAGAGAGCCAGGCCACTTTTCCCGCGGGCAACAGCGAACATGATCAGGAAAACGAAGCCCATCACCAGCGCCGGGCCCATGTCTTTCAGCAGAAAGAAAAAGGCCAGGGCGCATGCAACCGCGGACATAACCGACAGCGTGTGACTGAAGCGTGGAAGTTCCAACCACCGCAGCCAGGAAGGGATGAACTGCTTCTGATGAACCTCGCGCAGCCACTCCCATCGTTTGGCGAAATAGCCCGCGAGGAACATGACGACGAGAAGCTTGATGACCTCGACCGGCTGGAAGGGACCGAGATTCACTTTTGCGTCACTTCCGGTGGGTCCCGAACCGAGCACGATCAGAGCAATGAACAAGGCAAAAGCCAATAGGACCGGCGTGTAGACCCAGCGCGAAAAGTTGCGAACCTGAAAAGCGCGCAAGAGGGGGAGGATGAGGACCAGGCAACCGATTGCCGATCCCCATGCAAACTTCTTGAATTCGAGAGTATCCCGCAAAGGATCCCGCAGGCTGACCATTAAGATCAAACCGATGCCCGTGAGTAAGTGAAGCGCGGGAAGAATGGAGGGATCGCCCTGGAAATGACGCCAACGCCAGGCGAAGTGCACGACCCAAAACGCGGCTACATAAATGAAGCACCAAGTTAGATAAATGCCGATGAATTCCCGAGGTGTTCTAACCAAGAACAGCGGCTTCAACTTGGAAAGCGGGAGCAGGGCGACCGTCGGCGAAGCAGAACTCGCAGGAGCCGGCTTTCGGCGTTGCAGATCAGGGAAGTCCGCCAGACCATCTTTTGAAACGCGAAGTCGAGCGAGCGCTCCGACATTGGCGACAGGTCGATGCTGTTCCAGATAATTCCAAATACGATCCGAGGCGAGCTGCCGTTCGTGGGTCTCTGTGAAGACCTGCAAGGCCGGCGCCAGTTGTTCGGGGCCGGCCACGCTGTTCAGATTCACCAACTCGCCCTGATCAAGTCGGTTTCGGAGGTCGGCGAAGTCCTGCGTCTTCGCCATGAAGACCAATGCAAGCCCCGCGGCCACCAGCAGGGATGCCCCGAGCAGCCAGAAGAACTCGCGGCGGCGCTCGACGCCTCTCGACTTCTCAGACAGGTCGAACTGTGCGGCGACGTTCGCTTCCCATGTCTTGGTAGTTGCCATTAGTGTGAGCCCACAGAGCGCGAGGCCAATAGGCGGCGATGAGACAGCGCACGTAACTTCTTGACCGGCGGCTTGGTTGGTTCGGTCTCAAAGGCGTAGAGGCGATCCAGGCTAAGACTCACGTTCGAAAACCCAGCCAGCGGTTCGTATAATTGCCGGGCGCGGTCGCTGTCAGACTTGGCCAATAGCAGCCATTTCGTTTTGGCCGAATCGGGAATGGCGTGTTGGGCTCGAAGCAGATCCCATACGGTGCGGTATAGGTAGCCGTCGGCTTCTTCCTGCGCCTCTCGCGGTCCGAGATGATAGCCCAGCCGCTCGGCTTGCTGGAGTTCGGCAAGGGCCGGGGCGACGTTTCGATAGCTATAGACGTAGAGGCGCGCGAGGGCAAGATGGGGGTCGGGGGAGTTGGGGAGATACGATTCGGCCTGCTTGAAATTTATAGCGCTCAGCATAGCTTCCGGGAGCTTCGGATTCTGCCGCAAATTCAAGTACCCGGTGCATAGGGCCAACTCGCCCTTGGCTTTGGCATTGGAGGGATCTAACTCGAGCGCATGCCTGAGGCAGAGTTGCGCCCTGGACCAATCGAAATCGCCCAAGGTCCGGTCGGAGCTATTGCGGTACCCCTCGATGATGTTGTCAGCGGCCGACATGAGGTTGGATTGAAGCTGATGCTCGACGGAGTGGACGGGAGAAAACGACTTGAGGGGCTGACTGTCTTTCTTGAGCTGTTGATACAAGTTCCAATCCGAGGCAATCTCAGAGCCGTCTCCGTGGGCATAGTCCTTGGCGATGCGCAGTGGCCCGGCCGCCTGGGAAAAGTGATCGAGGTAGCCAAGCGGCACAAATACCAGCAGGCCGATGATCACTCCACCGAGCAGAGCCAACGCCGGGAGGAACTGATTACGAAACGCGGGCTTGCGAAGGGACGGGAACTTAAGCAGGGCCGCTTTTACGGGTTCCCGTCGGACGGTGGCCGCGCCGGCCAATTCCCTGCGCACCGTGACGTTGGCATTAGCGAAGCTGCGGCGATCGAATTCGGCTACCGTCGATCGATCTTCGAGGAAGGCAACCAAGTCCCTTTCGAACCACTCGGCCGTTTGATAGCGCCGATCAATCCGCGAGGCGAGGGCTTTGTTGATGATGGCTTGCAGCGGAACCGGACAATCGACCGGCAGGGCAGGCAAAGGCCTGCGCGCCAAGATGAGGCTTTCCAGCTTGCGGGTGTTCTCGGCCTGGAAGGGCGGCGTGCCCGATACCATTTCGTACAGAGTTACGCCGAGCGCCCAGAGATCGGCGTGGGCGTCCACGCGAGCCCAGCTTAAGCGCTCGGGCGAGCAATAGCTGGGGCTTCCCAGGTTGTGATGCGTCAGGTTGTGCGTGAGTGTGATGACTTTGGCAATGCCGAAATCAATCAGCCTCAGTTCGTCGCTGGCGCTGATCTGAACGTTGGACGGCTTAATATCGCCATGCACCACCGCCCGCTTGCGCCCATCGACTTGCGACAAAAAGGCATGCAGTGTTTTGAGCTGGTCGGATATCTCGGCCGCATAGCGCGCTGCGCGCTTGGCATCGAGCTTGCCGTCTTCGCGCAGGATATCCGCCAGAGTTCGTCCGGGGAAATACTCCATGGCGACGAAGAAGCAGTTCAGCTCTTCGCCGAGATCGTACACTTCCAGGATGCGCGGGTCTTTCTGATGCAGGTCCCGCTGAATCAAAGCGCCACGCCGCTCCGCCTCGATGACGATTTGCGTGAAGTCGTCCCGCGAGTGCTCGATGAGCTTGAGAACCACCTGCCGGTCCGCTTCGGCATCACGCGCCAAGTAGACGTCGGTGAGGCTGCGGCTCAGCTTTCGGATTATCTCGTATTTGCCAAACGTCTGGAAATGCATGGTTGAAGGCGCGGCCCTGCTACATTACTTCATCCCGGGCACTGCTCCTTTCCCCGCTTTCTGAAACCCAGTTGCCTTAGGATCCAGGAGATTCCTGCTGCGGATCTCGACGTCGGTTTCGGGCGACATGTTTGCTATCCCGGGCACGCCGTTGCCAAGAATCATGTTGTTTTCAAGCACCGGCTTCGCGCTCGACGAGATTTCTACGCCTGCGCGCAGTGCGCCCGGCAGTTTGCCGTTGTCGATAATCCGGTTGCCGCCCAGGCGCGGCGTACTGTTATCGGCGACGACCAGGCCCGGACCCACGTTGGCGTGGAGAAAGTCAGCGAGCAGTGTACTTCGAGACGCACCTTCGATCCGGACACCAGTTTCAATGGCACCGGAAACTTCAACGTCGTCCATTTCGACCGCAGCATTTGAGAAGAGTGCCCCGATTCGCAAGGGATGGGTTTCATCGCCCAAAATCCGCAATCCGGTAACGCGAGCGTCCGACACGCCTCTAGCTGCCAGAGCGAGACCTGGGTCAGACAGGGAAGCCGGATTGCTCACAACGATGGCCTGGCCCGGAAACGTTGCAAGGATCGCCACATGATCCTTCAAATGGAGCGGACCGAAGTATTGACCGGGGGGAACGTCAAGAGTGTCTCCGGGGCGTGCCAGCGTGAGCGCCTTGGTGATCCCGAGCGGGTCGGAGGGATCCACGGTAATGCGGCCAGGCCGCTGCTGTGCGTTCAGGTCCTTGGGGGCCGGGGCCGGGAGGAGACGTTCGCCGGCGATCCAGAGCAGAGCTCCCAGGACCATGCCTGTCACCAGCCAGAGCAGGCGACTGAGAGTGGATGCACGCGGAGCCTGGAGATTTTCACGGACTCGCGTTGTTGCATGCCTGGCGCGAACCTCGATGAGTGTGTTGGATTCGATGCCCGCGAACTCGGAACCGGCTATAAAGACAACACTGATGTTATCCTTGCCGCCCGAATCGCTGGCGGCCTTGGTTAACAACTGCGCCGTGCGGCCCGCATCGCCGTCATAGCGCTCGATGATGGCCTTCATCTGAGCGCAGGTGAGGACGTCGGTCAATCCATCGGAACAGAGAAGCAGGGCAGCGTCGGGCCGAAAAACAAAATCTTTGATCTCGATGAACGGCGAGTCATCCGGTCCGCGAGGACGCGATCCCACATCGCGCAAAACTTCATGGCGCCGGGGATGGGCCATGGCCTCCTCCTCGGTCAGCTCTCCGCGGTCTTCTTTTTCTCCGACGAATGAATGGTCTGACGTGATCTTTCGCAGGTTGCCATTCCAAATCAGATAAAGCCGGGAATCGCCGACATGGCCGACGGTGAAGTGGTCGTCGTGAGCCACCGCCAGAGTGAGTACACAGGCCATGCCGTGCCATTCCTCCCGGGACTCGGCCAACTCGTAAATGCGGTTGTTGGCCGCGGTGATGGCCGCGCGGATGGTTCGTTCGACGTCGGCCGCGGGATGTTTCATCTGCTCGGCGATGACTTGCGCCGCTGTATCGGCAGCCAGTTCACCGGCAGCGTGGCCGCCCATGCCATCAACCACCAGGAAGACTCCGTTTGCATCATCCGCCAAGATGCGGTCTTCGTTGCTGGTCCGTTCATGACCGGGATCACTCGCGGCGCCGGATCGGTATGTGATGGCTGCATTCATAGCCGCCTCCGTCGCCACTGGCTCAAGATCAGTGCGATTGCGAAACAGAGAAAGGCCAGAACATACGGAACGTGGGCGACGTAGAGGAAATTCATACACGCGCCTCAAAGCTAAGCGTGAGTACCTCTCCCACTCCGATGGTTGAACGGTTCAGCAACAGTTCCTCGACCCCGCGAGCCAGCCGCTTCCCGTCGAGCCAGGTTCCATTTGTACTGAGGTCCACGATCGAAAACACACCTGTTCCCGGCTCACGCCGGATGATCAAGTGCTCCCGGGAAACCTCGTCGGTTGTATAGAGAGCCAGGTCCATCGGCTGGCCGCTTCCTCCCCGGCCGATTCGCAATTCATTTTGCGTCATGAAATAGACCTGCGGGCCCGAGTCGTCCTGATAGCGAATCTCCGCGAAGGCCTGATCGCGCACCGGCTTGGCGGAAGCGCGCTGGCTGGTGGTTCGGCCTCCGGCGGTCGGTTCGCGTCCCAGCAGAGTTGTTTTGGTTCCACGGTAACCGGGCTGAACGGCTTCGCTTAGTTCCGAATGGATTTCGATATCGCCACGGGGAACCTCCGGGTCGGGAAGGAACTCGATGCTCCAGTCGCGGCCGACAATTTTATACTCCTTAGGCGGTTTGGCATTCCGCCGCAGCCCCAGCATCTTGGAAGGCGAATTCAGCGCCGCAACCCGCGCCCGGAGCGCACGTTTCGCATCCTCGGCGATCAGGCTATAGACGCCGGCGAGCGTAGCGCTATCTTCGGGATTTAAGTAAATGGTGAAAACGCACGGCAGCAGGATGGTGTAGGCCATCTCGAACCGGCCCAGTTCCATGTTGCGCATCATCTCGCTGGCGATGAGTTTGCCGTTGAGCTTCGGTTCGACCAACTTTTGGCTTGCGTCCCCCACGTTCTCGGTCCCTCTCGCTTCTTGGAACAGACGTTCTTGCCGATTAATGGTTTCCTGTTGGAAAGCTGCCGCTTACCATAAACCACTTAGAGTATAGTCATTTGGCCGGAAACGGATCAGTAAATGAATTATTAATTCTGATCCATTTAAGTGCATGTTGTAACGCGCGACCTAGGAGGAGGGAGTATGTTACAACAACGAAACCTCCGGGAACGGCTTTGGGCCGAATTGCTCTGGGCCGGCGGGCTAATAGCCTTGCTTCGGAGCAAGAAGCGAGGCGCCGAAAGCGCATAATTCAGCCGCCAGGTTCAGCACAAAACTTCGAGAACGCATCGAGACGTGGTAAAAGGCTACGATAGAAATTGCGGATGAAAGGCAGGAGGGCCGTAGGAATGACGACTGTACAGATCACCTTGCCAGATCAACTGGCCCAGGAAGCTCAGCGCGCTGGCCTCCTATCTCCTGAATTTCTGGAACAGTGGCTTCGCAAGCAGCTTAAAGAGCAACATGTGGGGCAACTGTTCTCGGCCATGGACCGCATGTCCGCGATCGAAGAACCAGCTGTTATGTCGCCTGAGGCAGTCGCCGAAGAGATAGCAGCCATGCGCGCAGGCAGACGGGCCCAAAGTCCCCGCTGATGCGTCTGGTGCTAGACACCAATGTCGTTGTCTCGGGCCTGCTATGGGATGGAAACCCAAGGCAGCTTTTGCAACTTGGTCGCGGCGAACGTGTCAGGCTGTTCACGAGTGCGCCGCTTCTCGCCGAACTGACCGAAGTTCTTCTGCGCCCTAAGTCTGAGCCAAAGATTGCAGCGTCGCTATTCTCTGTCGATCAGCTTGTTGATCTGTATGCCGAGCTGGCTTCTTTGGTCCGACCCACGCCGATACCACGTGTCGTACCCGACCCTGATGACGATGTGGTGATAGGCACGGCCCTGTCGGCCAAAGCTGATTTTCTGGTGACTGGGGACGCAGTTTTACTCGCCGTCGCAGAGTACGAGGGCGCGCGTATTGTTTCCGTTGTTGAAGCGCTGCAAAACCTCGTCGGTTAGCCCCGGTCATCGTGGCCAAGCCAACATAGGGTATATCGTTGCTAATTGTGCAGACCGAGGGCATCAACGCGTCGGCGAGGCTCCCACTCAGAAGATGATCGTTGATTCGCCGGTGAATCTCTTGTAGTTGCGAAAATCGATCGTTTTGCGGCTGCATTCCTGCTTCTCGCGGTAGCAAGCACGCGTCTCAGCGTGCACCGGAAGCAAGTAGGTCTCAGAACTACCGAGGTGAACAAGGCCGAAGTTGACTCCCCCTTCCACGCTGCTTACCGGGAAATCGGATGGTATTTCTTCGGCGTGTCTTTCGACCCGCAAGACGGTATTGGAATCACGGTCGAACCAGATGCGACCGCTGTAGGCCGGGACAATGAACTGGTAGTCGGACCTGATTACCCAGTCGGACTCCGCGCGGGAGACGTGGAAACTGTACCGGCGAGCGGGTGCGCCATCCGCAGTGTCCTCGGCTTCAAACTGGAAGCCGCTGGCTCGCTTGGAAAGGATACCCCGCAGCAGGCTACCGAACTCTCCAGTGGAGATGTCGCCACCCAACTCGATCCACTGTTTCTTGGTTGGTACGCCATCGACGCGGACATTGCGGTACTCCTCGCCAGTCTTCCTGCTGTAGAGAAGCTCCGCCGCCAGTGTGTCTTCGAATTGCCATTGCTTGTGCTTCGGCCAGTTCCTATATCGCTTCACTTCCTCATTGCAAAGGAAGTTCGGAAGCTCGCCAACCAGAGTTTTCGCACTTTCTCGGGCCTGTTCGATGATGGGGTCCGGCGCGGGAGCGGGACCGCCGGGCTCGGGTGGCGAAGGAGTGACTCGGGGCGTCGCTGGAAGCACGCTGAACGAATGGGCTAGGAGAACGTGACTATCGAGGTCGTCGGTCTCGATGCGGACGCGCTCTCCGGGGGACAGACCCATTGGAGCACTGCCGCCTGGGGTAAACAAGATGAAGCGAGTATCGTCCAGCTCGAGGATCATGTTTTTGTCTTGTGGTGGACGCAAAACACCGACAAACGAGAACACAGGCTCCTTCGAACTTCCGCGCTTGCCGCGCGCTGCCGGGGGCGCCGCTGCTGGCGCGGGCGTGGCCGAGCCCAAGCCGAACTCTTTCGGTATTTCCCCGAACGCGATGGCAGACTCTGCGCCGAACTTGCGGTAGTCGCGGAGTTGCGTGACGTTGCGGTCGCACGCACCGGTTTCGCGTCTGCAGAACAGGGTCTCCGAGCTGGTGGGCAGAAAGTACTTCGCACCGTCTCCCAGGTCCACTAGGCCAAAATCGACAGTGGTGGTGATTTGATTGGCAGAAAAAGCGGGCGGCAGCGGGTCGGCGATCATCTGCAGGCGGATTACCAGGCCCGTCGTTTTATCGATCCAGATCCGGCCGGCGTAGGCCGGCGTGGCCACCGCGGCGCGCTCTTTGACCTTCCAGCGCGAGGCGCTCTGGTCCACTTCATAGGCGTACACACGGGCTGGCTGGCCGTTCAGCCCCACATCCTCGTTGAGGTGAAAGTCGTCATCGGCGGCGGAAGAGAACAAATTGGGCAAGCCGAGGGCCAATTCGCCGACGGAAACGCTGTCCGAGAGTGCCAACATCCGGTCGCCTTCCGGTGCACCGTTTAGCTGGATGTTGCTGTAGCTTTCCCCGGCTTTACGGTTATATGCTACGTCGGCCGAGATGACGTCGAGCTGCTGCCAGGAACCATCGCTGAGGTTTCTTCGGTAGCGGGTTGTTACTTGCCGGCACACGAAATCGGGGAGCTTATCCGCAAACCCGGCAGCCGACTGCCGCGCTTGGGTAAGGAACGGGTCAACAGGTCCTTCGGCCCCAGGTTCGACCTGAGCCATGAGCCCGGCCTGCAACAGGCAGCCAATCAGTATGACCGGTGCGAAACGCATTCTCATCCCCACGGTGGCGGTTAGTAGTGGTCTTTCTCTAGACCGTTTGGCTTCCCGCTCGAAACCATGCTAACCGAAAGCTGCAGTCCTCAGGCTAGAGCTGCGGCGTTTGGGCCATGGCAACGCCCACCCTGGAATCGGCGCAGCCGTAATAGAGGAACCACTGATTATGGAACCAAACCAACGCCTCCGCGAAGGTCGTGCCGGCAGCGTATTGGCCGGTCTTCTCGAAGGGCAGTTCCGGCTTGAACACGGGCTGATCGGTACGCGCGATGAGCTTGGCTGGGGCATCCGCCGCGAAAAGCGCCTCGCCGACGGCGTAGGCTTCCGGGCCGAGCGCAGGATCACCGCCGGTGGGAGCGTTCTTGCCGTTGTACAAAACCACGATGCCCTGGTCGGTGAGCACGGGCGGAGGCCCGGTCTCCGGGAACGAACTGTCGAAGCGCCCGTCGCGTTTTGACAGCACTTCGACTGCTTCGCCGTGATCGTCCTCGACGGGCTTCCAGTGGATGAGATCGCCGGAGGTTGCAAGGCGGATGACGCCTTCACCCCAATACATCCAATATTTGCCGCCGATTTTGGCTGCAATGAGGCGTCCACCTTTCACGTGGGTGACAATCCCGGCGGATTTGTAGGAGAGGGCTGCATATTTGCCCGAAGTGCCCAGAGCGGGGCCATATTTGGTCCAGTGAATTAGATCTTTGGACGTGGCGATGGCCGCGTCGGTTTTCTTCCGGTTCCACTGCGTGTAAGTCAGGACGTAGGTGCCGTCGTCGCTTTCCACGATGCGCGGATCTTCGCAGCCGCCCGGCCATTCGCGACTCTTCTGCTTATCTTTGCCGGGGTAGAGAACTGGCTCGGGACGGCGAGTGAAGTGGATGCCATCATCGCTTTCGGCGAGTCCCAGGCGGGAAGTGTGCATGCCAATTTGCATTACGCCGGAGTCGTCCTCGGCGCGGTAGAGGACGTAGACCTTACCGTTTCGGACAATGGCCGCGGGATTGAATGTGTGCAGGGCCTCCCACTGGACTTGCTTGCCATCCACTGGATTGCGGAATAGCGAATCTTTGTTGGGCGCGATCACCGGGGCGGCGTCGGGCGGGCGCTCCCATGGGCCGATCTGCCAACTGGCGCCCTGGTTCGCGAAGAGCGCCGCTGAGCACAGGGCGGCGGCTGCGAGGACGCCCTTCAGAGACCGGCTCATGTTACGTTCCTATGGCATAGGGCTTGCGGGCAGGCGGATCGACGTACGCATTCAGTTTCTCTGAATTCGTAATTCGCATGTTGGCCGCGTCCCATTCGATCAGCTCGCCGGGAAAGCGCTGGGCGATGCAACCGAGCAGGAACGACTCGGTTACCGGACTTTGAATTTCGAAGTTCGCAAGAGGCGCCGGGCCGCCTTTGCAGGCGGCGATCCACTGTTCGATGGCAACATCGTGCATTTCGTCGTCATCGCGGCGGTTCGGTGGTGGCGTTTTGAATCTTGGCGATTCCGGATAGACGCGGGGGTTGTTCCCGTTAAAGCCGGCCAGCAGAAAGCCCTTGTCGCCGACGTACATGATGCCTTCACCTTCTTCGCCACCGATGAAGAGGGCCTCGTCTTTCGGCTTCAGGCCGGCGGGACGCGGCGGACGCAGTCCACCGTCGTACCAGGACATGCGCACCTCGCCGTGGTTGCCGCCGGCAGGAAACGTCAGGTGGACCATGGAGGCCTTGGGGTACGTTTCCGGGAACGAATCGCTGGAACTGGATTCGACGCGCACGGGCGGAGTGAGACCCAGGATTTTGAAGATGCCGGCGAAGCTGTAGCAGCCCATATCGCCGAAGGAACCACAGCCGAAGTCGTACCAGCCGCGCCAGACGAAGGGTAGATAGGCGTTGTTGTAGGGACGCTCAGGCGCCGGCCCTAGCCACATGTCCCAATCGAGGCCTGCCGGAATGGGTTGTACTTCGGTGGGGCGGTCGATGCCCTGGAGCCAGAAGGGCCGGCTGGACCAGTTGTGAACTTCACGGACATGGCCGATGGCGCCGGCGTCGATCCACTGGGCAATGAGGCGGGTGGGATCGCTAGAGGGGTTGTTGACCGTCACTGAAGTGGCCACTTTCATCTCTTTCGCCGTTGCGGCCATGCGGTGGGCATCGGCGATGGAATGAGCCATGGGCTTCTGCCCCAAGACATGCTTGTGTTGCCGCATGGCGGTGATCGCGATCGGCGCGTGCCAGTGATCGGGCGTAGCGACGTATACGGCATCCAGACCCTTCTCTTTGGCTAAAAGCTCGCGAAAGTCGGCGTAGGCAGTGCAGCCCTTGTAGGCGCCGGAAGCGGAACCCTTGCGGGAACCATAATAGGCTTCAACCAGCCGTTTAGCCGGCTCCCGCCCGCCCATACCGAGGCTGGTTTCAAAGTGAGGAGCGAGGCGCGCTTCGCCCGGCGATGTGAGATCCGCGCCCCAATTCTCGTAACCTGGGCCGAGCAGCTTGCGCGCGGCCTTGAGAAGCGAATTGGGCCCGTACTCAACGTAGTTCATGCCGCTCTTATTGCAGTCGCAGACCGCAATCACCTGAACATCGGGCCGAGCGAGCAGTTCCATGGTGATGGCTTCACCCTGGCGGCCGAGACCGATGGTGGCGAGGTTGACCTTATCGCTAGGCGCGACGAAGCCCTGGCCACCGAGCACGTGGCGGGGGACGATCATGAAGGCGGCTGCGCCGGCGGTGAACGCCCGGCGGGAAATTTGAGTTGGTTCGTCAGATTGCATTGTTAACTCCTCGTACGTGAGATTTCCTGAGGGCGGACGCTCACCATCCCAGCTCCTCGCCTTTGTTTTGTTCATCCAGCCACTTCTGCAGTGGCGCGAAGTAATCCACAATCGCTGTGGCATCCATCTGGGTTTGCCCGGTGAGCGCTGCCAGCGCTTCGGGCCAAGGCTTGCTCGCACCCATGGTGAGCATGGTGTTCAGGCGCGTTCCCGCTTCCTGGTTTCCATAGATGGAGCAGCGGTTGAGCGGTTGTTTGCAGCCTGCGATCTTCGACAGGCTTCGATGAAACTGGAACTGGAGAATGTCTGCCAGAAAATAACGCATGTAAGGCACATTCGCCGCCACGTGGTATTTTGCCGCGGCGTCGAAGCCGTCTTCGGTGCGCGGCGAGGGCGGTGCAATGCCCTGATACTTCAAACGCAGCTGCCACCAGGCAGCGTTGTACTCGCCGGGCGTGATCTCGCCGTTGAAGACCTTCCAGCGCCACTGATCGATCAATAGGCCAAACGGCAGAAAGGCCACTTTCTCAAGCGCCTTATGCAGCAGCAAACCGATGTCTTTGGATGGATCGGGCGCTTGCTCAAGAAGCTTGATTTTCACGAGATATTCGGGCGTGACGGAGAGTGCGATGGTATCGCCGACGGCTTCATGAAAACCATCGTTGGCGCTATTGCGAAACAGAAACGGCTGCTTATCATAGGCGCGCTGATAAAAGTTGTGACCCAGCTCGTGGTGAATGGTCAGAAAGTCTTCATCGGTGATATCGATGCACATCTTGATGCGGAGGTCGTCCACGTTGTCCACATCCCAGGCGCTGGCATGGCAGACCACTTCGCGGTCGCGGGGCTTGGTGAACATGGACCGTTCCCAGAAGGTGGACGGCAGCGGCGCAAAGCCGAGCGACACGAAGAAATGCTCTCCGTACTTCACCATGTCCAGCGGTTTGGTTTGGCGGGCTTGCAGGATCTTGGTGAGGTCGTAACCCGCGCCGGCATCGCTCGGCGCTACCAGATCGTAGATGTTACTCCAATCCTGCGCCCACATGTTGCCGAGGAACTGCGCCGGGATCGGGCCATGTGCGGGGACGGCATCACCATACTTCTCACGCAGCTTCTTTCGAACATAGGTGTGAAGCGATAGATATAACGGCCGCACCTGCGTCCAGAGCCGGTCCAATTCCTGGGCGAAAGCGTCGGCCGACATGTCATATTGCGATCGCCACATGGCGCCGGTGTCGGCAAAGCCGAGCTCGCGCGCACCTTGATTGGACAGCGTCACAAAGCGGGCAAAGCCAGGGCGCATGGGCTTCGAGATTTCATGCCAGCCGATCCAGGCTTCCTTCAACTGAGCGGCATTGCGGCTTTGGGCTAGCAGCTGGCTGAGATCCTCGAGGTCATAGCACGGCGACTCACCAGTCTTCTTCGGGAGTGCGCTGGCTGGGCCGGGACAGTACTTTCCTTTGCCGTAGGTGCCTTCCATGGTTGTGACCAGACGCGTCACTTCAGTGCTCAATACCGGATCGGCGGGCGCCGCCAGCGTCAACTGATTCTGGAGCAGATACAGCTTACGCGCCAAGTCAGGCGGCAGCGAGAGCTTCTGAAAGCGTACCGATTGTTTTGCCAACTCGACCGTAGCCGAAATGAGGCGTTCATCGGCGCGCGCGGCGAGCGCCTCGGTGTCATCTGTGATGTAGGTCGATTTGACCCAATCCGCTTGCTGTGCGTCGTTGGTCAGCTGCAGCAGCTTTGTTTCTGCTGTTTCAACAAACTGCCGGCCTTCCGCGACTGTTGGTTCGGCCGCTCGAAGCAGGCTGCACGCGCCAATCAAGAGAAGGAGGACGGCAAATGTCTTTGGCACCAGTGCCATTGTATTTGAATCGCGCAGCGATCGATGAAATAGATTCGTCGAAACCCGTTATTCGTAGCCGCGTTAGTATACGCAGAAGAACTGACTTGTTTTGCGCCCTTTCGCGCAAAAGTTGAGCGGGACGACAGAGGCTGATGTGCGCTCCAGAAGGGCGCAGGCGCTGCGGGGGCCACAGAGGTGCTTCTGATATCCGACCAGTGGCGATCCGCTAGATTCCGGCTACCAGGGATTCGATCGTGGCGAAATCGGCGATCAGGGGGTTCACTTGCTTTGCGAAATCAAAAAAACTCATTCGAATTACATCGCGATGAGTACCCGCAGTAAAGGCAATGAACTCCTGGGCTTCAATGGCCACGTCAACCAGAACCGGCAACCCAAACAGGTTGCCTAAGGGTGGCATGGCGCCGACCTCACACGTTGGAAACAGATCAACCAATTCGACTTCCGTGGCCAGCCGGATAAAGCTCAGCCCCATGAGCCGCCGAACCTCGGCAAAGTCAACGGTGCGATCCGCCGGCACCACGGCCATGCCATAGCCGGTGTCGCCAAAATAGACCACTGTCTTGGCCAAGGTGTATGCCGGTATTCGATCGGCCGCCGCGACCTCGAGGGCGGTGAAGGCAGGCGGGTGAATGGAATGCGAATAGGCGATGTGATTCCGGTCCAGGTAATCCAGACAACGTCGCAGCATGTTCATGACGACCTCCTTGGGAGACTTCATGAATGCACAGAGCAACTGGCGCACCGTTTTCCCAGGCGTCAAGATGCGGACGCACCGGATTCTAAAAACCACCGGTGGAGGACGACATCCCGCACGAACCAATGAGTACCGAGCAGGAACCTGGAGAGAGGAGCGATGGAGCGGGAAGGGACGAAGCTGCCCAGATGTGTCGTCCAGGAACGCCAGCGGGACTGACCGCGGTCAAGAAGGTGGGTGCGATAGCTTTCCAATTGCTGCCTGCTGTATTGTCCGTTGGCCTCCGCGATTGTCTGAGCGGCCAGCAAGCCGGACTCAATGGCCGGCCGGATTCCTTCGCCGCTGTAGGGCGCAGCCAGGCCCGCCGCATCGCCCACCAGCAAGAGGCCGTCGCCGACGATGTTACGCGTCGAGTTCCCAAAGAGGAGATAAGCGTGGCCACGGAGCGACGGCATGTCGAACGAGACGCGCTGTGACGATTTTAGAAACCGTTGGAAGTCTGTTACGTGCGCGGATAGCCGGTGCGGGTCAGCCCGTCCCAACCCGACGTTGAGAATATTGCCCTTCCGAAAACACCAGCCGTATCCTTGCATGTCGGCACAAAAATACAACTCGGGCATTTCTTCACGCACCAGGCAGCCGGCCCGCTGCGCTGCACTCATTTCGAATTCGGTTTCCTTGGCAACGACGGCCGATTCGCGGCCGGACTTCGCGCCAGTGAGTTGCGCGACGGGACAAAAATGGCCGCCTGCGCCGACCAGAACAGAAGCCTCAATCTGGCCATTCGCGATCCACCGGTTTCGAGAGTACTCGAGCTTGACCAGGCTCCCGGGCGGGAGAATTCGCGCACCGGAGCGGCGGAGGAGGTAATCGTCGAATTGCCTTCGGAGGATACCGTAACTCACGGGCCGGCCGTAGGCGGTTTCGACAACAGGCCCATGGATACTGCCGACGCGAAAGGCGGTGATGGGCTGCAGCACAGACTGACGGGCGTAGTCGTCGGGCTGGATGTCAAGCGTTGACAGGACACCCGGCGTTATCCAGCCGCCGCAGACTTTATCGCGCGGGAACGTGGCCTTATCCAGGATGGCGACGTCCAGCCCGGAGTGCCGTAAGCCCCAGGCAGAGGATGAGCCCGCGGGTCCGCCGCCGACAATCAAGACATCGCAGGAGTCCATGGCGCGTGCGCTTCCGAATGGGCACCCGCATAGAGCGGGGCGCGAGTCCAGTGAATCGGCCGGCAATCGGGTCCGGCAAAGACAATCTGAAACAGCTGTACTGAGCCAGCCCGAAAGCCGGCGATCGAGCCAGCCAGATACAGCCGCCACGCGCGCTGGAAGCATGGGCTATACATGTCGGAGACCTGCTGGCTCGACCGGTCAAAGCGCTCCAGCCAATGCTCCACCGTTTTGGCATAGTGCAGGCGGAGATTCTCAACATCCAGGACGGAGTAGTGGTGCGGCTCCAGGATGCTCATGGCTTCCTGCAGGGTTGGGGCATAGGCTCCCTGAAAGATCCGTTTCCTGATCCAGCGGCTGAAGTCTTCTTTGAAGTTTTTGCCGATGAAATGCAGGAGTCCTCGCCCGGACGCTCCAACGGACCGGTAGATCACCTGTCCCAGTTCACCGTAGTTCGCCGCGCCGACATGTTCCAGCATTCCAACGGACACAAAGACGTCGGACTGCCCGCCGCTCCGATGGCGTGAGATGTTCCGGTAGTCGTCTTCGATGAACTCGACCTGATTACTCAGCCCGGACGCCGAAGCTCGCTGCCGCGCGTAGAGGATTTGTTCGCGAGAGATATTGAATGCCTTGACCCGGACGCCATATTTCCGAGCCATGTAGAGTGCCAAAGAGCCCCACCCGCAGCCTGCTTCGATCACCCGCTCACCGGGCTGCAGCCCGAGCTTGCGGCAAACGTACTCCATCTTGGATTCCTGCGCCTGTTCCAGGGTGGCGGAGGGCGACTCGAAGTAGGCACAGGTGTAGACCAGTTGGGAATCGAGCCAGAGCTTGTAGAAATCGTTCCCCAAATCGTAGTGGCCGTGGATGTTGTTGCGAGAGCCATCCAGAGTATTAGCTTGCAGCCAGCTCATGGCTCGCGAACTCAGCCGGGAATACCAGCTCTTGGCTGCCGCGCCACTCGGCCATGAATGAAAGACCGCTTCGATCGCGCGCGGAAGATCGCCGATGACTTCGATTCGGCCCTCGGCGAAGCCCTCTCCGAAGGCAACTTCAGGATCCAGAATCAGGGCGGCAATGGTCCTGCGATCATGGATCACGACGGTCGCGATGGGAGCGATCCCAGGTGGGCTAAGTTCCTCGCCGTCTTTGATCGCGAATCGAATCGGAGCCGGTCCGATGGCCTTGAAGATTTGACGCAAGAACCACTTCTCGGCCCACCGGAACCCAGACTTTCCTTGGCTATCTCGAAGAGCAACGCTTGGGTAGCTCATGACCTTCGACGCACCTAAGTAACACCGCACATTGGGCTCGCGCGCCCTGGAGCCCGGCATGTGCGCTATCTAAGATACAGCGCCGGAAAGAGTAAGTGCAAGCACAGGGCCACTGTAAGTGTTACTAGTTGGTCCTTCAGGTGCTATTTACTAGAAGATCCAATCCAAGTCGACGTCTCGGACTGCGTGAAAGGGCGCAGGCAGCTGGATCGCGACTTACCAAGGCTGACTCGGCCGATGCCCGTCAGTCGGGCCTTGGGGTGGACTGAAGATGGTCCCGAAACCAGTCCTTTGCGAGGGTTGCGGCTTGGTGCAGTGTGTTGGATTCCTCGAAGAGGTGGCTGGCGCCGGATACAACTTCGATCTTGTGGTCCGTTTGGCGGGGCAGCGCGGCCATCGCCAGGCAGTTGAGATCCAGAACCATGGAATCGTTTCCGCCCACGATAAACAGCGTCGGTGCGAGCACCCGCCTGAGCGCCTCGCCCGCCAGATCCGGTCGTCCCCCGCGAGAAACGACCGCCTGTACGATCGTGGCCCGTTCAGCGGCCGCAACCAGAGCAGCGGCAGCCCCGGTGCTCGCGCCAAAGTACCCGATCCCTAGCTTGGTCAAAAGAGCTTGTTGGCAGACCCAATCGGTGATAACGGTCAGCCGCTGGCCCAGCAGACCGATATCGAAGCGTAGTTCGGCCGTGCGTCTGTCCACAGCTTCTTCCCCCGCGGTCAGAAGATCGATCAACATGGTGCCAATTGCGGCCTGATTCAGAAGGTCGGCAACGTAGCGATTTCTGGGGCTGTGGCGGCTGCTTCCGCTGCCATGAGCGAAAATGACCAAGCCGCAAGCCAAGTCAGGCAGCACGACGTCGGCCGCCAGGTCAATTCTGCCAGCCGGGACTTTCACCGCGACTCGTGTAACTTCCGATGTAGCCGGTCTCATGAGCGGATTTACTGCAGGCGAAGTACCAATTTGGCGTCTGGAGTGTAAACTCCTCGTTTGGAGATTCGTCACCGCTTTGCCATGCGAAGGCTGTGCGAAGAACGAATGTGAGACTTTTTAATAGACGGGAAAGCCGATTGGCTTTTCGATGAGGAATCATCTTGACAGATTTCACCGGTGAGCGCGTAATCCCGGGATTGGTGGAAGCAAGTCTTTGGGACGAACATGTATCGCGCTACTCGTTTGCGGCGGGACTAGCGGCAGGGAAGCGGGTGCTCGATGTAGGCTGCGGCACCGGCTATGGCACGGCTTCCCTCGCCGGGACGGCAGCCTATACGCTAGGCTTCGATATCTCGTCGGACGCGGTTGACTACGCTACCCTGCACTACGGAGACAAAGCGACGTTCGTGGTCGGAGCGGCAGAGAGCTTTCCTGCGGACATAGGGTCTTTCGGCCTGATCACGGCATTTGAAGTGATTGAGCATCTGGCGAATTGGCCACAGCTCTTGAGCGAAGCGAATCGGGTTCTAGCCGACGATGGCTTGTTTCTTGTCTCGACGCCGAATAAGACGTACTACGGCGAAGCACGGCGGTGCGAGGGCCCTAACCCTTTTCACGTCCACGAATTCGAATACGAGGAATTCCGCGAAGCGTTGCAAGCGTGGTTTCCGCACGTGCGCATTCTCGCTCAGAACCGCGTGGAAGCCTTCAGTTTCCTGGGCGAGCAGTCTCCGGCGGGCGGAGCCGCTACATTTGCCGAGGCCGCGCACGAAGTTGCAGACGCGCAGTACTATATGGCGGTTTGCGGTCGTCAACCGATCTCGGCGCTCTCCTATGTGTATGTTCCCCATGAAGGAAACCTTTTGCGCGAGCGAGAACGTCACATTCACTTGCTGGAACAGGAATTAAAGACACTGGCCGAGGAACGTGAGGTCGCTACCGCACAGCTGGGTCAGTTTGAATCCGATTTGAAGTCGAGGGAGCACTGGATCGCAGGGCTCGAACAGCAGGTTGTCGACTACAAGCGGGAGCGAGAGGTCGCTGCCGCCCAGTTGGCGCAATTTGAATCTGACTTGGACGAAAGAAACAAGTGGATCGCTAGTCTTGAACAGGAGATCCTCAATCACCAGGGCGAGCGCGATGCCGCGCTCACGGCACTAAAGGCCACCGAGCAAGAGCTGGAACAACGGACCGGATGGGCACAAAGCCTGGACCAGCAAGTCTACGAACTAGTTGCCAAGCTGGGCGAGAAAGAATCGATCGTTGCCGAACTGACCGGTGAGGTGACCAGGGGACGAAACGAACTCGGCCTTTTGCTGGCGGCGCTGCGTGCTCAGAGCGCCGCGGTAGACGAACACGGCCGTGCAATTGAAGCGGGGCAATCGCCCGGCCTGCCGCACGACGAATTCGGGGAACTGCGTGAGCTGGTGGTTGAACTGGAGAAGTTCCGAGTGGCACAGTCCCGTTTATTCGAGAACCAAATGGAAGGGAGGTCGGAACTTGAACGCAGAGTCGAAACGCTGATCGCTGAGAGGGCGTTGGCGGCGAATTCGCGGTGGCTGAAGCTGGGGCGTGCGCTTGGGCTGGGCCCAAGGCTCGATTTATAAGCTAGTTGACAAGTTTAGGGGGTCCCTATCGGAATCTCTGCTTGACGGGGGGGCTCCAAGGGGTATTCCATCTGAAGTATGAGGAAGATAAAGAAGAAATCCATTTCGCGGCTGCGGTCGAAGGCAAAGCGAGGATTTCAGGGTTACCCCGTGGCGACGGTGGCGCTCTATGGGCCGACGGACGAGTTGGCAACCAAGGTGGCGGTCGGCATTATACGAACCGAAGACGGAGAGACCGATTCGCTTGAGCGCTGGTTTAGCGAGGAGGCCGATATCCGTCAAGACGGGGCGATCGAACAGGAGATTCTAGCCTACATCCTGGCGCAAGGCGCTAAATCGGTAGCGATCACCGATCGGATCATCGGCTGCCCCCATGAGGAAGGGATCGATTATCCCGACGGCAAGTCTTGCCCCAAGTGTCCTTACTGGGCGGGCAGAGACCGCTGGACTCACGAGCGAATTCACTGATGCGAGGAGACGGGAGAGCTTATAGGTTTGCCAAAGCCTGGGGCGACATATCAACTTTCTTCCACTGGCCGGCGATGATTTTCGCGCGAATCTTCGCTGGAGAGACGCCTGCCTTCGCCTGCTGGTAGGCAAACACAGCTTCGTGGCGGCATATAGAACATTCCTCACCGTGGGCATCGACGAAGCAATCGAGCAGACTGCCATGACCGGCGAACTTATCGCAAGAGCAATAGCAAGGCAGCTGATAGAGTACCGGGCGGATCTTGCCTGCGAGTTCGTAGACGCGCTGCACTTCCGGTTTGGAGGCGTACTGCTGAGGATCCTTGGTTGCGGGTAGGGGCCCGGCCGGCGGTTCGCTGTGGTACGCGGGAATTCGCTCTTCGGAGGCGGTTGCTGCAATTGCGGCCGTCAGGGACGTTAGGGTTCCCACCATGAGCTGTCTGCGCGAGATAGACAAAAGAATCCTCCTGCTGAGCCACGAAAGGGCACGCTCCTACTACAATATCTTGAAACCCGCGAGCCTTCGCTTGAGATGGCGCCGGGACCACCGATAACCGATATTCATGGAAGAATCACCCCAGATTGACTTTCCCCGCGTGGACGCGGCTCCGGACCAGCGTAGGCGAGCGCCATACCTGGTCCTGTGCGGCGTCGTTTTGCTGATTGGCGCCGCCTACATCCTCTACTCACAGACTTGGGCATTTGCCTGGGATGAGGGTTTTCACGTCCTGGCCGCCCAGCTCATAAAAGAGGGGCGGCTACCATACCTTGATTTCTTTTTTCCGCAAACGCCGCTGAATGCCTTCTGGAATGCGGGCTGGATGCTTCTGTTTGGAGACAGCTGGCGGATGATCCATTTGCTGGCGGCGGTTCTGACGATTGGGGCGATTTTCCTGACGGCGGATTTCGTCTACCGGCATCTGCCGATTCCTCGCTGGCGCCTGTCTGCTTCTTTATTGACGGCCGTTCTGGTGGGAGCCAACATCCAGATCGTCCAGTTTGCTCCCTTGGGCCAGGGGTACGCGATGGCGTTGTTTCTCACCGTGGCCGCCTTTCGCCTGACGGTTTGGGCGGTTGGCGTCAAGAATCCGCTGGCCGCCGCGATGGCGGGGATGGTGGCGAGCGCAGCGGCTGGCGCTACGCTGCTGGCTGCTCCGTACGCCCCGGTTCTGCTGCTCTGGCTTGTGATTTATAACCGATTGGGGCAGCGCTGGATCAAGGCCGCCACGTTCCTGGTAGGCGCGGGGGTCGCGTGGCTGCCCATACTCTGGCTCTTCCTGAAGTCGCCGCGCGTGGTGCGTTTCAACATCTTCGATTACCATATGCGCTACCGCCAGGTGGACTGGTCCGACGCAATTCCGCACGACATCGACGTGCTGTCATCTTGGCTTGAATCCTCGCAGGGGCTGGTGCTCGGCCTCCTGGCGATTGCTGGACTGGCATACGTCATCAGCATTGCCCGCCGCGGCCCGCAGGCTTATCCGACGGCGATCGGCGCCACAGGAGAAGGCGGCGATTACTTGCCCCACCTCGCCTGGGATCGAATCCGCCGGGCCGAACTCTATCTCTGTGCCTGGCTGACGCTGGCCGAGGCCATTCACATTTCCAGGGCCCACCCAACTTTTGCGCGCTACTTCCTGTTGGTGGTTGCACCGATGAGTATTCTTGCGGTGGTCGGCCTGTATGTTGTGGGATCCCGCCTCGGCCGCCCGGACCGCCCGTGGTGGGCCGTAGCGCCCACGATGTTGCTGGCCTTGCTCGCAATCACGCGCGCTACGTACGACGAGCGAGACACGATGCATTGGAGCGATCTGTTGAAAATTACCAAGAAGATCAACGAAGTGACGCCACCCTCCGCCACCCTCCTAGGCGATGAGCAGATCTACTTCCTGACCAGGCGCACGCCGCCGGAAGGGCTGGAGCATCGTGACTCACATAAGCTCAAGCTGGCTGCGGCGTTCTCAAGAATGCTACATGTGATGTCAAAGGCGGATCTGAAAAAGAAGGTCGCCAGCGGCGCCTTTGCCACCGTTCAGAGCTGTGACGACGATGAGATGACCGACTTGAGCTTGGATGATCTCTATGAGCACAACGCGGAATTCGATGATTGCAAAGTGTTTTGGGGGCTGAAGGGCGGCGGAACAAAGGCCGCAGCCAAATGAGCGACTGAATGTTCTCGTGCCAGGCGCTGGCCGCCGCGGTGCGCTGCCTCGCGACTTCTGTACGCAGGACGAGCATTCGTGAGAGACTATAGTAGATATGTTTGAAGGACTATTTCGACCCCAGCACCTCCTGGTGATTTTGGGCGTTGCGTTCTTTCTGTTCGGCGGCAAGAAGTTGCCTGAATTGGGAAAAGGCCTCGGAGAGGGAATTAAGAATTTCCGGGATACCATGCGCCAGGTAACGAACGAAACCACCGAAGAGAAGAAAGAAACGGAAAAGTCCGCTTAATCGGACTTCAGCGTCTTTGTAACCCGGAGCTTGGCAAACAGCTATGTCGCGGCTGATCGATTGGCGCGATGGGCAGCTATCCAGATTCTTGTCAAAGACGAAACAACCGCTGCGTGGAGGCACTTCGAGCCAAGCGGCCCTTAAGAATCAATTTGATCGACGGCCCCGACCCCCGGTTGGGGCCGCTCAGTGTTCAAGCTCGGCACATGCGAACCCGGCTGCATTCGACTGGCTTTAGTCCAGGAACAAAATTGGTTTTGTTCTGGTATTCTGCGGCAAGAGCGACCAGGAGGTAACCAACACTATGTACGGCAACAATTATCAGTCGTCGGTCTGGGACAAACTGACCGGTACCACAGACTTAACCGGACAGCGCGCGGCGGTGATCAAGCAGACCTATCTGCTGTTCGGCCTCAGCGTCGTCAGTGCGCTGGTGGGTGGATATATCGGCGCGACGTCCGAGACGCTCGCTCGCTTCTTCTCCGGATGGCTGGGCTGGATCGTGGCGATTCTTCTGCTCAATGTCGTGCCTCGCGTGGCGATTGCCGTCCGGCATAATCCGGCTTTGGGCGTGACCGCACTGGTTGCCGATGGCTTCGTCGCGGGCATCGCGATGTCGCCTCTGTTGTGGGTCGCGCGCTCCATCGCACCGCAGTTGATCGTCGTGGCACTCTTTATCACCGCGTTTGTGTTTGTGGGGATCACGCTTTACGTGATGTTCTCCGGCCGGACCTTCTCCGCGCCGCGCGGCCTGATGATCGGGCTGTTTTTCTCCATTATCGGAGCGGTCATTCTCAACAGCTTCCTCAACATCGGCTTCATAGGAATGTTGATCAGCGTGGCGATCGGCGCCATGGGCGTGTTTACCTTGATCTACTCGACCAGCAACGTCTTGAGAACTCCGGATGCCGACAGCCCGATTCCGGGCGCGTTGATGTTGTTCGCGGGCGTGTTTAATGTCTTCGTGGCGACGCTCAACATTCTGCTGCGACTGATGGGCGGCGGGCGCCGGAGCTAAACAGTTTCAGGCTCTACTCGTAACGCAATGCTTCAACCGGGTCGAGCTTTGAGGCCTTCACAGCCGGCCACACTCCAAAGAAAACGCCGATCGCGACCGAAACGCTGAAGCCGGTAATCAGAGCCCAAGCTGGGACCTGTGTCTTGATGCTGGGTAGAAGGAGGCCCACCAGCACGGTGACCAACACGGCTACGACAATTCCAAGCAGTCCGCCCGCGCCGGTGAGCGCCATAGCCTCTGCGAGAAATTGAGTGACGATGTCGCCGCGGCGGGCGCCGATCGCTTTACGAACGCCAATTTCGCGAGTGCGCTCGGTCACGCTGACCAGCATGATGTTCATGACCCCGATGCCGCCGACCAGCAAGCCGACAGCGGAGATGGCTATCGAAACCAGCAGGATCATGCTGGTGATCTTGTTGAAGTTCTCAATGATGGAATCGGGCGTCGACAGTGAAAAGTCGTCCGGGTCGTCTTTCGGCGTATGCCGGATCCGCCGCATCGCTGCGCGGACCTCTTCCACCGCATCGGCGCGCATACCCGGACGCGCTTTGGCCGTCAGGAAGTAGTTGGTCGATTGCGGATAGCGCAGCCGGGCGGTCTCCAGCGGAATCGTCACTTGCCGGTCGAGCCCGTTCTCGCCAAAGAACCCACCCTTGGCCAGCGCCTGTACCCCGACAATGGTGTACTCTGCGCCGTCTATGTTCACCTCGCGTCCGATCCCGTTATGATCCGGGAACAGCGCTTCCGCCAAACTGTAGCCCAGCACGGCCACGCGCTGACCACGCCGGGCTTCCTGCTCGGTAAAGATCCGACCCTGATCCAATTCGCGCGGATTGATGTCGTACAGATTGGGCGTCGCGCCCACGATCCCCAAATTGTCGGATTCAAAGCCAGGCACCTTGGCCGTGGCGACCCGGCCGGTAGGCTGTCCAATGAAGAGACTGATGCCCACATCCGAGATGGAATGCACGGTCATCCTCAGGTAGTCCGCATCTTCCGGCCTGATCGGTTTTCGCTTCCGCTCCTTGGGCGGAGCGTTGGCGCCGCTGGGGTCGCCGCTCAGTCGGGCCACGAAGATGCTGTCGGGACCGAACTCCTTGAAGAATTCTTCGATGGATCCCTTCAAGCCGGAAAGCAGTGACGCCACCGTGACCGTGGTCGTGATGCCAATCACGATTCCGAGCACCGTTAATCCGGAACGAAGCTTGTGGCTCCAAACCGCATCCAGGGCCATCCCCAGGGTTTGCTTTGGGCTGATTCTCATCGCTGACTCATTCCGCCCGCAATGCCTCCACCGGATCAAGGCGTGCCGCTCGGCGGGCCGGGTACCAGCCAGACACGATTCCAACTATGCTCGAAACCAGAATCGACAGGATGACGTAGGTCGCAGTCACGCGCAGCGTGGCGCCCGTGAGGACTTCCAGAAGCTGTGCGATCAACGCACCCAGAACGAGCCCAAGGAAACCTCCCGCGATCGAGAGAAATACGGACTCAGTCAGGAATTGCAGCATGATGTCGCTTTCGCGTGCCCCGAGGCTCTTACGAATTCCGATCTCACGGGTTCGCTCCGTTACGCTGACCAGCATGATGTTCATCACCACGATGCCGCCCACAACCAGGGAGATTCCCGTGATCGGTACCACCACGCCGGCGATGACTCCCAGAATTTGATCGGTAAAGGAACGCACCGAATCGGGCGTCAGGACATCGAAATTGTCATCCTCCCCAGGGCGCGCGTGGAAGTGTGTGCGCAGCGCATTGCGGGTGATATCGAGAGCGCCATCCATGTTGAGGCCAGTGGCTGGCCGGCCCCGTCCGAACATAATGCTCTTATCGCGGCCGCCAAAAAGCTGGTAATAAACGCTGATGGGAATGTATACGGGATTGTCGAGGCTCTGCCCGAAGGATGAACCTTGCTGTTCGAGCAAACCCACGACTGTGAAATCAATGCCCGTCAGGCGCAGCGTCTTTCCAATGGGCGAACGACCCGGAAAAAGTTTGGTCCGGATATCCTCGCCAATGACGGCCACCGGCTGGCGGTATTGCTCCTCCGTCTCGGTAAAGAAGCGGCCATCCGCGATAGGAACGTCGCGGATGTCGGGAAGAGTGGCCGACGCGCCGATGATGTTGGCGTCCTCGTAGGTTTGATTTTCGGATTTCACATCGTTTATGCGCTGCTGGTACGAGGCGTAGAGAACCCGATCGCCGGTAAGCGAGCGCAAGTAAGCCACATCTTCCGGAGTGATTCGTTTGTTGCGTTTCTGCTTCGCGACGATCTGCTTGTACGTCAAGCGTCCCACCGAGGCGATTTGTGCTACCAGAAAACTGTTGGTTCCAAAGGCCTTGGACGTGATCTGATCGGCGTATGCGCCGAGGCCATCGATGGCTGCGCCCACCAGAATGACGCTCGCCACGCCGATAATAATGCCCAGCAGCGTTAGAAAGCTGCGCAGCTTGTGCACACGGATGGAATCCAAAGCCAGCGAGACGGCGGTTCCTAAGAAACGAAAGGTGGTCATCAAATCCAGATGTATTTACGATGCAGGGCCAAGTACTAGGAGGTTAGCATTTTGTAAGAGATCTTTCACTTTCGCCCTGAAGCCAGGATGAGGCCAGCTAACCTGCCCGGTCAACACGAAATGGGATGGCTAGTCGTGCACGACCGCGAAAGGCAAGAAAGCCCGGACGGAAGGCGCGAGGCCGCTGCGGGCTGGAAACGATTACCGCGACGTTCTACTGCCGCGCGGAGCTCAGCTGCCGCGTTCTTTGCGCAAGGAGCGTGAAGCCAAGCCAGACGCCAATCGGGAACAACACCAGCAACGTCAGACCATACCAATGGAGCACCATCTTCCAAAGCACGACCTGGCTGACCAGGCCGATCGTATCCCCGAAAACCATCAGGGCAATAGTGGCCGGCCATGCCCGCTCACGAGCAATCCAGGCGCACAGATAGCCGCCAGCTATGGAATATACGAAGTCCGTGAGAAGGCTGATCCCGAAGTAATAAAGCGGCGGCATGGTCATCAACTTGAAGCCTGGGATAACCATCCCGAAGATCTGGTCGGTGATTGCAACCAAGACGCCTATGAATACGCAGCCGGCAAGCACGGCAGCGGGAATACGCCACATTGGTTTGTTCTCGAAGCAGAAAAAAGTATATCGAAAAAAATGTGGCGGAAATTCCAGGCCGCACCGTACAGATGTTAGCCTGGAGTGTGAACAAAAGATTAGACAAACGGCATAAACGTCAAGTGACCCGCGCCAAAATGAAAGGGAAAACGTCTGAGCCGGACGTGAGAACTCCAGAGCAGATCGAGGCGGCGCGCGAAGCCAGCAAACGTAAGGAACTCCCCAAGTAAGCTGCTTCCTTGGCGTGGCCCGCAACCACGGGGCTGAAAATCGCGCTACTGTAGGTTGTGTCTACTGCCCACTGTCCGCACTGTAAATCCGTCGATTTTCGTAGCGTAGGCGCGCGAAACAGCATGGAGAAAGCCATGCACTGGCTGCTGCTGCCCTTTCGATGCGGTTTGTGCGGTCACCACTTCTTCTTGCTCCGCTGGCTCGCGCCGGCCGGAGCTGCTTAACAATTGCAAAGTGCGTCTGCGGCGTACTTCAGCGGAAGTTAGTTTCTCGCTGCAACCTTACCGACAGACCGCAGTGCAGTGTGCCGCCGGCATCACGCGTCAACTCTCGAATCGTCCGAAACTCACCAAGCCGCGAATCCTCGTTCACCATCGACGACGTTAGATACGGGTCGCCCGTGAAGCGCAGCTCCTCGACCCATTGAAGCGGATACCCCGCACCCCACAGAGAGAAGTGGATGTGCGCCGGGATGTGCATGTCCGGATACGGGCCGGGACGGATGGTCGATAATTCAAACTTCCCAGCGGCGTCCGTCTTCATCCAGCCGTAGAGGCGGGGTGGATACTCCGCGCGGTTTTCGCCATAGTAGCCTTTTGCGTCCGTGTTGTAGGCGTACACTGTAATGCCCTCGACGGGCGTAATACCATCCGGCGCGAAAACCTGACCTTCCACGACCAGGGGCTCACCCGGCTCGGAACGCGAGACGATCTGTGTCTTCGAGTCAAGCCGCAGGGGCGTCGGGCGGCGAATCATAATCAGACCATTCTGCCGCTGGTTTCTCCAGACGCTTGATGGCAAGGCGTCGAACGGCTCCTCTGCCTTCAGGCGGGATGCCATCGATAGTAGCCCGCACCCGCTGACTAATTGCGTCGCGCGTTCAAAGAATCGTCGGCGGGTGAACTCCGCCCTCTCCCGATAATCCATTTGGTGTACCTCGCCGTAAAGACGGCAGGGAGAGCGCGAGTGTTAACAGGCG
>CAVUCO010000054.1:0-13805 GCA_963740005.1 uncultured Acidobacteriaceae bacterium | reverse complement strand
TTCTAGCCGACAAGCGATCACAACACCGTTCTCATAATCCATGCCCGTCGCCGCGCAGCCTCAGCCACAGAACCGCGCGCGTGAGCAAGCGGATTCGGGTGTTCTCCTTTCGACCGCGCGTCAGCAAGCCCACCATCGAAGGGTGATTTCGACGGAGCGCGTGCAAACGGAGCCGTGACCGTCAGGGAGCGAACGCAGAGCTTCGGAAGCACGAAACCGGGGGATCGAATTCAGCGCAAGCTCTTAGGAGCCGCCGTTGGCCGGTGATTTTCGACGGAGCGGGTACACGCCAACCCCGATGTGGCTTGGTGACTCCTCCTTCACCGCAGTGCCGACAACTGCGGCAATTGTGATTCATCCCAGCCTCCGCCGAGTGCCTTAATCAGCAGTACATCCGCCTCCAGCCGGCGACGCATGATGTCGATATCATTCCGCTCATTGTTCAACGCCGAGGTCTGCCACGTGACCACCTGAAGATACGTGTCAATTCCTCCCTCGTATCGTGTTTCGAAAAGATCCATGGATTGTTGGGCCGACTGCGTGTCCAGCCGCTGCTGCTGTGCTTCGGTCTCCAGCTGGCGCAGCGCCGCCAGATTGTTCCTCTACCTCTTGAAACGCTGTCAGAGCTGACTGGCGGTAGGCGGCAACGGTCGCGTCATAGTTTGCCGAGGCAATATTCACGTTGCCCTGCCGGAGGCCATGATCAAACAGCGTCTGGGTAAACGCCGGGCCCACAGCCCAGAAGCGACTCGGCCACGTGAACCAGTTCACCGCCGACGTGCCGGCGAATCCCGCCACGGCCGACAGGCTCAGCGTCGGGTAAAACGCGGTCTCCGCGATGCCGATCTGCTCGTTGGCGGAAGCCATGCGGCGCTCCGCCGACGCGATATCCGGCCGCCTTTCGAGCAATTGCGAGGGCGCCGGGAGCGCATTTTAGGGCTAGCGCCCCGCTTATACTTTGTTGTATAAAGTACTTATGAAGTTTCTCAAGAACACCATTGCTACCGCCGAACTCGCGCTCATCTTCCCGGCCCTTCTCTTCATGACCTCGCTGTTCGTGCGAAACCTGCAACCGCAGCAGTACGAGCCGGCGCACACCGCCCAGCAGATCGTTAACTGGTACGCTCATCGGCCCTACCTAGGTCTCTGGGTACTGCTCATCGCCCTACCGCTGGCTGTGCTCATTACTGGCTGCGCCACGCTTTTGTACAGATGGAACAATGAGGCCGAACTGCGGCAGGCCACAGAGCAAGCGCTCGCGGCAGTCCGTGCGCACTTAGCGGTGCTGCTGGTTGCCGGAGCCACCGTCGCAGCGGGAGGCGTCCTCGCGATTGTCGGCTTGCACGTGTTGACCGACTGACCGCAACCCAGCCCCATACGGAAAGGGGGACCTCGCGCTCGCAATTCCGCTTATTGACAAGCGCCAAAAGTCGTAGCACACTCTATAGGTAGTATGTCTACGGTAGATAATCAACGGGAGCGGCTGGAGTTCCTGCAAGGCACCTTGGACTTGCTTATTCTGCGAAGCCTGCAGGCCGGGCCAAATCACGCCTACGGAATTTCGGTCTTTCTGGAAAAACAATCCGAGAAGGAGTTTCTGGTCGACAACGGATCGCTTTACCCGGCGATTCAACGATTGCTGCAGCGGCAGTGGATCGAAGGAAAGTGGGACACGACACCCAATGGGCGCCGGGCGAAATACTACCGGCTGACGGCCGTCGGCCGTAAGCAGCTAGCAGCCGAGAGCTCGAAATGGGAACGGTTTGTGGAAGCTATGGGGCGAGTTCTGGCGCCGGAGGTGGAGTGATGTTCGACCGAAGGTCGATTATTCACGAATTGTGGACAAAGATCCTCCATACGCTGCGTCCCAGTCGCCACGTTGAGGACGAGCTAAGGGACGAAATGCGCGCGCATCTCGACCTGGCCATCGACGAGAACATCGCAGACGGCATGTCATGGGACGAAGCGCGCACGGCCGCGCTTCGCAAGTTGGGCAATGAAACGCTAGCGCACGAACTCGCGGTAGAGGCTTGGCGCTTTCCGCGAATGGAGAGTGTTCTGCAGGATCTGCGCTACGGCTTGCGAGGCATCCGGCGATCGCCGGCGTTTTCGCTGGTGGTGATTCTCACATTGGCCCTGGGCATTGGCGTCAACGCGGCCATGTTCAGCGTGGTTTATTCGGTCCTGTTGCGGCCGCTTCCTTACCCCTCAGGCGAGCGGCTTGTCTCCCTCGGTGAGTCGACGGCTAAGGCACCGGGCTTCAGCGTCACCTGGATCAACTTCCAGCACTGGCGCGCTGAAAACCACACTTTCGAAGACATGGCAGCCTACACCTGGGCGGATTTCACCCTGACCGGGCGCGGGGACGCCGTGTTGACGCACGCGGTCGAAGTGACGGCCAGTTTTCTGACACTGACGGGTAGCCGTCCGATGCTTGGACGGACCTTCCTCGGCACCGATGAACAACGCGGGGCGCCGGATACCGTGGTTCTCAGCGGAGAGTTTTGGTCGAAGAATTTCGGCGGCGATCCGGGAGCCGTGGGCGCGACGCTCACACTCAACGGAAAGCCGTTTCAGATTATCGGCGTGCTACATCCGGGGCCGCAATTTTTCTCCAAACCGGCGGACTACTATCTGCCGCTTCGCCCCAGCGTGGCGCAAACTCTGAATCGAAGTGCGCATGGTTCCATCGGCGCGCTCGGCCTACTGAAGCATGGAATGAAACTGTCGGAAGCGCGGGCCGATCTGGACGGCATCATGCAGCGCCTGGCGATTGAAGATCCCGGGCCGGAGAGCGACCATCGCGCCGCGGCGGAATTCCTGACCGAGTCGCGTACCGGCGAGATCAGGCCGACACTCATGACCTTGATGGGCGCGGCCATATTAGTGCTGTTGATCGCCTGCGCGAACGTCGCTAGCCTGCTGCTGGTGCGCAGCACCGCCCGGGCTCGGGAGATCGCAATTCGCAGTGCGATTGGCGCGGGGCGGGCGAGGTTAACCCGCCAATTGATCACGGAAAACCTCACCATCGCTGCATTGGGCGGCATGGCCGGATTGATATTGGTAAAACTCTGCCTTGGCGTGCTGGTCAAGGCTGGTCCGGCGAATATTCCGCGCCTCTCCGAAGCAAGCGTCGATCCGAGTGTTCTCTTGTTTGGCGGGCTCGTCACGGTGCTGGTCGGACTGCTGGCCGGCCTTGCACCCGTCTACAACTCGCGCAAGCTCGATCTCACGGTCGCGTTGAAGGAAGGCTCAGCAGCATCGGGAGGGGGAAAGCAAGGCAACCGTTTTCGCAACGGCCTGGTGATCGCTGAGATTGCCATCACGGTCGTGCTCGCATTCGCATCCGGCCTGCTGCTTCAAAGCCTCATCACGGCGCAGACCAGTTCGCCTGGCTTTAATCCAGATCACGTGCTGGCGCTGAGGTTGCAACTGCCAGAGACTGCCTACCAAAGCGACGTATCGCAGCGGGAATTTTACACGCGACTGATGGAGAGTCTGCGAGTCGAGCCGGGCGTGGAATCGGTGGGCGCCATCAACTGCCCGCTGGACGATTGCGGCGATTATTGGTATTCGATCCTCGGCAAACCTGCGCCGGCGCGGGGCGACGTGCCACTTGCCCTGTTCAACGTCGCCGATGCCGGCTACTTTCAGGCACTGCGCATCCCTCTCGTGGCGGGGCGCAACTTCAACACTTCGGACCGCGCAAACGGTCTGCCGGTCGTCATTATCAACCAGGAGATCGCGCGCAAATGGTGGAGCACGCCGCAGGCCGCGATTGGAAACCAACTCAAATTCGGCGGACCATACATGGACGGCCAGACGTACCAGATCGTTGGCGTGGTGGCTTCCGTCAAGCAACTGGGGCTGGATCAGGATCCGGTGGAGCAGATGTATCTTCCGCTTGCCCAGCAGGCGTCTCCCGTCATGGTGCTCATGATTCGCACGGCAGGCGATCCCGCGGCGTTGGGGCCCGCAGCGCGACGCCAGGTTGCGGCCCTTGATCGCAGTGTACCGATACAATCGATGCGGCCCTTTCAGCAGTGGCTCGGAACAACCCTGGAACGCCGCCGCTTCAGCACCTCTCTGCTGGGTCTCTTTGCACTGCTGGCGATAACACTGGCCGCCGTCGGGATCTATGGCGTGCTGAATTACTGGGTCAGCGTTCGGCAGCGCGAAATTGCGATTCGCGTGGCAATGGGCGCACGACGGGCTGCGATTCTTCGCTGGGCCGGAGCACACGCCTTTCGGCTGGCGCTGTTGGGCGGCCTGCTCGGCGCGTTGGGAAGCTGGGCGACCTCGCGGTGGCTCGAGAGTGAGTTATTTGGCGTCTCGGTAGGGAACGCGTGGATGCTGATCGTGACCGCGGCGGCCGTGCTGGGAATCGTGTTACTCGCAGCGAGCCTGCCGCTGCTGCGAGCAACTAAGGTGGATGCGGTGAGAAACTTACATGACGGCTAATCGTGTCCAACGTCTGGACGGCATTCGCGGCGGAAGGATTATTGCGAGAGCGGCGGACCGAGCAGTTCGATTCCGTAACTCTGCATCAACTGCTCCAGCCGCGCGAAGTCGGGCTGGCTCAATCCCTTGTTCAGCACCGTCATCTCCTCGAAGAACCGGTCTAACCCGCCGGGAGTCACCATAACCAGGAGGTGCGCTGTTTCGTCGTGGAAATTCTGGTAGGTGTGCGCCGTGCCGCGTGGAGCGAACGCCGAAGCGCCGGCGCCGCCGGTGAAGCGCTCCCCATCTACCTCCCAGGTCAGTTCGCCGTCGAGGACGTAGAACCACTCATCCTCGCGCGAGTGGCGATGCAGCGGCGGGCCGGTGAGTTTCGGCGCCGTCAAGTGCAGGACGGACACCGCGTTATCCGTGTCTTCGCCGGCGAGTTTGACTAGGCAGGGCTCACCTAGCACGTCCAGCGGTTCACGCAAGCGGTAGTCTTGCGGACCTAGCGCCAGCGCCTTCAGTGTCTGTTTGGTCATTGTCTTTTTGGTTGGGCTCCTTTTTTGCCTTGTCTGGTGTGGTTGGTTTGATTATTAGAAGTGTTCTGTTCGCGGCGGAGGGTATCGAGCAGCGCTTGGGCCCCGCATTAGCTCGTGCAGGCTCTGGTCGAAACTGGTCCGGCCCTCCGCGGCTCCGCTCGCGCGAGCTCCGGCGGCCGATTCCATGACCGCGCGAATCAGTTTTTTCGTTCTGATCAAAGGCATGATACATCACTCCGAATTTTGCGACAATTTCGTCGGGCGCCGTTGACCACTTGGAGAGCACTGGCATCGGATCGGGATTCTCTCCGGCCGGCTTCCGGACAAGCAGCAACGAACAACGCGCATTCGCTCATCGCCAGTGCGCGGTTTCGTTATAGCAACCCAGCTTCGGATGTCAAGACAGACCTTAGACGCCGAACCGCGGAGGGAATCTCAGCCGCCGGCGTCGCGGCAAAACCCAAAATGAATCCCTGCCGGGTTGACTTGCCCAGGTACGAGGGCGATAGCGGCCAAAGCCAGAGCTTTCGACGCGCGGCACGGGCCGTGATTTCGTCATCGCGAAATCCTTTCGGCAACAGGACAACCAGATGCATACCGGCCTCGCTGCCACAGATTTCCAACTGGGTGCCGAACTCGTTGCGGATGGCGTCAACCAACGCGGTTCTTCGTTCGGCATACACCAGGCGTGTCCGGCGAATGTGGCGGGCAAAATGCCCTTGGTTGATGAAGTCGGCGAGAACACCCTGGTAGAGATTTGACGGGAATATGTCCAGCACTCGCCGCACCGCGACAAAATGGTCGACCAGATCCGGCGGCAGCACCATATATCCGAGCCGCACCGCGGGAAACAGAGTTTTGCTGAAAGTCCCGATGTAGACGACCCGCGAGTTGCGATCAAGGCCCTGTAAGGACGCGATCGGCATGCTTTCGTAGCGATACTCGCTGTCGTAATCGTCCTCGACGATCCAGGAACCGGCTCGTTTTGCCCAGTCCAGTAATTGGAGGCGGCGCGAGGCGCTCATTGTCACGCCCAGTGGGAATTGGTGGGAAGGAGTTACATAAGCGCCCTTCGCCTGCCGGCAGAGCGCGACGCCGGCAGCTACATCCAAGCCGTTGCCGTCGACGGGCACAGGTACCAGTTCGCAACCGGCTAACGTGAGCGCGTGGCGCATCAAGGCATACGAGGGCTCCTCCACCCATATACGATCTCCGGTGTCGAACAGAACGCGGGCCGATAGATCGAGCGCCTGCTGCGAACCGCTCACGATGAGGATCTGATCCGCTTCGCAGCGCACGGCTCGGGCGGTTCTCAAATACGTTGCGATGGCTTCACGAAACTCTTTAGAGCCCATAGGGTCGCCGTAGTTCAATGAACTGACCTTTATCCGGCGGGCATGACGACAAACCAGGTTCGACCAGACCCGGATGGGGAACTGATCAAATGCCAATTGCCCTACGCTAAATGGACCCGAGCCATAGGTCCAGGGCATGCTGGAGCGGCTAGCCAGTTGCAATGAGTGCCGCGAAACGGCCGGCGATTCCTGCTGACTGCGGCGGACCGCGGTTCTCTTGTGTGCGTGGTGTGGGGGCTGCTCTGGAAGGGTTGTCGAGACAAACGTTCCGGCGCCGGCGCGCGTCTCGATATAGCCTTCGGCCAAAAGCTGGGCGTACGCATTGAGAATCGGAATCCGCGAAACCCCAAGCTCCAAAGAGAGAGATCGCGTGGAAGGGACCTGCTGGCCGGCGCTCAGATTGCCCTCCAGGATCGCGGCCTTGAATGCCTCGCAGATCTGCCGGTGAAGAGGCCTTGCGGCGGTTCGGTCCACTGCAATGACAGGCGAGAAGCCGGCGGGAGCCTTCCTCATAGGTCCAATCATAGTGGTAATCAAGAAAGCGCATCAAGTGGCTATTGCTTATGACCACCGCCGAGATGACACTCAGGCTATGCTGCTTTTCAGGGGAACCGCGATAAGAGCGATTGGGACGCGGAGACTCAAGCTCCTTCGCCCGTTGGGCACAATCCTTCTCTGTGCAACACTATTTGGGACTGTGTTACCGGGCGCTGAAGTCTCCACGTCCGGTTCGCGGGGCTCAGCAGATTCTCCTTCCGCCGCGCCCCCGGCTGCTCCTCTTACAAAAGAAGCCCGCGGCGACATCCTCATGGCACGGAAAATGTACCGGGAGGCGGTCGAGATGTATAGGCAGTCGCCCAGCACCGCAGTCGTAGCCAACAAAATTGGGATCGCGTTCAACGAACTGTCGCAACTTGAGAACGCCAAGAAATATTACGAACAAGCGATCAAGATGGACCGCACTTATGCGGAAGCCATTAACAACCTGGGAACGGTGTACTACGCCGAGCACTCCTACCGCCGGGCCATCATTTATTTCAAACGGTCGTTGAAATACTCCGGGGCCGGCGCTTCCATTTACGCAAACCTCGGCGTCGCCTATTTCTCACGGCATAACTATAAACAAGCCGCCGCCTGCTATGAGGAGGCTATAAAACTTGACCCCGACGTCCTGGAGCGTCGAAGCCAATACGGCACTCTCATCCAAGACCGCGCCGTGACTGACTTAGCCTTGTACCACCTCTACCTGGCGAAGACTTATGCCAAAGCCGGATCAAATGAGCGGGCGCTCACCTACTTACGCAAGGCGCTGGAAGAGGGCATCAAGAATCGGAACAAGCTTGCCGAGATGCCGGAATTTGCGACTCTCCGAACGACTCCGGAATTTCTTGACCTGCTCGCCAGTGATCCCAAGCCGTTATAGGAAGCGGGCACGGATCTCTTCTGGGCTCGTGACGCCGCTGCCTCAGACGTAGCGCCGGGCGAACTCAACCTGGTACTTCATGTCAGCATTCGAGTCCGTGTCCTTCTCGTACTCGATGGCAACCAGGCCTCTAAAATCGACGGCTTTCAGTTCCTTCATCACCCCCGGGATGTTGACGACTCCATGCCCGAACAGAACGTTGTGTTCCGCCCCGGCCCCTGCGACATCTTTGAGATGGACGACTTTCAGATAGGGCCCAAGCCGGCGGACAGCGTCGACGGGATCCTGGCCGCAGGCCGCCATTTGACCCACGTCCAGGGTGGCGCCCATGGTCTTTGATAAACCTGAGAGGCCGTGGAGAACATCGTCCACCGTCTCGTAGGCGAACTTCTGCTTGAACCAGTGGTTGTGAATGCCGAAGGTGAGTCCTTCTTTGGTAAAACGCTGGTCGATGTGGTTCAGCATGGCGCCGGTGGCGTCGCCCGAAACATTATGGGCGCCGAAGATTTTGGCGAAGCGGACGGCCAGGTCAAGATCGTGGTCGTCTTTGATTGTGGCGGTGTAGTAGGAGACACAGCGGATACCGGCGCGATCGAACTGTTCGCGCGCCGCTTGGCACATGGCAGTGGTGGGCGGCTGCATTAGCATGAACTCGCCGTTTGACATCTCAATCTCGCTGATCTGTAGCAGCTTGAGCTGGACGATCATCTCGTCGATCGGCAGCGTGTGATACGAAAACGTGCCGACGCCCAGATTGAGCCTATTCCCTGCCCTGGCAGGCAGTGCGGTGCCTGCCAGCACTGCTCCGAAAGCGGCACCGAATGTTCTTCGAGTGATGCGCTGATTGATGAGTCCGGCCATGTTCATTTGGGCAACGGCCTGGAGGTGATGTCCGCATTCACCAGCCCGAAGACCCATTTGAGCGCCTCAGTGATCATCGTCTGGAATCGCGGGTCGTCCCAGTTCTCGGTGACATGCCCCAGGGTCGTGTAATAGACGCGGCCTTTGCCATACATCTTGGCCCAGGTGACGGCGAAATCATTGTCGGTGCGATGAACGCGCGGATTCATTTCGAGCTTGCTCGCATCCAGACGCATCAGCACGCGCCGGTTGTCGCGCGAATAGTTTTTCAACTGATAGATCTCGTCTTTGATGACGAAGCTGCGCGGCCATTGCGACATCCCGGGAAACTCTGGATCTTCCACGATGATCGGAGCTTGGAACGTGCCCCAGGGATGCTCGTCGAAGTAGCCGCCGATCATTTCGCCATACTCGGGCCAATTGGTGAATGTGATGGTAGCGCTATGGATGCCGATGAAGCCCTTACCGTCGTCGTGTATGAAGGAGAGGAAGTCGGCTTTTTGCTGGTCGTCCATCTCGAGCGTGCCGCCGGTATAGAAGAGCACCGCATCGAAATCGTTCAAGTTCTTGGCATTGAACTCGAGCTTCTTCTTAGTGAGGGCTTCCGTGTCGGTGCGAATGGTCGTGTCCCAGAGCCCGCTTTCGCGGCCCAGACGTTCAATGGTCGCCATCGCATGAGAAATGGCTTCATGCCGGAAGCCCTTCTCTTCGCCGATGACCAAGAGCTTCTTGCGCGGCGGTGCTGCGGTTTGGGCCGGCAGGACAGTACCCAACAGCAAGCAAGTGCCGATCAGCCGCAACATGCCCGCTTTAACGGCTCGCAACGGAGGCCTTCTCTGGCTTCTTCGGCAGAATGTTTTCGACCGGCATGTTTGCGTCGAAGACCAGGTTGAAGAAGCCGACCATCATCTCGTCCCAGCTTTGTTCGCCCCAGATCACGGCCTTGGTAGGGTCGGCATTGTCGGGGTTGTTAGGCGAGTTGTCGAAGTGCGCGATGCACTCGATTTTGGTTCCTGCCGGCAGCAGGATCGGTTCTTCGAGTGTGTACCAGTTTTGCCAGTGCCAATTGAAATGCGGAACGCTGAGCAGCGTCTCGGTCTCGCCGGTGGGGTAGACGACCTTGTATTCAAAGTCCTTCCCGCGTCCATGCATGTGCGGATGAAGGCCGGACAGCTTCACCGAGGCTCTGATGTCGTATTCGGCATCGACCCGATAGTTCGGGTCTCCCGCGGGAATCTTGAACGTTCCATTGGTGGCGGATAACGTCAGCACGCGTTCTTTAGGAGGCTCCTTCGCCAGCACGAGACCCAGCTTGGTGCGATCGCTGACCGGTTTTCCGTTGGGCGTGTAATGCACCTGGAAGATGATGTCGGAGCCAGCCTTAATCAGCTTGGCTTGGCCGGGGCGCAAGATCTCGGCCGGTTGACCGGGCGCATAGCCGACCAGGAAGTCGCTGGGCAGCGCGCTGGTATCGGGCTCCGCTTCGGTCTTCACCTGCGGAGCGATGAAGAACTCACCGGGCTTCTGGCCTTTGAACCAATTCGATTGCGGCTCGCGAATGAAGGCGATGATGTGATGGACGACGGAGCGGTCGGTCGGCCGCACTTCCGCCGCCTGCACCCAGGTGTCCTTGGTGAAGCCGGTGGGCACTATGACGTGCTGATAATCCACCACGCCGGTAGCGGGAACTTCGTAGGGCTTGGGCAACTCGAAAACGAGATCGGGCTTGCCGATGGCCCAGCCTTCAAAGAACTCCGGTTGAGGAGGCATTTGCTTCAGGTCGCCTTTCGGCGCGCCTGCTTCGGCCCACGCGGCAATGGTGTTGATCTCGGCTTGCGTCAAAGCGGTGGAGTTCGAGAAGTGGCCGTAGCTTGGATCGGCAAACCAGGGCGGCATCTTTTTGGCTTTTACGGCTTCTTTGATGGCTGCCGCCCAAGGCCGCGCTTGTTCATAGGTCAAGAGAGGAAACGGGCCGATCTCGCCGGGACGATGGCAGACTTGGCAATTCTTTTGAAAGATAGGCGCGACGTCGCGGGCGAAGTTGGGTGGCTGGGCGGGATCGCCCGCATAGAGAGATGCGACAGACAGCACGGCCAGCGCGTAGCGGGTGATCGCCAGAAAAGATCCACGAGTCATTATTCAATCCTAGTCTGCGGGCAGGGAGGGGACCGACGCGATGCCGGGTGTCTCCAATCGGCTCCAATCAGTTCAGCAGGTACTGCTCCACAAACTCGATGGTTGCCGCGAAGAGATAATCGCGGTTCTGCTTCTTCACATAGCCATGGCCTTCGTCTTCGGCGACCAGGAACCAGGTCGGGACGTTGTTCTTGCGAAGAGCGTCGGTCATCTGCTGGCCTTCTTTCCAGGAGACGCGTGGATCGTTTCGCCCGGCGATGATGAACATCGGCTTGGTGATCTGGCCGGCGTGGTTGAGCGGGGCGATGGTCTCGAAGAAATCACGCATCTTGGGGTCGCGCTCGTCGCCATACTCAACGCGCCGCAGGTCGCGGCGATAAGCCTCAGTTCGTTCGAGGAAGGTGCGGAAGTTGCTGATGCCGACGGCTTCTACCGCACAGCGAACTTGCTCGCTATAGTGCGTCATAGTGGCCAGCGTCATGTACCCGCCATAGCTGCCGCCCGTGACCATGATGCGCGAGGCATCCAGATCGGGCTGGGTCTTGATCCATTCGAGCAGCGCCCCGATATCCTTCACGGAGTCCTCGCGCTTGGGTCCGTTATCGAGGTTCAAGAACTTGGTGCCGTAACCAGTCGATCCACGCACATTCGGGTAGATGAGGACGACCCCGAGCTCCTGCATATAGAAGTTGTTCTGCCCTAGATAAACAGGCTGGCTTTGTCCCTCCGGCCCACCGTGGATATTGATAATGACGGGGCGCGGGCCTTTGAACTTCGCGGCAGCCGGATAGAGGAATCCCGAGATGGTGAGGCCGTCGAACGATTTCCAATGAACGAGGCGCGGCTCCGGGAATGTCGATGCATCGAGGCCGCCGGTCTCGCTGAAAGTCCAGCGCGTGAGCGACCCTTTATCCAGATCGACCGAGAAGACATCGCCGGGCGTGCGCGCCGAGGAGATAGTCAAGCCGATTTCGTTCGCATTCCTGCGCCAGCGCGCGCCCGCGATGACACCTTGCGGAATGGCCGGCAGGCTCAGGTCCTGTTTGGAGGCCGTATCCATGACGTGCAGCTTGTCGACGCCGTCCTCATTGACGACGTAGGCCAGGCGCTTCCCGTATGATGAGAGGTCGATTCCGGCGACATCCCAATTCAGGGTTGGGCGCAGACGCGTCACCTTCCTGGAGGTGAAGTCAATGTAGGCGAGCTGGCGGAAATCACTATCCGCGTTCGACACAAGATACGCGCCCTTGCCGTCCGCCGCGAAACGGGCGTCGAAATAACCGCTGGCTGGTGAATCCGGTCCGAGCTTCGATAGGTTACCCGTCGCGATGTCCATCAGATAAAGCTCGGCAACGACGGCGGACCGATCAAGCGTCAGTAGAGCAAACTGGCCATCAGCTGACCAGTCGGAAATGGACCAGCCCGGATCTTTGGCCTCCATCAGAATGTGGGCAGACGCGGGCACGTGCGGATCCATGATCCAGATATCGCCATGCTCGCCATCGCGCTTGGTCGAGGTATACATCAGACCCTTGCCCGATTTCGACCATTGCGGGCTGGAATTGCGGCTGCGAGCGCCGTCCGTCAGCAGCGTCATGGCGCCTGTCTTCGTATTGGCGAGGTAAAGCTGGAAGAACTCGTTTCCACCCTCGTCTTTCGAGAAGACAAACTCGTCGCCGTTGACAGGGTTGAATTCGCCTCCACTCACACGGTCGCTGAAGAAGGTCAACTGGCGGCGATCGCCGGCCGGCATAGCGACGGAATGGATCTGGGGCACATCGCCGAAGCGGGTGGAGATGAGAATCTCGCGGCGCGCAGGATGCCAGTCGAGCAAGGCGGCCGACCGGGAGGCCGTGTATCGGTTCGCATCCTGAAACAGCGTGCGCGAAACCTTTGGCAGGCCATCCGGTTTCAGATTCGCCGGGATCGGCATCAGGTCCGGCCCATCCGCCGCCATCACGGCTCCGGCGAGGATGAGAAGGGGAAACAGGCAAAGGAACGGCGAGCGCTGGCGCATTATCGTTCGATTGTAGCTGTGACCGCGTGAGCAGGTAGCACACTGGCCGACTGCGAGATTGTCGGGGCCGCTACACCTGAAACGGCCGAAAGTGATGATCCATGTGCCTGTACATCAAGGCCGCCCGTTCCACCGGAGTCAATGGCCCGAAGAAGTGGTGCGGATGCTCGTGCGCTCGCGCGATGCGCCTGACCGTCCGGTGCGTGGTTGAGGCCAACACGCCGGCTCCCCCGCGCCAAATAATTCTTCTCCGTATGGAGTAGAATTAAAGCATGGTTGGATACACTCCCGCTCAGGCTGCCGCGATTACAGGTTTGCCACTGGCTGCGGTTCATAAGGCAATCGATAGCCGCCTGATACGGCCGCGGTCTGCGCGTTCGGGCACGACGGTTCGACGTCTCCTGACAAAGGAACAATTGATCTATCTGCAACTCGAAGCGGAAGGCCTGCGACTCTTGCCCGTTGGTACGCGACGAGAGATCGCGGACTCCATTCAGCGATCGCCTAAGACCAACGTTCTTCCCGTCGGAAATGGGACAGCGCTGTTCGTCGAATTCAAGGCGGCCCGTCGCAGAGTTGAGAAACAGTTGAAGCAGTTTACCCATCTTGAAGAGATGGTGGTCAGCGATCCGGAGATTATGCGGGGAACGCCGGTCTTCAAAGGCACGCGGATTCCAGTAGACCTGGTAGCGGACATGTTGTCCCAGGGAGCAACGGCGGAAGAGATTCTCGAAGGCTATCCAACCCTGAACAAGGAGAGGATCGCCATCGCTCCTCTGTATATGCAAGCATTCCCAAGGCGCGGGCGTCCCAGTCGCCGCCCCTGGCAGGGGAAAAAGGCGAGAGGCCGGAAATCTTTCCCACTGAGCACTCTGCTCAAGAGTGCATGAGGTTTCTGATCGACGAATGCCTCCACGAGTCGCTGGTTCGAGTCGCTCATAGCGCGGGTTTTGAGGCAAGCCATGTCAATCACCTTGGCCTGAGCGGCAAGCCGGACTGGGAACTGGCCGGCCGAATCGTCGAGGGTGAGT
>CAVUCO010000053.1:0-79001 GCA_963740005.1 uncultured Acidobacteriaceae bacterium | reverse complement strand
GCGCGAACAATCGTCCAGTTGCAAACGAAGGCACCTATTCCTCGGCAAACCGTGAAGCTTCCGCGCACGACTGCAAGCTGTTTGGTGAAGTAGCCGCCAGCCTCTTGAAGTTACTGCAAGAAGGAGGCGGTGAGTCCCGCGCTGAGCAGCCCGCTGAAGCCGGGATCCTCAATTAATCGCCGCTAATAAGCTAACGGAGCCGCGACCGTGAGGGAGCGCGCACAACCGTCCAGTTGCAAACGACGGCACCTATTCCTCGGCAAACCGTGAAGCTTCCGCGGACGACTGCTCGCCCCTAAACGCCAACCGTCTCGTACACCCGTTTCTGCTTTTCAGCGGCGGCGGCCTGCACGGCGGCCCGGTTTTTCTCGACCTCGGCCTCGGGCTTAAACTTCACCGACACCAGCTTCGAAACACCCGGCTCCTGCATCGTGACGCCATACAGCGACTGCGCTGCCTCCATCGTTCGTTTCGCATGCGTGATCACGATGAACTGCGTCTGCTCCGACATCGCGCGCAGCAGTTTCGTCAAGCGCTCGATATTCGGCTCGTCCAGCGGCGCATCCACCTCATCCAGAATGCAGAACGGACTGGGCGTGTACTGAAAGATACTCATCAGCAGCGCCATCGCCGTCAGGGATTTTTCGCCGCCCGAAAGCAGCAGCACGTTTTGAAGCTTCTTTCCCGGAGGCGACGCCACAATGTCTATCCCTGATTCCGCCAGATTCTCTTCGTCCGTCAGGCGCATCTCGCCCACGCCGCCGCCAAACAGGTTCGAGAACATCTCCTTGAAGTTGGCATTGATCGCGTGGAAGGCTTCGCCAAAGCGCTTCTGCGACTCGGCCTCAATCTCATGGATGGCTTTTTCCGTGTCGCGGATCGAATCCAGTAAATCCTGGCGTTGCGCGTTCAGGAACTCCTGCCGCTGCTGTGCCTCTTCGAATTCTTCCAGTGCCTGCGGATTCACGGGACCCAGTGCTTCGATCTTGCGCCGAACCTCTTGATACTTCGCGTCGATGTCGGCCAGCCCTGCTTCGTCCGGAACCACCTCCATACCTTGGGAAAGTTCTTCGAGCGTGGCATCCAGTTCGTTCTGCGCTGTTTCCTGGAGGTGCTTTAAATCCGACTCCAGCCGGGCCATGGTCACTTGCAGGGCCGAGCGGGTGTCTTGTCCCGCCTGCACCGTTGCTCGCAATGTCTTCAGCTCTTCCTCGGCCAGCGCCAGCTTCGCCCGCACTTCGGATTCCTGCCGCGCGAGTTCGTCAACGGAGCCGCTCACTTCCCGTACCGAAGCCGCCAACCTCTCCGCCGTCGCAGTCAGCTCGGTGTTGTTCGTTTCCAGGTTGGTCCGCTCGGTCGCCAGTAACTCCGATTCGCGGTTAAGGTTCGCCCGGCGGTTCTCCAAATCGTGAATTCTTGCTTCGAGCCGAGCACAATTCCCGGTCAATGCCCGGTGACGTTCTTCGAAACTGGCCAGGTTGGCCCGCAGTGTCGCATGTTCCTCGGAAATCTGCGCCAACTCCGTCTGTTGTCCTTGCAGTTCCGCGCGCGCCGCTTCCAAGGCCTCTTCCTGTTCGGCTCGCGCCGCTTCTTTCGCTTCGAGTTGTGTCCGGTCTAGTTCGAGCCGCTCTTCGATAGCCGCACGGTCTCGGACAATTCGCTCCAGTTCGAGCTTCACGCTCGACAATCGCGTGTTCACACGTTGAAACTCTTCGGCCAGCTTGCGGCTTTCGTGATCCAGCGCCAGCACGTCTTTCTCTTCGGCCTGCTGCTTGCTTCGCAGCGCTTCCAATTGCTCGCCCAGCGAAGCAGTCTCCCGCTCCAGTGCTGCCAGCTGCAGCTGCTCGGTATTCAGTTCGTCTTGTTTGCGGTGTTCCAGTTCGGAAACTTCGCGCAATTCCCGCTTCAACGCCAGCGGACCCGCCCCAGTCTTCTTGCCGCCACTGACCGCGTGGCCCTGATAGCTCACGCCATCCGGTGCCAGGAAGGAGCACTCGGGATACTCAACCGCCAGCCGTTGCGCCGCTGCCCGATCCGTGGTCAGGAAACAACTCGCCACGCGAGGCAGCAGTTCCAAAGGCGCGTGACTCAAACCATTTGTGAATCGCAACGCCGCGCTGAGGCTCGTGACAACGCCCGGCTCTTCACCAGACGGCTTGCGCGTCGAAGATCCGCCCTCGCCCGAAGGCGCTTCGTGCTGCTCAACTAGAAACGTCGCCCGGCCGTCCAGGTCGGTACGCAACAAGTCGATGCCGCGTTCCGCGTCCGCCCAATCCCGCACCACCACGAACTCCAGCTCTTCGTGCAGAAACTCTTCGGTCGCTTTCTCAAACTGCGAGTCGACCTCAATGAAGTCCGCCAATACCCCAACCGGCTTCAGGCCATGCGCCTTGTCGTGCTCGATCGCCGTAAACAGCCGCTTGACAGTCTCGGTCGTGTAGGTTCGGTGAGAAAGTACTTCAGCGATCGAATCGCGCCGCGCCTTGACGCGCGAATACTCGCTCCGGAATCGCTCCACGCTATGCCGCGTCTCATTCAGCGCGGATCGCTTCGACTGCAGTTCCTGCTCCACCGCTCGGCGCTGATCGGTTACCGACGTCAGTTCACTCTGCCGCGCCATCAAGCGCTCGGAGAGTTGCTCTCGCACCCCATGGATACGAGTCAGATCCAGTTCGGCCTGCTGCTCTTCCGCCTTGGCCCGGCTCGATTCACGTTCCGAAGAAGTCTGCTGCGCTTCGGCCTGCGTGATCCGGTTCTTCAATCCGGAAGATTCGCCCAGCAGACGGATCACTTGTTGGCGCTTTGTTTCCAGGCTTTGTTCACGCTCGGTCAATCGCGTCTGCGCTGCCTGCCGCTCTTGCGACTTCGAGTCAAGCAAGTCACGCGCCGATTGCCTCTCCGCTTCGAGCGCGGTCAGTTCAACGCTCTGCTGGGTCAGCTCCGTCCGGCCTTCTTGCTCCTGCCGTTCCAGTTCGCGCCCTTCCACTTCACTAGCCGATAGCCGCTGGCTGATCTGCTCAATCTGGCGAACCTGGTACTCCAGCCGCCCGCGCGTGCGCTCCGTTTCGAGCTGCAAATCGGCCAGCTGCTTCCGCGCTTCGGTGAGTTGCCGGTCAATCCCATAGGACGACTCTTGCGTCGCTGACTGCTCCAACTCCTTTGCGCCGACCGTGGACTGTAGTTCCTTCAGCTCATTTGTCGCCAGGTTCAGCTCAATCGCCGCCTGCGCCGCCTCGCGCTCCAGCAGTTTGAACTTGGCAGCCAGCAGCTGCCGCAGGTACGCGGTCCCTTCCGCTTTCAACTCGCCGTAGCGTTTGGTCTTGGAGGCCTGACGCTTCAGTGAATTCACCTGCCGCGTGACCTCTTCCAGAATGTCGAAGACCCGGGACAAGTTCTGCTTGGCGCCTTCCAGCCGCGCTTCCGCCAACCGTTTCCGCGTCTTGAATTTCGTGATGCCGGCTGCCTCTTCGATCACGGACCGGCGATCCTGCGGCTTGTTGCTCAGAATCTGGCCGATCCGCCCCTGCTCGATAATCGCGTAGCTCTCCGGGCCCAACCCTGTTCCCAGAAACAAATCCTGTATGTCGCGCAAACGGGCCAGCTTGCCGTTGATCAGATACTCGCTCTCTCCCGAGCGGTACAGCCGCCGCGTGATCGTGATCTCCCCCGTCCGCTCCGCCGTCTTCACTGCATCCGACTTCAGCGGAAGGTACCCGTTTGTTCCGTTCTTGGCGTGGCCGTGGCCATTCGTCTCCACCCGTATTGCGCTCGCCTCAACCGGCAATTCCTGGCCCTCGAGTAAGGGTGCCGGACCTTCTGTAAGCGGCTCAGGGCTAGTAGGAATCGCTGCTTCCGTGGTCTCCGTCGCGTTCAGCTCGGCCGCGCTCTGCTCAGCTGCGTGGGCCTGCCGATACACAACCGACTCGTCTGGCACCAGCGTCATCGTAACCGCCGCCATACCTAGGGCCTTCCGATCACGGGTACCGGCGAAGATCACATCTTCCATGCGAGCGCCGCGCAGTGTTTTCGCTGACTGTTCGCCCAACACCCAGCTGATCGCATCACTGAGGTTCGATTTTCCACAACCATTCGGCCCGACAACCGCAGCGATACCGCTGCCGTTGAACTTCATCTCGGTCCGGTCGTAGAAGGATTTAAAACCGTGTATTTCGACGCGCTTGAGCTTCAGCAAAAGGATGGACCCCTATCGTGGAAAGTCTCTCGGGGGTAGCTTCATCGTATCCGAGGTATTTCGCAAAGTAAAGCACCCTCACCACACAATTTAGTGTACCCGGTTTCGCTGCACCCCACCCATTGTGTCTGGGTCCCGGCTTTTCGGTGCTCTTCGATCCCCCTGTATCCCCTACAGACGACTTCCAGGGCGTTTAGGAGACAGAAAAAGCGAATGTGGGGCAGGATGACATCCTGCGGCGGGCTGAAAACCCGCCTAAGGCGACTCTCGGCCTCAGCCCTGTAGATCCGTCACGCGGTCAGTTCCTCGTCGAAACACACCGCGACTTTGCCACATTGCCCGGTGGCCATCAGCGCGTATGCCTGATCAGCTTGATCCAGCGCGAAGCGATGCGTAATGAGGTCAGCCGGGTGTAGATCCCAGCGCACTAGCCGCTCTACCAGTTCCTCCATCAACCACGTGGACGTGACCCACGAACCGTAGATGCTCTTCTGGTCGTGAATGATGTCCGGCGAGGGGTTAAATTCCACCGTCCCGCCTTCACCGATAAACACGATCCGCCCCCACTTCCGCGTGGCGCGGATGGCGGTAGCGCGGGCCGTAGCGTTTCCCGAGCAATCCACCGCGCGCTCAACGCCTCGGCCACCCGTCCTTTCCAGCACTGCCGCAACATTATTGGAATCCGCGCGCAACGCCACATCGCACAGGCCCAGGTCAACCGCAAGTTTCAACCGTTCCTCGATCACGTCAATTCCGATGATCCGTTCCGCACCTAGCTTCCGGCACAAGGCCCCGGTTGCCAACCCTACCGGCCCGAGCCCCGTGATCAGAACGCTATCGGCGCCGCTGATCCCGATCTTCGCGAGCCCCTCGTAGACCGTGCCGAACCCGCATGCCACCTGCGCGCCATCGGCAAAAGAGAGCTCATCCGGCAGCGCGATCAGGTCCTTTTCCTCGGCGAGCAGATAGTCGGCCATCCCGCCGTCGCGCTGCCATCCATAAGCCCGCCGGTACTGCGCGCTGGTGCAGGAGATCATGTATCCGCGACGGCAGTCGTTGCAAACGCCGCAGCCGGAGATGTGATACACGATGACCCGGTCGCCTTCCTTGAACCGTCTGCATCCCGGACCCGTCCGGACAATTTGACCCGCCGGCTCATGGCCGGCAATCACACCCTGATATCCCTCTGGACCCTTCCCCAGGTGCTCGCGGTAAATAGCTCGGATGTCGCTTCCGCAAATCGTCGAGGCCTTCATGCGAAGAACAACTTCGCCGTGGCCCGGCTCCGGAACCGGCACCGCCTTCCGCACTACGGTGCTGTTGCCGGGCAGAAACGCCCCCTGCATCGTCGCTGCCATTATCAATGTCTCCTCATTCCTTTCACGGAGGCGTCACCTCGCCATCCGGATCCCAAAGTGCCTCCCACGACTGCCCTTCCTTCCACAGAAAGACCTGCCCCTTGATGAGCCGGCAATTCCTATCAATCCGGGCGATCTGCATCATCTCTTCGTCAGTGAGCGGGGCGCTCACCACACCTCGCAGATTAGCCAGATAATTACGCCGGTTCGTCGAGAACGGGATCGGCGTCTGTCCCCGCTGCACCGCCCACTTCAGGCAGACCACCGCCGGATGAACGCCATGCTTCGTCGCTATCGCGACAATCGCCGGATCTGTCAGCGGATCGGTGTCCTCCGGTGTGCGGTCTCGTTCCGGCCGGTTCGGCGAACCCAGCGGGCAGAAACCGATCGGCTCAATTCCCTGCTCGCGCACAAACTGGAACAGTTCCGGCTGCTGGAAGTGCGGATGCAACTCCATCTCATTCACGGCCGGCTTGATCCGGGCATCCCGCAGCAACAACCTCAGCTTCGGCATCGTCATATTCGACGTGCCGATATGCCTCACCAACCCCAAATCCACCAACTCCTCCGTCTTTCGCCAGGTCTTCATGAAGAGCTCGTGCAGATAAGGCTTGGCATCGGGGTTCCGCGTGTGCACATCGCAGCCGGGCGGATGATAGTTCGGAAACGGCCAGTGCACCAGGTACATGTCCAGGTAATCGAGTTGTAAGTCGCCCAGCGACTTGCGGCACGATGGAATGACATCGTTCTCGGCATGCTTATCGTTCCACAGCTTTGAGGTGACCCACAGTTGCTGCCGGCTAACGCCTCCGCCCAGAATCTCCTTCAGTGCCAAGCCGACCTGTCGTTCGTTGCCATACACCGAGGCGCAATCAAAGTGCCGGTAGCCAACCGCAGCGGCGCTCTTAACCGCTTCTGCCACGGCCTCCGGCGTAACGTGATCGGATCCAAATGTGCCGAGCCCGATCGCCGGCATCCGGGCGCCTCCGGCCAGAATCCTGTGTGGCACAAGCGCCGGATCGACGCCATCAGCCGCGGGCGTCCACGCTGGATTCAGTTGGTTCATGTCTTAGGGCCTTCGACGTAAAACCCATAGTAATCCGGACACTCGGATACTCTGATTACAACCGTATGCTGCGAACTGGCATTCTCAACCCGGCTATTAACTCACTTCTGAGCCGGGTTCGTCACACCAATACGCTGGTCATCGCCGACCGCGGCTTTCCCTACTGGCCACAGATTGAAACCATCGACATCTCGTTGATTGACAACATCCCAACCGTGCTCGACGTGCTGGGCGCGATTCGTTCGAACTTCACCGTCGGCCGATTCTACATGGCCGAAGAATTCCGCGAACGCAACTCACCTTCGGTTGTCGAGGCATTGGAGACGTTCGTCGCCGGCACGCCGATCCTCTTCGAGCCTCACGTCGAGTTCAAGCACCGCATCCCTTCGGCCATCGGTCTGATCCGAACAGCGGATACAACGCCTTACGCCAACATCATCCTGGAGTCGGCGTAACCGAAGCGAAGCCCGAAGCCCTCTTTGCGAGTTAAGGGCGCTGGTTTACACTCGCTGTAAGGAGATGGCGAACGGTGAAGCTGATAGTCATTCTTCTCGCCATATTGATCCCTCCAGCCGTTGCTCAAAGCGGCGATTGCCAAACCTTGAAGCAGTGCGAAGAAATACTGAAAGCGAATCCAAAGAGCTCACTGGCGCACTATCGAGTCGGTGAACTGCTATTTGCCCAGAACAATTTTCAGGGCGCCGCGCTTGCCTTTAAGGATTCATTAGACGGTGACCTTGAGCCAAATTGGACTGAGGTATGGGCACACATCAATCTAGGTAAGATCTACGACGTCACGCGTTCGCGAGATCGCGCAGTCAAGGAATACCAACAGGCGCGGAGCACTCATGACGACACCAGAGGAGCTCAGGCAGAAGCGGCCAAGTATCTGGAGTCGCCCTACAAGCGAGAGTAGGCGAAAGCCACTACAACCTCTGCGTCCCCTCGAGCTTCGCCAACCCACGATCGAACGTCCCTAGCGGTAGATGCCCGGCTTTTCGCGCCAGTTGTAGCATCAGGCAATCCGAGAAGCCCAGCGACGGCCTTCCACGAAAAACCCCCAGCGCGGCGGCAATTACATCCGCGTCCTGTAGAGTCAAACTTCGGTGATTCAGCAACATCTCAACCGCAGTCGCCAGTTCGGCTGGGCCGCGTTTGTAGACGGCGTCCAAAACCCACAGCGCCTCCGTGAGCGCCAGCACCGAGACCCACGCACCCTGCTCGATGAAGGCGTCGGCCGACGCGGATTGCCGCGGGTCGTCCCGCGTGAGCAGGCGAACAAGAACGTTGGTGTCAATGGCGCGCATGGCGCTCCCGCACCCGCCGTCGAATTCCCTCTTTTAGCTCATCGAGTGACCGAGGTTCCGGAGGCTTCTCAGGAAACAGCATCTCGTGAATATCCTCAGACGAAAACGTTCCCGCGCGTCGCACAACGATTTTGCCGCCCTCCTCATCCCACTCCAGAACTGAGCCCGGGCCGACACCCAGCTTTCTCCGCACCTCGGCCGGAATGGAAATCTGGCCCTGTGATGTAACTTTCGAACGCGACAGCGGCATACCTGACATTACCACGGTAATAGGGGTTTGCTTTTTGATGCCTTTTAAGTGCCGGGCGTAGCTTGCTCGTCGCGGCTCTTATTAGCTAAACTGAATTAGCTAAGTCATGAAGTCCAACGTTGTAACCATCCACCAAGCAAAGACGAACCTCTCCCGTCTACTGCAGAAAGCCTCCGCCGGCGAAGAGGTCATCATTTCGCGCGGGGCGAAACCGGTCGCCCGGTTGGTTCCCATCGGCGAGGTAAAGGGGCAGCGGCGACCCGGATCCCTCAAGGGCAGACTGCTGGTCGGCCCAGAGTTTTTCGATCCTTTACCTGGCGATGAATTGGCCCCTTGGGACTAGCCATCCATGTTGGCCTTGCTTGACACGCATGCCCTGCTTTGGTGGCTATCTGACGACCCGGCGTTACCCAAACACGCACGGAAGCTTATTGCGGAGACCAACAACACCATCCTGGTAAGCGCTGCATCAGCGTGGGAGATTGCAACAAAGGTGCGTCTCGGCAAACTCCCTACTGCCGCCGAACTGGTTGCCGGTTTCGCGAGCCAACTCGAGATGGAAGGATTCCAGGTGTTGCCGATTTCGGCGGATCATGCCATCCGGGCAGGCCTGCTGCCCGGCCCCCACAAAGATCCCTTCGACCGTATGCTGATAGCCCAGGCCCAAGCGGAGAATATACCAATCGTGAGTAACGAAGTTCTGTTCGACTCCTACGGCATACGCCGCTTGTGGTGAGACCAGCAAAGTGAAGGCTCCGACTGTTGCATTGTTCTTGATACGCTTGAAATCGTCTCGCTATCTAATTCCATGCGCCTCTTCGCCAGCCTAATTCTCGCTTCATCCTTCCTGCTCGCCTTCGTAGTTGTCAAGCCGCCCGAAGTCCCCTTCGAGAAGCACACCATCGATCTCGGCTCGAGCGAGTCCGCCGCCATCTGCGACATCAATGGCGACGGCAAACTCGATATCGTCTCAGGCGAGAACTGGTACGAAGCGCCCCACTGGACCAAGCATCACTTCCGCGATATCAACTACACCAACAACTACATCGACGACCTGAGCACCCTTGCGCTCGATGTCAACGAAGATGGCCATATCGATCTGGTCACCTCCGGCTGGTTCAGCCAGAAACTGGCTTGGTGGGAGAATCCCGGCAAATCGTCCGCTCCCTGGAAGGAACATGAGATTCAGACCGGGTACCCCATCGAGTTCACCTTCCTCGTTGATCTGGATAACGACGGCAAGGCAAATGAGATACTGCCTCAATTCGGCGACAACAAGGCGCCCCTCGCCTGGTATGAGCGCGACCACAAGGGCGGCATCGTCAAACACGTTGTCAGCGATCGCAGCTACGGCCACGGTATTGGCGTCGGCGACGTCAACGGCGACGGCCGTAACGACATCCTCACCCCCAATGGCTGGCTCGAAGCGCCGCCCGACCCGCGCAGCGGCAACTGGAAGTTTCATCCCGATTGGCAGCTGGGCGACCTCGGTTTCATCTACGTCGTAGACGTCAACAACGACGGCCTGCCGGATGTGCTCACATCCAAGGCGCACGACTACGGCATCTTTTGGATCCAGCAGAAACCCGACCATACCTTCGACACCAAAAACCTCAACATGATCGACAACAGCTGGTCGCAAGCTCACGCAGTCACGCTGGTAGACTTCCGCAAGAGCGGGAACCTCGGGTTACTTACCGGCAAACGATACATGGCGCACAATGGCCACGACCCAGGAGAGCGCGAACCTCTGGGTGTCTATTGGTACGAACGCATGCTGGTCCCGGATCCAAAGAATCCCGGCGCCAAGACGGTCGAATGGGCCAAGCACGTCATTGATTACGGTGGCCGCACCGGTGGCGGCATACAGATCCCGGTCGCCGACATGGATGGCGACGGCGATCTCGATTTCGTGGTCGCCGGTAAGAGCGGCCTGTTCCTGTTCGAGAACTTGACCAAGCAATCTCAGTCGCGGCACCAGTGAGAACCAATGGCAACCAAGATCTATGACGTCGTGGTGATCGGGTCCGGTGCGGGCGGCGGAACGCTGTCCGCGTCGCTCGCCCAGCGCGGGGTCGAAGTGCTGGTCCTCGAAGGCGGCCCCACCGTAAATACACGGACCGACTTCAACACCCACGCCCTCCCTTACGAATTCCCGAACCGGTCCATCCCCACCATGAAGCCCGGTAAGCCTGGCTTCGACAGCGAGCGCAGCCGCGGCGTCGGTGGCAAAACAATGTTGTGGAATGCCGTCGCCCTGCGTATGAGCCAGCGCGACTTCAAGGGCCGGCAGCAAGATGGGACCGGCGAAGACTGGCCCTTCGACTACGCCGACATCAAGCCCTATTACGACAAGATCGAGTCCGAAGTCGGCGTCTGTGGCAACTACGACCACCTCGAAGATCTTCCCGACGGCATCTTCCTTCCTCCTGTTCCGATGAAGTGTAGCGACAAGATCATCCAGGCCGGCGCTGCGAAGCTCGGTGTTCCGGTGATCCACGTTCGGAAAGCCACTCTCAGCCGGCCTTCGAAGACCCGCCCCGCTTGCCACTTCTGCGGCAACTGCATGGCGGGCTGTGATGTCGTCGCCAAGTACAACTCCGCCGACGTGCAGATGCTGCCCGCCATCAAAAGCGGCAAGCCGCTCACCATCCGGCCCAACAGCATCGTGTTTGATCTGGCGGTTGCCGGCGATTCGCCCCGCGTCAAGGAAGTCCGCTACTTCGACCGCGAAACGCGCGCGGAGGGAGTCGCGCAAGGCCGTGTAGTGGTCGTTGCCTGCGCCTGTGCACAGAGCGTCGGTCTGCTTCTGATGTCCAAATCCCGCCACTTTCCCACCGGCCTCGCCAATTCCAGCGGCGAACTCGGCAGAAACTTTATCCCCCATATCAACGTGGGCATCGAAGCGTTTCTCGACGAGCGCATCGGCGTTCCGGCCACGGACGACGAAGGCTTTCTCGACCACGCCTACATCCCGTCCTTTATGCACGACAAGAAGCGCGACTTCCCCCGCAGCTTCGGTTACCAGTTCAACTATCAAAACCAGCGCTCGGTTGGCTGGGCTCGCCGCATCAAGGGCATGGGCAAGTCTTACAAGGCCGACGTCAAGTCGCACTACCCGGCCTACATCACCTTTACCGGCTACCAGGAGATGGTCCCGAACGCCGACTCCTACATCGACCTCGACCCCGACACCAAAGACGTCTACGGTCTTCCCGCCATTCGCCGCCGCTTCAAGCTCTCCAGCGACGACTGGAAGAACTTTCAAGCCATGCGCGATTGGGGCGTGAATATCCTTCAATCCAGCCACGGCCACATCCATTCGGTCAGCCAGGTTCCCACGCCCAACCACGAGATCGGAGGTTGCCGCATGGGCGACGACCCCAAGCGATCCGTCTTGAACAAGTTTGCTCGCGCCCACGATGTGCCGAATCTCTACGTGGTCGACGCCAGCATCTTCCCTGGCGCTTCAGAGAAGAACCCCACCCTGACGATCATGGCGCTCGCCTCCCGAACGGCAGACCATATCGCCGAAAGCCTGCAAAAGGGGGATATCTAATGCCGGCGTATTCAACCGATCGCCGCGGCGCGCTCAAGATCATTGGCGCTATCGGAGCCACCTGCGCCTATCCGTTTGCAGGAGACGAGCTCCACGGCCAAACCGTCCACGATGCCGAACATCATGCGGCCGGGGTGCCATCGAACACGTTCTTCCGCGAGCCCGACTTTGCCACCCTGTCGCGCATAGCGGACCTCATCATTCCTCCCACTGACACGGCCGGAGCGATCCAGGCCGGCGTGCCTTTTTACATCGATCGCGTCGTATCGACCAACGCAGAGCACCAGGAGTTGGTTGCCGAAGGGTTACGATACCTCGATGCCGCGGCCCAGCGAGTCGATGGCCAAACCAAGTTTGTCGCCCTGGATGAAGCCGAACAACTCGCTATCCTTGAGCCCTTGTGCCGAGCCTATGATCGCGACCCGGCCTCCACGCAACTGGCGCGTCCCGTGCAGTTCTTTGGCTTGATCAAGAGCCTCACTGCTGACGGCTACTACACTTCCCAACCTGGCCTGATCGACGAGCTAGGCTACAAAGGCAACCACGCGCTGCCCTCGTTCCCCGGTTGTCCCGAACACTAACTGGTCCAACTCATATGTCCAATAAATCCTTAGTTGAAAACGCACTCAATACGGGCGAAGGAATCCTGCGCCTGGTGCCGGCATGGGTCCCACGTTCTTTCATGATGCCCGGTGGCCGGCTGAAACTCCATCCGTCTGACCTCTACGCATTGGGCGCACATCGGGGTGGCATCAACGAGCGCTGGTTTGCCTCCACGACCAACGCTTCGAACGGCCCCGGCACACCCGCCGATGAAGGCTTGAGCTACGTCGAATTCGAAGATAAGCGCTTCCTGCTGAAGGAAGCGGTTGAATGGGTCGGCGACAAACTGCTGGGCAAGGAAGTCATGGCCGCCAAAGGCGGCTGGAATGTTCTGTGCAAGTTCTTCGACAACCTCGGCCCCATCCCGCACCACATGCATCAGAGCGAGGCTCAAGCCAAGCTGGTTGGCCAGCATGGCAAGCCTGAATCGTACTACTTCCCGCCTCAATACAACCAGAAGGACAACAACTTCCCGTACACGTTCATGGGACTGGAGCCCGGAACGACCAAGGAGGAAGTTCGTAGTTGCCTCGAACGCTGGAACGAAGGTGACAACGGCATCCTGTATCTCTCGAAGGCTTATCGCCTGCAGCCCGGAACCGGCTGGCAGATCGATCCGGGTGTCCTGCACGCACCGGGCTCGCTGGTCACTTACGAGCCGCAGGTAAACAGCGACGTCTTCGCTATGTTCCAATCGATGGTCGAGGGACGCCCCATCGGCTGGGAGCTGCTCGTGAAGGATGTTCCAAAGGAATATCACCACGATCTCGACTACCTGATCGGCCTGATCGATTGGGATGCGAATGTGGATCAGGAGTTTGGGACCCACAATCGTGTCTTCCCGAAACCAGTGCATGACCCCGCCGAAATGAAGGCCAGCGGCTATCAGGAGCTGTGGGTCTCCTACGGCACGGGCTACTACTCCGCCAAAGAACTGACGGTCCTTCCCGGCCGCACCGTCACAATCACCGACGCCGCCGCGTATGGGCTAATCCTCACCCAAGGCCACGGCACCGTCGGCAGGCATGAGGTTGAGACGCCATCCATGATCCGCTTCGGCGAATCCACCAAGGACGAACTCTTCGTCACCCATGGTGCCGCCAACCGGGGCGTCTCGGTGAAGAACCGTAGCCAGACCGAGCCGCTGGTTCTGCTCAAACACTTCGGCCCGGGCAATCCCGACGCCGAACCGCTTCGCACGCGCGGCTAACCACAGGGGATAAGATTCAGTCATGCACCGTACCTCCTTGCAGAGATATCCGGCGCTTCACAATGCCATGTGGCCGGGACTGGTTGGAAAAGGCCCGGACTCCGAACCGCCGATCGATTTGGACACGATGCTCGACCTCACGGCGGCCGCCGAGGTGAATGGCGTTCACTTTGACGGCGTCGACCTTTTCCTCTTTGAGCCGCACGTCAACATCGATTCCACGAAGGACGACCTGAAGCGGCTCGCCGATCGCGTGGCGGCTCGAAACCTGGTGATCGGCTCGGTCGTAGCGCCGGTCTGGCCCCCGACCGGCGGCGGCTCGGCGATGGGAACCGCCGATGAACAGGGCCGTTTCGTCGAACAGGTCCGAAAGGCCTGCGTGATTGCGCAGACGCTGAAGGAGATCGGCATCCGGCATTATGGCGTGGTCCGCATCGACTCGGCTGTCAGTCCCGCCGAGTGGGGCAAAGATCCCTTTGCGAACTCCATGCGCATCGCCGAAACCTTCCGTGAAGCGTGCTCTGTCGCAGACGCACACGGCGAGCGACTGGCCGCCGAAGGCGAAGTCTGCTGGGGCGGTCTGCATAGCTGGAGGCACGTTGTGGAGCTGATGCAGATGGTAAACCGGCCGAAGACCATCGGCTTCCAAGCAGACCTGGCTCACACGCTGCTGTTTCTGCTGGGCGTCAATGCTCCCGAAGATCGGCTTCTTCCTCCGGACTTCGACTGGTCCCAAACCGGCGTCCTCGACGAGGCGCTCCGCAAGATGACCAATGCATTGCGGCCCTGGACCATCGACTTCCACGTCGCGCAGAACGACGCGACCGTGAAGGGCTCCGGTTCTCACGACAAGACCGGGCATCATTGCCTTCCATTCGATCCCAAGGGCAAGATCGACATCGTGCACCAGGCGGGCTTCTGGCTCCGCGACGAGCATGGCCAACCGAACAAAGCGTTCCGGCACATTTGCTGGGATGGCTGTATGTTCCCCAACACCGTGATGCGCGACCCAAAGACGTGGAGCGACATCCTCAGCGCGATGATCGCCGTCCGTAATGCGTATAGCTGGGAGTGGTTCTGACCTATGTCCGCCAAGCCTCTGAACATTGGCATGGTTGGCTACGGCTTCATGGGCCGCACGCACTCCAACGCCTTTCTCAAGGTCCCCCAGTTCTTCGACCTTCCGTATCGCCCGGTGTTGAAGGCGGTCTGTGCGCGCAATCCCGTTAGAGCGAACGCGTTTGCGAACACCTGGGGTTACGAATCCATCGAGACTGACTGGAGACAGCTGGTGGCGCGCAAGGACATCGACCTGATCGATATCGCCAGCCCCAATGACACTCACGCCGAGATCGCCATCGCCGCCGCGAAGGCGGGCAAAATGGTGATGTGCGAGAAGCCACTAGGCCGCACGGCAGCGGAAGCCGAAGCCATGGTCGAGGCCGTTGAAACAGCCGGCGTCGCCAACATGGTCTGGTACAACTACCGCCGCGTCCCCGCCGTTGTGCTGGCGAAGCAGCTCATCGACGAAGGCCGATTGGGTCGCATCTTCCATTACCGCGCCAAGTTTCTGCAGGACTGGACCATCTCCAAAGATCTGCCGCAAGGCGGAGAAGGCTTGTGGCGCTTGGATGCCGACGTTGCCGGCAGCGGCGTGACGGGCGATCTGCTCGCCCACTGCATCGACACCGCGCTCTGGCTCAACGGCCACATCGATCGGGTCACGGCCATGACAGAAACGTTCATTAAGGAGCGCACGCATAGCCTCACCGGCGAGGTTCAGAAGGTCGGCATCGACGATGCCAGCGCCTTTCTCGCGCGCTTCGAGAATGGGTCGTTAGCCACCTTCGAGGCGACTCGCTACGCGCGCGGCCACAAGGCGCTCTACACCTTCGAGATCAATGGCGAAGAGGCCTCCATATTCTGGGACCTTCATGATTTGCATCGTCTCCAGTTCTTCGACCACCGCGATGAAGCGCGCCTGCGCGGCTGGCGCTCCATCCACATCTCCGACAGCGACCATCCCTACATGAAGCACTGGTGGGTGCCAGGGCTTCAGATCGGCTACGAACACACCTTCGTGCACCAGGTCGCGGATTTCCTGGATGGCTTGGGATCGGGGCACGTTCCCGGCCCTAGTTTCCGGGACGGCCTGGCGACCGACTACGTAACAGACGCCGTCTTGAAGTCCGCCAAGACCGGCCAATGGGAGCAAGTGAAATGACTGGCACAAAAGAACGCGCCGTTTTATCCGCCCTCGATCGCTTCCGGATCGAGATCCCCTCCTGGGGCTTCGCCAACACCGGTACGCGCTTTGGCAAGTTCTCACAACCTGCAGCAGCCTCGACCGTCGAAGAGAAGTTCAGCGACGCCGGGCTGGTGCACTCACTGACGGGCGCCTGCCCAACCATCGCGCTGCATGTCCTGTGGGACCTGCCCAACGGGATCGACGACGTCCATCGGGTGACGGCTCTCGCGGCCCAGCACGGAGTCGCTGCCGGTTCCATCAATCCCAACCTCTTCCAGGACCAGGAGTACAAGCACGGATCCCTGGCCAATCCCGATGCCGGCATCCGGGAGCACGCGCTACAGCACATCCTCGACAGCATTGAGCTCCAGCACGCTCTGAAGAGCCGCGATCTCTCGCTCTGGTTCGCCGACGGAAGCAACTATCCCGGCACCGCCAACATCCGGCAGCGAAAGCAGTGGTTCGAGGAGGGACTCCGCCAAGCTCATCGCCGCTTGCACCCGGGAGACCGCATGCTGGTCGAATACAAGCCCTTCGAGCCCGCCTTCTATCACACCGACATCGCCGACTGGGGCATGGCGCTGCTAATGTCGCAAGCCGCCGGGCCACAGGCCAAAGTGCTGGTCGACACCGGTCATCACTACCAGGCGCAGAACATCGAACAGATCGTCGCGTGGCTGTTGGCCGAGAACATGCTCGGCGGCTTCCACTTCAATGACCGCCGCTACGCGGACGACGACCTCACGCTAGGCTCCATCGATCCCTATCAGGTCTTCCGCATCTTCCACGAGATCCAGTTCTTCGAATGGGAAGCCGGTTCGCCGGCCGACATCGCCTATATGATCGATCAAAGCCACAACCTCAAAGGCAAGATCGAAGCCACCATACAAACCGTGGTCTTCGCGCAGGAGCTCTTCGCCAAGGCAGCGTTGGTTGACCATGCCGCGCTGTCCATGAAACAAGCGCAAGCCTCACTAGTCGACGCCGAGGAGCACCTTCGCGACGCCTTCTCGACGGACGTTCGGCCGCTGTTGCGCGAATGGCGCCGATCCAAAGCTCTCGCCGAGGACCCGATGAAAGTCTATCGCGAGAGCGGTTATTTGGAGCGCGTCACTCGCGAACGAGGCGAGCGCAACGCAGTAGCCGTGACGTCATACGCCTAACTTAGCCCGGAGCCAGCTCGCGCAAATCGGAAATCACAAACTCGGGGTTCCATTTCAGCAAGTCTTCGCGCTTCCCATATCCATACGTCACAGCACAGGCCCGCACGCCGGCTCGCTGAGCCGCTTCCATATCCGCCTCGGAGTCCCCGACGAACAGGGCCTGCTCGTTTTTTGCGCCCAATCCTGCCAGCGCGGCAAATATCACATCCGGATTCGGCTTTGCCGGAAACCCGTCGGTTCCCTGAACATGATCAAAGAACGGCGCCAGTCCGAACTTCTCTAGGACACTCCGGGTGGTTGGTGTCCCCTTGGTCGTTGCCGTCGATTTCTTTCCGGCCAGCTTTCCGAGCGCCTCGATCACCCCGGGATACAACGTCGTCGAAGTATGGCCTCGAGACAAGTAGGTCGTCCGATACTCGGCGATCAGAGCATCAACGTGCTCCGGCGAGGCTTGCGGGAATAAATCAGCCATCAGTTCGATCAGATGTTTGCCGATGTAGGAGCGTAAGAACTCCTCCGGAACATCCGGCCGGTCAGTATGGGCAAGAACCGTTTGGATCGCCCCGCAGATATCCGGTGCTGAATGAAGCAGTGTTCCGTCCACATCAAACAAGTAGACGGGAAATGTTGGTATCAAGCTCGAACCGTCTCTCAAAAATAGAACGGGCCAGACTCATCGCCTGGCCCCTGTTTCGCTGGTTTTGTCTTCGTATCGCCCGACCGTTACGCGGGTTGCGGGCTCTCTCCGCCGATCAGACCTGGACGCGAACCAGACTGAGGCTGCGGGGTGATCACCGGCTGTGCGTTGCCGCCATCTCCCGCCGGCGGCGTTGGGACGAATGCAGGCAGTGTCTTGCCGGCAATCAGATCCAACACTTCGGCGCCGTCCAGAACTTCACGCTCCAGCAATGCCTCAGCGATCCGGACCAATGCATCTGACTTATCGGTGATGATCTGTCTCGCCTGGCTGTAGCCCGCTTCTACCAGCTTCCGCACCTGTTTGTCGATGTCGATTGCGGTCGATTCGCTGTAGTCACGATGCTGGTTGATCTCGCGGCCAAGGAAGATCTGCTCTTCCTTCTTGCCGAAGCTCATGGGCCCGAGTTCGCTCATGCCCCACTCGCAAACCATCTTGTGGGCCATCTCGGTCGCGCGCTCGATGTCGTTCCCCGCCCCGGTCGTGATCTGGTTCAGGAAGATCTCTTCGGCAATGCGGCCTGCCATCAGAATGGCCAACCGTGCTTCGAGATACAGCTTGTCATGGGAAAGCTTATCGTCCAGCGGCAATTGCATGGTCAAACCAAGAGCCATGCCGCGAGGAATAATGGTCACCTTGTGCAGCGGATCGGCGTGTTCCATCGAGGCCGCCACCAGTGCGTGGCCCGCTTCGTGATAAGCCGTCATCCGTTTCTCTTTGTCGCTGATGATGAGGCTCTTGCGCTCCACGCCCATCAGCACTTTGTCCTTGGCGAGTTCGAAATCGGCCTGGGTCACAACTTTGCGGTTTTGGCGGGCGGCCACCAGCGCCGCCTCGTTGACCAGGTTGGCCAGATCCGCTCCGGCGAAGCCGGGAGTTCCACGCGCAATCACCGAGAGATCTACGTCGTCGCCGAGCGGGCTCTTCTTCGTGTGCACCTTCAAGATGCTCTCGCGCCCGCGGACGTCGGGCCGATCGACAACCACACGCCGATCGAAGCGTCCTGGGCGCAGCAGCGCCGGATCCAGCACGTCGGGCCGGTTCGTCGCTGCCACTAGAATGACGCCTTCGTTTGATTCGAAGCCGTCCATCTCCACCAGTAATTGATTCAGCGTCTGCTCGCGCTCATCGTGCCCACCGCCGAGGCCCGCGCCACGATGGCGGCCCACTGCGTCGATCTCATCAATGAAGATGATGCAAGGCGCATTCTTCTTGCCCTGCTCAAACAGGTCTCGCACGCGGCTGGCCCCTACGCCAACAAACATCTCCACAAAATCGGAACCGGAAATCGAGAAGAACGGCACATTCGCTTCGCCCGCGATAGCTCGCGCCAGCAAGGTCTTACCCGTTCCCGGAGGTCCAATCAGCAGTACGCCCTTCGGAATTCGTCCGCCCAGTTTTTGGAATCTCTGCGGTTCGCGAAGGAACTCGATAATCTCCTGCAGTTCTTCCTTGGCTTCATCTACGCCGGCAACGTCTTTAAATGTGACTTTCTTCTGTTGAGAAGAGTGCAATCGAGCCCGGCTCTTACCGAAGCTCAACGCTTTGTTGCCGCCGCTCTGCATCTGCCGCATCATAAAAATCCACAGGCCGAGCAGAACCAAAATCGGGATGAAGTTGAACAGGATCCCAACCCAACCGTTTCCAGTCGAGTCTTTCCAGCTGTAGTGAACGTTCTTTTCCTGGAGAATCTCGTAAATTTTGGGGAAATTCGGAGGAATAACGGTGTGATAGCTTTCCCCGTCGGTCAGGGTGCCTTGAACGTCCGAGCCGGTAATATTGGCATCTTTCACTTTGTCCGCCTGCACCTGCGTGACAAACTCAGACGTTGACATCATCCGCGGCTGGGGGGTACGCGTCGTCTTGACTGCCATGTAAACCAGGAACAAGGCGCACAGGATGACAACCCAGAAAACGGCGGTTTTTACATTAGAATTCATGAACTCCCTTTCGCTGGACCCCAAAATCAGATCCCGGCCGGGTCGAAACCCGACCACCCGCTACTATTTAAGACGTTAGAATCGTAACTTTCGATTCATGTTCGGCCCGCGGAAGGCCCGAACTTGCTGGATATCTCAGCTTATGCAGATACGCCCCGCAGCGGTTCCTTATAGTATGACAAACGAACGACCCCTTGGCTGTTGGCTGTCGCGGCAACTTCGGCGGCCGGTCCGAAACACTTCACCCAGAGAATCTGACCGTCCGCTTCAAGAACCGGCCAGTGGCGCCGTTCCCACAGGTAGATCCGATTCTCTTGAAACAGCGTCTTCACCTTCTCCGGGTGGCTGTGACCTACCCGCCGATATTCGTCTCCCGGCTCCCAGTTCCGTAACTTCAGCCCAGCCGGCCCCAACTTATCCGCATCCAAATCGGCGAACTGTAAACCTCGCTCTTCCTTGAATTTAGCATGGATTCCGGCGGTTGAATCCAAGCTTATTAGCTCTATTTCTCCGGCCTGGAATGGTAGTTTAATGTGCTGATTACAAGCGACATCCACCCGATAGTGTCGCCCCGGAACGCCTCCCTCGCCGAGGACCGTCAACCGGAGCCGATCGAAAGACCGTAACGCGTCGATGCCCGGAACCTGGACCCGGTCATGACCCTCGCTTCCCTCGCATAGCCGCAGAATCGCGTCAATGTGGACGGAATCCACCTGCTTCAGATCGCCCTTAACCTTCTTAATGGCCTCCCGAATTACCCTCCGGCGAGCGGCCAGCGGCAGACCCACCAACGCCGGTGCATCCAGCAACAACTCCCCGCCCCCTGGACCCGCCCCAAATGACGCCAGCGCGGACAACAGCCGGGTCGCCTCGGCGCACCAGTACTCTTCCTCCACTTGCGCCAACGAAGCCAGGTTGGCAAGTCCCTGCTCCACCCGGTCATGAAACGTCGTCCGCAGCAGCGGCAGCAATTCCAAACGAATGAAATTGCGCCGGAACTCGCGCTGCTCATTCGTGCCGTCTTCGCGCCATGCCAAGCCTTGGCGCGCGGCATAATCCCGCACCTCATCCCGGGTAATCTCCAGAAGCGGCCGAATGAGACGGTTGGAGGTGACCGGAAGCATCCCCGCCAAGCCGGTTAATCCCGTACCGCGGATCATTCGGAAAAGCACCGTTTCTGCCTGGTCGCTCATGGTGTGTCCCAAGGCAACGCGGGTCAGCACGCCTTGGTTGCAAAGCCGCGCAAAGAACTCTCTCCGCTGGTCGCGCGCAGCTTGCTCCAGGTTGTCTCCAGGCGAAGGGGCAGCCGATTCCATGAACACGGGCAAAGCCAGCAGCTCTGCAAGGCCGCGAACGAACTGCTCGTCGCGCTCCGACTCCTCGCCTCGCAAGCGGTGGTTTACATGCAGGAGCGCGAGTTCAAAATGAAAGCGCGCGCGGAGCTGGTTAAGCAGGTGAAGCAGAACGACCGAATCCGCACCACCGGAGACGGCCGCACCAAGGCGATCGCCCGCCTGCAACATGCCGGTGCGAATGATAAACCCCGCCACCCGTTCGAGTAGTATGTCGGACAATAACCACATTGTAAGTCTCGATTGCAACCCCGCTCAGCTACGATACGAGTTGCGGACCCTCGCACCCCACTCCTTATGAACCTCGCAAACTCTGCGCTATCCGAGACTGAGCTGCTCCACCATGCTCACCGTGTCCAGCTTCTACTGATGGACGTGGACGGAACGCTGACCGATGGCAAGATAAACTTCGCCCCAGACGCCCAGGGGCGCATGACCGAGACTAAAGCGTTCGACGCCCAGGACGGGATGGCCCTCCGCTGGCTCGCCTGGCACAAAATCAAGACCGGCGTTATCAGCGGCCGCGATTCCGCGGCTACTGTTGAGCGCGCCCGCCAGGTTGAGATGACCTACGTCTTTCAGGGTCATGTCGAGAAGATCCCGATCCTCGAACAAATCATCAAGGACTCAGGCTTACATCCGACCCAGATCGCCTATGTTGGCGACGACCTGACGGATGTCGTGATCATGCGCCGCGTGGGGCTAGCCATCGCCACCGCCAATGCCCGGCCGGAAGTGAAAGGCATCGCTCATTGCGTCACGTCTCTGCCGGGCGGCTCGGGCGCGGTCAGGGAAGTTGCCGAGCTGATTTTGCGCGCCAAGGGCCTCTGGCAAGGAATTCTTGAAAAGTACGAGGTATCGCGTTGAGTTCTCCAAGCACGGACAAGAACGGATTTGTCATCGTCGCTTTCAACGGTCCCGGCGTCCTTCACCAGCTAACCGGAGTCATCGCTGCGCATCATGGCGATATCCGATCCATCTCCCTGATTGACGAACAGCCCCCCGACACGCGCATCTATTTCGAGCTCGATCTGCCGGGCGACGAAGAAGCTCTGGCAGTCGACCTCCGTAAGCTGGATGTCGTCCGTTCGGTCGAACTGGTTCAGACGCTTCAGAAAATCTACGGGAAACGCATCATCATTATGGGTGGCGGCGCACAGGTTGGTCAGGTTGCCCTGGGCGCCATCGCCGAGGCCGATCGTCACAACATCCGCGGCGAACATATCTCCATCGACACCATCCCGCTAGTGGGAGAGGAGACGCTAGCGGCCGCAGTCCGCGCCGTTCGGCGTCTTCCGCGTGTCCGCGCCTTGGTTCTGGCGGGTAGCCTGATGGGCGGCGATATTGAGAATGCCGTCCGCGAAATTCGCAGCCAAGGCATGCTGGTCATCAGCCTGAATATGGCCGGCAGCGTCCCGGACGCTTCCGATCTTGTCGTTACCGATCCCGTCCAAGCAGGTGTTATGGCCGTGATGGCTGTTGCCGATACAGCCCAGTTCACGCTTGACCGTCTCCACCGTCGCGTCTTTTGAACGCCAGATATTGTGTCGCAACTTATTGCCTCCTTCCAGTACCAGCAGTACCGTTTGCAGTTTCTTTTTGCATACTATTTTTGGAGAACAAGCACCCGGTCCCTCGACTACCTGACTTGAAACGCAAACTCTCGAAGCAAATGATCTTTGTCCGGGTGGCCGCCCTCGATCGGATACAAGCGCGCAAAGTAGATGCCCGGCTGCAGGAGCGGCGTCTGGAAACTAATCCGATCGGCTTGAGTCGTGGCGCTACCCGACCACAGAGGCCGTCCCTCGCCATCGACGAGTTCGACTTGCGTGACGCCGGCCGGCACATCAATGGCATCAAGATGGAGCCGAACCGCCGTATGCGCCGGGAGCAGAGCTCCGGCCTCGATTCCTCGCGACGCGGAAAGCGTCGCGTCGACGATAGCCCCCGTTGGCTGACGTAGATGCGGAACCGTGACAGCCAACAAAGCCAGCACGGCCAACGCCGGCGCCCAACTCCACTTTGGCAGCGTGAGTTTGAACTGGCGGATCCAGTCCCAACACCTGGCCCTCACCCGCATCAGAGCTTGCCCCCGCTGAAACTTGGGGAAAGCGTCCCGGCAAGCTTGCACAAATGACTCCAGTTCCAAAACGCGGTTCAAACAAACCGGACAGCCAATGACGTGGCTTTCCACCTCGTCCAGCTCTGAGTCCTCCGATTTCCTCATCGCAAAACGCTCCAGTGCGTCTTCCGTGGGATGTACGATGCGAATGTCTTCCATAACTCCTCCCGGGTCCTGCGCCCGGCTCTTCCCGGGCCCCGCAAACCTTGGTAGCTTTCTATTCATTGAGCCCTCTTCAATCAGATAAGTAGTTAGTGGAGTCAACTGGCCTGAGTTCTCAGCAAAATCGTGTAGAGGCCGCTATTTTGCAATTTTTTTTTGCCGATCTCCCCAAAGCGCGCCTTGGCCCGCGACTTGAGCAGCCGGAACTGAGTCCCGGATAAGCTCATCTGCTCGCAGATTTGATCCTGCGGCTGCTCCCGGATGTAGAAGCGTTCCAGAATTTCCCGATCGCGCTGCGACAAGCTGGCCAGCACGGATTTCATCAGATCGGCCTCCTGACGGGCCATCGCGATCTGCTCGGGGTTTTCCTTCAAATCGACGATGGCATGGCCAGTGTCCAACTCCGCCTGCTCGCGGCGGCTGTGGACGGCCTCATCAATGTAGGCCGCAACCTGCCGCCTTACAACCGTCCTGACAAAACCCATCAATCGTTCCGGTTCGCGCAAGTCTCCGCGCTGGATTGCGTGGACGACAATCAAGAACGTGTCGTGAACCTTATCGTCCAGTTCCTGCGCCCCGAGCTGGCGGCACAGGTAATAGCGAATGCCCCGGCTGAACAGCCGGTAGAGTTGCTCCATGCCCTCTTCTTCGCCGCGCCTTATTTGATCGACTAACTCGGTCCAATTGGCGTCAGGGGATGATTCGTCGGGATCGTCAGCCGGGCCAGGCCTCCGGGGAGGGTCCGGGCGATAACTTGACAGCCTGGAAAGCCGACATTCCTTACTCCTTTGATATGAGCAAATACGCGGCCCAATAAGAAGGCGACCTTCGGTATCCGGTATCGCGTATCATCTCGAGCTGAGCCTGTTGTAGTGCATTCGAAGCCTGCTCAGCTACGGAACCGCCTCGTAAGTTCTGTCTCCTGAGGCATTCATAGAAAGCCTCGAAAAATCGCCCTGAATCGTCCGGCGTGGGCCACGCGCTCACCACCACCGCTGAAGCGCCTGCCAGCAGCCAGGCGCGGCTCAATCCAATGAGCCCGGCGCCCGCGACGACCGCGCCATGCTGCGAAGCGCAGCCGCTGAGCACCACCAGCGAGCCGGGAACGCGGAAGGTGGAAATGATTTCCGGGGTAAGCAATTCGGGCAACCCACGCGTATCAATGCTCAGGGCCAGTGCGGCCTGCTCAGGATGATTATCCGGACTGAGCACGTGTACCGCGAAGTGGATCAGGCCGGGCTTCTGCTCAAGAGCCGCCTGGAGCTGAACGAGAGACGCATCGGGACCTATCAGTAATTGGGTCGACTTTGCATGCCAGGCGCGAGCTGACGATTCCACCTCCCTCTGGCTGCCAGGCAGTCTGGCCAGAGCGACGGCGATCGTTTTTTGGGCCGTGTCGGACCCTGCGGGTATTGTTTGGCGAACACGCTCGAAGCGGACATCCGCCCGGTTGTAAACCGGATCTCCCAGGGCAAGAAACGAATTCGTGCGATTTGCTGGACTCCGCTGCAGCAACAGGTACTCACTCGGAAGCGACCGAATGGAGCGCCGTTGAACCAGCAGGCTCACGGGATGCGCCCCGGGTTCTGGGAGCGCTGCCCAAGGAACGCAGTCGAGCAGCACGCCATCGGGCACCAGCAGCCAGTTCCTTTTAGACCAGGAGGAACTGTCCAACTGTTGAAACAACAGCCGGCTGACGGTCTGTCCGGCCGCGTCGGAGGCGCTTCCGGCGTGGACGGCGTCGCGAAAAGCTGCCGTTGCTTTCTCGATGGTTTCGCGATCGGGTAAGGCATATACGCGAACCGCATTCCTCGTAGTGGACCAAAGATACGACGGAGCAGCCGCCGAGACGCCCAGTGAAAAACTGAGGACGACATCTTCAGGACCTAAGCCTTGCTGAATATGTCTAAGTGTTTTCTGGTGGGCATTTTTCTCGCTGTCTTTAGAGAAATTCGCCAGTTTTATTCCGGCTTGGTCCTGAATCGACACCAATCGTCCCCACAATTGCCGGATGTTCGCCTCGTCATTGGAACCCGGCGATAGTATTTCCGCTGCTTCAGCCGCTTCGATTTTCCTTAACAGCACGAAATACTCGTCTGGCAGACGCTCCTCCTGCGCCAGTACCAGCGCATATTCTTCGCGCAGATTAGCGGCGCGGCTGGCAGACAGGACTTCCAATGCCTGCCGCTGCAGTTCGGGATCTCGCCGTTGAATCGCCACGCGAGCGGCGAAGTTTGTGTAATCGGCATAGACCTCATGCAAATAGGCCACCGTGGCGGTGCTCGAAACATCCCCCGGGAGGGCCGAGGATCGCCATTGGTCCGCCTTCAACGTCGCTTTGTACAGCGTTCGCAAAGCCTCGTCGTCGCGGCCCAGGGCCACCAGCATCTGTCCACGGCGATGCAGCACTTGATAGCTGGGAAGTCGAGCGACGGCAGGCCCAGGATTCGCCAGAACCCCGTCCAGCATCTGCAACGCGAGCGGTGCGTTTCCCTCGTGAAGTTTAAGCAGCGCCAGATCCAGCCGCGTGATCGCTGCCGCGCTGTCGTTAGCACTCTCGCGCAACTGAAGAGCCCGGTTGAGCGCCTTCTCCGCCGAAGCGTATTCACCGGCGTCCGAGAGCGCATCGCCCAACCTATTCCAGGCGAATGCCTCACTGCCCGCATCCTTGGATTTCTGGGCGATAGCGATGGCTTCCTGATAGGCGAGGCGCGCGGATTCCAGGTCGTGCTGATCGGCGAGAAGGTCTCCTTTCACCGCGAGCGCCCGGATTAAGTAAGCCGGCTCGCCGGCCGCCTGAAACTCCCGAATCGCGTGGTCCGCTTCTTCGATGGCCTCGGGAAAACTATTGATCTGTGCGTAAATCGAAGCCAGATTGCCGGAAATGCTGCCGGACAGCCGGGCGTTGTGCGCCTGCTGGGCCAACTGCTTGGCTTCCAGGAGTGTTGTGAGCGACTTTCGGTAAGCGAAGCGCCGGAGCTGGCAGCTGCCAAGGCCGGCCAGCGCCCGGGCCTGCTGATAATCGTCGCGTGCTTCCCGCGCGCGCTGCAGGATGGATTGGTAAGCTTGCTCGGCAAGGGCAATATCTCCGCGCTCGCCAAGCTCGCGCGCTGCTTTAAAATCCGCGTCTGAGACTTGCACTCTAGGGGCGGCAAAGCCTTCCCCAAGACCGGCGGACACATCGTGTGTTGCCGTTAACCCCGCGCTGAGAATGAGACAAGGCAGCCATGCGCGGCATCGCCACCCCGTCCTCAATCTGTTCGGCAGGTGAACCCCTACAGATAATCCACAGTAGCACGATAGGATTACTGTGACTTAGACTACTGTTCTTTGTCGGGTGTTCATTATCCGATCCAGGACATCCTGCTGTGGAAGAAAGCCTCCTCCAAAGGCCAGCGAATTTAATAGCCCAAGAAGAACATAATTAACGGCCAGAAAACGATTGGCTCGCGCATTGGTGTAATCCTCCTTCGCACACGAGCGTAGGATCTGCCTGGTTCAACCGAGTCATCCGGGTACCGCTAAGTAACTGAACAATAAAGTTTTATGTTTTTATCGTCTTTTGTGACCGGTTTTTGGCTGCGGATGGGTTGAGGGGCGCTGTGAACCTTATTCCTGGCTCGAGGTCTCGCACTAGAGACATCGGGCGATGAAGATGTTTTGATTACGGTGCATTCGCGAGAGATAGCAAGGTGAGCTGCCTCCGGTGGCGGCGGTGTGGCGCAGCCTCTAGAAGTCATTCACGCGCGTCCAAAATAATTCCTCGCCCTAAATAGTCAACTACTTAGACCATCCCAAGGAGGTCGTCCCGTACACCCTGCCTCTACCCTATGTCAGGTCTATATGAACAAAGCTGACAACGATAATCGCGATTCGGTCCTAGACCCACTCGCGACTCCGGACGGCCTCAACGACGCCGCTCCCACTGACAACAACACGCCGGCTGATCCCCCAGTTGATCCCACGGATCAGCCCGTCGAAGCAGCACCACCCGAAGCGCCCGGTACGCCGGACGCCACTCCCAAATCCAAGCAACCGCATGCGAAACGGTCTAACCATCCAGACCGTGAGCACTGTCTCTTGAAAACCAACCGTACCGGCATCGGCGGTCCGTCGACCGAAGCCGGCAAGGCCGCCTCTTCGATGAACAATGCCCAGCACGGCATGTACTCGCGCGGTCCGTTTCGGGTCATGCCCTGGGAAAGCCAGGACCAATACGACGCGCTCTGCGAACGCATGCGGCGTCAGTTTACGCCGTTCGACGAGGTCAGCGAGCAGATGCTCGATCAACTCACCCAAGCCTTCTGGCGGTTCAACCGGTGCGACCGTGCCGAATACATGGCCGAAACGTCCGACGCGGCCGACTTCGACCAGCAGCAACGCCGCATCTTCAGCGCCAGCAGCTACCGGGCCCGCTGCGAGCGTTCCTACTACCTGCACCACAAAAACCTGAAGCAGGTGCTAGCCGACTACCAACAGCAGCAGGAAGCCATTCTCGAGAAAATGCAGAACGAGGAGATGGAAAAGCTCGAAGTCGAGTCGCAACCCAAGCCGCGCTTCAACGCCGAGGGCGAAGAAATGGACCCGGCCTACCCGCAGCGCCACATCTGGAAGCTCAGCTGTCTGCCGGAATCCCGTTGTAATGAAGTATTTGAGTTCGACCGCACACTCAAAGGCAAGATGTCGGTCAAGCGCACCCCGCTGCGCGATTGGGAAGGCGGTTGGATGCTGCATCCCAGCATCCGACCCCTCGGAATGAAGGGCGAATGGTGCGATCACCACCTCGGCCGCTACAAAGACTACTACAACAGCAGAAAAGCGGAGGATATCAAGAACCTGAACGAAGACATCAAGAACCTCTAGGCCTCTTTTCAGCCTCGATCGCTAGCCGTTCGCCACGGGCCCAACGACAACTGTGGAACAAGCCGTCTCCCAGCCGCAAAGCTTTCTGAGGCGCGCCCGTAAGGAAGCGCTTGCGCCTATATCAACTCGACTGCTCCAACTTGGCCTAATCCGTTTACGCGCCCGCACCGCGCACCGCGGGCTGGCGCTGCGCCAACGCTAGGACGCTCGGCGTGGAGTCCGGGCGAAGGCTTTCTAGGGCTCTATGAGCGGTATTGCCGCGGCCAGCTGCAGGTCGATCATCAGCTGGACGCGCCTGTCCAATTGATAAAACAGAGCCGTATTCCTGGCCGATAATACCTGGCGGAAAGCCGGAACATATTTCAATCGCAGATCAGAGACGGATTGGTCGACGCCGATCCACTTCTTCACGGCGGCATCCGCTTGTGCGTCGGTCAGGTTGCCTTGAGACTCAACGTATTGCTTGATCAGGTCATATTTCGCGCTGTTGATCGTGACGAGATCGGAAACATAGCGATCGTAGAGGGGCCAGAATTTTTCGGCTTCGGCATCGGTGAGCTTGATGTTGGCAGCGATGATCTGCTTGCGCTGCGAGCGCAAGTTTTTTCGCAACATCGCAATGTCCTGGTCGGGAATGCCGCCGCCCTGCTGCGCCGGAGCAGACTGGGCTGCAGAATTTGAAGTTTGGCCTTGCGCGGGATTGGCGCCGAAGCAAAGGGTCATCGCGATGATCAAGAGAGTGGTAGCGCTGAGATTCTTGATGGGGGACATGGTTCTTCCTTCCTCTATCGAATGAGTCGAAGCTGCCTTAACCTGGATCAACGTCGTTGCACGGGCCGAGGCCGTTGAAAAACGGGAGATCCGGGCAGGCCTGGGAGGGTCCCTGCCGCAGGCAATTATATAACAGCCTGTTTATGTGAGCGGCTCATCGCGGCTACGCCAAAACGGGTGTGAAAAAGTGCGCGAGACGCTGCTGCCATGAAGTGTGCCGTGGAGAAGCGACGAGGCGTCGATTGCGGGCCGGGGCCCACCCTACAATGAATTGTTGCCAAAGATGCGCTTGCGGAGACCGCGACCGGCTGGTCGCACTTAAGAAAGGTGAGGAAGGGCTACGCCCGGACTTTAAGAAGCCTTCAAAGTCGTTATCCCGATCCTGGTTGCGCCGATTGATGGTACGCCAAGTGATGGCGTATAGTAGGGAACGGTCGGACGGAGACTTGTGACGGGGAATCTCCACAAGAGGGCAAGAATTGGGATACTGTGCGCGGCCCTATTCTTGAGCCGCCCCGGAGTCGCCCAAGAGGTCCGGGTCACTCGCCAGATCGACGCCAACGAGAAAATCGTGCTGGTCGATGGCATTCACCCGCGGGCCCTGGCGGGCGTGGATCAAGGCAGGGTCGCCGACGAATTCGTTCTGCACGGAATGGTCCTCGAGTTTGGGCGCACCGCGCAGCAGCAGGCCTCGCTCAACCAACTCCTTGCTGCACAGCAAGACCGCACTTCGCCGGAGTATCATCACTGGCTGACGCCGGAGCAGTTTGGAGACCGCTTCGGCGTTGCCCAAGCCGACATGACTGCGATCCGGCTGTGGTTGGAGAAAGAGGGCTTTCAAGTTGATGAGGTCGCCCGCGCCAGGACCTACGTCCGCTTTAGCGGCACGGCGAGCCAGGTTAGGAAATCGTTCTCGGCGGAAATCCATTCGTTTTCAGTAAAGGGAGAAAAGCATTTTGCGCCGGCTTCGAGCATAGGCATACCGGCGGCACTAGCTCCGCTCGTTCGCGAGGTGAGGAATCTGGATAACTTTCACCTCCAGGCGCCTCGACGAAAGACCCAGCCCCTGGACTACGTGGGGGCGGGTGGACAATTCATCGCCCCGGGCGATATGGCCACCATTTACGACTTTCAATCACTCCGTAACCAGGGTTATGACGGGACTGGTCAGTTCATCGTCGTCGTGGGTCAGACGGACATCAGTCTCAGGGATTTGGCCGTCTATCGCAGTTCCTACGGCCTGCCGGCGGCACACGTGACGATTGTCACTGCAGGCGTGGACCCCGGCGTGTCTCCGGATGATGTGATCGAGTCAGATCTGGATTTAGATGTTGTGAGCGCCGTAGCTCCGAACGCAACCATCGTGTTCGTCAACGCGGTGAGCGTTATCGATTCCGTTCAGTACGCCATTGACAACAACCTGGCTCCCGTGATTTCGATGAGCTATGCCGGTTGCGAGCCACTGATTTCGGCGGAGCCAGCGGCGACCGCGAATGTCCTACAATCCTGGGCTCAACAAGGCAACGCGGAGGGAATCACGTGGATTGCGGCTTCGGGGGACTCTGGCGCCGCCGCCTGCGATCCATTTGGCTACGATGCGCCGTACGCGACTTATGGCCTGGCGGTCAATCTTCCCGCGAGCATCCCGGAAGTGACCGGCGTCGGTGGCACCGAGTTTCAGAGTCAAACTAACGATTACTGGGCCGTCACAACAAACGCGAACGGGGGTACCGCAATCTCCTACGTTCCGGAAGAAGCTTGGAATTATGGGTTCCCTAGCGATCCAGTAGCTTCGGGCGGCGGCGCTAGCATCGACTTCGCAAAGCCTCTATGGCAAGTGGGCTCGGGTGTCCCGTCAGACGGCGCCCGCGACGTTCCGGATGTGGCGCTCCTGGCCACGAACTTTGTCATCGGGGAAAACGGCGAGTTGAGTGAGTTTGACGCGTCCTTCAGCGGGCAGGGCGTTAATGGAACGTCTGGTTCTACTCCGATGTTCGCCGGCATCGTCACGTTGTTGAATCAGTACTTGGCTCCCTTTCAGCCCGCGCAACCCGGCCAAGGAAATATCAATCCGACACTCTACTCGCTCGCGCAGACCACGACAGACGCCTTTCACGACATTGTCATAGGGGACAACTTGTGGCATTGTACCGGTGGGCTCGGCTGCGGTGGCGTGAATAACGAGCTTGGCTACTTAGCGGGGCCCGGCTACGACCAAGTCACCGGCCTGGGCTCGATCGACGCTTACAATCTCGTCCACCAGTGGCCGACCATCGCTGGTCAGGCGCCCACAGTGAGCACCGGCTTAGCCTCTGTGACGTTCCCGTCTGGAACCGGAGCCACTCTGGCAGGAGACGTCAATCCGAACGGCTCGGATACCCACGCTTACTTCCTATACGGCACCAGCGCCAGCCTGGCCGGAGCCAGCCAAACACCAAGCGTTGATCTTGGCACAGGTACCACTCCCTCAGCCTTTAACGCCAGTGTTTCCGGCCTTACAGTCAACACAACCTACTACTTTCAGCTGGTTGCCACCAACACCGCCGGCACGGCCAGTGGCTCGATCGTCAGCTTCACCACGAACCCCGGCGGACAGCTCCCCATTGCGACCACCCTTTCGGCATCGGCAGTCACAGGCACCAGCGCCACACTGTCCGGGAGCGTAATCCCCAACGGCTCGGCTACACACTATTGGTTCGCTTATGGAACCGACCCCACGTTCGCTTCCACGTTGCAAACGGCCAGTGTCGACGGAGGCTCCGGAAATAGCATGGTCTCCGCTTCCGCCGACATTGCGGGGCTGGTGCCGAATCAGTTTTACTTCTTTCAGTTACGGGCGTCGAATAGCGCCGGTACGGCGAGCGGATCAGTCATGAGTTTTAAGACGAGTTCCGCGGGACAACCTCCCGCCGTGTCAACCGGTGTTGCTAGTTCCATTACCTCGAATAGCGCGATACTGGGCGGCACCGTTAACCCGAATGGTGTCGACACGCTCTATTGGTTTGTATTGGCGGTTACTGGGGCCAGCGCTTCCGCTCAGCCCCAGCCCATTAAATTTGAACTTAGTGCCGGAAACCAAGCTATTTCTGTCAGCGTTCCCATAAGCGGACTTGCACCAAACACTCCGTACACCTTTCAGATTGTGGCTTCCAGCGGTGCCGGTACCAGCGCCGGTAACTACGGCACCTTCACAACCAACGCATCCGGCCAAGCCACGTCGGTAACAACCGGGAGTACGTTGAATATTACTTCCAGCAGCACCACAATCTCCGGCACGATAAATCCGAATGGCAAGAACACGCAGTACTGGTTCGTCTATGGTGAAAGCCCCACATTGAATTTCGCCGTCAAAACGAGCAAGCTGCCTGCGGGCTCAGGCAGCACTCCGGTGCCGGTCAGCGCTAACCTCGCCGGTTTGCAACCCGGCACCTATTATTACCAGCTGCAGGCATTGAGTTCCGGAGGTTCGATTAACGGTTCCATTCTGAGCTTTATTATTCCAGGGCCACCCGTCGCCGTTACTTCGTATTCGCAATGTGTCATAGGGGGAGCATTGTTTTGGGGGCAGATAAACCCAAACGGCGCAGACACTCAGTATTGGTTCGCCTATGGAACGAACCCCACTTTGAGTGGAGCGGCACTAACAGCCGCCACGGATGCTGGTTCCTCCCCATCTCACGCCCTAGTGAGCGGATATGTCATGAACGGCCTGACTCCAGGAACGACCTATTACTTTCAGTTGCAAGCCTCAAACCAATACGGCACGAGTAGTAGTCAAATTCTGAGCTTTGTTCAAAACCTGCCTGTCGCAATAACGTCACCGGCAGTTCTTGGAACGACAGCGGGCACATCGGACCTGGGCGAATGGACCTTATACGGAAACGCCGACCCCAACGGCCTCGATACGCATGCGTGGTTCCTCTACGGCACCAGTCCCACCCTTAGCGGAGCAATCCAAACATATTCAGAGGCTGTCCCCTATCAGGGTTCAGAAGGATCGACTCTGACCGGCCTGATGACAAATACAACCTACTACTTCCAAGTGGTGGCCTCAAACGCGGCCGGAACGGTGAAAGGGTCCATTCTGAGGTTTAAGACAGCAAGCGGTCCAGCTCAGCCATCGCTGACCCTGAACCCAGCATCAGGTCTTACCGGAACGAGCGCCACACTAACAGGTAGTATTAATCCGAACTCACTGAACACTCGGTACAACATTTGGCTCGCAGTCCATAGCAGTTTTGACAATTTCGAAGTCGTGGGGTACGGGAACGTGGCTCCGGGCACGAGTCCGGTTACCGTTAGCGTCTCGCCCGTCGGATTAACGCCAGGAACGACCTATGACTATTACCTCGAGGCCTGGAACAGCGCTCCTGGAGACAGCGAGAGCCAAATCCTTAGCTTTACCGAACCGAGCGGCTGTTTCTCTTCGCTTCCGAATGGATCGTCCATTTTCCTGCCGGCAGACGCCCTCCCATACTCTATTCAGATCAATGGCGCTCTGGCTGGCTGCGGCGGGAACGCCGTCAGCGATCAGCCTTGGTTCACGATTACCAATACCAGCTCGAGCGGTACCTGGACTCTCAATTACGCGGTGACGCTCAACAATACCGGGGTGGATCGCACCGCCCACATCACCGTGGGCAGCCAGCAGCTTACTGTCACGCAGGACTTCACCAGCGCCGAGTTCGCCGACGTGCCGCCGTCCAGCAGCTACTTCGATGCGGCCAACCTGATGTTCCTGGCGGGAGTCACCGACGGATGCGTGGCGGGCAGCACGCCCTCGACACGCATGTTCTGTCCCGACGAGAGCGTGACTCGCGAGGAGATGGCGGCGTTTATTGTTCGTGCGGTTACCGGCACTTTGACCCCCGCCACTTACAACCCGGTTCCTCTTTTCACGGACGTACCGGCCACCAATCCGTTCTTCCCACACATTCAAAAGATGGAGGAACTGGGCATCACGGACGGCTGCGCAACCGGGCTATTCTGTCCTACGGATACAGTTCCGCGCTACCAGATGGCGATCTTCCTGGTGCGGGCCCGCTTAGCGCTTTACGGGGCCGGCTTCAGCTATAACAGCACCCCGTATTTCACGGACGTGCCCGTCAATGTGGAAGGCAATACAACAACATTTCCCTTCATCCAGCGCGCCTACGACGAACACATAACCAACGGCTGCGGGACGAATCCGCTGATCTATTGTCCGGATGATTTGGTGACGCGGGGCGAGATGGCGTCGTTCATCATGCGGGGATTGTTCAACGAGACGACGATTCTGGGCCCAACCTCGCCCATGGTGACGGGCGTAAGTCTAAACACGATGGCTGCGACAGTGGGCGCGCAGATCACGGTGACGATCACGGGAGTCAACACGAGCTTCCAGGCGGGCGATACGGTGACAGTGCCGAGCGCGATGCTGGCGGTTAGCAACGTGGTGGTGAATTCGGCGACCTCGATCACCGCGACGCTGACGGCGAGCTCGAATGTGGCGGCCGGGCCGCAGGCACTGGTGGTCACCAACCTTGGGCAGAATCTGACGCTGCCGCTGGCGATCCAGGTGGGGACGTACTGAGGATTGGGGTGGGGCGAGAATGCCTCAGAAACTTTTCATGGCGGAAGAGAATGTCGTTATCCTAGTAAGCCGGATGCCGGAACGCCGTCGTAACACGGACACTCGCGCGGCCGACGAGCGTCTCCTCACAGCCAAACCGCGGAAGACTGTCCCGCACGAGTTCGTACTCGAAGCGCTCGCTGGCCTGCTGCCCGTTACTCGCCCCATGTTCGGCTGCGTGGCGGTTTACGTTGAGGAGCAGATCGTTCTCATCTTGCGCGATCGCCGCGAAGGGACCGCCGACAATGGGGTTTGGCTCGCCACGACCGAGGCGCACCACGAGAGTCTGCGCCGCGAGTTCCCAAACATGCGGTCCATTCAGATATTTCGGAAGAAGGTAACCGACTGGCAGGTTCTTCCGGTCGATGCGGCGGATTTCGAAGAGGCGGCGTTACGCGCATGCGAACTGATTGCGGCCCGAGATCCTCGAATCGGCAAGGTGCCGAAGGCGCGAAGGCCGCCTGCATCGGGAGCCGGGAAGGCCGCGAGATCTCCGAGACGCGGGCAGGCCGGGCCGTAGGGGAAAGCCGCACTGGATTCTGGCCAGATATTCGCAGCGGCGCGAACGCGCTCGATCAATTCTGGCCTTCCAGCGCGACTAAGAGCCAGTGTCCCCGGCGTATGCCGAACTGTGCGCGCGGCATCAACGGGCTCATCACGTCCTTGGTGTTTAGGTACCCGGTTTGTCCGTCGAGGGTGCTGACGCGAACCCATTGGCCGAGGCCTTCACCACTTTCGGGTTCCCCTAGTTTCCGCACAACGTCGAAAGACAGCCAGGCGGCTGCGGACGCCCGGGCGGAAGGCGCCGTCCGAAGCGCGGCTTTGTCGCGGATCACGACCAGGTGCGTGGCGCGATCCAGCTCGCGAGGAAATTGCCAGACGAGGTAGGGTGAAACGAATAAGCTGGGGTGCTCCTGAATGAAGCCCAGCTCGAGCAGGTCGGACAGCGCGGACCAGAGCGTGGAGTTCGCGTCGTCGGGCTGCCACTTGGCGGCGAATTTCGCCCAGCCCGTATCGTCCTGGGCCGGACCGCTGACGACTTCCGGATCCACCAGCTTGCGGAGTGCGTTGGTGTTCCGCGCCTCCACGGCTGACCGGAGTCGTTTGACGAAGGAGTGAAAGGCCGGGTCGCGCGCCGAGTCGTCCACCGGGTAAAGTCGAGCAGCATGCACGGCTTGGGCTTGAGCCAGGAGGCACATAGCGATCAGCAGTCGGGACGTGACGTGAGTCAAAGCCCATTGTCGGACACGAATGTGCGGAGCTTGTCGCGGAGGTAGCAGAGATCGCAAAGCAGGTAAGAATTGGGACGAAGAAAAACGGACAAGCTGCGTAACCGGATTTCGAGGTCGAGCGAACTCCGCTGAAGAAGGCGGCCCTAGCCGCGATTTCAACGTGAAAGGACTCCAGTTATGCGAAGAGTAAGCGAGAGCTGCAGCTTGAAGATGAGGCTGTGTTGCGTCGGCGGAGTGCTGGCGATCATGTTCCTGACGGCCGGAACGGCGGCTGCCGATGATTGGAAGCGCGATCTGCTGGTGCTGACGAGCACCAATGGCGCTAATAACGATGTGGTTGTGTTCAAGCTGGATACGAGTGGGACGCCCTCACTCACACTGGAAGGCATGTTGCCGACGGGCGGGGCCGGAGGCGCCAGTGGGAACGGAGGCTCGGTCCAGTTCAGAGATCAGTTGGGGGCCGTTGTGAACTATGGCTCAAACAGCGTGAGCAAACTGACGCGGGACGGCGACTGGATTCAAGTGCTTGGGACTATCAGCCTGGCGCCCAAGTGCGTCAACCCAGTTTCGGTCGCCTTGAGCGAGAATCATCTGCTCGTGGCCGGTGCGAATTGTGCCGAGAGCCACGCATGGCCGTCGGGCGCGGTCGATGGCACGGTGGTGGCGCTTGCCGATACTTCCGCGGGACAAATAGCGGTTGGCAAAAGTTGGGCAGCCGTCACGTTGAAATCGGGATCGGTGCTGCAATTGGCCCTCACGGAATGGGGAGCGCTCAATGGAACAGATGTGAGCATAACGCTGCCGAGCGGGGCCAACAATACCCCTCTGGGAGCCGCATTCTGGGGCGATATTCTGGGGTTCAATCCGGCGCACAGTCCAGACAGCTTCGCTCTGGTCAATAAGAACCAAAGCGTCTTCCCGGTGACCGGGCCGCAACCGCCGTATCCGACCAATGCTCCCTGCTGGCTGACCAAGGGGCCCGGCAATATCTGGTACTCGGGCAATTCACCGGGCCAAGCTATTTCCATATTCTTCAGCGATAGCCAAGGCGGGGTGTTCTATAAATCGCTGCCCCTGCCAGGTACGCCGACAGATATCACGGTATCCCGGGACGAGAAGTGGCTCGCCGTCATTTACACCGCGGCCGATAACAGTGGCGGCCGCGTCGCCCTGTTTGCCATCGATGCATACGGCGATCTTTCAGCGGTAGCCACATCCGCTCCAATCGGAGTAGCCGCCTTCAGTGGCGTGGCCATCAGCCAATAGCGGCGGTTGCTCTGGAAACACCGGCTGCGAATTTCGGGACAGGCTCGGCCTTACCGCGGCGAGGGCGCTAACGTTGACTGCGTCTATGTGGTGATCGCGTGGGGGCCGAAGGCGCCTGTCCCGGTCGGTTAGCGCTTTTAAATTCGTTCGCCATTAAAATGGGAGTTCTCTCGTCCAGATCGGACAGGAGTAAGATCGCGAGCCCCACATGCGAACGGCCGTTGTTATCCTGTTACTGATTTTTGCGGCATTTTTTCTGCAATCGCAAACGCCGGCCAACCAATCCCCTCCGGCGGCCGGCACGGCGCTTCCTGTGATCCAGTCCACAACGCGCCTGGTTCAAGTGAGTGTCGTCGCCCGAGACAAAGACGGACGACCCGCGGAGGGCTTGCAAGCCGGCGACTTCCGCATCAGCGCGGATGGCCGTCCGCAGAAAATCGCCTTCTTCTCGGTAGAATCAACCGGCAAGGTCCCGGCCGCGAATCCGCCGCTTCCTCCCCACACCTTTACCAATCTGCTGACAGCACGCGGAGACCAGTCCAGCATCACGGTGGTCTTGTTCGACCTGGTGAACACGCGCCTGGCGGACCGGATGTACGCACGCCAGCAGATCATCCAGTACCTAGGCGCTATCCAGCCACAAGATCGCATCGGCATCTACGTCTTCAACGGGCACCTGCGGGTGCTGCACGATTACACGGCCGATATGTCCGACTTGCAACGGAAGATAGCGATTGCCAAGGACAAGCTCTTGAACGTGAGCCAGACCGAAGAGCCGGGTGCTCTCACCAACAGTGATGCCATTTTTTCGCAGATGATGAACGGGCCGTCGGGCAGCCAGCAGGAGCGCGCCTTTTTCATGCGCAACCGGGTGCTGGGTACGCTGGACGTGCTCAAATTTATCGCCGATCACCTGGCGCAGGTTCCGGGCCGCAAGAACCTGATATGGATGTCGGGGGGATTTCCACTGACGTTTGGGTATGAGAACCAGAGCATTTTTTCCGAGAACTTCGCGGACGAGATGGATGCCACGATACACGCGCTTAGCGACGCGAACGTGGCCGTTTATCCGATTGACGCGCGCGGGCTGGCGCCACCGCCGGGATTCGATGCCAGCCGCCGTCCGCCGTCAGCTGTTTCGAACTCGAATCCGATGAACAACTCGGCAGGCAGGGTGAATAACCGGCCAGCCGCGCCTGGCAAGAGTTCGGCTAGCTCGAAACTGGGCGCCATCCACGAAAACATGGACGATCTGGCGCATCGAACCGGGGGACGCGCTTACTACAACACCAACGACCTGGCGCGAGCTATCCACGATGCGGTTTCGGATTCAACGCTCACTTACAACGTTGCTTTCTACCCGGAGAACGAGAAGAATAATCGCGAGTTCCACAAGATCAAGGTGGAGGTGGCGCGGCCGCACGTGAACCTGCACTACCGGAGCGGCTACCTGGACCTGCCGCAAAGTTCGCCAGACGACAAACTGAGGCTGGTGCAATTGCGGGATGCGTTATGGAGCCCGCTCGAGGCAACCGAGCTGGGCTTGACCGTGCAAGCCAAATCGAATACGCCCCTGAGTTCCGGATCGGCTGGCCCAGCGACGCTGGATATCGCTCTGAACATCCGGCCGGACGGGATTGTCACAAAGCTTGAAGGAGACCGCTACACGGGCCGACTGGACGTGCTGATGGTTCAATTCGACGCCCACGGCAACCAACTGGATGGACCGATGGACACGATCGACATGAAGATGCTGGCGGATACCTACAAGAAATTCATGCTGGCCGGATTCCCACTGAATAAGACTCTTCCGCTCTTGCCCGGGGCGGCATCGGTGCGCATTGTGGTCCGCGACGCGGGCTCGGGCATGATCGGATCGATTACCGTTCCGCTGGCAGACCTATAGCTCAGGATGACGCCGCGCGGCTAGTAAAATACGCAAGGTGATTCGAAGACAACAAATCGAGGATTGGGAGTATTCTTGTTCCGCTGGAAAAGAACGGCACTTTTCGGCACATTAGCCTCAAAAAGGAGAACGCCATGAGGAGTAGGCTAGCGCGGCTCAGCGTCACTTCGATATTCGTCGCCACAACTGTTTTGCAGTCTGGTGCGCAGGAGGGCCTGTGGGGCAACCCCGACGGCCATCTCGAAGTCACCAGCTCGACATTTGAGAACAATACGACGCTGCCTCTCAGCATGCTTAGCAACATCCCCGTGAACGGTGCCAACAGCTGCTCTATTAATGGAAGCCCGGGGGGGAATCAATCGCCCGAGCTTTCGTGGAAACACGCACGGCCTGATACGCGCAGCTTCGCGGTGGTGGCCTACGACGTCACGGCAGCCTTTACGCATTGGGGAATGTATAACATCTCCGGCAAGGCGACCCGACTTCCCGAGAATGCGGGAGTCGCCGGTAGCACGTTCGGGACTCAAATTGTGAATGACTTTTTCATAGGCGCCGAGTACGACGGTCCGTGCCCGCCGGCGAACGTGCGTCCGTTTGTGCACCAGTACGTTTTTACGGTCTACGCCCTGGACGTTGAACTCACGCTGCCGTCGTCAGCAAATTTTCCCGCAAACGCCGAGACGCTGTATCAAGCGTTGATCGCAGCAGGCCAGCATCATCATATTTTGGACAGCGCCAGTATTACCGGCCTCTACTCAACCACTCCGCCCCAGTAACCTACTCAACTGCCTCGGGTGGTTTGGCGTGCCGCAGACGGCGAAAACGGCAAGTGATATCGCACCGTGATGTAAGTGGTCCGAAAGCTGCTCTCATTTCGACCATGCGACACCGGAACGCGTGGCGAGTAGATACGAGGCTGGTATGTTTGACAGCTTTCTGGTTGCTTCCGGCTTGTCTGTCCGCACAAGTTTCAACGAGCGAACCCCGGCAGCCTGGACAGCTGGCAACGACAGCGGTGCGGCCGCTGACCATCAGGGAGAAATTCGACTATCGCGTCGTGCAAGCTTTTGGCCTGCGCGGCTTTCTCGGCGCGGGAGTTGGAGCGGCGATTGGGCAGGCCGAAGACCGACCGAAGGAATGGGGCGGCGGGGTCACGGGCTACGCCGACCGATACGGATCCGCGTTCGCAACGAACTTCTCCCGCCAGACGATGACCTTCGCAATGGAGAGCGCTCTGCATGAAGACCCTCGTTATTTCCCCAGTGAGGATAGCGGGTTCAAGGCCAGAATCAAGAGCGTCCTTATCCAAACGGTTACTACACGGACGGATTCCGGAACAAGACAGATCGCGTACGGGCGCATTGTTAGTGCGTTCGCGACCGGCCAATTGTCAAACGCATGGCAACCGAGAAGCACTGGTTCGGTCGGGGATGGCTTCGAACGGGGAGCCATCATGTTGGGCGGAGACGCCGGCTACAATTTTCTGCAAGAGTTTGTACCGTTCCTGAGACCACGCACTTTGCGCCGCCACCCTTAGAACACTGAGAAAAACCTGCACAGGAGACGGTTGTTTTTTCACGGGGTGCCGGCAAGGATTGAGGTCGGTGCGTTGATGCCGGCTGGGTATTAGCCTCGCATGTCAAACACATTAGTAAAAGTTGGGGCAAGTGAGCTGATGTGGAGCGCTTCCTCACGGTCGCGCCTCGGAAAGCTTTCTGCGCTCATCAGCTTTACGAGTTTTCAGAACAGCGACGATAAACACGGATTCTTGAGGTCCTAGGCCGACGAGTTTTCATTCGCCCGTTTCCGGCGGAGGTGCGTTTGGGCGAGGATGCCCCAGATCATCGCGAGTCCGATAATTCCGTAGATCATGACCGTGCGCAAGGTCAGGGCATAGAGGAGGACCGCCAGGGCTACGGCCCAGATGGTTACTTCGCCGAGGAAAGCCTGGCCCCATTCGGGCTTTCGTCCGCCGGCCGGAAGGCGGGGCGTCAAGGATGGCCACAGACGAGGAACGGCCTCACAGTATCGGACATATGACTCCCCTTGCGTGGCACGCAGCTCCGCTTCTTCACGGAGGAGTAAGCGCCAATAGAAGACCAGGGCGGCAAAGAAGATGAAGACGTATCCAAGGCGGCTGGCGAGCAACCCCACACCGAGGTTCATCGGAAGCACAGCGGCATAGAGTGGGTTGCGCAGGTAACGGTAGGGACCGTCGGCCACGAGTTGATCGCTGTGGAGCGCCGTGTCGTGGACCACATCGCTTTTGAGATAAGCCGTGGCCCAGGTCCTCAGCAGCGCGCTGAGGGCGATGAACCATGCACCGGCGGCGAACAGGCAGCGGATCGTGAGCAAGTTGTCGCCCTGACCAACCAGACCCAGCAGGGCTTGCGCGGCGTGGCGGTGATCGATCCAGTAGCAGGCAAATCCCACGGCGTAGATCGCCAGGATGAAGAAGAAGCGGTGGCGGAATTCAAAGCCGGTGGCGCGCATTGCTATGGCTATGATGTCGCATCGCGGAGTAACGCTTTGCGGCGGAAGCAGTCGCTGGGTGTTTCCACGCGTCATTTGGGTAGTGGGTCGAGGGCGAGCCGCGCAGACCGTGAGCTAGCCCGCCAACCCATCTCCTATTAATTGAGGATGGAAGCCGGCGCGGATAGGTGATAGACATGGAGCCGCCGGGGACTGTTTGGATATTGCGCAGTAAGGAGGCAATCATGTCAGTTTCGGTTCTGGTGACATATGCAACACGTTACGGCTCAACGCAGGAAGTTGCTGAGACGGTGGCGGAAACGCTGCGACTGCATGGGCTGGTGGTAGACGTCGCGCATATGCCCGACGTGTTGAGCCTGGAAGGATACGACGCGGTGGTGCTGGGAACAGCGATCTATATGTTCCGCCTGCACAAGGATGCCCGGCGTTTCCTGGCGGGTCACAGTCGCGAGCTCACCAAGCAGCGGGTTGCGGTGTTCGCCCTCGGCCCGTTTCATGATGACCCGAAGGAGTGGGAAGCTGCGCGCAGCCATCTGGATAAAGGGCTGGCGAAGTTCCCCTGGCTAACGCCTATCGATCATGAAGTTTTCGGCGGGCGGTTCGACCCAGCGAAGCTACGGTTCCCTTTCACGCTCATGCCCGCTCTCAAACGAATGCCGGCAAGCGACATCCGGAATTGGGACGCGATCCGGGCTTGGGCAGACGACGTGGCCGGGAAGCTGCAGCCGGTCGTGGCCTAGGCGGAAGGCGAAAAAGGCACAACCGCCCCCTGACGAGTCTGTGGGAAAAGCCGGGCAGAGTGACGAGTGCCGGTCGACTCTACTTAATCTTGGGACAGGCTCGCTCTGTCCGCGTGGCGAAGGGGCGAGGGTGACGAAAAGTACGTGTCGGGGTCGCCTTGGGAACAGAGGCGACTGTCCCGGTCGGCTTGGCAGATCCCGGAGGGGCTTAAGGCCGAACCCTGCGCAGGCCGACCGCCTGCACTTTCGGATGGACCGATTGGAGTTGTTCCACTGCATTCAAGGCAAAGGGCAGTTGCGTGTTCAGATGATGCATGGCTCCAGGGACCTCCCGATGTTTGATATCGAGCCTGGAGTTCAGCTTGCCGAACGCATCCAATTCGCCTATGAACTGGTATTGACGGCCCACGCGGGGCGGAAGCGCAGTCAGTGCGCCGAAGAGCACGATGTTTACATCATGGAGCGCATAGCCGGCATCCTCACCCACCAGTTCGGCGATGGCACCCGAGATGACCAGGTTGCCTTTGCTATGGCCGACCACCCAATTCAGCTTCGGCAGCCGAGCGGAGCGCAGAAGCGCTTTGGCTGAGCCGAGAGCGGGACCTGCACCGCTGCTATCGTAGTCCTCAATATTTGGAAGCAGCCCGGGCACTGATGAAAAGCCGCGGAGCGAGTGCCACATTTGCTCAAAGAAAGCCTCAATTTGGTTTACGCCTCGCAAGGTGAAGGCGCCACCCACGGCTTCGAACATCAGATCTTCCAGGCCATAGCCCGAAACAATGGCGGCGACGGGTAGCCCTGTGCCATTGGCGACATCACGGGCAAGACCGACCGCACCGACCGAGGAACTGCCCAGCCCAGCCACGCTCATGGCGCCCACCTTGGTGTGCAGATCGTCCGCCAAGAAGCCGACGACGTCGGGGAAGAAGACAAGCGGTTGGTTTGGATCCGGCTTAACAACGATGACGGAACCTTGCGGGGGGCTCTTTATGGCGAGTACCTGCTGTTCGTCCTTTGGGGTGACGTTGTAGAAGATACGGTCCAGGGCGCGGTTCCTGGGGCGCAGAAGAGCTCGTACGCGCTCATTAACGGTGGTTAGTGATTGCGGGCCATCCTGACCAAGCAAAGCGCTCATCAGTTCGGAAGTTGCGTTGGTTGAGTCGACGATTAGTGAGCTGGCCAACTCTTGCCAGGGCGTGATTTGAGACAACATAAATCCTCCTGAATGCCGGGGGCTTCTGGTTACACGAGTTGCTGAGCGATGCTGACGTTTGCCGGCGCTATCGGTTCAGGCAGAGACCGACTCGGAATGCGGCTTATCGCGCATTCTTGGGCCGGGATGCGCAGTTTTCGCACGGACTTCGCCACGTTTGACCGGCGGCTCTCATACCACTTGCAGCTGAGCGACCAAGCGCAAGTGACCAGCGCCAGCAGCTCCATAGACGGCACATGCGATAGAATCCCGCAGGATGGCTCTCCCGCTTACTCCGCTCCGTTTTCTAGAACGCGCCGTGAACGTTTATGGCTCCAAGACCGGAATCGTGTGCGGTGAGAAGGAGTTCACCTACGCCGAGTTTGGACGCCGTTGCGGCCAGCTCGCCACCGCGCTGGCGTCCTTGGGCGTCCGCGACGGCGACCGCGTCGCCTACCTCAGCTTCAATACGCACAAGCTGCTCGAGGGCTACTATGGCGTGATTCAGGCGGGCGCCATCGTGATGCCGCTGAACGTGCGCTTGGCCGTGCCCGAACTCATCAGCATTCTGAATCACGCGGAGCCCCCGGTGCTGCTGTTTGAGGCCGACTTCGCATCGATGATCCCTCAGTTCCGTGAGCACTGTCCTTCCATCCGCATCTTTATTACGCTAGACGAAGTCCCCGGAGATCGCGCTGAAGACGAGCTGCAATATGAACCGCTTCTGGCGGCGCACGAACCGGCTGTACTCGACATCTATCGCGGGCGCGATGAAGAGACTGCAGAGTTGTTCTACACCAGCGGCAGTACAGGCAGCCCTAAAGGCGTCATGCTTTCGCACCGCGCGCTCTACCAGCACGCTTTTGCGGTGGCGACCTTGTACGTCAATATCCGCGATACGGTCGACCTTCATACCATTCCGCTCTTTCACGCCAATGGCTGGGGACATCCGCAGGCCAGCACCATGCTGGGCGTCAAGCAGGTGATGGTCCGCCGGTTCGATGCACTCGCCGTTTGCCAGTTAATTGAGCAAGTGCGCGCCACCGATATGAGCCTTGTGCCGACCATGGCCAACGCGATATTGAACGCGCCCGGCGTGGACAAGTACGATCTCTCGTCCATGCGGCAGATCATGCTGGGAGGCGCGGCATCCTCCCCTGCCCTGATCGAGCGCATGGAGAAACTATTCCATTGCGACGTATTCGCCGGGTACGGGCTTACCGAGTCCTGCCCGATACTGACGATGGCGCGGGAAAAAGGCAGTCTTCCGACTACGACCGATGAGGAACGGTGGCAGCGCCGCGCAATGACCGGTTGGTCTCTCCCGGGCGTGAACTTGCGCGTAGTCGATTACAAGATGCAGGACGTGCCCCGCGATTCAAAGTCGATTGGTGAAATCGTGGCGTCGTGCGACTGGCTCATGACCGGCTATTACAAAGACGCCGCCGGCACAAACGCCGTCCTGGTTGGCCCGCATGGCGAGCCGGGAGGCGTGCCGGGGCTTCCTCTCTGGCTCCGCACGGGCGATATGGCGATCTGGGACCAGGAAGAATTCGTTCTGATTGTTGACCGCCGCAAGGAGATCATCATTAGCGGTGGTGAGAACATCTCGTCGCTGGAGATTGAGAAGCACATCTATGCCCATCCAGCGGTGTTGGAGTGCGCCGTGGTCGCCGCGCCTGACCCGCAGTGGGGAGAAATACCCGTTGCGGTCGTGGTCCTGAAGACCGACGAGAAACTGACTAAGGAAGAACTGCTTTTGTGGCTCGGGGAGCGGCTCAGCCGTTTCAAGCTGCCGCGGCGAGTGGACTTCGTGCTCGGTCCGTTACCAAAAACCGGCACCGGCAAGATCAAGAAGATGGAAATACGCGAGCCCTACTGGGCCGCGTATGAGAAGCGGATCCAAGGCTAGGTGCTTGGATGCGCCGTCCGGCATTGGCTACTGCGCTCCGCGGCTTAGAAGCATCACCTTAATGGTGTGAAAGATGATGTAGGCATCCAGCGCCGGCGCAACGTGCTTGATGTAATAGAGGTCGTATTCGAGCTTGATCATGGCGTCCAGTTCGGTATCGCCATATTTGTGGTTGATTTGTGCCCAGCCCGTGATTCCGGGCTTCACCGCCAACCGCTGCCGGTAGTACGGAATTTGGTGGGAGAGGGTGTCCACAAACTCCGGGCGTTCCGGTCTCGGACCGACGATCGCCATGTCGCCGGTAACAACGTTCCAGAATTGTGGCAGCTCGTCGAGCCGCAGCAGGCGGAGCCATTTTCCGAGCGGCGTGATGCGCGGATCGTCTTTCTTGGCCCACACCGCCCCGGTCCGTGCCTCGGCGTCAATGTACATGGAGCGGAATTTGTAGACCGTGAAGATGTGGCCATTCAATCCAACTCGCTTCTGCCGGTACAGGACCGACCCAGGCGACGTCAGCTTGATTAAGATGGCTACCATCAGCATCAACGGAAGAGTGAGTATCAGCCCGATCAGGCCGAGAAAAAAAGAATAGATGTTCTGCAAGGCCAGTGCTTGCCGGCGCGGGCCCAGCTCGGAGGTGAATATCAATTGGGAAGGCTGGATCTTCCGGCTGCAAACGCGGCGGGTGGCCATTTCATAGGCATCAGCCGCGTCCTCAATCACGATGCCCGAAAAGCGGATCTCCAGCAGTTCCTGGACCGGTAGCCTGCCGCGGCGTTCCGCCATACCCACCATGATGCGAGTCGGCTTCAACTTTGCAACAACTTCTGTCAGTTCGGAGATCTGCCCCAGGCAGGGGGTGGGGAATTCTATCGGTTCCGTCTCGCAGAGATAGCCAAGAATGGTGTACCCCAGTTCCGGACGCGACATGACGTGCTCCGTCGTCTCGGCGAGGATGCTCGAATTGCCGAGCAGAAGCACCCGCTCGGTTTGAAGAGCACGGATTACAAACTTCCAATAGATGATCCGCCAGACCGGCACCAGCACGATTACCAGCGCACTTCCGATCACCATTAGCCAGCGAGGCAGAATCCATTCGATCTGGACATAACCCAGAAGAGCCATCAGCAACAGCGCGGAGCCTACCGAAAGGCACACTTGCTGCACGAGGAGGATGCGGGAGGGAATGCGGAACTCGGCGTATAGATCCTGAAGGTAGAAACCTAGAATGATGCAAAGCGAAACGAGCAGGATTTTCCAGTAATTGTCCTCATCCCAGAGGTAGACGACGGGATCTACATTGAGTGTCCAAACGGACGCAGCCACGTAGCAGGCTGTAATGAGCGCCACCTCGGATAGAAGGAGCGCCAGGACGCTGGCAGGTATGAAGACGCGGAAAAGTCGCACTCGGTTCTGGTTTGCCCAACGAAATGTTGAGTTTACCACGCGCAACGAGGAGCTTTCTCGAAGCCGGATCTCGCGACGGCGATTCGCGGGCGAAAACCGGGCGGACTTGGGGTTTGCGCGCCGCCGGCCGTTGGGAAACGGGACTCCCTCGCGTGCCGGGTTCGTTCGCACGGCTGGAGCCACAAACTGCTGATTTGGCTGGAGACCTGTGATTGACTTTGGGACGGGAAACCGTGTTATAAATGAATTGGGATCAAATCGGTCGCACTTGGCGAATCAGGCCTCAGGAATTCGTTACCAATACATGTTACGGCTCACAAAAAAGGCTGACTATAGCCTGATCGCCCTCAAGCACCTGGCTTCACGGTATGTCAGTGCTGTCGCTGGTTCGAGGACGCCAACCGAGACTGCGGCCAGCGCCAAAGAGATTGCGGATCACTACGGAATTCCGCTCCCGCTGCTTTCAAAGATTCTGCAGAAACTGACCCGCGAAGGACTGCTGGTATCCGAGCACGGTACCAATGGCGGCTACCGGCTGGCTCGCGATCCGAGGTTGATTTCGGCCCTGGAGGTGATTCGGGTGATCGATGGCCCGATGATTCTCACGGACTGCTTCACCGAACACAAGCAATGCGATCACACGGAGCGGTGCCCGGTGAGGCGGCCGCTGCGAAGAATACACGAAGGCATTCTGCGTCTTCTCGAAAACGTAACCATCCAAGATATGTTGCGGGATTCCGAAGACGAACTGTCCCCGCCGAGCAGCCCCCTCGTGGCGCTGCAGATTTCGGGTGCGCCGGTTTTCTCCGGCCGCTGAGTTGAACATTTTATGAAATTGCCTATCTATCTCGACAATCACGCAACCACGCGGATGGATCCGCGCGTGTTCGATGCCATGAAGCCCTACTACATGGACATCTTCGGCAATGCCGCCTCCAGGAACCACAGCTTTGGTTGGGAAGCCGAGGAAGCAGTTGAAAAATCGCGTAAGCAGATTGCCGATCTGATTGGCGCTACCGCGAAGGAGATCGTCTTCACGAGTGGCGCGACCGAATCGAACAACCTGGCCATCAAAGGCGTGGCTGAGATGTACGCCGAAAAGGGCAATCACATCATCACGTCGGTCACCGAGCACAAAGCGGTACTGGATACGTGCAAGCACCTTGAAAAGAAGGGTGCGCGAGTCACGTATCTCGCGGTGAGGCAGGACGGGCTGATTGACCTCGACCAATTACGGGATGCCATTACCGACAAAACCATCCTGATCACCATCATGTACGCCAACAACGAAATCGGCGTAGTGCAGCAGGTCAAGGAAATCGGAAAGATCGCTCGGGATAAGGGTGTGCTATTCCACACCGATGCGGTGCAAGCGGTCGGCAAGATCCCGGTAAACGTGATTCAGGACAACATCGATCTGCTCTCGCTTACCGGGCACAAGCTGTACGGTCCCAAAGGCTGCGGCGCGCTCTATGTCCGGCGCCGTAATCCTCGGGTTCAGTTGACTGCCCAGATGGATGGCGGCGGCCACGAGCGTGGCATGCGCTCCGGCACTTTGAATGTTCCTGGAATTGCCGCCCTGGGCGAGGCCTGCGAGCTTTGCAATAAGGAAATGGCTGCGGAATCGAAGCGCTTGCGGCATCTGCGCGACAAGCTGAAAGACAAGCTGATGGGAGAGCTGGACGAGGTGTATATCAACGGCTCAATGGAGCACCGCCTCCCCCACAACCTCAACATCAGTTTTGCTTACGTCGAAGGCGAGAGCCTGCTGATGGGGATCAATGAAATAGCGGTATCCAGCGGATCCGCCTGTACGTCCGCCACGCTCGAACCCAGCTATGTGCTGAAGGCCTTAGGCGCGGGCGATGACCTGGCGCACTCCTCAATCCGCTTCGGGCTGGGCCGCTTCACGACGGAAGACGAAATCGATTACACGGCCAATAAGGTCATCGAAGTGGTCAGGAAACTTCGCGAGCTATCGCCACTTTATGAGATGGCGAAAGAGGGCGTGGATCTGACCAAGGTGGTCTGGTCCCCTCACTAAACGGAAGTCAATATTAAATCGCAATTCTGAAGAAAGATGAGAAGGAGAGTTTAGATGGCGTATTCAAATAAAGTTCTCGATCACTACAACAATCCACGCAACGTGGGCTCCCTCGACAAGAGCGATCCCAGCGTTGGCACAGGCATGGTGGGCGCTCCCGAGTGCGGCGACGTGATGAAGCTGCAGGTGAAGGTGAACCCGGATACGGGTGTCATTGAAGACGCGAAATTCAAGACCTTCGGCTGTGGCAGCGCGATCGCCAGTTCGTCGCTAGCGACGGAATGGCTGCGCGGCAAGACTGTCGACCAGGCGCTCGAGATCAAAAACACCGACATTGTGAACGAACTCAGCCTGCCGCCGGTGAAGATTCACTGCTCGGTACTCGCTGAGGATGCTATTAAGGCCGCGATTTTCGATTACAAAAAGAAGCAAGGAGTTCCAGCCGCCGAAGCGGTCACGGCGTAAGTGCTTTTCGGTGCTTCTGACTGGATGAGGATAGTTTCATGGCTGAATTGACACAGCTTGGCACCGTGGTGGATGCCCCGCCGCAGGCTACGACGCCCGCGGCCAAGCACATATCTGTCACGCCCAAGGCGGTGCAAAAAATCCGCGAGGCGTTTGCCCGTGAGAACGTTTCGGGTGGGCTGCGGCTAGGTGTTCTAGGCGGCGGCTGCTCTGGTTTGAGCTACCAGTTCAAGTTCGCGCCCGCGCCGCGCACGAACGACCATGTCTTCGAATTCGAAGATGTGAGGGTGTTTGTCGATCCCAAGAGCATGGTGTTTCTGGATGGAATGACGCTGGACTGGCACGATTCCCTGATCCAGTCCGGGTTCGTCTTTAACAATCCGCACGCCCACAAGAGTTGTGGCTGTGGAACCTCCTTCTCTGCCTGACGAATCCGGAACCAAGTGCGCATGAGCGGGTCGACGGAACCGCTCATGCGTACGCTTTCGGTGATTTCGCCTTCCGTGACGCCTGAGAATGCTCGGCCCTTCGGCGACACTGAAAATATGTTCCGTCCCGGCATGCCGGTAACCGACCATGTCTGAATCTACCCGTGATTATTTCGAATTCTTCGGCTTGGATCGCAAGCTGGTCATCAATGCGGACGACCTGCAGAAGCGCTTCTATCAGCTCAGCCGCCAGTGGCACCCCGACCGCTTCAGCCGCCGCCCGATTGAAGAGCAGCATCAGTCACTGGAAGCAACGTCGCTGCTGAACGACGGTTATCGCACGCTAAAGGATCCAGTGAAGCGGGCTGAATATCTGCTCACGCAGGAGGGGTTTCCGATCGGGGAACAGCGCTCAAAGGACGTACCACCGGAGTTACTCGAAGAAGTCTTCGAACTGAACATGATGCTTGAGGAGCTCAAATCCGGCGACGAGTCGGCCCGGCCACAGCTCGAACAGGCTCGCGCCAGCTTTCTGACCATGCGTGGCGGCCTGGACCAGGAGATGCTCAGACTCTTCAACCGGTACGATGCTTCGACCGAGGGCAGCGAGACCGCCAAACAGGCGCTGAACGAAATCCGCGGCCTGCTGAATCGCCGGCGCTATATTGAGAATCTGATCCGCGACGTAGACCGCGCCCTCAACCCTGTTCCAGCCGCAGCGGAGACTGTGGAGGACAAGCTTTGATGAGTGTCCATGCTTGGTTGAGACGAAACAACCCTACTGAATCCAATGTCCACATTTCAAATTGACTTCGGCGAATCGCGCCGCTCAAAAATTGTTGGGATCGACTTAGGCACGACGAACAGCCTGGTTGCCTACATGGACCTGACCGGCCCGAAAATCATCGAGGATGCCGAGGGCCGCAAGATCGTTCCCAGCGTGGTCTCACTGACGGAGTCGGGTCAACTGGTCGCGGGCGAAGAAGCGCGCGAGCTTCTGCTCACCGCCTCCGATCGCACTGTTTATTCCGTCAAACGTTTGATGGGCAAAGGTGTCGCTGACGTTGAGCAGGAAATTAAACTCTTCCCATTCCGCATCGATCCCAGCAGTAGCTCAGTGATTCAGCTCAAGCTGGGCGACCGGACTCTGACGCCTCCCGAAATCTCCGCCGCGGTGCTGAAGCAGCTCAAAGAGAACGCCGAGGCCGCGCTTGGCGCGCCGGTGTCGCAGGCCGTTATTACCGTGCCGGCTTATTTCAACGACGCTCAGCGCCAAGCCACCAAAGACGCGGGCCGGTTGGCGGGCCTCGAAGTGCTGCGGCTGGTCAACGAACCGACCGCCGCATCGCTGGCCTACGGCCTGGATAAGCGCAAAGAAGGCATTATCGCGGTCTACGATTTTGGCGGCGGCACCTTCGACATCTCCATCCTGCGTCTGCATGACGGAATCTTCGAAGTCCTCGCCACCAACGGCGACACGCACCTGGGTGGCGACGACATCGACAATCTTCTGCTGCGCATCGCTTTGGAAGACATCGCCAGCGACTGGGGAAGGGATCTATCCAAGGACATGGAGGGCGTACAACGGCTTCGCCGCGCGGTGATTCACGCCAAAGAGGAGCTTTCCTTTGTTCTGGAAACGGCTATCGTTCTGAACTACCGGGGCGAGAGTTACAAGCGCAGCATCAACCGCGACCTTCTGGAGCGTCTGATCGCTCCCATCGTCGAGCGCACGCTGGCGCCGTGCCGGGCCTGCCTGGCCGATGCCAAGTTAACCCCCGAGGAGATCGATGAAGTCGTGATGGTGGGAGGATCCACGCGGATTCCTTTGGTTCGCGCCGCCGTTGAAACCCTCTTCAAATCCAAACCGCACACCGATCTCAACCCGGACGAAGTGGTAGCGCTCGGCGCGGCGGTTCAGGCAGGCATCCTCGCCGGCGATGTGGAGGACCAGTTACTGCTCGACGTCACGCCGCTGTCGCTCGGCATCGAAACCATGGGCGGGGTTGTATCGAAGCTGATTCATAGGAACTCGACCATTCCCGCCAGTGCGACCGAGACGTTTACTACCGCGGTGGATGGCCAGCGGAACGTGCTCATTCACGTCTTGCAGGGCGAGCGCGAACTTGTCAAAGACTGTCGGAGCCTGGCGCGTTTCGATCTGAGAGACATTGAGCCCATGGCGGCCGGGTTCGCTCGCATCGAAGTGCGCTTTCTCATCGATGCCAATGGCATCCTGAACGTGACCGCCCGAGACGCACGCACCGGCAAGGAGCACAGCGTCGAGGTGAAGCCGTCCTACGGCTTGAGCGAAGAACAGGTAGAAGCCATGATTCGCGAGTCAATCGAGAAGGCCGAACAGGACATGCGGGAACGCCAGGTTCGTGAAGCCCGTGTCGAAGCGGACAACATCCTTTCCGCTACGGGCAAGGCCGAGCGAAACGATGCGTGGTTGGGCTTGACCGACGAAGAAAGAGCTGCGATCGACTCCGCCAAGCGTGACCTGTTGAACGTCTACAACTCGGAGGATCATGTGCTGATCAACGAGAAGATTGAGCACCTGAATCAGGTGACCCACAAGCTCGCTGAGAACATGATGAATACGGCGGTTCGTGGTGCGCTGAAAGGCACCAAGATCGAATAGCCGGCCGCTCGGCAACACGATTCGCACGGAGGAACTCTATGGCAGGACTATCCTGGAACCACATTGACGATATTGCAATCAGCTTGTACGAAGCGCATCCGGAGGTTGATCCCTTAACGATCCGCTTCACGGACATGCACAAATGGATCACCGAATTGCAGGATTTCGCCGATGATCCGGCGGCGTCGACGGAAGGCAAGCTGGAAGCCATTCAAATGGCTTGGCTCGACGAGTACAAGGACAACCAATAGGTGCAGAGATAGGGTGCTCTCGATGAGAATGGCGCGTGTGATCCTTTTCACGAATCAGATGGACGCCATGAGCAAGTTCTACGGAGAAGTGCTGGGCCTCAAGCAAATCACGAGCGAAAAAGGCTGGCGGGAGTTTGCGGCAGGCGGCGCACGGATCGCGTTGCACTCCGGCCCACCATCGCCGGGCCGCAAAGGACCGAAGATCGTATTCCATGCCAAGGACGTCGCAGCGTTGCGCGAAACGCTGGTGGCGCGAGGCGCAAGTCTTGGCAAGGTCCGGCAGGGAGAGATTTGCCTGTGCGACGGTAAGGACCCCGATGGCAATCCTATCCAATTGTCAAACCGCTGAAGCGCAGCCGAAGGAGTCGGACCGGAACAGGCGGTCAAGGTACGCCCAAGTCAACGCTGTTAAACTTTGCTAAAGAAGAACGCTATGCAATCACGCCGTGGATTTCTGTTTGCCGTGGGCGCCGGGTCGCCGTTACTACTCGCTATGACTAATAAATCAGGCTCACAGAAGCCCATCCTCGGCACAGGCGATCATACCTACGAGGTCACCCACGATTGGGGCGACCTGCCCGCCGACATCAAGTACGGCAATACCCACGGGGTGGTCGAGGACTCCCAAGGCCGAATCTACATTCATCACACGGTCAATGCCGCCAGCGAGTCGAGCGACTCCATGGTGGTTTTTGACGCCAACGGAAAGTTTATCAAGAGCTGGGGCAAAGATTTCAAAGGCGGGGCGCATGGCTTGTATATCCACCGCGAAGGCAACACCGAATACCTCTACCTGTGCGACACCAAGCGCGGTTTGGTTGTAAAGGCGACCCTCGACGGCGAGGAGTTGTTCACGCTCGGCTATCCCGACGAGTCGCCCGCCTACAAGCCGGCGGCCGACGGCACGAAGATCAAATACAGCCCCACCAATCTGAGCATCGCTCCGAACGGAGATATATACGTAGGAGACGGCTACGGATCAAGCTACGTGAATCAATACACCAAGGACGGGAAGTTCATTCGAACTTTTGGCGGCAAGGGCACGGCGGCCGGGCAGCTGGATTGCCCGCACGGAATCATCGTCGATACGCGAGGCGACACGCCCATTCTGATGATCGCCGACCGTGGCAACCATCGCATCCAGACCTTCACGCTCGACGGCAAACCGATCGCCTTCATCGGCGGAACGAACCTCCCCTGCTATTTCAACTTCTATAAGAACGGCGATAACGTCGTGCCGGACCTCGGCGCGCGGGTGACGCTGCTCGATAAGAACAACAGCGTGATTGAACAACTGGGCGACGATTCTGCCGCCAATAAGTGGGGTGACGTGCGAAAGCTGAGCCGGGATGCCTTCACGCCGGGCAAGTTTGTCTGCCCGCACGGCGCCTGCTTCGATCACGAAGGGAATATCTACGTCGTGGAGTGGGTGGAAGTCGGACGCGTCAGCAAGCTGCGCCACGTCTGATCAGACGACACTCGCTGGGGTGTCGCTCCGCCAAGGAGCGCGGGGGCAAGCGGATCCCAGCTAAGCGATAGCGCGGTGGTTTTCAAGCCACGCTTCGATCTCGGCCACTTCTTCCTTCGTCAGCCGGAAGTGCAGCGCGCCGATGACGCCTTTGATCTGCGCGGCTTTTCGTAAACCGACAATCGCACCCGTCACGGCCGGATTGTTCAATGTCCAGGCGATGGCCACTTCGCCCGCCGTTCGGCCGTGGCGCTGCCCGATGTGCCCCAGCAATTCCGCCAGATCTAGGTTCCGGCTCAGCAACGGCTCCTGGAAGTGCGGATTCCGGCTCCGCCAGTCGTCCGGTGGCAGAGTTTGCGCGCGCTCCCGCGTCATCGCCCCGCTCAGCAGGCCGTTTTTCATCGGCGAGTAAACGATGACGCCGATGTTGTTCTCGTGGGCGTATGGCAGAATGCCGTCCTCCACCTCGCGCGCCAGCAACGAGTACGGCGGCTGCAGCGAAGTGATGGGCGCAATCGTCTGAGCGCGTTTCATTTGCGCCGCGTTGAAGTTTGAAAGGCCAATCCAGCGGACCTTGCCTTGTTCCTTCAGCCGCGCCATCTCGGTCCAGCCTTCTTCAATGTCCTCGTCGGGCTGCGGCCAGTGCATCTGATAGAGGTCGATCACGTCCACCTTCAACCGCCGCAGACTCGCCTCACACTCCTTCCGGATCGATTCGGCCTTGAGGCATCCGTAGATGCTGCCGTCCTCTCGTGACAGCCGCTCGCACTTCGTGAAAATGTACGGCTTGCGCGAGAGTTCTGCTACCGCCCGGCCCACCACTTCCTCGGAGTGTCCTACGCCGTAAATGGCCGCCGTATCAATCCAATTCATTCCCGCATCGATCGCCGCCCGGATGGCTGCAATCGAATCCCGGTCGTCTTGTACGCCCCAGGCAAATTGCCATCCGGACCCGCCGATGGCCCACGCCCCAAAGCCCAAAGGAGTGATCTCGAGGTCGCTATTTCCGAGTTGCTTGGTCTGGATCATTGTCTTTCGAATAGATGATAACCCCGACCGCGGCGAGCCTCGTCTGACGGGCCACCGCACCACTTTCGACGAAGCACTCGAACCGGTGAGCCTGCCGGCGACATTCTCCTCCAGAAATCTCTGTATCACCCACCGTCTGGGCTGGCCACTGCGCTTCAACCGATTGAATATAGAGCCCTTACGGATCGTGGTGACGCCTGTTGCCGCCGCCTCGAGCCGGAAGACCGTCACATGGGCAGAGAAATCGCAGCCTGCTACGACACAACCTCGTAAAGAGAATGTGGCGGCTTCTTTTATTGCTCGGAATATTCGGAAGTCTGAAGGCGACCTCGGTTTCGATCGAGATCGCCAGCCCCGGCAATATCTATTCCAGCCAGCCATACGCGACCGAGGGAGACTTTTATGTTGGCCCTTACACGCTGGTCGTAAACGGCGAGACGATGCTCGGGATGTGTGTGGACTTCTACCACCAAAGCGGCGTCGACGAACCCTGGAGCGCGTTTCAGACTCCCGTCACCCCTACAGCGATGAACAATACCTACGTCTACCAGAGGAATGCCGGCAGTCCAAACGTCAATGCCGTCACCTTGCAGACGTACCAGGAGGAGACCTACTTATTCAGCCAGATCATCGCGGCCCTTCTGCCAGCGGAACGCGCCGCGATTCAGGAGGCAGCCTGGTCCATCACAGACCCCGGCTTCAGTATCAGTGACGAACCGGCAGCGAAGCTTTGGGTGGCAGCCGCTGAGAATCCGTCTAACTTCCTGAATGTCAACCTGACGGGGATTGTCATCTACTCTGATATTCGTGGCGGCGAGCAGGAGTTCATCGCGTACCCCGTCAACACTATTTCGGAACCGGGCGCTTTGAGTTTTCTCGCGGGCTTACTGGGGTTCGCTTACGTCACGTTGCGGCATCGACGCTGATGGCGGCCGGTCGTCGTGAGATGATGCTTCGATGAGTTCCAGCCGGGAATCCCTGATCCAATCTGCGATCGCCGCCAGGGAGAAGGCCCACGCACCCTATTCGCGGTTCAAGGTTGGCGCTGCGCTGGAGAACGCCGCCGTTGAGGGAGGCAAGCCGGGCGTGTTCACGGGTTGCAACGTGGAGAACGCGACTTACGGCCTCACCATCTGCGCCGAACGAGTCGCTGTGCTGAAGGCCATCTCCGAAGGGGCCAGCGGGTTCACGCGCATCGCCATCGCCGCCGACACAGAGATCCTCACGCCTCCTTGCGGGGCATGCCGTCAGATTCTGTGGGAGTTCTGCGGGAACCTGGAGATCATCCTGGTGAACTTGCATGGGAAGTCAGAAACCCTGCGCTTGGCCGACATCTTTCCACGGCCCTTCGACTCGACTTTTCTGTGAAGTCCGGCCGGGCAGATACCAGGCTGTGGTTTTTCCACAGTCTGCTGGAAGCCTGACTAATCGGCCAGCGAGGGGAACGTGCTTGAGATGTGGTCCTGCCACATCAAGCCGTCTTCGTCCACAAACGTCCACAGCAAGCCTAAGCCGGCCGGAAGCACGCTGATGAGGCTGCCGATTAAGCGGTGGTAGCGTGAGGAGGATCGGGGCCGGTTGCCGTCAAAATCAACCAGCCGGATCCGCGCCAGTTGCATGCCGATCGAATCCTGCTGCGACATAATCCACATCAAGCGGTAGGCGAGGCTGACCACCGCGAACAACACAGCGAGCCACACGGCGGTGGCCTTATCCATCGCCAGCGGGCCGCCAAAATAAAGAACGGGCGCCAGCGCGGCCGCCCAACCCGCAACCATGATCAGGCCATCGATGGCGCTGGCATGTATCCGCATTCCCACGGGCGCTACGGGCGCTTCGCATACGATCGTCGGATGAGGAGCGAGGCGAGCCGCGTGCTGGTGCGTGAATTCAAATCTCTGCTGGTTCTGGTTGCCGACGCGCGGCTTCGGGGTCCGCGGCGGGGTGGGACGACGGCCCTGGCGGGGCGAAACTTCCACCCGTTCCACTTTCGGAGGGGCAGGCCGGGTTGCCTCGGCAGCACGGGCGCGAATAGCCTCGCGCTCGATCGGAGACCTTACCGAATCCACGGAAACCACCCGCGATTCGGCCGGCGCATCGAACAAGAGAGGCTGGCCCGGTTGGGTCGGCTCCGGCGCGCGGCGTCCGGGCTTCGGCTCGGGCCGCGTCTCCTCCAGAGAGGTCATGCTCAACGCAGGCGCCGTGGCTGTATCGAAGACTTGCGCGCGCGCGGTCGCCGCAATTGGATACGTGTCGGGAGAAATACGGGTAGACGCAGAATTCACCCGGCGACCGCAACGGCGGCAGCGGTGTTCTTCGTCTGTATTCCAGGTCTGACAGAATTGGCAAGTCATTGAACTTTATTTATCTATGCATTCATCCAGCGTAAACACTGTTTCAGAGAGCAGGTGGGCTTGCCACTGAACGGTCCGCCATGCTACGGTCATCGGTTGAGGCCTCCTGCCGCGTTAGACATCCTCCCAGTTTCTGTATCTAACAGAAAAACTGTGCTTTGTCACGAACATTCTTACAATGTATTGTTTTTTGGCTGTTTTCTGGCCCTATCGATGCTGGCGTCGCCGGTTTTGAGTCAAACGGCTCCCGTTCACCCCATGCGCGCCGGAGCGCCCGCCGCGGACGAAATCAGTATCGAAGCCGTCTCCCAGAAGCAAGACGGCGACATGATTTATCTCCGGGGAGACTGCAAAATCGAGACCACGGAAACGCTGGTTAAGGCAGACGAGATCGACTATAACCGCGATACTCACTGGGCCGAGGCCCGGGGGCACGTTCACTTTGAGAATTTCGTGAATGGCGACAAGCTGGAAGCCGATCACGGGAGGTACAACCTCCAGTCCGACGAAGGCAGCTTCTACGTGGTCAGCGGAACATCTCCTCCCAAGGTCGGCGCGCGTCTGTATTTGCTCAGCACCACCAACCCGTTCTATTTTCAAGGGGAGTGGGCGGAGCGCATCAAAGACAAATACATTGTCCATAACGGTTTCATGACGGACTGTAAACTGCCCAAGCCGTGGTGGACGTTAAACGCGCCGTTCTTCGACATTATTCCCGACAACCGAGCCATCGCCAGGCATGCCGTCTACCGGATCCATCACATCCCGGTTTTGTACGCACCGACTTACACCCGTCCGCTGGGGCGCAACCCGCGCAAGAGCGGCTTCCTGACCCCGCAAATCGGCAACAGTTCCACTAAAGGTTTTACCGTGGGTTTGGGGTACTACTGGGCCATCGCCCGGAATTACGATGCCACTTATCAGGGCGAGTACTTCGGCAACGGCGGCTTGGGACAACTCGCGGATTTCCGTTGCAAGCCCACCGCAAAAAGCGACTTCAATTTCACCTGGTATAGCGTAAACGCCATCGGCACGCCTTCCCCCACCAGCGTGTTCAACTCGCCCGGTTATACCTTTGAGATCACCGGCAAGGCGGAACTGCCGTGGGGCTTCACAGGCCGCATGGATATCAACTATCTCAGCAGCTTCCTGTTCCGTCAGACCTTCAGCCAAACCTACAACGAAGCGATCAATTCGCAGGTCAACTCGGTTGGTTACGCGCAGCGCCATTGGACCGACTACGTGTTGAGCATTGTATTTAGACGAAACCAGTTGTTTGAAAGCACCGTGCCCAATGACTTCGTGGCCATCGCGAAACTGCCGGAGGTCACATTCGACAGCCGGGATCAGACCATTCTGAACGGCCCGCTGCCGGTGTGGGTATCATTCGATTCGAGCTTTGCGCTCGCTCGCCGCCAGGAGCCGACCTTTCAAAGCGGCGTGTTTGACCGTGAAGATATATATCCCCACGTCAGCACAGCCTTCAGCTTCGCCGGCTTCCGCCTCTCGCCCAGCTTCTCCCTTCGCGCAACTCACTATGGTGAGTCCTATGCACCGGAAGGCGGGACGCCCACAACATCGACGGAAACATCGACGTCCAGCACCAGCACAAACATTGTCGAACCATCGAGCATCGTGCGCAAAGCGCTCGAATTCGATCTCGATCTTCGAGCACCCACGCTGGAACGGATCTATGACGTCCCAAGCTGGCTGGGCGTGCAAATGAAGCATGTCATTGAGCCCTATGCCACCTTCCAGTACGTCACCGGCATTGACAATTTCGACCGCATCATTACGATCGACCTCAATGATCTGTTCTCCGACACCAACCAGGTCGAAATCGGCCTCATCAATCGCTTCTACGTGAAGGACAAGAAGGGCAAGGTGAACGAACGGCTGAGTTGGGCCGTGGCGCAGCGACGGTACTTCAACACCACATTTGGGGGCGCACTGATACCGGGTGAGCGAAACGTCTTTACGGCCACCGAGGATCTCACCGCGTTCGCGTTTGCCGCCACGCCTCGCAGCTATTCGCCGGTGGTTTCAGATGTCAAGGTCTACTTCGCGCCGGGCTTCAGCGGCGAATGGCGCGCCGACTACGATCCCATGCTGGGCCGCTTCGACGCCAGCATCATCAATATCAACGCCAGATATAAAAACTACTTCGTCAATGTCACCCACAACCTGCTGAATGGCTATCCCAGCCAGATCCCCACCGCCAACCAGATCACAAACACCATCGGCTACGGGAACAACAACCGCCGTGGGTGGAATGCGGCGTTTTCGCTCACTTACGATTACGAGCGGGACGTCCTTCTTTACGACATTACGCAGGTTTCCTACAACACCGACTGCTGTGGATTTGCCGCACAGTTCCGCCGCTTTGCGTTCGGCACGCGCAATGAGAATCAGTGGACGTTCTCTTATCAAATCGCTAACGTCAGCTCGTTCGGATCGCTGCGCCGCCAGGACCGAATCTTTTGAGGCACGCCTAAAGCCCCGACGCTTCGTCGACCCGCGCGTTATCGCAGTGCCGACAACTGCGGCAATTGTGATTCATCCCAGCCTCCGCCGAGTGCCTTAATCAGCAGTACTTCCGCCTCCAGCCGGCGACGCATGATGTCGATATCATTTCGCTCGTTGTTCAACGCCGAGGTCTGCCACGTGACCACCTGAAGATACGTGTCGATTCCCCCCTCGTATCGTGTTTCGAAAAGATCCATGGATTGTTGGGCCGACTGCGTGGCCAGCCGCTGCTGCTGTGCTTCGGTCTCCAGCTGGCGCAGCGCCGCCAGATTGTCCTCTACCTCTTGAAACGCTGTCAGAGCGGACTGGCGGTAGGCTGCAACGGTCGCGTCGTAGTTCGCCGAGGCAATATTAACGTTGCCCTGCCGGAGGCCATGATCAAACAGCGTCTGGGTAAACGCCGGGCCGACGGCCCAGAAGCGACTCGGCCACGTGAACCAGTTCACCGCCGACGTGCCGGCGAATCCCGCCACGGCCGACAGGCTCAAAGTCGGGTAAAACGCGGTCTCCGCGATGCCGATCTGTTCGTTGGCGGAAGCCATGCGGCGCTCCGCCGACTGCGATATCCGGCCGCCTTTCGAGCAATTGCGAGGGCGCCGGGAGCGCATTTTAGGGCTAGCGCCCCGCTTATACTTTGTTGTATAAAGTACTTATGAAGTTTCTCAAGAACACCATTGCTACCGCCGAACTCGCGCTCATCTTCCCGGCCCTTCTCTTCATGACCTCGCTGTTCGTGCGAAACCTGCAACCGCAGCAGTACGAGCCGGCGCACACCGCCCAGCAGATCGTTAACTGGTACGCTCATCGGCCCTACCTAGGTCTCTGGGTACTGCTCATCGCCCTACCGCTGGCTGTGCTCATTACTGGCTGCGCCACGCTTTTGTACAGATGGAACAATGAGGCCGAACTGCGGCAGGCCACAGAGCAAGCGCTCGCGGCAGTCCGTGCGCACTTAGCGGTGCTGCTGGTTGCCGGAGCCACCGTCACAGCGGGAGGCGTCCTCGCGATTGTCGGCTTGCACGTGTTGACCGACTGACCGCAACCCAGCCCCATACGGAAAGGGGGACCTCGCGCTCGCAATTCCGCTTATTGACAAGCGCCAAAAGTCGTAGCACACTCTATAGGTAGTATGTCTACGGTAGATAATCAACGGGAGCGGCTGGAGTTCCTGCAAGGCACCTTGGACTTGCTTATTCTGCGAAGCCTGCAGGCCGGGCCAAATCACGCCTACGGAATTTCGATCTTTCTGGAAAAACAATCCGAGAAGGAGTTTCTGGTCGACAACGGATCGCTTTACCCGGCGATTCAACGATTGCTGCAGCGGCAGTGGATCGAAGGAAAGTGGGACACGACACCCAATGGGCGCCGGGCGAAATACTACCGGCTGACTGCCGTCGGCCGTAAGCAGCTAGCAGCCGAGAGCTCGAAATGGGAACGGTTTGTGGAAGCTATGGGGCGAGTTCTGGCGCCGGAGGTGGAGTGATGTTCGACCGAAGGTCGATTATTCACGAGTTTTGGACAAAGATCCTCCATACGCTGCGTCCCAGTCGCCACGTTGAGGACGAGCTAAGGGACGAAATGCGCGCGCATCTCGACCTGGCCATCGACGAGAACATCGCAGACGGCATGTCATGGGACGAAGCGCGCACGGCCGCGCTTCGCAAGTTGGGCAATGAAACGCTAGCGCACGAACTCGCGGTAGAGGCTTGGCGCTTTCCGCGAATGGAGAGTGTTCTGCAGGATCTGCGCTACGGCTTGCGAGGCATCCGGCGATCGCCGGCGTTTTCGCTGGTGGTGATTCTCACATTGGCCCTGGGCATTGGCGTCAACGCGGCCATGTTCAGCGTGGTTTATTCGGTCCTGTTGCGGCCGCTTCCTTACCCCTCAGGCGAGCGGCTTGTCTCCCTCGGTGAGTCGACGGCTAAGGCACCGGGCTTCAGCGTCACCTGGATCAACTTCCAGCACTGGCGCGCTGAAAACCACACTTTCGAAGACATGGCAGCCTACACCTGGGCGGATTTCACCCTGACCGGGCGCGGGGACGCCGTGTTGACGCACGCGGTCGAAGTGACGGCCAGTTTTCTGACACTGACGGGTAGCCGTCCGATGCTTGGACGGACCTTCCTCGGCACCGATGAACAACGCGGGGCGCCGGATACCGTGGTTCTCAGCGGAGAGTTTTGGTCGAAGAATTTCGGCGGCGATCCGGGAGCCGTGGGCGCGACGCTCACACTCAACGGAAAGCCGTTTCAGATTATCGGCGTGCTACATCCGGGGCCGCAATTTTTCTCCAAACCGGCGGACTACTATCTGCCGCTTCGCCCCAGCGTGGCGCAAACTCTGAATCGAAGTGCGCATGGTTCCATCGGCGCGCTCGGCCTACTGAAGCATGGAATGAAACTGTCGGAAGCGCGGGCCGATCTGGACGGCATCATGCAGCGCCTGGCGATTGAAGATCCCGGGCCGGAGAGCGACCATCGCGCCGCGGCGGAATTCCTGACCGAGTCGCGTACCGGCGAGATCAGGCCGACACTCATGACCTTGATGGGCGCGGCCATATTGGTGCTGTTGATCGCCTGCGCGAACGTCGCTAGCCTGCTGCTGGTGCGCAGCACCGCCCGGGCTCGGGAGATCGCAATTCGCAGTGCGATTGGCGCGGGGCGGGCGAGGTTAACCCGCCAATTGATCACGGAAAACCTCACCATCGCTGCATTGGGCGGCATGGCCGGATTGATATTGGTAAAACTCTGCCTTGGCGTGCTGGTCAAGGCTGGTCCGGCGAATATTCCGCGCCTCTCCGAAGCAAGCGTCGATCCGAGTGTTCTCTTGTTTGGCGGGCTCGTCACGGTGCTGGTCGGACTGCTGGCCGGCCTTGCACCCGTCTACAACTCGCGCAAGCTCGATCTCACGGTCGCGTTGAAGGAAGGCTCAGCAGCATCGGGAGGGGGAAAGCAAGGCAACCGTTTTCGCAACGGCCTGGTGATCGCTGAGATTGCCATCACGGTCGTGCTCGCATTCGCATCCGGCCTGCTGCTTCAAAGCCTCATCACGGCGCAGACCAGTTCGCCTGGCTTTAATCCAGATCACGTGCTGGCGCTGAGGTTGCAACTGCCAGAGACTGCCTACCAAAGCGACGTATCGCAGCGGGAATTTTACACGCGACTGATGGAGAGTCTGCGAGTCGAGCCGGGCGTGGAATCGGTGGGCGCCATCAACTGCCCGCTGGACGATTGCGGCGATTATTGGTATTCGATCCTCGGCAAACCTGCGCCGGCGCGGGGCGACGTGCCACTTGCCCTGTTCAACGTCGCCGATGCCGGCTACTTTCAGGCACTGCGCATCCCTCTCGTGGCGGGGCGCAACTTCAACACTTCGGACCGCGCAAACGGTCTGCCGGTCGTCATTATCAACCAGGAGATCGCGCGCAAATGGTGGAGCACGCCGCAGGCCGCGATTGGAAACCAACTCAAATTCGGCGGACCATACATGGACGGCCAGACGTACCAGATCGTTGGCGTGGTGGCTTCCGTCAAGCAACTGGGGCTGGATCAGGATCCGGTGGAGCAGATGTATCTTCCGCTTGCCCAGCAGGCGTCTCCCGTCATGGTGCTCATGATTCGCACGGCAGGCGATCCCGCGGCGTTGGGGCCCGCAGCGCGACGCAGGGTTGCGGCGCTTGATCGCAGTGTACCGATAAAATCGATGCGGCCCTTCCAGCAGTGGCTCGGAACAACCCTGGAACGCCGCCGCTTCAGCACCTGGCTGCTGGGTCTCTTTGCACTGCTGGCGATAACACTGGCCGCCGTCGGGATCTATGGCGTGCTGAACTACTGGGTCAGCGTTCGGCAGCGCGAGATTGCGATTCGCGTGGCAATGGGCGCACGACGGGCTGCGATTCTTCGCTGGGCCGGAGCACACGCCTTTCGGCTGGCGCTGTTGGGCGGCCTGCTCGGCGCGTTGGGAAGCTGGGCGACCTCGCGTTGGCTCGAGAGTGAGTTATTTGGCGTCTCGGTAGGGAACGCGTGGATGCTGATCGTGACCGCGGCGGCCGTGCTGGGAATCGTGTTACTCGCAGCGAGCCTGCCGCTGCTGCGAGCAACTAAGGTGGATGCGGTGAGAAACTTACATGACGGCTAATCGTGTCCAACGTCTGGACGGCATTCGCGGCGGAAGGATTATTGCGAGAGCGGCGGACCGAGCAGTTCGATTCCGTAACTCTGCATCAACTGCTCCAGCCGCGCGAAGTCGGGCTGGCTTACGCCCTTGTTCAGCACCGTCATTTCCTCGAAGAACCGGTCTAGCCCGCCGGGAGTCACCATAACCAGGAGGTGCGCTGTTTCGTCGTGGAAATTCTGGTAGGTGTGCGCCGTGCCGCGTGGAGCGAACGCCGAAGCGCCGGCGCCGCCGGTGAAGCGCTCCCCATCTACCTCCCAGGTCAGTTCGCCGTCGAGGACGTAGAACCACTCATCCTCGCGCGAGTGGCGATGCAGCGGCGGGCCGGTGAGTTTCGGCGCCGTCAAGTGCAGGACGGACACCGCGTTATCCGTGTCTTCGCCGGCGAGTTTGACTAGGCAGGGCTCACCTAGCACGTCCAGCGGTTCACGCAAGCGGTAGTCTTGCGGACCTAGCGCCAGCGCCTTCAGTGTCTGTTTGGTCATTGTCTTTTTGGTTGGGCTCCTTTTTTGCCTTGTCTGGTGTGGTTGGTTTGATTATTAGAAGTGTTCTGTTCGCGGCGGAGGGTATCGAGCAGCGCTTGGGCCCCGCATTAGCTCGTGCAGGCTCTGGTCGAAACTGGTCCGGCCCTCCGCGGCTCCGCTCGCGCGAGCTCCGGCGGCCGATTCCATGACCGCGCGAATCAGTTTTTTCGTTCTGATCAAAGGCATGATACATCACTCCGAATTTTGCGACAATTTCGTCGGGCGCCGTTGACCACTTGGAGAGCACTGGCATCGGATCGGGATTCTCTCCGGCCGGCTTCCGGACAAGCAGCAACGAACAACGCGCATTCGCTCATCGCCAGTGCGCGGTTTCGTTATAGCAACCCAGCTTCGGATGTCAAGACAGACCTTAGACGCCGAACCGCGGAGGGAATCTCAGCCGCCGGCGTCGCGGCAAAACCCAAAATGAATCCCTGCCGGGTTGACTTGCCCAGGTACGAGGGCGATAGCGGCCAAAGCCAGAGCTTTCGACGCGCGGCACGGGCCGTGATTTCGTCATCGCGAAATCCTTTCGGCAACAGGACAACCAGATGCATACCGGCCTCGCTGCCACAGATTTCCAACTGGGTGCCGAACTCGTTGCGGATGGCGTCAACCAACGCGGTTCTTCGTTCGGCATACACCAGGCGTGTCCGGCGAATGTGGCGGGCAAAATGCCCTTGGTTGATGAAGTCGGCGAGAACACCCTGGTAGAGATTTGACGGGAATATGTCCAGCACTCGCCGCACCGCGACAAAATGGTCGACCAGATCCGGCGGCAGCACCATATATCCGAGCCGCACCGCGGGAAACAGAGTTTTGCTGAAAGTCCCGATGTAGACGACCCGCGAGTTGCGATCAAGGCCCTGTAAGGACGCGATCGGCATGCTTTCGTAGCGATACTCGCTGTCGTAATCGTCCTCGACGATCCAGGAACCGGCTCGTTTTGCCCAGTCCAGTAATTGGAGGCGGCGCGAGGCGCTCATTGTCACGCCCAGTGGGAATTGGTGGGAAGGAGTTACATAAGCGCCCTTCGCCTGCCGGCAGAGCGCGACGCCGGCAGCTACATCCAAGCCGTTGCCGTCGACGGGCACAGGTACCAGTTCGCAACCGGCTAACGTGAGCGCGTGGCGCATCAAGGCATACGAGGGCTCCTCCACCCATATACGATCTCCGGTGTCGAACAGAACGCGGGCCGATAGATCGAGCGCCTGCTGCGAACCGCTCACGATGAGGATCTGATCCGCTTCGCAGCGCACGGCTCGGGCGGTTCTCAAATACGTTGCGATGGCTTCACGAAACTCTTTAGAGCCCATAGGGTCGCCGTAGTTCAATGAACTGACCTTTATCCGGCGGGCATGACGACAAACCAGGTTCGACCAGACCCGGATGGGGAACTGATCAAATGCCAATTGCCCTACGCTAAATGGACCCGAGCCATAGGTCCAGGGCATGCTGGAGCGGCTAGCCAGTTGCAATGAGTGCCGCGAAACGGCCGGCGATTCCTGCTGACTGCGGCGGACCGCGGTTCTCTTTTGTGCGTGGTGTGGGGGCTGCTCTGGCAGGGTTGTCGAGACAAACGTTCCGGCGCCGGCGCGCGTCTCGATATAGCCTTCGGCCAAAAGCTGGGCGTACGCATTGAGAATCGGAATCCGCGAAACCCCAAGCTCCAAAGAGAGAGATCGCGTGGAAGGGACCTGCTGGCCGGCGCTCAGATTGCCCTCCAGGATCGCGGCCTTGAATGCCTCGCAGATCTGCCGGTGAAGAGGCCTTGCGGCGGTTCGGTCCACTGCAATGACAGGCGAGAAGCCGGCGGGAGCCTTCCTCATAGGTCCAATCATAGTGGTAATCAAGAAAGCGCATCAAGTGGCTATTGCTTATGACCACCGCCGAGATGACACTCAGGCTATGCTGCTTTTCAGGGGAACCGCGATAAGAGCGATTGGGACGCGGAGACTCAAGCTCCTTCGCCCGTTGGGCACAATCCTTCTCTGTGCAACACTATTTGGGACTGTGTTACCGGGCGCTGAAGTCTCCACGTCCGGTTCGCGGGGCTCAGCAGATTCTCCTTCCGCCGCGCCCCCGGCTGCTCCTCTTACAAAAGAAGCCCGCGGCGACATCCTCATGGCACGGAAAATGTACCGGGAGGCGGTCGAGATGTATAGGCAGTCGCCCAGCACCGCAGTCGTAGCCAACAAAATTGGGATCGCGTTCAACGAACTGTCGCAACTTGAGAACGCCAAGAAATATTACGAACAAGCGATCAAGTTGGACCGCACTTATGCGGAAGCCATTAACAACCTGGGAACGGTGTACTACGCCGAGCACTCCTACCGCCGGGCCATCATTTATTTCAAACGGTCGTTGAAATACTCCGGGGCCGGCGCTTCCATTTATGCAAACCTCGGCGTCGCCTATTTCTCACGGCATAACTATAAACAAGCCGCCGCCTGCTATGAGGAGGCTATAAAACTTGACCCCGACGTGCTGGAGCGTCGAAGCCAATACGGCACTCTCATCCAAGACCGCGCCGTGACTGACTTAGCCTTGTACCACCTGTACCTGGCGAAGACTTATGCCAAAGCCGGATCAAATGAGCGGGCGCTCACCTACTTACGCAAGGCGCTGGAAGAGGGCATCAAGAATCGGAACAAGCTTGCCGAGATGCCGGAATTTGCGACTCTGCGAACGACTCCGGAATTTCTTGACCTGCTCGCCAGTGATCCCAAGCCGTTATAGCTGCTCCGGGACGATCTCCGCGCTCGTGACGCCGCTGCCTCAGACGTAACGCCGGGCGAACTCAACCTGATACTTCATGTCAGCATTCGAGTCCGTGTCCTTCTCGTACTCGATGGCGACCAGGCCTTTGAAATCGACGGCTTTTAGTTCCTTCATCACCCCCGGGATGTTGACGACTCCATGCCCGAACAGAACGTTGTGTTCCGCCCCGGCCCCTGCGACATCTTTGAGATGGACGACTTTCAGATAGGGCCCAAGCCGGCGGACAGCGTCGATGGGATCCTGGCCGCAGGCCGCCATTTGACCCACGTCCAAGGTGGCGCCCATGGTCTTTGATAAGCCTGAGAGGCCGTGGAGAACATCGTCCACCGTCTCGTAGGCGAACTTCTGCTTGAACCAGTGGTTGTGAATGCCGAAGGTGAGTCCTTCTTTGGTAAAACGCTGGTCGATGTCGTTCAGCATGGCGCCGGTGGCGTCGCCCGAAACATTATGGGCGCCGAAGATTTTGGCGAAGCGGACGGCCAGGTCAAGATCGTGGTCGTCTTTGATTGTGGCGGTGTAGTAGGAGACACAGCGGATACCTGCGCGATCGAACTGTTCGCGCGCCGCTTGGCACATGGCAGTGGTGGGCGGCTGCATCAGCATGAACTCGCCGTTTGACATCTCAATCTCGCTGATCTGTAGCAGCTTCAGCTGGACGATCATCTCGTCGATCGGCAGCGTGTGATACGAAAACGTGCCGACGCCCAGATTGAGCCTATCCCCTGCCCTGGCAGGCAGTGCGGTGCCTGCCAGCACTGCTCCGAAAGCGGCACCGAATGTTCTTCGAGTGATGCGCTGATTGATGAGTCCGGCCATGTTCATTTGGGCAACGGCCTGGAGGTGATGTCCGCATTCACCAGCCCGAAGACCCATTTGAGCGCCTCAGTGATCATCGTCTGGAATCGCGGGTCGTCCCAGTTCTCGGTGACATGCCCCAGGGTCGTGTAATAGACGCGGCCTTTGCCATACATCTTGGCCCAGGTGACGGCGAAATCATTGTCGGTGCGATGAACGCGCGGATTCATTTCGAGCTTGCTTGCATCCAGACGCATCAGCACCCGCCGGTTGTCGCGCGAATAATTCTTTAACTGATAGATTTCGTCTTTGATGACGAAGCTGCGCGGCCATTGCGACATCCCGGGAAACTCGGGGTCTTCCACGATGATCGGGGCCTGGAACGTGCCCCAGGGATGCTCGTCGAAGTAGCCGCCGATCATTTCGCCGTACTCGGGCCAATTGGTGAATGTGATGGTAGCGCTATGGATGCCGATGAAGCCCTTACCGTCGTCGTGTATGAAGGAGAGGAAGTCGGCTTTTTGCTGGTCGTCCATCTCGAGCGTGCCGCCGGTATAGAAGAGCACCGCATCGAAATCGTTCAAGTTCTTGGCATTGAACTCGAGCTTCTTCTTAGTGAGGGCTTCCGTGTCAGTGCGAATGGTCGTGTCCCAGAGCCCGCTTTCGCGGCCCAGACGTTCAATCGTCGCCATCGCATGAGAAATGGCTTCATGCCGGAAACCCTTCTCTTCGCCGATGACCAACAGTTTCTTGCGCGGCGGTGCTGCGGTTTGGGCCGGCAGGACAGTACCCAACAGCAAGCAAGTGCCGATCAGCCGCAACATGCCCGCTTTAGCGGCTCGCAACGGCGGCCTTCTCTGGCTTCTTCGGCAGAATGTTTTCGACCGGCATGTTCGCGTCGAAGACCAGGTTGAAGAAGCCCACCATCATCTCGTCCCAACTCTGCTCGCCCCAGATCACGGCCTTGGTAGGGTCGGCATTGTCGGGGTTGTTAGGCGAGTTGTCGAAGTGCGCGATGCACTCGATTTTGGTTCCTGCCGGCAGCAGGATCGGTTCTTCGAGTGTGTACCAGTTTTGCCAGTGCCAATTGAAATGCGGAACGCTGAGCAGCGTCTCGGTCTCGCCGGTGGGGTAGACGACCTTGTATTCAAAGTCCTTCCCGCGTCCATGCATGTGCGGATGAAGGCCGGACAGCTTCACCGAGGCTCTGATGTCGTATTCGGCATCGACCCGATAGTTCGGGTCTCCCGCGGGAATCTTGAACGTTCCATTGGTGGCGGATAACGTCAGCACGCGTTCTTTAGGAGGCTCCTTCGCCAGCACGAGACCCAGCTTGGTGCGATCGCTGACCGGTTTTCCGTTGGGCGTGTAATGCACCTGGAAGATGATGTCGGAGCCAGCCTTAATCAGCTTGGCTTGGCCGGGGCGCAAGATCTCGGCCGGTTGACCGGGCGCATAGCCGACCAGGAAGTCGCTGGGCAGCGCGCTGGTATCGGGCTCCGCTTCGGTCTTCACCTGCGGAGCGATGAAGAACTCACCGGGCTTCTGGCCTTTGAACCAATTCGATTGCGGCTCGCGAATGAAGGCGATGATGTGATGGACGACGGAGCGGTCGGTCGGCCGCACTTCCGCCGCCTGCACCCAGGTGTCCTTGGTGAAGCCGGTGGGCACTATGACGTGCTGATAATCCACCACGCCGGTAGCGGGAACTTCGTAGGGCTTGGGCAACTCGAAAACGAGATCGGGCTTGCCGATGGCCCAGCCTTCAAAGAACTCCGGTTGAGGAGGCATTTGCTTCAGGTCGCCTTTCGGCGCGCCTGCTTCGGCCCAGGCGGCAATGGTGTTGATCTCGGCTGGCGTCAAAGCGGTGGAGTTCGAGAAATGGCCATAGCGTGGGTCCGCAAACCATGGCGGCATTTTCTTGGCCTTCACCGCTTCCTTGATGGCTGCTGCCCAAGGCCGCGCTTGCTCGTAGGTCAGGAGAGGAAACGGACCGATCTCGCCGGGACGATGGCAGACTTGGCAATTCTTTTGAAAGATAGGCGCGACGTCGCGGGCGAAGGTGGGTGGCTGGGCGGGATCGCCCGCATAGAGAGATGCGACAGACAGCACGGCCAGCGCGTAGCGGGTGATCGCCAGAAAAGATCCTCGAGTCATTATTCAATCCTAGTCTGCGGGCAGGGAGGGGACCGACGCGATGCCGGGTGTCTCCAATCGGCTCCAATCAGTTCAGCAGGTACTGCTCCACAAACTCGATGGTTGCCGCGAAGAGGTAATCGCGGTTCTGCTTCTTCACATAGCCATGGCCTTCGTCTTCGGCGACCAGGAACCAGGTCGGGACGTTGTTCTTGCGAAGAGCGTCGGTCATCTGCTGGCCTTCTTTCCAGGAGACGCGTGGATCGTTTAACCCGGCGATGATGAACATCGGCTTGGTGATCTGGCCGGCGTGGTTGAGCGGGGCGATGGTCTCGAAGAAATCACGCATCTTGGGGTCGCGCTCGTCGCCATACTCGACGCGCCGCAGGTCCCGGCGATAAGCCTCAGTTCGTTCGAGGAAAGTGCGGAAGTTACTGATGCCGACTGCTTCCACCGCGCAGCGCACTTGGTCGCTATAGTGCGTCATGGTAGCCAGCGTCATGTATCCTCCGTAGCTGCCGCCTGTGACCATGATGCGTGACGCATCCAAATCGGGTTGCGTCTTGATCCATTCGAGCAGCGCCCCGATGTCCTTCACCGAGTCCTCGCGCTTGGGACCGTTATCGAGATTCAGAAACTTAGTGCCGTAACCGGTTGATCCGCGGACGTTCGGGTAGATGAGAACAACGCCCAGCTCTTGCATGTAGAAATTGTTCTGGCCTTGATAAATGGGCTGGCTCTGCCCTTCCGGACCGCCGTGGATATTGATGATCACCGGGCGCGGGCCTTTGAACTTGGTGGCAGCCGGATAGAGAAATCCCGAGATGGTGAGCCCGTCGAATGATTTCCAGTGAACCAGCCGCGGCTCCGGGAATGTCGATGCATCGAGGCCGCCGGTCTCGCTGAAAGTCCAGCGCGTGAGCGACCCTTTATCCAGATCGACCGAGAAGACATCGCCGGGCGTGTGCGCCGAGGAGATAGTCAAGCCGATTTCGTTCGCATTCTTGCGCCAGCGCGCGCCCGCGATGACACCTTGCGGAATGGCCGGCAGGCTCAGGTCCTGTTTAGAGGCCGTATCCATGACGTGCAGCTTGTCGACACCGTCCTCATTGACGACGTAGGCCAGGCGCGTCCCGTCTGATGAGAGGTCGATTCCGGCGACATCCCAATTCAGGGTTGGGCGCAGACGCGTCACCTTCCTGGAGGTGAAGTCAATGTAGGCGAGCTGGCGGAAATCACTATCCGCGTTCGACACAAGATACGCGCCCTTGCCGTCCGCCGCGAAACGGGCGTCGAAATAACCGCTGGTGGGCGAATCCGGTCCGAGCTTCGATAGGTTACCCGTCGCGATGTCCATCAGATAAAGCTCGGCAACGACGGCGGACCGATCAAGCGTCAGTAGAGCAAACTGGCCATCAGCTGACCAGTCGGAAATGGACCAGCCCGGATCATTGGCCTCCATCAGAATGTGGGCAGACGCGGGCACGTGCGGATCCATGATCCAGATATCGCCATGCTCGCCATCGCGCTTGGTCGAGGTATACATCAGACCCTTGCCCGATTTCGACCATTGCGGGCTGGAATTGCGGCTGCGAGCGCCGTCCGTCAGCCGCGTCATGGCGCCTGTCTTCGTATTGGCGAGGTAAAGCTGGAAGAACTCATTTCCGCCCTCGTCTTTCGAGAAGACAAACTCGTCGCCGTTGGTAGGGTTGAATTCGCCTCCACTGACGCGGTCGCTGAAGAAGGTCAATTGGCGGCGATCGCCGGCCGGCATAGCGACGGAATGGATCTGGGGCACATCGCCGAAGCGGGTGGAGATGAGAATCTCGCGGCGCGCAGGATGCCAGTCGAGCAAGGCGGCCGACCGGGAGGCCGTGTATCGGTTCGCATCCTGAAACAGCGTGCGCGAGACCTTTGGCAGGCCATCCGGCTTCAGGTTCGACGGAACCGGCATCAGGTCCGGCGCATCCGCCGCCGTCACGGCCATGGCGAGGACAACAAGGGGAAACAGGTTGAATAACGGAGTGCTGGCGCATATCGTTCGATTGTAGCTTTGAACGGTGAGCAGGTAGCACACTGGCGACTGCGAGATTGTCGGGGCCGCTACACCTGAAACGGCGAAAGTGATGATCATGTGCCTGTACATCAAGACCGCCCGTTCCACCGGAGTCAATGGCCCGAAGAAGTGGTACGGATGCTCGTGCGCTCGCGCGATGCGCCTGACCGTCCGGTGCGTGGTTGAGGCCAACACGCCGGCGCCCCCGCGCCAAAGTAATTCTTCTCCGTATGGAGTAGTATTAAAGCATGGATGGATACACTCCCGCGCAAGCTTCCGCGATTACAGGTTTGCCACTGGCCGCGGTTCATAAGGCAATCGATAGCCGCCTGATACGCCCCCGCTCTGCGCGTTCGGGCACAACAGTTCGACGTCTCCTTACAAAGGAACATTTGATCTACCTGCAACTCGAAGCGGAGGGCCTGCGACTCTTGCCCGTCGGGATGCGACGAGAGATCGCGGACTCGATTCAGCGATCGCCTGAGACCGACGTTCTGGCAGTCGGAAACGGGACGGCGCTGTTCGTCGAATGCAAGGCGGCCCGCCACAGAGTGGAGAAACAGTTGAAGCAGTTTGCCCATATTGCAGAGATGGTTGTCAGCGATCCGGAGATTATGCGGGGAACGCCGGTCTTCAAAGGCACGCGGATTCCAGTAGACCTGGTAGCGGACATGCTGTCTCACGGAGCAACGGCGGAAGAGATTCTCGAAGGCTATCCAACCCTGAACAAGGAGAGGATCGCCATCGCTCCTCTGTATATGCAAGCATTCCCAAGGCGCGGGCGTCCCACTCGCCGCCCCTGGCAGGGGAAAAAGGCGAGAGGCCGGAAATCTTTTCCACTGAGCACTCTGCTCAAGAGTGCATGAGGTTTCTGATCGACGAATGCCTGCATGAGTCGTGGTTCGAGTTGCCCATAACGCGGGTTTTGAGGCAGGCCATGTCAATCACATTGGCTTGAACGGCAAGCCGGACTGGGAACTGGCCGAGCGAATCCTCGAGGGCGAATTCATGTTCGTCACCAACAACCGTGGGGACTTCATCGCCCTTTTCAGAAAAATGGAGGTGCACGCCGGCTTGATCGTAATAGTTCCCAATCTTGCTCCGGCTCTGCAGCGGGGCCTATTTCAGGCGGCTATTCAATATTTGGCAGGAAAGAGTCTGATCAACGGGGTGATCGAGGTGACCTCTGATGGCAAGACAGCTACGTGCATTGAATACCAATTGCCGGCGGACTAGGTGCCCCGTCGGTCCGATGTGGATTTCGACGGTAAGCACCTTCGCGTGCTACTATCGCGGCCAATGAAGAGCTCAATTTACTTCACCGCGCTCCGCAGTGCGGTCTTTCTCAGTGCGATCGCAACCGGCGTACCCGCCCAACCGGCCGACGCAACCCACCCAATCGTTCTGCATGCCGCGCGATTGCTGGATGTGGAGACGGGCAAGATGCTGTCGCCGGGGGAGATCCTGGTGCAAGGCGATCGCATCGCGGAGGTGGGTTCGGCGGTTACTCATCCCGCGGGCGCGGAGGTAATCGACCTCGGCGACAAAACTCTGCTGCCCGGACTCATTGACGCGCATGTCCATCTGTTCCTTCACCCCGGCGCCGAGGATCTGCAAACGGTAGAAGAATCCGTTCCGCAGCGCACGCTGATCGCGGTTGCCGCGGCAAAGGAAGACCTGCTGGCCGGGTTCACTGCCGAACGCGACATGGGGACCGAAGGCGCGGGATCGGCCGATACGGCGGTGCGGAACGCCATCAACCAGGGGCTGTTCCCCGGACCACGTTTGCGGATCAGCGGAAACGCCATCGACATACTGGGTGGGCACGAAGATGCCACTCGCTACAACCCCGAGCAGCACGTGCTCTCGAACGCCAGTTACGCAAACAACGCCGCGGAGTTGGTGACGGTGATCCGGCAGCAATTCAAAGAAGGCGCCGACTTCATCAAGATCTACGAAACGGGGCGCGACTCATTTCGCGATGGCAAATTCTCCACGCCTTATCAGTACACCGAGCCGGAATTGCTCGCCGCTGTGACCGAGGCGGCACGGGTCGGCAGGAGGGTAGCCGTGCATGCGACAGGCGAGCCGGGAACCTTGTATGCGGCCCAGGCCGGCGTGGCCTCGATCGACCATGGGGATCAACTGAGCGATGAGACGATGCGGATTATGCGCGAGAAACAGATTTTCGTGGTGCCCACATTCGCGATTTCCGAATACTTTGCCGACCACGCTGCCTCGCCGGCGGCCTCGGAGCGGCAACACCTGACGCTGGCTTACCACGCGCAGGAGTTTCGCAAACAGTTAGCAGCAGGTGTACCGGTGGCGATGGGCTCCGATGTGGGACCGTTTCCGCACGGCACGCAAGCCCGCGAGTTCGAACTGATGGTGAAGTACGGGATGACGCCGCTGGCATCGATACAAGCCGGTACGGTGAACGGTGCTCAGCTACTCGGCTGGCAAGGCCAGATTGGCGCGCTGAAGACTGGTTACCTGGCGGACATCGTGGCCGTGCCCGGAAACCCTCTCGAGGAAATCTCTGCGCTCAAGAAGGTTTCGTTTGTCATGAAGGGCGGCGTGGTTTATAAGCGCTGACCCGCCGATTACTGGGTTGCTGTTTCTTCTTCGGGCGACCTCATCCAAGTCCGGTCCGGGTTGAAGGTGGTCATCGCGGTCGCGATCGCCTTGGTATTGGGACCAAGGTCCTTCTCGAAAACAACGCCGTCATAGTTCACGATGAAGGTCTTCACACCACTCACACCGTAGTCGGTGGGATAAGCCACAAAAGCGAATCCGCCGATCATGTCGCCGCGCACCAGGTAACTGCGTGCTCCGCCGACGGCGTCTGGACCCTGGGCCTTTAGAATGCGAAAGACGTACCCATGGTAGGGCGATGGCTTGTCTTGGGTGAAGAGATCATAGCCCTCGTCCAACTGCTTCGCGTAGAACTGGCCGAGTGGACTTTCCGGCTCTCCAGGTTTGGCTTCCCAATAGAGACCGTCATGTTTGCCCGGCGTACTGACGAAATGCTGGGCGTAATCGCGCATACCGGTTTGGTTGACGTCGCTATAGCCGTATTCGCGCTCGGCGTCGACGAGCATCCGCAGGGTGTCGAGAGTGGCAAGTTCATTGCGGCCGACGCGACGAGCGAGGATCTCGACTTTTGCCTCGGCGGGATCAAACTGGTAACCGCTGTCGGTCTTGACGATGGGAATAGGCAAGGGCCATTCGTCGGCGCCGACCGCGATCAGATAGTGGCGAACATCGGCGGGATCCGGGATGACCTTGAATCCCTCCTTGGCTCTCGCTACGAAGCGCTCGCGGCGGCGGCTGTCCTGCACTCCGTCGCCGGAGGAGATGACTTCGGCCGCGCCGGTTCCGAGGATCTTCTTCAAAGCCGCAACGTTGTTCTGCTCGTTCGCGGTAAGAAGCGCCTGCGCGGCTGCCTCCGCCGACGGAAAGGTCTCAGGCGCACCTGCTGCTGTTGGAGGCTTCGCACTCGGAGCGGCTGTTGCCTCTTGGGTCGCGGCGTGACCGCTTTTCACTGGGAGAACCAACGAGAGGAACAGTGCGGTTGCGGTTAGAGAAAGAATTCGATGTAGTCTCATCTTCTGTGTCCTCAATCTTTACTTTCGCCGCGCGCCGCCCGAGGGTGCGGGCCTCGATTGCGGGGCTGGCCTGGACTGCGGAGCGGGTCTCGACTGCGAACTCGGCGCCCGGTTGCCAAGACTGGAGTAGCCACGATCCGACTCAATGCGGGCGCGGCTACCACTGCTATTCACGGTTCCCCAAGCGCTTCTGTCGCGGCTCATGTCGGGACCCGTTGGGCGAGAAGCCGGCATGGTGCTGGGCCGGTTGGAGGGCAGTGTTCCAGGAGCGGGCCGCGTGGACGGAACATTCCCTGGACGGTTGCCAGGTTGGTAGTTGCCGCCGCCGGGCCGGTTGGCTGGAAGCGTCGAGGGGCGGTTGCCCGCACCCGGATAGCGGTTGGCCACATCGCGGCTGGGATAAGGAACGCCGACACGGTGAGCCGGATTGTGGACCCAGTTGCTGGAACCGTTCCGGTAATACGGCGTGGGAGAGCGGTAATTGTTGCGGATATAAAAATTGTTGTTGATGGTAACGGAGCGATGACCCCAACCGCAGCCCCAGCCCCAACTGTTCCATCCACCCCAGTGGTTGAAGTAACTACCGACGCCGAAGCCGATCCAGAACGAGAAAAACGCCGCACCGTACACGGCACCGGGCGGGGGCGGTGGATACCAAAATGGTCCCCACGGATTGTAGTAATACGGACCCCAAATTGTGACGGGGTTATACACCGGCACATAGATGACCTGGGGATTGGTGGGCTGAATGACGATGACGTTCTGGCCGTTGTCGTTGGTCTGCTCCACTTCTTGCTGTGGGCTGGATGCGAGTTTGCCCGACGCCTGCGCGGCTTGGCGCTGGCGCTGGATGGCATCCATTACATCCTGCTCCTGCGCGAGAAAGGCGTTGCCCAGATCCGTGGTCCAGCGCAGGTTCTTATCGAGCATTTGAAGAACGGAAGGAAACACCACCAACGCCTGGACGCTGGGATCCCAATCCTGCTGGCGCGCTGCATCGGTCAACGCCGTACCCTGCAAATTACCATTCGACTGAAGCCAGCGATCGGCCTCGACGATTTCGAGCGGGTAAGTCGACGCGGCCAGGATCTGCGCGACGAGCGGGTCGGCAAACAGCGCGATCGGAGACACCAAGCTATCGAGCTGTTGCGGCGCTAAGAGAGGTGCGCTGGCTGGAGCCGGCGGAGCCTGCTGAGCTTGCTGATCCTGGAGCGCCATCAACGGCAGAGTGCTGGCCAGCATCAGGCCAATACAAAACACGGCCACGAAGCGATTACAAGCATTCTCTGGCTTGCGGAATATCAACTTTGAGAGCGTTAATCTGGCTAAAACCAGTTTCGTGAACATCACGGTTCTCCAGGTCTGCGGGACTGCGGTCCCGTCTCGATGCTGCCGAGCTAGTAACATCCCCGGCGTCAACAAACCCTCATTTTATCAGCAGGAAATGAGTAAGGTTACGGGCGGCCGGAGGTAAGCGCTTTTAGATAGCGATAGAAGAACTCGACGCCGTCGTAATACGAACTTACTCGAACGCGCTCATCCTGGCCGTGCGCGCGGATGTCGTCGCGATCAATCGCTACACCGTTCACTCCGTAGCTGGGAATGCCGGCCTGCATCGTATATTTGCTGTCGGAAGCGCCTGTTTCCATTTCCGGCAGAACCGGCGCGCCTGGCCACATCGCGGCTGCGATTTGCTCCAGCGGTTGCAGCACGTCGGGCCGCAGCGGAGGCGGCGCGAACGATTTGGTATCCGGCGCCTGTTCGACGAACTCACCATTGATGTCCTTGTAGCGAACCTTGAGTTGGGGGTCGTTGAAGACCTGAACGAGATGCAGGCGCACGGACTCCGGTGAGTGACCCGGCAGGATGCGGCAATTGACATTGGCCTGCGCCTTTTGGGGAAGTGCGTTGTTGGCGTGACCGGCCTCGAAGCGGGTAGCGACACACGTGGTGCGTATGGTGGAGTTGTAACGGGGATCGGTGGAGAGCCGCGCGATGGCGGCAGAGTTGGGGGGCGTCTTGAGCACGGCTCGAATGTCGGCAGCTCGTTCCGGGCTTTCGATCTTAGCCATCTGTTCGAGCCAGGCGCGGGTCACGGTATTCAGTTCGAAGGGAAACGGAGAGCGCTCCAAACGGCTCAGTGCGTCGGCCACGTGATAGATGGCGTTGTCGGGAGTCGGCAGCGAACTGTGCCCACCCGGATTAGTCGCCACCACCTGGAAATCAGCGTAGAGCTTCTCTGTGGCCTCCATCTCCACATCCACCGGCTTGCCCTTGTCGGTGTAGACGCCGCCGGAATCCGGATTCAGAACGAAGTCGGCATCGATCAGGTCGCGATGATTCTTCAAGAGCCAGTCAACGCCGTTGAAGTTTCCTCCCTCTTCATCGGAAGTGAGCGCGAGAATGATATCGCGGTCAGGACGGTAACCCTCCTGTTTGAAGCGAATGAAGGTCGTGACGGCAATGGCATCGCTGACCTTCATGTCCTGCGTGCCGCGACCATAGAAATAGCCATCCTTTTCGACGAACTCGAAGGGATCCGTACTCCAATCGGAGCGGCGCGCCTCAACGACATCAAGATGGGCAATGATGAGAATCGGCTTGTGGCCGGCGACGCTCGTTCCGCGCAGGCGAGCGACCATATTGCCCTTGCGCTCATTGGGCCCCAAGACAACTACGTCGGAAGTGGAAAAGCCCGCATCGAGCAGACGCTTCGCCATGGCCTGCGCGGCCGTAGTGTTGTTACCGGCCGAGTCGGTGGTGTTAATTTCGATGAGCTGCTTGAAGATGTCGCGCGACAGCTGCCGCGTGGCTGGATCGAGATCAGCGGCACAGAGCGGCGAGAGTGCGAACAGGAAAATAGAAAAGAACCAAAGAACACGCTGCATGGATGCTTGAGATTATACGATCGGCGGCTGAAGAAGCCGCGCTAGGCAGCTATCTAAATCGCTCGTCAGTACTGAACCGCGCGCGTGTGAGTCTGTGTGAAAACTCCCTGCACAGAACCGCGCGCGTCAGCAAGCGGATTCCGGTGTTCTCCTTTCGACCGCGCGTCAGCACCCACCATCGAAGGGTGATTTTCGACGGCGCGGATGCT
>CAVUCO010000052.1:0-74663 GCA_963740005.1 uncultured Acidobacteriaceae bacterium | reverse complement strand
CTCCCTCACGGTCACGGCTCGCAAAATGAAAAAGCCAGCGACGCTTTGACGGCGTGCTGGCCATTGGAAAACTGCTTCTCTAACTTAAGTATACCAAGCAGAAAAAAACGTTTTTGGCTAAGTTACTGATTCTGCAGGTGCTTTAGCTTGTGACTGCGTTTTGGAGGGCGGCAAAAAATGGCTGGCATCGTTGAGTCGAAGCCAGTATCCGTATGAGCTATCAGGGTTAGACGGCTGCAAGCTGCCGATCGGCGTAATCGTGATCGACGACCGAACGGGTACTGCCAAGAGATGCAACGACCGCAATTCTGTCGAACTGTGTTGGGCCAGTCTCCGGCTCATTGTCAACAATCAGCTCCGCGATCTCGGCCGCGCTCTCCCTGCGCCAACTATTAAGGATGCCGACTAATGCAGCTTCGGCGGCTGCGTCGGTTTCGCTTGCCCACGCTTCGACCACGCCGCTCGTGAATGCCACCAGCCGATCTCCAGGTTTTAACCGCACGGAGCCTTCGCTGAACCGTGCCGTGTTCCAAAGGCCTAGCGATGGCCCGCCCTGGTTGAGCCGAAGCACCTCGCGGGGATTACTTCGGATCAATAGAGGAGGTTGGTGACCGGCGTTGATGAATCGAAGAACATTCGTGCTGCCCGTATAGTGTGCGTAAAAGCAGGTCGCAATCGATTTGCTTTCCCAAACATTGCAGACGAGGTCATTTAGCTCGGAGGCGAGATGCTGCGGCGTCGGAGCCCCATCCGCAGCTGCCGTTCGGAAGTAGTGCAGGATCAGAGAATTGAAAGTGAGGCCAGCATCGCAGATGTCGGCACGCTCGCCCATAAGGACGGCGATTTCTCCCGGCGCAGGTACGAGCCATTCCAAGTAACCATCCAGCAGGTCCTCGGCTGGGCGGGAGGTACCTGCGAAATCGAAGCCGAAGGTAGTTGGGTTCTCCATACCTTCCATCGACTCTTGCCTGAGGCGCGGTCTGGTTTCGAAATATTGAGAAGCTTTCATGCATTAGAGACGCCCGAGGTGCCGGAACTGACGGGAGCCGTACCGTAACGATTTGTTTCGAAGCGTAGGCTTCGTCACAAATGTTGGCTTGGTTGACCCGACACAGGCTGTGGGAAGGCAGAAGCGGAGAACTTGTGCTGGATTCGATCTTTCGGTATCGCGCTTCCGGGGCTGTGCGTTCGCTTCGTGGCTTCGGAAAGGAGAACTCGCGTGGGGGCGGAGAAAACTTCTGATGGCTCTGCTCCGAAGCGGGGAGCTATTCTCGCACTGTCGAAGGGATCCCAGAAAGTCGTAAGCTGTCTTGGTGGTGGAGATTCGACAATTGACTGCGGCGGAGGGCCGTCAACACCTTGGCGCGCTGGCCGAAGTGCTGCTCGACTGCGTCGAAGGCGGTGCATCGGTCAGCTTTATGTCATCCCTCTCAAAAGCGGAGGCTCAATCTTTTTTTGAAAGGGCTCTGGACGGAGTAGATCAGGGTGAGCGAATCTTGTTGGCCGCCTTTATCGATTCGAAACTGGTCGGGACAGTCCAGATTCTGCTCGCCACCCCTCCCAACCAACCACATCGAGCTGACGTTGCCAAGTTACTCGTCGTAAGTTCGGCTCGCGGACAAGGCATCGCCAGACGGCTCATGGAACACGCCGAAGACGTGAGCCGCCTCGTGGGGAGAAGCCTCCTGGTGCTGGATACGGCCACCGGAGGTCACGCCGAGAAGTTGTACACCCGCTTGGGGTGGACCAGGGTAGGCATCATCCCAAAGTACGCGCTCTATCCCGATGGGGCCTGGTGCGACACCACCATCTTCTGGAAACAGCTGTAGTTCCGTTATCCAAAAGGTGAGGTCACTTTAAGCAACGACGCCGCTTAGATCGCGCTTGCATCTTGTCGCCAAACGCTGATCTCTGCGAGACTGTTGAATCGCTTACACTTTGAGGCGTTCGCCGGGGCAATTCACTTTTTCCCAGCTCGTGGCGGGTGGCTTGCAACGATGCGATGCACACGGGAGGGTAGGCCATGATACAACGGTACGCCAGGAAGTTGGGTATAGCCCAGGTTCTGACCGCGGGGATGATGTTGGCCGGGCAAACGGTATCGCCTCCGGCAGCACCACTCGCCGAAGATATGTTTCAAGCCATTCGAGCCAATCACTTGGACGAACTGAAGCGCTTGGCCACAACCGGAGGGGCGAACTCAAAAGATAAACTGCAAACCAGTCCCTTGCATTTTGCAGCCCTCTATGGGAATGCGGCGTCGATGAGAGTCTTGCTTGACGCCGGTGCGGACCCGAACGCGTTGGACAACCGCGGCGCAACGCCGCTGGTCTATGCGGCGTACAGCCTCGAGAAAACCAAGCTGCTGGTGGAACATGGGGCGCGGGTTCAAGTGGCGGCGAAGAATAGCGTTACGCCACTGGATGTGGCCGCCGTGGTGCACGGGAATGCGCCTGCCGTGCGGTATTTACTTGAGCACGGGGCAGAAATTGTAAAGCCAGACGTCAAGTTGGGCAAGGACTCGTACGTACTCACAGACGCCGCGGAACGAGGCGACCTCGAGACGATCAAGCTCCTGCTGGCGCACGGCGCCGACGTAACGGTGATAGATGGATTCGGCGTAACGGCTCTGATGTCCGCCGCCGGCGGCGATCCGCTCTCACAGTGCGAGGAAAAGATGGATTTGTTGCTGCCGGGATCGGACGTGAATGCATTGAACACATTCGCGGGCCGGGTGAAAAACGGGCCCATTTCCTTGACCCACCTTAGCGCGCTCATGACGGCAGCGCCCTCCTGTGGGCCGGCTGTGGTGGCGAAATTGGTGAAAGCCGGCGCGCATGTAAATGAGAAAGACGTAAAGCAGATCACGGCCCTCATGCGAGCGGTGTCGACCGACACTGCGAATCCGGCCACGGTGAAGGCGCTGCTCGACGCGGGCGCGGATGTGAATGCGAAAGACTACAACGGCGAAACGGCGCTCGATTGGGCACGGAAGTACGGAAACCCTGAAATCAATCAGATGCTCGTAGCCGCAGGTGGAACGTATAGCGACCCGAAGCCGGCGCCCGTGCGGCCCGCCGATTATCAGCCGACTACCGCGCAAGCCCTCCAGCGCAGCGCCGACTTACTTTCGAAAACAATGGAGCGGTTTTGGCCGGCCGGCGGTGGCTGCGTCGCCTGCCATGCGCAGCCGCTGACGGCCCGGGCCTACGTTGTTATGCGCGATGCCGGGATGAACCCGCCCGAGACGATGAAGAAGATGTTCACCGACGGGATGATGACGGTGAGGCCGCGGACCTTGAACACGGCGCCATTCATGCTGACTCTTGGCGGTGACTACGATTCGATATTGACGGAGTTAGACGCTATGGCAGACACGAACACCCCGGCCAACCAGACCACGGATGCCATGCTGCACTACCTGGCGACCCGCCAGGAGAGAACCGGTGAGTGGGCCCGATTTCCGATCGACGTTCGTCCGCCGCTTCAACAGAGTTCGATTTCGCGAACAGCGTCGGTCCTTCGGGCGATGAAGGTATATTCGTGGCCGGCACGCCAGGACGAGTTCAACGAACGGATTGCCCGCGCCAAGCATTGGCTGCTGGAAGCAAAAGCGGAAACGACCTACGAGAAAGTTGACCGGCTGCTGGGGCTCTACTATGCCGGTGCGGCTGAGCCGGAGCTACACGACGCAGCGCGAGCATTGATTACGGCGCAGCAAGCGGACGGTGGCTGGGCGCAGACGAAGTACCTATCTTCCGATGCCTATGCCTCAGGACAGGCATTGTACGCGCTGCGCATAACCGGGCAAATGAAAGCAGGAGATCCCATCTATAAGGCCGGCGTCGCTTATCTGCTGAAGACCCAGATGCCCGATGGCTCCTGGTTCGTTCGCAGCCGCGCGATGAAGCTGCAGCCTTACTTCCAGAGTGGCTTCCCGTATGACCACGACCAATGGATCTCGACCGCGGCGACGGCTTGGGCCGTGTCGGCGATCGCGCCCCTAGGGACAGCGGTTCAGGCGCGAGTGCAAGAACCCAAGCAGTAAACGTCGCCGAAAATTCGGCTTGACATAACAACCAAGTTATATAACAATATGCTTATATAACGGCTCAACAATGCCAGGCCTCGACGTCACGTTCTCTGCACTCTCCGATCCAACCCGCCGGGCGATCCTCACCCGTCTCGCACTCGGTGAAGCAACCGTGATGGAACTTGCTGAGCCGTTCGACATGACACAGCCGGCCATCTCGCGGCACATCAAAGTGCTCGAGAGCGCCGGGCTGATCGTCAGGCGAGTCGAAGGCACCAAGCGCCCTTGCCGGCTGGCAAAGTCCGGCATCGAGAGCATCGATCAATGGCTTGCGATGTTGCGGGAAGCCATGACCAAAAACTACGACCGGCTCGACGAGGTTTTGGCAAACTTAGACCCCAAAGAAAACAGGAGATCCCATGAGTAAACTGACTCTGAAAACGGAAGGCGATCGATATATTGTCGTCACAAGACGGTTCGCTGCCCCACCTGAGGCGGTGTATCGCGCACACACCGATCCGGAACTCATCCAGAAGTGGATGCTCGGCCCCGATGGGTGGACGATGCCCGTTTGCATCAGCGAGGCGCGGCCAAACGGGCAAATGCGATTCGAGTGGGCCAACACCAAGGGCGCCGGTTTCCACCTGACGGGCGAGTACCTGGAACTGGAGCCATACACCAGGATCGTTCACGTGGAGAGGATGTTTTTGCCGGACCCCACTCCGGACAACCACGTTGAAACCCGATTCGAGCCCGACGGCACCGGCACAGTGATGACGGTTCGCATGACTATTCCCGATGCCCAAACACGGGCGGCCATGCTTCGAACCGGCATGGAGCATGGAATGGAGGCGAGCTACGTCCGGCTCGAAGGCATACTGCAAGTCGCTGTTTAACCCTTTCATCGGAGTGAGTCGCTGGGCAGTCAGTGCGGCTGGTTGCAGGGCCTCCAGCCGCTCTATAAACATATCTGGGTAATTATCCCTTTACGTCACGTAGAATATCTGGCATAATCTTAGCATGGGTGATGTTCAAGGCCGAAACAACGTACTAGCCAAGGCGCAGAAGTACACCGTGAACGACTTCAACCACGATTTCCCGGACGACGACGCTTGCCTCGACTACATCATGGGCAAACGGTTTCCCGGCAACGTCACCACCTGCGATAAGTGCAAGGTTGAGCGCAAGCACTACCGCATCGCTGGTCGGAAGGTTTATAGCTGCGATCACTGCGGCACTCAGATTTCGCCGCTGGCTGGAACAATCTTTGAGAAATCATCCACTTCACTCAAGCTTTGGTTCTACGTAATGTACTTGATGGGTTCCACCAGATGCGGGATCTCCGCAAAACAGATTCAACGCGAGACTGGCGTTACCTATAAGACTGCATGGCGCATGTTCAAGCAGATTCGCACTCTACTTCGTGAGGATCTGAGCTTGGAGGGATCGACGGTGGAAGTTGACGAAACTGTTTACGGCGGAGTGCGCAAATACTCTGCGGGTCGCAGCCCACGCGAGGACAAATCAACCGTCATGGGTATGGTTGAACGCAAAGGCCGCGGCGTCGCCCGCGTGATTCCTGATGCCTCAGCCAGCGTGCTCAAGGCGCATGTGAACCAATTCGTGATGCCTGGAAGCAAGGCGTACACCGACGAATGGGCCGGATACAACACCATTGGTGAAGACCGTCGATACTACCATCGCCGCATCAAGCACGCATCGAAGATTTAATGTGGATGGCGATGTTCACACTCAGACCATCGAAGGCTTTTGAAGTCTTATTAAGCGCGGGATCGGCGGCGTCTACCACTCAGTCAGCCACGATCTCTTGCAGAGCTACCTGAACGAATACGCCTTCCGCTACAACCGACGCAACGTGGCGCGTCCAATGTTCAAGCAGATTTTGGAGAAGGTTTCGGAGAACGCGGAGTAATCGCCCGTTTCACGAGGGTGTGAAAGTTGGCCCGCGTAAACGGCGTTTCCGGCTTAGGCTTATCGATGGGTTTCGGCGTAGCACTCTCCATGTCGGGCTTCATTACCTTAAATTCTAAACCCAAACAAGTTGAGTGTAAGTGCCCTCAGAAATCTTTTCCGAAAGCAGTCTGAAGAAACGGGAGACGTGGTCCCATAGAGCGAGGGCGTCTGTATCGCTAAATTTGTGATCGCGGGCATGTGCGAGGTGACGCCTGTAGCCGTCGTTAAAGCTTCGCAGTTCAGGCAAAAGCGCGTTGTAGAACATGTGAGCAGCGTCCTTGATATCGGAGTTCTTCCACTGTTGGATGGCCTGAACCGCATCTTCAATTTGCCCGATAATTGTTCCCCATTGTTTGAACTCTATTTCTCCAGATGAGGCGTATGGAATCTGCCTATCCTTCCCCAGTTCCCTGAGTCCAACCTCCGTGGCTAGCATGAGATGATGCATCGCCGCATTGTTTCTTCCGCAAGCCAAACAAGATCCGGCTTCGCTGATGTTAACCCTGATGCTGGGAAAGTTGGAGTAGACAGAATCACCCATTGGAGCCGCATTTTCATAGAGGCTCGCTAACGGGCTCGGAATAGAGAGAAACAACTGCTTCCCCATTTCGCTTTCCATTAATTCGCGAAGGTGCGCGAACGAGAACATAAAGTTCTCGACGGTCACCTTTGAGTTAAAGTTTTGATCTATTCGGTCCGCAAATGCAGCCGTTTCAATCAGACCAGCACTAACAGCCAAGAGTTTAACCCCCATCAGCGGTCCGGCTTTAGCACGCTCAATCCATGCCCAGGGAACAACAGAACGCGGCTCACTTGTGGACGCATCTCGTTCTTGCTGCGCGATGCGGGCTATCAGGCCGCAACACAACCCCGCTTCAAACTTTTCCATGATTTGCCACAGGCTTGCCAGTTTGAGCGGTAGAATCTCGGCATTGCATATTGAGAGCATATCATTCTTACGTGACGTCATGGGATAATTACCCATATCTGTTGACTTTCGTTTTTTCTTCGCCAACAATGTGGTGAGGAGTGTAATCAAGGTATGGCGCTTACACGGCGGCAAAAAGAGCTGATGGACTTCGTGGCTGGATTCATTGAAAAGAACGGGTATAGCCCAAGCTACGAGGAAATTGCACAAGGCCTTGAGCTGGCCTCGCTCGCGACCGTTCACAAACACATCCAGGCGCTCGAAGCCAAACAGTACCTGCGCCGCAGCTACAACCACAGCCGGTCGCTGGAAATCGGCGAGCGATTCTGGAGCGAAGAGAGGGCGCGCAAGCCGCAGCCTGATGATCCGGGCGTGCCGCTGATGGGCCGCATCGCAGCCGGCGTACCGGTCGAAGCAATCGCCAATCCCGAAATGCTCCATTTCTCCGACTTCGCGAAGAGCGAGACAACCTATGCGCTGAGCGTGCGCGGCGACTCGATGATTGAAGATCACATCTGCAACGGCGATTATGTGCTGATTGAGAAAACCAATGCGGTTAAGAGCGGTGAGATCGTGGTTGCTTTGGTGGATGGAACCGAAGCCACGTTGAAGCGATATTACCCGGAAGCGGATGGTCGCGTTCGGCTGCAGCCCGCCAACTCCGCCATGCAGCCAATTTACGTTAAGCCGGAACAACTGGCGATTCAGGGCCGGGTGCTCGCCGTAATGCGCAAGTACTAAGCCTTTTCTGCCTGCTCCGTTTCCAACAACTTTCGCTTCCGGTCGATGCCCCAGCGGTATCCCGAAACACTCCCGTTCTTTCCAACCACGCGATGGCAGGGAATGAGCACCGCCAAGGTGTTTGACGCGCAGGCGGTTGCGACAGCACGAGCGGCGGTCGGCTGGCCGAGTTGCTCGGCAATCTGGCTATAGGTGCGCGTTTCGCCATACGGGATCGTGGTTAGCAGACGCCAAACGCGCTCCTGGAAAGCGGTCGCGCGAATGTCCAACGGCAGGTCCAGTGACATGCGTTGTCCATCGAGGTAGCCCTTCATTGCCTCGGCATGATTCTTGAGGCCGGCATCGTCCCGAACGATCAAGGCCTGCGCAAACTGGCCGCGTAGGGATCGCTCCAGAGCGGATTCGTCGTCGCCAAAGGCAACGCTACAGACACCCTGATCGGTGGTCGCAATCATCGCTGCGCCTAACACGCAAGGAAATACGGTGAAGCGAATCGCCTGGCCCGATCCTCGTCGTTTAAAGGTGAAGGGCGACATGCCAAAATGATCGCCGGCCTTCTCATAAAAACGGCTGACCGAGTTGAATCCGGCGTCGTAAATGGCATCCGTGATACTCGATCCGCTGGTGAGACCCTGCTTGACGCGCCGCATGCGCAACGCATCCTGGTATTCACGCGGCGTTACGCCCAGATGCTGTTTGAAGGTGCGCTGCAGATGAAACACACTGATGCCGGCATGGGCAGCCAATTCGGCCAGCGAGACGGAGCGGTCGAGGTCACGCTCCAGTAACCGGCAGCACTCAGCGATCCATTTCGATTGCGCGTCCGGCTGATCGGGATGGCAGCGGAGACAGGAGCGAAAACCCGCTTTCGCCGCATCGGCAGGCTTCAAAAAGAACTCAATCGATCCGCGTTTCGGCCGGCGGCTAGGGCAAGAAGGGCGACAGTAAACTCCCGTGGTTTTCACCGCATAAACAAAGTGTCCATCGGCACTGCGGTCGCGCTCGAGAACGGCACGCCAGAGTTCATCTTGACCCGTCGAATGCGGATTTGAGTTGATCATCGTTTGGCTCATGATCCGACTGTAAGGCGGATATGGATTTCATACTATCCGTTTCTTGCGGTCAAAGCCGGGCCACGTTTTGCTTCAACGCTTATTTGGAAGAAGCGTCGGAATTGACGCCGGTGATCCTAACTGGCATTCCCGGTGCACCGCCCGCACGGCCTTCTCCAAGCCCTCGCGGCTAACGATAATGCCGATGGTCAACTCACTGGACCCCTGCGCAATCGCGATGATATTCACGCTTTCTTGTGAGATAGCGGTAAAGACACGGCCGGCCAATCCCGGCGTTCCGCGCATGCCTTCGCCGACGACGGCGAGCAGGCCCACGTTCTGGTCGACCTCAATCGGCTTGAGATAGCCATGGGCCAGTTCGATGGAGAGGTTCGATTCCACCGCTTCGAGCGCGGCTGGAACCTCCTGCTTGCGCACCAGGAAGCAGAAGCTCTGGCGATAGCTGGAACTGGTGAAGACCAGCACCTCCACGTTGCCTAAAGCCAGCGCGTCCAAAGCGCGGGCCATCAGCCGCGTACCGCTCAACACGGCGTTGGCGGGCTCCATGGAGATCAACGCCACGTCCGACATAGAAGTCACCGCACGCACACCCTTCGGCTCGTCAAAGCGGGCGACGATGCGAGTGCCTGGCTTGGTTAGATCGAAACTGTTCTTACTCCAGACCGGAATCTGCTTTTCAACCAGCGGGGCAAGTGTCCGAGGGTGCAGAATTTTGGCACCATTGTAAGCCAGCTCGGCCGCCTCGGCATAAGTCACCTCATTGAGCACAGTGACGTTCTCCACCAGCCGCGGATCGGCACTCATAATACCGTCGACATCCGTCCAAATCCAAAGTTCGGAGGCATCGAGAGCTGCGGCAAGAATCGCAGCCGAGAAATCGGATCCGCCGCGCCCGAGCGTGGTGGGCCGGCCATCCTGCGTGGCACCGTTGAAGCCGGTCACAATTGGCACAACTCGCTTTTCCAGCAGCGGGACCAGCCGTTCCGCGCTGCGTCGGGCGGTGAGATCCATGATCGGCGATGCATTCCCGAACACCGCGTCGGTGACCACGACGTCGGCTCCATTGATGGACTGCGCGGGCACGCCGGTGGCGGCGAGGTAGTAAGCGAGCAATACGGAAGACAGCCGCTCGCCAATGGCAATTGCCTCGTCGACCGATCGCGGCGGCCGCTCCCCTAACATGAGGACACCGTTCGCTATCCGATGGAACTCGGCGACCAGGGTTTGGATGGCTTCGGCCGCCGCAGTGCGATGGCTCGCTGCGATCGGCGCAAAGCCGAGCAGTTCGTCGCAGGCCTGGACGTGCCGATCGAGCAGTTTCCGCAGATTTGCATCCACCACCTGGCGGTCACCGAGTTCAGCGCGGCGCAGCGTTTCGAGCAGAAGGTCGGTGACTTTGGACATCGCCGATACCACTACGACGACCGGGCGTTGAACTGATTCCGCAGAGATAATCCGCGCAGCCACCTGCATGCGCTCCGCGCTGCCCATGCTGGTCCCGCCAAACTTCATCACCAGCAACTGCTTCAACTCGTAACCTCTTTCCCGTTGGCCGTGCGGGCACGGATGACGCGCAACACCGCTTCTTCCACCTGTTCCAAGGAGAGGCCCGTGGTATCGATCAACTCGGCGTCAGGCGCTTGCACCAGGGGCGATGCCTCCCGATTCCGGTCACGCTCATCGCGGGCCTGAATATCTAATGTGACCTGGTCCTCAGTCACCTTCTCGCCGCGGTGCTCGAGTTCCAGAGTCCTGCGGTGAGCCCGCTCATGCTGGTCGGCATCGAGGAAAATCTTCACCTGGGCATCCGGGAAAACCACCGATCCGATATCGCGGCCTTCCATCACTACGCTGGTGCGATCGGCCATCTGGCGTTGGGTAGCGACCAGCGCACGGCGTACAGCCGGCACGGCCGATACCCGGGAAGCGGCGGCGGACACTTCTTCGGAGCGAATGGCTGCGCTGACATCATCGCCATTGAGAAAGATTTTGCCACCTTCCAGTCCGAACTCAATATGCGCCTCTTTGGCCAACTGCTCCAAGCGGTGCATGTCGCTCAAGTCGGTCTGTCGTTGCAGCGCCCAGAGCGCAACCGCGCGGTACATTGCGCCGGTGTTGATGTAGACAAAACCGAGGCGCTCTGCAATGCGGCGGGCGAGCGTGCTCTTCCCCGCCCCCGCCGGGCCATCGATGGCGATCACGATGCGTTTGTCACTCACAATATTTCGTTCAGGAAACCGGCTAGGGAACCAGCAGGGCCGCCGATGGCTGCCAGTCGTTCCGGTACACCTTACCGTCCTTCATGACAAACTTCACGTGCTGGAGCAGTTCCACGTTCGCGCGAGGGTCGCCGTCTACCGCGATGATGTCCGCAAACGAACCGGGGGCAACGACGCCGGCCTTCCCGGGCAGACTGAGCAACTGCGCGGCGTTAACGGTGGCCGCCTGAATCGCCTCGTATGGCTTCATGCCGAACTCGACCATAGTGGCGAACTGCCTGGCGTTGTCCCCGTGCGGATAAACACCGCCATCCGTGCCGAACGCCATGTTCGTTCCCGCAAGGTATGCCTTACGGAAGTTGGCGCGCTGCAACTTGCCCACTCCCTTTTCCTTCTCAATCGACTCGGGCAGCATACCCGCTTTAGCGCCTTCCTTCAAGATGTAGTCGTCGTTGTAGATATCGAACACCAGAAACGTGTGGTGCTCCTTGGCGAGGCGGATGCCTTCGTCATCGATGAGACTGGAGTGTTCGATGGAGTCAACGCCCGCGACGATCGCGTCCTTGATGGACTGCGTCCCATGTGCGTGGGCAGCCACTTTGCGTCCTAGTTTGTGCGCTTCTTCGACGATGGCCTGCATTTCTTCCAGCGAGTATTGAGGCGCGCCCGGAAGGTCGCCTTTTGATAGAACCCCGCCAGAGGCACAAATCTTAATGAGGTCGGCGCCGTACTTGATCACTTCTCGAACCTTGGCGCGAGCGGCCCAGGGACCGTCCGCCACGGCCTCCTCCTTGTAGTGAAATTCGGGGGCGAGCAGATTGTTGTCGCAGTGGCCACCCGTAATACCAAGCGGCGGCCCGGAGACGAACATCCGGGGGCCCGGGATGTCGCCTGCGTTGATGCCGTCCCGCAGGGCGACGTCGCTGTATCCGGCGGCTCCCACGTTGCGGACGGTTGTGAAGCCCGCGAGCAGTGTTGTCCGGGCGTTGCGAACGCCCTTAACCGTCGAACGCGGCACGGAAATACCGAGCGATGAGTACCCTTCGTCCGTAGGATCACCAGTCAGGTGATCGTGTACGTCAATAAGCCCTGGCAAACAGAAGCCCTTTGCGATGTCCAGTTTCGTCGTGCCGTCCGGTATCGGGTCCGAAGCGTTGAGTATTTGCTGGACCGTGGCGCCGTCTGTCAAGACCACAGCATTCTGCTTTACGGTGTTCGTGGCAGGATCAAGCAGGGAACCGCACACGACCGCATAACGCGTTTCAGCAGCGGACAGAAGGGCGAGAGCGGGAAACAAAGTGCCAAAGACGCAAAAGAACAACTTCCGGAACAAATTGGGCATAGTATCGATTTGAAGTCGGACAGACGATTATTTTTGAGTATGGCACGCAGGAGAGCCGCTAGATGCTACTTCGGCTTGGCGACTTCACCGCTCTTTAGCCGTCCATAGCCCGGCATGAAGCTCTCAAGACCCAGTTTCGAGGTGACCTTGTTGTAGCCGGCTTCGAGTTGTTTCTGATAGTGGTCGAGATCGAAGTCGAACCATTCGGCGTTAGCGTTGTCGGTAAGTACCAAGTCCGCATCGCGCATGGTCAGCTTCCCAAACTCAATTACCCCACCTTCGAACTTCAGGTAGCTCCGCCAGCGTGCGGGTTTTTCCAGAGGGGCGGGATGGCCGAAGACTTCGACTAGTTGGTCGCCTGCACTGTGGACCTCCGTCAACTTGCCGCGTTTGCGGGGTGGAGGTAGAAGCTGTTCGATGTCAAGAACGAGATCGTTACCCTGGACTGAAACGCCTTTCGCGCCTTTCGCATCGACCAAATCGGCGATATTAACGCCAAAGGCGCCGAGCAATCCTTTAACCGGAACTTTCAAGGCCCTAACGCTCGTGGCGTGTATCCGCATCTCGCCTTTCGGCGTAACTCCCATTTCGCCTAACAGTTCAATCGGCACCAGGATGCCCTTCTTCAGCTTGGCGCTCAACTTCAACTGCGTGCCCTTGACCGACAATACGATATCGGTGAGCGGCGAACCTGGATAACCAAAGGTCCGTTGATTCAGCAGCCGCGACATGTCTGTGAGGCTGTTACTGATGACGCCGGTGTCTATGTCGATCAAGAACGATTTCTTGTCATCGAGAGAAATCGTACCTCCCGTCTGAGTGGGACTCACCCAGCCATTCAACTGCTGTACGCGCAAGGTCCCCGCGAGTTCGTCACGCAGAAGCACGTTGCGCATTTCGATCCGGGTCTTCTCAGAAGCTGGTTTGGAGGGTTGGGGGATGGTCGGCGATGGTTTCGACTCGTCGGAGGGCTGACCTGCCGGCGCCGGCGAAACCGAAGACTGGGCAACAGGCGCAGGCTTGGGCTTATCGCAACTTAGCAACGCTGCCGCGATGAGGAGGGAACAAGCCAAGGGACACCAAGTTCGGTTTTTCATTCACTGCCATGGTAGCGACTCAGATCGGTGAAAGCCCCAGCAAAAAAACGACTCCTTTCGCTGCTTGAAGTAGACTTGAGACTGGCACGGTCCTGTTCACCTGCAAAAGAGGGAGGGGTTCATGAATTCTGGTTTTCGTAGCACTACGGCGACATTCTTGGCAATGACATTATCGTTTGCGTCACTGACCGCCTGCGCCTCAGAGAAGAAAACATCGGCCGAAACCACCAGCCCGGCTGCATCTTCAACCCCGCCGGGCGACCCTGCACCCGCGACCGCTGCAGCCAACGCTCCTGCGGGAACCCCGCCACCGGCGGCGGCCCAGAATTCGGCCGCTCAGCCACCCGGCAACCAGCCCGTGGTGGGGCAGGATTCCGCGAACGCGCCTCAGCCCAATCAGCCGCCACCGGCCCCCATGAGCAACGCCGACCTTGTGGCTCCGATCGCGCTTTATCCGGACGCCTTGCTCGCACAGGTTCTGGCTTCGGCAACGAACCCGCAAGAAGTTCTGGATGTCGGCAACTGGCTGATCCAAAACCAGAGCCTAAAAGGTGACGCTGCCGTGGCCGCCGCTGAGAAAGCCGGCTTCACGCCGAGCGTGCAATACCTGGTGAATTTTCCGCAGGTGGTCGACCAGATGTGCCAGGAGATTGACTGGACAACGCAACTGGGCGAGGCATTCAAAGCCGATCCCAAGGGCATCCTGGAAGCAGTCCAACTTCGCCGCCGGGAAGCGCAGAAGATGGGGAATCTGGCAAGTACCCCGCAGATGGTTGTGGACACCACAACTCAACAAGGCCAGCAGGTTATCGAGATCAAGCCGGCTAGTCCAACGGTAGTGTACGTGCCGCAGTACAACCCCGTCACGATCTACACCACACCAGCTCCTCCGCAAACCGTGGTGGTGCAGCAGGGCGTGAGCACAGGCACGGCGGTGGGAATCGGGTTACTGTCATTTGGAGTCGGCATGGCCGTTGGCTCCCTGATCAACCGCAATAACTACTATCCTTATCCTTCGTGGGGCTATGGCAGCGTCTATTACGGCGGAAGACCGTATTACCCGCCGCCCTATCGGCCGGTTTATCCCGGCTACCGGCCCGCTTACGGCTATCACCCTCCACCCAACTATCACTGGAACCAATACAACCGGACGAACGTTACGGTAAACAACAACTACTACAACAACTTCAACAAGAATACCCAGATCAACCGGTACAACCAAAACTCGAATAACCGGCCTGCAAACCAGTACCCCAACAATCGACCGAACAACCAGCTTCCCGCAAACAATCGACCGGGAAACCAATCTCCGAACAACCGTCCTGCTGGTAATAACCAAGGCAATCTGAACGGGCAGTATCAGGGCCAGCGCCCCAATACAACTGGCAATCAGAGACCCGGCTCAGGTATGGCGAATGCCAATCCAGCAACCGGCCAACGTCCGAACACGATGAACCGACCGACCACGGGCAATGGCGCCGCCGGCACGAATCGTCCCGCCACGGGCAACCCGAATACGATGAACCGTCCCAACACCGGCACGGCGGGTAATCGCCCAAACACGGCAGGCAATACGTCTCGACCTACTAACCAGCCAGCGACGCGGCCTGGTAACCAACCAGCGACGCGCCCTGCCAATCAGCCGGCATCGCGTCCGGCGAATCAGCCGGCATCGCGCCCGGCGAACCAGCCGGCATCGCGTCCGGCGAACCAGCCGGCATCGCGTCCGGCGAACCAGCCAGCAGCACGGCCCAACAATGCAGCGCCGAAAGGTGGAGCTGCTGGGGGCGCCAAACAGCAGGGTGGTAAGCCACAGGGCTCTAAGCCGACCGGTAGACCACAAAAGCCGCAGTAAGACTGCTTAAAAGGTCACGACACGGAAGCGGCCATTACCGAAAGTGAGCTTGTGACAGGATTCTCTCGCCTGGCGATCTTTGCACGTGTCCGTCACTTCTGAGCTCGCACGCCGGTCCGGCCATGGTGCTTTGTATAATCAACCTGCTTGCCTGCTCCGTCTCTCGATAAAGAGCTCCTCCGGCTACGACAGCGACCAACGTTGGGCTGGCTTTTGGTTGTGGCGTACAGCACCTTGGTCACGCTTCCGCATCAGCCCGTCCAGGATTTCGTAGCCTGGCTGGTTAAAGAACTCGGCCGCGCAAACGTTTATCGAATCGCGGCGACGGTCGGGTTACTGATCGGCGCCGTGCTGACATGGCAGCTGGCCGGCATCCTCAAAGAGAAGAAGACTGAACATGGCGCCTTCGGCATGGTCGCCAGGCTCTGGCTGCTGACATTCCTGTTGATCGCCGGGACGTGGGCAATTCTCACGGTGAACAACACCGAGCTGGTGCATTATCCGCAGTATCTTCCGACCGGCTTGCTCGTAATGGCTTTGACCGGGTCGCCCGTTGAGACGCTGGCATGGGTGACGCTGTTTGCGGGAATCGATGAAGGTTTTCAATATGCTTATCTTCATTCCGGCTGGGGTGTTCCTTTCGATTTCAACGACATTTATATGGATCTGCTAGGCGGTGCGCTGGGAATGCTGCTGGCAGCGGTGATTCTCGGACCCAAGATGTTATCGCCAGGCGAAGAACCAAGGGACTGGCCGCAAAGTCTCCTCAGACGGCCCGGCGTACTGTTGCAGCTCAGTATCGTGATCGTCTCATTGACTTTGCTGGCTAGCGGGCACCTGGCGCTGTACGACGAACACAGCGATCCACGGCATTGGTTCGTTATGAGCCGAAAGATTCCGAAGTCCTTCTGGTTCTTCGATGAGACATGGGGCCCGCGCACGATTCACACCTTATCTCCCATTGAGGGGCCGATCCTTATCGCACTGACAATTGCCGCATACGCAATCCTGGACCGCCAATTCTGGCGACGAGCGAACGCGGCGGCGCCGTGAGTCCTCACCGCTCCCTTGCTGCCTGGCTGCCGAAGCACATACCCACATGGGCGGTGTTGGTGGCGGCTTGTGCCATCGCCTTCTGGACGCGGGTTGTGGTGCCCTACGACCACGTCTTTAAGAACGGAGTCATCACCTATCAGGAGACGGACGCGTGGTTCCATGTGCGGACCGTCGAGAACCTGGTGCATCACTACCCGCGCCGGATGGGGCGCGACCCGTATGGAAGCTATCCTGACGGGCAGGTGGTGGACACCGGGCCGTTCTATGACCTGCTACTGGGTGGAGTGATCTGGATCGCGGGCGCCGGTCATCCCTCTGAAGAGCTTGTCGACACAATCGCCGCCTGGTACCCGGCGATACTGGGACTGCTCCTCGTACCAGCAGCGTTTTTGTTGGGACGCTCGGTGTTCGGGCGGGAAGTGGGGCTGCTGTCTGGGCTTATCGCGGCCTCGTTACCCGGGATCTTTCTATCGGTATCGCGGATCGGGTACACGGATCACCATGTGATGGAGAGCCTGCTGGCGGCTGTGTTCCTGTGGCTGCTGGTACGATGTCTCGACCAACCCCGATCGCCGGGACGCATTGTTGCCGCGGGACTCGGGTTGACAACATACCTGCTTACCTTTGTGGCTGGCTCGTTCCTGGTTGGCGTGGTGGTGCTGTGGGCCTTCTATGAGATCGTCCGCTCAATGTGGCCCGCGGGTGAGAAAGGCTTTCCCGTTTGGAGCATCGCGGCCGTGCTGCTCATACCGTTGCCATTTCTCTTCCCGGTACGCCACATGCTCTGGATGAACCACACCCTCGCGGCATTACTGCTGGGAGTAGCCGGGATGCTGTTGCTGAGCGGGTGGGCGCGAATCTGCCTTCGATTGCCTTACCCGCGGGCCTGGTTCGCTGGAGTCGCTGCGGTTGTAGCAGGAATCGGGCTGTCCGTTGCGATGCAATTCGCTTCTGGCTGGTTGTGGGAAGTAAAGCTAGTGCTGTCGCGATTCATTCCGCAGCTTGGCCCCGGCGCTCAGTTTGTCGGTGAAATGCAATCGTTGGTCTTCAGCAAGGGATACGTCTCACTCGAGTGGGCGTGGCAGCAGTTTGCGGGATGCTTCGCCCTGACCATAGTCGCCGTGCTCGTGCTGCTGGATATGGCCGTGAGACGTCCCTCTGCGAAGCGGGATTTGCTGGGTTTCTGGGGAGCGGCCATTCTCTTCATGACCGTCGGCCAGGTGAGAATGAGCTATTACCTGGGCCTCATCGCGGCGGTTCTCACCGCCTATCTGGCGGTGGAAGCCATGCGCAAGCCCGGAAGGGTTCGATGGATCGGCGCGGTTGTCCTGCTTGGCGCGGTATTCATCCCGAACTGGATTCAGGCATTCCAAGATACAAATCCCGGTGGCCTTCTGACGCCCGATTGGCGGCAGGCGTTGGACTGGCTGCGGACGAGCACGCCGGAGCCATTTGGCGACGCCAGTTTCTACTTCGCTGACTATGGCGGCGAGGCTTCCCGCGAACGAACTTTTATTTATCCACCGACCGCTTACAGCGTCATGTCCTGGTGGGACTATGGCTACTGGATCACCACGGCCGGCCGGCGCATTCCGGTGGCGAATCCCACTCAAAAAGGGGCCGAAGTAGCGGCCGCGTTCTTTCTTGCGCAATCGGAAGAAAAGGGTGCGGCGATCCTGGAACGCTGGAAAAGCCGCTACGTGGTGGTGGACTCGCGCCTGGTGCTGACCCAGCGCGAAAACCAAGACAGCGGCATATACCAAGCGCTCTTCGCGTTCGACCGGGATGCGCACTTGGAAGACTATTTCTTTCCCGCCGTCGAGAAGGACGAGCATGGGAGTCTGACCAGGTCGATCTTCTTCCGCCCGGCCTACTACCAGAGCATGGCGGTGCGGCTGTTTCTCTCAGGCGGCTTGCCTCTGGCGGATACCGCGCAACCGGCGGTTATCTTTTTTGAAGCAACCTCCACTTCGCAAGGACGCTACCGTGAGGTGAAATCGATCCAGCACTACACGGCTTTGGCCGAGGCGAAGGCGGTGGCGGCGCAATGCCCACCCAATACGTGCATTCTCGCCAGCGATGACCCGATGAGGCCCATCGAACCTTACCAGGGAATGAAGCGGCTGAAACGAGTGTTCTCGTCCACTGCGACCCGTTATGGCTTCGGCGATGGGCCGCGTGGTGTCCAGATCTTCGAACTTGACCAGTAACAGAATCAGCAGTCGGGCTGGCTGGCCGGCAGTTGCGCCGGCGCTCCCTCAATTGAGCCCCCCCATCCGCCTGGCAACGTCTCCTACTCAAAACTCACTATAGGAATCCGCTATCGTGAATGGTAAACAGACTCAATGGCCCTTGGTCAAACGCGGTGCCCAGTCTGCGTGGCCTGGCGAGGTGAACGAAAACTATGGATCCAATGTTTCTCGAAGATGTGGAAGCCCATCGCGGTGACGACAATTACAGCAAAGCCATCGACATGATGATGCGGGCTGGCGTGGAATACCCCCAGATCCTTCACATGTTCTCGTTCAAGATTAAGGCGACTGCGCACCTGGAGCGCTTCACACAGGAAATCATGCGCGAGGAGGCGCCGCTTTCGCCGGGTATTCGGGAGTTGATCGCGGGCTACACGTCGCAGTTGAATCACTGCCCGTTTTGAACAAAGTCGCACGCCGCGGTCGCGGCGGAACTGTTAGGAAATCATCCGGCCGTCGTGGCTGGGGTAGTGGGAGCCATTGAGCTTGTTGATGGAGTGCTTGCCGATCCGGAGACGTCCGCCCTATCCGATCCAGAGAAAGCGCTGTTCCGGTTTGTCCGTAAGGTTAATTTTGACTCGGTGAATATTGGTCCGGCTGACATCGGAGCGCTGCATCAGGTGGGCTATACAGACGAAGCTATTTATTATGCGCTGACAGTTTGCGCGCTGTTCAATTTTTATAACCGCTGGATTGATGCGAGCGGTGTTCACGCGATGAGCGATGAAGCCCATCGCGCAGGCGCCAGGCGATCGGCCCAACATGGATACTCAAGAAGCTCGCAACCCGCTCCCACCTCGCCCCCTAAATAGCGCCCGTCCTGACGACCGCGCCGTGGAAGACGCGCACGCCCGGAGCCGCTGGCTGATGGTGGTTGCGGCGATGTGCGGCGCCTTCGTGAGCTTCGGCTCATTGATGGTGTTTACCTTCGGCATCTTTCTAACGGCGCTGACGAAGCAGTTCGGGTGGTCGCGGGGCGATGTTTCCATGGCGTTCACAGTAACCGCGTTGACGGTCGCGGTGTGCTCGCCCGTACTGGGCCGGTTGCTTGACCGGCATGGGGCGCGCAAGATCATCCTGCCGTGCATGGCGGTGTTCGGCGTGGCGTTCGGCTCGCTTTCGCTACTGACGAATCATCTCTGGCATTTGTACGCCGTATTTGTCGTGCTTGGCATCGTCGGCAACGGAACCACCCAGCTAGGGTACTCGCGGGTAATCACTGCCTGGTTCGATGAGAGACGCGGCTTTGCGCTGGCGCTGGTGATGGCGGGGGTTGGGACCGGCGCGATTGTATTCCCGTCGCTCGCCGAGTGGATGATTACCACGCTGGGATGGCGAGCAGCCTATGCATTGCTAGGCGGCCTAATCCTGCTGTTCGGTATTCCGTTGACCGCAGCGTTCGTCAGGGATCCGGCGCGGCCGACGCCAGGCAGCGGGTTGCCGGGTAAGGAGCGTATCCAAAAAGCAGGCTTGTCGGTGGCCGAGGGCGTGCGGACTTACGCTTTCCTGGGCATTGTCGTGGCAATCGTCCTGATCTCCCTGAGTACAAACGGTGTCATCGGGCATTTGGCTCCGTTGATTACAGACCGCGGATTCTCAGGCCGGCAAGCGGCGCTGGCGGCATCCCTGCTGGGCGCAGCAACGCTGACCAGCCGGCTCGGTACAGGTTATCTCCTGGACCTGTTCTTTGCTCCGCGAGTCGCCGCCGGGATGTTTTTCTTAAGCGCGGTTGGGATCTGGATGGTGACGACGTCGCACCAACTCTGGCTGAGTTACGCCGGAGCGGTCCTGATTGGAGTAGGGCTCGGCGCCGAGGCGGACGTTGTGCCTTATCTGTTGAGCCGTTATTTTGGCTTGCGAGCGTTCAGTGAGCTGTATGGATACACCTGGTCTGCGTATGCAGTCGCCGGGGCGATGGGTCCACTGGTGATGGGTAAGATGTTCGACCGAACGCACAGCTATGAAACAACGCTCTTCGTTTTTGTGGCATTCATGGTGGCTGCGGGCGCGGCGTTTTGCTTCATGCCGGATTACCGGGCAACCGCGAAGAGGGCTGGTTAGAGGGAGCCCGAGTATGACATCTTGGACATGTGCTTCAGCTGACCGAATCCAGGAGGGAAACTCCGGCAGCCATCGCCCGATACGCCATGGCCGTGTGTGCTGTCATGGCCGGTTTAGCACTTCGAGCTAGCCTTTCAAACGTCCTTGGCCCCTCAGATTCGCCTCCTTACCTTCCCATGTTTTCGGCGGTATTATTCGCCGGATGGTTCGGTGGATTTGGTCCCGGGGTTTTAGCTGCGGTACTAGGTGTCGTTGTTGCGCAATACTTCCTGCTCCCGCCCTTCCACCGCCTCTTTCCAGCCACTCTCCCGGACGTCGTTCGCGCCCTGGTCTTTTTCGGCTTTTCGGTTTTCGTGAGCGTACTCAACGAATCTGTAAGACGGTCTCGGGCCCGAAGCGAACAACGATTGAGGGAACTGACGCTCGAAACTGTCCGCCGAAAGTCTGCTGAAGACGAAATCAGGCGCAGCGAAGAACGTTTGAAACTAGCACTTGATGCGGGTCAGATTGGGGTTTGGGACTGGGACATCGTCCAAGACCGAATCGAATGGTCCGACTTGGTTTACCGCATTCATGGAGTTGAACGCGGTATGTTTCCCGGCGGCATGGAGAACTTCGCCCGGCTCCTCCATCCCGAGGACCGGGATCGAATCGTCAAATCGGTCCAAGCGGCCATTGAAGGGCGCGCACCGTATGACGTAGAGTTTCGTGTGATTCATCCAAATGGCGAGATGCATTGGGTTTCCGCAATGGCGCAAGTGCTGCGGAATGAAGAGGGCAAGCCCATCAGAATGCTTGGTGCAACCACAGACATCTCAGCGCGCAAGCAGACCGAAGCGGAACTTCAGCGAAAGAATCGTGACTTGGAAGAGTTCGCCTTCGTGGCAGGCCACGACCTGCGCGAGCCGTTGCGCGCCGTCAACATCTACACCGAACTGATTCTGAAACGCCTCGGCGGGGAAAACGCGAAACTCAATCAGTACGCCACCTTCGTCCGGCACGGAATCACCAGAATGGACGCGCTAATCGACGACCTCTTGAAATTCTCGCGCGTCGTGCTTAGCGAAGATCAGGCCATTGAGTCGGCGGACCTCTCGGCCTCAATGGATGATGCTTTATCTTTGCTCCAGAACAGCATCAGAGAAAGTGGCGCCGTGGTGGACGTCGGTCCCCTGCCCCGAGTGCGTGGGAATGAGCTGCAGATGACCCACGTCTTTCAGAACCTTCTCGGGAACGCCCTCAAATACCGCAAGAAAGATGTCCGGCCGGAAATTCACGTTTCCGCCAAGCCGCAGGAGAACCAATGGATCATCTCCGTAGAAGACAATGGCATTGGTTTTGAAGGGCAGTTTGCCGACCAAGTCTTCGGGCTCTTCAAGCGTCTGCACAGTGACGACTACCCGGGCACTGGATTAGGCTTAGCTATATGCGCCCGCGTGGTGGAGCGCTACGGTGGACGGATTTGGGCCGAAGGCAGACCCGGCGAGGGAGCAACGTTTCGTTTTTCACTCCCCAGTGCGGAGGGGAAATAAACGCACCACGCTGCTGTACACTTTGTCCCGTTTTGCTTCGTTACACTAAGGAACACGGCGCATATGGTGCTGTCTTGTCGACCGAAGTAAGACAGCGCTGACTTTCATCGACAAGGAGAACTGCGCATGATCCAGCTCACAGTAAACGGAACCAAACAGACATTCGAAGGCGATCCAGACATGCCCCTGTTGTGGTATTTGCGGGATGTTCTGCAACTCACGGGAACCAAGTTTGGATGTGCGATCGGCCAATGCGGCGCCTGCACGATCCACGTAGAGGGTGCGGCCACCCGGGCTTGCCTAACCTCGGTAAAGGCGGCCTCCGGGAAGAGCATTACGACGATCGAGGGGTTAAGCGAGCATGGCGATAACGCCGTACAACTGGCCTGGAAGCAGGCCAACGTTCCGCAGTGCGGCTATTGTCAGTCAGGCCAGATCATGCAGGCGGTAGCGCTGCTGAAGACGAAGCCACAGCCGACAGACACCGACATCGATGGCTTCATGCAGGGCAATATTTGCCGCTGTGGAACTTATCAACGGATTCGTGAAGCGATCAAGATCGCCGCGGGGGTGAAAGCATGAGCCGCGCAGCAGAACGCACGCAACAAGGCGCGCAAGTGGAGTTGGTAAGCCGCCGAGGATTCATTGGCACGGTCTTCTCAGCTGGAGCGCTGGTGCTGGGAACGAAGATTCTACCGGTGCATGCACTGGCGGCAGTGGCCCTGGATCGCGCCCCACGCGAAGTCCCGATCGATAACGCTCCCTTCCACCCGAACCTGTTTGTTGGTATTGAGACGGACGGCACGGTGCGGATTGTGGCGCACCGGTCTGAGATGGGCACCGGAATCCGTACCTCCCTGCCGATGGTACTGGCCGATGAACTCGACGCCGATTGGTCGAAGGTAAAGGTGCAGCAGGGACTCGGCAATGCGGCGTATGGCTCACAGGACACGGACGGATCACAATCCATTACCGACTTCTACGACGGCATGCGACAGATTGGCGCGACGGGGCGCTTAATGCTGGAACGGGCCGCGGCTGTAAAGTGGGGCGTACCGGCGAGTGAGTGCAAGGCGCAAAACCACTTTGTGATTCACGCGTCCGACGGACGTAAGCTCGGGTTCGGAGAACTAGCTACGCTGGCCGCGCAGCAGCCGCTGCCCAAGCCGGAGGAGCTGCGGCTGAAGGAGGCCTCGGAGTTCCGTTATATCGGCAAGGGCGTGCCGATTGTGGATCTTGATGCGATCGTCACCGGCCAGAGCATCTTCGGTATGGATATTGCGCTGCCGGGGATGGTCTACGCCTCGATTGAGCGCCCCCCAGTACTGGGCGGCAAGGTGAAGTCTTACGACGATACCGAGGCGAAGAAAGTGGCAGGCGTAATCGGTACGGCGACCATCGACACGTTTAAGCCGCCCCATGAATTCCAGCCCCTGGGAGGCGTTGCCGTGATCGCTACCAATACCTGGACGGCGACACAAGCGCGGAAGAAGTTGAAGATTGACTGGGAACTCGGTCCGAACGCCATCTACGATTCGACAAGCTACAAGAAATCGTTGATTGAAGCATCACAGAAGCCTCAGAAGATTTTACGGGAAGTCGGCAATGTGGATGGAGAATTTGGCAAGGGCGGCAAGGTGGTTGAGGCGCAATACTACACACCGCTGCTCGCCCACGTTCCCATGGAACCGCCCGTCGCGACCGCGATGTATAAAGACGGCAAAGTTGAGATCTGGACTTCGACTCAGAATCCGCAAGCGGTGCAGTCGTCCGCGGCAAAGTACTTGGGTCTGAAGCCTGAGGACGTAACGTGCCATGTTCCGCTGCTGGGAGGTGGATTCGGGCGAAAGTCGAAACCCGACTACTCGACCGAGGCCGCTTACTTGTCCAAACAGCTAGGCAAGCCGGTCAAGGTGGTCTGGAGCCGCGAGGACGACATTCATTTCGATTACTTCCACTCGACGTCAGCGATGTATTTTAAGGCGCAAGTCGACGAGAAGGGAATGCCGGTCGCGTGGCTACAGCGCAGCGTATTTCCGCCGATCGGTTCCACGTTCGATCCTACGGCCGAATACGGCGTTGACGAGTGCAACCTGGGATTCACCGATATACCGTTTGATCTGAAAAATCTGCGCGCCGAGAACGGACCAGCCAAGGCGCATGTTCGGATCGGTTGGATGCGGTCGGTGGCCAACATCTATCACGCTTATGGCGTGGAGGGATTTGCCGACGAACTGGCGCATGCCGCGGGCCGCGACCCGATCGAATACTGGCTGGAGCTGCTGGGCCCCGACCGCGTGATTACATTCGACGGCGAGCATGCCAAGTACGATAACTACGGCAAGCCGATGGCGAAGTATCCGATCGAAGCGGCGCGGCTACGCAAAGTGGCGCAGGTTGCTGCTGAGAAGTCAGGTTGGAAGAACAAGCGAGCACAGGGCAAGGCACTGGGCTTTGCGGCGCACCGTAGTTTTCTAACCTACGTAGCGGCGGTGGTGGAAGTGGAAGTGGACTCGAAGGGCAAGCTCACGATTCCGCGCATCGATCTGGCTGTGGATTGCGGACAGGTGATCCATCCGGATCGCGTTAAGGCGCAGTTTGAAGGTGCGGCGGTGTTTGGCGTCAGCGTGGCGTTGATGGGCGAGATTACGGCTTCAGACGGCCGCGTCAACCAGTCCAACTTTCACAATTACAAGGTTGCGCGCATGAACGAAGCACCGCGAGAGACCTTTGTCCACCTGGTGCCGGGCAGCAATCTGCCAACTGGAGTTGGTGAACCTGGCGTCCCGCCGGTGGCGCCGGCGATTTGCAATGCGATTTTTGCCGCGACCGGCAAACGCATAAGAGAGTTGCCGGTTTCCAAGACCAAGTTGGTGTAAGGCCCCAGAAACCGGACTCGACACCGTGCCGCTATTTGTTGCTCTGAAGCGGCACATCGAGAGCGGCGTTCCGCTTTAGCTGCTGATCGGCGAAGGTGATGTACTGGGTCCAATCGTACTCGGTGATGGCGTGCTTGCCGTGCCGGACGTGGTAGCCAATGGTGGTCATGATGGGCTGCTCGGGTGGCGGCATGGCTTCGGCGCCGAGGCCCTCTTCGCCGAATAGCCGGTACACGGGCGTGGCTCCCTTTGCGCCGAGAAACTCCCCTTTCGGGTCGGCCCACAGGTCTTCTTCCGCGCTTGCAACATAGAGCGGCCGCGGCGCCACCAATGCCAGCAGTTCATTGGAATCGATCGGAAGGGTTTCTTCTTTGCCGTTGTACTTTTTATAATTCTGGCAATACCAGTGGGGGAAGTGCGTATTCAGATCCTCCGTGCGCTCGCCGAACTTTCGCCGGGCCAGCGCGGCACCTCCCTCGCCAGAGTCATTTGAAATCACGAGCGAGAAGCGCGTGTCTTGCGCACCAGCCCAAAGCGCAGCCTTGCCTAGCCGCGAGTGACCGATGACGATCAGCCGCCGCTTATCCACATCGGAGTCTTTCTCAAGATAATCGACAATCCGGCTGAGACCCCAAGCCCAAGCGGCAATGGTGCCCCATTGCTCGGCATCCGGCTTGCTCTGACCAGGCCGGTAGAACAGCGGGAAAACGCCTTCCTGATAATTGTTCGCGTGGTCCGGTGCGATGTCGCCGGCATAGACGGTAGCGACTCCGTAGCCGTGCGCCAGGATCATCGAGACCGGCCAACTGTCGGCATCGGCCCCGCGCGTGGCCTCGGTAGCTTTGTTATTCTCTACGCCAGGATGGTCAGGCATCCAACCAGTGGGCAGCACGATACCCGGATCATTCTGGACAGTCTGATTGCCATCGAAATTCAAGCCTACGAAGACCGGCACCGGTTCCTTGGCCGCAACTGGAAGGTACAGCAGGATGGTCATGGCCGGCCCATCCGCTTGTGGGGAGAATTGTACGCGGACCTGTTTTCGAACCGCTGTACCGGCCAGCGCTGTACGGCTGACGGACAGGGTTTGGAAGGTGAGGGACTTCGGATCACCCGGGCTGCGCCCGTAGACGTTTTCCTCAAATAACCGAATCAGCTCCGGACGCCGTTTGTCGAGCCAATCCTTGCTGCTTCTGATTCGTTGGCCGTCCAGTGCAACCAGGGGGTCGGGAAGGTCATAAGCCGGAACACGGCTATCGTCGTAGTTGGGTTTTGGAGGCTGCATGCTGGCCATGAACAACACAATGGCGGTCGGCGATAAGACGTACCACAACCATCTCATAGCTACTACGATGTCACGATCGCCTTCGTCTCTTCAAATCGCCTTAAGAGCAGATCGAGATCGGCAATAATATCCTCCACCGCCTCAATGCCGGCTGAGATCCGCACCAGGTTCTCCTTGATGCCCATCCGTTCGCGCATTTTGGGAGCCACGTCGCGATGCGATGCCATTACCGGAAAAAGCAGGAGCGTATGGACGTCGCCGAGCGACGTACCGGGGACGATCATCTGGAGCCGGTTCATGAATTTCATCACGCCGGCCCGGTCCAGGCCTTTGATCTCGAAGCTGAGAATGCCCCCATACAGGCCTTTCGCGAACTGACGTTGAATCGCAGCCGCATCCGGATGCTTTGGATCGGCCGGATAGTAGACGCGGTCAACGGCGGGATGCGACGACAACCAGGAAGCGAGTTTGCAGGCATTCTCGCATTGCCGTTCAAAGCGAACAGCAAGTGTCTTAATGCCGCGCATGGTAAGGTACGCCTCAAACGGACCCAGCACGGGACCGACAATGCGGGAAACCATCCGAACCGTCTCGTGATGCTCTTTGTCGCTAATGACAACGCCGCCCAGGACGTCGCCGTGCCCGGCAAGGTATTTGGTGGCGCTGTGCACAACGATGTTGGCACCGAGGTCGAGCGGCTTCATCAGCATTGGCGTAGCGAAGGTACTGTCGACGATGAACGAGGCGCTCGCGGCTCGCGCCAGGGCGGCAAGCTTGTCGATCTCGCCGACACGCAATATCGGGTTGGAGATACTCTCCGTGAACACCACGCCTGGCTTCTTCTCGGCGATGGTCTTTTCAACCTTGGGCAGATCGCAGATGTCGACGTAGTTGATATCCACACCCATCGGCGACAGCACCAGGTCGAGCATTTTGATGGTGGCGCCGTAGATGGCGCGGGAAGCAACCACGCACTTCGGCTTTTCGAGCAGAGCGGCTTGGAAAGCGATTTGCAGCGCGGCCATTCCGGACGCGCACGCGAGTGAACCGTAACCGTTCTCGAGCGCGGTCGTCAGTTCTTCGAGCGCCTCGTTGGTTGGAGTGTTATACCGGGCATAACTCAACCCTTCTTCCTCGTGGCCGAAGATGCGGTCGAGCGTCTCGGCGGTCTCGTAGAAAAACGTCGTTCCCAGATGAATGGGGGTGGTAGACGGCACAGCGGTTAGGGGATTCCGCTTGCGATCGCCTGCGTGAACAACCTGCGATTCAAATTTCATTTTCGTTTCCAACGGACACCGTCTTTGGTGTCTTCAATCACAATCCCTTTGTCCAGCAACGTCGCGCGAATCTCGTCGGCGACTGCAAAGTTTCGGGCCTTTTTGGCCGCCGTACGTTCGGCGACCAGCCCGTCAATTTCCGCGTCGGAGAGTTCCGATGCTCTTTCGTCTTTAGGCAGAACGCCGGCCGGGATTCCGGCAGCATCGTTCCCGCGAAGCACGTCAAACACCGAGTCGAAGGCAGCCAACAGCCGCACAGCATCCTCGCGATTCCCTTCGGGGAACTCTTCGTCATCGAGCGCAGTGTTCGTTTCGCGGATGTATTCAAAGACCGACGCCAGCGCTTCGGCCGTGTTCAGGTCGTCGTCCATGCTCTCTTCAAACTGACGAATGGCCGCTGCGGCCCGTTCGGTCAATTTCGGGTCTTGTCCCGCCGGCAGCCTCGCGTTCTTCAACCGATGCTCGAAGTTCCGCAGGCGTTCGATCGAGGTGGCTGCGGCTTTCAACCCATCGAAAGTGAAATTGAGTTTCTTGCGATACGGAACCGAAGCGAGAAGATACCGGATGGCCTCCGGCTGATAGCCGCCCTGCATGAGATCACGCAAGGTGTAGAAGTTGCCGAGCGATTTCGACATCTTCTGCGATTCAATCTGCAGGTGCTCCGAATGCAACCAGAAGCGGGCAAACGGCTTGCCTGTGATGGACTCCGACTGCGCGATTTCGTTTTCGTGGTGCGGGAAGGTAAGATCGACGCCGCCGGCATGGATATCGAGAGTCTCGCCCAGATACTTCATCGCCATAACCGAGCATTCGATGTGCCATCCCGGACGTCCGTCCCCAATGGGTTCATGCCAAAAAGGCTCATCGCCCTTGCGAGCCTTCCACAATACAAAATCCCGCGCATCGGCCTTCTCATACTCATCCACGTCCACGCGGGCGCCGCTCATGATGCCCTCGAAATTATTGTGCGAGAGCTTGCCATAGCCAGGAAACGATGCGATTCGAAAGTAGGTAGACCCGTCGCTGACATACGTGCAGCCCTTGGCTGTCAGCACTTCAATCGCCTTGGCCATCTCGTCGATGTGTTCGGTCGCCTTCGCAATCCGCTCCGGCCGCTCCAGCCGCAAGATGGCGGTGTCCTCGAAGAACGCCCTTTCAAAGGGCTCGGTGTATTCGGCCAGTGTCTGATGAGCCTTCCCGGCCGCCGTGATGATCTTGTCTTCCACGTCCGTAATGTTCATTACGTGGTTCAACCGGTAGCCGCGGTATCTCAGCCAGCGGCGCAGGATGTCCTGGAAGGTGAAGGTTCTCAGGTTTCCGATATGAACGTAGTTGTAGACGGTGGGGCCACAGGTGTACATGCGGACTTCGTTATCCCGCATGGGTTCAAACACCTGAAGCTCCTGCGTGAGCGTATTGTACAGACGGAGGGGCATGGGTTATCGGCCAAAGCAGTCCCAGCGATGATGATGGCTACTGCGTAATTTTCAATCGTAACAAGCGGGGAAAACCGCGCCAGCCACACGCAAGCCAGACTGCGTTCGACCTGCGCGCTACTCAGTCCGCAACGCGCGCATCGGGTCGATTGCGGCAGCGCGGGCCGCTGGAGCCAGCGCGGCAACAAAAGCGCAGAAGCCGAGCGAGACGATCGCGGTAGATAGAGCCACGGGATCCCATATCGTAACTCCGTATAGCTGAGCAGACAGAAGGCGTCCAGCTCCGATGGAGAGCGGGATGCCGAGCAAGAGCCCGACCAGGACCATTTTGAACGCGCCGCGAAGAACTAAGCGGACGACACCGGTGCGATCCGCGCCCAGTGCCATTCGAAGCCCGATTTCACTTGTCCGCTGAGCGACGGAGTACGCCGTGACCCCATACAGGCCCACGGATGCAAGGATCAGCGCCACGATTCCGAACAAGCCGGCAAGACCGGCCACGGCCCGCTGCTGATCGAAGTTCAAATCCACCTGGTCCTGGAGCGTGCGAACACTTGTGACAGTGAGATTTGGGTCCGCTTCCGCGAAGGCTTTTCGGATCTGTGGCTCAAGTGTGCCCAGCGGAACGTGAGCAATGAGAAGAGCACCGCCGATGAAGTGGCTCCTTGATTCAATACTCATCATGAGTGGATTCTGATAATGCGCCCATTGCGTCATGGGCACGAAGAACATAGGGCGCACAGGCGCCTGTGCATCGGTGTACTTGGCATCGCGAACCACGCCGACGATGCGAAACGTCCCGGCATTCTCAGGCATGTCCAGTCCGAATTGCTTTTCGAGCGGATCCTTGTCCGGCAAAAATCGGCGAACAAAGGCTTCATTGACGACGGCGACAGGCGCGGAAGAAGCGTCGGCGTTCGTGAAGCCACGGCCGCGCAGGATCGGTTGGCCTACGGTCTGGAGATAATCGGTGCTGACCCGATCCCACGAAGAGACAGATTTGTTGTCGAGCGATGGCGCGGGTCCGCCTGCGACGAAAATCAACTCGCCCCAATTGTCGGTAAACGGGTTGTAGAGGGCGAGCCCGGCGTGCTCGACACCGGGAATGCTGTTCAGGCGTTCCTCGATATTGCGGTACAAGGCCGTGAGACGGTCGGGCGAATAGCTGGCCGATGGCGGATTCAAGCTGATCAAGACGCGATTGGAAGTTTGAAGACCAAAATCCTGATGCTCCAGGTTGCCTAGGCTGCGGGTGAGCATAGCAGCGCCTGCCACCAGCACAACTGAGACTGTTGCCTGAGTAACCAGCAGTGCGCGACGCGAAAGAGACGAGCCATCGCTCGTGCTGCGGTTGCCGCCTCGAAGCGCTTCGACCGGGTTGCTATTGGTAGCAAACCAGGCGGGTCCGACTCCGAAGAGAACTCCGGTCAACAGCGATAGGGCAAAGGCAAACGCGAGGGCAGGGACCGACGGCGCAGCGCTGATGGGCATGGCATCACCGCCATGAAAGGCGAGCGCCATCAAGAGGCGGCCCGCACCGAAAGCCACCCCAAGCCCTGCCATGCCGCCTCCGATAGCCAGCAAGATGCTCTCGGCCAACGATTGACCGACAATGCGCGATCGGGAAGCGCCGATCGCAAGTCGAATCGAAGTCTGGCTGCGCCGCGCCATACCTCGAGCCAGCAAGAGGTTCGCCACATTCGCGCAGGCGATTAGTAGCACGAGCCCACAAACGGCGAGGAGAATCTGCAGGCTGCGCCCGTAATCCTCTTTCATGGCCTGGACGCCGCCGCCGCCGGGAACGACGTTGATGTGTTGCTTGGGTAGCTGGCGGGTCATTTCGGGAACCCAGGCAGGGGGGTAGCCCGCATCGTTCTTCATCCATCGGCGAAGGACCTCCGTCAGCCGCTCCGACATCCCGTTGACGTTGGCGCCCGGGCGAAGTCTGCCAATCATCCGAAGCCATGCGGGGATGGTTTGGCGAAGGAGTGAGTCTTTGCCGGCGATCAGCGGTTCCTGCTGGAGGGGCAGCCAGAGGTCCGGCGGGTTACCGCGAAGCGTGTCACCGAAGAACCCCGGCGGTCCGACGCCGATGATCGTGAAAGGATTCCCCGCGATCATGACTGTGGAGCCGATGAGAGACGGATCCCCCGCATATGTGCCCTTCCAGGCGCGATAGCTGAGAACGGCAACCGGGGCAGCCGCAGGTCGGTCGTCAGACGGTGAAATCAGCCGCCCGGCAAACGTGCGAACTCCCAGGGTCGAGAAGTAGTTCCCGGTGACATATTCCGAGACCATGGAGCGAGCGCTCTGGTCGACATGAGGCCGCAGCACACCAAAGCTCCCCGAAGCGGCTTGGAAGGCAGCCACTTCCTCAAACTCGGGTGCGGCCGCGCTCAACTGCCGATATAGGTCGAATGTGTACATTCCCCAGTTATCCTGGGGACCGCCTTCGACACAGCAATCGTTGCCATCGCCAATGCGGTAAAGGCTGGCTGGATCGGCCACCGGGAGTGAGCGCAGCATGATCGCATGTATCAGGGAGAAGATGGCCGTCGTTCCCCCGATGCCAAGTGCCAAAGTGAGGATGGCGGTCAGCGTGAAGATGGGAGACTGCCGGAACTGACGGAACGCGTAGCGTAGGTCTCCGAGCACGAGATTCATGTCGTCTTCCTTTCGTCACCGGACTCGCGGACGAGGACCCGGCTTGACGCGAATCGGGGTTACCAACTGGGAATACGGGCACGTCGGACGCCAAGTTCCCGCGAACCTGAAGTTACTCGTGCGAAAGGAATTACAGATTGCCCTCGAGCGGCGACGGGGCGAGGGCTCTCCGCATTCGAACAGCACTGCACGCTAACGAACGTCGCGCGCGAAATCATTGACCGCCGTGTTGGCACAAGCTAACGTAAAGGCATGGAGCTGACGGTCCACATTCCCGACGATATCGCCGAACGGCTTGGCGACGGCGTGACCGACGACCTCTCCCGCCGAGCCCTGGAAGCTTTGTTGGCGGAGGAATATCGGATGGGTCACCTCAATAAGCCGGATCTGCGGCGCTTGCTGGGATTCGAGACCGGCTATGAGATCGACGGGTTCCTTAAGGCTCACAACGTCGATGAGCCCTACACCATGGACGATTTTGCGCGCGAGCGAGAAGCCCTGAAAAGCTCGGGGTTCTGAATCGGTGCGGCTCGTTATCGCCGATACCAGCCCGCTGAACTGTTGCCCTACCAGCCCACTTCCCGCATGCGCTTCTCGATCCGTTCGCTCGCTTCGTTCATCGCGGCGGGCTTCCGGTGGAGGGGCAATGGGATGATGGCGGCCAGACGCGCGGATTCTTCCCGGGTAAGACGAAGCGCCGAGGTCCGGTAATGGTAGCGGGCAGCAGCTTCCGCCCCATAAATACCCGGGCCCCATTCGATGACGTTCAAATAGAGCTCCAAAACGCGCTGCTTGCCCAGGATGGCCTCAGTCGGGGGGACCAGAGTGACCTCGATTGCTTTACGAATTGCCGTTCGGGAGGTCGTCAAAAAGAGGTTTTTCACCAGTTGCTGAGTGATGGTCGACGCACCGCGTAGCCGCCGTCCTTCCAAATCGTTGTTGGCCGCCTGTTCGATCTCCTTCCAGTCAAAGCCATTGTGCTTAAAAAAGCGTGCATCTTCGGCTGAGATAACCGCGTGTTGAAGGTCAGGCGCAATACGGCTTAACGGCACCGGTTTGTACTCTTTGTGGTACGGCTGCAAGCCCGGGCCGGATTTCGCGAACCACGACTCGATCCTGCGTTCAATCTGGACGGACGTGGTAGGCGGATCGATCCAGCGAAGGGCGAGCAGGGCCAAGATCGCTGCGCCGTAGAACGCGATGACGGCGAGCCCGACGGCGAGCAGCAGGCGCTTCCAGACAGGAAGGCGAGCGAAAAGACCTTTTCGCGAACGACCGGTCCGAGCGCCACCCCGTTTCGAAGGCATCTTGCCAGAAGGAGGTTTCGGACGTGCACGATACGCCAAGAACCCAAGATACGACGGCGTGCCTGGAATGGTCGCGGCCTAATGGCTCTCTGCCTGAATCCCCTTGATTTTGCTGTGATACGCTCTGTCGAAAATCCTTAGCAGGACGAGGTGCGGAATGACGGACCGGCGAGAGTTCTTGTGGAGCATGGGAGCTGCGGGAGTCGGCGCGAGCCTTGGCCTTAAACCCGCCATTGACAGCGGCACCAAGAAGCAAGTGATTGTGGCCGGTGGCGGCATCGGTGGACTTTGCTGCGCCTATGAGTTGGTGCGCCGCGGGCATAGTGTAACGGTGCTTGAGGCGTCGGGTTTTGTGGGCGGACACGTTCGCACGGTTCGGGACGGATTGGCGGACGGCCTGTACTTCGACGCGGGTGCAGAGCATTTCACTAAACCCGGCTACGATCTTTATTGGGGTTACGTCAAGGAATTCCAGCTTGCCTACGTGCGCGACGTTCAACGCGATAACCGTTTGTATTGGGTCGGGGGCGGAGTGTATTCAGACGCAGACCTGGCAAACCCCGCGGTGCTTAAGAAACTCGGCTTCAATCAGAAGGAAATCGAATTCCTGAGCCAGAATCACTGGAACGAGAGAGAGAACCTTTATCTGGCCAAATACACCGGAGCGTTCCCTGACGAGTACCAACCGTTTTCGGCCGGGCTGAATGACCTGGACAACATCAGCCTCACGCAGCTGCTGCAACGCGACGGCGCTTCACCGGCTTTTCAAGAGTTCAGCGGAGGTGCCGGGTCGGCCCTGCACAGTGTGTGGCATGCCGCCATTCTCAACAAACGCGGCGTTCCTCTTTCGCCGAACGAAGTGTTTCGGTTGAAAGGCGGAAACAGCCGGCTGCCGGAGGCATTTGCAGAGCGCTTGGGAGAACGGGTCAAGCTAGGGTGCCCGGTCACGGCCATCCGGCATGGTGACCACGGGGTTACGGTTAGCTACCGCGAGTTTGGACGCAGCCAGGAAATCTCTGCAGACTACTTAGTCTGCTGCATGTCCGCCGTGATGCTCCGGAAGCTACCTATCACGCCGAGCCTGCCGGAAGACAAGCAGTGGGCTGTGGCAAACGTACCTTACTATACCGAAATACGTCCGGCATTCCAATCCAGAACGAAGTTCTGGCGCGATCAGAAAAGCAGCGTCAACCTGGAATTTAATGGCGGAAACGTGGAAAACGTTTGGTCAACTGCCGAGGAAGTCCCCACTTCGCGGGGGTTGATCATCGGAACGGGTGGACCGGGCCTCACGGCGGAATCGGCACTGGCCACGTTCCGGTCGAAATATCCAGGGAAAGGCGACACGATCGAGCACGCCATGGTCTTCGATTGGTCGCGTGATCCATGGGCTATGGCTTGTGAAACGACTATCTACCGTGTGGGGGAGCTCCACAAGTTCTGGCCGGCACTGATCGAGCCATACAAGCGAATCCACTTCGCGGGAGCGTACTGCGACAACCTGAATTGGGGCCAGGAGGCGGCCACCCGGTCGGCCAATCGGGTAGCAATCGCCATTGACAAAGCCTAAGCGCATAAGGCCTTGTGCGCGTTGTTTAGGGTGTACACCGCGGCTGCCGCAGTGAGGTGTGTTATGCTGAGATTCGCTGCACCTTAATGCGGCACCCGCACGCCGTTCCCCACGGCCATTGCGTTTGTGTTAACCTTGAGTGGTAAAAACACGGAAGATTAAGGTAAGACGAGGAGTATCGTTTTCAAGATGGCCCTGGCGGCAGAACAGAAGTCTCAAGTAATTGGTAAATACCGGGTTCACAAGACGGATTCGGGTTCGCCAGAGGTACAGGTAGCACTGCTGAGTCAGCGAATTCTTTTTCTGACTGAGCATTTCAAGACGCACAAGAAAGATCACCATTCACGGCGCGGTTTGCTATTGATGGTGGCACGGCGCCGCAGAATGCTCAAGTATTTGAAAGACCGCAGTCCGGCACGTTATCAGGCTCTCATTCAGAGTCTCGGCATACGCCGCTAGGAAACGGTTCTCAGGTAGGCGTCGGTCGAATCTGGCGTAACACCGTCCTGGTGGACGGTCCTTCCTCCGCTACACGCTCTAAGTCCCCACTTAATCCTGAAACTTGGTGAGCTTACCGGCATTAGACCGGGCGGCTACATCACGAATCAAGGAAAGCTAAATGTCACACACAGTTGAAGTCGACCTGATTGGGTCGAAGATTACGCTTGAAACCGGCAAGGTTGCCAAGCAAGCGGACGGCTCGGTAGTCGTCCGGTCTGGTGAATCAGTTGTATTGGTCACCGCTTGTTCGAATGAGGATCCTAAGCCGGGCGCCTCCTTCTTCCCGCTCACGGTGGATTACCGCGAGTATACGTATGCCGCGGGCAAGTTTCCCGGGGGCTTCATTAAGCGCGAAGGGCGCCTATCAGAAAAAGAGGTGCTGACCAGCCGGTTAATTGACCGCCCGGTGCGCCCCCTGTTCCCGGAAGGGTACAGCAACGAAACACAGATTATTGCGATGGTGCTGTCGGCCGATCCCGAGCGCGACCCCAGCGTGCTCGCCATCATCGGCGCCGGCGCGGCGCTCGCGATCTCCGACATTCCTTTCCAGCATGTACTGGCAGGCGTGCGTGTCGGTCTGCACAACGGCGGCCTGGTCGCCAACCCGAGCTATGAAGCGACCAAAGACTCCAAACTGAACATTGTCGTCGCGGGCACCGAAGAAGGAATCGTGATGGTGGAAGCAGGAGCCACCGAAGCGACCGAGGCTGAAGTACTGGACGCGATCGAATTTGGCCACGACTGCTGCAAGAAGATTGCCGAGGGCATTCGTCAATTAGTGACCCTGGCCGGCAAAACGAAGCGCGTTTATACGCCCGCTCCGGTCAATGAAGCGATCGGCAAGAAAATCTCCGATGCCATCCGCACCGAACTGACTGACGCTTTGAACACGGAAAAGTATCCGAAACTCGAGAGTTACCACAAGGTCAAGGACGCCAAGAAGAAAGCGTTCGAACTGTTCGCCGAAGAAGAGCAGCCAGAAGCTGCCAAACAGTTTGACGCGCTCAAGGAACGCATCTTCCGGGATGAGATTCTGAAGTCTCATCGCCGCCCTGACGGACGTAAATTCGACACCATTCGCCACATTTGGAACGAAGTGAGTGTGCTTCCGCGCACCCACGGTTCGGCGATATTCACACGCGGTGAAACGCAGGCGCTGGTGACCACAACGCTCGGCACCAAGGACGATGCCCAGCGCATTGAAATGTTCGACCTGAGCGAAACCTCAAAGCGCTTCATGCTCCACTACAACTTCCCGCCGTTCAGCGTGGGTGAAGTGGGCTTCATGCGCGGACCGGGACGCCGGGAAATCGGCCACGGCGCACTGGCAGAACGCGCACTCGCCGCGGTCATTCCCGACGAAACATCATTCCCCTATACCCTGCGTGTGGTCAGCGACATTCTGGAATCCAATGGTTCCAGCTCGATGGCCAGCGTTTGCGGCGGCACGATGTCGTTGATGGATGCGGGGGTTCCCATCAAGGCTCCGGTTGCGGGTATTGCCATGGGCCTCGTGAAAGAAGGCGACGCATACGCCGTGTTGACGGACATTGCGGGCGCTGAAGATCACTACGGCGATATGGACTTCAAGGTAGCCGGTACGAAGGATGGCATCACCGCGCTCCAGATGGACATCAAGGTACCAAACGTCACGGCCAAGATCATGAAGGAAGCGCTGGCGCAAGCTCGCCAGGCGCGACTCGAGATTCTTGAGAAGATGCTGGCGACGATTGATAAGCCGCGCGCTGAGCTCTCGCAGTATGCGCCGCGCATCTACACGACCAAGATCCCGACCGACAAGATCCGCGAACTGATCGGCCCCGGCGGCAAGGTGATCAAGGGCATCATCGATCAGACTGGTGTCAAGATCGATGTCAGCGACGACGGAACGGTCAACATCTTTGCTTCCGACGGTGTTTCCGCCGCCAAGGCCTTGCAGATGGTGGCCGACATTGCGGCCGTAGCCGAAGTTGGAAAGACCTATCTGGGCAAGGTTGTGCGGATCGCGGACTTCGGCGCATTCGTTGAAATCTTCCCGGGAACCGACGGCCTGCTCCACATCAGCGAAATTTCGGAAAGCCGCATCAAGAACGTCCGGGACGAATTGAACGAAGGCGACCAGATCCTGGTGAAGGTGCTGGCGCTGGAAGGCAACAAGATCAAGCTCAGCCGCAAAGCGATTCTGAAAGAACAGCGCGAGAAGCTGAAGCCCGTCGCCGAGTAGTCAGGTATCAACTGTGAGTGACCTCGCGGCAGCATCCCCCAAAGGGGTGCTGCCGCTTTTGTTTGGGCAATCCCCCCGCCGCGAACAATCTGTTTGGGCCGGTGGTACAAGCGCTGAAGTTCGCTCCCGCTGCCGTCTCACGGTCGAGGCCGTTTAACACGCGAAGGAACGGAGGCCTCCAGTTCCAACCGCGTCTTCTTTGGCAGTTTCTCCCGAACCAGTTCGTAGGATTGCCGAACCAGCTGTTTCAATTCCGCGACAGACAGCGCTTCACTATCCTCGAGACCGACCCAAGATGCGCGTGCGAGGTACGGAGCCGGGATCAAACCGGGGCGCTCCACTAACTCGGCGAACATCTCCGGCGTGCACTTGAAGGAGCAAGCAACTGGGGAAGGCTCAAGACGCATAACGAGAAACATTTTGCCGCCGACCTTGAAGACCAGAGCGTTCTCCCATTGCACCTGTTCATGAACATGCGGAAACGCCAGGCAGAAATCGCGAAGCCACTCTAAATCCATAACCCTACTTGACGCCGTGGCGGGCCAGATCATTGTCCCTGATGCCGATGCGGGCCGTGTACGCTACCAGAAGATCCTCCTTCATAGCAGCTCGAAACCGAGCCTCAGCGTCATCCAGGCGGCCGAGCGCCTGAAGGAGCACACCGGCGGAGTAATTCAAAGGAATCGATTGTTCCTTCGATGCCGACTTCAGTTTCTCATCGACTTCTCCGAGCGCCTTCTCCAATTCAGGGCGCACGGGTTTGCCATGTAGCGCGTTGAGCTGCACTCGTGACAGCACCGGAAAGGCATACTCGGGAGAGGTAATGTCTCGCTGCTTGGCAGCAGCCTGCTTCCATCGGGATTCGGCTTGTTTTACATCGCCGCAGAGTCCGAAAGAGCGGCCGAGATAGAAGAGGAATCGGGGGTTGTCAAGAACCGCCTTACCGCCGGGCTGTGTAAATGGGCGCTGCGAGTCGGCTTCCGTTGCCGCTTGCACGATTGACTCCATGCCATCGCACTGCCGCTTACGGGCCATAAACAAGGCGTTTTGCAACTTCGTCTCGTAGTAAGCCTGGCGAAGCAGGTCGTTGGATGAGACCACCTTCAGCCGGTCCTGCTTCAAGGCTTCCTCGGCGGCATCAACTTCGTTGCCGGTCAACTCTTCGAACACGAACCGCGCTAGTTCATCCGGCGATAAAGACGTTGTGTTAACTCCCAACTTGGGCGCCGAGACGGCGCCGGGAGCAGGAGCGGCGACGGCAGCGGATGGGGCTGCGGACGGTTGCGTGGGCGTGGCCAGGGATGCGGACGCAGCCGGCTTAGCTAAGAGTTTTGCAGAGAACTGCTCCAGATTTGGCGGGAGTGGGCCGAGGCCTCGGGCGTCGCGGAGGGCGGCCAGCGCGTCCCGCGTATCTCCCAGTTGATCCAATACCCAGGCGAGATCCCAGAAAGCAACCGGCTCCCTGAAACTCGACCGGACCGCTGCTCGCAGCTCTTCAAGGGCGGGATAAGGCATCAAGAATTGCATTTGAAGACTGCCCAGCAGATAGTGGGCGGTGCCGTCGGCCTGGTTGGACCGAATGGCCTCACGCAGCACTGCAAGGGAAGAGATACGGCTGGGAAAAACATACCGGACAGGCAAACGCGAAGCCGCTGCGTAGTCGGCCGCAGCGGGCTTTCCCAGCATTTCTTTGCAATATCCCCGATAGTAGGCGATCAATGGGTGCTGCTGCGGTAGCACAGCGCCCGGCTCCATCTGATTGGCGGGAACTTGAGGGTAGGTTCTCTCAAGCAGCGATAGTGCGGCGGCATAGTCAGCCACGCGGATGTAACTATCGACAATATTGAGGACACGCTCGGGCTCGGCTGCCAAATGCAGCCATAGCGACGGATCGTCCTTGTCAAGCAGAGTGGCTTCATTGCGAAGGACGTTATTGGTTGGGTCAATCGCAAGCCAAGCTTGTAGTCGCTGCCCGGCCTTGACCTTCTCGCCCGTGTGACGAAGGGCAATCACCTCCAACTCGCCTGCACGTGTAAGCCTTTTGGGCAAAGCGTCCATTCGAACAAGTTCGGCCAGGGCCTTGCTCCACTGGCCCTGCGCCGCCTGGTCCGACGCCAGTTCCAGTTGGGCCGCCGCACCGAAGGCGGGGTCTTTCAGCGCATTCTCCCAGTGGTGGCCGGCCGCGGCCACCTCACCCGCGTAATGCAGGGCAAGTCCCCAATAGTATTCGGACTCCGGATCGAGCGCAGCGCCGCCATAAGAGATCTGCTGATAGCGGCCGATCGCATCGGCGAAATGGGCCTGCCTCACATCCAGCCGGGCCAGCCCCTTAACGCCCGCCGGAGGGTTACCGAACTTACTAATCCCTACCTGGTAGCTGTTTCGCTCCCAGGATAATGCGCCGATGCGTTCATTATGGATCGCTTCGGCGAGGCAACCTTCTTTGGTGTTGCAATCCACTTTTACTCCGGGCGGCGATTTTAAGGATGCAGCTTGCTCGGGCGTCATCGCATCGTAGACGCCCTCGGTGTGCCGCAGCAGCGATTTGCCTTGAGCATCCAGTAGCTCAAACGAAAGCGGTTTTTTATCTCCGACAGGGAGGCTCTTTGAATACACAGCCCGCATCGTCAGATCCACCGTTTCGTCAAGCAGTGTGGTGGCGCCGGCAGTCAAACGTACCTTCGCACGGACGATGTCGCGATTCGCTTCGATCTGCACAACTACGTTTTGGTTCTGGCGTTGGAGGTTGAGTACCGCATCGGGCGTGGCGCGGGTAATGCCATCCATATCGTGGACAGGCATCCAGTACTCAGTGAAATGCTTGATCTCCTGCGGCTCAAGAAACCCAAAATCGCTGTTGGTGTCGAGAACCCCGGCCTGCAGTTCGACGTATGTAGTGTCGTTATCGGTAAGGTTCTTGCGAACCCACTTGTCCATCTCTGTTCCCCAGTTCCATACCTTCTTACCAGGAACGGCGACGGGATCGGCATAGTGAACAACTCCGGTCTTAGATGCCGGGTTGTAGACGGCCATGAACGGCTCTTTGCTGCCCGCCGCGAATAGGCCCACCATGTCCTTGCTGTTGCCCTGGCGGCTCACGTCAATGCCCTCCCGGTTCCGCGGCCAAGGAACGATAGTGTTTGGGCTACCGTCGGCGGACATGAGATAGGTGGGATAAACGAAGGTCAGATCGGGACTCTCTACTGTAACTGCGGCGTTCGCCCACCAGTAATAGCGCTGCTTGAATTCGCCCTGATTGTAAAGTGTCACCCGCTGTTCCAAAACGCGGCTACCCGGACGGAGAATCAGTTCGACCAGCCACTGCATACTCTCGACGCGATCAATGTCTCCGACAAACACTGAGGCGCTGCCGTCATCGTTCTGTCGATAGGAGAAATCGACGGAAGAAACCGTATCCCAGCTATGGCCGGCCGGAAAATTGAACTCGATTCCGGTACTGATCCAGGCACCGCGAAGGGCAACCAGCTGCTTCTTAATGCTGAGGGCGGGATGAAACACATCATGACCGTTTGCCTTATCGATGCAACGATACAGATGTCCGCCCAGATCGGGCAGCACCGAGCACGCCAGAAACTCATTTTCGAGATGGATAACGCGCCAAGTCTCAACCTTAGCTATCGACGTGATGTTGGTGCGCACCGTGTATGGATAGAACCAGTTCTCGGTACGCAAAAAGTCGAACGGCGGATCTTCAGGTGGCAGGCCCTCCTCGGAGGTCGGGAGGCTGATCGTGTCTTGCCAGGCTTTCACCGGCGACGAGACCGGCGCTTCCGCGGCCTCGGAGGCCGGCATGGGAACTAAGCCGGCAAGCGATAGGGCTACGGCGTAAAAACGGGCCAAGCGGAGCATAGCGTCAGTACTCAGTAGAGCACGCCCAAAAACGCAGAAGCCTAAAGCCCGAGCTTCTCTTTCAAGCGTCTCACGCGGTCTCGAGCCACGGTGAGCTCAGTCCCTTTGCCGTCGTTCAGCCGTACCATCAACCGCTCGGCAAACCAGGAATGCAATTCTTTCACGTACTCGAGATTGACAATCGTTGAGCGATGTATACGGATGAAACGTTCCGCATCCAGCGTTTCCTCGAGTTCGGAGACCGTGCGGTCAATTACATAGTCCTTCTTCGGCGTGGCGGCATAAGTGAGCTTGTCGCTGGCGTAAAAATGCGTCACGCGCGCGACCTCGACAAATTCGATCTTGTCGCCGATGCGCGACGGAAGCCGCGACGGATATTCCTTTGCTTTGGGAAGCGTTGCCGCGAGCCGGTTTAACAGTATCTCCAGCTCAGGCCTTGGCTCGGCGCCACTCCGGATGCGGTCGAGCTTGTTCAGCGCCCGCTCCAACTGCTTTGTATCAACCGGCTTCACCAGGTAGTCAATGGAATTCACTTCGAACGCCTGCAGCGCATACTCCGAATAGGCCGTTGTGAAAACAACAAACGGCGGCGATTCGAGCTTGGCCAGCATCTGGAAACCGGAAAGGCCGGGCATTTGAATATCGGTGAACAGCACATCGATGGCATGGGTCCGGACGTCTTCGATTGCCTCAACGGGATCGCTGCTTGATCCTACGACTTCGACACGTCCCGTATCCGTCAACAATCGGCTGAGACGATTCAACGCAAGCGGTTCGTCATCGACCGGAAAAGCGCGAATCATGATTCCGAGTTCATGAGACTTGTTTGCATGAGGAGGGGGCCATGGCAGTAGTTGGTTGGATCGGATGGCTTAGATCTACCGTCTGAATACCCAACGGCAGTAAGATGCTCACCCCAGTTTTCCCTTCCTCAACCGAGATGCAAAGTTTCCCGCAGTCACCAAATAGCGTTAGAAGTCGCTCTTGCAGGTTGTCCAGTCCGTGTCCCGCAGTCAGATCCCCATTGCCAAAGCCTGGACCATCGTCAATAACCGAGACTGTGACGTGCTCACGGTCGCTTGTGGCGCGAACCAAAATGGAGCCGCCGCCACGCCTGGGTGCCACTGCATACTTGATACTGTTCTCGACGAGAGTCTGGATCGAGAGTGGCGGCACCGGGGTCGATAGCAACACCGTCGGCACGTCTATTTCATAGCGCAGCCGACCCGCAAAGCGAGCTTTTTCAATTTCGAGATAGTCGCGCACAATCTTCAGTTCCTGATCCAGCGGAACCAGCCTAGCGTTAGCGGAATCGAGCGAGAAGCGAAGCAAAGCCGCAACCTGGTTCAGCAGTCGCTCGGCGTGGTTCGGATCGTCGTGTATGAGTGATGCGACGGAGTTCAGCGCATTAAAGAGGAAGTGCGGGTGGATGCGCGATTCGAGCGAAGATAACTTGGCTTGCGTCGCCAAAGTAAGCGCGCGCTGGCGTTCCAGTTCCTTCACTTTCAGCTGAACGGCCGCCGCTTCGAGCCGGGCTTTTGAGGTCTCATAGAGCATCGAAAAGCCCAGCGCGACAAAGGAGATTGGCAGCGCGATCTTGAATGAACCACTCACTTCAGGCCAGAAATCCCAACCCTTGAAAATGGAAACGCCAATCGCTCCGCCCAGCATGCAGCCGACCCAAGTTGCGCTCAACAGGAGGGCGGCCCGGGAAGCCCACTGTACCGAAAAGGGCCATCGCTCCGAGCGTTTCCAAACCACCGGCGCCAATGAAGCAAGCAGCAACCCGATGCAGTTGGCGTAGATGACCGAGACCAGATACTGTCTCGCTAGGAAGCCAAATGTCACTCGCGGACTGAACGCCCATTTGAACAATGGAACAGTGACGGCGATGCACGAGTTGGAGAAGATGACGCGCACGGTCCAGCGGATTACGCGGCTTTTGATCATCGTGATGCCCGTGCCTGCTTCGACTCAGCGTACCTTATCAAGTCGCATTGCTGGATTGGTTGACGTAACATCCGAAGCCACGCAGTCGAATCGTGGGGTTGGGTTCTGTGCGTGCAACGCGCTAACCAAACCGACCGTAAACGCCAGTAAGCCTGCCAGAATCAGCAGAATGCGCTTGGGGTTCATACGGATACTCCTTGGTTTCGAGAATAGGGCGAATTGCTAAAGACGGAAACGGATTTGGGACGAACTGGTGCTTCTAGTGGATGAACGGCGGCGCGGGGGGTGATCAACGGAAGAAGTTCGTTCGACTGCCGGGCAGCCTAGCTCATCGACTTAGCGAACCAACAGGCTGTGATCCACCGCAATACATTGGTTCATTACCACTGTGAGCCCGGCGCACCTGGCTATTCGGGCCGCTTCTTCGTGAATCACGCCCATTTGCAGCCACAGCGCTTGCGCGCCGATTTCAATGGCTTGGTCGGCAATCTCCGGCACGAACTCCGACCGGCGAAACACATCGACGATATCGATGTGTACCGGAATGTCTTTGAGCGAGGCGTAGCTCTTTTCGCCGAGCACTTCGGTCTCGGCTGGGTTCACGGGTATAACGCGGTAGCCATGCTTCTGCAGATACTCGGCAATCCCGTAGCTCGAACGTTCGGGATTGCTCGAGAGGCCAACTACCGCGATGGTCTTTGCTTCACGTAGCAGCGTTGCGATCGTCTCTGGGCTGGCAATCTCGTTCATCGGCCGCCACCGCGGTTGGGGCCACGGCCACGGTCGCCACGCGGCTTCCGGTCAGGCCCCGACTTTGAAAAAGGTTTGGATGAGAACTTCCGAGGTGAAGGCCCCTGGGACGAACGCCCACGTCCCTCACCGCTCGGACTGGCGCCGCCTGGCTTGCCTCCGTGAGGTCGGCCGCCTGGCCCCGACCTGGAAAATGGCCGTGGTGAAAATGGCTTCGACGAGGTTGGGGGACGCGGCGGCCCTGCCTGGGAGTCGTCTTGCCTCTCACCACTCGAGCTGGCACCGCGCTGTTGCCTTCCGCCCGGCTTCGCGCCGCTCGGTCGCTCGTCGCTGGACCTGGATTTTGGGAACTGCCGGGGAGAAAACGGCTTCGAAGAAAACTCCCGACCTGCGGGCCCTCCCGATGAACGGTCTTGTCGTTCTCCACTTGGCTTGCGACTGGGTCTGACAAACGGCTTCGGCGGGAATTTGCGCGGCCTGTCTCCGGCCGCAGTAGATGCATGCGGTTCGAAATGCCGCGGCCTATCGCCGACGGGTGTGCGACGCGGGTCGGCCGGTGGCTCACGTTTGGTAGGTGAGCCGCTGCCCTGTTCTGACGGTGCGGCTGGCCGAGCTTCCTTCTTTGGCACCGGCGCCGATTGCCCACCTCCGAAAGCGGCCTTTCGTTCAGCGGCCCGGCGTTTCTCGTTGTAGCCCGTCGCGCGCTCCGTGAACCCTACACCGGAACGCTTCTCCGGCTTCGGAAAGCTCTCTGGGCGCGCTTCAGGTGGCGTATCGAGAAGCTTCTTGAATTTCTCAACTTCGGAACTTGTAAGCGTCCTATACACTCCGGCCTTCAGCGCTCCCAAATCAAGAAACCCGATCCGGATGCGTTTCAGCTTCTCAACCAGATGCCCGAAATGCTTGAACATCACGCGAATCTGGTTCTGGCGGCCTTCGATCAGTCTCACCTCGTACCACGGATTCTGCGTCTTTTTCAAAATGCGAAGCCCAGCCGGCGCTGTGCGGCGCCCATGCATCGGAATGCCGGTCCTGAACTGCTCTTCCTGTTCCGGCGTCAACAGACCCTTGATCTTCACCAGGTATGTTTTGGAAACGTGACTGGCAGGCGACATCAGCTTGGCTGCAAAATCGCCGTCGTTGGTGAGCAGCAATAGTCCTTCACTGGCGTAGTCGAGCCGCCCGACCGGATAGATCCGCTCCCGCACGCCCTTGAAAAACTTCATCACCGTTTCACGGCCTTCCGGGTCGAACACGGTCGTGACACAGTTCTTGGGCTTGTGCAGCGCGAAGTAGACAAAGTGCTTCGGAGCGGAAAGCCGCTGGCCGTCGACCTTTACTTCGTCGACCGCCAGATCAGCCTTGGAGCCGAGCTCCACCACCGTTTTGCCGTTCACCGATACGCGCCCCGCCACAATCAGTTCTTCCGCCTTGCGGCGGCTTGCGATCCCGGCGGCTGCGAGGATCTTCTGCAGACGTTCTTCAGCCATTAGTTTTGCTTCACCGTCGCTCCGGACTCGTCCAGGTGCTCCTCGAGGACATCCGGTTCAGCGGCCGGCGCTTCTTCCCCGCCCTGCTCCTGATCTTCCTCGGCCGCTTCGAGATCCAACTGGACGGGGTCATGCACCGGCGTTCCACCGGCTGCGGTTTGAGTGGTGCCACGCGTGGCGTCTGCGTTGCCGGGAGTCTCCATATCGCCGTCGCTGAGCGCAAGCCGCCCCAGCTCTTCGAATTCTTTCAGCGTCGGCAGTTCGGCCAGCGAGCTCAAGCCGAACTGCACCAGAAAGTCCCGCGTCGTTTTGTACATCATCGGTTTCCCGAGCACGTTCTTGCGTCCCGCCGGCGCAATCAGTTTGCGGTCCAGCAGTGTCTTCACAACTCCGGCGCCCTGGACACCACGAATCTCCATGATTTCCGGGCCCGTGATGGGCTGCTTATAGGCAATTACCGCCAGCGTTTCCAGCGCCGCCAGCGAAAGTTTCAAGGGCGCCTGCAAGCGCTTCACGAACTTGCGGATGTCCTCGTGATGCTCGGGCTTGGTGGAAAGCTTGTAGCCGCCGGCAAGCTCCCGTATGGCTAGGCCACGCGATGGCGCGGCGTACTCCTCCACCAGCTCTTGCAGAACGTTCTGCACCAAATCCAAAGGCTGCTCAACGGCGGCAGCAATCTGTTCCGTCGAGAGAGGCTCGTCGGTGATGTAAACGGCCGCCTCAATCACTGCCTTCAACCGGTCACGGGCTTCCTTGCCGGGAACGGAGTTCGTCACCACCTCAGCAACGAAGTCCGACGCTTCTAGAAACCCCTCGCCTGCGTCGGCCTCCTCCGGCGAAGACTCCGCCGGGAGATCTGCTCGATACTTCTCGGCATCACTAGCCTCCGCTGCGGGACTCTCTGCTTGATGCGTCGTATCCGCCGCGGCGATGTCCGCGTCGTTCATCTTATCCACTTCTGGCATGCCTGTTTATTGATAATCCTGTTCTAAGGCCGTCAGGTCTTCCGAGGTAAAGGCCTGATCGTAGCTCGCATGGCGGCGTAGGGCAATGTCGCCGAAGGCTTCTCCCTGCACCAGCTCAACGGCCTGACGCTTCACCATCTCGAGAATGGCGAGGAACAAGCAGATCATGGCGCGCCTGCTGCGTTGCTGCTCAAACAACTTCGTCGCCGAGAGCGTTTTGTCTGTCTTCAGCTTTTCGAACTGGTCCCGCAGGAAGCGGACCATGTCGGGAACACTGACGTCCTCTTTTCCGATTTCGTAAATCGGGCGATTCTTGAGGCGCTCCAGCACCCCTTGAAACGTCTTCACTAAGTCGAAAATCGATACCGCCAGCCCCGGCCCCTCGTCCTCTTGCAGAAACAGCTCGATCTGCGGATTCGACCAGATGGCTTCTTCCACAATCCGCTTTTGCTGCAGCATCTCGGCCGCGTTCTTGAACCGTTCGTGCTCAATCAGCCGTTCCACCAGTTCCGTTCGCGGATCCTCTTCGGGCGAGATCCGGTCCAGTTCCGGATCGCGCGGGAGCAACATCTTGCTCTTGATGTGGATCAGCGTAGCGGCCATGAACACAAATTCCGAACTCAGTTCAATGTCGAGTTCGGTCGCTTTTTGCATGTACGTCAGGTACTGGGACGTAATCTGGGCGATTGGAATGTCATAGATGTTGACTTGCTGCTTCTTGATCAAGTCGAGCAGCAGGTCGAGCGGCCCCTCGTAGCGCTCGAGGTGAAAGTTCAGAAGCGATGACACTAGCACCACCATAGCATGCGGAAAGGCCTTAAAATACCTGAAATCCCGCCGTTTTTGGACCCTCTCGCGTGCCTGCGTTTCTACACCGTCTAACTCGGCAAAACTCCCGTCACCCGCCGCAGCGGAAACTGTGATAACCCTGAAAGCTGACTCTTCGGAAGGAGATCACCATGACCCAGTCCCCAAGAGAACTTGCAGAGCGCTGGTTCAAGGAAGTATGGAACCTGGACCGTCGCGAAACCATCGATGAGTTGCTTGCGCCGGATTGCGTCATTCACGACGCTGGCGACGATATCGTCGGCCCGGACGGCTTCAAAGCTTTTTACGACGACGTCCAGGACAAGCTCTCCGATGTTCGCGTTGACCCGACGCAAATAATCAGCGAAGGCGAGTACGTATCGGTGCGCTGGGTTTCCACCGGGAAACACAAAGAGACCGGAAAGAACCTCGAGATAACCGGCATGAGCTTGATGCGATTCCGCAACGGCCGCGCTGTGGAGGCTTGGCAGAACTGGGACCGTCACGGAATGACGCAACAGATCGAGGAGGTCCCGGCCAAGATCGAAGCCGTCCCAGTACTGGCAATGTCGGCAAAGACCGGTTAGCAGCAGCCCGAGCGCCCATATTTCTCAATTCGGGGGACCGCCCGGACTTTGCCCCTGCTCTTTCTGCCGCCGCTTCTCATCCGCCTTACGCCGCTCCTCCGGGCTGCTGCCCTTGAAATAAAGCCGCACCGTAACACGATGGGATGTATCGTCCGGCGAGAAATCGGAACGCGTATTCCCCAGATTGTCGAATAGCTGCGCTTCATTCACTTTCTTGAGAAAGTAATCGGGGTATTCGGGATTGAAGGGCTTGCCCTCTTTTTCCCCCCACATTTTGCGAATCACAGGTTCGCTCTCAATGTCCAGCCCGTGGATCTCCAGTGTCTGGAAGGTATACAACGGTCCGGGCGCCATGTTGAAAACCAGGTTTACCACCTGCTTCTTCTCATCTAGCGTGCGGTCCACTTCCGCACTCGCATCCAGATGGCCGTGCCGCTTCATCGCCGAAACCAGGTCGGCTCGGAAAGCCTCCACCTTCTCGCCATTGAAGATGTCCCCGACCTTGAACTTGAGCATGGTCTTAACGTCGTCGGCACTCAAGTCGCCTCCGCGAAATGTCATTGGACCGAACTTGTACTGCGGCCCCTCATTGATTGTTACCTTCACAAGGTAGCCGTTGATATCCTTGGCTTTCTCGGCTTCAATCTTGGGAAACGAAACGCCCACATAGCCCTGCGTCTCGTAGAGACCCTTCACCGAAGCATCCAGTATTTGCTTCAGCCGGATGTCGGTGTACGGCGCGCCAACGGCAACCTCGTTGACCGATCTCAGAATCGCCGCCGTTTCCAGTACCTTGTTTCCACTGACCTCCACGCGGGCAATTGTGGGAATAGGCGTATTGGGACGGAACAACACCGCAAGTTGCTTAGGATCCTCAGGGCTCAGATGCCCCACCACCTTCACCCCCGGCTTGGTTTGGTCAACGAATTCCTGAATGAGATCCCGGTACCGTTTCACCACCACATCGGTGGCGGGAATGCGATCGATGTAAAGCGGAACACGCTCGCGCAAATACTTCCGAAGGTCGGCTTCCGGCACTCCCAAGTCCTCAAACCGCATGGGGAAGACCTGGTCGTACTCAATCACATTGAAGGTAAGGTCGTATTGCGGAGGTTTACCTGTGAACGCGAATTCATACGTCACACCGGCAAACAGGTCCGTATCGGTGATTCGTTGATTCGCCGCGGCGAAGTCGCTTGCGGTCACTGCCTGGCCCAGTGTCAACCCGATCACCTTCACGATGTCGGCCGTCTGGTACATGTGGTTTCCCTTCACCTGAACGGCGTGCAGGAAGCCGGGCGCTGGCGGCGGGCTGCTTTGCGGGTTGTTCTCGGACGCCTTCTTTGGCGCGGATTGCCCGCTGAGCGCTAACGCTCCCAGTGCAACGGCAAGGATGGCCCTGGCGAACCCCATACTTCATTCTACGTAGCGCTTACCCCGCACGTTTCCGCGTGCCCTAAACACGCCGATTTGGGCCCCGCCAATATATCTGATCCAGGACTTGCATCTGGTAGGATCATCGAAAGATAGAGCTTAAGTGCCAAGGAATCGTGCCGACCGATGCCCCGCATCACAACTCTCCTCCAACTCATCTTGGTCGCCTCGGCGGCCGTCCCCGTTTTTGCTGCAGATACCGCCCGCGTAGACGGCCAGAACATCCGCATAGAGTTCGACGGCAAGATGCACAGCCGCGTGGTGAAGCTGCTGGCTGGGCAGGAATCCGTCATCGGAGATTTCAGCTCTTCTGAATACATCCGTGTATCTAACCGGGATGTCACTGACTTCACCCTGCAAGCTCAGAAACGTGAGGCGATCAGGGATCAGCTGGGGTCAGGCGCTCGAACCATCCTTACAGGCATCGCTCCCGCCCTCCGAAAAACGGTGATCGTCACTGTGTATGATGCGTTTCCGCGCATCGCCATTTTCGAAGTGGCATATACCAATACGGGAAGCTCAGATCTGCCGGTAAGCGGCTGGACCAACCAGCATTATTCAATCAGCGCTCCTGCCTCGTCCGCTCGGCCTGCGTTCTGGTCGTACCAGAGCGGTTCCTATGAGAAACGGCCGGACTGGATACTGCCGCTGAAGCCAGGTTTTAAGCAGGACAACTTCCTGGGCATGAACGCGTCTGATTACGGCGGCGGTACTCCGGTCGTGGATGTGTGGCGCCGGGATGCCGGAATCGGCGTGGGGCATCTCGAAATGGCGCCGAAGCTCGTATCTTTGCCTGTGACGGAGCCCGGCCCTGACCATGCCACGGTGGCAGTGGAGTTTCGGCAGAACCAGGTGCTCCAGCCCGGCGCGACGCTCAAGACGTTCCGCACTTTCGTCGCGGTCCACGAGGGCGACTACTTTCAAACCTTGCGCGATTACCGCAACGTGATGATTGCGCAGGGCATTCATTTCGACGCATCGCCCGATAGCGCGTTCGGCCCCATCTGGTGCGCCTGGGGTTACGGCCGGAAATGCACGCCCAGCCAGGTTTATGGCGCACTTCCGATCGTGAAAAAGCTCGGCTTCACCTGGGTCACGCTGGATGACGGATGGCAGACGGCACAAGGCGATTGGTTCCTGCAGCCGCAGAAATATCCGAACGGCGACGCCGACATGCGTGCCATGGTGGACAAGATTCATGCCGAGGGTTTCAAGGCCCAGTTGTGGTGGGCGCCGCTGGCCGCGGATCCGGGCTCTGAACTGGTCAAGAAACATCCGGAGTGGCTGCTGCTGAATGCGGACGGCAGCAAGCAGAAGATCTCCTACTGGAACTCGTGGTATCTGTGTCCCGCAGATTCGGATGTGGTGGCATACCACCAAGCCATTGTGGTGAAGGCGCTCAGAGACTGGGGGTTCGACGGACTCAAGCTCGACGGCCAGCACATGAACGCAGCGCCGCCCTGCTACAACCCTGCCCATAAGCACGCGCGGCCGGAGGATTCCGTAGAGGGAATGCCCAAGTTCTTCCAGGCCCTTTACGAGACGGCCCGGCAGACGAAACCGGATGCACTGGTGGAATTCTGCCCCTGCGGCACGGCCTATTCCTTCTTCACGCTGCCGTTCCTGAACATGTCAGTGGCGTCCGACCCGGAGTCGGCATGGCAGGTGCGCACCAAGGGAAAGACGCTCAAGGCTCTGCAAGGGGATGCCGTGGCCTATTTCGGCGACCACGTCGATATGACAAAGGACGATTTCGCCTCCACCGTCGGTGTGGGCGGCGTCGTCGGCACCAACTTCACATGGCCGGAAGGATCGGCGGCGAAGAAGCGCGGCGACCTTACGCCGGCACGCGAGAAGAATTTCGAAAAGTGGGTAAGCATCTACAAAGAGAAAATGCTCTCCCGCGGAGAATACGCCGGCACTCTATACGACATCGGTTTTGACCGGCCCGAGACTCACGTGGTTCGCAAGGACGGCAACCTGTACTACGCCTTCTTCGCGCCGCAGTGGAGCGGCAAGATTGAGTTGCGAGGCCTGTCCCCTCAGGCATACCGCGTCACCGACTACGTGGAAGGCAAGGATCTGGGAACGGTGCGCGGACCCGCTGCCACTCTGGAAGTGCAATTCGAGAAATATTTATTGCTCCAGGCAAAACCGGAATAGCGCGGCGGTTATGACCAGATTCCGTAACTTGGCGCTGATGTGAAAGGACAAATTTCCCTGCTCGCGACACACCCTGCGCTCGGCCGATAAAAGCCGTTCTCCGTTGGGCTTACGCGTCTTGTGCTCGTCGCGGCAACCGGGTCCTCAAATGCTACATTGGGTAAGAAATGGCATATGACGTTGTTGTGATCGGTAGCGGCCCCGGCGGCTACTCAGCGGCGGTGCGCGCCGGCCAATACGGCCTGAAAACCGCACTAATTGAAAAGCAACCCCGGCTGGGTGGGACCTGCCTGCTGGTAGGTTGTATTCCTACCAAAAGTCTGCTCCATACGGCCGATGTCTGGGATTATTTTAAGCACTCCGAAGAGCAAGGGATTCAATGCAAAGATCCTCAACTGAACTACCCCGCGGCGGTCGGTCGTAAGGACAAGATTGTCACCAAGCACTCCAAGGGCATCGACTTCCTTATGCGGAAGAACAAGGTCGACGTCATTAAGGGCTTTGCGCGGCTGCTGGGAGGCGGACGCATTGAAGTCGAAGGCGAGCAGGGCAAACAGATCGTCGAAACCAAAAACATCATCCTCGCCACCGGCTCCGAGGCGCGCATGCTGCCAGGACTCGAACCCGATCCGAACCTGATTCTCACCAACATCGAAATCCTCAACCTGACAACTGTTCCCAAAACGCTGGGCATCGTAGGCGCGGGCGCGGTAGGCGTCGAGTTCGCATCCATGTTCAACCGCTTCGGTTCTAAAGTCACGGTCCTCGAGATGTTGCCGCGCGCGGTTCCGGTGGAAGACGAAGAAGTCTCCAAGGAGCTCGAAAAGTACTTCAAGAAGGTCGGCATCCGCGTGGAAACGGGGACGAAAGTGGAAAGCGTTCGCCGTAACGCAGCCAGCGTCAGCCTCACGGCCACGCTCTCAAACGGCAACAAGGAGGAACTGGAGTTTGAGAAGCTGCTGGTGGCTGTTGGCCGCAAGCCGAACACCGAAAACCTAGGCCTCGAAAAGACCCGCGTCGAACTGGATCGTGGCTTCGTGAAAGTGGATGGCCAGCAGCGCACCGCCGAGCCGGGTGTGTACGCCATTGGCGACATCGTGGCCGGAACGCCGCAACTCGCCCATGTTGCCTCGGCCGAGGGAATGGTCGCGGTCGGGAACATCGCGGGCAAGCCTAGGCCGCCAATCAATCGGAACCGCATCCCGGGCGCCACTTACACAGAACCGGGAATTGGCAGCGTGGGTCTGACGGAAGCGCAGGCCCGTGCCCAGGGATACAAAGTAAAGGTCGGCAAGTTCCCGTTCGTAGGCGATAGCAAAGCCACCATTCTCGGTATGCACGAGGGCTTCGTCAAAGTCGTCTCGGACGAGAAATTCGGCGAAATCCTGGGTGTGCACATCATCGGCCCACAGGCTTTCGAACTGATCTCAGAAGCGGTCCTGGCCATGGAGGCTGAGGCCACCGTCGACACCCTGGTCAACACCATCCACGCGCATCCGACTCTTTACGAAGCCGTCGGTGAAGCCTTCAACGCCGTCAATGGCTTGGCCATCAACATCTAGTGCAGCCCGAGACGCCCGACGGTATGCGGAAATGTGAAGTGCTGGATCTCGGACGCCTCGGTTGGCACGAAGCATTTCGGATCCAGCAGCGATTCGTCGAAGAACGGAAGCGTGGCGAAGGCTGCGATCGCCTGCTCTTCGTGGAGCACCCGCACGTCGTGACGATGGGCCGTAATGCCAAGGAGCAGCATGTGTTGGCCAGCCCGCGCGTCTTGGAGCGCGCCGGGATCCAGTTCGTCGAAACCGACCGGGGCGGCGACGCCACCTATCATGGCCCCGGACAACTGGTGGGCTACCCGATCCTCGATTTGCGAGAATGGAGGCGCGATGTCCGGGCTTATTTCCGGGCAATCGAGCAGCTGCTAATTGATGCGTTAGCCACTTTAGGCGTGGAGGCAAGTGGCAACCAGGAACCAGGACACGAGGGTGTTTGGGTCGGTGGCGCGAAACTGGCCGCCATTGGTATTCACATTAGCCGCTGGATTACATCGCATGGCTTTGCGATGAATATAGATACGGATTTAAGCTACTTTCATTACATCGTTCCGTGCGGACTAGACAAACCGGTTTGTTCGCTGCGCAGCCTTGGTTGCATGTCCGGCCGCGACGAGGTCCAGCAGGCCATCGCTGCCTCGTTCGCAAAAGTGTTTGAGTACCAACTGGTGATGGCGCATCAGGAAGTATAAGGATCCTCGAAGGAGAACAAATGGCAGACGTGGTTATGCCCCAGATGGGCGAGAGCATCGTGGAAGGCACCTTGACCCGATGGCTGAAAAAAGTGGGCGAGAAAGTGGAGCGTGATGAGCCGCTCTTTGAGATCTCAACTGACAAAGTAGACACCGAGATACCGGCGCCCGAAGCCGGCGTCCTCACGGAGATCCTCGTCGCCGAGGGCACCACGGTCGGCATCAACACAGTCGTCGGCCGGATTGGCGCGGCTGGCTCCGTTCCAGCTGCGCAACCCGCAGCAGCGCCACCGCCGCCTCCTGCCGCAGCGCCCCCGGTTCCTCAATTGCAACCATCGCCGGCGGTAGCCGCTCCGCCGCCAACCCCACCGCCCCCAGCTCCCTCTCCCGCCGCGTCGAGCCAGGAAGATGACCTCGGCCCCTTGTCTCCGCTGGTCCGCAAAATGGCGCGAGAGTACAACATCGACCTTGCCAACGTAAAGGGCACCGGAGCCGGTGGCCGCATCAGCAAACAGGACGTGGAAGCCTTCATTACCGCGCAGGCCGCCAGAACATACAGCGCGCCAACCACGCCGCCCGCAACTGCCCCTGCCCCAGCGGCCTCGGCTCCCGCTCCCGCCACACCGCTCCCGCTGGCCGAAAGCGCCAAGACGCGTGTCGAGCCAATGAGCACCATGCGCCAGAAGATCGCCGAGCACATGCTGAACAGTAAGCGCACGTCCGCTCACGTCACCACCGTCCATCGCATTGACATCACCAAGGTGGCGAAACTGCGCGACAAGGCCAAAAAAGAGTTCCAGGAGCGCAATGGCTTCTCGCTAACGTTCCTGCCCTTCGTCACCGCTGCGACCGCCGAAGCATTGCGTGCCTTTCCCATCTTCAACGCCGCCATCGACGGCAAGAACATCGTCTATTTCCGCGACATTAACATCGGCATCGCCGTCGCGCTGGAAGGTGGCCTTATTGTCCCCGTCATCAGGAACGCCGATGAGAAAAACGTGACAGGCCTGCAGCGCGCCATCGTCGACCTTGCTACGCGTGCCCGGTCCCGCCAGTTGAAGCCCGACGAAGTCCAGGGCGGCACGTTCTCCATCACCAACTTTGGCAGCTTCGGAAGCATCTTTGCGACGCCCGTCATCAATCAACCGCAGGTAGCCATACTGGGCATCGGTGCGGTTGAGAAAGTTCCGGCCGTGGTGGAAGGCGATGCCATTGCCATTCGCTCGCAGGCCCATTTGGCGCTCACCTTCGACCATCGCCTGATTGACGGCGCACTTGCCGATCAATTCTGCCAGAAGGTCAAGTCGATCCTGGAAAACTGGTCGGCCGACATTCTGTAGTTCAAATCAGGAATTCAGCGAGATCTTTCTCGCCCAAATCGAACCCTGTCAATAGGAGCTCGCTTCGGCGGACTCTTATGTCGTCAGGCGATTGAAAGCGCTGGTTTCCCGGAGGCGGTACTCGAGCCGCAAAGGGAAAAGCCGGGATTAGTAGTCCCGGCCTTTCAATCCCACCTTTCGGCAGGAGGTGATTCTATATGCACCTTCGAATACGGATTGTACTGCGTTTCGGTACGGTCCAGATCGAACTCCGCCTTGAACGGCGGCGCTAGATCTGATGGGCGGCAGCGATTAGCAGTCGCTGCCGTCCCACGTATTCATCGTAACTCAACTGCTCGCTTCTCAGATAGGCAGTTTTTACCGATTCCATCGAATACTCGGTTCAGGCAGCCTTGCCGCTTCGGCGATCTTCTTGAGAATTCCAAGAAGTGTAACCGCTACCTCTTCTCTATCGCCATCTCGCCAATTTCAGCCACTCGGGCAAGTGTGACGCATAGCTGGAACGTATTATTTATCGGCTTTTGCCCCTCTTTTCGCTATACACCACGTTTTGTGTGTGACATTCCCAAGTTTCATACTTGACGAAACCTTTACGTAGGATTACTATTCGGTTTCGGCCCTGTACTGGTACTTGAATCCTTCTTTCAGAAAAGAGGTCCATGCATGACCTTCCAGGTTGGCGAAAAAGTGGTTTATCCAAACCACGGTATTGGCACCATCGAGAACATTAGCTTTCGCTCGTTTGGTGCCCAACACGAACGCTTTTACCTTCTTAGACTCCTTCCGAACAGTATGACCGTCATGGTCCCCTTTTCCCACGTGGGCGATGTGGGGCTTCGCAAAGTGACAAAATGCGCTGAAATCACTCGCGTTTTGAGCTATCTTGCGGCAGGTCGCCCTGGCTGTGTCCAGGATTGGAAAGACCGCTTCAAGGAGAATTCCGACAAGATGAAGAACGGCAGCCTGCTTGAGATTGCCGAAGTCTTCAAGACCTTGCTCATGATTCAAACCGCGAAGCCGCTCTCCTTCCGCGAAAAGAAGATGCTCGATCGAGCGCGGCACATGATGATCATGGAGACCTCCATCGCGAAAGCGGTGAAGGAATTCGACGCAATCGTGCTGATCGAGCGGGCGTTAGGCAAGTCCGGCTTACCCATGCCGGCCGCTCTCTAGCGTCGAAACCCTCTCGCCCCTCTGTCCGCTGTGGCGCGCGCACTCTTGCGTGCCGCGTCGGCACTCCTGCTGACGCCTGGTACGCCCGTTTGCGAGGTCTTGGCGGGTGTACTTGACCCTCGCCCCTACATCCCCATGGCTTGGGCCTTCTTTTGCCCATGCGAGGCTCCAGTCATCTCTCGAATAAACTCCACTTCCTCGACTTTGTAGGGTGTGCCATCCGTCTTGAACACTTCGTGGAACCACACCGCCGGTTCCCGGTCGGTGTAGGGGTGTGCCCAGGAGTCCCACGGCAGGTAGGTCTGCGTCTTTCCCGCAACCAGGCCCCAGTTGTACGCCGCCACTTTATTCTTCTTCGCGATCGGCAAAGTGCCTTGGAACGTGCTCCCGTTGCCCCGCGCCATGTACTCCGTACACAGGATAGGGCGGTTGTACTGCTTCAACCACTCAATGCGTTTCGCAAACTCGGCTGGCCCGTCGTAGTTATGGAACGACGTCACGTCGGAGTTATCCAGCTGGATCTTCGCCATCTTCGAGAGCTTCTCCGGCGATGACCAGTCGCCTTGCCACACACCGCTGGTTAACGGTTGAGTCGCGCCCGCCGCCCGCGCCCACTGGAACACTTGAGGCAGCAAGGCTTCCACCAACGCGACTTTGTCTTTGGGGTCCCGCTTTCCGTAACTGGAACCGTTGAAGTTGTCGGGCTCATTCCAGACGTCCCAGCCTAAAACACGCTTGTCCTTCGCGAACGCGCCCACCACGCCCTTCACGTACTCTTCGAGTCGTGGCCGTTCGTTCTCGTCTTCGAGTGCCTTCGCGCCCGGACTCTGCACCCAGCCCGAGTTATGCACCCCGGGCACTGGCGCGTGCTGCTTGCCTAACCGGGGGTCAGGATCCCAACAGGAATCGAACAGCACAAACAGCGGACGAATGTGATGTTTGTTCGCGATTGTCAGAAATGCGTCGATCCTCTTCTTGAAGCCCGGTGCGTCCTGCTCCCACAACAGATCGTGCAGGAACACCCGCATCGTGTTCATGCCCAGACTTTGAGCCCAGCCCAGTTCCAAGTCGATGCGCTTTGGATCGAAGGTGTCCTCTTGCCACATCTCCAGTTCGTTAATGGCGGTGGCCGGGATGTAGTTGCTTCCCACCAGCCAAGGCTCTTTGCTGTACCAGGCGTTCGCAGCCTGCTCGGTCCAACGCGCCGACTCCGCCCGCACGGGCAACTGCGCCAATAGCGGTGCCAATAGCGCCATGAAAAAAACGACTCGTTTCATAAGGTCGTCCTGATTCTACACCCCGTCGAATCAGGCCCGATACGGGCGATGAAGTGACTTGTGGCCATCACTCCAATTGCTATACTGGTCTCGATCTACCCGCCTGTGGCGCTATCGTCTAACGGTTAGGACAGAGCCCTCTCAAGGCTTAAATAGGGGTTCGATTCCCCTTAGCGCTACCAACCTTTCAATAAGTTAAGCCGCATTTTTGCGTCCCGCTGGTTTTCACGTTCCTCAGAGGAAGGGCGTAGTTCGGTCAGCACATCCCACGCACTTCCGCGGCGGGCTAGTAAAACAACTAGTTTTAGGCCAGAGTGTAGCTTTCTACCTTCCAAACCGGTTATAAGAGGACATTGCGCGATCAGTAGGGAACCTTACACAAACGCGCACTGAGAAACCTTCGGAGGGACCAGCCAGTGAAGATACTCAAAACAACGTTCCGCCCCAACAGGTGGTTCGGGGCATTCTTTGCCTTACTCATCCTCGCGTTTTCGCCACCCATGGCGCGAGCCGACGTTACGTGGACCCTTCAGAACGTCTTATTGGCAGGGTTCTTTGGGTCGGTCGAAGTCACTGGCACCTTTGTTCAAACGAGCACGGGATATAGCCAATCCAATATCACCGCCGTGGAGTTTCCCGGGACATCGACCCAATACACGTACAAATTTACCGGCCGGCTGAACGGTCCCAACTACAACAACATACCAAGCCAGCAGCCGCCAACGCTCTGCATCACTTTGGGCTGTAGCCCCGGTGAATCGTTCCCCCCGCAACCGGTCACTCTGAATATAGATACGATCTTGGTGGAAGATCCCCCCGGACCTTGGTCTATCGTTGGCTCGTCTTTTGAGGATAATGAGGAGCTGTTTACGGGCATATCGGGGCAAGTCGTGGGGACAACAACAGCGCCCACTCCCGAGCCGTCGTTCTGGGTCTCGGCGTCGCTAGCCTTTGCTGGCGCTGGCCTCTTGGCATTGCGCAGACGTCGGCCGCGCGCGCTTCCACCCCATACAGCTTCGCTCGACTAGTGACGGCGTAACCTGGCGCCATTCCCGCTCTACTGCGGTGGCTGGCGACGCCCTTTCTGCACGAAGCCCCCTCTCGCCCGTCGCGGTAGGTCTTCACGACCATTACATAAAATGGCATCCATATGCACCAGGAACTGCGGGGCCTTCTATTCGATCTCGACGGCGTGCTTTACAACGACGGCGAAATCATCCCTGGCGCGGTTGAAACGGTCCACTGGGTTCGGGAGCAGCACATCCCCTACCTTTTTGGCACCAATACAACCTCGCACTCCCGCGCCGCCTTGGTCGACAAGCTAAACCGTTTCGGCTTTCCCGCGTCGGAGCCGGAGATTCTGACGCCGGCCGTGGCCGCCGCAGAGTGGCTACGGTCACAAAGCCCCGGGGAGATCGCTTTGTTCGTCCGGGCCTCGGCGCGCCCCGAGTTTGCCGGTCTCACGTGCCTTCCCGATCAGGTAGAAGACGGCGCAGCCTACGTGGTTGTGGGGGATCTCGGTGAGCTCTGGGATTATCGAACGCTCAATCGCGCCTTCCGCTTGCTCCATCACAACCCGCAAGCACAACTCATCGCTCTGGGAATGACCCGTTACTGGATGGCTTCGGACGGCATCTCGCTGGATGTGGCGCCCTTCGTGGCTGCACTGGAACATGCCACCGCCCGCAAGGCGCTGGTATTCGGAAAGCCCGCTGCACCGTTCTTTCACGCGGCCGTAGATAGGCTGGCTTTGCCGGCCGGGCAGGTGCTTATGATTGGCGACGATCTTGAGGTGGACATCGGCGGCGCACACGCGGCCGGCCTAAAAGGTGCGCTGGTGAAAACCGGCAAGTTTCGGCCTTCCGATTTGCAGGGTTCCGTCCGCCCCTACGCCGTGCTTGACTCCATGGCGAGCCTCCCAAACTGGTGGGCCCGCTAGTTCCTTTCAGCCAACAGAGCTATAGTAATGCGAGGCACTCATCCCACGTCGATTCGCGTTAAGGTCCGCCCCATGATGGTCACTGAATTTAAAACCCGCCAGATCGAGCCCGACATAACGGTCGTCGAAATCACGGGCCAGCTTCACGCCGGCAATACGTTGCTTTCGGTGGAAACTTCGCTCAACAAAATACTGAAGGAGGGACCCAAGAAGGTCGTGGTTGATCTCAGCGGCTTGCACCTCATCGACAGCTCCGGCATCGGCCTCTTGGTCGTTTCCAGCGCTCAGGTTCGAAAACTCGGTGGTTCGTTCCGCTTAGCCGGAGCGAAGGGCTCGGTGGGAAATGTGCTCGAGATGATCGGTCTCAACCAAGTCATTCCCTTGGATCCCGATGTCGACACGGCTGCCCTTCATCTAGCCGACCCGCAGGCACAATAGACTACAAAAAACGGAGTCGCCGCTCACGTAGCATAGCTAACAAAATCTGAGATATAACTGAGGATTTCTGCTGTTTGTATGAGGGTGGCGGGCGCTCGGGGTTTCGGGTATTGGGGTGAAGCGCCCGCCGTCGTTACGGGGATGTACCTTTATAACTGGTTTGCGTGCTAAAAAGTTACCATTTTAGCTAAAACCCGTTATTTTGCTAGTCCATAGCTAGTCGAACATACCTTCGAATAACACAGAACTCAAGTAGCGCTCGCCGGAGTCAGGTAGTATTACTACAATCGTTTTGCCCTTCATCTGGGGCTCCTTGGCGACTCGGACTGCGGCAACTACGGCCGCACCGCAGGAGATGCCGGACAAAATACCTTCTTCACGCGCCAGCCGGCGGGCCATCTCAATCGATTCTTCGTTGGTCACCTGTTCGGTTCGGTCCACAATCGATAGGTCCAGCGTGTCCGGTACAAACCCCGCGCCGATGCCCTGAATCTTGTGTGGTCCGGGCTTCACTTCTTCGTGGTGAATAGTCTGGGTAATCACCGGACTATGCGTCGGTTCCACGGCAATGGAAATCAGCGGATGCTTCTTCTCATGTTTGATGTAGCGCGAAACACCGGTAATCGTCCCGCCAGTTCCTACACCCGAAACCAGCACATCGACCACGCCGCCGGTATCTTCCCATATCTCGGGACCGGTTGTATTGAAATGGATTAAGGGATTGGCGGGGTTCTTGAACTGCTGCGGCATCAGGTAATGCTCTGGATCCGAAGCGAGTATCTCTTCAGCCTTCGCAATCGCGCCTTTCATACCCTTTGGCCCCTCAGTCAGCATCAGGTTGGCTCCCAGTGCCTTCAGGACTTTCCGTCGCTCAACCGACATTGTCTCGGGCATCGTCAGCGTAATTGGATAGCCCCGAGCCGCCGCAACAAAGGCGAGAGCAATACCGGTGTTACCGCTCGTCGGCTCAACGATTTCCTTTCCCGCCTTCAGCAGCCCACGCTCCTCGGCGTCCCAAATCATCGCCGCTCCAATCCGGCATTTTACCGAGTAAGCGGGGTTACGTCCCTCAACCTTCGCTAGGACTATTGCGCCCGCACCCTCCGCTACCCGATTCAGCCTCACGAGCGGCGTCTTGCCGATGCTAAGTGAATTGTCTTGGTAAACCACACAGCCTCCTTTTCCTTAGATGTCCCAGTTCGGTATATAGTGCGATTGCCTTGCTTGCCAGCCCCGAGCCAGTTCTCCGAAGGTTGTTTGGTCCAACACGTCGGAGATAGCCTGATCGACCCGCCGCCATACTTCCCCAAAAGGATCGTTTCCGTGTGAGCGCAAACCGCCCTTGACGTTCTCAACGGCGCGAAGCACATCGCCCACCGTAATATTGTCGACAGAGCGGGCCAGGAGGTAGCCTCCCTCAGCCCCTCGCCTGGAATCCACAAATCCACTTTGCTTCAGACCGGCCAGAATTAGCTCCAGGAACTTTTGCGGAATCTTCTGCCGTTTCGCGATGTCGGCGATCTTGATCGGACCCATCTGCACGGTCCCCGGTGGGGCGTTCAGATACTGGACCGCGAGATCGAAAACCGCCTTCAGTGCGTACTCGCTTTTGACGGAAATGTTCATGGCTCTGCCGTTTACGATTTTATCCCTGTTGTCGATCTGAAATCGAAAGTATTCCGGACAACGATTGTACATGAGCGACTGTAAAATGGCCCTGCAAGGCGTCGATTAAGCCAGCGCCGAACCGCGCTTCTAGCTCTGCGCACGGGGGCTTCCGCAACCGTGCTAACGAGACTTCGCATTCCTTAACACCACCGGACCTGGCGATTTCCCGGATTCCAGCGTCTCCCATTTGTCAGGATCGAAAATCTGACATATCATGCCCTAATCACCGTTCCGTTCCTCCTGCCACGTGAGCCGGAGAGATTCGAATACGGTCGGCATTCTAAAGGAGAACCATGGCTACTGTTCTTAACCCGCCCGAAACCCACGTCGCAATTCGACAGACGAAGCTGCTGATCAACAACAAATGGGTTGACAGCGTGTCTGGCAAAACATTTGAAACCATTAACCCTGCCACGGGCGAAGTCCTCAGCAAAGTCGCCGAGGCCGACGCCGCGGACGTCGATTTGGCCGTGAAAGCCGCCCGCAAGGCCTTCCATATGAAGAGCCACTGGCGGCGGATGTCGGCTGCCGAACGCGGCAAGCTGCTCAACCGCCTGGCCGATCTGATTGAGAAGCACCAGGATGAACTGGCCACCCTCGAGTCGCTCGACAACGGAAAGCCCCGCCATATCGCGCTGGCGGCGGACCTGCCGCTCACGATCGCTTGTTACCGCTACTATGCGGGCTGGGCCGACAAGATCCAAGGTAAAACCATTCCCATCGCCGGCGACTACTTCTGCTATACCCGGCACGAGCCGGTGGGCGTCGTCGGCCAAATCATTCCCTGGAACTTCCCGCTTCTGATGCAGGCCTGGAAATTGGGTCCAGCGCTGGCAGCCGGCAACGCCGTCATCCTGAAGGTGGCCGAGCAAACCCCCTTGAGCGCGCTACGCGTTGGAGAACTCATCCTCGAAGCCGGCTTCCCGGAGGGTGTCGTCAACATCCTCGCCGGATTCGGACCCACCGCCGGTGGCGCCATCGCCCGCCACATGGACATCGATAAGGTCGCCTTCACGGGTTCCACGGAAGTGGGGAAACTCATTATGAAGGCCGCCGCTGAGACCAACCTGAAACGCGTCACTCTGGAACTTGGCGGCAAGAGCCCGAACATCGTCTTCTCGGACGCCCCGCTCAACGAAGCCGTCGAAGGCGCTCATTTCGCCTTGTTCTTCAATCAGGGCCAGTGCTGCTGCGCAGGCTCAAGGACCTATGTCGAAGAGAAAATCTACGACGAGTTCGTGGAGCTTAGCGTCGCGCGTGCCAAGGCTCGCACCGTCGGCAACCCGCTTGACCCCAAGACAGAACAGGGACCGCAAGTTGACAACGATCAATTCGAGAAGGTGATGGGCTATGTCGAGTCCGGCAAGCGCGATGGCGCCAAAATGCTATGTGGCGGCGAGCGCGTGGGAGACCGTGGCTACTTCGTGGCGCCCACCATTTTTTCGGATGTGAAGGACAACATGAAGATCGCCCAGGAAGAGATCTTCGGACCCGTCATGAGCATCCTCAAGTTCCGCGACATGGACGACCTTGTTGAGAGGGCTAACGCCAATATGTACGGCTTGGCCGCCGCTGTCTGGACGCAAGACGTTACCAAAGCCCTCCACGTGGCCAACAACGTCCGCGCAGGCACCGTTTGGGTCAACTGCTATGACGTGTTCGATGCAGCCGCTCCATTTGGCGGATTCAAGCAATCCGGCCTCGGGCGGGAACTGGGCGAATACGGTCTTCAGCAGTACACAGAAGTCAAGACCGTCACCGTCAAGCTGTAAGTTTTCCGGCAACACGAAAGGAGCCGTACTATCCTGGGCGGTACGGCTCTTCCTTTTCGCCGCACGCGCATGAAGCCTGTGAAGGCTTTCAGCCGCCCGTTACGCCGCCCGCGGCAGAGACGAAGCTTCAGCTTCGCTGGTGAGTAGAACCTCCGTTGCGATTCGGAGCAGCTCATCCGAGTATTCACTCAAGTCGACTTCCTTCGAGAACCGCCGAAGGTTTACTCGAAAGCTTCGCCGCAGTGCCGCCAAAGCATCGTCGAATCTCATCGAGGGAATGTCGATCTGGGTGAACTTCAGAATGGCATTCATCAATTCGGTCTCGGTGTTGAACATTCTGTAGATCGAACGCTGGTTCTTCGAGACGTATTCCACCACATGCTTGCTGCGATAAGCAAAGTAATGTTCTCGCGTGAACCAGTCGAACCGCCGCGTATTGAGGGCTGCCAGTTCGCCCTTCAGGCGCGTTGACGCCGACTTGTAAGCCCTCAAGAGTACGTCCGTCCGCTGCACGTCGTAGGTAAAAACATTCGTGGGTTTGCCATAAAAAGGCGTGGTGCACATGTACACCAGAAAGGGATATGCACAGTGCGGCCTTTGCAAGAGTTCCGGGTTGGCATGAAACCACGTCCGAACCCAACGCCGCATCGCGCCCTGCATGGCCCGCGATATCTTGCCGTAAACCGGAAAGTAGTCCTGCGTGCGCTCGCGCGGCGCCGATTTCCAAACGGTTAGGTCCGGCATCGCTTTCTGTTCTTGCTTGGTAACCTTCGGGCCTTCGTCCGTAACGGTGGCTTTGGGCGATGGCATTGTGTGAAGCTTTCCCATTTTTGGCTCCGCAGTTCGGTGAAGTTTGTGGACTTTGAAGCGTCCGAAAAAAACGAGGCCGGCAAGTAACCAGCCTGCCGGCCTCGACAAATGAATAAACCAAGCAAGTCCACCCGGCGAAGCACTCACCTCCGCCGGCGATTTGAGTAAAGCACATTAAAGTCGAAATCCGAACTAAGCTAGTTTTTCCCTGCCTGATAACTTCCCTACAAATCATTGAAAAAGATTGAGAAAATAATTTTCGAAAAAACTTTGAACTTCTGTGACTAGATTTCTGCGTGTGCCGAATTCCAGCTATATGTGCTAGAACAAAGGTGTCTGGGTCAATCGATTCTGCTTCGAGGTGCTCGGCAGTTGTTGACACTGCGGGGTACGACCGGCTTCCGTCGTGGCGCTGTCCTTCAGGACTTGTCGATCATCGAAGACGGAGCTGTTCTAATCCGCGAAGGAATTGTCGACTCGGTCGGGTCCTCACGCCGAATGGAGAACCTTCGGGAGGCTCGCGGTGCAATTGCGATTCCAGTCCACGGTCGCGTCGTCATGCCTGGTTTCATCGACCTCGGTCTGCGCGTCTTCGTACCGTCGACAAGGCGGAAGTCCTTCCTCCATATTCGAAATGACGCTTCTACGCTGCTCAGCAACTGTCTCCATTACGGCACAACCTCGATAGAGTTGGAGTCCGGCGGAAGCGATGATCCTGCCACCGATCTGCCGCTGCTGCGACAAGCTGTCAAGGTCGGCGTGGAGGGAGACGTCGTTTACTCCTGGCGCCTGCAGTTGCCCCAGAAGGACCCCGACAATCAGTGGGATGCCCGGCTCGCCGAGCAGCTCCAATACGTCGTAAAGCACCATCAGGCGCGGTTTCTCACGCTCGACCCGGGTGGTTCCTCACTCGACGTCTTTCACCGCACGTTGGGCATGGTGCAAGCGGTTGGCCTGCAGCTGAAGCTCATCTCCCGGCCTGAAACTGGAGACGACTTTCTCCAGTTCGGCCCCCAGCGCGAGTTGATCAGCGTGACCGGTCCATCTCTCTGCCCCGGCGGGAATCTCAACACGATCGCTTCGCTTCCATCCGCCGCCGTCTTTCGCCCCCTTCTGGGTCTCGGGCGCCCTCTTTCCGAGCAATGCAGTCTAACCGGCTTTATCACCGCCGGGGGCGCCCCAGTGCTTGCCAGCGGACACGACGAAGAGAGCCCCAGCTTTAGCATGCAAGCAGTCGTCGAACTCGCTGTTCTCCGCCATGGCCTGACTCTGGAACAGGCGCTCTCAGCCGCTACCATCAATGCGGCTTATGCTGTCGGATGTGGCACCGACCGCGGCAACCTCGAAGTCGGCAAGCGCGCCGACATTCTGGTCCTCAACCTATCCGACTATCGCGATATGCCCCGCCAGTTGGGCATCAACTACGTCGGCATGGTGATTCGCCGCGGCGAGGTGGTGTTTAATCGGACTAGCTGGAGAATAGGCTCAGCGGGACGCTGAACATCCGCGTGTAGGGAATCAAGATGATCGAATGTGTGCCGAATGTTTCCGAGGGGCGGAATCCCGCTGTCATCGACGCAATCGTCGCCGAGATTGTCTCGGTACCGGGCGTCTTATTGCTGCACCGCACCAGCGACCCCGACCACAATCGTAGTGTCATCACGTTCGCCGGCCCGGAGGAGGCGGTCCTCGAAGCGGCGGTGCGGGCCGCGATCAAGTGCACCGAGACCATCGACTTGACCCGGCACAAGGGCGTGCATCCGCGCCTGGGCTCGCTCGACGTGCTGCCTTTCGTTCCACTCGGAGACACGCCGCTGAGCACCTGCGTCGAGATCGCCCATCGCGCGGGCGAGCGCATATGGCGCGAAGCCGGCGTACCGGTCTACTTCTACGAGGCGGCGGCGCGCCAGCCCGAACGGATCCGCCTCGAAGATGTTCGTCGCGGCGAATTTGAAGGTCTTCGCCGTGAAGTGGTGCTGGACGAAACCAAGCAGCCTGATCTGGGGGGACCTACGCTTCACCCCACCGCCGGCGCGGTGATCGTGGGTGCGCGCAAGTTTCTGATCGCTTTCAACATCAACCTTCAGACCATCGATTTGAGCGTCGCGAAGGACATCGCCAGGATCATCCGGTCCAGTAGCGGAGGGTTCCCCGCCGTCAAGGCGCTCGGCTTTGCCCTACACTCGCGCAGGCAGGTTCAGGTGTCCATGAACCTCACCGACTTCGATCAAACCCCGCTACATGTCGTCTATCAGGCTGTCGCGCGCCTCGCCGCCGAACGCGGCGTTAAGGTGGCTGACAGTGAGCTGATCGGCCTGATCCCGCGGCGGGCTTTGGAGCAGGCAGCCGCCGGCCTGCTCCAACTCACAGGCTTCGACTCCCAGCGCATCATCGAGACTCGCCTCGAAACCCTCCAGCGCAAACCGGGCCATCTACACTGAAGGAGTGCTCGTCTCTATCTCCAATCAGCCGGAGCGTCCGAGCTGGCTGCGCGCACCCGCGCCAGTCGGCGAGAACTATCGCGAGCTGAAGCAACTGGTCGGCGACCTCAAGCTGCACACGGTCTGCGATAGCGCCGCCTGCCCAAATATCGGTGAATGCTGGAATCGCCGGACTGCGACCTTCATGATCCTCGGCAACGTGTGCACCCGCCGTTGCGGCTTCTGCGCCGTGCAGAAGGGCGCACCGCTCGAAGTCGACATGGACGAGCCGCGCCGGGTCGCCGAAGCCTGCGCAGCCCTGGGCCTTCGCTACGCCGTCATCACCAGCGTCAACCGCGACGACCGTCCGGATGGCGGCGCCGAACTCTTTCGCCTAACCATTCAGGCCATCCGCCATCGCGTCCGCGGCTGCAAGGTGGAAGTGCTGGTACCCGATTTTCAGGGCTCGCACGCAGCCATGGACATTGTCATGAACGCTCACCCGGACGTCCTCAATCACAACACGGAAACGGTACCGCGCCTGTATCGCCAGGTTCGCCTGGGCGCGCGCTACGAACGGTCGCTCGACATGCTGCGCTACGCCAAGCAGGTTCGTCCGCACGTGCCGACCAAGTCGGGTCTGATGCTCGGGCTCGGCGAAACCAGGGACGAAGTACTGCACGTGATGCGCGACCTCCAGCGCCATCGCGTGGACATTCTCACCCTGGGCCAGTATCTGCGGCCTTCGGCCAAGCATTTACCGATCCTGCGGTATGTGCCGCAGTCTGAATTCGACGAATACAAGAAGGCCGGCTACGAAATGGGTTTCTCCCACGTCGAGGCCGGCCCGTTGGTTCGCAGCTCCTATCATGCGGACGGCGCCGAAGAGAGCGCGCTAGCGGCCGTAACGGGCTAGACGGCTTTACACCGGCAAGGTCAGAATCGCCTCGCAGCCGGGACCGTCCTTGGCGTTGCGCAATGCCACCGAGCCATTGTGCCCCTCGGCGATCTGCCGGCATAGCACTAACCCGATACCCGATCCGCCCCGCTTGGTCGTGAAGAACGGCACAAACAGGTTCGCCGTGTTCGACAGTCCGTGCCCTTCGTCACGCACCACAATCTCGACTTTCTCTGCATTCTGCTGATGACGGACAATCACCCGGCCGCCCGTCTCGAGCGAAGCGTCGACCGCATTGCGAACCAGGTTAATCAGCGCCTGCTCCAACTGGTCGGCATCGCCCTGGATGGTCAGCGGTGCTCCATCCTCCAGGATCAGCGCCATGCGCGTTTCCAGAGTGACGACTCGCCTCAAGAGAGTATTCAGTTCCACGGGCGCGATCTTGGGCGTCGGCAGCTTGGCCAGGCGGGCATAGGAGCTCATGAACCGGCTGAGCGCTTCCGAGCGGGAGGCGATCACGTTCAGTCCCTTGGCCATGTCCTCTTCCCAATCTTCCGGCCGCGGGTCTGCTTTCACGAGCATTTCCAGGCTGCGCGCGATGGACTTGATGGGCGTCAGCGAGTTGTTCAACTCATGCCCCAGCACGCGCACCAGGCGCTGCCAGGCCTGCAGCTCTTCTTCCCGTAGGGGACGGGTCAGATCCGTCACCACAATCAACTGGTGGGGCACGCCGCCCTCACGAAAGCCACTGCGGCGGATGCCCCAGCGTCCAGCCGCGCCCGCGAAACTGCGCTGCAGCGTCACCTCGGCTTCGCCCACCAGATACTCGGCCAGTCCAAGCGAAGTGGCATCGCGCGCCAGCAAGCGCTCGGCCGGCTGCCCCAGCAAACGTTCGCCCGCCTTGTTCACCAGGCGCAGGGTTTGTTGGGGATCGAAAGCGAAGACCGCCACTTCGATCTCCTCCATGACCTTGCGCAACAGCGCGGTGGCTTCCAAGGCCCCCAGGCGCTGGGCCCGCAGGGTCGCCGCCATGGCGTTGACTTGCACCATGACCTCGCCCATCGGTTCGGCCGGATCCTCGACCCGCGCGCGAATCGAGTAGTCGCCCTCGCGCATGGCTTCGAGGAGGTTGGCCAGCGTCCGCAGAGGGCCGGCCACGCGTTCCCGCGCAGCGAAGCAGAAGCTGACCCAGCAGCCCACCACCAGTAGAGCCAGCGTCCAGCGCTCACGCGCCTCGTGGTTCTCGCCGAACAGCAGCGCAAGGCACACCACGACTGCCGGCAGTCCTGCCAGCAAGGCCATGAGCAGGACTCGCTGATCGTGGCTGACGCGAAACTTCATGATTCTAGGAAGCGCGCCCGAAGCAGTGCGGACACGGCTCTACAGGCCATATCTCTGCAGCCGCCGGTACAACGCGCTGCGACTCAATCCCAGCGCGTTCGCGGCATGGCTTACGTTTCCACCGTAGCGCGCCAGCGCCTTCTTGATCAGAAACGCTTCCACATCCTCCAGGCTCATATCTTCGAGGCGCGGCGAACCGCTCACCCCGGCCTTTAATGCCAGATCGCTGACCCGCACCACGTTATCCTGCGCCATGAGCACGGCCCGCTCAATAACGTGGTTCAGTTCGCGGACATTTCCTTGCCAGACGTGCTCATGCATAGCCTGGACCGCGGCGTGGTCGAAGCCCGCCAACTGCTTCCGATAGCGCTGCGAGTGAACGCCCAGGAAATGGCCGGCCAGCGGCCCAATATCCTCCCGCCGTTCGCGCAGCGGCGGCAGATGGATCTCAATGGTGTTCAGCCGGTAGAGCAGGTCCTGCCGAAAGCGCCCGTTCTCCACTTCCTCCAGCAGCTTCGCATTGGTGGCGGAGATGACGCGCACGTCAACTTTCCTGGTCTTCGACGAACCGACACGCTCCATCTCGCCCACTTCGAGCACCCGAAGCAACTTGGCCTGGAGGTTCATCGGGACATTCGCAATCTCGTCGAGGAACAGGGTCCCTTCGTCAGCCAGCTCGAAGCGCCCCACGCGATCTACTCTCGCGTCAGTGAAGGCGCCCTTGACATGACCGAACAGTTCGCTCTCAAACACGCCTTCGGCGAGACCGCCCGCATTCACGGGCACCATGGGTTTCGTCGCGCGGGGCGAGATGGCATGCAGGATCTTCGCCACCACCTCTTTGCCCGTGCCGGGTTCACCCGTGATCAGCACGTTCGCGTCCGACGGACCGACCCGTGAGATCAATTGCAGCACCGGCTGCATGGCGGGCGCTTGTGCGATCATCGTGGGCAGATTGTCACCGCGCAGCAGCGCGTTCTCCGCCTCCAACCGCTGGCCACGCCGCAACGCTTCACTCAACTCCAGTTGCAGCCGGACGATGGACGAAAGCCGCTCGTTCTCCCAGGGCTTCTGTATAAAGTCTTTGGCCCCACGGCGCATGGCCTCGACCGCCAGATCGACGCTTCCCCAAGCTGTCATCACGATCACCGGCAGCATGGGATCCGTGGTCTGGATCTTAGCCAGCAGGTCCAAGCCTTCCTGGCCCGAAGTGGTATCGCGGCTATAGTTCAGGTCGATGATGGCAAGATCGAAGTCCTTCTGCTCGATGGCCCGCAAAACCTGTTCGGGCGATTCGGCAGCCTCGATCTTGTAGCCTTCACTCTTCAGTAAGAGCCGCAGCGCTTCGAGGACGTCAGTCTGGTCGTCCGCGATCAGGATGCGCATCTGCGAGGGTACAAACTTCATGTCAGTCTTCGCTCAATCCGCAGCCAATTGTAACGAAGCGTTCTCACTGCCGGCGTCATGGCCAGTTCTTCCCCAGGTCTAGGTCTTCTCAATCCAGCCATCCACGATATTGACGATGCGGTGCCCATACTCGGCGTTCTTTTCGTTGTGCGTCACCTGGACAATGGTCGTGCCCTCGTCATTCAGTTTCTTGAAGAGCTCCATGATCTCCTTGCCCTGGCTCGAGTGCAGGTTGCCGGTCGGCTCGTCCGCCAGGATGAGCTTCGGGCTGGCAATCATGGCGCGCGCAATGGCCACCAGTTGTTGCTGGCCGCCCGACAACTGGTTTGGGTAGAGGTCTTTCTTGCCGACCATGTTAAACCGGTCTAGCGCGTCGCAGACGATGCTCTCGCGCTCCGCTTTCTTGATGTTCCGGTACGACAGGGGGATGTCCAGATTCTCGTAGACCGTCAGGGAATCGAGCAAATGGTAGCTCTGGAAGACAAAGCCGATGTACTTCTTGTAGAGCTCCGACCGATCTTTCTTATTCAGCTTATGGATGGGGTGATCGACAAAGTAGTATTCACCGGTCCAGCTGCTATCGTGCATCCCCAGCAAGTGCAGGAGGGTCGACTTCCCCGCCCCGGACGGTCCCATGATGGAGATGAATTCGCCCTCTTTGATATTGAGGTCGATTCGCCGGAGGACAAAGGTTTTGGTCGGCCCATGTTCGAAGTACTTCTCAACGTTTCGCAAACTAATCATGACTTCTCATCTTGTCATCACTCACTTCGCGGAGCCGCGACGGATGGATCCGCGAGGCCGATTTCGAGTGCGAGAGACAGCCCGGCGGAAAGCCAAGCGCGCAAGCGCCTGAAGGGGCATTTTGAAGATCAACGGAAACGTTAGACAAACAACCCCCTCGGATAACGGCCGCGGCTCCGAGCCTCATTCGGATCGAAAGCCGAGACGAATCCCGGCTCAGCAGGCTAACAGCCTGCGCCACGCGCCTCGGAAACCGCTCAGCCGTCCTGGCTCAGGCCAATTGGAGGCGGAAGGCACGGGCTATGCGCATCTGGCGGAACTGGCGGCTATCCACATGGACGGGCCGCATGGGCCGCATCTTGCGTTCAAGCCGGATTCGGGCGGCGGCGCCGGATGGCGTCAGCATGCATGTGTGCACTCCACTGAACACGAAGTAGCCCAGCAGGACCACTGCGACGGCCAGCAGGTCGATATGTCTACGTAGCGGATTTCGTTCAGGCATCAGACCGGTACCTCCATGTTTTCTTCCACCACGCGGCCGTCGAACAGATGGATGGCGCGGTCGGCGTAGCGGGCGTAGCGGGGATCGTGAGTCACCATGCAGATGGTGGCACCACCGCGATGCAGTTCGCGCATCAGGTCCATGACCTGCTCGCCGTTTTGAGAATCCAAGTTTCCGGTCGGCTCGTCAGCGAGAAGGATGGAAGGATCGCCGGCCAACGCACGGGCCACTGCAACGCGCTGCTGCTGACCGCCGGAGAGCTGCGATGGGTAGTGCTTGACGCGATGGGACATGCCGACGCGCTCCAACGCCTCGTGAACCTTCTTCTTGCGGTCGGCTGAACCCATGCCGCGATAGGTAAGGGGCAACTCGACGTTTTCGTAGACATTGAGGTCGCCGATCAGGTTGAAGGCCTGAAAGATGAAGCCGATTTCGCGGTTGCGGATGCGCGCCCGCTCCGATAGCTTCAGCCCTTGCACGGGGCGCCCATTGAGGACATAGGTGCCGGAGGTAGGGGAATCCAGCAGGCCGAGGATGGCCAGCAAGGTTGACTTGCCGCAGCCGGAGGGCCCGGAGATAGAGACGTACTCCCCCTTCTTGATATCGATGTGGATCCCGGCCAGGGCATGGGTCTCCACTTCATCGGTCACGAACACTTTCGTGACGCCGTCCAGGTGAATCATCGAATCTGGTGCTGCACTCATGCTGTTAGCTCCTCCACTTCCTTGTGACATACGAACCGGGCTTCCGGTTAGTTCAACCGGATTCGCGGCTGAGAATCCCACTGCGACATATCAGACAAAATCACCACATCACCGACCTTCAACCCATCGAGGACCTGGATGGTGTTGGTTGAAGAAGTACCGAACTTCACCTTCACTTGCGAAGCGCCCTTCCCATCCGGCTCGACCTTGAAGACACTAGCCGATGAATTGGGTTGCGCGAATACGGGCCGCTGGACATAGACGACCTCAGATAGCTGTTCGAGCTCGATTGTGCCATCCACGCTCAGTTCCGGTCGAGCGCCGGGAGGCAGCGGACCATCCAGCTTCACGTCGACGATGACTGTGCCATTCTGCGCGGCTGGATCGATGCGCATCACGTGGCCCGGGATCAAACCGTTGCGTGTATCGATAGAGGCGATCTGGCCTACGACTATGCCCTTCATCTGGGTTTCGGCGATCTTCAGCTCAGCCTTGAGCTTGGTGGGTTGCGCCACTTTGGCGAGGATGGTACCGGCCGGAACGCGTTGTCCAACTTCGACGGGCACTTCTTGCACCACGCCATCCACACCTGACCGGATATTCAGTTCATCGGCTTGCTTGCGCTTCAGCTCATAATCGCCCTTGGCCTTGTCGACGGCCACTTCCTGCTCACCGATCTGCGCTTTGATGGAGTCGTCGCCGATCGAAAGGCGTTGCTTTTGAAGCGCGAGACGTTTGGAGAGCTGTTCGGCTTTGTCGACCGAGAGGCGAGACTCCAATTCCGATTTGAGGCCCAGGCGGGTCAGTTCCAGGTCGCGGTCGGCAGTCAATTTGGCTTGCGTGTAATCGGATTCAAGGCTGGCCAGAGTGGCGCGCTGGTCGAGCTTGGTGCTTTCGAGCGTAACCTTCAGATCGGAGAGCTTGGCCTCTTCCTGGCGAACTGACCACTGCGCCTTCTCCGCTTCGAGCTCGATGTCGGGGTCGCTCATCACCATGATGACGTCGTTGGCGCTGACCTTGTCGCCGGCCCGATGGTTGATCTTTTGCACCCGGCTTTCGAAGGCGGCCGGCAGGAAGATGATCTCTTCCGGAGTCAGCCGACCGATGCCTCGGACATTGACGTCCATTGGGCCACGCTTCACGGAATCGCGCCAGACGGTACCTCCGTCGACGCTGGGCGCGGCGGGCTTGAGGCCCTTCATTGCCCAGCTAATCCCGGCGATGGCGGCCACACCGAGAATGATCAAGGCAATACGGCGTAGGGTTCGCCGCCGTTTTACTTCTTCCCCCCGTGGTATGTCCATTTATCTGCCAGTCCGCTTTCTATAGGGCACTTCACAGGCCAGCTGCGATGCGCTCCCAAACAATTGATTCTACAGTGCCGTCCAGGACGTCATGGCGGGTGGGCCGACAGGGTGTGTCCGGTTTTGGGATTGCCCTGTACGCTTGCCGCGCGTAAAGATCAGCTTCGCTATCAGACCGCCCAGGAGTTGTGTTTTTGAATTTCCTCGCCGGCGCAGCCAGCCTCCGCGCGTGGCTTCGAGTACGCTGGGAAACGCCTTAGGCCAAGTTGGAGCAGTCGAGTTGATATAGGCAAGCGCTTCGTTAACGGCGCGCCTCAGAAAGCTTTGCGGCAGGCAGATGGCTTGGCCCACAGTTGTCGTTTGGCTCGTGGCGAACGGCTTGCGATCGAGGCTGAAAAGAGGTCTAGAGGTTCTTGATGTCTTCGTTCAGGTTCTTGATATCCTCCGCTTTTCTGCTGTTGTAGTAGTCTTTGTAGCGGCCGAGGTGATGATCGCACCATTCGCCCTTCATTCCGAGGGGTCGGATGCTGGGATGCAGCATCCAACCGCCTTCCCAATCGCGCAGCGGGGTGCGCTTGACCGACATCTTGCCTTTGAGTGTGCGGTCGAACTCAAATACTTCATTACAACGGGATTCCGGCAGACAGCTGAGCTTCCAGATGTGGCGCTGCGGGTAGGCCGGGTCCATTTCTTCGCCCTCCGCGTTGAAGCGCGGCTTGGGTTGCGATTCGACTTCGAGCTTTTCCAGCTCCTCGTTCTGCATTTTCTCGAGAATCGCCTCCTGCTGCTGCTGGTAGTCGGCCAGCACCTGCTTCATCTTGTCCAGGTGCAAGTAATAGGAACGCTCGCAACGGGTGCGGTGCGTGCCGACGGAGGTGACACCGCGCAGGAATTTGTCCATGATGGTGCGGTCGGCGGTTTCGGCCAGGAACTCGGCGTGGTTGCAGCGGCCGAGACGAAAGAAGGCCTGAACGTGCATTTCCAGCATCTGCGCGCTGGATTCGTCGATGGGCGGATAGAGAGTTCGCAGGTGATCGAGGAGCGCGTCGTATTCCTCCTGGCTTTCGCCCGGCAGGAGATAGAACGGCAAGCGTGAATACATGCCGTGCTTGAGATTGTTGAGGCTGGAGACGGCCTTGCCAGCGTCGGTCGACGGACCGCCAATGCCGGTGCGGTTGGTTTTCAAGAGACAGTGCTCACGGTCGGGATTGTTTGGCCGTTTCGCATGCGGTTGCTTGGATTTGGGAGTGGCGTCCGGCGTACCGGGCGCTTCGGGTGGTGCTGCTTCGATGGGCTGATCCGTGGAATCAGCCGGCGTGTTGTTGTCAGTAGGAGCGGCGTCGTTGAGGCCGTCCG
>CAVUCO010000051.1:0-50415 GCA_963740005.1 uncultured Acidobacteriaceae bacterium | reverse complement strand
GACGGCGGCGGAATTCTACAACATGCAGAGTGGCGACGCTCCCTATCTGAAAATGCTGGCCGACACCTATACCCTCAGCGATAACATGCACCAGGGTGTGATGGGCGGCACGGGCGCCAACCATATCATGTTGGGCTATGCCGACGCGATGTGGTATAGCGACGGCAACGGAAACCCGGCGACGCCGCCTTACAACCAAATCGAAAACCCCGATCCGGAGCCTGGCACTAACAACTGGTACGCGAACGACGGCTACAGCGGCGGTACGTATAGCAATTGCTCGGATGAAACGCAGCCCGGCGTTGCGCCCATCCTCAATTACCTGAAATCGTTGCCCACGCCAATCGTGAATTCCAAATGCGACACACTCCACTACTACCTGTTGAATAATTACAACCCCGGCTTTAACGGCGACGGAAGCTCGGCGGCGCAATACTCGCAGTACACCATCCCGCCCACGTCTCAGCCGCACATCGGCGACGTACTCGGAGCGGCGGGCCTTACCTACACCTTCTTCGGCGAAGGCTGGAACCTCTACCTGACGGACCCGGCGGGACAGAATCCGTACGACGCCTACTGCAACATTTGCAATGTGTTTCAGTACGCGTCGGACATTATGACCAACCCGGCGCAGAGAAATGCCCACATTCAGGACACGAGCACCTTTTTCGCGGACGTAGCGGCCAACACGCTGCCGGCTGTTTCGATCATCCAGCCGAGCGGGTTTGTCGACGGCCACCCGGCCTCTTCCAAGCTCAACTTGTGGGAGGGCTTCGTCCAGAATATCGTCACAAAGGTGCAGGCTTCGTCACTGTGGCAGAGCACTGCGATCATGTTGATCTTCGACGAGGGCGGCGGATACTTCGACTCCGGTTATATCCAACCACTGGACTGGTTCGGCGACGGTACGCGCATGCCGTTCCTGATCGTTTCTCCCTACACGATGGGCGGAATTGTCAATCACGACTATGCGGACCATGCCTCCATCGACAAGTTCATCGAGCGTAACTGGAACTTGGATCCCATCTCGTATCGGAGCCGGGATAATCTGCCCAATCCGGTCACGACCACCGAGAATCCGTACGTGCCCAGCAACAGCCCGGCAATCACGGATCTGTTTGGCGCGTTTCAGTTTCCAAAGCAATAAGTAGTTAGAGGGATGGCAAAAAAAAGACCGGCCTGGCGCGCAAGTGCCGGACCGGTCTTTTCTAGCCGTCAGGTTCAAGATGAACTCACGCACCCGATTCAACCCGATTCTCATTTCGCTGCTAGCGGCGGCTTGGCTCGCGGGCGGGGAGCAGGCCCGGGCAGCCGATCACAACTCGTCGAGCAACGCCGCCGCGGTCAACACGCCGGTCAAGACCGCGAAGATCGCAGGCAAATGGCGAATCTCCTGGGACGTTCGCTTAGGAACCGTTCGCGGAATTCTGACTCTCAAGCAGACTGCTCATGGAGTGACGGGAACGTTTGAGGAATATGGAAAGTCGTACCCAATCTCGGGAAGCATTCAAGGTAAGGACATTACATTTGAAGTCTCTTTCGACGGACCCCGTCCTTATACGATTGAGTTCAAAGGTTCCGTGGATGACGGTAAGATAACCGGAACGTCTGCCTTAAAGGGCGGAGTCCAAGCCGGCTTTTTAGGGCATGCCGGAGAAGTCGACGAGCCCGACCGACCCTGGACCGCGACCCGAGGGCTGACACCGCAGAACGAGGGGCTGCCGGGAAGACCGCCCACCGAGGACGATGATGACGACCGACCTCGCAAATCCACAACCAAGAGTTCCCCAATTTGACGCGGAGCTAGCGGAGAATCTTCGGATCCCGGAAGCGAATTCAGTCAGCGGCTAAGGTCCTCCGTCCATGAAAGCCCGGTGAGCCTTTGGACGATGGACGCGTGGACCAGTGGCTCACTGCCTCGGCAACAGCACTTGCCCTTCGTTTTGAGACAGCCGGCGCGTAGAGCGGACTCCACCAACAGGACGATAGAAACATGAAACGTCAACCAGGTGCCGCCAAGACCAAGAGATTCGCAAGCCGCTTCTCGGCAATTGGGGCCGAACCGCGCCTGCGAATCATACAGTCGCTGATCGTCGCGCCCCAGGGACGAAAGACGGTTGGAGAGATTCAAGAAGAGATCGGGTTGCCCTGGTCGACGCTGTCCCATCATCTGGAGAAGCTTCGGAATGAGGATCTGGTGACGGCGCGCCGCAAGGGCTCATTTGTTTGGTACAGGGCCAACTCTAAAGTTCTGAGTGAGATGCTGGGATTCCTTTCGCTCGATTGCCAGGTACTGAAGTCCCCGCGCGGCCGCGAACAGGGCCTTGTCACACACGGTAAAGGCGCGGACGTTTCGGTCCTGTCATGACTTCTTCAGGCGATTTGCACAGCCATTCATGGGGATCACCAGGGTGACTTGCGTTCCTTTTTCCAATTCGCTCATTACTGCGACGCTACCGCCGTGGAGCGTCATGATTCCCCGCACAATGGACAACCCCAGCCCGAATCCGCCGGGCCGCTGCGATCGCGCCTGGTCAACCCGGTAGAACCGGTCAAACAATCGCGGAATCGATTCGGCGGGAATCCCGCATCCGCTGTCACGCACGCAAATCTCCAGGCCATCATGGCTATCGCTTGCACTTAAGTCAACGCGTCCACCGGCCGGTGTGTGGGCCAAAGCATTGCTCACCAGATTCCCGATGGCGCGCTGCATCAAGGAGCGGTCGAGCGAAACTTGCGAGCCCGGCGGCGCGCTGACGGCAAGCGCAACGCCCGCCTGTTCAGCCGGAACTTCGTAGTAATCTCGGATCGACTCCAGCAGTTCGCTGACTAGAACCGCTTCTCGTTTGATGGACGTTCCGGGGCTTTCTGCCCGGGCTAGAAACAGCAAACTCCCTATCAACCCAGAAAGCCGTTCGACCTCTTCCAGATTCGAGACCAGCACTTCGCGATACTCGTGCGTTGATCTGGGTCTAGTCAGCGCCACTTCAATCTCCCCGCGGATGATGTTTACCGGAGTTCGCAATTCATGCGCCAAGTCAGCCGAAAACCGAGTGAGCCGGTCGAAGCTCTCTTCCAGGCGATCCAGCATGGCATTGAAGGTCAGCGCCAAGTCCGCCAGTTCAATTGGATAGCCTTCGGCCTGAATGCGTTCGCTCAGTGTGCTCGAGCCAATTCGTTTTGCGGCCTCTGCCACGTATTTGACCGGCCTTATGCCCCGCCCGGCGATCTGGTAACCAACCAGCGGGCACAAGATGGACGAAGCGGACAAGATTGCCCAGAGCCAGTGGCGATATCGCGTAATCGCCTCTTGCTGTTGGGCCAGGCTCACCGCAGTTTGAATTCTCCAGTAGGTGTTTTGAGCCTCTCCCACAGGCGCGGTAACGGCTGTTGCTTTGTACGGTGATCCTTCGACCGACTGAATCCGCGCAACGCGTTCAGTTAGTCCATCAAATTTTTCAACCGGCACAACGGCATTCATCCCTGGCGTCTCGAGGAGGGTCTTGCCTTGCGCATCCACCAGCCTCGTATAGAACTGGTCATACCGGCGTGCCGCCGACTCGAGTTCGATCTCTTCCCGGAGACTGTCCCAATCATTGGGGCGCTCTCGCAGGAGACTCTGCACGACGTGCACTTTATCCGCCAAAAACAAATCCGAATCGTGCTCCAGGTTTGTCACTAATGCCCAATACAAAGCCCCCGTTGCCGCCAACAGGAGCAGCAAGGAGGCAACGGTGTACCAGGCTGTCAAACGGAATGCGAGCGACCACCTACTCTTCGCCACTGAGTACGTATCCAACGCCGCGGATCGTTTTGATTAGCTTGAGAGGGAAGGGGTCGTCCATTTTACCCCGCAGCCTGCGCACATTAACGTCGACTACATTTGTGTCACTGTCGAAGTTCATATCCCACACGGCTTCTGCAATCATCGTGCGCGAAAGCACCTCGCCCGCCCGCTTCGCAAGCAAGGTGAGCAAAACAAATTCCTTGGCCGTCAGGTCAACCCGCTGTCCCGAGCGCATGGCTCGATGCCGGGGCAGATCAATCTCCAGATCGGCCACACGCAACACCTCTTGCTGCCGGACTGGAGCACGTTTCAACAACGACCTGATTCGAGCCAACAACTCCGAAAACGCGAACGGTTTCACCAGGTAGTCGTCGGCGCCTAGCTCAAATCCCTTAACCCGGTCCTCGACGGCATCTTTCGCGGTGAGCAAGAGAATCGGCGTGTCCAGGCCTTCGCGGCGTAATTCGCCCAACACTTGCCAGCCATCGGCTTTTGGAAGCATTACATCGAGCACGATCACATCGAACGAAAGCTCTCCAGCCATGTGAATCGCTTCCTGTCCCGTCGCCTGCCTCGTCCACTACAAATCCAGCCTCGCGGAGGCCCGTCCGCAGAAAGCGCGCCGTCTTTGCCTCATCTTCCACTACCAGGATTTTCAATAATCACCTCCCTGAGCTACGCCCACCGGAAGTTCCGTTTCTTTAGATATCTAGAAAAATCGAAATTCATTTTAGTGCAACAAAGCTCTTGCAAACTGATGTGGGTGAGGGGGGACAGAACGCGTGCATTTCTTTTCATTGAAATGTAAGACAAGCGCTCCTAACGCCTCAATTATTTACTTTGCGTTACTCTTCCTCTCCAGCTATTCCTTGCTGGGATCGGGAATGGACGCGCGTGTTGAGACAAGGCTTCAAATGGCCGGCACGTGGCAACAGAACAACGAACGCTGCGTACCTCCGCCCAGGAACAAATCATATAGTTACAAGATGACCGTCGAACTTAGCGACAACATACTGCGAGTTCATATTACATCAAACAATGGTCATGGTGAGCGACAAAGTGATTTCACTTATGAAATCGGCGGAAAAGAACTTGTGTACATTGGTTCTGACGGCGATGAATTTCACGCCACAGTTCATTGGGATGGTGACTCGCTGGTCTTTGAGATAGTCGAGCATGAGGGCGTACGGCTGATCCGTTCACAGGATACGTGGACGCTGATCGACTCCGGCAAGAGCCTGCAGCGGGTCAGGGAGAGTCCCGACGAAAGGAGCAAGGTTGTCTATGTGCTGGAACGTGTATGACCGCTGATGCCTATAATGGAAGTTAGTTGTCGGTTTGCTTTAATAAACACTTCAAAGCCAAACTAAATAACTGCAGTTCTATTAAGCGGTACAACCCTAACAAAACAGACACCGTTTGCGCCGCTGGGCCAGGCTGCCGCGGCTGCGCTTGGCATTGGGCCAGCATATCGAAGCCGGAGGTGTGTCCCGGCATGGGGGAAGATAACATGAGACATTGGTTTGTTGGTCCGATTTACAGCGCGGTTTTATTGCTGTTGTGTTTTGTGGGTAACACATCGGCGCAGATCAATCGGTCCGTACTTACTGGAATGGTGACGGATCCGCAAGGTAACCTCGTTCCGGAGGCAAAAATCATCGCGACCGAGACGGCGACTGGACTTCAGAGAGAGACGGTAACAACATCCAAAGGCGACTACGAATTGGTCGACTTGCCGCCCGGCATTTTCTCTGTGCAGATTTCCAAAGCTGGATTTGCGACGTTTCGGGCCGAACACGTCGAGCAGGTGGTTGGTCAAACCCGGACACTCACCGCAAGACTGGAAGTAACAGGCCAAAAACAAGAAACGACCGTCATCGAGCCGCTGGTTCAGCTGGATAAAGTCGATGCCACCATCGGCGCTCCCATCGAACATGACGATGTCAACGAGCTTCCCATCAACGGCCGCAACTGGGCGACCTTGACGGCCCTTGTTCCGGGAGCCATCAACAATGGCGGCGGAGACCAGCGGACCATTCGTTTTGCAGGCCACGGTTTGGACGACAACAACCTTACGTTGGACGGAGTGGACGCCACAGCGGTTTTCAACCAGATGCAAAGAGAGTACATGCGGCTGAACGTGCCGCTGGATTCGATCAACGAGTTTCAAGTGCAATCGCAAAACTTCGGAGCCGACGTGGAAGGGGGCACAGCCGGCGGGCAGATGGCGGTGGTTTCGACGTCCGGGACAAACACGTTTCAGGGCGATGCGTTTTGGTACTTCAGGAACGATGCTATGGAGGCGCGTACTCCCTTTAACGGACCGTCTCCGAACCCTTTTCTCCTCAATCAATTCGGAGGAGGCTTGGGCGGTCCCATTAAGAAGAACAAGACGTTCTTCTACATGAATTACGAGGGCCTTCGACAGAGACTGGATGGAACCCAGATTGGATTGGTGCCCAGCCCGACCTTCATTCAGGAGGCATCCGAGAAGTCTCCGGCGATAATACCGCTTTTGAGCGCCTATCCCACTGGGACCTCGCCCACATCGAATCCGAACGTTTGGAATTACAATGCTAACGGCCGGCAAATTGACAACGAAGACTCCGGGATGATCCGGCTTGACGAGAATTTCTCCGAGAAAACCACAGCCTTTATTCGTTTCAATGCGGACGAAGCCGTGGAACATACTCCCACCGGAAATCTCACTGTATTGACCGGCTACGACACAATATTCCTCAACGGCGTGGTTGGCCTGACGCACACGTTCACGCCGACTCTGGTGAACGAAGCCAAGTTCGGAGTCAATCAGACCCAGTATCTGTCGGGAAATATCTCCCCGGTTCCCTATACCGTGAGCGTTACCGGCTTTAGCTCACTCGGCGGCCAGACAGCCAGCGATTACCCGTCCAAGACCTTCGATCTGATCGACGACGTGGCCTGGACCAAAGGCAAACACACGATTAAGTTTGGGGGTGAAATCAGATGGCTCCTGATGAACCAGGGTTCGGCCCAGAGTGGAACCTTAACATACCTTTCGCCCACCGCGTTCACGGACAACACGATGTCGCAGGCCACTTACACCGCAGTGCAGCCTCTGGTCAGGCAACGCAAAACGCAGTATTGGGCCTATGTGCAGGACCAGTGGAAGGTGACCAGCAATCTGACCATCACGGCAGGCCTACGGTATAACTTTTTCAACGCCTTGCACGCCATCGGCAACGGCACTGCCATTCCATTCGATTTTGCCACTTGCGGCCCGGGCGGCTATTGTCCGAGCTCGTATTTCTTCTTCGTTCCGCGGTACAACGACTTCGACCCCCGGCTCGGCATTGCGTGGTCGCATGGCAACACGGTGGTGCGGGCCGGCGGCGGCATTTATCATACAGACGGGCAGGAAGACGACCAGAATCTGCCCATCTCGAACACGGTCGATCGTTATACGTTCACTAATGTTCAATTCCCCGGCCTTTCTTATCCACTGACTCCCTACATAATCTACGGGGAAGCCGGCGGTTTGGGCGTTGTAACGCCGCGCGACCTGGCCCGCAATCCCCGCAAGGATGATTACGTCGCGGCCTGGACTGCCTCCGTTCAGCAGCAGTTCCCCTTCGGTATTGTCGGCACCGCAACCTACCTCGGCAATAAAGGCACGGATGTTCTGACGACCACTTACACGAATCTGGTAGATCCGGCGACGGGAGTCAGGCCCTATCCGGCGTTTGGTCCTCTCACCTGGCGGGGAGACGTGGGCAACTCCACTTTCGAAGGCTTGCTATTTACAGCGCGCAGAGCGTTTCAAAGCGGGTTTTCACTGACGTCGAACTACATGTGGTCGCATTCGATCAATGACGGCAGCATTGGTGGAGGCGAGTCGGATGTGCCGCAGGATACCTTCTGCCGGGCTTGCGACAAAGGCAGTAGCGATGACGATGTGCGGTCGATGTTCAATCTCGCGTTTGTGTACGACTTGCCTTTCGGAGCCGGAAAGCGGTACCTCAGCCGCCCAGGTGTGGGACGCGCCTTGTTGGGAGGTTTGCAATTGAGCGGCATCGGAACCGCACAAACCGGGCTGCCGGTGAACATCACGATCGACCGTACGAACGCTTCCGTCCCCGGCGATTTTGCAATTAGCGGATGGATGCGACCGGACTATGTTGCCGGCGTTTCACTGACGCCCTCGGGAGGATCGACCCCCAACGACTGGATCAATGCACTCGCGTTCGCCAAGCCTGCTTTCCACACCTTCGGAGATCTGGGAAGGAATGCGTTTCGGGCGCCGGGTATTTCGCAGCTGGATCTGGGGCTATCGAAGTACATTAGCATCACCGAGCGGGTGAATCTGCGCTTCCGCGCGGATTTATTCAACGTCTTTAACCGGGCCCAATATGGAGCGCCCAATGCGGACGTATCTAACCCAGTTAATTTCGGGGTCATCACCACGACCATCAGCAATTACGCAACGGGCCGCGGCACTCCGAGGGAGCTTCAACTGTCGGCCAAAATCCTTTTTTGAATCCAGATCGGAGCGCTTGAATTCATTCTTGACCGGGCATTAGAGCTTCGCGCGGCGGCCCTACTCTGAAGTGTTTCATCAGGACGTAACGTAATGGAAGTAGCATCGAACTGGTTCTCAATTGCTCTACCGGTTTCGAAACATCCCCATGAGGTGCTTGAAGATATCTGCCACCGTGCGGGCGACTGGCTGGAAAGCGGCCTCAGCTAAGGCAAGCCGTCAACATCATGGGGCGCTGAATCGAGAGGCGCCCGAATGATGATGCTGCCGGGTTCGGAAGAGTACACGGAGGCTCGGGAACTGTGCAAGAAGCTATCCGGAGAGGAAGCGCCTTCCGCTTTTGGGGACCAGATAGCGATGATGGCGGCGATGGCAATAAAGCTCCCGGCCGCGCTCGATACCATCGACGAGTTAGCGCGAGCGAACGCTGACTTGCGAAGTGTACTAAAGCTGGCGACGGCGACCGTTGCCGATACGCGGGCGCAGCTCTGTGACGAGGTCACGTGACCCGGAAAACCCGGCTTGTCTAGGCGGATCTAAGTGGGTCGGGTTCCACGTCCTCGGCTCCTTTTTCTAGCTTGCCCGCGCTTGGCACTGTGAACGGTTAAAGCAGGTCACCGTTTGTGCACTTCCAACAGGACTGGACGTGCGAGTGCATGCACTGCCGGATCGTAGTACTCGTATGCTTTGGCCAGAAATGAGTGAGCTCGAATCGGGTACTTGGCGCGCAGTCGATACTTCACCGACACGCTACCGCCGGCGGGGATCGAATCGAAATAGAGGATCGCTTGCGTCGCGGTTTGAGTGAACTTCTCCAAGCGCCCGCCGTGCTGGTTGGCGGTGTGCTCCTGCATTTGCTGCAGGTCTTGGCTCAATAGGTCGAAACCGGGAGGAATGCCGAGGTCGATCATGATCATTTTCGCGGGCTCGGGCATATTGTTCTTAACGGTCGCTGTTGCGGTGGCGATATCGTCTTGCGAAAGCGAGGTGCGGTCGTAAGCGACGTCGATGGAGAGCGCTTCCCCGGCGGGCGCTTGGGTCCACGGCAGGAAGTAGCGTCCCACCACCTGGTATGCGAGGCTGCCTTTGCCCTCGAAGTGGACGCCGATCCGATTGTTGCCGGTTGAACTGACGTTTCTCAGCACGAACTGGTGAAAGAGGTCGTTATTGTCCGGGGTTAACGACAGCGTCGTTGCCGGAACGTCGTTGAGCGTGATCTCAATCGTGCCGCGCACGTCCGCAGCGCCTTTTTCCATCGAAAGGAGCAGCGCTCGCAGAGCCATGATCGTGGCCTGAGTGGTTCCCCAGGTTCCGGAAGCGTCTTTCTTCGAAGCCAGATAGGCCAGTGCCTTACGCGCGATTGCCGAGGCTTGTCCGGAAGCAAGCAGAGCCTGCACCGCCAGTCCGGTGGTTTCGACGGTGGCGCTTTCGCCCGCCCCATAAACGCTGGTCTCTTCGGTTGTCCACCAGGCTTTGTCGTCTTTCTCAATACGCGCTTGCAGCAATTTTTCAATGGCACGAGATGTAAAGCCGTGGTCTTTTTCGTAGGCGGTAGCGAAGTTGGCAATCACCGCGAGCGTATAGGAATCGGTCCTGGCGCCCAGGTGATTTTCCACATACTGCTTGGCGCGATCGACGGCCGGCCCCTGATACTTCGTGCCGGCAAGAGCCCAGCCGATATAGGCGGTTATGCGCAAGGCATCGGAGTTGTAGCGATCCGTCGCTCCCTCGTTGATGAAGTTTGCATCGGAAGGCCAACTTCCGTCCGCCTTTTGCTGCGAGGCAAGCCACTGCTGAGTGCGCTGGATCAGTCTTGGATCCACATCATGAACCTTCGCCATGTCCGAGAACTCCATCAAACCGTAGGAAGTCAGAATCTTGTTAGCGGGCGCGTTGCCGAACCAGGAAAATCCGCCGCCCGGCACTTCGAACGTCAAGAGGCGCTGATAGCCGTTGGTAATGAACCCCTCGGCCTTGGCGTGCACTTCAGGCGTGAGCTTCTTCGAGCGCTTCATATAGTCAAGCGCCAGCACGTTCGGATAGGTGCTCGACGAGGTCTGTTCGAAACAGCCATAGGGCATGCGCAGAAGCGCGTCCATGCCTTCGGCGACCTGGCTTAACGGCCCCGGATAAAGCCGCACGAAAACGGTACTCGCCCCTTGAATCGCATCGCGAGGGAAGGCGACGTCGTGCTGCACGGAGGATTCGAGCCGGCCGTTGAAAACTTCGGTAAGCTCGCGCCCGTTGGGAATCACTTCGATATCCCGGACCACGATGTCGGCCCGGCCAGGCATCTTTGCGGAAAGAGTCAGCTTGAACTTACCAATGCGCTTGGCTTCAATCGTGAACTGAGAACCGCCCACGCGACCGGATTCCACCGAAACCGTTTTGCTTGCCGAGTCATTGACGAGAGCGAACCAATCGTCAGGCCGAAGATTGAGAGTAACCTGACCGGCCGCACCAGAGTAGTTGTAGGCAGCCACGGGAATGGAGACGCGGTCTCCCTGGGTTAACGTGACAGGGAGGTCGAGATCCACAAAGAAATCCTGGAACACTTTGAGGCTCGCCGTCCCGGCGCCCAGCGCACCTTTCTGTGTCGAGGCCACCATGGCCATCCGCCAGGTCGTGATCGAGTCGGCCATGGGAATGACAATACTTGCCTCACCGTGTTGATCGGTGATGATCTCGGGGTTAATGTAGAGCGCTTCTGGAAAATACGAGCGCACACGCGCTTCTTGCCCGGCGTTTTCCTGCTTGACTGCTGGACTAGTCGCTGCTCCAGCCACAGCTTCCGCTGGTACATACATGGCCGCCGCGGCCGGAGCCATCGCCTTCTGCATTGGCAGTCGGTCGCCGAAGCGGCCTACAACATCCGCCACAAAGCCAGCGTTCGCCCCAAGCATGCGGTTGCGTAGCATGAACGGCGCTACGGCCACGACCTCGACGGTTTGGGACGACGAGCCGACTTCCAGGGTTGCCGAAAGCACGGCACGGTCGCGTGATTGCAGATTCAGAGTTCCGGAATTGAGTTCGAAACCGGGTGAGGCCAGCTCGACGCGGTAACTGCCCGGAGGAAGCGACGCCAGACCGAACTCTCCGGCCGCATTCGACTTCGTTCGCCGCTCCGCGCCTGTCGAGATTTCGCGCGCGGTCACGGCAGTGCCCGGTACAGCTGCTCCGGTCATATCGAGAACCGTTCCCGTAATTTCAGCGCGGCCATTGAACGGCCCTCGATCGTGTTCGATCTCGACATCGAACCCGGTCGCTTTCGAAGGCAGGAAGACTCTTGTCGTACGCACCTGCAGGAAAGCCTCCATGTCGTCGCTGGTGCCGAACGTCTTATCGGCTCCGGCGCTGCGGACAGAGTACTGCGTGTCGGGGTTCCACCATGCGCGTTGAACCTGCAAGGGCGTGCCCCAGGCATCCCGAATCGGTGTTCCTCTGTCCTTCGCCAGAAGCTCCGACAAATCGCTCGCGCCAGGATGCTCCCGGCGATCGCGGGTCAGCCGATCGGCGACTTCCCGTGCCTGCTCCTGGAACCTGGTCCGATAGCGCTGGGTGTACTCTGCGAACTTGGCCTGAAGCACGTCGCGGCCGGCCTCTGCCTGAAACTTGTTCTGGTTCACTAACTCTGTAGCAGAGAATAAAGCCTGCGCGGCCCGGTCGCGCCGCGCCGCGTTTGGCGGATGCACTTCCGTAACAAGGTCACTTACTTCGATCGAGTGAAGCTCAAAGCGCGGCTTCATCACCTCTTGCTCCAGATAGAAAAACACCTTAGCGAATCCGGGCTGCTTCTCCGCGAGGGCGAAGACGGCTTCATCCACCACCTGCAACCCGAGTGCCGCCTGCACGCCTTGTCCGTGCGTGTTTGTGACCCGGAAGCGAACGCAAGCCTCACTGCCGGGCTTGTAGACCGGGGCATCCGAGGTTGCCTCGATTCGTAGTTCGTCGGGCGGCTGCACAAACACGAGCCGGTGATCTGCTACGGGACTTGCGTTGGCGCCAAACAAGTAGGCATTGACGTCGATCGTCCCGGCGAGGCCTGGCGTTGCCGGAAGTTCGAACTCCGCCTGACCGTTGACGATGTCAATGTCGCGCGTCAGGATGGTTTGCTGGTCCTTAATGACATCCACGTAGGCCGTGGCATGGCTGCGGGTCGATAAGACTGTGAATCGCATCCGATCACCGGCCCGGTAGATTGCTTTCTCGCCGCGCAGCAGGATCTGGTCCGCACCCGTCCGCAGGTCAAGCGGAATCGTGCTCTGAACGCGATTGCCTTCCTTATCCTTCGCCTCGATGGTGATTGGCCCAAAGCCGGGCTTCAACTGAATCGACGCGATGCCGCCTTCGTCTGTGGAAGCAGTCTGGTCGCGGTTGCCATCCGCATGCACGCGCAGCTGAGTAACGGCCGGCTTGCCATCGGCGTACGAGGTCAGCACGAAGACCTGGTTCTCAAGTCCCGGCGCCACCGTCCCGCCTTCCGGAATAGCCGTTACGATGAGCGGCGAATCACTGACGGCGATGGGCTCGCCTCGCGTTTCGGAATGCGACGCAGAATCCTTAACGATGGCTTCCAAGAGCACTCTGGCCGCACCGCCGTTGAGCGGCCTTCCGGCGAAATAGGCAGGAAGCTTCAAGTCGAAGCGGTAGGCGCCCCCGGCGTCGGTATGCCCTTCCACGCTAGCGGCTTCGAACTGTGCCACGTCCAGTCCGGTTGCCCTGACCGTTACGTCGCCTTCCACCGCTTTACCAAAGAAGTAGTTCGCGCGGACGATACCGGTCACGTGGTCGCCAGGACGATAGCCATGCTGATTTTGGCCGGTAAATTCCACCGCAACTTTGAACTTCGGCAGCACGTACTTCTCGACATTCAATGCGAGCTCGGACGTATTTCCAGATCCTTCTTCGTCCATCTGCGCGCGCAGATGGTAGGTGCCAAGGTTGACCTCGTCGGCGAGGGGAAACTCAGCGGATGCGACGCCGAACGCGTCGGTCTGGGTGGCAGTCCTGAACACCTTGTTTCCGCGCGAATCTTCGATCTCAAAGGTTAGCTTCCGATTCGCTGCGGCTTCATGGCTCACGCGATCCAAAGCCAGCGCCCGAATGTGAATGGTCTGGCTGGGTTGATACATGGGTTTCTCGGTGGTGAGCAAGATTGACGTCTTGTTCAGCAGCCGGACCGACTGGGTCAGCTCCGTGGATCCAAGCGGGGTGTCGACGATATAACGAAGAGACGAATCGCCGACAACGCCTGCTGGAAACCGGAATTGAGCTTCTGTGGTTCCGCGGCTGTTCATTGAACCGGCATACACGAGCTGGTGTTTCTCACCGAACTCGACACGCACCGCGCCGACTCCGCTGATGGGCTGATTCGCAGTGTCCGTCGCGATGATGCGCACCGCAGCTTGGGCGCCGCTGGCATAGGTTTGTTGCGCCAGAACGTGGATGATGGGGATGCGCAGCATCCTTGCGAGCGGTTCAATCCCGTCGATGGCCGGACTGCGGTTATCGGCGTAGACGAAGCGGTAGTGAAGACGGTGCCACACCAGATCATCCAGGGGCAAGGCCTTGGCGAGTTTCAGTGTTTCCTGCCACTGGCCGGGGCCGGTTGTGATGGTCGAGGCGTGCCCCATCCCGCCGATGACGCGGTCCTCAGGATCGAGAACTTCGAGGGTCAGTTGGCCGCTACCCGCGCGCTGGCTCTCAAACGGAATCGTCAGGTTCAGGAATGCTAGCTTGTGGGCTCCGCCCGGCGTCCCCTCGCCCGATGCGTCTGTCCTGTGTGAGCCAATGGCGAGCAGCGCCAGACACCCGCCTATCAAGGTGGAACACAAGATTGCGACAGGCCGGGAGGCAGGGTTGGTGAATAACGAATGGAAGTTCATTCTCGACTCCTCTTGACTGGCTCGAAGACGTTGCTAAAAGGACGCCGGTGCCTGCATGCTGACGGGCGCCGCTCAGAAACTCGTTTATCTCGAAGGCGCTTGTCTGGCATGAAATACTTCCGGCACCCGCGACGGTGCGGGGCTTCCAGTCTCTAAGCTGAGAACGGGAGGTCCGGCGGATCTTGCACAGAGAATTTCAGTTTTTTGGTCGAGGAATCAAGGGCGAGGGGGCTGCGGATACCAGTGGGTGCCGTCCTGGCTGAACCAGGTCGATCCAGCGTCGGTGACGAGTTCAAAGACTAGCGTCTTGCCAGCCGGCACAGCTCGCAGTGCGGCCATTGACTGGCCCAGGCTGCCACTCGGCCGACCCACTATCGGTTCGACCGGCACGAGAACGAGCTTGACTTTCCCCTGCCACTGGGGTTTGACGGCCTCCCACTGCTTTCCCGCGTTGGGGCTGAAGAAGAGCGCCCCCGCAGAGTCGGCCACAAGCACACGGTTTCCGCTGATGGCTGAGGAAGCGACCGGCAGTTTGCTGGGCAATGAATACGCCTGCCGTATTGGAAGCGGGGCGCTGCTCTCGGTACTGAGCATCGCGTTGGCAGCAGTTACCTCTACAGTCTCCGACGTCGAACCAACGGACAGCTTTGATTCCACCAGTGCGATGTCCTGTGGCTGGAGTTCGAGTGGCGCGACTGCCTTCTGAAACCCGGGTGATTCGATTTCTATCTCATACCGGCCGGCGGGAAGTGCAGCCATCGCGAACCGCCCGTCTGGACCGGTCACGGTGGCCCCGCCGGGAGGACCAGCGAAATGGCGGATGATCACCGTCGCGCCAGCAACGGCGGAACCGGTGGCGTCGGTGACTGAGCCTTTGACTTCGGAAAGACCATTGATCGTGTTACGTTCGTGCTCGACGTTGAGCTTGAGCGAGCTTCCGCCGGACGGCCCTCCGAAGGCTGCGCTTTCCGCAAGCGGAATTCTGGACGGCTGCACGAAAACCTTTGCGCCAAACCCTGCCGGGCGTTGGCCTGCAGGGAGTGGCTGGCTCTGATCCTTTTCGGCAAGCTGCGACAAGGACGGCGCGGGAGCGGGCGGCGCGATGCGGGCCTGCGGCAACGCTCTGGTCCCCGCGCCGAAAGAGGAAATAGTATCCGCCGGCGCGGAGGGCGGAACAACAGCCGCGGATTGGGTAGCAGGCGGCGGAGAGGCCATCATTTTGGCCTTCAAGCGGGCTGCATCCTGTAACTGCCGCTCAGTGGCTTCGGTAGCTGCCCCCCGAACTGAGTACGCCTCTGTCCAAGCGGCGGTGGCACTCGCGGGAGGCGTTGGGGGCGTCTGATAGCGGTAAAGCGACACTGCAATCAACAGCGCACAAGCGGCCACCGCGCTGCTGAGGACGGGAATCGGTCGAAGCCACCGGCGCCACAGCGGTACGGCGTTCGACAGAACCGGCTCAGGGGGGGGCGCCTGGGCGAGAAACACGATTTCCCGGCATCGGGAACACTCCGCAACGTGCGAAAGGCATTGCTGTCGTTCGTGTTCGGGCAGCACTCCTTCCGCGAAGGCATTCAGCAACTCCGGGTCGAGGTGGGGTCCGGGATGTACGTGTTCGGTCATGCTTTTCCCGAGTCCGGAAGCTCTCCCTGTTCAAGGAACGGTGCAGGGGGCGAGTATTGCAGTAAGCTTCGAAGATTAATGGTAAGGTCGCGCGGATCGATGCCGAGAGCCTCCTCGGCGGCACGCCGGCTCATGCCCGAAGCCTGCAGGTTCTTAAGGAGTTCTTTGTGAAGCCGGAAGGTGAGGCGCTTGAGTTGACGGCTCACTGTCGCTTCGTGCACGCGCAGCACCTGGGCGATCTCGTGGAGGGTCCGCTGATCCAGGAACCAGGAGGAAAGCAGGAACCGTTCTTCGGCTTCTAAAGATTGGAGGGCGGCCGTCAACGATTTGCCGAGGCCGGAGAGCATCCCTGCCGTGGGAATGGGGTCGGAGGTTGCGGCGGCGAAGTCTTTTTCTTCGATAGGGGTTTCGTGGTGCGTGCGGCGATGGTGGTCCACATGCCTTTGGGCGAGTGTCGTGCGCAGGAAACCCAGCAATGAGCCACGTCCGGCAAACGAGGCCAGCGGCGACCGGCGTTTTCCATCGCGGCTGGTAAGGCCAAACATTTCCGAGTAGAGCGAATCGGCGAGTTCCTGACCGAGCGATGCCGATCCTGTGATTCCGATGGCGGCTCGCGTGAGCGGCTCCCGATAGCGCGCCAGAAATTGCTGCCAGGCCGCATCGCGCCCCAGAGCACAGGCGTGAGCGAGCGCCAGTTCCCTGAGTTGAAGCGAGCGCCAGAAGGCGCACACCTGGCGGCGAGTAGCTTGAACCTCCGGCGCCAGCCCATAGTTGTACTTAGCGCCAATTGCCAGAAGTACCCCGGCCAGTTCGGCCTTGGTCAGATCGACGCAATCGGCACCTGCCTCGCGCCAAAAATCGTCAATCGGGAGGCCGGATATCTGCGTGAAGAGCGATTCGGGTTCCTGAAGAACGCTCGCTTCAAGCACACGGTCCTCGCTCCCCGATGAGGCAACCAGATGCTCGGCTCCCGCGGATTGTGGCACGGCAGAATCCACGTTCCCACGATACGTCAGTCTGATGGACCGCTGAGCAGTGAGTGATTCCGGAGGCATCCCTGCGATGAGACCTTCGGGTCCGTGGTGGGGATGCGCGAGTTAATTCGAGGAAGCGAGTTCGGTCGCAATCTGATCTACGAACGCTGCCTCATCCTGTAGTGCTTTGGCGACGACCGCAATCTGTTCTTGCGCCTCCTGGAACCGTCCTTGCTCAAGCGCTTCTCGAACCCCCGGCATGGTCTTGGCTCCGTACCCGGTATATGTGCCGGGCGCGTACAGAACGTGCTTCACCCACGGACGGCGGGGCAAGCCTTGCTCACTGGTGAGCTTACGCTCCGCAAGCGCCAGTTGGGCGTTCAGCGACTTGCGCTTCTCGGGAGAGAGCGCCGCCATCTTGGCCTCGGCCTGGCTGAAATTTGCCGCTGCCTTGCCGAGCGCGGCTATCGAGTCGTCGAGCGCCGCGAAATTCATGGCGGGAGGCGGAATCAGCGGCGACGGCGCATGGACCGGGTTCTTCGGATCGTTCGTCAACGTGTACAGACCCAAGTCGATATTCCGCTTCCTGGTTTCGGCATCGTCTTGCAACGATTTCACCAGACCCTTTAGCTCGGCGTCGTATCCCTTCACCGTTTCCGTGAGGATCTTGAAATCGTAGGGCAGTATATCGGCATCGGCCACCCGCATCACAAGCGTACCCGCGGTCTGTGCGAGAACCGGCCCATATACTTCCTCCTTGTCGCCAAACTGATCTTCAAACCAAGGCGTGTCGTAGGCCGAATGATAAGTGCCGCTTCGATCTTCTCCGCCGAATCCGATGCTGAGTGAAGCAATTCCGAGATGGTCGATGAACGCCGCAAAATCGGAGCCGCTGCCAATGGCCTCAATGGGCAGAGTGCCCCGGGCCAGAATCTCGTTTCCGCCGGCGGCGCGGGCCAGGTTGGGCCTCCTTCCCCCGCGCAAGAGAGTGGCCGCTTGCTGGCGTTTCCAGACCGACACCTGCGTCTCCGGATCGTTGATGTCTTTTACGACATCATTCACTAGCAACTCGAGCGAGTGCGATCCTCCGGCGCCAAAAAAGCCCCGGCCATTCTCATCCGAGTTGATATAAAGCGCGGCATGCTTCAGCAAATCGTCGGCGTGCGTTTCCGCCCACTCCGTTGAGCCAATCAGGCCCGGCTCCTCACCATCCCAGGCCGTGTAGATCAGTGTTCGCTTGGGCCGCCATCCCTGTTTGGCAAGCTCGCCCAACGCGCGCGCTTCCTCCAAGAGAGCCGATTGACCGGAAATAGGATCGTCCGCGCCGTTGACCCAGCCGTCGTAATGGTTGCCTCGAACGATCCAGATATCGGGCTCTTCCGATCCCTTCATGGTGGCGATCACATCTAATACGGGCTTGGTGTCCCAATTGAATTCGAGCTTCAAGTGCACCTTCGCCGGTCCCGGGCCAAAGTGATAGGTGAGGGGCAGCCCGCCGCGCCAGCCGGCTGGCACAACACGCCCGTCGAGCGCCGCCAGCAGGGGCTGCGCATCCCCATAGCCGATCGGCAGCACCGGTATCTTCATCAAGGTCGTCGCTTCGGAGATCTTCAGTCGCTTGGCTCCCGGCACTGATCCGATGCCGGGCGTCAGTGGGTCGCCTGGATAGATGGTGGTGTCCGCAACACTTCCCCGCTGCACGCCATCAGGCGGTCGCATGGGACCCTTCGGCAACACGTCGCCCTGGACATAGCCATCATCGGCCGGATCAGAATAAATAATGCAGCCCAGCGCGCCATGCTCGTGTGCCAGCTTTGGCTTCAGGCCACGCCAGCCGCCGCCGTAGCGGGAGATCACGATAGCGCCGCTGACCGAGATTCCATTTCGCTCCAACTCCTCATAATCCGCGGGCATTCCGTAGTTCACATAAACCAGCGGGCCGGTGACATCGCCATCGGCTGAGTAAATATTGAAGCCCGGCAGCTGCGTCTTCGTTTCGTTCGTGTAGGGGTCTCCTGGAAGAGGCGGTTCTTCGAGCTTCGCCGTGAACTTGGTCGGCCCAACCATTTCCAGAACGCGGGTTTTTGGGGTTGGATAGAGGACGTCAAACTGCTCAATGTGTGCGTCCCATCCCCATTCCTTGTATCGTGCCACCAGCCACTCCGCATTATTCCTTTGAGCCTCAGAGCCCACGTTGTGAGGGTGGCCGGCAAGCTGCACCATGTTGGCATGTACGCGCTTGGCATCGGGAATCGCACGAAAGCGCTTTTCCCAAGCCTGCTCCGTCACTGTTCCTGCCGATGAGAACCCGAGCAAGGGCGCGGAGGCGGAAGATGACTGAGTTGATGAAGGCGCCGGTTGCTGGGCAACCATCTGTACTGAAAAAGAAATCACAACAAGAAGAGCAATGAGACTTCGCAAAGAGTCCTCCCAATCAAGATGTAAGAGCAAGGATCGAGTAGATCCAAGCTACCAGTCTCCGATAGTCAGGTTTGAGAAGCGCGGCGTGCCTTGCCCATTCGTCCCAATTGCCTATACCGGCTTCCGCTAGGATTTCGGCCGATTCTGTTTGCGCGCAAAGTGGCCGAGACCCAGCTTACAATCAAGACTGATCCGCCCCGGTCCGATGATGGCCAACGCTAAAAAGCCGCCCAGATAGAGCACCATGGCTTCTCCATGATCTGCTCCCCGGCCAAAGAACTGGAAGCCGTGGACGAAGCTCCAGGCAATGAAGATGTTGGCGAAAATCCACAGAGCTGCCCAGCGCGTCCCTAAACCTAAGAGAACGAGGATGGAACAAATGGCATCGGAGATCAGGGCAAATACCAGGCCCGGGACCGGCCCAACGTGCAAAGGATTTGGAAAGTGCTGTGCCATTTGAGCGAAGTTGGTGGGCTTTTCCCATCCGTGCTTCAGGAAGAGGCTCAAGCCGAACCAGACGCGTAGGCCGAGAAGGCCCCAATCCAAGGCGGCGAGTTTGGGTGAGGCCAAGCCTGAAGCGTCAGAGAACCAGGTTTCGCCGGCGGCTTGGCTGGCGCGGACAGATTCAGGGTGTATGTCGGAATGAGTCTGCATATTCAAGAGATTCGGCCTCGTACCTTAAAGTCGTCTGAAACACGATAGAAAGTATTAGCTGCTCTCGAAGGCTGTCGGGGTCAAAGGTTCGGTCGGCATGGTCTGCCTCACGGCAACCTCACGCAGGGACCAGGAAAGTAGACTGACCAGAAACAAGCCCGCGGCGATCCAAGAGGCGTGTTGCGCTACGCTATTCACCACCGTATCGACCGGCGTATGTACGTGCAGCAGCCGTTCCGCGATCCAGCCCAAGGATGCAAAGACCGCACAGAGACCGCCACCGATTCGCAAGATCGAGTAGGCACGCGTGCGGCTCATCAAGATCAGTGACGGCAGGCTGGCGGCGACCACGATCAACTGCATGGTCTCGATACCCAGGTTGAATCCAAGGATGCTGGCGACGCGCTCCCACCGGCCGAGTCCCAACTCCCCGAGCGTTGTGGCAAAGGCCAAACCATGAATGAGGCCGAAGAAGGCCGCGATTCCGGCCTCGCGCCCCGGGAACAGCGGGCGAAGAGCGTGGATGGCGGATACGAGAATCGAAACAGCGATCAGCACCTCGATGGGACGGCTGGGTACGTGGACGAATCCCCACGCCGCCAATGCCAGTGTGAGCGAATGCCCGACGGTGAATGCCGTGACGACTTTCACGATCCGCAGCAAGCTTTGGCGCACGCCCGCACATCCGGCCCACTGAGAGCCGGCCGCGAGTAGCGGCGCGGGCAGCAGTAAGGCCAGCAAGAATAGGAGATGATCCGTGCCGTCCGCGATGTGCCGGATGCCAAGGCGGTACATACCGGCGAAGCCGTGGAACCAGAACCGGACGGACGCGAGCAAGGCGTTCAGCGAGCTGCGGCTGCCCGACGACGCTTCAACGGACGCCGAGTTCGAATGGACGCCAGCTTGCGTGTACTCCAATTCGTAGAACGATTGCAGTTCATTTCGATTCTGGGCGGTGACATGGATATCTTTATCGCGAGGGACGAGACAATTCACCAGGTAGGCGGCAATCCGGCTTTGGTGATGGTTTTCGAAAACCAGTTTTCGGTTGGCGCCACCGCGAGGCAACTCGGCGCTGAACTCAATTTTGATCTCACCGAGTCCTGCTTTCATTTCCTCAGCTTTTGGGAACTCCACCGAGACCAGACGCGGGCTCAAACTCTTACCGTCAACGCTGATCGATACATCACGAAGGACCTGCTCCGCATAAGCCTGCTGCTCGGTTTTTGAGAGGATGCCGTCCGCATTTTTATCGACGCTTGCCAGAACGGTGGACGATACGGCTACGCCAGGAATCATCCGCATGAAACCCTGAACTCGGTCCTTTTCAATGGAGATGAGGGTGGCCTGCAGGTACTGATCCAAGCGATGCGCGGACACAGGTCCGGCGACAGACAAAATGATGGCGGCCGCTGCAATCAGCTTGGTCTTCATTTGCTCGTGAACTTCCGGCCGTAGTCGTTGGTGGGGTCGCGATACATGGTATGGACATGCATCGAGGGATCGCCGCCCAGCGTCTGAGGGGCATACTCAAGGACGAGATGCGGTCCTTGAACGCGGTAATAAGCCGCGATGTTGCGTCCGGGCGTAACCGTGATCGGACCGCTCCAGGCAAACCAGGTATCGTCCAGGTCGGCTTTCAATTCGGCCATGCGGGTGGCAGCCGCGCTCTCATGGATAATGCCCGCCCATTCGGAGATCACATCGAGAAGGATGGCGCGCTGGCGCTCGTTCATCGCGGAGGCCTTCAGCCCTTCCGGCACGACTGTTTTGCCATCCTGCCCGGGCCCAAGTACCAGATCGGCGAGACGGTAACTGAGGATCGCTTGCTTCCGCTGATTGTGGTCGAGCGCGCTGAGCAAGGCGAAAGCTTTGTCGCTTTCACCGGCAAGAGGCCGCACCGTTTTCCCATTGCTGGTGAAGAGCGCAGGCTGTGCGCCGGTTAGAGTCGGGGTGAGGACACCGTGTTCGCCGGCGATGGTGATATTGAGCGCCAAGTGATGGCCTCCAAACTGCAACATCCAAGGGTCCTTTTCGGAGGGCGTTCCCAGGATGGAGATGTAGTACAGATCTTTGCCGAACATCGGGCCATTCGATGCCGGGCGGTTGCCTCTGCCGCCAAATGGCGGTGGACCAGGCGGCGGTCCTCCATTGCCGGGAGGCGGACCCCCGTTTCCAGGTGGCGGTCCTCCATTGCCGAATCGGGGACCCGGACCTCCGCCGCGGTTGTTCGCTTCATCATTCTTGTTGACCTCGTCGCCTTCCATGATTTGCAGGACTTTCTCGTAACCCTTCGGGCTGAGCGCGGAAGCGACGAGAGCCATGGCAGCCGAACGCTGAGCGTCATTCATGTCCTTCAAGCTGATGCCTCCACGAGGAGACATCTGTACCGGGAAGTTCGACCAGCGTGCTCGCTGCTTGTCGTCATCGAATGCGTACAGAACGGATTGCCGCTGCTTCTGATCGAGCGTCGAAAGAAATTTATTGGCCGCCGCGACGATTGAAGCGGTTGAGTCTGTGGCGGCGATCGCCGGCAGACCGATTAGACCGAAGGCGAGGATGTGGGTGATTCTCATCGATAGAACAATCCTTTATTTTCGTTTCTTAGGCAAGCGCAAAAAAATCTAACTTCCGCTCTTCTGAGTGGAGCACTGAACGCCACTTGTAGTAACGGTGCACCACATTTCGTAGCCCGGAGTGTAGAACGACGATCCCATCCATTGCAAACGATTGGCTGGGAGTTCGACACCTTTTCCGAGCACAAAACTGGTCTCGCTATCAATGCTGCCCGTGCCCGTGTACCTTGCTTGCCCGGGATAAGGGAAGATCGGCCGCGTCCGATCGACGGCCCCCGGAGTCGGCGGCAGCAAACCCGGTGCGCCCATGGGTCCGGGAGGCCCCGGGCGCATTCCACTCGGCGGACCGCCTGGTGCCATTGGAGGCGGCCCGTTTTGCGCGTTCGGTGGGCGATCGCCCGCTGGAGGCCCTCTAAAACCAGCAGGAGCCTTGGTGTGGGATGCGACGATCTTATCCGGCGCCATGCCAGATTCGACCCACTGCATAATCGGAGTCAGCAGGTCCATGTTGAACGGTCCTTCTCCCCCTCCGCAGTGATAGCCCCCGGGAAAGAGATACAGACGGGCGAAATCCTTAACCTTCTGCTCGCCGAGCGTGCGCTGCATCGCCTGGTAGTAAGCAATCGAGTTAAGAGGCGAGATATGAGGATCGGCCCAGCCGTGCCACATGATGAGTTTGTGACCCAGTGCGGCAAAGCGCGACAGGTCCGGATCCGTCGCATCGAACAGGGCGTGCAGAGTCGTAATCTTCTTGAACTCTGCCTCGTCAAAGTGCAGGTCGGCGAGAGCCAGGCTGGGTTGCGATTGCCACGACGTGAGATAGCGAAAGGTGCCGAGCGAGATGCCACCGCTCATCACCGGCTGGTTCTCCGCGCGAGGAATGTACACTCCCTCCCACGCCAACTCCGACCCAAATTGCGGGCCGCTGATAACCAGTTGATGGCCTTCGGCATCGTGCGCGCCCCGGTAAATCTTCCGCACTACTTCAACCTGAGCCGGACTCAGGCACTGCGACGGGTCCTGGCCTGCCTTGCATTGAATGACCACTGGGTCGAAGTGACAGGCTGTCGGGTCTGAAATCAGCCCATCTTTCAGTCCGTCGAGAGCATCGCAGGCTTGCATAACGGCTGCATGAAGTACGGGCAATTGGGCAGCTGTCAGTATGGTTTTTCCATTGGAATCCCGATTCACGAGAGCGTTCCAGCCATGATAGAAGGTATTCTGCGTGATGAAGTTCATGGCGGGCGCTCCCGCCGTGATGCCATCGAAATCTCCCGGATAGCGTTGGGCTTCCATCAACGCTTCACGGCCTCCGTCCGAGCAACCTGCGAAGTACGAATATTTCGGCTTTTGACCGTAGTAAGCCGTGGTGATCGCCTTAGCCGCCAGCGTCGTCACATGAACTCCACGATATGCAAAATCAATTACGCGCTCGGGATGGCCGTCGGCCCACGCTGCATCCATGCCGCCGCTATGCCCCATATCAGTTGAGGCAAGAACCAGTTCTCCGTTTTGCGCTGGAGCGCAACCAGAATCGTTTCCCAGGTGGATGTTCAAATTTCCACACAAGCCGCCGCAACCTGTTTGCACGAAGCGCTGTGTCCAGGTCTTAATGGGAAGTCTTACTTCGAAACGAACCTCGGGCGAAACGTAGCCGGTCACTTTGCAGTATGGCGCCAACTCTGTATCCCGTACCTCGACCGCTTCTACGATATGAACCGCGGCGTCGGCGGGCATCGTGATTTGCGCGTTTACCAGGTCTGAGCACTGGGTTTCCGGAAGCACAACCTTTAAATCGGCCAGCCCGGTTCTGGAAAGGCTTTCGGGGTTGCCCTGATCGGCCATCGCAAATCCGGCAAGAGCGGGAAGAAAAAGGCCGATTAGGCTGGCCGCCATAGTGGGATTCAAGTTGCGCAGATTCATGCGTCTGATTCTTATAACACTTAACAGCATCGCCCGCGAACCTTAAATGTTCCTGAAAGGAATGAATCAGGCGCCTCGTTCAAATGGGTTTTCAGATAGTCTTAAGATTCAGCTGTCACGCTATTAGCTTGCGGCATAGAAACGCTCGGGTTCGAAAGCTGTTTCGGGGCCTCTGCGCTAAAAGATCCCATGCCAAGATCCGACGAAATTAGCGCCGCCACCGGCGCTGAGTTCACAATCCTAGACGGGGTGGCACCGTGTAGCGTAACAGAAAGGACCCGAGGAACCGAATGAACCAGTTATCAAGATTTTTATCGAAAGGCTTATTGGGAGCGGCGCTGTTGCTGAGTACCGTGGCAAGCGCATCGGCTGCTCTGAGCGTTGGCGCAGCCCGAGTGGATATTACGCCCCCGGCCGATCCCGCCAATCCTCCCAGCGGAAAGTATGATCATGAGCGACTCTATGTGCGCGCGATCGTCGTGGAGAACGGAGCGGCTCGCGCGGTCCTCATTGGGGCTGACCAGTCGGGTCTGTCGGAGCAAGTATGGACGCTCGCTTCGAAGCAAATTGCGTCCGAGCTCGGCTGCCCGGTGGCAAACATTCTGATGTCGGCGACGCACACTCACAGCGGGTTGGCGGCTGGCGATGTGCCAGGCCGAGGCGGCTTTGGCCCGCCCGATCCGAATGCTCCGCCACCGCCCGTCGTCGCGAAGATCGTGGAAGCCGTGCGCGAGGCAAAGGCAAAGCTGCAGCCCGCAAAGATGGGCTACGGAACTGGCTTTTCCTATCTGAACGTCAACCGGGACGCGATCGATCCCGAGACTCACCGCTGGACCCAAGCACCGAATCTCAATGCACCTTCGGACAAAACGGTAGCCGTTCTGAAGTTCGAAACACTCAGCGGCGAGCCGGTCGCGGCGTATATCGACTATGCGATGCATCCGGTAAATGGGTATCTGGCCGGTTTCACGAGCGCTGATTTCGCTGGGGCCACATCCCGGTGGGTCGAACAGGCATATGGAGACAAGATGGTCGCGATCTTCGCTCAGGGGGCATCGGGAGACCAGAATCCGTTGTACTTGCGTGCGGGAACCAACGATATGGCTTCTCGCAGTGGAGTGACAATTACCGGAAACGTGCTCACGCGCGAGAAAGTGGAAGCTCCGCTGCGCGATGGCAAGGTCGAGGTGAAGCCGTTGGATCCGAAGGTTAAGGAAGCACTCGAGCGAGTCATGGACGCCGAGGGCGTGCTGCTTGGGGAGGAAGCCATCCGCATCATGACGGATACCACCCGGACCAGCACAAACCCGATGATCACCGCAGACCAGAAGATGATCACCTGCCCCGGACGGAAGCGGACGGATAATGTCCGGGAAGGCAGTCCTGGCAGTTACGAAGAAGGTGAGCCGGTGAACATCCGTCTGGGCGTCCTCCGGATCGGAAACGTGGCACTCGCTAGCATCGACGCCGAGGTGTACAGCCCGATCGCCATGCGTCTGAAGAAGGAATCCCCGGTCGCCGATACCGTGGTAGTCACGCTCGCCAACGGCAGAGCCAACTCGGGTTACATTCCGAACGATACTGCGTTCGGCGCTTACACGTTCCAGGTGCTCGGCTCACGCCTGAAGCCGGGATACGCCGAATCCGGAATCGTTTACGGCCTGCTTGATTTGATCGATCAGACTCAGCACTAATCGCTCGCACGACACCCATAAGTCGCCGAAAGTGACGGTCTCTCGTAGGCCTAAGGATCGCCCCCGGACAACCCGCTTGCTCGCGTATTCGATTGGAAGTATAACAGTTATATATCTCGATGCGCTTCAAGTTCGACCGGGAGAAGAGTCGCGAGGTCAAACGGAAGCACGGAGTAAGCCTATATGAGGCCGAAGAGATCTTCGACCAGGTCTATGTCGTCGACCAAAAGGGCGACGATCCCGAGCAGTTCCGAGCCATCGGTTGGTGCGGTGGCCGTCTTTGCTCCGTGATCTTTGAGATTCGGAGCGATTCCGAAGGCGAATTCTGTCACCTGATCACCGCCTGGAAGTCTACTGAAGAGGAAGAGCAAAGCTATGCCGAAAACGTCTAAACCAGGGAGGACCGCCGACGAAATCGCAGAGATGGCGTCTCGCGGAGAAGATATCTCAGCGTTTTTCACAAACAAGTTCACCGTTGTCCGGCCCGTTAAACGGGTCAACATCGACTTGACGCAAGGAATGTTGCGAGAGCTCGATGGGCGGGCGGCGCGCCTCAATGTGAGCCGCCAGGCTGTCATAAAGACTCTTCTGGCGCAAGCGTTGAGCGAGCCTAGCGGACCCCAACGTCTTAAGAAGAAGGCCCGCTGACTCGGCGTCACTCGCCCTAAGTGCGGCCATCCGGTTTGACGACCCGGCCGCCTGCTCGCTTTCTATCGAATAGAGCGTCCAGCGAGAAGCCGTTGTCGGCACCGTGCAACAGGAGAAGGAAGTAAGCGATGGAGTAGATCAATTGAATGCTGACCGTCTGCCAGTCGCTCCGAACGGCGGTTCCAAAGATGAGAGCGGTCATCAGGAGACCCCCCAGTGCCAATGCCCAGCGCGTAAATAGGCCCACGACGATCAGGAGCCCCAAGATAAATTCCGCGAAAGGTATGACCATCAGGAAAGCATGCACCAACTCCGGTGGTAAAGGAGTGCCTGCGAATATGCTTGCCGTCTTCGAAGCGAATGCTTCCACCCCCGGGCCGAAGATGCGGGTTTCGCCGTGCATCAACACGGTGGTTCCTAAGCAAAGGCGGAACACGAGGTAGGCTAATTTGCGGTCGAGATGTACCGAACTGTTTTCGGTGTCACTCAAGATCTGGGTTCTGCCTTCGCGTCTGTGACGGATTGTACATGAAACCTCCTCCGTTGGTCGGCGCGGGCGACGTGGCCCGACCGCGAACGAGGGAGATGGTGGCGGAGAGCAGCGATCAGTTGAGTTTCAACACATCCTTACCGCCCTTGAGGTCGATCGAGACGATGCGCGGCTCGCCGGCATCCTGGACAGTATGAACGGCCGTTCGTTCGAACTTCGCGCTGCCGGCTTCGAGTGCCGCCGGGGCAGTGAGGGTCGCCTTGCTGCTTTCGTTGAAGACGACGCTGGAGCCTTCCACCTTAACCTTGTACGCCGGCCGCCGGAAAGTTCCTGACTGAGCCTGCGAATCTGCAGGCGATGGCGCAGCGAGCGCCGGCCGGCTGGCAGAACAAGAACATGCAGATCGTCATCCGAACGGAAGTGATTCAGGACGACGCCGGACCACCCACCGTCGTCGCTACGGCGTTCTGCTAGAGGGCTAACACTAAAGCGATCGCTCACTTGATACTTCTAACGTGGGCGGCTGCGCAGTAGAGCGTCGAAGCCGAACGGTGAACGTCGATCCCCGCCCGATGGAACTCTCTACTTTTAGTTCGGCGTTGTGACTTTCCGCAATTTCGCGAGCGATCGCCAGTCCTAGTCCGGTTCCGCCCGCGTCTCTTGAGCGCACCTTGTCGGCTCGCCAGAAACGATCGAAGACGAACGGCAATTGGTCCGCGGGAATTCCCGCACCAGTGTCGGCGACCGTGATCACAGCCTGGCCGGCATCCTCCGTCGCGCGGACAGTGACCCTGCCACCCGGTTCTGTGTACTTGATCGCATTGTCGAGGAGAATCAAAAGCATTCGCCGGAAGGAAGCTTCGTCCACTTCGGCACGAATTGGAAACTCAGGCAAACCGGTCAAGACGGTTAGCTCTTTGCTGGAAGCCAGCATCTTGATCTCGGTCACGACATCTTCCACCAAGGCCGTCAGATCGGTTGAGACCAGTTCGATGGGACTGGTGCGTGCGTCAGCTCGCGCAAGCGACAGAAGCTGGTTGATCATCTCGGTGCATCGTCTGGCCTCGCGCAGGATCTTCTCCAACGATTCCTTTAACTCAGCCGGACTACGCTCGCGCCGCAGGGCAAATTGTGCGGCTGTGTAGATCAAGGTCATCGGCGCGCGCAACTCATGGGAAGCGTCGGCCGTGAACTGGCGCATCTGTAGCAACGACTGTTCAACCCGGGCCAGCATCTGATTCAGGGTCTCGGAGAGCCGCTGCAATTCGTCGCCGGATGCGGGGACCGAGAGTCTCGCCGCCAGGTTGGTGGGACTAATCGCGCGTGCCTCGTCAATGATGCGGTCGACGGGAGAAAGCGCTCGGCGGCTCAGCCAGTAACCACCCAAGGCTGCGATAACCAGCGCGATCGGCAGCGCGACGTAAAGGACCTCGTCGAACTCGCCTAGCAGCCCCTGAAACTTACGCTGCGGATCCGCCACTTCGATGATCAGCGGTTGGCCCGCAACATAAACCCGCTGGGTCGCCATGCGAACCGGGAACCAAGCCGGCCCGGCATTCCGAAAGAGGATGGCCGCGCCAGGGTCGGGCAGTTCGGTGCTGACGTGATGACGCGCCAAACCGTCCGATTGCGCCATCAGCTCGCCGTGCGGCCCGAACACTTGAAACAGCTCGCCGAGATGGTCCAACCCAGCCAGTCTCTCCGCCAGGCGATCCATCCCATCATGGCTGTTTTGGTCGATGAAACCGTGCAGTCCAATCAGGCGGAACCGCAGACTCTGATCCAGTGCATGGTCGAGGCTCACAGCCAACGCCCAGCGGCTCGCGCCCGCCAGTATCATCGCCGCCAGGAGCAAAGCGCACGAGTACCAGAGCGTCAGGCGAAAGCGCAACGAGCGTGAATTCAATCGGTTCAATCCGTATCCTGGCGCAAACTATACCCGAGTCCCCGTTCGGTGTGGATCAGCTTGGGAGAACCCGGCGCGTCGACCTTTGAACGAAGAAACTTGATGAAGACATCCAGATTGTTCTCGCTCACTTCCCTATCATTCCAAACTGTTTCGATGAGCCGGTCCCTGGTAACGACCCTGCCCGCGGACCGCAATAGGCATTCGAGTATGGCGAACTCAGTGCGCGTCAAAGTCATGGCCCGCTTTCCTCGCCAGGCTTTATGTTCACCCAAATCGAGCATCAAGTCGGCGAACCGCAGCTGGTTGTTTTTCTGGTCAACTCTCCGTGTACGAGCTCGTATGCGGGCCAGCAGGACGTCGAACGAAAACGGTTTGGTCAAGTAATCGTCAGCGCCCGCATCGAGGCCGCGCACAACCTCTTCGGGAGCATCGCGCCCGGTCAGCAGCAGGATAGGAGTAAGGATATTCTGCCTTCGAAGATTTCGCGTAACTTGGAGGCCATCCATAAAGGGCATCATGACGTCCAGCACAAAGATGTCGAAGGCTTGTGACTCGGCTAGGCGCAAGCCCGAGGCGCCATCATGCGCAACTACGACGGTGAAAGACTCCTCTTCAAGCTCCCGTCGGACATATTCGGCTACCTCACGATCATCGTCAACAAGCAGGACGCGCATCTCGTCTGAGAATCATTGAATCAGATTTCGCGCGCTGTTTGAAGCGCGGCAACGACTTTTCAGGCAATTTTAAGAGAACCAGATGACCCTGGAGTGGTCAATGGAGGTACGGTGATTCGCAAGACTTTTTTCTGGCTGCATTTGTCGGCCGGCGTAGCAGCCGGCCTGTTCATCTTCATCATGGCTGCGACCGGCGTCGTGCTGGCCTTTGAAAGGCAGGTTGTCGAATTCGTTGACCGGGATATTCGCTCCGTATCTGCTCCCACCGACGCCCAGCAACGACCGCTGACGGAGTTGCTCGATGCGGTTCGCCGCTCCGGCATCGGTGATCCTAGTGCCATCGTGGTTCGAAATCAGCCCAGCGCGGCCACGGCCTTTGTGATCGGACGAAATGACACAGTCTATGTCGACCCCTACGGCGGTGCCATCCTCGGCGTCAGTTCGGTTCGTGCGCACGAGTTCTTCTTTGCGGTCGAACGATTTCACCGTGCGCTCGGGGCTTCGCTCGGACCAAAGACGGCCGGCCATTGGATCGCAGCGATATCGAATCTTCTATTCGCTGCGCTGATCGGCCTCGGCATAATTCTTTGGTTCCCACGCAAGTGGAGTTGGAAGGCTGTGCGGGCCTCGATCGCCTTCCGAGGGGGGCTGCACGGAAGAGCTCGCGAATGGAATTGGCATAACGTGTTTGGGATCTGGTGTGCGCTTCCATTGCTCGTCATCGCGCTGACCGGCGTAGTCATGTCATTCGACTGGGCAAACGCGCTGCTGTTTCGACTGAGCGGATCTACTCCCCCCGGGTTCGGTCGTGATGGCGGCGAACGACGTTCGCATAGCAGTGAAATGCAGGCCGGCGCCCAACCGAACTACGATTACCTGTTCATGGTCGCCAAAGCGTTGAACCCGGATTGGCGCACCATCACACTAAACATTGCGCGGGACACGAGCGCACCGGTGTCCGCCACCGTCGATACCGGCATGGGAGGACAGCCACAAAAGCGCACTCAATACTGGTTGAACCGCGAAACCGGCACGGTCGTGAAAACGAGCAGCTTTGCCGACGGCAGCCTGGGCCAAAGACTTCGTGCGTTTGTCCGTTTCGGGCACACGGGTGAATACTACGGCGCGGTGGGGCAAGTGATCGCTGCATTCGCGTCGCTTGGCGCGTGCGTGCTGGTGTACAGCGGCCTGGCGCTGTCGATACGCAGACTCTCTGCCAGGCTCAAGCGTAGAGAAACAGTGTCATCGCGCGAAGTTTACGCGGAACAATCGTCTGGCTAAATTGGGCCCACCAAGACGAGTGTATTATTCTCTTTCCGGTTCCCCGGGAGGATCGACACGTGGGTCGCTTCAATGCGAGCTGGCGCTCTCGGTTGTTGGGCTGGTGGTATGGGTGCATTTCTGCCGGCTTCCTGCTGCTCACGGTCTCCCACGCACTGCGCGGCGCGCGGCCATTGATGATCCTTCTGAGAGCCGTGATCGCTGCTGGTTTCGCTGCGCTCACCTACTGGGAACTCCGCGAGAAGAAGCGCTAAAGCCGTCAGCATCCTCCTTTATTCTGGATCGCGTGCGAGCCACCGTTGTAGCCGTCGCTGACGCCGTGGTGGAATTGTGGAGGTTCAGCAGTGCGCTGCGCGAACATCACTGGGAAAAATGAGTAACGACACCCAACATGATTCAGCCGCTGATGCAGTGACTCGCCGCGGATTCCTAAGGCGTTCATCAGCAGGATCCGTCCTGACATCCTTGACAGCCGAAGCCGCTGCGTTGCGAGAGGGCACTTCGGCCGACCACCAGCGGCCAAACGTGATCCTAATCATTTCCGATCAGTTCCGGTGGGATTGTCTAGGCGCGAACGGACTGACCCCGCTCAAGCTGACTCCGAACCTGGATGCAATGGCAGCCGAGGGCGTGAACTTTGCGAATGCCCTCACCAACCAACCAGTCTGCGCCCCTTCGCGAGCGTGCCTGTTTACCAGTCTCTACACGAACCGGCATATGGTTTGGCGCAACGGGATCGCACTCCCGGCGCAACAGCTAACGCTCGCCACCGTTTTCCGGCAGGCAGGCTATACCGCTAATTACATCGGTAAATGGCACCTCGGTTTGCCAACGGTTCCCGGAGCAGTGGCTCCCCAATATCGCGGCGGCTTCGCCGACTTCTGGGAAGGCTGCAACGCGCTGGAACTCACCTCTCACCCGTATGAGGGCACCATTTGGGACGGTGATGGGAATCCGATTACCTTCAAAGACGAGTACCGCGTGGACTTCCTTACCGGCCGCGTCATTCGTTTCCTTCGGGAGCAGAGACAAAAGCCCTTCTTTCTAGTCGTCTCCTATCTCGAACCTCATTTTCAGAATGACTGCGACTGCTTTGTTGCGCCCACCGGATATGCGGATCGCTATCGGAATTCGTTTATCCCCGAAGACCTCAAATTCTTTCCAGGAGATTGGGCATCGCAGCTTCCCGACTACTACGGCTGTATCGCACGCGTGGACGAAAATGTCGGTAGGCTCCGCAGCGAACTGGCCAATCTAGGCCTTTCAGCCAACACGGTTGTCGCCTTCCTGAGCGACCATGGATGCCATTTCCGCACGCGGAATGCGGAATACAAGCGCAGCGGGCACGAATCCTCCATCCACATCCCCCTGGTAATGTGCGGGCCCGGCCTAAATCGGTCGCTCTCCGTGAAGGAACTGGTCAGCCAGATAGATGTCGCACCCACTTTGCTGGACGCCTGCCAGATCGCCGCCCCTTCGTCTTTCCAAGGCCGCAGTGTCATGCCGTTGGTGGAACGCAAGGTCGACGGATGGCCCAATGAAGTGTTCGTCCAGATCAGCGAGTCCATGACCGGGCGGATGTTGCGCACGCCGGAATGGGCCTATGTCGTCGCGCAACCGGACGGGAAGTCGGAGGCGTCATCGTCGCATTATGAGGAGTATCAGTTGTACAACCTGTACTCCGATCCGCATCAGCTCGTGAACCTTGCCGGGCGGGCTGAAGCGCGCCCAATTTCGAGCGTGATGCGCGAACGCCTGTTAAGAAGGATCCACGATGCGGGTGAAGAAGCGCCTGAAATCAAGCCGAAGCCGCTATACCCTTGACTTGTCCCTGATCGAACAGAGCATTGAGCCACAAAGCGCGTTCAGGGCGTGGCCGATTTGGCTCGCATCGTTATATACTGGCCGTCCAGGAATAGACTGACCTACCCATTAGAAATCGAAGAAGGTGTGCGATGCGGAATGCCGGATATGCATCTTTCTTGTTAGTTGTAGCGATCGCCATAACCGGCTACCTCGCTGCCCAACAGCGCGAGACAGTGAGAGTCAAAGGCGACGAGATTGGCGGGGTGGTTTCAAGCGCCAAAGGAGTCGAGGCTGGGGTGTGGGTTATCGCGGAAACCACCGATCTGCCCACGCGCTATATAAAGGAGGTCGTCACCGACGACCAGGGCCGTTACCTGATCCCCTCCCTTCCCACAGCGACGTTCACCGTTTGGGCGCGCGGTTACGGGCTGGTGGATTCCCCAAAGGTACAGGCAAGTCCAGGAAAACAGGTTGATCTGAAACCGTCCGTTGCTCCTGACAAGAAAACCGCAGCCCAATACTACCCGGCCAATTATTGGTACGCGATGCTGACGATCCCCCCGAAAAACGAGTTCCCGGGCACCGGACCAAGTGGGAACGGAATTTCACCGAACATCAAGACACAGGAACAGTGGCTGCACCTTATCAAGACGGATAGCTGTGAGTCGTGCCACCAGTTGGGGAACGAATATACGCGGACCATTCCAAAATCTCTAGGCAGCTTTGATTCACCTGCGCAAGCCTGGATGCGGCGCGTACAGTCGGGACAGGCCGGCAGAGCGATGATGGGCGGTCTCTCTCAGCTGGGGCCAGAGAGGGCCACAGCCGAATTTGGTGACTGGACCACACGTATCGCGAGCGGCGAACTCCCTGAGGACGCACCGGCGCGGCCGCAGGGGATTGAGCGCAACGTTGTGATTACGCAATGGGACTGGGCCGATCCGAAAGCGTATTTGCATGACGAAATCTCAACTGACAAACGCAACCCGAACATCAATGCCAACGGGCTCATCTATGGGTCACCCGAAGAAAGCCGGGATTACCTGCCCGTGCTCGATCCCGTGCACAACACCATCAGCCAGGTGAAAATCCCGTACCGGGACCCGGATACGCCGGGGCAGCCGAAGCCGCTGCAACCGTCGCCGGTTTGGGGCGATGAGGCGATCTGGGACAGCCACACGACCGTCCACAATCCGATGTTCGACGAGCGAGGCCGGCTGTGGTACACGTCGCGAATCCGAGCGAGCGGCAACCCCGCATTCTGCAAAGCAGGCTCGAGTCTCGAGTCGGCAAAACTCACGCCGCTAGCGAGTTCAGGGCGGCAACTGGCGGTCTACGATCCGGGCACCAAACAGACATCGATGATTGACACCTGCTTCAGCACCCACCATTTAGTGTTCGCCTCGGATGCCAACAATACGCTGTGGACCAGCAGCGGCGGAGGCGGCGGAGTGGTGGGCTGGCTGAATACGCGCTTGTGGGACCAAACGCACGATGAACAGAAATCGCAAGGATGGACGGCGCTGGTACTGGACACCAACGGCAACGGCAAGCGAGACGCTTATCTGGACTCCGAACAGAAGGTATTGACCGCACCCAGCGGCGAGAGCCTGGGTACGTCGACCGCTTTGAGTGGGCCGACCGATGCAACCCGCGACACCAGGCTGAACGCCGCATTTTACGGGCTCGCTGTGGGGAACGACGGGATGGTGTGGGGCAGCGTTCTCGGCTTTCCCGGCGGTATCGTGCGATTGAATCCGGGGCCGAATCCGCCCCAGACCGCGCTGGCGGAATACTACGAAGTCCCATGGAAGAACCCGAAAGCTTCAGTGTGCGGATATTCGCCCCGAGGTATGGACATTGACGGCGAGAATGTGGTCTGGGTGGCCCTGGGAAGTGGACATTTGGCGAGCTTTGACCGGCGAAAATGCAAAGGGCCGCTGAACGGGCCAACGGCGACCGGGCAACATTGTCCGGAAGGTTGGACACTCTATCCGACGCCGGGCCCAAATTTTCGTAATGTGAAGGACTCCGGGAGCGCCGACTCACATTACTACGATTGGGTGGATCAGTTCGACACCTTGGGGCTGGGAAAGAACACTCCGATTATTACAGGCAACTCATCCGACTCTCTGATCGCTTTCGTGCACGGAAAATTCGTCATCATGCGCGTTCCCTATCCGCTTGGATTCTTCGCCAAAGGGATGGATGGCCGCATCGACGACGCGAAAGCGGGTTGGAAAGGGAAAGGGGTCTGGACAACCTGGGGCACGCGAACACCGTTCCACAGCGAGACAGGAAAGGGGACGGACCCCAAGGTGGTTCATTTCCAGATCCGGCCAACTCCCTTGTCCGATTAAAGAATCAGAGCCCGGCATTAAGAGAGCGAGGGATTAGGCGACCCGCTCTTTTGCTGGGCGCCATGGCCGGCTCTCAGGCTGCAAAACAGAAATGGCTCAGTATAAAATGAGCCGATACGCCCTGCGGTCTTCCGCATAACCAGGCGTCGATAGAGGGGCCAATATGTGTGATCAGGATCATTTTGAAACGGACCGGCAAGAGTACGAGCGGCTTGGCCTCGTAACAAGGAAGCAGTTTGGCATCATGCTGGGGGCAGGCATGGCGATGATGCTGCCACGGGTTGCGAATGCGCTAGCCGTCGTCGAATCGGACGTGAACGTGCCGACGCCGGACGGCACCGCAGACTGTTACTTCGTCCATCCCGCAAGCGGCACAGCTCCGGGCGTTCTCATCTGGCCCGACATTTTCGGATTGCGGCCCGCGTTTCGACAGATGGGGAAACGGCTTGCCGAGTCGGGTTATTCGGTGCTGGTGGTTAACCCGTTCTATCGCGTCAAGAAAGCTCCCACGGCCGACGCCGGCTCCGCAACGGCAATCCAGCAGCTGGTTCCACTCGCGCAATCACTGAACGCGACCACCCAGATGACTGATGCGAAAGCCTTCATCGCCTGGCTGGACGCGCAACCATCCGTCGCAAAGAATCGGAAGATCGGAACACAGGGCTATTGCATGGGCGGTCCCATCGCGTTTCGAACCGCTGCCGCTGTGCCCGACCGTGTCGGAGCTGTCGGATCATTCCATGGCGGTGGACTCGTGACAGATAAACCGGACAGTCCGCATCTTCAGGCAGCGACCAGTAAGGCGCAGTTCCTCGTCGCCATCGCCGCCAATGACGATGCCCGATCGCCCAACGACAAGGTCGTTCTGAAAGAGACCTTCGCTAAAGCGAATCTGGTCGCAGAAATCGAAGTCTATGCCGACGCCGCGCACGGCTGGTGCCCTCCGGATTCGAAGGTCTATAACGAGGCACAAGCCGAGAAAGCCTGGAGCCGCTTGCTTGTGCTCTACGGAAAAGCTCTGGCATGACCGGTGACCTCGCGATTCTAGCGGCTTACTTTCTTCGAAGCTGTTGTACGAAAAAGTCCGCCATCATTTTGTTGGCCTCGATGGCCTCAGGAAGCATGGAGTCGTACCAGAAGGCGTGCGGCAGGGCATCAAAAACCACCAGTCGCGCATCGACTCCGGCGTTGAGATAGGCGCGGTGCAGGTTGACCGTGCCGGAGAGCAGCAAATCGCGGCCGCTGGTGATGAACAGCGTAGCCGGCAGCCCATGCAGATCAGAGAAGATGGGCGAGAGCACTGGATCTCGTGGGTCAGTTGCAGCGACGTATGACGGGTCATGCGGTTCTGGCTCAGGTGGATCGAGATGCCCGGAGAAGCCGGCTAAGGCATAGATCGACACCGTGTCGCCGGCGCGGGCGAAGTCGCCCATACCGCTGAAGATGCCCAGAGCGGCCGGAAACGGAAGGCCCAACTGCTTCAGGCGCGCGGCTACCTCAGCAGTCAGAATGGCCCCGGCCGAGGTGCCATAGATCACGATGTGGTTGGGCTGGTAAGTCTTTAACAGCTCCTTGTAGACGGCGACCGAATCATCGACGGCCGCCGGAAACGGATGCTCGGGCGCAAGCCGGTAAAGTACGGCGACCACTTTGATCTTGCTGTAACCTGCGATGGGGATTGATTCCGTGTAGGAGCCGGAATCCGAGTTGAACCCGCCGCCGTGCAGGTTGAGGAGCACCTTGTCACGGTTGCCCGCGGGCAGCCCTTCCGGTGTGACAATGCGAACCGGAACACCGGCCATCTTCTCTTCCACCAGTTGATTGGGGCAGAGGCGACTCCATTCCTCGCGCGCACGAGCCGTGTAAGCATCAGTGCTTTTGCGGCGTTCCGCTAGAGACTGTGGTGGACCCTGGTCGGGCACGGGCCGGCTAAGTCGCCGCTGAGCCTCGGCACTGATGGTCTTCGGAACGGGAACCACCCGCGTGACGTGTGCCGTCCCCTGGGCGTCGATGTAGCTCGTGTCAGTTGTGGGAGCCTGGGCCGCGGTAGTGGGCGAGGGAGCTGCGGCGGGCTGCTGCGCCTGCACCGCGGCGGAAACCAGCAACAGGAGCAATGGGGCGAAACGAGTAAAGCGGTTCATTGAATTGACTCCTCTTATGGATATCATTCCAACCCACGACGCTTGAGCAAGGGCTTCTGCGGGGAGGATCAGCCGTCTAGCCTTGCAAGAACTTCTTTGTGGCTTCTGAGGTTGTGTAGATCTCGCCGTCGATGAGCAGCCGTCCTGTATACGAACCATTCGGCCCATCGAATTCCCAGGCGACCGCATGGCCTTCCCTGGCAAGTTTGGCCCACTTCGAGTCTTTCGATGTGTTCTGCTCCAGCCAAAAGTGACCGTGCTCGTCAGTGAAGCTTCGGAGGCGCGAATGCCCCGCTCTCTCGGTCCAGCTGGTGATATCTGAGAACGTCGGCATGCTTCCTTCCCATTGTGCATTGACGTGTCATGGCGTCCTCTCGGGATGTCAGCCTCGCATTCTTTCAGCGGATGACGCATGCACTCTTCCCCGATATCCGCTCAATCCAGTTCGATCGCCAGCACATTAGAAACTACCGTAAACGGAGAGCTACCGAAGTCTCGGCTGACTCGAAGCCTGTATTTGCCCTTTGGCTTTATCTGAAAGTAACGACCCAGTTCCAGATCTTCCGTATAGACTTTGCCGGGTGGCAGGTCAAAGCCGTGAACACTCATAATGTAGAAGCCACGCCTTGTTCCAGAGTGAAGTTCCTTAGCCTCGTTTGTTAGTGGCACTTCTAAGCCATTCGTTGCGTCGGTGAGTCTAATTAAAAAATCGGAAAAAGCGTCGCTTTTTGCGACACTCTGGGGCTCCGAGGAAATGTTCTTAACGGAAATACTCACGACGATTGCACTTGGCTTGTCAGTGGCCGGCTTCGTCAAACTGAGGGTGATTGAAACGGTCTGCGGCCCGGAAGAGACAAGAAGCACGAACGACAGGACTGATTTAGGCAAACCGCTACCGATCATTTAAACGAACTCCTTTGACCAATCTGGTTTGCCGGTGACAAGGGTTCTGAAAGTTGGCACACTCGCTAAGCTCGAAAGCCTAGGTTAGCGCCTGTGGGGTAGTCCCCCGGACTGCAATCGGCGCCATCGCCGATTTGTCGAGACGTTCGCGATAGGCCCCAGCGTAGCGCGCCCTTTTTTCATACCGCGTCGAGCCGCTATGAGTCATTCACTCGCCAATTATCCTGGTCAAGCATCCAGCACGATCCAGGCCGGAGCATGGTCGCTGGCATTTTCCTGCCCCCTCACCCAGCGGTCTACACCGCTGGCCACCAGTCGCTTCACCACCAGCGGCGATAGCAGTAAGTGATCGAGCCGCATGCCCTTGTCCGCCGGCCATCGCTCCCGCTTGTAATCCCAAAAGGTCCAGAGCGGCCCTTCAGGGTGGAGGGTTCGCAACGCGTCCGTCCAGCCTTGAGCCAGCAGCCGCGCAAATGCCTGGCGGCTTTCGGGCTGGATCAAAGCGTTGTTATCCAATGAACGTGTTGGATAGATGTCATCGACCGTCGGCACGACGTTGTAATCTCCAGCCAGTACGACCGGCACACCAGCCGTCAGGAGCCCGGCGGCGTGGCCGATCAGGCGTTCCAGCCAAGCCAGCTTGTATTTGAATTTTGGCCCCGGGTGAGGATTGCCGTTAGGCAGATAGATAGAACTGATCAGAATGCCGTTCACGGCCGCTTCAATGTAGCGCGCCTGGCCATCCTCGGGATCGCCCGGCAGACTGGAGCGGGTCAGCACAGGTTCGCGCTCTCGGGCCAGGATCGCAACGCCGTTCCAGGAGCGCTCTCCCCGCCAGACCCCCTCATAGCCGAGTGAGCGAAGGGCATGCGCCGGAAATGCTCCCTGCTCGGCCTTGAGTTCCTGGAGGCAAACGACATCCGGCTGGGTTTCGGAAAGCCAGAACAATAAGTTCTCCAGCCGCTTGTTGATGTTGTTGATGTTGAAGCTAGCGATCTTCATGCTTCGCAGCGCGAGTTAGGGTTCGTACTCGATCCCGTCCCCAGCCCTGAATTCGCCGGGCGCACCGGCCTGCCTTGTGATTCTATTTCTCGCTTGGGCTATCGTCCGCCTTGAGATCGCCTACGGCGTATTGGACTCCGGCGAGCATATGGGCCACCCACGGTCTTGAAAAATAGACCTTCTCATCGTGGCCGTGCGCTTCGTAGAATACGCGGCCATTGCCAACGCGTTGGATGTAACTCAATGCGTAATCGCCGTCCGTGCGCCTGCTGGCGGCAGGCTCCTTAGCTTTATCTTCCGCGCTCATCTTCTTATAGTTGATGCTGGTCAACACGTGAACACGCTTGCGGCTGAACGAGTCCTGAACGAAGGTATAAGTCTCGTCAACAATCTCGTACCCGTGGGCCGGAAACATGGATGTCAGCGGGCTGTTCGGATCGTCAATCTTGACGGGAATCAGAGTCGGGTAGCTCCAGTGAAATTTGAAATAGCCGCCGATCATTTCATTAAATTCGGGCCAGGTACCCGTTATCGCAGTTGCTTCGCCGCCGGGTGAAGCCGGTCGCCCGCTGGTATGGTACGAATCGGTCGCAGCGTGAACACCGGCTAGCCCCTTTCCTCCCTTGACAAAGTTAAGCAGTGCCTGCCTGCGCGTGTCGGAGACCGCCTTGTCATTCGGATCATCCAAAAACTCGCCGGTTGTGCTGTCCAGAAAAAGCGCATCATATTGCTTGAGATTCTCGGGAGTGATCAGGGCGGAATCGTACGTGATGGTCGTTGTCCACGCGCCCGTCTTGTCTCCCAGATACTCAACCATCTTCGCCGCCAGCGGGATGGAACTGTGCACCCAGCCGGCGGCCTTGCACAATACGAGGACGTGACGAACGCCTTGCGGTGCGGCGAAAGGCTTATCGGGTAATGCCGCCATCATCGCTGAAACGTCAGACGGGTTAGCAAACTGCTTTTGCGGACAGCCGGTGCTGAATCCGCCACTAAATCCTTCCGCGGGGCAGGGCTTGGACGATGGCGTCTGTTGAGCGAACAGTAGTCCGCACAGCAACACGATGCCAGTGCATGCGAGAACTTTGATGGTCTTCATGATGGTAGAAACTCCGGTCCTGGATAAGGCTCGATTTCTGCTGTCGAGTGCAAGTGCTAGTGTATGTCACACGCTTTGCGGCCTTAACGCATCCCGAAGTTTCACCTGAGATGAGTGACCGTGAGAGTCTGCTTGAAAACTCCCGGCACAGATCTCTTCCGAAGTCACTACCGTCTCATCAAGGGGACGGACTTCTGTCCGTCCCCGCGTCCTCCAACGTGTTGTCTTCAGGGCAACCGCGCGCGTGAGCTAGTTTGCTCCCTTATGGCTGAAAGCCCTCGCTCATCCATTTGGCGTACAGGTCGAGTTGCTCCTGTGACCAGAACGTGCCACCCGGCGGCATTCTTGGCTCTTTCTTTCCTGTGAGGTAGTCGCCGACATCGATCGCATGCTGATGACCTCCTTGCGGGTCGGACATGTAGGCATAGTCATCAAGCAGAACTTTGCCAGGCTTCATGTGCTGCACGTCTATTGGCCGGAATAAGGGCTTGATGTCTTTCTCGAAGGAAACTGCCATATGGCCTCCTCTGCGTATTATTCCTGTATTGAATTGACGCTTTGGTTCTGCGCGTGCCGAGCCAGTTGCGCGAGGTCCTGCCTCAACAAAGCCGACCGGGGACAGGCACCCTCCGTCGTGGCACATCCTCCGTCGTGGCACAGCCCTTCAGCCTGTGGGTTTTCAGAGCAAAGCCGACCGGCACGGACTTCTGTCCGGCATCGACAGTTCGCTCACCGGTTATTAAGCGGATTCGGATGGGGCACGGAACTATGCAATGCAGCAGCGGGCCGCGGCGTAGATCGCGTACGGCTCGCCACTTGGACGCTCGAACGGACCGCATCCGAGGTCTGCTTAAGCGAAGTGATCATGGCATCCTTCGAGACACGGCGTACGATTGGATCGACGAGCCACCGGTATTGCGAGGGAATATCCCGGCTGAGCGCAATAACTTCGAGTTCTACATACACCCCGCCGTCCCGCTCCTCGAGCCTCGAGATGCTATACAGGCGCCAGATAAAGCCGCTGCCGGTATCGGTAGGCATTTCGCGCTGGTTAGCGCGACCGTAATCGTCGATCTCCTGTACCCGCGTTGTACGAGAGAGGCTGTACTGCCGGCGAGAGTCCAAATTGAATGAGCTTGATTGGTACTCGTTCACAAGCGCCGTACGCTGGAACAGCGACTTGTTGAGGAGAGTCATGGAGAAGCGATCTCCATTCTCCGTAAGCTTAATGGGCTTAGCTTCGATCACGTTGGGCTTGTAGAAATCCGGGTAACGGCCATAATCCCGGATAACCGCCTGAGTTCCGCTGATCGTTGCGTTAGGAATGAAGGCCGCCGCAATCCAATCGTGAATCAGCCCGGAGGGTACGGTCCTTGGATTTTGTTGATCGATCGGCGCAACCAGAATCTCGCCGCCCCGAACTCGCGCCGCCCGATCCGCCTCTTCGTCCACCCAGAGAAATTTGCACCCCGACTGTAGTCGGGCCTGCATGCGTGAATTTGCCTCGCGCACGTATTGATCCCACGCCGTAAGCGTTTCGGGCGCAAGTCGAAGCTCCGATGCGTCCGCGGCCAGGGGGATAGAAAGCAGCAGCAAACTGATCGCCGCACCAGCGATATGACGGCGCGCCAACCCGCTCAACGAACGCCATCGGCAGTAGGTTTCCAACGCCACGGGCCGTTCTCTACCTCCAATTAAGGTGATGCGCGCGCGGCGTGTTACGTGTCAGCTTTCACGTCTGTGTGCGAAAAATAAAGAACGCTTGCGGAAGGTGGCAGCCGGTCTATTAAGACGAGACGTCACGAATCGTTAAGCAATTGCCTGGAGAGATTACCAGCGAAGTTTGGTCGGACTCCCATCACTGCCAAAGAATCGCGCGGTGGCGTGAGACCGAAGACCAGACGACGCTTCTTCGACTCCGCCTTTAGACACGCGTCAGAATAGAACACACATTAGAGTCAGCGAGAAAGCAGAAGCGCCGAAGGCAACTCTGTTTGTTTTGACAATCTCTCGTGGCGTTTCGAAATGCGACGAGAAGTTCTCGCACGGAACCAAGCCGGCTCAGTGTGTTTTAGAGTCACGAAGCGAGGAGACTGGAGGAATAAAACGGTTGTGAAGGAAGAGGCGACCTCGCAGAGTTCCGATGGAGCGGTGGCGGCGGGGCACAGCGCTCGCATTGCCAGGTTAATTCCGTATCGAGCCAGTAGGAACGGCAGCCGCAAGCGCACGGCATAATACTGTCCATCCGCTCGTAGTGCAGGTCGGAAGCGTCTACAGGATTTGGTAGGGTAATGGGGCTCAATCCCGCACGCCGCCCGAGGGAGCTCTGTTCGAAACGGTCCGCCTCGCCCTGTGGGGGGACGCAGCGCTCGCATTGCCAATTTAAGTTCATATCGAGCCAGAAGGAGCGGGAACCGCAAGCGCACGGCATGATGCGATCCATCCGGTCATAGTGCAGGTTAGAGGATTCCACAGGACGTAGTGGGGCGATGAGGATAAATCTCTCACCGCGCTCCGAAGAAAGTTCTAAGAAAGTTCCTGGAAGTTTCCTGTCAGGTCGCCGCTGAAACTCTCTGAGGGCCGCGCTGTCCCTCGCCCCGTTTTTCCGCCGCCGGCCAAAGTCGTACGCATCAGGTCGAATAAACAAGCCTTGCTTCCTAATAAATCAGCAGCCTGGCGGGATTGTCACCACCCGCTCCGATCCGTTTCCCCCTTAAGAAAGCGCATTGTGCCGTTCCCCGCCGTCCTTTGCGCCCATGCCACGAGACTGCCTTAGCGAAACTTCCGTGCCCCGATACATTGACGCCTGCCCTCGGTGAATGTCTGAAAGCCGTCACTTCGTGCCCTGCTAGGCTGTCACCGAAGACCCCTCGAAGGCCTAAGGAGCTAAGCCAATAGAGGAATCTGTCCTGCTTCTTGGGATCATTTCCACATTCCTCGGGTTGGCCGCCGTAGGTGACCTTATATGGCCAGTGCTGTTCGCCGCGTGCGTTTAACATATGGCCAGCCTCTGATACCCCCGTGGGTTTAACCTCTCAGGAATCCTAGGCTTAAGGGCGCGTGCGCAGATCAGATCACGTAAGCCGGAAATCCTCGCCAATTTACTGATTAGACACGCTTACGCGAAAAACTGCGGGTCCAAACAAGAATTGGCCAGTGATTCTACTTAAGGGAATTCATTAGAAACGGGTCGGCAACGGAGTTGCTCTTGAGCGGACAATCGAAACAGCATCTCCGGCAAACCTCATGAGTAGTTTTGAAATGGCTCCCCCAGTTGCTCTAATTACGGGCGGTTCACAAGGAATAGGCGCGGCCTCTGTCCGGCAGTTTCTCGAACATGGCTGGCGGGTAGCGACGGTTGCCTTGCCGGGGCAGAATCTGGATCGCTGGCGACAGCATGACGTCGTGACGGTGGAAGGTGACATCACCCAAGAGGCGGTTCGCCACGATTTTGTTGAGCAAGCATTATCGAGCTTTGGGCGCCTTGACGCATTGGTCAACAACGCGGGCGTGGGACTCTACGCAACCTGTTCAAACTCATCGCTCCAGCTGTTTCGCCGCCTTCTCGACGTAAATGTAGTCGGGCCTCTCGCTTTGACTCAGTTGGTGCTGCCCATCATGCGCCGGCAAGGCAGCGGGACCATCGTCAATTTAGGCTCGGTGGCGGGTAACGTCTCGATGCCGTGGGCCTTCGGCTATAGCGCTTCCAAGTTTGCTCTGCACGCCCTCAACGACTCGCTGCGGCGTGAACTGCGCAATAAAGGAATCCGGGTCGTTAAAGTCTGTCCAGGGATTGTCGACACCCGTTTCCGGGAGAATGTGCTGGGCGGATCGGTCCCCCGAAAACTGACTGATCTGCGTCCGCTCGTGTCGGCTGAGAGAGTCGCAAAGGTAATCTTCGAGGCGGTCGAGTCAGGCTCGAGCGACACACTGTACGTACCCCGCATCGGCGCTCTGTTCTCGGCGATGGAGCATTTCTGTCCCTGGCTTATGGACTGGTATTTGGGGCGATTCGCTGACGAGCAAGTTATGGTAACCGGCGCCCTCGAAATGAGCCTTCCATCGGCCGTCAAGCCCGGAGCCGAACCTTGAGATGGGTTGTTTCCCGGCCTCGCTCCGTTGAAATAACGTTCGTGCTGCTGATCATCGCGGCCGCCGTCTGCCGTCGTCTTGAGTATTTGACGCAACGCCCCTTTTGGGTGGACGAAGCGGAATCCTCCATCAATGCGCTCACCATCATCGAGCATGGTCTGCCGTTAGATCGATATCTCGGTATTCCGATCTTCGAGAATACGCTCGTAAAACCATGGCCCGGAAATCCGGAATACGAATTCAAGGACATCAGCTACTCCGATCGAGGGCTGGCCACGTACCACGGCTGGATTCCGCTGTATTCGATCGCCGCTTCCTTCGCGTTGCACCGCGTAGGTCCTGATCAGGTGGCGAGCGCGCCTCATCGAACACTAGCGGACTTCAAGCGCCGGACGCGGATTGCCAGGCTCCCTTCTGTTTTCTTCAGCGCTGTTTTTCTTGCCCTCTGTTACTGGGGTGGTACCTCCTTGTTGGGTCGCGATGCCGGCATGACTGCCTTGCTTGTCGGTTGCGTGCATCAAACACAAATGGATGTTTCGACCGCGGCGCGCTACTACTCCGCGACCGTTGCTCTCAGTACGGCTGCAATGCTCTGCCTGTGGCTCATCCTGACGAAAGGGCAATGGAAGCATTATGCGATTGGCGCCGGTGTGTTCACTCTGCTGTTTTACACCCACCTCATCACATTCGCCGCCGGAATATTTGTCTTCCTTATTCTTGCCGCCTACCTGGCGTGGAAGAAGCGTGATTCTATACCGAAGGCGCTGATGTTCGGTGGTCTTCTGATGCTGACGACCGTGCCATGGATCTTTGCAACTGGCTTCTTATCGGGTTTGGGTTCTGTGCCCCCTGCTCGACTCCTGCTGTCCTTTCCCGAGGATCTGTTCGCCTTCCCACTTGCCCGCGCCGTGTACTTCGTTTTCTTGGGCGCATTCCTCCTGGCGGCAGCGTGTACCTTCTCTCACCGCTTCTGCATCCCCGATCGCGTGCAGGCTCCTCTTCGCGCATGCTTGCCGGCGATGGGGCTGCTCTCGCTCTGGATCGCCAGCGGATACGCCGCCTTCATGCTATTCATTCCGGCAGCCAGCTTTTTCCCGGAACGAGTAACTCTGAGTTACTGGGGGCCCGCGCTTCTGCTCGGGTCGGTGTTTTGCGCCGGTCTCGCCCGCATGTTCACCCGGAGCTTCGCGATCGTGGCAGCGCCGCTGGTTGCCTTCCTTCTACTGGGCGTCACCGGGACCCATCTACGTGGCGAACCGTCTCCCGTTGAAGGAAACCCTTGGAATGATCTCACCCTGCTGGCGGAGTATCTTGACCGGCAGGACCTGCGCGGCACGACCAAGCTTTACGCTTCTCCAAATGAGCATTTGAATTTGACTTTCTATACGGGCCTGCCATTTCAAAGCATCGCGCCTGTCCGGAAATCCTTTCTTGACACTTATCGGGGCGATATTATTTTTGCGGAGCGTGTGACGTTCGTCCCGAGAACTAGTATCCCGATGCCGGCGAGACTAAAGCGGACTGAAGCTTCCGCGGGCCGCCCGCAGGAAGAGGAGGAAGCTCAGCTCCGTTGCGATCTCCTGCGTACGCTCGAGTATCGACGTCGAGTAAACGAAGACATTCTCGGAGTGTCAGGCGTTTCAGACACTTTTTCGCCGGTCGAGGTAAGAGATGCGGTCCTGGCCGGCCAGGAGGCTGATAAACCCTTTGATGTTTTGATTCCCCTATTTCGGGGCTATAGAGTGGAAAACTGGCACGAGTGGCGAACTGTGTTCTTTTACAGATTCGCCGATCCTGCGTCTCGCGGTGGCAAACAAACCAACTACGCCGAGCGCCTGCGTGGCTCCAAAGCCGATTTGCTTACGGACGCTGGCTGGGCGATATATCACTCCGCGTTTCACGATCTGCCCGGGATGGCGAGCGTCGAGTTTCGGGTATTGCCGAAAGCCTGCCACTAGCTCAACACGTCCCTCGACCCCGTTTTTCCGCCGCCCAAAAGTCCGTCACAGCTCAAACAAATAAATTTATCTCCCTAATGGATCAACCATCTGGCGGGAATTTCCCTAATCCGCCCGATCCGTTTTTTGCCCTTCGTGTGCTAGTTTCAACCAGACAGTTTGTGAGTTGAGCGAGCCGGCATAACAGCCGGCTTTTCTATTGGTGTTGGGCCGCCGCGCTCAGCACCAGTTGTGCCGAACGCCAGAAACCCGCTCGCGCTTCACCGTCGCGTGAGGCGCGGACGGGTATTTTTATTACATCCTCAGGAGAAAATCGAATGTCCTCTGCCGAACAGGTCGCCGCCAATCAAGCGAACGCCAAGCTATCCACGGGTCCCAATACCCTGGAAGGCAAAGCAAAGTCCTCCCGCAATGCCCTCAAAACCGGCCTCACCGGCCGCACCATCCTCGTGCCTAAGAATGAGGCAGGACTCTACGAAGAACACGTACTCAATTACGATGCTCGGTTCGACCCGCAAACCCCTCGTGAAACCGAACTGGTCCAGTCCATCGCCGACTGCCGCTGGCGCCTCGGCAGCATACCCGGTCTTGAATCGGCGCTCTATGCGCGCGGCTTCCGCGAATTCGCCGACATGTTTGATGACGAGGAAGACCAAGACCAGCGCAATTTGCTCATCGTCGGCGAGACTATGACCCGTTACCGGAAAGACTTCGCCAACCTTATGTTGCAGGAACAGCGCCTGTCCCGCCGCGCTTACCAGGAGGAGGACCTTCTCAAAGCTATGCAGCGCAAGCGCATCGCCGAGGAGGAAGAGCAACTGGCCCTCGCCACCCAGTTCTATCTGGCCGCTAAGAAGGAGAACAAACCCTTTGACCCGGCCAAACTTGGGTTCGAATTTTCAGTTGATGAGCTGGAGCGGCACGCTGAGGCTCAGATCCACCACCAAACCATCAATAAGATGAAGTGCGCCTCCTGAACGGGGCCTCTTACCCGGTCGAAAATCGAGAATTTGCAGAAACGGATCTCAAAATCGAGCCCCGCGAGGCTCGCTCGCGGGACTACCATTCACGCCGGCGCGAGTCTTCTCAGTCCGCGCTACTTCTGCACCGGCAACAGGTAGTATTCGTACTGAGTCGTCCAACTGAACTCGCGGCCCGGCTCAATGTCGATGGCAACGAAAGGCTCCATCGCCATGACGGTTCGGATCGACCAGAGTGATTCTTTCGACAGCGGCCGATCCGTTTCAATCTTCATGCCGACGCCGAGCCGGCTGTTCTCGATGCGGATCTGATGATCGTTTGCACCACTGCCGAAACCTTCAATCGGCATTGCCACGACATCCTCGCCCGTGAGCGTTTTCGTGTAGATGATCTGGCTTCCGCGAATCTCGGCCAGCGTTTTGTTGGGAGGCTCCGATGTCCGAATCGGAAACGGAACCGTGATCACGAAACCCGGTCCGGGCGGCTGCTTGTCCAGAACCAGAAAGTTGTGGTTGAAAACGTCAGTGTGAAGGGCTCGGATACCAGTGTTCTTGAGACGGTGCTCGATCACCATCACCGGCTTGCCTTCCGCCAACCGAACCGTCTTTCGGTAGACGTATCCGTAAGGCGCGTCGGTCAGGGTTTGTATGAATTCAATAGAATCCGCCTGCTTGGCAATCACCCATCGGCCACCGTTGGCGATCTCGTACAGGTGGTAGTTGTCATACGCGGCGCCATCCGGCTTGCGCAGCGCACCCACGCCAATCTTGATGAAGTGGCCGCCGGCCTTGGCATCGTCGAAGCCGACCGGCCCGAACTCATTCACCGGCCCGGTTATCGCACTGCAAGGCCCGGCCACGATGTCCGGCCCGGAGTAAATGAAATCATGAACGACTGGATCTGTCTTGTTGAACCAGGGCCCATAGTAGTCGTGCCCTTGAAACTGCAAGCTATAAAGGACGCCCGACCAATCGAAGCGCGTGCCTTGGTAGAAGCCCCGTTTCGCCTCGGGCAGATAGATCTTCGCCGAGATCTTGCCGTTCTTGATCTCCGCGCTCGGGAAGTCCGCCGCGCCTAAATGTCCAATCGACACGCCCATAAGAATCGCCGCCAGCGCTTTCATGACCACCGTTTGATTATGCGCGATTCAAAGGATGAATGTATGTTCCAGATTCTCGGACTTAGCGCCCCCGAGACGTTAGCGGCTGAATGGGGTCCGTCCCCACATAACGTGACGCATCGGGAGGTGATCTCGTAAAGTCAAAGGTGTGAACGAAATCGTGTTCGAGATCACGCAGGAAGCAGACGGTGGCTTTTGTGCAGAGTGTCGGACGGAAAGCATCTTTACCCAAGGTGCTACCTGGAACGAACTGCGGGCCAACGTCAAGGAAGCAGCGGGGCGTTCTACTTCGATCGCCCGAAGCCCACGGCTATCCGCCTGCACCTCGTGCGCGATGAAGTGATCGCCGTCGGATGAAAACCAGGATTATAGAGGTCCGAATTGAGAGACCTTAATAGGGTCCGTCCCCACCTCGGATGAATGGGGTCCGTCCCCAGCTCGGCGATGACCACCGGCTGATATGCGCCATTCCAGGCCGCCGTCCTCGGCGATTTCCCGGCTCGGTGACCCAGCTGTTGCGCGTTCTCCCGCAGCATGATGGCCCGAGTGCGGAACTGGCGAGCTTAAGTCGCTTGTTTTTGAATCCGATGCGGAGAATTACTTTGGAGTTTCGCCTGCCTGACGACTCATGGCTTTGCCGTGGCAACCTGGCCGAATGGCGACGGAGGAGGGACAGCAGTGATACCGGCAGCACTTTTATTGACGGTCTTTTTCTTATATAGCCTGGTCTCGCGCCGCCTTGAGAAGACAATTCTCACCGCTCCCATCTTCTTCACCATCGTTGGCATGCTGATGTTGCCTGCCCTGCCGGCGATGCTAAAGGCGGGGATTACCGCGCAGCTCTTCCTGCGGCTCGCCGAAGTCGGCTTGGTGCTGCTGCTGTTCACTGACGCCAGCCGCACCGATGCAGCCGTATTGCGCCGGATCGGGAACCTGCCGGCCCGGCTCCTCAGCGTGGGCATGCTGCTGACGATCGTTGCAGGCGCGATCGCGGCGAAGCTGTTCTTCCCCAGCCTCTCCATATGGGAAGCGGGCATCTTAGGCGCCATCCTCGCACCCACGGACGCCGGACTTGGGCAGATCATCGTCAATAGTCCGCGGGTGCCGGCGCCGGTGCGGCAGGCCCTCAATGTTGAGGCCGGCCTCAACGACGGGCTCTCGGTGCCCTTTATGTTGTTTTTCATCACGCTGGCCGCTGCAAAGTCGGAAGGCGGCGCCGCCAGTCTGATGCAGTACATAGTCGAGCAGCTTGGGTTTGGCGTATTCATCGGGGCGGCCATCGGCCTGGTTGGTGGAGGCTTGCTCGCCGTGGCGCGGCGCCGGCAATGGGTAGCAGAGTCATTCCTGCAGATCGGCGTTGTCGTCCTGCCGCTGCTGTGTCTCGTGCTGTCGGAGATGGCCGGCGCAAGCATGTTCATCGCCTCGTTTGTTGCTGGTTTCACGGTGCAAGTGGGATTCAAGGACGCCGCCAAGCACAGCGTCGAGTTCGCCGAAGACTGGGGACAACTCCTGAACCTTACGGTGTTTTTGCTCTTCGGCATATTAGTGGTTCGCGATTGGCCCCAATTTGGGGCTCCATTCTGGCTTTATGCCGTGACGAGCCTGACGTTGGTCCGCATGCTGCCTGTCTGGGTTGCGTTGCTCGGCACCCGGCTTAGTCCGGGGAGCGTCCTCTTTATGGGTTGGTTCGGCCCGCGCGGACTGGCCTCAATCGTTCTGGGCCTCGTCTACCTGGAGCAGGAATTGGACTTGCCAGGCGAGTCCACACTCCGGCTCGCCGTCATGGTGACGGTACTGCTGAGTATCTTCGCGCATGGAGTCAGCGCAATACCGGGCATCGGCTGGTACACCCGGGCACTCGCGTCGCTCGACCGCAGTGCCCCGGAACGCCAGGATATTAC
>CAVUCO010000050.1:0-19543 GCA_963740005.1 uncultured Acidobacteriaceae bacterium | reverse complement strand
GGCGAAGAATTGTGGGTCGAAGTGATTGTCCCGCCCAACGCGATGCCCCGGCCCATTCGGCTTGGCATCAAGAAAGATGGCGCGCTAACGCCGCTGAATCTACGGTAATCCGGCTCGGTCGTCGCGCCGCTACGGCTACGCCTTGACCTTCGCAAACGTTTTCCCAACCAGTTCCTGCGCTTCCTGCTGGATGCGGCGCAGATGCTCCGCGCCGAGAAAACTCTCGGCATAAATCTTGTACACATCCTCCGTGCCCGATGGCCGCGCCGCGAACCAGCCATTCTCTGTGGTCACCTTCAGCCCGCCGATCGGCGCACCGTTCCCCGGCGCCTTCGTCAGCATCGCCGTGATCTTCTCTCCAGCTAACTCCGTCTCCGAAATCTGTTCCGGCGACAACTTCGCCAGTATCGCCCTCTGTTCGGGAGTGGCCGGAGCATCGATGCGTTCATAAACCGGATCGCCGTATTTCTTCGTCAGATCGCGATAATGCTCACCCGGATCGCGCCCGGTCCGCGCGGTGATCTCCGCCGCCAGCAAGCCCAGAATAGGCCCGTCCTTGTCCGTAGTCCACACCGAGCCATCCTGCCGCAAGAACGAGGCGCCTGCGCTTTCTTCGCCGCCAAATCCGAGCGATCCATCCAGCAGCCCGTCGACAAACCACTTGAAGCCGACTGGAACCTCCACTAAACGCCTCCCGATACCCGCCGCGACGCGATCGATGATCGTGCTGCTCACCAGAGTCTTTCCGACCGCCGAGTCTTTGCGCCACTGCTGCCGGTTCTGGAAAAGGTACGAGATCGCCACTGCCAGGTAGTGATTCGGATTGAGCAAACCAACGCTTGGCGCAACCACACCGTGCCGGTCGTGGTCCGTGTCGCAGGCCCAAGCCACGTCGAACTGATCTTTCAATGCAATCAAGCTCGCCATCGCGTAAGGCGACGAGCAATCCATGCGAATCTTGCCGTCCCAATCCACCGTCATGAACCGGAAGGTCTGATCGACATTCTTGTTCACCACCGTCAAATTCAGCCGGTACTTCTCGCCGATGCGCCCCCAGTAATCCACGCCCGCTCCGCCCAGCGGATCCACTCCCAGCTTCAACCCGGCACTGGCGATGGGGGCGAAATCGATCACCGAACCTAAATCGTTCACATAGGCCGAGATGTAGTCATGCCGATGCGTGGTCGGCGCCTTCATGGCCTTCGCATACGAAACCTGCTGCACGCCCTGCAGTCCATCGGTCAGCAGTTGATTGGCGCGATTCTCAATCCACTTGGTCGCCGTCGTATCCGCCGGCCCACCCGTCGTCGGGTTGTATTTGAACCCCCCGTCGTCAGGCGGATTGTGGGAAGGTGTGATAACCACGCCATCGGCTAGCCCGTCTTTCCGCCCTTTGTTGTAGCCGAGAACCGCGTGCGACAACACCGGTGTTGGCGTGTAGCGGAGATCCTGGTCGATGTAGACCTCTACCCCATTCGCCGCCAGTACTTCAAGCGCAGACGCTAAAGCTGGCTCCGAGAGCGCATGCGTGTCAATCGCCAGGAACAGCGGGCCCGTCGTGCCCTCCTGCTTGCGGTACTCGCAGATGGCCTGCGTGATGGCGAGAATGTGCTCCTCATTAAACGAACTGGAGAACGATGACCCGCGGTGCCCCGACGTTCCAAACGCAACCCGCTCCGAAGCGACCGTCGGGTCGGGTCGCAGGGCATAATACGCTGTCACCAGCCTGGGAAGATTCACCAGCATTTCCGGATCGGCCGGTTTGCCGGCACGTGGATCAATTGCCATAATTCCTCCTCGTCCCAAAGCATTCTCTCAAACACTCGGTTACCGTAGGATGTCAACGCCGCTGCACACGTCGCAGGAACTGCCGCACGCCTGAATTCGTTCCCCGAAATGCGCGGCGAGCGCCCGCTGCCGGCACACCTTGGAATCGGCAAAACGAAACATGTCGCGTGCCTGCTGTTTTCGCTCTTCTCTCAACTTCTGCGGAAGATCCGTCTGCTCCTCCATCATTCGTTCGTACAGCAACACGTCCGGCCACGCATAGAACAGGATGCATTCACTGTCCGCCCCGTCTCGTCCCGCGCGCCCGATCTCCTGCGCGTAGCCCTCAATCGACCGCGGCATGTCGCGGTGAATCACGTACCGGATGTTTCCCTTGTCGATGCCCATGCCAAACGCGATGGTCGCTACCATCACGTCCACCTGGTTATCGCGGAACCGCTCGTGAATGCGAATCCGGTCCTTCGATTCCAGCCCGGCATGATACGCCAGCGCCTTAACGCCTTTGTCCTGCAGTGCCTCGGCCATTGCCTCCACGGTCTTCCGCATGAAGCAATAAATGATCCCGGGCTTGCCCTTCCGCGCCTTGACCAGCTTGAGGATCTTCTTACCAACCGGGGTTCCTTCACCCTTCTTCACGGCTGAGATCTTCAGGTTCGGCCGGAAGAAAGAACCCTGGAAACGCGCCGGCGCGTCCATCCCCAGTTGATCGACAATGTCCTGTTGCACTCGCCGGGTCGCCGTAGCGGTCAGGGCCAGCAGCGGCACATTCCCAAAGCGCTGCTTCAATCCGGCGAAATTGCGATACGACGGCCGAAAATCGTGGCCCCATTCGCTGATGCAATGCGCCTCGTCCACCGCTACCAATCGCAGGTCGACTTGCTCCAGAAGCGATCCAACGTAGAATTCAATCCCTTCCGGCGCCGCGTACACCAATTCGTAGTTGCCGCGGCAAATGTCAATGATGCGCTTACGCCGCTCGGCCTCGTCCAGGCTCGAATTCAAATAGGTCGCACGCAGGCCCTTCCGGGTCAGTGCGTCCACCTGATCCTTCATCAGTGCGATCAGCGGCGAAATCACCAGCGTTGTCCCGCCCATCTTCCGCGCGGGCAACTGATACGTCAGGGATTTGCCGCCGCCGGTCGGCATCACCGCCAGGCAATCCAACCCGCCCAGCACGCTGCGAATGATCTGCTCCTGTCCGGGCCGGAAGTCATCGTGCCCAAAGACGGTCCGCAGCAGGCCGCGCAGGGTTTCGTCCGGCGCCGCGTCCAGTAGCCTTGCCGCATCCTTGAGAGCTTGGACCGCTGTCCGGGGGAAATACTCGGCCTTCCGTTCCGTCGGCAACTTGGCGTATAGCGTCCGCAAGTGATTGAGCCGGCTGCGGCAATCGGCGCGAACCTGCTCGTTCGAGGCGCCGCATAGCGCAACCAGTTGGCGTACTTCCTGCTGGACCTCCGGTGGATTCATGAGTATCTTGAGAGCCTGCTTCCACGATAACTGCACCCCCCATCCGATACGATGAAAGGATTCATGAGCCTTTTGTCCGTTGACTTGAAAAAGACGGTCAATCTTCCCAAAACCGACTTCTCCATGAAGGCCAACCTGCCGGTCGCCGAGCCGAGGTTCCTGGACCGATGGGCCGAGTCGCAACTGTATGAACGCATTCGCCAAGCGCGCGCGGGCCGCCCGCAATATGTCCTGCATGACGGTCCGCCCTACGCCAATGGCAACATCCACTTGGGAACTGCCTTCAACAAGATTCTGAAAGATCTGGTCGTCAAATCGAAGAGCATGGCCGGCTTTGATGCTCCCTACGTTCCGGGCTGGGATTGCCATGGCCTGCCGATCGAGTTCAAGGTCGATAGCGAGTTGGGTAAGCGTAAAGCAACCATGACGCCGGCCCAGATCCGAGCCGAATGTCGCGCATACGCCGCCAAGTATGTCGACATCCATCGGGTTGAGTTCAAACGGCTCGGAATCCTCGGCCGTTGGGACGATCCGTACCTCACCATGAGTGCCGGGTACGAGGCTGTCATCGCCCAGGCCTTCGTCGATTTCCTGCACAGAGGCTACGTCTACAAGGGACTCAAGCCGGTGCATTGGTGTATCAAGGACCAAACCGCACTGGCGGAAGCGGAAGTGGAATACGAAGACCACTCCAGTCCCTCCATCTATGTTCGCTTCAAACTGATCTCCGATCCCGCCGCCATCGATCCCGCGCTCGCCGGCCGCGATGTCAGCGCCGTCATCTGGACAACCACGCCCTGGACGATTCCCGCCAATCTCGCCATCGCGTTTAATCCCAAGTACGAATACGTCGCGGTGGATACACTGCGCGGCGTCATGATCGTCGCCGAGGGCATGTTGCCCCAGGTGTCGGAAGCGCTCGGCTGGGACAAGGCCGTCATCGCGCGTTTCCCCGGTTCGAAGCTCGAATACGCCCGGTTCCACCACCCGTTTCTCGAGCGCACCTCCCTCGGCATCCTCGCCGACTACGTCACCCTCGAGCAGGGCACCGGTGCCGTCCACACGGCGCCCGGTCATGGCCAGGAAGACTTTGTGAGCGGTCAGCGTTACGGGTTATCCGTCTATTGCCCGGTCGACGCGGCCGGCCGGTTCTTCGCAGCCGAAGGGGCAGATGGCACGTTGCCGCCCGAAATCCTCGGCCTGTCGGTTTGGCAGGCGAACCCGGTTATCGTCAAGATTCTGGAGCAGCACGAGGCGCTGCTGGGTCAGCAGAAACTTGATCACAGCTATCCGCACTGCTGGCGCTGCCACCAACCCACTATCTTCCGCGCCACCGAACAGTGGTTCATCGGTATGGACCGCGAAGAGTTGCGCACCCGCGCGCTCGAAGCCATCAAACGGGTGAAGTGGCATCCGGCCTGGGGCGAAGAGCGCATCTCGAACATGATCGCCACGCGCCCCGACTGGTGCATCTCGCGCCAGCGCGTCTGGGGCGTGCCCATTCCCGTGTTCTATTGCGACTCCTGCGCCGAGCCCTTCACCGAAAGGAAAGTGCTCGAAGGCGTCGTCGAACTGTTTCGCCGGCACACCGCCGACGTCTGGTATGAGAAGACCGCCGCCGAGCTGATGGGCCCGGATTGCCGCTGCGCGAAGTGCGGCTGTACCTCGTTCCGCAAAGAGACCGACATCCTCGACGTGTGGTTTGATTCGGGCTCCAGCCATCTGGCCGTGCTGACGCCTCAAAACCAGCTCCCCTGGCCGGCTGACCTCTATATCGAAGGCGGAGACCAATATCGCGGATGGTTCCACAGTTCACTCCTGATCGGCGTCGGTCTGAGAGATAACGCGCCCTATAAGGCTTGCGCCACCCATGGCTGGACGCTCGATGAACAGGGGCGCGCCATGTCGAAGTCGCTTGGCAACAACGTTGAGCCGCAGACCATCGTGAAGCAGTATGGCGCCGACCTGCTTCGGCTCTGGGTCGCATCGGTCGATTTCACCGAAGACGTCAAGCTCTCCGACACCATCCTCACCCGCCTCTCGGAAGCCTATCGGAAGCTGCGTAATACCTTCCGCTATGCCCTCGGCAACCTCTCGGATTTCAATCCGGAAACCGACCTCGTCCCTGCCGGCGAGCTCGAGAGTATCGATCAGTGGGTTCTGCTGCGGGCGGAAGCGCTGGTTCAGAAATGCCGCGACTGGTACGCTGAATTCGCTTTCCATAAGGTCTATCACGCGGTCTACGACTTCGCTACCGTCGACTTGAGTTCCATCTACTTTGATGTGCTGAAGGACCGCCTTTACACCAGCGCTCCCAAGTGGAAAACGCGCCGCGGCGCTCAAACCGCTCTCTATCGTTTGAACTTCGCGCTTGTGCGGCTCCTGACGCCCATCCTCAGCTTCACGTGCGAAGAAGTGTGGCGTCATACTGCCTTACCCTCCGGCAGTCCGGACAGCGTCCACCTGGATCTCTTTCCGGAACCGGGCGAGTTAAGCGCCGGCATCAGCGCAGAGAAACGTGCGTTATCGGCCGAGTGGGACCAACTGCTTCCGGTACGTGAACAAGTCTTAAAGGTGCTCGAAGGCGCCCGTCAGGATAAGACCATCGGCGCACCGCTCGAAGCGGCCGTGACTTTGGAAGCCGGCGAAGAACTGTACCCGTTGCTTGAAAAGCATGCCGCCGAATTGCCCGGCCTCTTCATCGTTTCCCAGGTGGCCTTGCGGAGGCGTGCCGTGTCGGCTGATGCCGCTTTGCCTCTTGCCATCACGGTGGAGCGCGCGAAAGGCGATAAGTGTGAGCGCTGCTGGAAGTACACCCTCGATGTCGGGCAGGACCTCGATTTCCCCAGCGTCTGCCTCTCCTGCGCCGCCGCCGTTCGGGAGATCCTGCGCGACCGGGAAGCCAGCGGCCCCGGTATCACCGGGAAGAGCTAATTCGTGGAGCAGATCGACAAACCGGAACATCCGCGGGACGACGGTGCCCTTCCTTCACGCTGGTTGCCCTTCCTCATCGCCGCGGCAATCGTTGTTCTCGACCGGTTGAGCAAGCTTTGGATTCGCTCCAACCTGTCTTCGTACGATTCCATCAGCGTGATCCACGGCTGGTTTCGCATCGTTCATACCGAGAACCCGGGCGCGGCCTTTGGCGTACTCGCCGACGGCAACCCCATGCTGCGCAGCGTCGTCCTCATTGGTGTGGCAGTAATCGTGTTGATCTTTGTCGTCCTGGCGCTGTGGAGGCGTTCGGACGGATTCGCTTCTGCCGCGACCCGGCTCGGTCTGGCGCTCATTCTGGGCGGAGCGGCCGGCAATCTCTATGATCGGATTACGCGCGGGACCGTCACCGATTTTCTGGAGGTCTACAATGGCGGCTGGACGTTTCCGGCCTTCAATGTGGCCGACAGTGCGATCACGGTCGGTTCGGCCTTTCTCATCATTGATCTCCTTCGGCCGAAAAAGAAACCAGCAACCGAATCACCCAGCGTCATATCGAATTAGGTAGCAGTTGTTCCCCAAACTTTTCAGTATCGGTTCCTTCTTCATACCCACCTACGGTGTGCTGGTCGCGCTGGGTTTCCTCGCCGGCCTGTTTGTGACTTTGCGGCTGGCCAGACGTGTCCACCTGCCCGCCGAAAAAGTCAGCAATCTCGCGATCTACTGTGCGCTCAGCGGCATCGCCGGCGCCAAGCTGTTCATGTTCCTCTTCGATTGGAACTTCTACGCTCACAACCCGCAGGAAATATTCACGCTCAGCACGCTGCAGGCAGCCGGCGTATTTCATGGCGGCTTGCTGGTGGCCATGTTGGTCTCTTTGCTCTACATCCGGCGCCAACAATTGCCTTTGTTGCTGACCCTCGATACGTTCGCGCCCGGGATTGCCCTCGGCCACGCCATCGGCCGGCTGGGCTGTTTCGCCGCGGGCTGCTGTTGGGGTAAGGAATGCCACCTGCCTTGGGCCGTCTATTTCCGCAGCCAGGAAGCTGCGCAAGTGCCCCTCGGAGTGCCGCTGCATCCGGCCCAACTCTACGAATCGGCGACCAATCTCCTCATCTTCGGGCTTCTCTATCAGCTCACGAAACGAACTCATCGCGATGGTCAGATCTTCGGCCTGTATTTGACCCTCTACGGCATTGCGCGCTTCGTCATTGAGTTCTTCCGTGTTCACGAACAGTCACTGGTCTTCGATCTCTCGCTCACTCAGTGGATTTCGCTCGGCTTGGTTGCTCTCGGAGCCCTGATTCTATGGGCTCGCCAGCGCCCCGCCACCCTCGCCACCCAACACTGATCTTCCTGCCATCCCGACACTTTCCGACGTGGCACGCTCTCCGCTTCGGAGCAAGGCCTTCAGCCTGTGGGTTTTCAGTCCTCAGCTGATCGGGGACACCCCGGCCTGATGTCACCTCATTTCCAGCGTCTTAAAGCGCGGGCGCAGCGTTAGCTCGCCGTGCGCGCTGTAGGCGTGTCCCCCCAACGCGACAAGGTTCATCCACCCCACGCTCACTCGGCGCATTCACTGATCGCCATCCACCCGCCCCCTTCCCCCGCCTTTACACTTTTGTGCAACCGCGTCCCGTTCGGTTGGCGTCACAATAGAACTTGGGGAACTTATGCCTCACGTCTGCCCGCAAGTATTCCAACGGATCCTGACTCGCAAGGGAGCCTTCAGCCTGGGTCTTCTCTCGTTCTGGCTTTGCTTGAGCCTCCCCTTGTCGGCTCAGTACCCTGGCCAATACCCGCCGGGCCAGTATCCACCCGGCCAGTACCCGAATGGCCAGGGCGGCGGAATCCCCATGCCTCACCTTCCGGGCAAGAAGAAGAAAGCCGCCACCGATGACCAGGTTCAGAACGACCCCAACGCGGTCAAAGCAGAAGGGACCGTCATCAGCATCAGCGAGAAGTCGCTGGTTTTGGCGACCGCCGATTCCAGGAAATTCAACCTGGTCCTGGATGACAAGACCAAGTATTTGAAAGCCGCCCCGGCAGACTCCAGCGGAGGATCATCGAGTACCAAGGACACCACTTCTTCGGGCTCCAGTTCGACAAAGCCGGCGCCGGCACAGACCATCAAACTCGCCGATATTGAGACTGGTTCGCTGGTCTCCTTTGTGGCGATACCCGATAGCAACGACAACCTTATCGCTCGAATCGTCACGCTTGAGAAGGCTACCGAGCCGACCATGTCGAACCCCACCGGCGAGCAGGCCCCTCCTTTGGAACCCCGCAAGGCAGAGGACGAAGACGCCCCCCGCTCGAACCAGCCGATGACGCAGGTCGCGCCGCCTGAGCCGACTGGGCGCCCGCATTTGACTCGCGGTGCGAAACCCGGCCAAGCCGAGCAGCCCGACGATATACCCATCGCATCGTCGAACGATGGACTGACCTTCGAGAAGGGCGCTGATGCGTCCAAACCCAGACAGGACGAAAATGCCGAGCGGCTCCCGCCTCCGCCCCCTCCCGATGACGACAAGTATGGGCTCATTCAGAAAGCCCGCGAATGGATCGCCACGTTCTCGACCAGCTTGCCGAACTACGTCTGCCAGCAGGTAACCACCCGCTATCAGCTCGAATCGAAGGCTACCGGCTGGCAGGCCGTGGATTTGGTCTCAGCCGAAGTTGTCTATGAGAACGGGCAGGAGGACTATCGCAAGATCACGATCAATGGAAAACCGGTCAATAAGGGGATGATGGATATTCCCGGATCGCGCTCCACCGGCGAATATGGCACCACGCTCCGCGGCCTCTTCTACGAGGGCACTCGCACCCGATTCAAAGCGTCCGGCCCCGCCCGAACCAGCGGCAAGGAGTCGATCGTCTACGATTTTAAGGTCGCTCAGATGAACTCCGGATGGGAGATAGGCCAAGGCGGCCAGACCATTACGCCCGGCTACAGCGGCAGCGTCTGGATCGAGAAGGGCACTGGCCACGTTTTGCGCATCGAGATGCAAGCCGACCAGATTCCCAAGACATTCCCGCTCGACAAAGTCGAAACCGTCGTCGAATACGATATGGTGCGGCTCACCGGTGACAGCTTTCTGCTCCCGGTTCATTCCGAGAACCTGGCCTGTGAACGCGGTACGCCCTACTGTTCCCGGAACGTCATCGACTTCCGCAACTATCACAAGTTCGGCACCGACAGCACCATCACCTTCAGCAAATAGCGCTGAGCCACTCGTGGATTGGGCGGCCGAGAGCTTGTACACCACTCGCTGACTTCGGCGATTAAGATCCTCGCAGAATCAGAGGTCGCGCGAGCCTTCCCGCGCGACCTAAGAAAAGCGACGAACTTCAGTTTTGCCGATCCAGCTCTCTTTTTCGGTCAGCTTCAATTAACGTCAAAGCGATCGAGGTTCATCACCTTGTTCCACGCCGCCACGAAGTCCGTCACAAACGCCTCCTGGGAGTCGTTGCATGCATAGACTTCCGCAAGGGCTCGGAGTTGGGAGTTGGAACCGAACACGAGATCAACCACCGTCCCCGTCCACTTCAACTCGCCCGTCGCCCGATCGCGCCCCTCCAACACCCCTTCGGATGTGGAGGACTTCTGCCACTTCGTTTTCATGTCGAGCAGATTGACGAAGAAATCATTCGTCAACGTCTCGGGCCGCTTGGTGAAAACACCGTGCTTGGACTGCCCGAAGTTTGCGTTCAAGGCGCGCAGGCCGCCAATCAGTACGGTCATCTCGGGAGCGGTCAGGGTCAATAGGTTCGCCCGATCCAACAGCATTTCTGCCGCGAATTCCTCCTGTCCCTTCCGGAGATAGTTACGGAACCCGTCTGCAGTCGGCTCCAGTACCGCGAACGAGTGCACATCGGTCTGCTCCTGCGAAGCATCCGTGCGCCCCGGCGAGAAGGGAATCTTCACGCTGTGGCCGGCCTTCTTCGCAGCTTCCTCGATGGCCGCATCGCCGCCCAGAACAATCAGGTCAGCAAGAGAAACCTTCTTCCCACCGGACTGCGCGCCATTGAACTCCTTCTGGATCGCCTCCAACTTTGGAAGGACTTTCGCCAGCTCGGCGGGCTGGTTGACTTCCCAGTCCTTTTGCGGAGCAAGACGAATGCGTGCGCCGTTGGCCCCGCCGCGCTTGTCGCTGCCGCGGAAAGTGGTCGCCGACTCCCAGGCCGTCGTGACCAGTTGCGAGATGGACAGTCCGGATGCGAGGATCTTCGCTTTGAGGGCAGCAACATCCTGCTCCGAGATCAATTCATGATCCACCGCAGGAACCGGGTCCTGCCACAGCAGGTGCTCTTTGGGAACGAGTGGGCCAAGGTACCGCGAGACAGGCCCCATGTCGCGGTGCGTCAGTTTGAACCACGCCTTGGCGAACGCGTCCGCGAATTCCTGCGGGTTCTCATGGAAATGCTTCGAAATCTTCGCATAACTCGGGTCCACCTTCAGTGCGAGGTCCGTCGTGAACATCATCGGCGCGTGCCGCTTCGATGGATCGTGGGCGTCCGGCACGGTTCCCGCTGCCGCGGCGTCTTTGGGCTTCCATTGATTGGCGCCCGCCGGGCTCTTCGTGAGTTCCCATTCGTAGCCGAACAGGTTGTCGAAGTAGTTGTTGTCCCACTTCACCGGGTTGGTAGTCCATGCGCCTTCCAAACCGCTGGTGATGGCGTGCGCTCCGCTGCCGTTGCCTAGGGTGTTCTTCCATCCAAAGCCTTGGTCTTCGATGGCGGCGCCTTCGGGCTCGGCACCAACATACTTACCTGGTTCTCCAGCGCCATGCGCTTTGCCGAACGTGTGTCCGCCGGCAATCAGCGCCACCGTCTCCTCGTCATTCATCGCCATTCGGGCGAAGGTCTCCCGAATATCCCGTGCCGCGGCGACTGGATCCGGCTTTCCATTGGGTCCTTCCGGATTCACGTAAATCAGGCCCATCTGAACAGCGCCGAGAGGATTGTCGAGCTGCCGGTCGCCTTTGTAGCGCTCGTCACCCAGCCACTTGCTCTCAGGCCCCCAGTAAATGTCTTCTTCCGGCTCCCAGATGTCCTCGCGGCCGCCGCCGAAGCCGAAGGTCTTCAGTCCCATCGACTCCAGTGCAACGTTGCCGGTGAGAATCATGAGGTCGGCCCAGGAAAGTTTCCGGCCGTACTTCTGCTTGATCGGCCAGAGCAGCCGGCGTGCCTTGTCGAGGCTCACGTTGTCCGGCCAGCTGTTGAGCGGAGCAAATCGCTGTGCTCCAGCACCCGCGCCACCTCGGCCATCGGCGATCCGGTACGTGCCCGCGCTGTGCCACGCCATTCGGATGAACAATGGCCCATAATGGCCGTAGTCCGCAGGCCACCAGTCCTGCGATGTCGTCATCAAGGCATGCAGGTCCTTGATCACGGCATCCAAATCAAGGCTCTTGAATGCCTCGGCGTAGTTGAACGTCTCGTCCATCGGGTCCGCGAGCGGGGAGCGTTGGTGCAGGATCTTCAGGTTCAGTTGATTGGGCCACCAGTCTGCGTTGGTGGGGACCCCTCCGATCGTGTGTTTGCGAGCGCCGTCCGAGAACGGGCACTTGGCTTCGCCTGCCAACTTTCGCTCCTGCTCAGTGGGAAAAGGCGGCGGAGCTGACGGGGTGAGTGTTTGATCCATTTTTTTTTACCTTCCTTTGAATTAGTGAAAAAACTGTGCCGAACTAAGAATCTATCCTTTTACCGAGGCGCGCCGGGGAGCGCACTTCATGCAGAGCCCCCGGAAAATGAGTTCGCATTCGCGAACAATCCGTTTACCGAGTGAGCCCGTGCCAGGCCTGGGCACGTCGTACCATTCAAGGTCCTCTACATTGCCGCAGCGGTCGCAGATGAAGTGGTGATGCCGCGTGCCTTTCGCATCGAATCGGGCGGCGCGGCCCTCCACCGCCACTTCACGGACCAGACCTGCCTGCACCAAGTCCCGCAGATTGTTATAAGTCGTGGCCCTTGAAGAGCGTGGATCCAAGCGATTCACCGCTTCGAAGATCTCCGCAGCCGTGGCATGCCTGTTGTGTTCCATCAGGAATGCCATCACGGCGTAGCGCTGCGGAGTGCATCGCAACCCGCCGCTTGCCAACGACCGTTTAATCGCCCCAGCGTTCATTGAATTTAGATTATATCCAATGTGGCATTTTGTCGAGATACTTATCGTCGCTGTCGCAAGCAGAAAACTAGCTGATACCCGACCTGCGCAACGCGTACCCATACCTACGGATTGCGTTGGTCGTTCTTCCCAGATACCCGCTTTGTATCTAAGTCAACGCAGGCAGAGCTTTCCTGGCCTCTCGGTCCGGGTCGTTCTTCGCCACGCAGGTGTTATCGAAGATCATCGTCTGACCTTGTGCCGCCGAGTACTTCGGCCATTCAGGAAGACCGGCTCCATTCGGATCGCCGGTTTTCATGAACTGCAGCAAGGCTCCAGCCATTTTCTTCGACAGCGCTCTCGGAATTGGGCCGCCACCTGTGTGAGTCAGCATCACGTCGGTGTTATAAAACCAGAAACAGATATCGACGCAATGAAAAGCTCGGATGCGCTTATCGAACAAAGGCGGTTGCCAGGTAAACCAATCGACGTAGACCCCGGCCGGCTGTTTTGATTTCACGTCCGCCAACGCCACCACGTTTTCGCGATTGCTGCTGAGCAAAGACCAGATTTCGACCGGCTTCCTCCCTGGAAACGCCTTCACGTACGACTCCACCACTTCGGGTGCTCTGTCTCCAAAGCCCGCGCCGAAACCGGCTCTTGCCTTGACTTTTTCCACCACCTGCTCCAGCGTGATCGATTCCAGCGCGGAATCGGACCAACTGTACGATTGCTCGTTCTGAACGGAACTGATAATCATCGGAACATTGGCTGCCGAAGGTGCTGCCACCGGATAGTACGGATCCTGAGGCAGAATCTTGCCATCCACAACCGGGCTGAATCCACGTCCCATCCCGGCAGCCGGTCCTGCGCTCTTAGCCATGGCTTGCTGCGCGCGAGTGGCAACCGCATAGAAATCTTTCCAAGGCATGGCCTGCAGCTTGGCTAGATCGTCCGGCCCTAGACCGGCTTCCTTCACCACCGCTGCACCAAGATTCTCGGAATAGGTCTTGTTTCCGGATTTCAGCGACGCCCCACTCAGCACCACCGCTTTGTGAAAGAGCCCTTTCGCCGAAGGCATCGCCGTCAGTATGCAGACTTTCGCACCGCCGCCCGATTGCCCGATGATCGTGACGTTCCCCGGATCGCCGCCGAAATTGGCGACGTTGTCCCGAACCCACTCCAGCGCCGCCACAATGTCCAGCATGCCGGCGTTTCCGGATGCGGCGAACCGTTCTCCGCCCACTCCGGCCAGATTGCAATATCCCAGCGGACCAAGCCGGTGATTGATCGAGCAAAACACCGCGTCGCCAAAGCGCGCGAAATTCTCGCCGCCGTATCCGTCCTGTTCCAGTGCATTGCCGCTGGTAAACCCGCCGCCGTGAATCCAGAAAAGCACCGGTCTCTTTTTGCCGTCGTTGATGGCGGGCGTCTGGACATTGATGCGCAGACAGTCCTCACTGACGTCGCCATAGTTCCAATGGTCTCGGAAGGAAGCGTACTTGTTGCCATACCGCTTCTCCATGTTTTGAGGCGCTGAATCGCCCCACCAAAGCGCGGGGTAAACATCGGTCCACGGCTTCGGTTTCTGCGGCGGCATGAATCGGTTTGCGCCGGACGTATCGGCCCCATAGGGCAGCCCCAGGAAATAGTAAATGCCCCGAAGCACGTATCCTCTGACCTTCCCGTACTCAGTCTGCGTTACGGCGATGTCATCGCCGACAAGCAAAATCTGCCCATCCCGGCCTTCAGCAAATGGGTTTTGCGGGGCTGCAGCGAGTGTTGCGCTAAACGCGATCCCGGCTGAACTCGCCCCAAGTGTCTGCACGAACTGGCGTCTGTTGCTTTTCATAGTGTTCACGCTGTCCAGCAGTATATCCGGGTCAGAACAAAAACAATGGCGACAGCGGCACGTTGCCGATGAATAGGCAATAACATTGCAGGATCGGGATAGGAAACGTCCCGTCGGAGGAACGAAGCTGGAAGGAGCGCAGTACCGCTGAATGGCTTTGGAAGGAGATAACGTTGAAGACCACCCGATTTGCAATTCTCGCCGTTGTTCTGGCGATCAGTGGAGTCTCGCAAGCAGCCTCCCCGCAGAAGAAGGCCCCGGCTCCGGGCGCTGATAGCGAGAGGTTGCTCGGCGCATGGCGCCTGGCCTCCATTTCAGGACCGGATGGAAAACCCGTTACAACCGGTCTGCCGATAGGCATGCTGGTCTATACCCGCGACGGTCACGTGTCGGTACAGCTCATGTACCCCAAGTCGGCAAAAGCTCAATCCAATGAGTACGTCCAGGATGGATACGAGGCGTCCTTCGGCAGCTACGAGGTAAACGAAGCAACGCACACCGTCACTCATCACGTGCAGGGATCGAATACTCGCGATCTTCTCGTCGGCAAAGACCTCCCGCGCAACTACCAGTTCGCCGCGGAGGGCCACTTGATTATCAAGTCAGCCCGGCCGGACGAACACTGGTCGGTTCGGTGGGAGCATTACTGATGAAACCGCCAATGCCCACAGCCCGAAGTGAAGTCTGACCAGCCCTAACACCAACCTTGGATAGCTCGCTCCGTCCAGAGTCACCACGTCCTCTGTACCCTCAATGCCGGGAATCGGCGACTCGTTGCAAGCAAACAAAAATGCTTCGGAGCCGTGACCCGTAAATACCCACGCAGTTGGATTCTAGTTGTTTCTGGCAGAATATTTTCGTGGCATGCACTTCATCCAATGTTCACGGCCCTCAGAGGATGGTTGCAAACAGCCCCAACTTTCGAAAAGCCTACCGAGGCGCGACCGTCAGCGAGCGCTCGCCCGGATCAGCCTGTTTGGTTCCGGCTGCGCCGGGTTAGGGAGCGGCCGGACAAGTTAACATGCGCTCCGTCGAGAATCACCCTTCGATGGTGGACTTGCTGACGCGCGGTCGAAAGGAGAACACCCGAATCCGCTCCGTCGAAAACCACCCTCCGATGGTCGGCTTCTGAGGGTCTGGGGACCGGCTCGCTGTGTCCACGCGGCGACGGGCTTCGGTTACAGTCGCGGAAACGGGTGCCCGCCTTGGGACACAGGGCACCTGTCCCCGGTCGTCGTTGGAGGGGCCCTCGGAACATTTTCATCACTTCTGGTGCCCTTCCGGGGTATGGCGGCTTGCTCAGGCGCGCGGTTCTGTGGTCAGCTATTCGTTTGCAATAAGGTGACGAGAGCGATGGCGGAGTCACTCTTCTTCGATCTTGCCGCTGATCTCCACTCTGTCCATGGCGAGGAACATCTTGACGTGGGGATGCTGGCAGGTTTCCAGTTGACTGACGGGGCCAAAGTAGATGGCTTCGCCCTTGTAGAGAAACACCACGTCATCGGCAACTTTGCGCATCAGGTCCAAATCGTGAGTGACGACGATGGAGGTCAGGCTGAGCTGGCGTTTCAGCCGGAGCATGAGGCTGCTGAGGTCGTCGCTCATAATGGGGTCGACCATGGTGGTCGGTTCGTCATACAGGATACATTCTGGCTGTGCGGCGAGGGCTCGGGCGATGGCAACAGCGCGCTTGTAACCGGTTGAAAGATCCCCGGGGTACAGGTCGCGAACGTGCAACAGATCGACCATTTCAAGCAGGCCATTCACAACATCTTCCTTGTTTTGTTCGTCGTAGTCCTCGCGCAATTCCAGGGAAAAGAGGATGTTCTCACCCACCGTCAAGGAATCGAACAGGGCGCCAGACTGAAAGACCATGGTGACTTTCTTGCGGATATGGCGCAGTTCCGCCTCCGGCATGTGCGTGATATCCGTATTGGCGACAATGACTTGGCCGCTATCGGGCTTCAGAAACCCCATAATGTGGCCGAGGCTGACCGACTTACCGACGCCGCTCCGGCCGATGATGGCGAGCGTATGACCGGGATTGACGTAGAAGTTTACGTCGACTAAAACAGGCCGATCGAACGTCTTACAGACTTGGCGGAACTCAATGTAGTGGGGAAACTCCTCGGTCATTGGATCTCTAAGGCCATGCCGCTGTCATTTCTTGGCGGGGTGGGCGGTTGGTGGTGGGAGCGACGACGCGTCCGCAGCATCGGGTTGCTGGGTATCGGCCGAACCACCAGCATGAAGAAACCTGCGCCACTCCTCCGGGCGGTTTATGTTAGCAAGCTCAAACGGGACATCAAAATAGGCAGGTACCAGGTGTCCGACGACGTTCATTACCTTCCGGTCGCCGGAGTCCAAAGCGGACTGGATGTGAGAGAGGCAGATTGGATGATACACGCCACAGAGGGGATGGACTCGACCGGTCCCATCTCGCAGCAGGGTGCAGGGAGCGCTTTGGCGGATGGCCTGGGCCAAGAGGCCAGCCAGCGAGGCGGCCTGGATGCCAGGCAAATCGCAGGCGACGACCAGGTTATAAGCGGCGCTGGTCCGGGTGAGAGCCGATTCAAGGCCGGCGAGCGGACCCTGGCCGGAGCGAAGATCTCCCCAGCACTCAAAGCCGAGGTGACCGTACCTCGCGGCTGGACCCAACAGGATGGCGGACCCCGCGGCCTGTTCGACCAGGCTTGCGATGTGAGAAACCAAGGGCGCATGAGGAGTAAACGAAAGCAATGCTTTGTCCTGCCCCATGCGCGAACTGCGGCCTCCAACCAGGACGAATCCTGCCGTTCGCATGACAGAATGGTAGCATCGGAAAGCTTGGAATCCGGCTATAATCGGAAGAACAAAGTGCGTCCATTCTGTTTTATTATTGCGAGCGGGCTGCTCGGGAGCTGCCTGCTAGCAAGCGACGGCGGGGTCGTGAACACGACCAGTTCGCGAGCAGTCCGTGCCGGCGCGACCGGTTTGGTCTCGGTTGTGCGCGTGGGACGCGACGGGCGGTTGGTTCGCGTGCTGGCGACGGCGCCCTCCATTTCGAAGCCGCTTGTGAAACCAGAATTGCACCCCGCTGCGAACTCTATTCCAGAGACGACCCTAGCCGCTCCGGTGCAAGTTATGGCGGTTCAGGCGAAGGCAAGCCAGACAATCGAAGAATTAATCGAGGACGCATCGAACCGATATCAAGTGGATCCACTGCTGGTGAAATCGGTTATGCAGGTAGAGAGCAATTTCAACCCAGCTGCCGTATCGCCAAAAGGAGCGCAAGGTCTGATGCAGTTAATTCCCGCGACTGCCCAGCGCTTCGGCGTCACCGACCCATTCGACTCAAAACAGAACATCGAAGGTGGGGTCAAGTATTTGCGGTATTTGCAGGATCTGTTCCCCAGCGACCTGCGTCTCTCCCTGGCAGCTTACAACGCGGGAGAAGGCGCTGTGGCAAAGTACGGGGCAGTTCCACCGTACCGGGAGACGGTCGACTACGTTCAGAAGGTCCATGAGCGCTACTCCAACGCCAAAGGCAACGCCGTAGCAAAGAGTGCGCCGATTTTGGAGTTCGAAGCGCCCGCAGTGCCACCTGTGCGGCATATCGAACAGGTCGTCGATTCGGAGGGGCGATTGTTCCTGCGCACTCGCTAATACCCACGCATGCTCCGCCTCCCCCGCCGGATCAGACGAGTCCCACTTGCCGCAGCGCTCCTATTCGCTGTGCCTGCCTGTTTTCCCCAAGCCACCGATTCCCCGCGCATTGAAGCAATACGTTTCTGGTCGTTTGGAGACGTCACCCGGATTGCTATCGAGACTAGGGGCGAATTCAAGATTCACACCGAACAGATCGACGGACCACCACGGCTGTTCTTTGACCTGAGCGGGATTCACCCGCCGGTTGGCCATAAAAAGGGAGTGCAGTCCATCCAGGTGCAGGATGCACTGGTGAAGCAAATACGCGTTGCGGAGACGATGCCGGGCGTGACACGTATCGTGTTCGATCTTCAGACGCAGGTGGATTTCTCTTCGTCGCAGCTTGGGAATCCCGACCGGCTGATGATTGAGATCCGCCCGAAGGACCGGCGCAGTGGGGAGCCCTCCGTGGCTCGAAGTTCCTCTGGATCGCAGCGGTTTGAAGAGGGATCGGCAGCACCGGAAACGGCAAACATACCGGCATCCGAAGCTGTTTCACAGACTAAACCTTCGCCGATCCAAGCAGCACCAACGGTGCCCAAGAGGCGTGTTATATCGATGAGCGATCTGCCGATTCCGCCGAGACCCGCGACGGGTTCGGCTGCCGTTCCGGATCTGCCTTCCCGCTTTCCGCCGCCACGGCTGCCCTACTTTGTCGAGCCCCAGAGCGTGGCGTTAAAGTTTGTTCTCTCGAGCAAGCTGAATATTACGCGGCCTCCGCCATTCTCCGGAAGCGCGCCGGTAGCAAGGCACAGCGCGGAACGAGCGGCCCTGAAGCCGGAGGATGTTGGCATGGCCGTCCCTGACCTGCAGACCTCCCGGATACGCAACGTGGACAGTTCGGTCCCGGCGGAAGGTAAAGCCGGCACGAGTACCAAGCCGGTTGCGCCAGCAATGATCGACAGCAACGGAAATCGTTCCCTGGTCCGGGTGTTTGGCCTGAAGATGGGTAAAGTGGTGATTGATCCTGGGCATGGAGGACACGATACCGGAACAATCGGGCCTCACGGTTTGAACGAAAAGGACCTGGTACTCGACGTTTCGCTGCGCCTGGGCAAGCTGATTCAACAAAAGCTAGGCAGCGAGGTCATCTACACGCGGTCGGACGACACGTTTATCCCTCTTGAGCAGAGGCCGCAAATTGCCAACGATGAAAAGGCCGACCTGTTCATATCGATCCATGCGAACTCGTCGCCTGTGTTTAGCGCGACAGGTGTGGAGACATACTACTTCAACTTCACGTCAGACAAAACCGCACTCGACCTGGCGACTCGCGAGAACGCCACGTCCACCAGTTCTATTCACGACCTGAATGATCTGCTCCAAAAGGTCGTTCTGAAGGCCAAAGTCGAGGAATCGCGGGAGTTTGCACAGAAAGTTCAGAACTCGCTGTACTCGATGTCCGCGAAAATGAATACGCGATCGCGCGATCGCGGGGTCAGGAAGGCGCCCTTTGTAGTGCTGATCGGGGCGACGATGCCGTCGATTCTGGCCGAAATTGGATTCGTCAGCAATCCTCACGATGAAACGCTTTTGAAAAAGCCGGAGCAGCGCCAGAAGATTGCGGAAGCTCTGTATAAGGGCATCGAGCAGTATGCCAATACGCTGAGCCACGAGCAGATTGCCCGGGTCAAGGCCAGCGAATAAGACAAGCGGGTGCAGGCCACGAGACGTTCCGGAACTGTGTATTTCTTTGTTGTCCGCTC
>CAVUCO010000049.1:0-26337 GCA_963740005.1 uncultured Acidobacteriaceae bacterium | reverse complement strand
GTTGAAGAGGCGTCCGTACAGCGGACTCCCCGCTGGAGCTCTCCGCTCCGGGAAGCAAAATGTCGGTCTGAAACTCCGGAACGTAACTCCAGAGATCCGGAAAACGGAGCTCGTATTCCGAGAGGCTCGCGGCCCCGGAAGACAGAAGCCGAAACCGTCCCCTCCATCCATGCCGCAGCATCAAATCGTAAGCCTTGCGGAAGTACAGCATGACTTTCCAGGCCCGCTGACTGCGGTACTCGTCAAGCTGGTCTTGCCAACGCGCGTAGAAGGCGCGCAGCCTTTGATAGACGGACTTCTGTTGGTCGACCGCACGAAAGGCTTGCTCGAGCGCGACGTTTAATCTCTCAATCTCCTGATCGGCGGCCCGTAGGCGCTCATGGGAATGATCCGCGTCACGGCGCAGAAATGCGATAGCTTCGTCACGTTTCGCGATAATCCGATCACGATTTGCTACTTCACTTCGCTGGAACTCGATGACTTCAGCACGATGGGCGAGGATGCTCGTCTGTTCCGCCGAGCTCTCGTTTGCCTCGCGAAGTTGGGCATCCAGAATCGTGGCCCGCTTTTCGGCGGCCTGGTTAGCGCGAAGTTGCGCAAGCGTCGAAATACGTAGCAGTTCCAGGACCTCGCCGCTAAGACGCGAGGCCGCGCCGATGTGCGGTGCAGCCAGAACTTCTTTCGCGATGCGTGCGTTCGACTTGGCCCGCAGAATCAGGTCGTCCAACGCCGGGGGACGTTCCCAATTCGCCGCAAGGGCATTGCGCATGCGGCTGGCCAGAAGCTCCGCCGACAGATCCCCCAAGTCGATCATCCATTCCCTGAGATCCGCCTGGTTCGCTATCTCTTCTACTTTCGGGTCGTACCGAAGCGCTACGCATCGAACAGATCCAAGGATGCTAAAGATGAGCGCGTGCAGTCGCATTCCCACTACCAGCCGGCAGGCTCCGAGGATGCCCGCCAGTTCCGCGGGATCGCACTTGGTGCGTAAAAGGAAGGTCTGATCCTGCCTCCGCATTTGCGATTGGACCCTCTCCGCCACGCTGATGTCGTTTTCCTGTTCGCCCGGAATTTGCTGGAACGGCAGGAAAACGACTCTCCCCGAAAAACGCTCCAGAAAAAGGTCCAGGCCTGCGGCGACCTGCTGCTCCCAGAAGGTCGGATGTACCCCGAACGCCCAGTTACGCAGAGCCACTCCGACCAGAGGCTCCTCCGGGCTGAGTCCCTCGGCTTCCAGGATTTGAGCCACTCGCTCACGAGGGGCGCTCTCTAACAAGAACGCTGGATCCGCGGTAACGATGACTTGTGCGCCCGGAACGCCGATCGATTCGAGGATCTGCTTCGAGCTTTCGTCGCGAACGGTAATGGCTTGCGCGGCCTCGCACGCCGCGAGGGTGAACCTTCGGCCATGTCCCGAGAACAGGGGACCAATACCGACGGCGTAGAGCATTAGCGGCTTGTCATAGACCGCTGCGAGGAGCGCGGCAGTGACCTGAAATCCGAGTCCCCAGTTCCCCGTTGTCAGCAGTCCGTTGGGGACGAAGCCCGCGTAATCATGGAACAAGCCACCACCACCAACGAGGACCAGATCGGCGCTGCGAACTGCTTCTGCGATCGCCAACGGATCACTCCACTGCACTGGAGTGACTGCGTGCGCCGCAGCCGTGGCTGCCGGATTTCCGGAAAGAACCGTAACCTCGATCGGGCCCAGTTCCTCCCTTAGTTCCCGCAACATTACGCTTAGAATCGCTTCGTCGCCGGCATTGCCGAAGCCGTAATAACCACTGATGAAGATATTCCTGGAAGTCGGTTCGGGCACCAACATCAATTGTAGTTTGCCCTGCCGCTAACGCCGCGCTGCAATACCCGAACTCGACCTTCGAGCTGATCGGCAGGCCGGAAGTTTCTCGGGTTCCAAGGTTGACGCGCGGTCCAAACGTGAAACATTGATTCGCCGCTCAACTTCGTTTAGCAGTCGCGGAAGACTCAGACGCTTAGCGTCCGTTCGCGCAACGATTCAGGCGCGGTAGACGCGATTGTATATTCAGGCACTTACTCGGTGATGTGGACGGGCCACGGATGCAAGGTGCCGGGAACGCCCGCACCGTCTGTAGCTTCAACCGTCAATTCGTAACTGCCGGGACGCAGCGCCGGCAGATAAACTAGCGCTTTCCAGCCGCTATGTAAGAGACTTTGTCGCCCGAAGTGAGTCGCCACATCCGGCCTGGGATAGAAATCTCGAATGACAGCCAACTCATGCCCCTGGACCTTCAGCTTCACCTCGCGCACCGGAGCGCCGTGGGTGGCACTCGCCACCCAACCGGAAATCCATATCCGGTCGCGACTATGCGCCTTGATGTAAAACCGGTCCTCTAGCGCGTCTACGTATCCGAAAATGCCACTCGGTTGCGGTTCGGCGGCCGCGGGCGACAGGTTCACCAGCGTAACGGCAGCCTCATCCTTCTCGCGCTTCGCTTCCAACTGACCCCGCAACGACGTCACCGCGCGCTGGCGGAAATCCGGATCGTCCACGCGATGCTGATGCCTGTATTCGCTGAACTCGGTGGCGTAGTCTTCCAGGGTATATAGCTTCACCGGTTCTTTGTGAAGCGGCTCATCGGTCAGTGCGCGGTACATGTCCGTGCAATTCTCGCACTGCTGCCTGGGACAGGGTACCGCTGTCCGGGCCAGTTCAGGAATTCCCTCGGTGAAAAGATCCTGGTAATCGTCCATGCAGCCGATGCGAATCTTTCCGTCATAGCGGATGTAATATGTCATGGCCGGATAAAAACAAAGGCGGCCTTTCGTTTCGGGCTGCAGCAACTTAAAATGAAGATCCACCGGCGTGTTATGGCGCACCAATAGATCGAGCTCGCGCTCCGTACGCTCGGTACGAGAGAGATACACCCCCGTCTGGATCATCGGCGAGGCATTTACGCAGAAGCCGGCTGCATCCAGTTGCTGGAACGAGGCTTCAAAAGTGTCCATGTTCTCGGGGGCGACAATGTAATTGACCATTGCCACCGAGAAGCCGGCATCACGAATCGCAACCAGGCGCTTGAAGTAGCTTGGGAAATCCGCTTGTGACGGATGATAGCTGACGTTCAGGAAAATGCCGCCCTTGTCAAGACCGTCATAGTAGGTCGGGTCCCAAAAACCATTCGTGTCAATGCCCACCCGTATGTGCTTCATCTCCGCCAAACCCGCCAGAAGTGCCCGAAAATTCTTGCGGTCCATGAACGGCTCACCGCCAGTGATCTTCAAATGAATGGTGCGCTGCGGGAATTTGCTAATCGCTTCCAGCCAGCTATCGACAGGATAGTGGTCAAACGAATGCGCCTGCCGTTCTCGCAGAGCCGACCGCTCATGGAAGACCAGCACCTGGCAGTACTGGCAGCTGTAGTTACACCAGAGCGAGAGGTGCCAGTTGATCCGAAGGCTGTCCTGTAAGTGGTCCGGAAGAGGGATCATACTTGCGATGCGTCACTCCGTTGATTCACACAAGTAGCGAACCCGGAGGTTACAGTGCCTAATCACTATCAAGCGACGGCAGGCTTGAGTATAGCAAGCAGTCAGGGAGCATCCACCCGCAACACGGAGCTTAAATGGCTCGCCGAATTCGGTACAGTTGATTGGGTTCTTGTCTGCGGAGCACCGGGTGGGTCTGATCCGTAGAGCCGCACTTTCCTCTATCCGCACCTGGCTGCCCCGTTTGGTACTCTCGTGCTTAGACGAGAGTGCGTCGCGCCGCCGCAGGCGCTCACCCATAGCTCGTAAGGCAGCAGGATCTCGAGGTCGTACCATACCGTTCGTTCGGGGATTTATCCCAAATGCTATTTGAGGGAGGCATCGCGTCTGAACTGGCAATCTCCCGCCGGCTGTTTAATTTGAAAGAACTGGTGCGCCCCTACTATCTGAGGTGGCTCTATTTCCGTTTGAAGAAAGAGAATTGCCCTCCCTGCTTCAAGGATTGCTGGAAATTCCCGACCGCAGCCGTTGATGACTCCTCCTGGGGGCCGGAAGCAGAGGACGCCGGCCGCCCCTTAATCGTCTTCCTCCCGATGGCGGATTGGCACACCTGTCTGCAGCGCACCCAGCACTTCGCCACGACATTCGCGTCGCTGGGGCATCGCTGTCTTTATGTGAATCCACATCTGGGGCGGGAGTTCCCGAACAGCTATTTTCGCAGCCCTCGCGTCCTCGTCAGCACCCTCGCTCCGCGCATTCGAGAGCTGCACGTTCATCTGCTCCGCGAACCTGTATTCCACCACCGGTGCCTGCGGCAGGAGGAGAATCGGACTGTAGTCCGAGCTGTCGAGAAATTACTATTGCGTGCGGCGCCAGCGTCCCAACCGGTGCTGATCGTAAGCTTCCCCATTTGGGAGGAGGTGGCAGCGGAATTGCGCGAGCGTCTTGGCTGTAGGCTCATCTACGACTGTCACGATCTCCTGGCCGGGTTCGGGGATATTTCGGAAGATCTCCTCGAAGCAGAAAGCAGCATCGTATCCCGCAGCGACCTCGTCCTCTTCTCCGCGCAATGGCTGATGGAACACACATTGGCCCAACACCCCGCTCTGAGCCGAAAAGCCGTGCTGGTACGCAATGCTGCGAACTACGGTGACTTCCAGGCGGCAGCTGTTTCTCATGACCATCGAAATGGAGCCGGGGGAGTGAAAACGATCGGCTATGTGGGCTCGTTGAACTCTTGGTTTGACACCGAGTCGGTGAAATTTGCGGCCAGGGCGCATCCCGAATGGCGGTTTGTGTTGATCGGCCGAGTGGGCTCGCCGAAGCTGGACGCGCTTCGCGGTTTCCCCAACATCTTATTTCGAGGCGAGGTTCCCTATGCCGACCTGTCATCGCATCTCTCTGAAGTGGATGTTGGGATCATCCCATTTCTAAAGAGCCCGTTGACGATGGCAACCAACCCGGTTAAGCTCTACGAGTATTTCGCGTGTGGGCTGCCAGTCGTCAGCACGCGGCTTCCAGAGCTGGAGCAGTTTCCGGACTTGGTTTATCTTTCGGATTCGCCCGAGCAGTTTTCTGGTCAGATTGAGATGGCACTGCGAGAGACGGACCCGGCACTGCGGACTCGCCGCATTAGCATTGGGCAGCGCGAGAGTTGGCTGGCGCGCTGCACGCAGTTGGCCGAAGAGATTCGAAAACTCGATACAGATTAGGCACCCCGTTAGTCGAAAAAACTGCGAACGCCTCAATTCCCCGCCCCGGTAACTGCGAATGGTGGCCACTCGCAGTGCCGAATTAATGTTTCACCCCTCGAGGCTTCGCTTTCTGTAAGCTGCCATAACCTCGGCGATGGCGCCGCTCATTACAACCTCACCATGATCGAGCCAGATCGCCTGATCGCACAGTTTCTGCACCATTCCTGAGGCATGCGAAACACACAGCAGGCTCTTGCCTGACTCATGGAATTGGTGGATCTTTCGAAAACACTTTTCCTGAAATGCTGAGTCCCCGACCGCCAGAACTTCGTCGACCAACAACAAATCCGGATTCGTGCTGATAGCGACGGAGAAGGCGAGGCGCATTCCCATTCCGGTGGAGTAGGTTCTCAGAGGCTCGTCGATGAACTCCTTTCCGATCCCCGAGAAATCGACAATATCGTCGAAGATCTCGGCTGTGCGCCGCCGCGTCAGCCCCAGAAGCGAGGCATTCAGCCGGATGTTCTCGGCGCCCGTCAAATCCGGGTGGAATCCCGAGCCGAGTTCGAGCAGCGCGGCCACGCGCCCTTTCACAGAGATGGATCCTTGGTCGGGCCGGCACAGCCCTGCCACCAGGCTCAACAGCGTACTTTTTCCTGCTCCGTTGGGCCCTATCAGCGCCACACTCTCGCCACGCCGAATCCTGAACGAGACGTTCTTGACCGCTGCAAAGCTTTCCGTAGGCCTACCTGAAATCATCTGCTGAACACGGTTGCGCAGCAACATCCTGCCGCCATGGCGGTAATAGATTTTGGAAACGTTATTGAACTCGATCGTATACATGACTTACAGGTGATCGTAGAAGCGGCGCTTCAGCTTTTGAAACACGGCCAGTCCAAAAACGAACGTAAGTGCCGCAACCAACGTCAGCTTGACCAGCAGTTCCCAGCGCGGCGCGTGCCCTTCCAACAAAATGTCCCGCATCGCGAGAATCAAAGCGGCCACCGGGTTCAGCTTATAGATCTCAGCATAGACTGGGGGAATTACGGAAAACGAGTAGACGACCGGAACCGCCCAGAACATCACCGTGTTGATGGACTCGACCACATATCTCGTGTCCCGCACGTACACGTTCACGGCCGAGCTAACCAGCGAAAGACCGCAAACGAAGATCACTTCCATCACCCACAGATACGGCAGCCATATCCAACTGCGAGTGAACGGCAAGCCTGAGGCAAGTACGAGAACGATCAGCAGCAAGATCTGGATCAGCAGATGCAGGCAATTGGAAATAACTGCGGCAAGTGGCACAACTTCCCTTGGAATCGGCACACGCTTAATAATTGCGGCGTTGTCCACAAGTGACGTGGTGCCGGTAGTCCAGCCAATGCTGAAAAAGTTAAATGGGACCAAGCCGCACATCACAAAAGCCGGAAAATGCGGCACCGCGTTATTTCGAGTGACTTTCGTAAAAACAAAAGTCAAAACACCCATCAGTACAAGCGGGTTCAATAGTGACCAGAACACACCCAGTGACATGTTCCGGTAGCGGACCCTGAAATCCTTGGCGATCAGGTTGGAAAGAAGAAAAAAGAAATCCCCTCTCCATGAAGGTTCGGAACTCTTCCAGCCCGGGTTGCCTGCGCTCCCGTCTTTTTCGCCAAAGCCGGAAGCTCCATCCGGTTTCGGTGTCAAAAGATCCTCGGTGTGCATGCTATGCCGCAAGCCGCCATCGGAGATGCGCGTGCGTGAGTGGGTATCCGAGCCGTAGAATAACACACTGATGCCGCCCTTCCGGCTTACCCAGAGCGCTCGGCATTCGCAGCCTTGGCTGGATATCCCGCCGGCCCGGGCGAGTCCGAGCAAGCCCTGATGGGCCGTAACCGATCGGAACAAATGACGATGATCGCCGCGCAGCCACCCTACAGCACAGATCTCGGTATGAGTGCCGGAGTGCACAACGAGCAATGATGAAAGAGCGGTGGCGAGCCGTGACCGTGAGTGTCTGTGAAAAGTTCAGCACAGAACCGCGCGCGTGAGCAAGCGGATTCGGAGCCCTGACCTTGAGGGAGCGAACTAAACAGCCCCTTTGCAAACGACAGCTCCTTACTCTTTCGCTAAGGTTACCGAGGCGCGACGGCGGCGGAGCGCTTGTAACCTATCAGCCCGGGTGAATCTCACCAACTCAACTTTCTAGCGGGATATGACCCTTACATTACCGCGCAGCCGGGGCATCTTTTACACCGAGCTGCCACACCGTGAAATAGGCATCGCTAAAGACGGGCTTCGCCTCATGGTCGGGACTCCGCATGCTCGGGAGCACCACGTATTCGCACCGGCAGCGCGCCAAAGCTGGCTCCGCTTCATGCCATCCGTGTAATGAGCAGTAGAACTTCGCGGGGTCGGGAGCGTAGGTGCGCGAACAGTTACCTATGCCGTAGATGTTCGAGCCCGGATGAGCCGCGGCGAGCCAGACGAGAGACTTGTGCGTTCGAAGCGCCATATCCAGATACTGTTCAGGGCCGATACGGCGAGCAAACAGCATCAGCATCGGTGCATTTACTTCGATAATGGCGATGCCTAGAACGGCGGACAGCAGAACGCCGGCAAAGGCAATGGCAACGCTGGCGCGCAGGAAGCGCTCACCCAGCCTGTCGTAAAACGCCGTGGCTTTGCCGACCAGAAGCACAACCAGTAAGCTGATCGGCAGAATCGCGTAGCGGACCATGCCGGCCACGGGTAACCAGTAGACCAGATACACGCCGCAGAAAAGCAGGCAAGCGCGCCGCGCTGGAGTGCTCGGACCGGGGACGAGAATGGCCAGCGGCAGAAAAACGAGCAAGCTGAGTCCAATCGGGTTGGGCAGCGGAGATTCGAAGACACGCCAGCCATTGAAGTGCGCATTCCAGGGAACGAGCAAAACGCGTGGCACCCTTATTGGCTCCCCCACTTTCCGCTCGACCGGGTGCCAGCTCAGGCTCAGAGCCGCCGGATACACAGGGTTTCCCGTGAGATAGGCGGCCCGGGCCGGCCAATAAAGAGCAGACGCGCCCAAAATGGTGCAGAATACCAGCGCGGGACGCAGCCGCCGGGATGCATACAGAAAGAAGCACACCAGCGGAACCGCTGCGAACAGTGCCACGTGCTTGATGGCGAACGTGGATCCGAGCAGAAGTGCGCCCACGGGAATCCATAGCTGGTCGCGCGTTTCGAGCCAGCGCAGAAAGGCCAGCAGCGCAGCCGCCTGAAAAAAAACCATCGGCCAGTCGTTTTTGGAGTTGCTGCCGCTCCAATGGGCGAAAGGCATCATCGCCGCCACAGCGACGCCGGCAAATGCCGCCGCTCTGTTCAAGCCGCACGAGCGCGCGATCAGGAACAATAGCAGCAGAGAAAGTATCCAGAAAAGCGGCGAGATCAGTTGTGCCGCGGGCTGGCCGCCGAGTGACCATGCCAGTGCCATCAGCATCTCGCCGCCCTGTGGATATAAGCTCTCCGGCAGCGTTGGAAGCGCCTCCAGTGCGTGTTGCCCGGAGTAGTACCGGGCCGAAGCCAAATGCACGGCCAGCGCATCGAACGCGGTGCTCGGCGCGAGCGCCACAGCCAGCGCCGAGAGCGCCGCGAGAATGGCAAATATGAACGCGATTCCAGCAAGAGGATGATCCGGGCTGGCGTTAGCGGTCAGTAATTGACGCATGGCCAGTACCCCGCCAAATACCTCCTGCCTGAACACCAGGCACGGAAGAACCAGCAGCACGGCGAAAACCGGCGCGTAGAACAGTCGCAACAACCCAAGCCCGAACAGCAGCGGGATCAGCAAAGCACACCCCAAAGCGAATCCCAGAGTCAGAACTTCCGCTGGGCTCTTGAGAGGAATGCGGAAGAGTCGAGCAACCCGGCTGCCGGATGCGAGACAGGCGAGAAACAACAGCGCCACCACCAGAGTCGCGGAAGGCTGATACAGCAGCAGGCAAAAGCCGCAGAGGCCGGCCAGCAATGGAACTTCGAGGCGCCGCACTCGCTCGCTGCGAAGCGACACATAAACCGGACAGACCGCGGCAAGCAGCGGCAACGCACAATACAGGAGCGTCTGGAAAATGGCTCCTGGGCTGTGAAAATAGGTCACCTCCCATTGGAATATCCTCGCGGTTACGAGCGCTACCAGACCGAGCCAGACCAGCCAAACGCACACCTTCATCCGATGCATCGCTGGTTCACTCATGCGCTTCAATCAGCCGATTGTATCCCGCGCGTTAAATCGCTCACCGAGCCGGCCGCGGGCAGGTCTGCTTCTCTTTAGGCGAGATCCAAAACATGAACTTTCCGATCGCTCAGCGTCCGGTCCAGCAGGGAGTGCGTTTCTCCAGGAAAGACGAGATGCCTTCCTGCGCGTCGTGAGCGAGTGAGTTCATGCTCATCACCTCCTTGGCGTAGGCGTAGGCTTTCGCTTGATCCAGATCGATCTGCGTATAGTACGCCTGCTTGCCGAGCGCCACCACCAGATCGCTGGCTTTAGCGATGCACTCAGCCAGTTGGTGCGTTTCTGCCCGCAGCTCGCCTGCTGCGACCACCCGGTTCACCAAGCCCCACTCAGCAGCGGTCTGCGCGCTGATCGGTTCGCCCGTGAGCAGCATTTCCAAAGCGCGCTTGCGCCCGACGACCCGGCTGAGAGCCACCATCGGCGTCGTGCAGAACAATCCGATCTTGACGCCGGGCGTGGCAAACGCAGCGTCCTCGGCGGCGATAGCCAAATCGCATGTGGCAACGAGCTGGCATCCGGCGGCCGTGGCGACACCCTGCACTTCGGCGATCACAGGCTGCGGGATCGATTGCATTTTCGTCATCAGCTCCGTGCAGACATCAAATAAACGCCGGTATTCGTTGATATCGCGGCCGACTATCTCAGAAAGGTCATGGCCGGAGGAAAATACCTTACCCGTTGCCGCCAGTATGACCACGCGCAGATCGCGCCGGCCGCCAATCGCGCCCAGGCAATCGATCAACTCCTGCATCAGCGCAAGCGAAAGGGCGTTGCGTCGTTGCGGCCGATTGAGAGTAACTCGAGCGATGTTGCCTTCGGATGCGAAGCAGATGTTCTCGTAGGGCATGCCACCATCTTAAGCGCCTGGCGTCCGGTTGACCGGCGCACTTTGGCCTCCACTTTGCATACCTTCGATTTAAGGAGTATCCATGCCAGGAAAGAAGCCTCTAAAGGGTGTCAGCGCCAAGGAGGAACGCCAATACGAGCACATTAAGAACAGTGCCGAGAAGAGTAAGCGCTATGGAAATAGAGGAAGGAGGTTGCGGCTCGAACTGTTCTAAAAGAACACAAGCAGAAAGGCCACAAGCCGGGACAGTAATTTCGTCGTGCAACAGATTAAAACCGGCAGCTCACATAGAAGTTGCGGCGCCCATTTGCGTCGCGACAAACCATTGCCAGCTGCAGCAATTTCTGCTGCAGCTGGAGAGAAAGCCTGCGACAACTGCAGAATTTCCCTTCGTTCAGTCACACCTCTCCCGCTCTAACAGAACGCGCGGCGCCCCTTGGCTGTCACGGTCTTGTACTCAGAACAAACGCCATAGCAGCGAAAGCAGCCAACTCCCAAAGCCGCAAAACAAAACTCGCAGGAGCTTTGGTCTGGAAGTTGCTGTAACAACAAAGCGGGGACGCAACGCACTTAATTGTGCAAACTGCGGAGTCCCTTAGAAAGGTATAACGACCATGAGACGAATCGTCAGCCAAGCTCGAAGCGTTCTGCTTCTGCTCTCCCTAACGGCCGCAGCGGGAATCGTGAACGCACAGGACCAACAACCTGCTGCTCCCGACAACACGAAACAGAACAAAACTGAGGGAATGACGGCCGACAACCAGAAGGAAAACAAGGCGGATCGCACTACGACTCAAAAGATTCGTAAAGCGATTCTTGCTGATAAATCGTTGTCAAGCTACGCCCACAACATTAAAGTAATTACCACGAACGGATCCGTGACCCTCAAGGGCCCTGTCCGTTCGGACGAGGAGAAGGCTGCCATTGAAGCGAAGGCAACGGAAGTAGCCGGCGCGGGTAATGTTACGAGCGAACTAACAGTCGCTCCGAAGAATTAGTTACAACCAAAGGAGAACTAAACAGATGGCTAACACAGCAGTTTTTGGCATTTATGCAAACGCGACTGGCGCAGAGCGCGCGGTGGCGGATATGAGGGCAGCCGGGTTCCGCAATGCGGATATTTCGGTGTTGCTCCCGGAGAACGTTGGAACAAAGGATCTCGCCTTCGTCAAGGGCACCAAGGCTCCTGAGGGAACGACTGCGGGAGTCGCGTCGGGCGCGGTCATTGGCGGCGCGCTTGGCTGGCTGCTCGGAGTGGGCGCCCTTGCGATTCCTGGGCTTGGGCCTTTTATCGCGGCCGGCCCGATTATGGCCGCGCTGGGTGGCGTTGGAGTGGGCGGCGCGCTGGGTGGATTGACCGGTGCGTTAGTCGGCATGGGAATCCCTGAGTACGAAGCCAAGCGCTATGAGGGCTTGGTGAAGGACGGAGGAATTCTCGTTTCCGTTCACGCCGACGATTCTAAATGGACCAAGCTCGCGAAAGAGATTTTCGAACGAACGGGTGCAAGTAACATCGCCTCCACCGGAGAATCCAAGGGTGATTACGCGAACTCCGAAAAACCCGTTCCGACTGGCGTGACTCGTTCGTAGCCATCGTGAAACCTCAGGAAACACTTGCATGCCAACCAAACAACCAACATTAAAGGAATTATTCGTCGCAGAGCTGAGGGACCTATACAGCTCTGAATCGCAATTGATAAAAGCGCTTCCCAAAATGGTGAAGGCTGCCGAATCGCAAGAGTTAAAGCAAGCTTTTCAAAACCACCTCGGTGAAACAGAATCTCAACTCGAGCGCGTCAAGCAAGTATTCGAACTTGCGGGCGAAAAGGCGAAGGCCGAACTTTGCAAAGGAATGCAGGGGATTGTCGCCGAAGGCGAAGAACAGATCAAGAAAAACACCGGCGACCTGGGATTGATCGGGGCCGGCGAACGAGTGGAACATTATGAAATCGCTTCCTACCGGAGTGCGATCGCTATGGCCCAGCAACTGGGTCTTAGCAAAGCCGAAAAGCTTCTCACTGACTCTTTGCAGGAAGAGGAGAACGCCTCCAAGCTCTTGTCCCAACTCTCGAAGCCAATGCTGAAGGAATTGAGCAAAGGCGAGGCTGCTTAGAGGAACTGCGCGTAGACCGGAAGAACCCCTCGCGGTCTGTCGGTGGACAGGCCGCTTTTTTTGTTCTAGTTTCAATACCGCGCTTGAGGTTTGGCAGAAAGGCAGCCTTCCCTTGGCCCTTCACGGGACACTGCAGCTCCTTGCAAGCACACACAAACGCTTCGGAGTCGTGACCATAAGGGAGCGGACTTAACAGCCCGCTTGCAAACGACAGCTCCTTACTCTTCCGCTGAGCTTCTGAGGCGCGACGGTGACGAGCGCTTGCTTCTCAACTCAACTTTCCAGGTATTTTCAGAGCAACCGCAAGCGGATGCCTTTTGCGAGCCGCGATCGTAACTCTCCGCCACGGAGCGAGCAGGCCTCATGCCGTGCCGCGGTTGCTGAAGTTTTTACACAGACTCGTCAGGGAGCGGTTTTTCGCCGTGTTCGTCAACGCCCCCTAGCCGCCCGAGATAACATCCCGGACAACCTGTCCGAGCGACATAAAGCCCGCAAGGTCCGTAGGCTTGCAAAAGTAGCGTACCGCGCCAAGTCCAATTGCTTTGGCCCGGTCGTGCGGCGAGTCCGATGAGGTAAGAACGATCACTGGAGGATGAATCGGATTGCTCTTCAGTCGTTCGAGGATCTGGCTTCCTGAACATCGAGGCAGGTTCAGGTCAAGCAAAATCAAATCCGGGCATTCGTCAGGGTCACTAGACGACCCTGCGCATTCCAGGTATCGCATCGCTGCCTCGCCGTCTTCAACCACCGTTAGCTCATGCTCGATCTGATGTTTTTGGAGAGCTCGTCGCACCAGAAAAACATCCCCCGAGTTATCTTCCGCGAGGAGAATCTTCACTCGTTCATGGTTCTTCATTTGCTTTTCTCAACCATAGGAAGAGTAAAGAAGAAGGTCGAGCCTTTACCCACTTCCGACTCCGCCCAGATTTGGCCGCCGGCCCGCTCTACAATCTTCTGGCACATCGCCAAACCGATCCCCGTGCCGTTATACTTCGACCCATGCAATCGCTTGAACACTCCGAATATTTGGGTTAGGTACTCCGGCGCGATGCCGATGCCATTGTCCCGAACGGAAAACGTCCACTTACTGCCTGTGGATTGTACGCCCACCAATACATGGGGATCAAACTCGCCCCGGTATTTCAACGCGTTGCTGATAAGGTTCTGAAAAAGGCGGATTAGGTGCACCCGAGGGAGCCATATCTGCGGCAACGGCTCGGACGAAATGGTGGCCCGTGTGTCTTCGATCATTGCCTGGAGATTCAGTTCTGCTGCCTTCAATGCTTCGTTACCGTCGATGCATTCCGCGGATTCCTGCGAGACGTTCGTAATCGTGGCATAGGAAAGTAGACTCTTCAGCAATTCCTCCATCCGGAGCGCCCCGCTGACCGCAAAGTTAATATACTCGGCGGCGGCCGCATCCAGCTTTTCTGAATACTCTTCTTTCAACAGCTGTGTATAGATTGCCACCATGCGCAATGGTTCCTGCAGATCGTGACTGGCCGCGTACGCGAACTGCTCCAGATCGGCGTTGGAACGGCTTAACGCATCAATGGCCGCTTGAAGCTTGGTCGCGCTATTCATCTGGTCCTGAATGTCGGTACACGAGCCGAACCAGCGCACAATCTCAGCATTGCTGTTGCGAAGCGGTACCGCGCGACACAGAAACCACCGGTATGATCCGTCCGGCATGTGTTTCAACCGGCACTGAACTTCGAAGATCTCGCCCGATTTCAGAACGTTTTTCCAGCGGTCCAGGAACGAGCTTTGGTCCTCTGGATGCAATAAACTAGGCCAGGGATCGCTCGGTGGTGCCTGATCCACCGTCCAACCCGCATAGGTTCGCCACAGAGGATTAACGTATTCCAAAGCACCTTCGGCCGAAGAAGACCAGATCAATTGCGGTAGCGCGGCTGCGAGCGAACGAAACCGTTCCTCACTATCCCGCACCGAGGTCTCGATGTGATTGAGGCCGATGATATCCGAAAAATACGCGGCACGGCCCTCCGCCGGCTCGCGCTCACCCAAGCGGGAGTCCGCAGCTTTCCCACCTTGTTGCTCGGTCATGTCGGTTATACACGCAAATGTCGTGCCATCCTTCCGGATGTGGACGGACTGGTACAGTTGCTGGCCCGCGCCGGCCTTAATTTTTGCAGCGAAGCTGATCGGCTTCCAACTGGACGGGACAGTGAAATCGTCGAGGCTCTTTCCCACCATCTCAGCTGACTCATATCCATGCATCACGGCAAATGCATCATTGACATCGACCAGCCTGCGGCCCTCGCCCGCCACGATTGCGATTCCGAAGCCCGCCTGGTTCACGGCTCGGCTCCAATCCACCTGCGGCTCAGAATTCACGACTATGGCCGCTCCTCGCTCGCCCGCGCGAGCTTCGCAAACTCGGCCCCCAGCAGCGGACTTTGCCCGGATAATTGGAGGTCGACGCAGAAAATTGAAAAAGAACAGGGGACGATATGACCGACGCCTCGCTCAGCGAGCCCGAGATGAAGAGGGAGTTCCAGGAACTGGCATACATGATCGTCCATCACCTGAAGGAGCCCGCGCGCGCCATTCGAACCGCGGCGGAACTGCTCCTCGAAGGTGAGTCACAGACCGGCCAGGAAAACGAAAATGACCTGCCTTCCACGGCATCCTGCGTGGACCGTATTTTGCGCGGGGCTACGCGGCTGGACGACATTACGGCCTCTATCGCCCAGTATGCCGATGACTTGGGCAGTGAAGACGAATCGCTCGAAGACACCGACACAGCGCTGATCTTGCGCTCTGTCCGGCAAAAACTGCAGCGCTTGATTGAACAGACCGGTGCGACCGTTACGAGCGGCTCGTTGCCGAGGCTTACCTGCCAGCCAACCCGCTTTTCCAGACTCCTCGAGCAGCTGTTGCGAAACGCCATTCTGTACCGTCGCGCAGAGCCCCCAGCCGTCCATGTTTCGGCCGAAGAGCAAACGGACGTCTGGCTATTCTCGATACGTGATAACGGAATGGGTATTGCCCCGTCCGATTTGGAGCGCATCTTCGATCCTCTCAGCCGTCTTTCCAGCAGAGGGTACAGGGGCCTGGGCATGGGTCTGACGACCGCCCGCAAAATCGTTTCGCACCACGGCGGCCGCATCAGCGTCGAGTCGGTTGTCGGCGTTGGTTCCACCGTTTGTTTTACGCTGCCCAAGTAATCTTCTGCTGCCATTGCGAATGGATCATTTCGAGGTAGGTTGACGACTCTCATAATCCGACAGCCTGCTGTACAGAGTGCGCTCGCTAATCCCGAGTAACTCAGCCGTTTTCCGCTTATTATTCGCATTGAGTTTCAAAGTCATGCGAATGTACGCTTCTTCCAAGTCACTCAGTTTTGAACCCGGGCGAAGCTGTATCTCGTCGCCAAAGCTGTTGGCCGTCAACGGCGCGGTCGGAGGACTATCCCGGAATGCGTCCGGAAGATGCCGCATCTCAATCGTGCCCTCAGCGGCGATGATGGCAGCGCGTTCCAGGACGTTGCGCAACTCGCGCACATTGCCGGGCCAGTTATAGCCCTCAAACCGCCGAAGTACATCGGCATTGACGTCGGTAACCCGGCATCCATGCTTCCTGTTAAGGGCTTCGAGGATTGCGTCAATTAATTCCGGAAGATCCTGCAAGCGCTCCCGAAGCGGCGGAAGAGGGATCGCAAAAACTTTAAGACGGTAAAGCAGGTCTTCGCGAAACGTCTGGTTCTTGATGGCTGATTCCAGGTCGCAATTCGTTGCAGCAATCACGCGCACGTCGACTTTGTGATCGACCTTCGCTCCCAGCCGCCGCACTCTTGAGTCCTCCAGGACGCGCAGCAATTTCGCCTGGGTTCCGGCGGCCATCTCCCCGATCTCGTCCAGCAGCAGGGTACCGCCGTCCGCCTGCTCAAAGCATCCGGCGCGACGCTCTATGGCACCCGTAAAGGCGCCCTTCTCATAACCAAACAGCTCGCTCTCCATGAGTGTGGCCGGCAAGGCTGCGCAATTGACCGCTACGAAGGGACCGCTGGGCCTGCGGCTTAGTCGATGAATCGCGCGTGCGACCAGTTCTTTGCCTGTCCCACTCTCGCCGGTTATCAGCACCGACGCGGAGGTCGGAGCGACTTGGCGAATTGTGTAGTAGATCCGCGTCATCGCCGGCGAAGAACCCACCAGATCTCCGAGCAATCCCCGATGACTGAGCTGCCTGCTCATCTGATCCGTCTCGGCGATCAGCCTTCGTTGAAGAAGGGCCCTTTCCAGAAGTGCTCTTAAGACTTTAGGCTGAACAGGTTTCTCCAGGAACCAAAAGGCCTTCAGATCGTGAACCACGGCCATGGCCTTATCGATGCTCCCAAACGCCGTCAAAACGATCGCGGGTATCGAACCTCCCCGATCATTCATCCGCCGCAGAAGGTCCAGGCCATCCACACCCGGCATAACCAGATCCGTGACCAGCGCGTCGATCGTCGAAGACGAAAGACACTCCAACGCCTTGTCTCCACTCGATGCCAGGACGGCACAGTAGCCGAAGGACGCCACCATTTGGCCGAGATCGGTCAACTGGTCTTCATCGTCCTCCACCACGAGTATTCGTGTTCGAGATTCCGGACTATTCATTTTAAAACCTCCACGACAAAGGGCGTTGCGGCTTTTGCTTGCACTTTAAACGCCCTTTTGTGTTGCATTGCGTATTAGGCTATTTGGCGCTTCTTGGCGCGGTCGACTCGTAGACTCACGAGTCCATTTTTGACGCAAGTCTGCAAATTCTGCAGAACTAACCTCCCCGAACGGCCGACGGCAACCAAGTTTACCTGCTCGGAAGCCGGCGAGTAGCCCACCGTGTGTCAAGAGTCAACCTTCCCAAGAATGGCTGTCTTAGGGTCGATATAGTGGTAGCCATGCTTGGGCGGACAGAGTCAATTCGTGTATGCTCTCTGCTGTTGGCCGGGCTGGCATTCTTGTCCCTCCCGAAGGCCGATGGCCAGCCGCCGAGCCCCGAACAGGTCGCTCAGACCAACGCCGATCATCGCAACATGATGGATCAACTCGGTATCAAGGCGCTCCGCCCCGGTCCCAGCGGAGACGAAGCCAAGCCGGATCACGCCAATTACGACGAGTCCCTCGCCAATCCCTTCCCAAATTATCCCGAGGTTCTGAGGCTGAACAACGGGCAGCCCGTGACGACCCCCGAGATGTGGTGGAAGCAGCGCCGTCCCGAAATCGTCGAGGATTTCGAACGCGAGGTGATTGGCCGTGTTCCGTCGACAGTCCCGAAAATCACCTGGACCGTGGTCAAGACGGTCAATGACAAAGTTGGCCCATACCCGGTGGTTGCCAAGGAACTCATCGGCCACGCGGATAACTCAACGTTTCCTGACGTCAGTGTTGATATTCAGATGGTGGTAGTCACGCCCGCGTGGGCGAAGAAGCCGGTCCCGGTCATGATGATGTTCGGCCGCGCCGCCCTTCCATCGGAGCCTTTGCCTCCGTTATACGCGCGTTTCGCCGCGCTCGCTGGACCCGACCCGCCTGCGGCCGTGCAGCTCATTGCCGACGGATGGGGCTACGCGATGCTGAATCCAGTGAGCGTCCAGGCCGACAACGGAGCGGGCCTGACAAAGGGCATTATCGGGCTGGTCAACAAAGGCCAACCGCGCAAACCCGATGATTGGGGCGCGCTGCGCGCATGGGCATGGGGCGCTTCCCGCGGCCTCGACTATCTTGAGACGGATCCGGCCATCGATGCGAAACATGCCGGAATTGAAGGCGTCTCGCGATACGGCAAAGCGGCCCTGATCGCGATGGCATTTGATACCCGCTTCGCACTGGTGCTGGTTGGCTCGTCCGGCGAAGGAGGCGCAAAGCCGCATCGCCGAAACTTCGGAGAAGCGGTAGAGAACCTCACCGGATCGGGCGAGTATCACTGGATGGCCGGGAACTTCCTGAAGTACGGCGCTGCTGAGGCCGCCTTCGGCAGTAAGAATGCCGGCGATTTGCCGGTGGACTCGCACGAACTCATCGCATTGTGCGCTCCACGTCTCACGTTCATCAGTTACGGCGTGCCCGAAAAAGGCGATGCGAAATGGCTCGATCAGCAAGGTAGCTTTATGGCCACCGTTGCCGCGGAACCGGTGTTTCGCCTCCTGGGGGCCAAGGACCTCGGGATCGCGGTTGACTACCGCACGGCAAAAATGCCGCCAGTAAATACAGGCCTGCTCGATGGCCAACTGGCATGGCGCCAGCATGACGGCGGTCACACCGATGGCCCGAACTGGAAATACTTCATCCCTTGGGCCGACCGCTTCATCCAACACACAGCGCCGCCAGTTCCACCCATCGCTGCCGACATCCCCGTTTCCCGAACTGACGCGAACTCGCTCATCGCTCACGCGCAATTGTTGGAAAAAGCGAAGACAGGCCACATTGACGTGTACTTCGAGGGCGACTCGATCACACGGCGATGGGGCGCCACGGATTACCCGGAGCTTCTGGCCAACTGGAACCACAACTTCTTCGGCTGGAATGCGGCCGATTTTGGTTGGGGCGGCGATCGAACTCAGAATATCTTGTGGCGTCTCAACAACGGTGAGTTGGACAACGTCAATCCGAAGGTCGTCGTCCTGCTCGCCGGCACCAATAATCTCGGCGAAGCAGCGTCCGGCGACGCCGCGGTGACGGACATAACCAGGGGACTGGACGCGATCCTGACGATTGTTAGGAGTAAGGCGCCCGACGCCACGATCGTTGTCACCGGCATTCTCCCGCGGAACGACACGATGGCCGTCATGCCGGCCATTCAAGAGATCAACGCCAATCTCGCGAAGATGGCCGATGGCAAACGAGTGCGTTACATCAGCATCAACGACAAACTGGCCGATGCCAATGGCAAACTGCTGGACGGGATGATGAACGCCGACAACCTGCACCCGACGGCCAAGACTTATCAGATTTGGGCCGATGCACTGAAGCCGGTGCTGAATGAGTTGCTCGGACCGCCGGCCAAGGACGATCGTGCGCCCCCGCCGACCGGGGATCCGAATGCCCATCACTAACAAGGATCCAGGCAGGGCGCCCTCTCCAGTCACGGTTCCCTCCCCCGGCTCAAAGCTGCCTGACGAAATCGACGACAGCAGATTGGCCTCGCTTGATGTTTTGCGAGGACTGGCTGTGGCCGGCATGATCGTGGTGACCGATCCCGGCACCTACTCTGCCGTCTATCCGCCCCTGCTACACGCAGCGTGGAACGGCGCGACCGCGGCCGATATGATTTTTCCCACGTTCCTCTTCGCCGTCGGTGTAGCCATCACACTGTCTTTTGCTGCGCGCCTTCAGCGCGGAGAAAGCCGTTCCGCGCTTGCCACGCATGTCCTGGTGCGCAGCCTGCTCCTGTTCTTAATCGGCCTGGCAATCAATGGATTCCCCGATTACCACCTGACGACGCTTCGGATTCCAGGAATCCTACAGCGAATCGCCCTCTGCTATTTGGCGGGTGGGCTCATCTACCTGGGCCTGAGCGGCGCGCGGGATGAGAGGGCTCCGTCGCGCAAGACTTGGATCATCGCCACGATCGTGTTCGCCATTCTGGCTGGGTATTGGGTCGCTCTGAAACTGGTTCCCGTGCCCGGTTTTGGCCCGAATCGCCTGGACTCACTCGGAAACCTCGGCGCCTATATTGATCGTGGCGTGTTCGGAATCCGGCACTTGTGGGCATGGGGACTGACGCCGGGCTATGGAGTCACCTACGATCCGGAAGGGTTGCTTTCCACGCTGGGCGCAATGGCCACGACCTTCTTCGGTATCCTAGCCGGGGAATGGCTGCGAAGCGGATTCAGCAGGAGCCGGAAGGCGGCCGGCCTCGCCGTTGTGGGATTGGCGCTGATCCTCATAGGATGGCTGCTCGATCCGCTGCTTCCCATCAACAAGAGAATCTGGACCAGCACGTTTGCGCTATTCAGCGGTGGAGTAGCACTGCTTCTGTTTGCCGCACTCTACTTTCTTCTGGACGTGAAGCGCTGGCGATGGTGGAGTCTCCCCGCTCTCGTTTTCGGCACCAACGCCATTCTTGCCTTCGCGCTTTCTAACGTGATCACCACGCTCACAGACCGGGTTCGTGTGACGTCGCAGGGAATGCTTACGCTTCATCAGTGGGGTTATCAGAACCTTGCAGCATGGCTTCAGCCTCTACACGCGTCACTCGCCTACGCCATCGTCGTCACAGCCCTCAACCTGGCGCTGCTGTATCCGCTGTACCGAAGGCGCTTCTTTTTGCGAGTTTGAAGAGCCTGCTGTAGAGAGAACTGCCGTCCGCCTGCTCCTGCCGCAGCGCCGCCGGCAGGTCCGCGTCGCGCAAAGTGGCGAGGGCCGCCGGGCAGGTCCCATCGTAGAACTCACAACGCCACAATGAAAGAGAGCCTTCCTATGCGCCAGAAATCGGCTGTTGCCGCGCTGTTCTTTCTTTCGATTTTCCCCGCCCTCTGCCAGACCACTCAGACCCTGCCGCCCTCATCACCCTCGGTGGCCGCACCTCGATCACACCTCGCCTTGTCTGATTTTTACGCGCATGATCCGTTCATCCTCGCCGATTCCGCCACCAATACCTATTACCTCTACACCGCCATCGGCGCGCGGCAATCGCCCGACGGTCATGCGGGCGTCGTTGCCTACAAAAGCACTGATCTGAAATCCTGGGACGGTCCTCACCAGGTCTTCTCCATACCCGACGGTATCTGGGCCAATCCAACCGACGGGGCGTGGGCGCCGGAAGTCCACCGTTATCGCGGAAAGCTTTATCTCTTCGTCACTCTCCACAATAACGACAAGCTGCTGGATGAACCCGTCGCCGTCACTCATCCCGTCTATCAAGGAAAACCCGCGACACTCCACCTCCGCGGAACGCAGATCTTTGTCGCGGACTCGCCTGAAGGGCCCTTTCAGCTACTCGGTAATGGCAGCATCACACCGCCTGACTTCATGGCTCTCGACGGCACTTTCTATGTGGAGAACGAAGTCCCGTACATGATCTACGCTCATGAATGGATTCAGACACTCGATGGCACGATGGAGGCAATCCGCCTGGCGCCCGACCTCTCCGGCTCCGTAGGCCAGCCCTTTTATCTATTCAAAGGTTCCGATGCTCCCTGGCTAGCCGACCAGCACGATACCTCGGCTAAAGCTCGCACTTACGTCACCGATGGCCCGTTCCTTTACCGCACCAGGAACGGCAAGCTCCTGATGTTGTGGTCAAGTTATCGCGATGGTCTGTACATGGAAGCTCTCGCCTATTCCGTCTCCGGAAAGCTGGAAGGGCCGTGGCGTCAGTCGGCGCCGCTCGTTGGCGATGACAGCGGTCATGGCATGCTGTTTCATACCTTCGACAACAAGCTCATGCTCGTGCTGCACCATCCGTTCCGGCAAGCTCACGCCAAGCTATATGAAATGCGCGATACCGGTGACACCATCGTTGTCGACCATCAATGGAACTAAGAGAATGTGATGAGCAGCGTCCACCCTTGCTGACCATTCTCAGTGAGCCTTTATCCTGGCGCTGAACTAGAGCGGCGCCGGTTAGGCGCGACATTTTTGGCGCTTGAGCTAGACTTGGGTCGGCTCAAAGCAAAATGTTCTCCACCTACTCCCTTGTGAAGATCGGCGGCGTTGCCGCACTGTTAGGCGCGTTGGCTGCAATGCCGGCTACGGGGCAGCTCGTGCAGGATCCACCGCCCGAACTCTCCTTTCTTTCGACCATTCTCAAAGTCAGAAAGAACATTCCCTACGAGATGTGGGGGGAAGTGAAGTTCCCGCCGAACCGGGACGTCGGTCCGGCCAAACAGGGCAAGCACTGGTTCATTTTGGCGGAAGCCGCCAACGGCGCCGATATGGTGGCGGAATGGAACAAGATCAAGCCAGTATTCCTGCAGAACGGCTGGACCGTCGTCAAAGAATATCGGACTGGCGGATTGCTGGAGGTGCTCGAATACGCGAAGAACGGCGTGCAGGCCTGGGCGAACGTGGACAACGACTTCGCGATTTTTCGCCTCGACGTAATCGAAGTCGCTCCCATCCCTTTTACTCTGACGCTCACCGCGCCTGCTACGCCTCCCGAGAAAATCGCGACCGATAAGGGGGACTTTCCATATCTGGCTCCGCTCCCGGGATCGAAATTTCATCGCGGCGGCGCGGACAACACGCCTTTCGTGTGACGCCGCAGGGCGCCGAACAGGCCGAATTGGTGGCAAATGGAACGCTCTTTCGCGACTATGATTTTCCCGAGATTTCTAACGTGCTGTTGACCACGGCGTATCACGACGCGCTCACCAAAGGCGGCTGGGTGATCATGCAGGAAGGGCTCAGCGTCATTAAGGCTCATTACGCGCAAAGGGGCCGGAACATTTGGGCCATGGTGTCGCCGCGCCCCGGCGGGTACACCATCAACGTGGCTGACGCCGGGGCCGTGGACCTCGGGGCGAACCTGGAGAAGACCTGCCACGTCGCAATCTATGGCGTGTTGTTCGAGTTCAACAAGTCGACCTTGCTGCCCTCGTCCGATGCGGCACTGCAACCGGTGGCGGCTTTGATGGCAGCGGATAAGACGCTGAAGCTGGAGGTCCAGGGCCACACCGATAACGTCGGCACCGACGCGTATAACCAGACCCTTTCTGAAGCGCGAGCGAAAGCGGTGATGACGTGGCTGACACAGCACGGCGTCGCAGCGGATCGACTCACGGCCAAAGGCTACGGGAAGACCAAACCCGTCGCCGATAATGGCAGCGACGAAGGGCGCGCTAAGAATCGCCGGGTCGAGATCTTCGATCCAAGATGCGCGGCTAAAGGCAATTAGACGGCGCGAGGCTATTCCTGACCGCATCAGGTCCCGCTGCCGGCGCATAGAAGGAAGATAGCGTGCCGGGAGGCGCCTGGCCGCGGCTAGTCACAGCGAATGCTGCACGCCGAATCTCGCACCGTTTATTTCTTCAAGGATTCCAGCGTGGCAAGCCGTTCGGCAAGTGCCTTCAACTTCCCATCGACCGCCTCGCGCACCGTGTTCGAGGGCCGTACATCTCCGCTCTGCAGGCTGACGATCAGGCGCGCGAGGTCGCGATTCAATGGGCCCACGCCAGGCGCCTTCGTCGTGCCCTTGATCACGGCATCGAACTGCTTCTTCTTCGTTTCGTCAGTCACCTTCTTCTGCAGCGCCACTGCCTCGTAATACGCTTTGTAACTGGTCTCCATCGCCTGCATCACCTTCTGCTCCAATTCCCACTGCGCGTCGAGATCGGCCTGCGGGACGGGAACTCGCGGATCCTGCCGGACCGTCAGCGTCTGGCGATACGTTTCCCCGTTCACGGTCAGAGCGAGCGTGTAAGTGCCGGGCGGAACGATCGGAGCACGCGGCTGTTGGCGCGGCGTCTGCCCCGGAATGGCGTTATCGGCCAGCGTGTACTCGGTGTACTCGAGCAGATCGCCTCCGTAGGAATAAGGAACAGCCTGCAGCGGAGCGCCGCGCAGATCCCACACGTGCCGGTTCCAACCCGCGGCGGCCGGCAACGGAGCATCGGCCCCGAACCAGTAGCTCGGGACATTCGGGAGCGGCAGCTCCGGCGTCTTGTCGGTCGATGACAGCCGGCGGACGACGCGGCCCGCCCGGTCGGTGACCGTAAGCGTTGCACCGGATGTACTGGCGGTTTTCAGGTAATAGTCGAGGATCGCTCCGTCGGGCGGGTTCTCTCCCGCCGGCGTTTCGGGCGGGAGAGGCGTGTCCTGATTGTTGTCCCAACGCGCGCGAATCGCGGTGGCCGGCGGGAAGAGTCTCGTTTCGGTCGCAGCTTCGCGGACCGGTGTGAGGCCGTCCAGGATCCACAACGCGCGGCCGTAGGTCGATGCGACCAGGTCGTCGCCATGCACGTCAAGATCGGTCACCATCGTGTGCGGCAGATTGAGCTGCAGCGACTCCCAATGATCGCCGTCGTCATGCGAAACGAAGACGCCCGTGGTCGTCGCGGCATACAGCAATTTCGCGCGTTGAGGATCTTCGCGAACCACTTCGACCGAGTCCCGCGGCGGAATGCCATTGACGATGGTTTGCCACGTCTTCCCAGAGTCGTGAGTCCGCGCGATGTACGGTCCGCTGGCGCGCATGCGGTTGTCTCCCGCCGTCACGTAGGCGGTCGCCGCATCGTGACGTCCGGCTTCGATTGCCTTGATAAAGTCCGGTGCGGCGACTCCCGGCGGTGTGACGACCTTCCAGTGAGCGCCGCCATCCTCGGTCAGGTGTACGATGCGATTGCTGGTGCCCGCCCAGATAACGTCGCCGCGGACAGGCGAGGCCGCGACGGTCGAGATCGCCGGATCGGGCGGGGCGTCGGGGTCGGCTGGCTCGTCCGCGGCGGGTTTGACGAAGCCCGTAAGGTCCGGGCTGAGCCGGGTCCAGCTCTGGCCCGCATTCACGGTTTGCAACAGGTACTGCGTGCCGAGATACAACTTCTTCGGGTCCTGCGGTGAAAAGAGAAGCGGCGCCATCTGGATCGTGCGGTACTCGTCTCCCTTGTCGAAGATCGTAGCCACCATGCCGGTGTTCCGGTCGAAGCGAACCACGCTGCCATACCAGCCTTGGCTATAGACCAGATTGGGATGCGCGGGATCGGGTGCGATGTGCGTGTATTCGAAACCGCCGACCGGTGACCAGTCCTTCGCCGTGATCTCGCCGTAATCGCTGCGGCTGAGCGTCCCCACGGTTCCGCTGTCCTGCTGCGCGCCGTACACGCGGTACGGAAACGAGCGGTCCGTGGCGACATGGTAGAACTCGCCCGTCGGCTGGTTGTACCACGAACTCCATGTCTTGCCGCCGTCCACCGTCACGATCGCGCCCTGGTCCACGCCCAGCAGCATGCGATGGCCGTCGCGAGGGTCGATCCATAGGACGTGAAAATCGTCGCCGCTCGGCGCACCCACGTACGCGTCGAAAGTCCGGCCGCCATCAGTGGACCGGTAAAGCGAAGTCTGCGCGACGTAGATCGTGTCCGGGTTGGTAGGGTCGGCGAACACGCGGCTGAAGTAATTGCTCGCCACCACGCGCGGGTCCGTGCTGGATTGCGTCCAGTGCTCGCCCGCATCATCGGACCGGAAGAAGCCCTGCTTGAGAACGGCATAAATCCTCCGCCCCCCGGTCTTTGCCACCGAGATGCCGATGCGCCCGCGGCCCTTCTCGGGAAGCCCTTCGGAGGAGAGCGCCGACCAGGTGGACCCGCCATCGGTGGAGCGATAGAGATCAGACGTTCCCGCTATCGCCGCGTCCCCTTTGCCGGACGCAGGATGGTAGAGGACGGCGTAGAGCGTGTTCGGATCGTCGGGATCGGCGCAGAGATCGACCACCCCGATCGTGTCGTCCTTCGAAAGCACCTTGCTCCACGTGCGTCCCCCGTCGGTAGTCTGGTAAACGCCGCGGTCGTACGTGTAGGCGGTTTTCGGCAGCGGCCTCCAGATAATCGAGTAGCCAAGTGAATTGACGCCCGCGATCACGTGATCGGGATTGCGCGGTTCCACGACCAGCGACGTGATGAATCTGGCGTTCTCCATCCCGGCAGAGGACCAGGTAGCGCCCGCGTCATTCGACCGGTACACCCCGTGCCCCTCCTGCCGTTCGCCGGTCCCCGCGTAGAGAACATTCGGGTCCGACGGGCCACGGCGATCGACCCGATTGCCGCAATACCGGTCGAATCGAAAATGGATTTCCAGACCCGTCACCGCTGGTAGTCTTCCAAATCCCGCCGTCGGGAGTTCCGAAGTAATACACGTTGGGTTGACCCGGAACACCTGCCACCGACGTGACGCGCCCACCGCGAAATGGCCCGATCAGCCGCCAGTGCAACGGCTCGGCACAGAGGAGCGTGGCGGGCAGAACAGAGGCACCTATTTGGAACAGCTGGCTCATCCTCGGCATGAATCACAGAATACAC
>CAVUCO010000048.1:0-22232 GCA_963740005.1 uncultured Acidobacteriaceae bacterium | reverse complement strand
CGCTCGGGACAGGTCTGTCAGCGGGCGGGTTGGGTGCGCGACATAGAAGTGGCCGAGATGTTCGGTTTCTTTTTTTGACGTCATCTTCTGGAAGTATATACTACTTCCAGAGAGGAGCACTTATGCCTGAACCCCTTCCCCGTCTGGAAACGCGGCGAGGCGAGTTGTTGACGGCCCTTGCCGGTCTGGACGATATGCGGCCGGGATCCATCGTTGGAGCCGTGCGCCGGTGCGGGAAACCGACCTGCCATTGCGCCCAACCGAATGATCCAGGCCATGGCCCGAGTCTGCGGATCACCCACAAACGACGTGGCAAGACGGTCACCGAAGCCTTGCCGACCGGTGCCGCCGTGCGTAAGGCCGAACGAGAGATTGCCGAGTTTCGTCGGTTTCAGCAGATCACCGAAGAGTTGGTGGAAGTCAGCGAACAAATCTGCCGCCTACGCCCGGTGGAGGAAAGTTTAACAGCGCACGAAAAAAAACGGCCGCGACGATCCAGCAAGAAGTCAGCCGGCAAGTGAGCCGGATGCTGGCGGTGATCTTTGCCGCCCAGCGTAAGGGTGGTGGCGTCGATTTAGAGGCCATCGAGATGCTCGTGCGCGGCTCGATGCACCAAGCCGGAGCGTCTGCCTTGAGCCAGTTGTTGAGCGTGCCGCCGGAGCACCCCGCCGAGGCGGCTTGCACTTGCGGCCGCGTGGCGCGTTACCACGATACTCGGCCCAAACAGTTGGTAACAGTACTGGGGCCCGTGTCGATGGAACGTGCCTACTATGTTTGTTCGCATTGTGGGAGAAGGCAAGCGCCGCGAGATCAGGATCTGGATGTGGCTGGCACCGAGTATTCGCCCGGCGTGCGCCGCATGATGGCGCTGGTGGGCAGCGAGGTCAGCTTCGACCAAGGCCGCGAACAACTGGAGTTGCTGGCCGGTTTGGAGGTCACCGCCAAAGCCGTCGAGCGGCAAGCCGAAGCGAATCGGTGGCGACGTCGCCGCACGTGAGCAAGAGGAAGCGCGCCGCGCCAAACAAATCGAGTTGCCGGAGGTCTGCGCTCCCGCGGTACCGGTGCTGTACATCGAGATGGATGGCACGGGTGTGCCCGTGGTGAAAGCGGAAACACAGGGCCGCGTGGGCAAGACGGAGGGTCAGCCGGCACAAACCCGTGAGGTCAAGATCGGCTGTGTGTTCACCCAAACCACGACGGACCAGGATGGCCGACCGATGCGCGATGAAGACTCCACCACCTATGTGGCCACCATCGAAACCGCCGAGGAGTTCGGCTTGCATCTCTACACCGAGGCGTGGCGGCGCGGCTGGAACCAAGCGAAGGTTAAAGTGATCATCGCCGACGGCGCGCTCTGGATCTGGAATCTGGCCGATCAACACTTCCCCGGCGCGGTCCAAATCGTCGATCTCTACCACGCCCGCCAGCATCTCTGGGAGCTTTCCGCCCAGTTGTTTCCCCATGACGATCAGGCTCGCAAGCGCTGGACGGCTCGCGCTCTCAAGCTTCTCGACCGGGGCAAAATCGAAGCCTTGGTGAGTCTTTTGCGCGACCTCCGAGTGCCCCATGCCGAACTCGCGAAACTCATCAGCAACGAGGCCGAGTACTTTGCGCGCAACACCGAACGAATGCGCTATCCGGCCTTTCGCGCGCAAGGCCTGTTCGTTGGTTCCGGGGTCATCGAGGCCGGCTGCAAAACCGTTATCGCTTCCCGCCTGAAGCGATCCGGCATGTTCTGGACGGTTCGCGGCGCCAACGCCATCATCGCCTTACGTTGCTGCCGACTCAGCAACAGGTTCAACGACTACTGGGACTCTCGCTCTTCCGCAGCTTGACTCTCCACATTTAAGTCGCGCACCCGGGCGGGTTTAAGCCGTCGTGGTACGACCGAACCCTCGAGACTCATATCCCCGGTTGATGCAGGCTGAAAGATGATGCAGCCGTCAGCGCTTCTCGACCGGCTCGACCCGCACTTCGGCAGAACCGGAGCGCATGAAGTCCAATGCTTCGGCTGCGCGCTGGCTGACGCTGATGATCCAGCCGGAGTCGCGAGAAATGCGGCCATTGACCTCGACAACCACACTCTTGCCGGTGGAGATGTTGGTCACTCGCAATAAGGTTCCGGTGGGATAGTCGGGGTGGGCCGCTGTGAAATCATTCTCCGCAGCCCCGTCTGCCGGGACAGAGCCGGTTTCGGGACCCTTGGCTCGAAACCAGCCGGCTAGGCCCACGTTCCCATTCGCACGGCGGGGAATAAAAGTCCCGGTGCCGTCCGCCGCCCGGGTAGGCGTAACGCCGTCGATGGGATTCGCCTGCGGCAGGTCCACGTGAGCGCAGATCGTGGTCGGCTCCGATCCATTGATGAAAACTTCCGCGCGAGTTCGGGTGCAGAGCGGCCCAGCCAGTTGGCCCGATTCATCATCGATAGTCGCTGTTGTAATACCCGAAGGCGGCGACGGAAAAGCACGCGCATAATTTCCGTGCTGGGTGGCTCGTTTCATGAACTCCGCCCAAATCGGCAGCGCCGACTTCGCACCCTCGATGTCCAGGTCACGATTATCGTCATAGCCCACCCAAACGACGCACATCAAGTCTGAAGTAAAACCCGCGAACCAGCCGTCTCGCGAAGTGCCTGTCTTCCCGGCGGCGGGCCCATGGATTCCATAGCTCCATACCGCGGCGCCGGTGCCGCTGCGTAACACCTCCTGGAGCATGTCTAACATCAAGTAGGCAACCTTGGGATCGATGGCGGCGTGGGTTTTGGGAACCGACCGGAACGCGACCGCGCCGTTCTCGGCTTGAACCGTTGAGATAAATGTAGGCGCCACGTAGACGCCTTGATTGGCAAAGATCGTATAAGCGCCCGCGACCTCCACCGGAGTCACTTCGTAAGCCCCCAGCGCGACGGCGGGAGTGGCGCGAATATCTTCGTTCATGCCCGCGCGCTTGGCAACATCCACCACGCGGCGGTAGCCAATAGCCTGGGCCAGCTGCACGGCTGGATTGTTCAATGAGGAAGCAAGCGCACGCCGCAGCGTAACCGGCCCCATATAGCGGTCGCCGAAATTGGCCGGCTCGTAGATTTCCTTTCCATACTGAAAGGTCGTCGGCTCGTCCATCAGCATGGACGCGCCCGTGAAGCGATCGCCGCGCCCTCCCAACTGTGTCTCCATGGCGGCCGTATAGACGAATGGCTTGAAGACGGAGCCCGGTTGCCGTTTCGCACGTAATCGATTTAACTGGCTGGAGGTGTAACTCCGGCCGCCGATCGCGGCCTTGATTTCTCCTGTGTGAGGGTCCATCGCAATGAGGGCCACCTGCGGGCCAGCGGCCTGCGGTGGCACCGGTGCAACGCTATCCTTCCCGCCGGCCGGCGGTTTCGGGCTGGTTTGGCGTTTGTGCACAATGGCGTCAACTTTCTCCATGCCTATGCGAACTGCATCGGCGGCAGCGCTCTGCAAATCCTGGTCGAGCGTGGTGTAGATGCGGTACGAGCCGAGGCCGCCTGCCTTGCTTGCCACGTGCGATCTCGCTTCTTCGAAAGCCAGATCGAGAAAGTACGGCGCTTGGCCGGCGGAATCCAGGGAGCGCGCGTCAACCCCGAGCGGCGTGCTCGCGGCGGCTGCGGCTTGCGCCTCTGTAATGAACCCGTTGCGGTGCATCAGTGCGAGCACTGTGTTTCTGCGAACCAGCGCCCGGTCGGGATGTCGGATTGGGTCGTCGTAACTGGGCCGTTGGACAATCCCCGCCAACATGGCAGCCTGAGGCAAACTCAGTTCGCTCAAATCCTTATCGAAGTAGATCCGCGCTGCTTCGCCAAACCCGTGAAGGCTGAATGTGTCGTGGTTCCCGAGGTAGACCTGGTTGCAGTAGTGAAGCAGGATTTCCTGCTTCGTCAGTTTTTCTTCCAGTATGCCCGCGATCAGAAACTCAGTCGCTTTGCGCCGCCACGTTTTCTCCGGCCCCAGATACAGATTCTTTGCCAACTGCATGGTGAGCGTGGAACCGCCTTGCTCCTTGCGTCCCGCGCGCATGTTGACGAAGGCCGCGCGGACAATGCGGAGCGGGTCGAAGCCCGAGTGCGTGAAGAAGTTCTTATCTTCCGCGGAAAGCAACGCATCAATCAGGACCTTGGGAATCTCTGTGTATTTGACAATGCGCCTTTTTTCCCGTCCCTGGTTGTTCAGGCTGGTGATCAACTGCGGATCGAGAAGACACTCGTTCACCTTCGCGTTCTTATGCAGTCGCAGCAGTTCGCTGACTTTACCGGCTGCGAAGCTGGCGCGAATAGGTTCATCGTGAAAATCGGATTGTTTGCCGGGGAAGATGTCTAATGAATCCGCGTTGCTATGGAAATACCCGATCGGATTCGCGCTGGAGTTCGAATACCCGATCTTCAGCAGGTAGGATTCTAATGCGTCCCGACTGTAGACGTCGCCAACGACGACTCTTTTCGGAGCGGCGAAAATACTGTAACTGTCCGCAAGAACTCCCTGTTGGAGACGCTCGTCAACGAGCTTTGACAGGTGATGCAGGAGGGCGGCAATTCCAATCGCGAATATCGCCAGGAGAGCGATGACGAGGAGGGATTTCTTGTTGAGAGCGAATACTTTGACCATCAAGCTCCGATCGGAAGCATCCGTTTCCAGCGGGTGAGGACTTCTCGCAGTTTATCAACGTGAAATTACGTTGGCTGTATAGGCCGTTCGCACCTGGCTTTCACGACTTCCAGGATGCTCCGCTGCAGGCGCCGCATGACCGCGTCGGTCCAGAGGCCGGCGTAGCCATTGAAATCCGTCGAAAGCCGCTCTTGGCTCGAAAGATGCAAGACAACGGTCCCATTTGGCTCGGACGCCAATCGATATTCGCCTTTGAGTACATCAAAGTAGCGCCCGCCGATGGTTACGTGTTCGTCCAAAGTGGTTGGCGGTATGTGCTCCGTGTCCGCTTTGATCGAGAAAGCCAGGGCATGGTCCGGGTTCCAGGCCGTCACGGTTTCGATAAACACCAAGCCGCGCTCGAACGAAGCATGTCGAACGCCTCCTACGCCTTTATACGAAAGGGTCGCGGCAACTGGTCGAGGGAATCCAATCGCGTGGGTCCACGTCGGCCTGATCTCTTCCGGTGCGATCGTCCTCACCTGTTCGATGTTGTTCCAGACCGTCGCTGCGGGCGCTCGTATTTCGATTTGTGTCTCTACCGTTCGCACTTGTTGCGGGAACGGCGCTTGCATCTCGAGTGGAGCGATGAGCATAGGCAGGAATGCAACGCAGGCAAGCGTGGTTCGACTCGGTTTGCGGTACCACCTCGCGAGGAGACCAGCCCCAATCCCTCCGATGCTGCTCGAAAGCAGGGTGATCGGAAGTGCAAAGACGATGCAGATGAGTCCTTCGAGGTTCAAAATGCCTACGATCGCGGTGCCGACAAGGACTGGGAGCCAAGGCGTAAATACCCATTGCCAGTAGTGCCGGTTCTTGAAACGCTCTGCCTCGCTGACAGTGATGTAGCCGATGACGATTGGGCCGAGAACCAGGAAGGCCACCGTCATGACAATGTTGGCCCCACCGTGGCTTCGCAAGATTGGCAGTTGTGCCAGAAACCGAAAGAATAGGCCCGTCGCGGTACCTAATAACACGCCCGAGAGTAAAGGCCGTTTGATGGGCCATGATGTCGCCACGGTTACATAATCATAGGCGATTGCCGTTGAAGTACGCCGATCTACTATGTACAGAAGTGAAGGTTCGGGGACGTGGACGACCTGCCGGTCGGTACACTGAAGTCGATCTTGAAGGCGGCGGGGTTGGAGAACAAGCAATGACCGTTAGATACGCAGTAATCTTTGAGCAGGCTGAGAACAACTGGGCCGCATACGTTCCTGATTTACCTGGCTGTGTAACGACTGGCAACACGATTGAAGAGACCGAGCGCAATATCCGGGAGGCGATCGAGGGACATCTAAGAACGCTGCAGGAGTTTGGCGACCCAGTTCCGCAACCCATAAGTGTCGCCAAGGAGATTGAGATTCAGCCGGCGGCCTAGAGAATCCGTTTTGCGGGGCCGCTTTGCCCCAAATGCAACCCATCTTGGCAGGGCAGCGTCTTCAACCTATTTCTCAGGCGGCGTGATGTCGCTGACAGGAACATCCCAGTGTGCCAGCAGAATCTCGAATCGCCGCTGTTCCTCGCGTTTGTAAGTATCCTGGTCGGGCCAGAGTTCCTTAATGACGGACGCCTCGGACGGGTTCGCGGTGGTGGCGAGCGTTGAGTTCTTAAATCGGATCGTGACCCGGTAATCCCACCGTGCATCCTCGGGCAGATGATTCGCGGGCGTTTCGATCTTCACGGATAACATCCGGCCCCTCTCGACCATCTTCTTGAGCAGCGGATAGTGGTTCTTGAGGAACAGCTGCAGAAACTCCTGCTGGTGGCCCCACTGCACTTTGTAGTAATACTCCATGACATAAGGTTGGTCGGCGCCGCCTTGCGGCGGAGCGCCCTGACCAAGCAGCGGCAGCGCCGAAGCTGCCAGTAAAAGGGCGATCAATATTTTGTTCATCGGGGCTCCATCATTAGGTTTTAGGCTGTTCAGAGCGATGATAACCGATTGGGCCACGATTGGATCAAGCCAGACGTGTTGCGCGCTACCGATTCGGCCCTTCCCCTAGATATTTACGGAAAAACTCGACGAGCCGGCCGTACGCATAGCGGGTTTGGGCGAGTCCTTCGGTATCCCAGCCGTGGGGCGCGTTGGGCAGGACAACCAGATCAATGTCCTTACCTTGCACGATGAGGCGCTGCTCGAGCGTGACGGAGTCTTTGAAAAGCACGATCTCGTCGCGCATCCCATGGATGATCATCAGGTGATCCTGGAGGTTGCCAGACTTCAGAAACGCCGATGACTCTGCGTACTGCGCCATATGGTCCTGTGGCGCCATCATGGTGCGCATTTCGCCCGTTAGCGCGTGAAAGAGACTGGTGGCCGGTGCGCCGGCAACTCCGGCCCGATAGACGCCGGGCTTGGTAAATAAAGACATTGCCGTCAGCAGTCCGCCGTAGCTGCTGCCCCAGATACCCACGCGATGTTCGTCGACGAATCCTTGCGCCACTAGATACTTCACACCGCTATAGAGGTCTTCCACGTCGACGCCGCCGTAGTCTTGACCAATGCGCTGCCGGAAGAGTTTACCGTAACCGGAGCTGCCGCTGATATCGACGTTCAGGATGACGTATCCCTGCTGAGCGAGATACTGATCGAGCGCCCAGGTGGGATGAGCGATGCGTCCTCCCCACTGGTTGTGGACCGTGTTGCTGTAGACCGAACCCAGGATCGCTGGATATTTCTTTGCCGGGTCGAAGCTCGGCGGCAGCGTCAGTCGAGCGTGCAGCAGAGTGCCGTCATTCACATTGGGAAACGAGACGTAGCACGGCACGACCCAGTGGTACTCGGCAAACTCCGGCAAGGGCGAATGCGTGACTTGCCGCGCGGGGCTCGCTGCTAACGCGGCGCTTGGTGTTTCGCGCTGCAAATATAGATCGGGCGGCGTGTTGTCGCTGGAGAAAACATCCGCGATAAACTGCCCATCGGGAGACGGCACCGGAGAGTGGGTGCCCGCCTGGTTCGTAATGCGTTGGGGCTCGCCGCCGGCGAACGGGACACGAAAAAGTTGGCGCTCTTCCGGATTGCCTTGATTGGTGACGATAAAGAGTGCGTTGGCGGCGGGCAATATGGATACGGAGAAGACCGCCCAATCGCCGGACGTGATGCGCTTTGGTTCGCCGCGTGGCGCGCCCTGAGCGATCGATTGATAGTAGACGTGATAGTCGTTGTCGCGGTCGGAAATGAAATAGATGCCGTGGCCGTCCGGGGCCCAATCCGACCACCACTCGGCGGTGACGTTCTTCGGGTTTTGCTCGCGCACCAGCAGCGTGGTGCTGCCAGTCTCCGGGTTGGCCAGCAAAAGTCGCCGGTCCTTTATATAGAGATCGCTCTTGTCCACGAGGAGGGTCCGGCTGTCGGGCGACCAGGCAATTCCGAAGATCAGGTCGAGCGGGTCGCTCCCAAGATCAACCCAACGAACAGCAGAGTCTGGGCCGCCTTCGGCGGAGATGACTCCTAAGCGGCGCCCTGCCGACGGCTCTCCCGGGAAGGGTCGCTTTACCGGGACTAGTTTGGTTTCGTCACCCAGGTAGTCGGGGATGCCCCGCACAGGAACGCGGCTGGCGTCGGTCTCCACAAATGCCAGATGCTTGCCGTCGCCGGACCAATGAAACTCCGTGACGCTCGCGTCCTTCCTGCCCGGTGCGTAGACTTTGGCTGCGGCCGGCTTATCGCCGTCGAGATTGGCTACCCACAGATCACCGCCGGAAATGTACGCAATCCGATTGCCCTGCGACGCGCATGCTGCCTGTTGCTGCTTCTCGAGGGAATCGACCAGGCGCTCCGGAGAATGCCCCGGCAGCACCCGGTACAGAAACCCGTGAAAGTTGAAGATGAGACGCTTTCCGTCGGGCGCCCAGATGACGGCCGAGACGCCGCGGTCGGTTTCGGAGCGGGCCACTTGCTCCAACTTCGCGATGTCCGTGCCCGGATCAGTCGGGCTCTCGGGGCGCGGCATCGACGTGACTCGGACCGGCTTCGACGTTGCGATGTCGGTCATCCACACGTCGTAGAAATTCGTTCCTTCGTCGTTCCAAAGGAAGGCCAGCTGCCGGCTGTCGGGAGACCACTGCGGGTCTTGCGGCTTGGTCCCGATGAGCCAGGGAAGGCTATAGAGGCGGTCGATCGTCAGCTTCTTCGCGGGCCGATCCGGCGAATTCTGGGCAGGAGTGACGAACGCTAGAACGATGCCGCCAAGAACCACGGAAGTAGACAAACCGATGAGCCGCATCAAGAAGCCTTTCAAGCCATCCTCACTTTCATGTCCGCGTCGGGGGCAGCGAAGTCTTTCACGATCGCCCGTGTGACTACTATAGCGACTCGCAACAATTCACCTGCTTCACTCTTCCCGCATGAGTTTGGATGGATCGGCGGCAAGTGCTCGCCGCGCTGGAATGGCCGACGCTGCAATGCCCAGCAGTGCCATCGTCAGCACCGCCCCGCCCACCACCACGGGGTCCCTCGGATTCGCCTGGTACACAATCTGCCCCAACAGGCGGCTCGCAAAAATTCCCGCCAGGAGACCCACCAGTGATCCCACGCCGAGCAACAGCATGGGCCGACCAACAGCCGCGCTCATCACTTGCGCCTGGCGCGCGCCCAACGCCACGCGAATGCCGAACTCCTTCATCCGACGGCTCACGCTGTAGGCCGCCATGCCGGAGATGCCCGTGACCGCCAGCATGGCAGCCAGCAAGCCCATGACGCCAAGTGCCGTTGTGGCCGCCCGTGCCGGGAACAGCACAGAAGACAGCGCATCGGGCCAGTTCTGCACCGTGATGGGCAGATTCGGCTCGATGCCGCTCAGTGTGCGTTGGAGCGCCGACGCCATCTCGCCCGGCGCCCGCCACGACCGCACCACGAAAACCGTTTCGGTCTGCTCGCTTTGCGACAACGACAGATATACAGCAGGCTGCGGCGACTCTTCGAGGTCGTGGTATTTACCATCCTCCGCGACCCCCACCACTTCCGTCAGGTTGCCCGACAAAACAAAATGCTGTCCAATCGCCCCCGTTTCGCCCCACATCTTCCGCGCGAAGGTTTCGTTCACGACCGCCACATGGGGTGTCTCGACGGTGTCATGCCACGAGACATCCCGCCCGCCCAAAAGCCGGGTGCCGGCGGCTTCCAGATATCCCGGCGACATCTGAAATACGTACGACGCCAGCACTGAATTGTTCAGCTTGAACTCGGTCGTCCCCGGCCGGAATATCGGAATCCCATGGATTCCGCCTGTCATGGGCGTGCGATTCACCGTACCCGCGGCCGTTACACCGGGGATGCTCCGCATCGCTGTAATCAGCTCTTTCTCGACCACCACGTCGCCTGACCGCCCTGCTTGACCTAGGTCCACATCCACCAGCATCGCGCCCTGTGGCTGGATACCCAGCGGAGCGTGCAGCGTGCGCTCCATACCAAGGGCCGCTACCAGCGAGGCGGTTACCAGTAGCGTGCAGATTGCAATTTGTGCACCCAACAACACGTCACGCAGGGCAAACCGTCGCAGGTGCATGATGTCCACCGGTACGCCCTTCATCGTCTGCAGCGGACTGTTCTGCCACGCCTGCCGCGCCGGAGCCATCCCAAACAACAGCGCGCTAACCAGCGTCAATACCAGACCCGCCAGGTACACACGCCCATCCACGCTTGCGGCCAAGTGCGCTTCTGCTGCCGGCGGCCATCGGTTCAGCATGCCCAGCAGCAGAGCCGCGCCCGCCAGTCCCGCTGCTCCGCCCATCAGCGAAACCATCACCGCTTCGGTCAGCAGCTGCCTCACCAGCCGCCCCCGGCTCGCTCCAAGACTCACGCGGAGCGCCAGTTCCCGGCTGCGATCCGCTGCCCGCGCCGCATATAGACTCGCCAGGTTCGCGCATGCCGCCACCAGCACCAGCAGCGCCAGTACACTCACGCCGTAAAGGAATCCGCGAATCACGTCGCCGTCGTCTCCGTAGAGTCCTGGATGGATCAACCGCAGCGGCTGTCCGTCGTCGGTCTCCGGATGATCCTTCGCCAGTTCGGCCGCAATCGCATTCAAATCTTCCGTTGCCTGCCGCGGCGTCGCGCCCGGTTTCAGCCGGCCAATCACCGTCACAGTGACGGATGTGCGGCGATGCAGGTAATCCGAGCCCTCCACCTGTTCCTCGTTCACCATGGGCATCCAGTAGTCCGGCCACACAAACCGCTCCGTGCCGTGGAACGGACGTGGCGCTACGCCCACCACAGTAAATGGATGCTTGTTTAGCTCCACGGTCGTACCCACGACTCCTCGATCCGCTTGAAACGCGCTTCGCCACAGACTATCGCTCAACACCACATACGGAGCTGACCCCGGGCCATGCTCGTCCGCCGCGTGGAAGAACCGCCCTACTTCCGGCTGCACTCCCAGCAGATCGAAATAGTTGCCGGTAACCTCATCGCCCGAGACATTCATCACCGCATTTCGCCAGCGCAATGCCGCGTGGGAGTATCCATAAATCCCGACCATCCCGGTGAAGGTCGTGTTTCGCATCCGAAAATCCTCAAACGCGGGATACGACGTCGTCAGCAGCCTTCCGCTCATCCAAGACTTGTGGCGAATCTGGTAAAGGCTATCCGGGTCGCTCACATCCAGCGGATGCAGCAGGACGGCATTCAGTATTCCCAACACGACGACGTTTGCCCCAATCCCCAGCATCAGTGTGAGTAAGACGACGACCGTGAACCCCGGAGACTTCCCAAGCATGCGAAGCGCGTAACGAACATCCAGCAACAGGTTCTCTACCAATTACAGGCTCCCTTCGACGAATCGTCCAGAACCGCCTCCGCCGGCCGAAACCCAGGCGTCCTGAGCGATGATAGCCGACTTGGTCTGGCTGCACCAAGGTCAACCGCCCTTCCTTTTCTCCATGGTCTGGACACAGCGCCCCATCGCTCGCCTGACAATAGATTTAGAAGCGCATGCACAGTCTCTGGACACTGGGAGGTCTCTCGCTCCCAGACTTGCTACGTCGAACGGCGCGTGAATCCTGGCAGGATGCCGTTTTTGGTCAGGGTGGGCGAATGGCTTTCTATCACTTCCTGGCGATATTCCCATCTCTCTTGATTTTTCTCGCTGTCAGCACCCGAGTCCCTTACCTCGGCGAGCACATGAAGAATGCACTACGTGATTTGTCTGCTGAGGTGCTCCCGGGCCAGGTCGCGCAGCTCTTTCAGAGCTTGATCGAAGAACTGAACCAACGCGCTTTGTCCGGCATAAGGCTCATCTCCGCTTGCGCCGGAGGATTATGGGCTGCTCTGAACGGCACCTGGGCCATGATCTACGGCCTCAACAGGGCTTATGAAGTGGAGGAGCATCGCTCGTTATGGAAACTGTCGCTCCTCATCCTCGGTTTGACGCTATCTTTAGCGATCACCGGTTCACTCGCGGTGTTCGTCGTTTTCTGCGGTTCGCATCTCGAGGCAGGTCCGCATCTAAACGCGACGGCCCTGCGCGTTTTGGAATGGCTCGTCCTGACCGCCGCGCTGATCCTCTCGTTTTCGCTCCTGTATCGATTTGCTCCGAATCTCCGTGATCCGGAGTGGCGCTGGAGTACGCCCGGCGCACTGTGTGCTCTTATCTTGTGGATAGGCGCTACGCTGGCCGCACGCTTCTACTTCAATCACGTGAACGACTATGCGAGCAGTTATGGCCATCTGAACGGCGTCGCCATGCTGTTGTTGTGGCTGTATGTCACAAACGGAGCGATTCTGATCGGCGGGGAAATGAACTCTGAAATCGAGAAGGCCGTAGAACAGGGCCGTAAGCCGGCCGACCGTAGCGGGCAGTCCCAGCGCCGCTCAGAATCCAAATAGGTCCGATGGCTTTCTGGCGTGCGTTTGGAGCCATGCCTGGTATAGACTCGACGTGGGGGTCCTCGGCTGCTCTCCCGGTTCCCCGCTTCGCTGGATCAAGAATGGGCAACAAAACACTTTGCCGCTTCGCAGCTGTTTACGCGATGTGCTGTGGCGCTTGGCCTGGGATCTCACAGGTCGCTCATCCCGAGGCCCTGCCGCCCGCCAGCAAGGCTGGTCCTCTCGAGCGGCCGTCGCCCGAGGAGCAAGCCAAGCTGCTGGACCAGCTGCGGAGTTACACCAATAGCTATACGCAACGCCTCCCCAATTTCATCTGCCTGGAGCAGACCCTCCGTTACGTTGATACCACCGGTATGAATGCGTGGAGGCTGGTGGATGTCCTCACGGCCCGGCTCAGCTACTTCGACCAAAAGGAAGATTACAAGCTGGTTTCGCGGAACGGCCACACCATTTCCGACGTGGCGTATGCCTCGCTATACGGGGCCTTTTCGACGGGCGACTTCGGCACCCACATGCGCGAGATCTTCGACCCCGATAATCATGCGGCCTTTGTCTGGAAAAGATGGACCATGCTGCGCGGCCGTTTGACACACGTCTTCACTTACAAGGTTCCGCTGGAATACTCCAACTACACCATCGAGTACCGCGGCGAAGAAACCCACCAGAAAGGCGATGTGCAGCGCGTGAAGGTCGGCTATCGCGGATCGGTTTATGTGGATAACGAACTGCACACGATTGTGCGGATCATGCGGGAACCCCTGAATATTCCGGCCTCGTTTCCTATCAAGCAGGCGCAGGACACCGTGGACTACGATTTCATCAAGATCGGCGACAACCAATATTTTCTGCCGCTGGTGGCGAACCTGGAAATGCGCAGCCGCAACGAGATCACGAGAAACGTAAAGGAGTTCCGGCTTTACCAGAAGTTCTCGTCAGAAGCGGAGATCAAGTTCGAAGGCAAGGAACTGCCTCCACTGCCTGAAGAGAAGACCAAGGAACAGCCGCCCCCGCCTCAGCAGCTGAAGTGAAATGCTGGGAGAAGATTCGCAGTGGATGATCTCTCAGTTTCAAGCTCATTCGCGCCATCTCCGCCTGCGGATAATGGGTTTTGTTGCCCATAAATCTAGGAGACCTTCGGGATGGGGATCTTCGGCTGGAGCTGGCCTGTTTCGCGACCCACCCGGTTCATAAGGTGCCAACCTACCATTTCCGGATGGTCCACGCTATCACCTCATCGGAGCTTGGCACCATCAGACTCCGCGTCGGCTCTACACGCCATATAGAGATGTACGCCGGGCACGTCGGCTATCGTGTTCACGAGCCTTACCGAGGTCGCCACTATGCAAGCCGCTCACTTCGTCTGCTGATCCCACTGGCGCAGAGCCTCGGGCTTGATCCCTTGTGGATCACTTGCGATCCGCAGAACTTCGCGTCGCGTCGCACCCTCGAAGTCTCAGGAGCACAATTCGTCGAAGTGGTGAATGTTCCCGAGGATTGCGTTATCCATCAGAGTGGATATCCGCAGAAGTGCCGCTACCGTTTAGACCTGCCGGCCGGCCCAGCTTCGGAAACCTAAAATAGAAACATGGAATACCAACAACTCGGCAACACGGGTGTCTTTGTTTCGCGCCTCTGTCTCGGGGCGATGACGTTTGGCGGGGTGGGCGGCATCTTCGAAGTCATCGGCGGCTTACCGCAGCATGACGTCGATGTGTTGGTGGAAAACTCGCTCGATGCGGGCGTGAACTTCTTCGATACGGCGAATGTGTACTCAGCCGGCGAATCGGAAACGATGCTCGGTAAGTCGCTCGGGGTGCGGCGGAAAGATGTCGTCATCGCGACCAAGGTCTTTGGGCGAATGGGGACCGGCGCGAACCAGGTGGGCCTCTCGCGGCTTCACATTATGCAGGAAGTAGAAGCGAGCCTCCAGCGTCTGAATACCGATTACATCGACCTCTATCAGATACATGGCTTCGATTCGCTCACGCCTCTGGAGGAAACACTCAGCGCGCTGACCGATCTTGTGCGGCATGGCAAGGTTCGCTACATCGGATGCTCGAATCTGGCGGCGTGGCAGATCATGAAGTCCTTCGGTATCTCGGCAGCTCGCCATCTGGAGAAGTTCGTCACGCTGCAGGCCTATTACTCGCTGGCCGGCCGCGAACTGGAGCGCGAGATTGTCCCGATGCTGCTGGACCAGAAGATGGGGCTGTTGGTTTGGAGTCCGCTGTCGGGCGGTTTCCTTTCCGGTAAGTTCACGCGCGGCGGACCCGCGGACGATTCGGCGCGGCGCAGCAAGTTCACGTTTCCGCCCGTGGATTTGGAGAAAGGCTACAACATAGTGGAGGCGATGCAGACCATCGCCCAGCGTCGGAACGCCACCGTCGCACAGGTCGCCCTGGCGTGGCTGCTCCTTCAGCCGGCCGTGACCAGCGTCATCATCGGCGCGAGGAACGCAAAACAGTTGAAGGACAACCTCGGCTCGGTGGATCTAAAGCTCGATCAAGAGGAGTTGGCTCAACTGGACAAGCTCAGCCAACTGGCGCCCGAGTATCCGGGTTGGATGCTGGCTGGTCAGGGATCTGACCGGCGCCCGGGACAGATCAGGGATTGGTCGAAGTTCGTGAACGTGAAGAAGTGAGCGCCGCCCAACTCACTTCTTGAGACGTTCCAGGAGCAGGTCGATGCCCGCTTGCGCCACAGCGCGATCCTCATCGGGAGATCCGGAACTGCAGCCCACGCCCCCGGCGATCATGCCGTCAATAAAGATAGGCAGACCACCGCCAAAAATAGTGAAGCGGCCCTGGTTTGAAGCGTGTATGCCAAAAGCCGGACCTCCCGCTCCGGCGGAAACCGCATAGTCGTGCGTTCCCCGACGGGCACAGGCCGCGGTGAAAGCCTTGTTGATGGCTACATCGATACTGGTCACGCGCGCCTTATCCATGCGAATGAATGCCAGCAGATGGCCGCCCTCGTCGACCACCGCCACATCCATGTCGATGCCGATCTCACGAGCCTTGGCTTCGCTCCCTGCCAGAACCACCCGGGCGTCGTCCAAGGACAGCTTGGGGGCCAGATACATGCGCCATACCTCCGTTCTTGAGGATACGCTAAAACCAGCGTTTTCAATGAGTACCGAGTCGCAGTCTTTTTAGTTATTGACAGGTCACCGGTTGGGCGTACAATGAAATCAGAATTGCTGCAATGCAGCATAACGGTCCTCGTTCACCAAAGGAGTCAAATATGAACGCCAAAACAACCAAAACTGCGGACACTGCCGAAACGCCGGAAACGACAATGACCGCTTTCACAACGCTTCTCAAGAGGAACGTTGAACGGATGGTCGATCTACAGAAAGCAACGCTGGACACGGTGAGCCATCAGAATGCCGACGTTCTGGAAACCATGCGCCACACGATGAAATCCTTCCCAGCCGCGCCGCCGGAGCTCTTCAGCCTTGCCCAGCAGGGTGTGGAGGGATGGATCGGCGCACAGAAGAGTATTCTGGATTGGTTCGGTCAACAGACCGCGCAGGCTATCAACGTGGCCGAGCCCAACGGTGCCGCGCCTCTGTCCGCCGCCAAATTGAGCGAGTTCGTGCAACAGGCCGCCGAGCAGAGTGTCGCGACACAGAAAACCATTCTCGATTTTGCTGCAAAGCAGAATAAGGCGGTTACCGAAGCGATCCACCGCCAGGTTGCCGTCCAAGGGACCCCCTTGGCCGGGGTGACCGAGTCCATTCATCGCGGAGTTACCACGCTGATCGATGGCCAGAAGACATTCCTCGATACGGCGATGAAGATGACCAAGGCAGCCGCCAAGAGCTGACCCTCAGAGTGCCGAAGCAGCCGGCTGGCGAAGCAGACGCGAAAGGTGTCGTGATGAGTGAGTCCAATAACGAAGGCAAGCCGTTCGATCCGTTTGAAGCTTGGCGCGGCCTGCGCAGTGTAGGAATGGATGCCTGGGCGAAAGCCATGACCGAGGCGGTCAACTCAGAGGAATACGCTAAGACCAGCGGGGCCATGATGGATGCGTATTTGACTGCCTCCATTCCTCTTCGAGAGGTGCTCGAAAAGGCCATGGCGCAGGCGCTGCAGCAAATGAACATGCCGACCCGCGCCGATTTCATCAGCCTGGCTGAGCGCCTCACGCAGGTGGAGATGAGCCTGGACGACATGGACGCGAAGCTGGAAGAGATTGCCAAACGTCCGGCGGAGCCTGTGGCCGCCCAACCCGCATCCGCCCAAGCAGCGCCCGCCAAGCCGCGACGCAGGAAGGCCAAAAAATAATGACGCCCGTTTCCGTTGGAATCGAGGACTTTACATCGGCCGAATTCGCGAGAGCCGAACGAATGCTGCGGCGCGCCAGCAAAGTCCTCACCACGAAGGCCCAGATCGCGCAGACTCCCAAGGAACTGATTTGGGCGCTCAATAAGACCAAGCTCTACCGCTATATCCCCGTGGTTCCGAAGGAGCAGCGGCACCCGGTTCCGCTGCTGTTGGTCTTCGCGCTCATGAACCGGCCCTCTATCCTCGACCTGCGGCCGGGCAACAGCTTCGTCGAATTCATGGTGTCTCGCGGGTATGACGTCTATTTGTTGGATTGGGGAGCGCCCGGCCCGGAAGACCGGAACCTCAAATTCGACGACTATGCGCTGGATTATCTTCCGCGCGCCATCCGAAGGTTAAAGAGTGTTTCGGGCGCTACCGAATTCAGCATGCTGGGCTGGTGCATCGGCGCCATTCTGGCCACGCTCTACGCGGCTGTACGCCCGGACGATGGACTGCGCAATCTGTTGTTGCTCACCGCGCCACTCGATTTCTCCAAAAAAGAGAACATCACGTTTGCGCGCTGGACCGACGAGCGCTATTTCGACGTCGACAAGACCCTCGCAATGTTCGGCAACATGCCGGCCGAAATGATCGAATACGGCGCCAAGGCTCTGAAGCCGGTTGAGAACTACGTCGGCAACTATCTTCGCCTCTGGGACAACCTCGAGAACCCGAAGATCGTCGAATCCTGGCACGCCATGAACACCTGGGTCACCGACAACATCCCCATGTCGGGCGCGGCTTTTCGGCAGTTGATTGTCGATTTGTATCGTAACGACCGGCTGATGCAAGGCACCTGGGTGGTGCGTGGAGAACGAGTGGACGTGAGCCGTATCAAAGCCAATCTGATGACCGTGATTGCCGCCAACGACCACATCACCCCGTCGTGTCAATCGGAAACGCTGCAGGACAAAGTCAGCAGCAAGGATAAGGAATTGTTCCGCATTCGAGGCGGCCACATCGGCATTATGGCGGGCAGTGAAGCCGCCAGAACCACTTGGCCGCACATCGATGCTTGGCTGGATAAACGGTCAGGTAGATAGGAGGTAGTGCAATTTTATGAATATTCGAGATTCGATTGCCGTCGTAACGGGAGCAGGCAGCGGAATTGGCTATGCCGTTTCCATGGAGATGGCTCGCCGCGGCGCGAAAATGGTCGCCATGGTCGATCGCTCCGACCATGTTTTGGAAACCGCCAAGTGCGTCCGCAATGTCGCCAAGTCCGCGGTGATGACATTTCAGGGCGACACCACTGACCCGAAGTTCCGCGAAAGCGTCTTCGACGCCGTGTGTGAAAGGTGCGGCCCCCCCAACATCTGTGTGCCGGCGGCCGGCATCGCTCGCGACGCGCTGGCCGTCAGGATGAACAAGGAAACCAACGCCCCCGAGATTTACCCGCTGGATACGTTCCGGCAGGTAATCGAGGTGGATTTGGTGGCTCCCATTTATTGGGCGCTGGAGATGCTGGCCCGGATTGCCAAGGCCCGCTTTGCTCTGGGCTTGAAACGCTGGCAGCCCGAAGAAGGTACCCAGGGCGTTGCCGTCTTCATCGGCTCCATCTCATCCGCCGGAATTAAGGGACAGATCGCCTATTCAGCCTCCAAGGCAGGCCTGGAAGGCGCCGCCAACACCCTCGGCAAAGAAGCCAGCTACTACGGTGTGCGTTGCGGTGTCATTCACCCCGGCTTTACCGACACCCCGATGGTTCGCGCGCTAGGCGAAGAGTACATCCGCAAACATATCCTGCCCGAAACCCAACTGGGCCGGTTGATCAAGCCGGAAGAGATTGCCGATGCCATCTGCTTCATGGCGTCAAATTCCGCCGTCAGCGGGCAGCTTTGGGCGGATGCCGGCTGGCACCCGTCCGCAGCTTAACCGGTCTACCTACGTCAGGTAGATCCCGCCGTTCACATTGATTGTCTGGCCGGTGATGTAGTCCGCATCGGCAGCCAGAAAGGCCACCGCTTTAGCGACGTCCTCTGAGCTGCCGAAGCGGCCCATCGGAATGCGGCTCTTGATCTGTTCTTGAACGTTCGCCGCAACTTTGGAGAACATGTCCGTCATTGTGAAACCCGGCGCGACCGAGTTCGCGGTGATGTTGTACTTCGCCAGTTCAAGGGCTATCACCTTCGTGAATGCCATCATCCCGCCTTTGCTCGCCGCATAATTGGCCTGTCCAAAATTCCCCGCTTCGGCCGAGTACGAGCTGATATTAATGATGCGTCCGAACTTTTGTTCGATCATCGATGGAATCGCCGCACTCGTCGTGTAATACGGACCGTCGAGGTTAACCCGCATCACCTCATGCCATTCTTCGTCCGTGAGTTTTCTGATGGAGTGGTCGCGAGAAATGCCTGCGTTGTTTACCAGGATGTCTAGCCGGCCCCACTCCTCGATGACCCGTTTCACCACTTCGCGCGCTGTCGTTGCCTCGCCCACGTGACCTTGAACCAGGATCGAGCGGCGTCCCATCGCGCAGATCTCTTTGACGACCTCCTCCGCCTCATGCAGCGCCGCGTTGTAATTGACTGCCACGTCCGCGCCGCGCCGCGCTAGCTCGAGCGCGATCGCATGACCGATGCCGCGTGATGCCCCCGTTACGAGAGCGTATTTGTCGGCCAGGGTGCCGGCTCCGTTTCCATTTCCGTTGGTTTCATGCATAGTTGATCTCCTTGCCTATAGCCTTTCGAAAATTGCCGCAATCCCCTGGCCGCCGCCGATGCACAGCGAGACCAAAGCATACTGGCCCTGAATGCGATGAAGTTCGTACAGCGCTTTGACGGTGATCAGGCACCCGCTGGCTCCGATAGGATGCCCCAGCGCGATCGCGCCCCCATTGGGGTTGGTCCGGTCGCGCGGCAGATCGAGTTCCTTAATGACTGCCAGTGACTGCCCGGCAAAAGCCTCGTTTAGCTCGATCAGATCCATCTCTTCGAGCCTTAATCCGGATTTCGCGAAAACCTTGCGGATCGCACCGACCGGACCGATTCCCATGTACTTCGGCTCCACGCCAACCAGCGAATAGGCAACTAATCTCGCCATCGGTTTCAATCCGCGTTTTTCGGCGCTCTCTCGGTCCATCACCACCACCGCGCCCGCCGCGTCGTTCACCCCCGAAGAGTTCCCGGCCGTTACGGTACCTGTTTTGCTGAAAGCGGGTTTGAGCTTAGCCATGCCCTCCAGCGATGCGTCCGCGCGCGGATGCTCGTCTGTCTTGAACTGCGTCACGCCTTCTTTCGATTTGAGTTCAACCGGGACGATCTGCTCCTGGAAGCGGCAGTTCTTTATCGCCGCAAGTGCCCGCCGGTGACTCTCCACCGCGAACTCATCCTGCTCCTCGCGGGTTATGTTGTACTTCGTTGCCAGGTTCTCAACCGTCAGACCCATGTGAACGTTCTCGATGGGGTCGGTCAGTGCTGCATTCATCGCATCCACCACCGCGCCATCGCTCATCCGTTGGCCCCAGCGCATACCGGGCAGCCAGTAAAGCGAGCGGGTCATGCACTCCGCACCGCCCGCCACCACCGCCTGGGCGTCCCCGAGCTTGATCATTTGCGCGGCGGAGACGATGGCTTGCAGACCGCTTCCGCATAGCCGGTTTAGCGTCAAGGCTGGAGTCTCCACGGGAATGCCGGCATTCACGCCCGCTACGCGCGAAATGTACATGTCCTTGGGATCGGTGTGGATCACGTTTCCGAAAACAACATGATCAATGTCTTTAGGATCGATGCCAGACCGCGAGACCGCCTCGCGGGTGACGATTGTTGCCAATTCGGACGGAGGTTTGTCTTTTAAGCTTCCGCCATATTTACCGATCGCCGTACGCACGGCGCTGAGAACAACGACATCATGACTGCTGTCCATGCGATTACTCCTTTGTGGGTTAACACCCAGAACCTTGGGCTAAAAAACGCACCCGCCGCAGCCCTGTGGAATATCCCTACCTGAAACCAATGGATCGAACGGCGTGGCGTTTATCTGCTTGGCCTGCACGTTGCAATCTTGACGCCAGTGCCGGATAAGCCATCGGTGTTTGAACACCCCCATAGCTCATTCGCTCCAGAGCCTAGGGAGAACACTAAGGTGTTTCTTTTCTTAGCCAAGCTTGTAGAGTGGAACTGGAGAGTTATTCCGAAAGCCGCATGCCAGCCCGACCCGTGATTATTAAGAAGTACGAGAACCGGCGCCTGTACGACACCTCCAATAGCCGCTACGTCAACTTGGAAGACATCGCCCAGATGGTGCGTGAGGGGACCGAAGTGCAGGTGGTGGATGCCGCCACCGGCGAGGATCTGACCCGGTTCGTTCTCACCCAGATCGTCGTGGAAAGCGCCAAGGCTCCGAACTCCGCTTTCCCGCTCGATATGCTGCGGCAAATGGTCGTGGCGTCAGGGCAAGTGAGCCGCGAGGGATTGCTCGGCTACATGAAGGCGATGGTAGATATGTACCAGAACACCTATCGAGCATTCGCACCGGGGCTGTCTCCGTTCGACCTTGTGCAACCCAGACCTCAACCGGCCGGCACGGAACCGCCGCCTATGAACGATGGAAATCCCCCGCCGCCGTCCGCTGCCCAGCCCTCTGTCGAAGAACTTCGCCGCCGCGTGGAAGAATTGGAACGCCTGATTCCCAAGAGCGCCGCTGCGCGACCCGCGGCGAAACGCAAACGAACCACGCGTGCTAAACGTTAAGGCAGGATTGATCCGCGGCGAGGGCCGCAAGGCTCTGCTGTTTTAGCGTCGGGACCGATACCCGCCGCCACCCAAACCGCCCAGATCGATGATGACCGCGATAAGCAGCCATAACAGGTTGATCCCGGCCAGCGCCATGCCGCTGTTTACTTCCCACGCGTAAACAATGGTTGTGAGCGGCAGGAATATAAAGCCGAGCAGCGGCACCAGCAAACCGCCATGGAAAGCCCGCTGCAGATAGGTGGAGAAGAGCCACATCAACACCAGAGCGATGCGGGGAAATGCCAAGATTACGATCAGGAAGAGACAAGGCATAGTCGGCAGTTGCTAACTCGGCGCTTCACCGAGTTCGCCATGTCCGCGAGTGTAACATCGCAAGGCCGGATTGTCGCTCCGTAATCCTACCGGCGTCCTACAGCCAGCAGTGATCGCGCGGCCAACGTGCCGCGGGCTTTAGCGGCTCTGTGAAAACTCCGGCACAGACCTCATCCAGCTCTCCGGGGACACCCCGGCCTGAATTTCGAGCGGTCCCGGTGTCCTCAAGCGCCTCGGCGAAGCGCCAGCTGGCTGTGCGCGCTGTAGGCGTGTCCCCACCCCGGCAAAGTTCACCAGCCTGGCGCCGAAATAACGGGCCCAGAGCAAAGCCGACCGGGGACAGGCGCCTCTGCTCCCAAGGCGCTGTCCGCTTCGGACCAGACCACGCCAGGTGTTTCCATCACCCCGA
>CAVUCO010000047.1:0-22372 GCA_963740005.1 uncultured Acidobacteriaceae bacterium | reverse complement strand
CCACTCTCTCCGCCAGAAAAAACAGGGCCGCCAGTAATCGGGCTATGTATTTGATAGAGCGAGCTGGAAGCGACGATTTCTCACTTCGTACCATAGCTCCGTCCCCGAGTTTCGCACGCCGCCATTTCCCGCAATAATTTTGTCTATTCCGCAACTCAGTTCGTGAGTGTATCCGGGTCTCCGAATCGGACGCACACCCCTCACTTTCGCGGCTGCGGCATGTTCCCCGATCGGCGTTTCCGCAACAGAACCAGCCCCAGTCCGCCCGCTACCAATGCGACCGTCCCCGGCTCTGGAGTCGAAGAAGAATTTGTCGGCTGCACGGCGGCGATCGTGAAACCCCCATCCGCGCCGGTATCTCCGTCAGTGGCGTTGGGCGCATTCACTTCACTCGACCCGAACAGCGCTGTGTCGCTCTCGCCGAACTGAAAGACCGCAAATACGGTATTGTCCTCGGGCTCGGCCGAGGCGACCCAGAACGTAGGGCAGCCGGGACTCAACAACGCAAATGCTGCAGCCCCTCCGGACAGATTGCCCACACAGGCCGGCGCCCCGAGGCCACCACTGAACCCATTCGCGGACGACGTCAGATCGAACGTCACCGCGTCCCAGCTCACTGTAAAGTTAGATAACTGGGAAGTCGCTGCATTGTAGGTGAACGATCCGGTTGGCGCCGCCACGTCGCTAAACTCATTTAGTGAAGTTGATGTCGTAGGTGACTGCGGCCGCTTGACCCGCCACCGATGTCCCGATCGCCAAGGCGACCGAGGCGAGCATCCTGGCGCCTCGCTCCGAATGTTTGAAACAAAGTTTCATAGCATCCTCCTGCTGAGGATGCGAGATACGCCCGAAGATTTAGCGGAAAAACTTCGCCGGCCCCGAAATATGGGAGGCGCAGCGCAAAAGGGCCACCATCGTCTGCCGCACGAACAGCTGGGACTTTTACGGGAGGCGCGCCGCTTCGAGCTGGCGGTGCACGAAAGGGTTGTTTGGAAGCTTGAGATTCCACTGCCGCCAAAGCTCCAGGCGGGCCGACTCCAGTGGTATAGCCACATCTCCCCTACCCACACGGCGGTGCAGCATCGCGAGTGAAGCATACACCCGCGAAACATAAACGGCATTCAACAGGTCGTTTTGCGGGTCAGGATTCGAGGCCATGATTTTGCGGAACAACTCCTGGTAAATTTCCAAGGCCTGCCTGGGCCGGCCGGTTTCAGCGTAATGATCGGCGAGGGCTCGCATGGCGGTGTCGGCCTCACTGCCCGCGGCGATGGTCTCGGCGGGATAATCCTTCGTCTCGTTCAAGAGCCGAAAGGCGGCTTCGATTCTGTCCCTCGCGTCTTTCTCATGATGAATCCAGCGCGCGGCGTAAGAGGAACCGGCAAGCAAGAGCGTTTCAAGACAGCTTGTCCGAACCGGCGAAGCGTTGGACGGCTGCAGATCGGTGTCAGATTACCTTCACCTGCCCTGTTTTTACGTCGTAGATTGCCACGATCACTCGGGTCTTTCCCTCTGAAATCGCTTTGTCTACGATTGGCTTCGAAGCGCGAAGGATGTCGGCCTGACGCATGGCGTTAATGCGAACCGCATTCGAGACAACGTCGCCAGTCTGGGCTTTTGCCTCCGTAACGGCAGGCATAATGGCGTCAACCAGGAAGGTGATGTGGGTACCGGGTTCGCCGCCATTGACCGCGGCGGTGACGGCTCCGCAGCTTTCGTGGCCGAGGACGACTACCAGCGGGCAGTTCAAATGCTCGACGGCATATTCGATGCTGCCGAGCACCGCGTCGTCGACGATGTTGCCGGCGACCCGGACCGGAAAGAGGTCTCCCAGCCCTTGATCGAAGATGATGTCGGGATCGACACGCGAGTCGGAGCATCCCAGGATAGTTGCAAAAGGATGCTGCGTGCCGGCGAGTTCCTTCACCCGCGCCATTTTCTGGTCGGGGTGCTTGGTATGCCCGGACACAAAGCGCTTGTTGCCCTCGACCAAAGCGGCGAGCGCCTGGTCGGACGTCATGCCGGAGCCTTCGGTCTTGCGGTGCCCGGAGGATTGTTGTGCGGATAGTCTACCCAAGGCCGCAGCCCCAATGAAACCGCTCAAAAGCGTACGTCTGTTCATGCTGCTTCTCCCTGGGTGTTCAATCTACTTAGCAAGTGGCGGAAGAACGCCTAAGAGGCGCAGTCCGAAGAAGATGATGGAGATGCTTAGCGCTACCTGCAGGACACCCAGAACGGCACCAAAGAGTGCGAGCGGGAAGGCCGCGTATTTTATGATCGGCTTTGCCAGAAGCATAGCGACAAAGTTCATGGCCATCACGGCGCCGGCGACCAGCAACACATTCCGTTTGTAATCCACGTTGTCGCTGGTAGCCAGCAAAAAGATAACTGCCGCAATGCCGAAGGGCGGGACGATGGTCGGAAAGGCCAAAGGCATCATGGCCATACGCAGGGTTGTCTCAGGGGCCTGAGGGGAATCCGGCGGTTTGTAGCTTTGCAGGATGTTCTGCAGCGAAACCATGAAGAACGTGACGCCGGCGGCGATCATGAGGGCACCGGGTGACACGCCCCACTTATCCAGGGTGGAAACACCGACAATCGCGGCCACGAGCAGCCCAGCTCCGCCAAACAACGCCGCGCGCAGGGCCAACTGAAAACGGAACTTAGTGTCGGAGTTGTGGGTCAGTTTGGCGAACGGCGCCAGGAGCTTGATAGGGCCAATCATCACGAACAGAAATGTGAATACCTGGCTGAGATCGAATTCGCGTGGCGGCATGTTGTTTTCGGTACTCGGCTTGATTCTTCGTGAAGCAGCTCAGCGAAAACGCGGGGCTCATCCGTTTGTACCCGACGGAGGGGGGCTTCCGCTATAGGACCTTGGTCGCATAGGGTAGATGGCGGGGAGAGCGCGACGCCGATGGCCGGTGAAGCGGGACGGCATTACCTGGATTTCCAGTCCAGTACGCGCAAGCCCGGAACGCGCGAGAATTCAGCGGTGTTGTTCGTAACGAGGGCGGCACCTCGACTGACGGCCGTGCCGGCGATCAGCAGATCGAGGGGCCCGATAGCAACGCTTTGCTTCTCGAGCTCAAGGCGGATGCCAGCGGCAGCCAAGGCTGCGGCGGAATCAAACGGCACATGCTGGATTTGCGCGATGCCTGCTTCCAACTCACGCCGGCGGCTGGCCGGGAATCTGGATCGGAGCGTCCCATACTCCAGTTCGTAAACAACGATCGTAGGGATCGCTAGTTCGCCGCGCGAGGCGTTCTGGATGCGTTTCACGATCCCCGGATCACCTTTGAGATAGTGAATCATCACATTGGTGTCGAGGAGCGTCATTACAGACTCTCTCGCGGAGCGTCCTGCGCGTAGCCTTTGCGTAGTTCGCCGGCTTCGGGGAAGTCTGGAAACGTGCCGGCGAGGGACAGAAACTCAGGAGGCCAGGATGTCTCCACCGACTTTGTGACTCGATCTGCCACCCACTTGCTGACGCTGACCTTGGCAGCCTTGGCGGCTTTGCGGACACGTTGCTCCACGTCATCGCTGAGGTAAATCGTCAGGTGTGCCATGCATGTAGTATATCCTATACTACATCCGCAACAGTGTCGGCCGTTCGGAGGCCTACTTGGAATCGATGCGGCCCGCCGACCACAAGACGGCCCGCTGCACAAGTTGGCGATACCACGGCATTTCGCAGGTCCCGCGCGCATGTCCCGGCTGAATGAAAACCACTCTCGACTTGGGATAGGGGCTCACCCAGGCAATGACTGGATCGCTGGTCGGGTGGTCCGTGGTTAACAGGACTGTCACGTTCGGGGCATGCCAAACCTGCTTGTAGGTCTCATCGAAGAGACGCATTTGCGGGAGACCTTTTGAGACAGGATGGTTCGGTAGCGGTGTGACGACTTCTTCCACGTCGTGCAGATACGAGGAGGCCGGCGATTGGGGATCGGCTTTGAGCACGTAGCGGCCACCCACGACGTCTTTCCACCACCACTCCCAATCCTGAAAGTCGGCAATCGCGTGGTGAAGCACCACCACCCCCTTGCCCGATTCCACGAAGTCTTTCAAGTTCTGCCGGGAATTCTCGGGCAGTTGATTTTGTTGAATGGTGTCGTACAGGACTAGAACGTCATAGCTCTTACGCAGGTCGCCGGAGAATGCATGCGGGTAAGGATCGACGTTGACGCGGATGTCGCGGCGCGAATCGAGCACGTTGTAGAACATGGCGTCGTGATCATGCCCGCCGGTCACGAGCAGCACTCGCACCGCATCGGGGTTCTTTGGGTCGGTGTCGATTTTGGTCGACAATGTCACAATGCCTCGCGCAGCCCATTCGACGCCGCGGTCGTAGGTCACCGTGAATCCAGGTGTCTGCATCGCGTCGAGATCGTGGCCTAGCGCAGTTTGGAAGACGCGGCCCTTGCCGTAGGCATTGGTCCAAAGCAATGGCTCGACCTTGCCGTTGCCGCCGAAATTGGGCGAGTCAAGGGCTGAGGCCAGGACGTGAACGCCCGGCTTCATGCGGAAGTTGTGATAGAGTTCGTCGCTAATCAGAAATGAAGACAGGCCGGTGGAGATGGGATGTTGGGCGTCCTGCCACTTAACTTCATAGGCGTGACGCTGTGCATGGCCGGTTTTAGGATCGGCTTCCGACCACACGGCACCTACCATCTCGCCCCACTGGGCCCAGGGCGGTTGGTAGATACCGGTGCGGCCCATATTATCACTCAGTACCGCCGCGTCTCCAAACGGATAACTGGCGGCATGCACAATCACTAGGCCCTTACCACCACGCACGAATTCCTCCACGGCCTTTTCCGCTTGAGCGCCCCAGCGGGGACCACAGTAATTTGCAACCAGCACATCATAGGGCTGCAACGTCTCGGCGGTGAGTGCCGTGGGCTCTTCCGTAACGCGGACGTCGAACTTTCCGGTGAGTTCCAGCGCGTGGCGCAGGTAAGGAGTCGTCGCGCGCCAATCGTGATTGTTTCGACCGGTCAGAATCAGGACTCGGATCTTTCCTTCGTCGAAGAAGAAATGATCGGGGATGGTCTGGGCTGCGGCAGCGGCGGCGAGCAGGATCAAGGTGAGGGCGGTCGGGAAGTGGAAGGAAGTCGCGTGCTCACGCGTGGGAATCGAGAAGGGTCCACTTGCTGACGCGCGCGGTTCAGTGTCGGGGTTAAGCGTGCGGTTCGGAAGTTTACGCACGGCTTAACACATCTTTCAAATGAGCGAGAGAGCGCTGCGCCTGGAGAGGTGTGCCGCACTCTACCGACAACACGCCGTCGAAATCCGCGCCGCGCAAAATCTTGACGACGCGGGTCCAATCAATGACGCCGTCCCCGCAAGCGCAGCCCACGGGCGTACCGGTTACTTTCCCTTTTTCGTTTTCGGCTTGTTTGATGGATATGTCCTTGGCGTGAACGTGAACCACCCGATCGAGGACGGCTTCGAGACCCACATAAGGATCTTCCCCGCCGAGAAACGCGTTGCCTGTGTCGTAGTTGACCCGCAGCATCGGCGAATCCACCAGCGTAGCGATGCGCAACAGCCCGGCGGTGGTCTTCGAGATGGATTGATGCGGCTCAATGCCGATGTAGATGCCGTGCCGCTCGGCGGTGCGCAGCACGGTTTTCAGGGTGTAGCGCATCACTTCAAAACACTCGCAGTCGGTTAGCCACGACGGCCGTATGCCCTCGTCCGTGTTCACGACGGGGGCGCCTAGAACTTCCGCGAAACGAATGGCCTTTTCGAGATAAGGCACGCTGATCTCGGGCCGCATCAGGGGGCAATGGGCGGACAGGCCGGAACATTTGACGCCGTTGGCATCGCAGACGTCTTTCACCCACAGCGGGTCTTCGTCCATGGAGACCGAGTGGAAATAGCCCGCCTCGCTGAGCAATTCGCGGCCATTGTGCACCATGGGTTCGATGAACTGGTAGCCGATTTGCGCGGCGCGTTCAACCCCTGCCGCGAAGCTCTGGTCCTCGCAGCGGATGAATTCCATGTTGATGCCGGGCGTGATCATACATCCCACTCCGGCTTCCAGGTGACCCGCTGCCCGCTCTGATAGGCAATGTTCCCGATGTGGCAGGCCATGGCGCTATAGTGGCCGTCCACGGCAGTGGCATTGGGTTGTTTGCGTGAGCGGACGCACTCCAGGAAGTTCTTCATGTGCGCCGGCTCGGGACCGCCCTTGGCCACAATCGCTTCGCCACCGCCCTCCGGCAGGAACCGGTAGCCGCCGCGGAAGATATTCAGGCGGCCTTTCTCACCGTAGAAAATGATGTCGGCCGATTCGCGCGGGATCATGTCGGTGATGGTGGCTTCGAACGTGACGTTCAGCTGCTGCGGGTAGTTCAGGATGAAGTTGATGTTGTCGGCCGTATCGCGGCCGTCGTTGTACTGGTAGATACCGCCCAAAGCCACGCAAGAGATAGGCTTGGTGAGGCCCAGATACCAGTGCACGACATCCACCATGTGCACGAACAGGCCACCGGTTTGGCCTCCGGTGGAGAACTCCCAGTAGGCGAAACGGTTGAAATACATTTTCGGATTCCAGGGCCGCTGGGGAAGCCAGCCGAGCACAGCCTGCCAATCGAGCCCTTCCGGTTTCGTGTCCATTCCGGGCGGCACGGGCGTCAGATAGCCGCTATTGGCGTTCCAATATGTGCGAACCATGTGCACCGGGCCGATCATGCCGCTGTCGAAGAAACGCTGTTTGGCCTCGATGAAATGATCGATGGAGCGCTGCTGCATGCCCACTTCGACCAGTTTGCCGGTACTGCGCACGGCCTTCACGACATCCAGTCCCTGCTCGGGCAGTGAGGTCATCGGCTTTTCGCAGAACACGTCTTTACCCGCGAGCAACGCGTCGACGGTCATGCGAGAGTGCCAGTGATCTGTGGATGCCACGATCACGGCATCAATATCCTGCCGCTCAAGCAGCTTGCGGTAGTCCTTGTACTGCTCGACCTTGGGGCCGGGCAGTTCCTTCTCCAGGTAAGCGACGGCTTCGCCTCGGCGCACGTCCCAGGCATCGCAGACAGCGACAAAGTCAGCACCACCCGCCAGCTTCGCCATGCGCATCAGGTGCTGGCCGCGTCCCCCACAACCGATGGAAGCGACGCGAACACGGTCGTTCGCCCCCAGGACTCGGGCGGCAGCAGCGGCAGTCAAAACGAAACCTCTTCGGGTCAAGGGCTGCATAGATCTGGACTCCTCTCCAGCAAGCAACTCGCGCACAACGGACACCGCGGCTCGGTCCGCCGAGTTCCTGCTTTATCTGGCGCCGCTGCGGGGAGGACTATGCGCTTACCCGCAGTTTGTCTGGCTTGCCGGGAGAAGTCTATACCCGTGATAGGGTATGTGCCTTGGCCATGCAGAGGTTGGCGAGGGCGCCGTATCTCGAAGAATCTGGCGCGGGTTGGCAACGAAGGCTGAAATTGAAGGTGATCTTCGCTCGCTCCCGCAGGCTCGCGGCCGATCTCAATACCTCTGGGTGGGGCGGGTGCGGCATGCAACCGCCCGCACTGCGATAGGGGACCGGTTCACTTGGGTTAGGCCTGGCCAAGCTCGGGTAAAGCTGATTTCTGCGGGTTTGGGCCGCCGTTACCAGTCATGACCCTTTTGGCGCGAAAAGTCGAGCGTATTCCAGACAGTCGCGGTGGCGGCATTGTCATCCACCGCGGCGAAAGCGATGCCTCCGTCAACTTGCAGCAGCCCGATGCCGAAAGAACCACCTGGGTTCGGGTCTACGGAGAATTGCGTGACAAAGGCGCCACTGGGTGTGAACTCGGCGATTTCACTCGGCTGGGCAGGATCGACGTTAGAACCGTCGCTATTAGAAATGAGGAGATTCCCGTTGGGGGCTATCAGCATATTGACCGGCCCGTGGAGGTGGGTGAGATCGCTGAACAACAATGTGCCCGCGCTCGGCGACGACGCTTCAAGCGCGTTAGGAATGGTATAGACGGCGTTGTCGGTCGACGAGGCGACGTACAGAAGATCTTTCTCCCAGGAATAGGCAAGCCCTGAAGGCCCAAGCGCAATTGCGCCTGGATCGGTCCGATGGGAGAAGCCGGTTCCTATGACGTTCCCGCCCCTGATGTAGACGCTGGGAGGGTTCTTGGTCAACCCCAGATCCAAGCGGAAAACGGTGCCGTTTAGCACGTTGGAAAAAAACACGCTTGCGCGGTCGTCCTTTTCGGCGATCGCTATTCCCCACGGCCCATCCACGGCGGCCGGATTCGTGAACTGAAAGAGCAGCACGCCATTGGGGTCGATAAAGAAAACACTCCCCGGCTGTAGGGTGGCGGGGGTTCCGTCAGTGGTCGGAGTGTTTCCCGCGACGACAACTCCGTTGCTGAATATTCCGAGACCACCGCTCCAACCCACGTTCAAAGCAGGGTTTGCCGAGAAAAACAACGACTGGACGCCGGCACGGATCAGGACGATCGTGTGCCCGAGGCCTTGTAGATTTGCTCCGTTGTTGAAGTTAGAAATGAGGAGGTCGCCGGGCTGAAGCACGTAGCCGGTTTTTAATGACAGCGGCGCAAACGCAACGCCATAAGGGTTTTGATCGCCGTTAGCCGGAACCGTCGAGACGGTTTGCGCCACGGGCGGAAAGAACGGTGTGGAAGGCGGGGCGGCTGTCACGAGCGGGCCGAAAACCAAGAAACCAGTCAGCGCAAACAGCGGTGCGCAAGAACGCGGAAAGACAGCGAGTTGAGGTGGGAAAAGTTGCACAAGTTTTCTCCTTCTGGTCTGACGTTCCGTAATGATCGGGGTCGGACCGAATACAGTCTAGGTCTGTACTTGAGACAGGTTGTGAACGTCTTGTAAAAGTTTGTGCCTTGCCCGCATATTTGCGAGCCGCGGTCTATAGGTGGGGTTACGGTGAGACTACAGCTTCAGGCTGAGAAACAGGGCCAGTACAAACAGACCGGTGACCACGGTTTTCGTCTTCCGGCCGCTATCGGCGAAGAGGTACCGGATCGTGAGAGGAATGAGGATCCCGCTCGCTAAAAAGAACACGAGGTAGAGGATTCCGTACAGCATGATTTGAGAAGGGTAACACAAATTCGTGCTGCTTTGTTTAAAACACAAGCAAGCAAAAGCCGCACGCTGGTTCTTAGAACTGACAGCCACGGCTTCAAATGGCTTTGCACGCGGCGAAGGCGTCTTGCTCCAAGCCAGCGTCGAGATCGTACCTCTACGCGGCCCGGAGGCCCAAAATCTCGTTGCAGAGCGCTTGCCAGACCGAATCGCCGATATCGGAATCAACTGACAATGTCGTAGCGGCGTCGCCGGTTCGAAGCGGGGCAAACTCCAGCTCCAAGTGAGATGAATCACCGTCTTTTCGTTTGTCGATCCTTATCAAACCTGAGAGGTCGAGCCATAGACCTTTGCCGACCTGCGTGAGGCGATCGCGCAGCGGCGCTAGCTCGAGAGGCCAGCAGAGCCGGCTGTCGCGCTTGCGCAGGATGATGTCCCGCCGCAAACTTTTGAACGTGATGGTGATGCCGCCGGGGATCCCATCTCCGAGGAAAACGACCCGCAGGCTACGAACGTCAGAGAGGTCTGCAAAGCAGTATTCGCCTAGTGGTGTGAGATCGGTCAGTTGTTCCGGCATAGAAGGAATCTCCCGGGAAGGGGCATGTAGAGCGGCCAACATCCAGCGGCGAGTGCTCCGCCGTATCTATATTCTTCTTATCGGCGGATGGCGGGCGGAGAATTAGATCGGTATGCCTCGCTATACTGCGCCGGCTCAGAGGCGGACCGAATTGGCGCTTGCTTCACTGCAGCTGTCGGGCGCGTTTGGCTGCAAATTCCTTTGCTTGCGGCGAGGCGGAGGGAGCCGCCTCGGCAAGTTGGTATTCCTGAATGGCCTGCTGGTAGAGGCCAGATGAGCTCAGGATTTCGGCTTTCAGCAGATGCGGATAAAAGGCGGCGGGCGCAAGCTGGATGGACCGATCCAGATCTCGCAATGCGAGCGCCGGTTCTTTGAGGCCACGGTAGGCCTCGGCACGGAGCCAGTACAATTCGGCGTTCGCGGGATCCTGCCGGATGGCCCTGGTGAAGTTGCCGATGGCGACCGCATCGTCTTCGCGCTGAAGCGCTGCGAAGCCGGCGTTGAGCGTCAACTGGGCGGCGGGGGCAGCAGCCTGCGGGGACGGACGCAGTGCTGTCACGTCGTGGAAGGTAGGGCGGGCGCTACCGCCTATCCCGGACCGTGGCGATGAAGGAGCGGGAGTCGTCACCGGGGGAGGAGGAGCAGCCGGAGTTGCCGGTGAGGGGGCTTGCGCGGTTGCCGTCGGCCCCGTCGCCACATCAATGGGCGACTGGCTCTTCGGACCCGTTGTCAATAGAACACCACCGACGACGACCAGGGCCGCCGCACCCGCTGCTGTTGCCATCATGGGCCGTGTGAGCCAGGATTTCTTTGGTTCTGGTAAGGCTCGTTGTGCCTCTGAAACTGGTGCGGCAGGCGGCTCAGGCGCGGGCTCCGAAGCCGTCGCATCCTGGGGGTTCCAAGCCGCTGCAGCCGGTGGCTCAATCCTGTCCCACCTTTCGGGAGGCTCGCGGGGCACCCACACCGGCGGGCTTGCGGGCAGCGGGCTGGCCGCGGCCGGCTGAGGCGAAGGGGGAGACGGTAAGGGCGCATAGGCCTTCTGAATCCCCGGCAGCGAAGCAGCCCAGGCGGCCGTTGACATCAAGGGCATCGAGATAAGTGAATAGGGAGAGGCAGCTGCAACCAGCGGTCCCGCTTCGGTCACCAACAGACGGGAGCCCACTTCCACATCCTCGTAGCGCACCTCCAGGTTTAGCATCAGGCGCCCCGCTCTGAGAGGTGTCAGCAGGAATACGCAGACGTCCGAATCGCCGGCGGGCGGCACGCGCAGCTTGCGTTTCTGTTGCGGCGGATCGCAGCCGGGAGAATCGAGGATCAGCTCCAGCGCGGCCGGCGACACCTGACCAGCGGCATCCCGTGGGAACTCGACTTCGAACGATTTCGATTGAACGTTTTCCGGCGGAATGTTGTAGCTGGTATCGAGCCGTAGGATTGCTTTCAGCCCATTCGACTCCATTGTGCGAACCATTGTGACCACGTCGGCCGGTTCGCCCAGCGAGACGTGAGAAGCGACGGCGGCGTCCAACACCCGCTGCTGCGCAACGGTCGATGGCTGCGGCGGAGGTTGAGACGTAGGCTTTGTACTGGCAAGCCGCTGTGCGTAGATACGCTCGCGTAAGCGGGCGGCAATCTCCGCGAATGCTTCGTCCTGGTTGGTCCACAGGGTCACCGCCCGCGCGCCGTCCGGCAAGGCCTGAAGAACCGCGAAAGGCGTATCCTTCCATTCCACGGGCCGGAGCAGCACGGGAATGACGATTGCAGAACCAGCCTGGTGGCGTTTCAACGCGAACGGGAGTTCGATGTTGTAGCAGTATTCGGAGGCAAGGAAATCAGCGCTTACCAGCAACAGGATGATGCCCGCGCGCTCCATGGCGGCTTGGATTTCCGCCGCCCATTCCGTGCCGGGCAGAATTTTGCGGTCGGACCAGCCGCTGATCAGTTGCGCGCGTTGTAAGGCGGCCAGGTGTTTCTCGAGTTTCGCGCGCAGATCCTCGTCCGTATGAGCATACGAGTAGAAGAGTTCGAGGGGCGGAGGAAAGGTTGAGACAGAGGCCATAGGGGCGTCGACTCTAGTGCTTCAAGTTATCACGGACTTTCTGGCGCAAAAAGCCCGTCACCGTTATCCTGGACGCATGCGCTGGGTTCTATTTCTCGGCTCGATGACGGCCCTGTGGGCGCAAGCGGCCTCGATCAATCCGCAGCAGCCACGGCAGGGCGAAGTGCTCTTCGTCCGCAGCGACGGCGCGCTGAAAGCGCGGATGCTAGGACAGACGGTTGCGCTATTCCCTCAAACGGATGGAGCGCCGCTTGGACTGATGCCTGTTCCTACGCTCACCAAACCGGGAACCTATCCGCTTGAACTGCTGGACAAGGCCGGGAAGCTGGTCGAGAAGGTGGACGTGACCGTTCTGGACGCGCATTACGCCCGGCAGAACATCGCCATCGAGAAGGCGGTTGCGACGCTGAAGCCGTCGCCGGGTGAGCAGGAGACGGTTGGGGAATTTCGCAAGGAAGTTTCGGAGACACGTTACTGGACAGAGCGGCTGGAATTGCCGGTGCCCGGTTGCCTGACCTCTCCCTTCGGCGTACAGCGTTATTACAACGGCAAGCCGACCGGTGATTTTCACGCGGGGCTCGACCAGCGCGGTGCGGAAGGCACGCCGATTCACGCCATCACCGGCGGTGTGGTGAAGATTGTCCGCCAGTTCAACCTGCGGGGCGGGACGGTTGCGATCGACCACGGGCAAGGGCTGCAGTCCATTTATATGCACCAATCGAAGTTAGCCGTGAAAGAGGGCGATCATGTTGAAGCCGGCGATGTCATCGGCTACGTCGGGGCAACCGGGCGTGCGACTGGGCCGCATCTGCACTGGACGCTGTACGCGAACGGGGTGCCCGTGAATCCTGGCCAATGGTTGAAAGCGCCGCCGCCATGTGAGCCACGCCCCGAAGCGCCGCCGAAACCGAAGCCCGGGAAAAAGACGACCGCTCAGTAGTGAGAATCTCGACGGCCGCCGTGGCACTTGACACCTTCAGCCTGTGGGTTTTCAGAGCAAGGCCGACCGGGGACTGGCGCCTGTGTCCCAAGGCGGGCACACATCTCCGTATCTCATCACGAAAGCCCGTCGCCGCGTGGACACAGCGAGCCTGTCCCCAGATCAACCACAGCTGTTTCAGAGCAATCGCGCGCGTGACGTTCGTGGCTCCGCAAGGCCGCTTGGCGCTCGCTACCGTGCCACGGGCGCTCTAATGCGCGCAGGGGATCGACGGCGCGAGGGCAAATGACATACCATGATCCCAGTTATGAATACCCAGGCTCAATCGCTGTACACACGGGTCGGCGGCGAAGCGGGCGTCGCTCAATTAGTGGACGCTTTCTATGGCCGCGTGCTGGCAGACCCGGAACTCAAGGGCTTCTTTGATCGAACGTCGATTGAGAAACTGACGGCCATGCAGCGCGAATTCTTCGCCGTGGCGCTGAGCGGCCCGATCAAATACTCGGGCCAGCCGCTGGCAGCGGTGCACTACGGGCGGGGCATTGGCAAACAGCATCTTTCGCGGTTTCTCGATCACCTGTTAGCCACGCTCAAAGCACAGCAGTTCGATGAGCAAACGGTGTATGAGATCATCGGGCGGATCAACACCTACGCGGATGAGATCACGGGATCGCCGGCGGATTCCGAGTAGAGCCTACTGAACCGGGAACAGCCGCTCGCCGATCGCGAACTTCAGCTTGTCTAACCCTTCGCCGGTCACACTGGATATTCCATAAAACGGCATGCCGTGTTGGTCGGCGCGCGCCTTCACCGCGGCGACCTTCGATTCGTCCTGGCACGCATCGAGTTTCGTTGCGACCACCAGCATCGGCTTGGCCGCCAGTTCTTCATTGAATTCCCGCAATTCGTTCAGGATGATGTCGAAATCGTGGCCGGGATCGCGGCCGGTCAGGTCGGAGACGTCGACCAGATGGATCAGCAGGTGGGTTCTCTCGACGTGGCGAAGGAATCGATCACCCAGGCCATGACCTTCATGCGCACCCTCGATGAGGCCGGGGATGTCGGCCATCACAAAGGTGTGGTCGTCACCGACTTGGACGACGCCCAGATTCGGCTCGAGCGTGGTGAAGGGATAATCCGCGATTTTGGGCTTGGCTGCGGAGAGACGGGAGATGAGCGTGGACTTGCCCGCGTTTGGGAATCCCACCAGCCCAACGTCTGCCAACAGTTTCAACTCCAGGCGAAGACGCTTTCCCTCGCCCGGGAAGCCGTCTTCGTGTTCGGTCGGCGCCTGGTGGGTGGACGTAGCGTAGCGGGCATTGCCCTTTCCGCCCTTTCCGCCTTTGGCCACAACGTAGCGTTCGCCAGGATGAGTGAAATCATAGAGTTGCTCGCCGGTTTCGGCGTCGTAGACGACGGTGCCAACGGGAACGGGTAACTCAATGTCCGTGCCGTCGCGGCCGGTGCGCTGGCTTCCTTCACCGTGGCGGCCGCGCTGGGCGTTGTGTTCCGGATTAAACCGGAAATGGAGCAGCGTGTTGTGGTGGGTACTGGCGACCATGATGACGTCGCCGCCCCGGCCGCCGTCGCCGCCGCTGGGGCCACCACGAGGCACGAACTTCTCGCGGCGGAAGGCCATACAGCCATTGCCGCCGTCGCCGGCCTTCACGGTAATAATGACTTCATCGATAAACAAGGGAAGAACCTACTCTCGAGAAAACTCAGCGGGGCCGGCGTGGATCAGCCAAGGGATTTGGGCAGGCGGCAGGCAAGAAAAAAGGGGCAGCCCGCTACCGAGCGCCCCCAAGGTGACTGCGTTTAAAACAAAACCCTAGTTCGGGGTGACGATGTTGACGAACTTGCCCATCCTGCCGCGGTCGCGAAATTCGACAACACCCGTGACGGCTGCAAACAGCGTGTCGTCCTTGCCCAGGCCCACGTTCTTACCGGGCTTATAACGGGTGCCGCGCTGCCGGACGATGATGGAACCGCCGGTGACGAACTCGCCGGAAAAGACCTTGATGCCCAGCCGCTGCGAATTCGAGTCGCGCCCGTTCTTTGAACTACCTAAACCTTTTTTATGTGCCATCCGTGTATCCTCTATCCAAGCGGCTTTGCAGCCTGTTAACCGACGATTTCCTGAACTTCCACACGAGTGAAGTCCTGGCGGTGACCAATGGTGCGCTTATACTGCTTCTTCCGCTTGAACTTGAAGACAAGAATCTTGTCGCCGCGTCCATGTTCGGAGATCTTGCCGCGAACCTTCGCGGAGCGGACCGCATCGCCCACAATCAGCTGATTGGAATCGTTTGAGATCGCAAGCACGCGATCGAACTCAACGGGCGCGCCGATTTCGCCAGGAATTGTGTCAACTTCGATCATCTGGCCGGGCGCGACGCGATACTGCTTACCGCCCGTTTCAATCACTGCGTACATAAACTCGATGCCTTTGTTGGGCTGGGCCTTGAGAGGCTTGATGCCTGATATTTGGTTGGCAGTTCCAGCGCGCTACACCCGTAGACAGTTAGCCGGGGGTGTCTCAAAGCAAAGGCTGGACAGACAACTGAACCTCTTAAGTGTACCTGATTTGGCCCGGGGTTTCAAAGGTGGGCGGCCGAATTGGGCGGTCGGTTCAACCTAAGTGCTTGCTTTTAATTGTAGTTAGACCGGCGTTGATTATTCCGGATCGCGGTTGGCGGAGTCCAGTGTGAAGGCTGGGAGACAAATCGCCACGTACTCGGCGCCTTCTTCAGCCGGTGTGCTGTAGCGAACCCATTCCCCCGGCTCGGCAATGATGGCCTGCCCGCCTTGAACCTCGATTACGCCCTCAGCATGTTCTACCCGGAGCAAGCCGCGAAGGACGAGCGTCACTTCCTGGAACGCGGGGCGCTGACCGGGTTCGGTCCAACCGGCGGGACTCCGCATGTGCGCGACGCTGATGCCGGGAGTTTGCGAATTGACATGGCCGACGTATTCGTCAATGCGCTTACCGCCGGGAACGGGAATCTGCGTGGCGCTGTGTATGAGGCGAGGCATACTTGTTCAATTGTGGAGGAAACGCTAGTCGGGAGAAAGTTCGGCGTCGGCTTCAATTTCGACCAGCATGCGCGAGTCAATGAGACCTTTCACCTCAACCATGGTGGTGGCGGGGAGAACGCCTCCCAACAGCTCGGCATGGGCGCGGCCAATCTCCTGCCACATCGAAATGTCAGTGACGTAAAGGCGGATTCGTACCACATCGGCAAGGGTGGCTCCGGCTTGATGCAACGCGCGCTCGATATTCCGGAGAGACTGGATGGTTTGAGCGTAAGGATCGTCGATGCCGACAATCTCACTTCGTTCATCCGTGGCCGTCGTTCCGGTGACATAGATCCGCGTGCCGAACCGGACAGCTCGGCTATAGCCGACAATTGATTCCCACTTCGCACCCGACGAGATGTTCTGTCGAAGAGGCTTCGCTTGCATGTTGGGAAGCTAGCGGCTACTTCGCCGCGTACTTCTTCTCCTGCTTGTTGCGGGCATTGTAGACTTCGAAGCTGCCGTCTTCGTAGGCAGTGAGCTTTATATAGTTGCCGGTGTCGGCTTCCTCTATGTTGGCAATCAGGTTATCCGCTGAGTTGTGTTCTTTGCCGCCCTCGTTGGAGAAATGAAGCTGCCAGAGATCCTCGAGGCCAGGGCTGCTCTTGAGGACGTCGAAGGTGGACGGCGAACCGCCCTTCTTCGCGCCGTTATCCATGATGGCGACGCGGGGGGCAAGCGCCTTGACTAAAACCGGGTTACTACTCTCATTGAATCCGTGATGGCTGACGATCAATACATCCACTGGGCGGAGCTTGGTATTCGGGCACGCGAGCAGGGTCTCCTTGTTCCAGGTCAGGTCGCCGAGGTCCACGGTTCGGAATTTGCCAAAGGTAAAATAGGTGCCCACGGAGCGGGCATTCTCGGTGGTGTCGACGGGTTTCTGCTCGACTGCGCCGCAGTAACTGTTCGGCGCGCCTGCGCCGGGCAAAGGCTGCGCGATGACTTCCCCGTTGCTGCTGACGATGGTCGCTTCCAGGCCCTTGATCGGGATCGTGTCACCGGGCTTCACGGTAAGCCGTTTGGCGGTGGCCAGGCCTTTTTGATAGCCGGCCCAAAGGCGGTCCGCGCCTTTGCCGGTCTCCACACCAGCCCCATGATCGATGAACGTCCCCACAGGAATCTTGTCGACAAGCTGCGGAACACCGCCGACATGGTCGTCATGGTAGTGGGTGATCAGAACGTAGTCGATCTTCTTAATCTTGGCTAACTTCGCGGCCGCCACGATGCGGTTAGCATCGCGATAGGCATTACCCGGCCAACCGGTGTCGATCAGCAACGACTGTCCGGCCGGCGTGACGAAGAGTGTGGCCTGACCACCTTCGACGTCAACGAAGTAGATCTGAAGAGATTTTGGGGCCGCCGAAAGCACGGAGGCCAGGAATAGCAAAACGGTCAGGGCGAACGAGGCACGCATGCGAAGAATGTATCATCCTCCGGCCGAATGACTCGTCAGGCGTGGATTTCGGCCCGTTCATGAACCACCACGAACACGACACTGTAATCCGTGGGGCCGGTCGTGGGCGATAAGCAGGACGAGGCAACTTCCGGCACTTCAACAACCTTCTGACCGCGGGTCAGCAAGCTTTTCAAACGGAGCCGCGACCGTCAGGAAGCGCACTCAAAGGCCGAGGTTTTATCAAAACCCGCGGGTATTTCCGTACCGCCCTGATGCGGAGAGCGCTTTGAAGCGGAGGTTATCCCACGCCCAGGGCTATTTCGGCGGGACCGGGAAAGGATACAAGTACGACCCGAGAGTCCAGCCGGCTAATCCCGGCGCGGCACCGGCGTTCAGAAACATCAGCGGCGTGATGGGCTGCAGCGTTACCGGATCCGCCTTGTAGATATAGACCGGGCTCTGATATGCATACCCGTTCTGGCCGAAGCTCGCCTGCGCGTAACTCAAGTAAACGGACGATGCATCGGCGGCCACCGGTCCAAGGAGAAGTTCCGATCCAGGGACGCTCGGGTTGCCGGTGCCTTCCAGTTCAAACTTTGGCCCCGGCGACGTTGAGTACACAACCTCATAGCTGAAGATCGAGCCGTAGAACGGCTCAAAGACGACTGGCGAGCAGCACGAGGTCTGTACCTGGCTCACCACCTGGAGGTAGAGATGCGTGCCAAAGCCAAGCAGGGTGGAAACCGGCTTGACCAGGTTGGGGTCATAGAAGGTATTGGAAGCAATGTCGTAGCTGTAGAGCACGTACGCCCCGGTGTCGAAGGGATTTGAGGTGTCCCGGCTCACCAACTGCAGAACCAACGCTCCCGCTAAGCCCGATTGCACCACCGCAATATTCTCGAAAGCGGTTTGCGGAGTCGTCCCGGTTCCCGCGTAAACGGGGCCAGCGATCGGAGTGTCGAAGGTCAAGCCCGAATTCACCACGACGATCAAATTGGCGTCAGGCGCTTTTGAGGTAGGCGCTTCCGGAATGTAGGTCCTGGTGTCGTAAGGACTGTAGACTAAACTTGGGCCAAGCCCGCATTGGCACGAGAGCGTTTTGACGAGTGCCCCTGCGGTCGGATCCACGATAGAAACAACGCCGCTGGGATCGATCCCGAGGATCAGGTTCTGCGCTTTGGTGTTTTGAATCCAGGTGAAGTGCTGAGCCGGGACCGGACCGCCGTTGTACGACTTGCTCAGGTTGATGGTGCCCGTGACCGATGCTGTGAGCGGGTCGGCGATGTAATAGTTTCCGTCGTTGCCGAGCACATAGATAACGGTCCCGTCAGGACTGGTGTGCATATCGAGTGCCCACACTCCATTCGGCAGGTCAATTCCCGTGATGGGCTGCCCACTGGAAGAGTTGAAGACAGATATCGCATTCAACCCGTTGTTTGCGGCGATGTAGTTGGTCAGCGTTGACTGCACATCCACGGTCGTGACAGCCAGCGTGTTGGCCGGCGAAGTCGAATTGCCCGAAGATGCGTTCTGCAGAAAGAACTGCATGCCGTCTGCAACCCAGTCGCCCGTCTCCATGAAGCTGTTGTTGCCTGCGGCCGCAAACAGCGGCCCATTCGCGGCGCCCACGTGAACTTCAACCGCCGTGGCGCCAGGAGCATCCCAGTACAGTGATGCTGTGCTTACGCCAGTGTTTGAAGGATCGGGAGCGATGCCTGGTGTCGCCCCGAACAGGACGCCCGACCCGGCTGGAGGAGTCGGCAGCACTGTGGCCACCGCGGTAGCCAAAGTGAATTGGTACGTCAGAGGTTGTCCGCTGGAAACATCCTGCAAATAGAAGCGCATCCCGTTGGTAACCCAGGGGCCGGTGTTCACAGTTCCCTGCTGCTGGGACAAGTGCGCCAAGAGCGGTCCTGACGGCGTATTCAAATGAATCTCAATCACGGTCGCAGCGCTGACTGAGTAGGTGAGTTGCTGGCCGTTATTGGACGAAATCAGAATGTTCGTTCCGGCCGGAAGTCCGGGCAATCCGGACGATTGCGCCGTAAACGTCGTCAATGTTGTTCCCGGTTCGCCGGCGCTTACATCCTGCAGGAAGAACTGCATTCCGTTAGTGACCCACAGGCCGGTCTCGAAAGATCCGGTTGAGCCGCCTCCAGCAAAGAGGGGCCCGGTGGCCGAATTGACATGCACCTCGACACTATTGGAGGCCGGCGCAGACCACGTCAGAGTGATCTGTCCCAAACCACTCGCATTGGTCGTGAAAGGGTTGGGAGAACCTGTGAGCGTAGCCTGAGCAAAAGCCAAACTACAAAGAACAGGAATACCGAGGAGGACGAGCAAGAGCCGCAACTTCATAAATATTCTCCGATTGCTACCAAGAAAACCGAAGCATACCAGAAACGTCCTAGGTTTGCCTCACCTCGGTGCATTAGGAGAGCTAGATACTGATGACTCTTTGAATTCCGCAGTGACTGTCACTAAAAAGACATTCCTGCCGCACGCGATTGGAACACAGAAGTCAGACTTTACAAAAGTCACGAGGCCCTGGGAGTGACGCGCGGCCTTCCTAGTTGGGCTGGAGCGTGGACGCACCGTGCCATCGAATCCTGAAATCACGGTTTTTGAATTCAAGCCGGTCGCAGCGAGGAAACCACTTTTGCATGTCTTCCTGAATCCGCCGGTACTCCTCCTCGCGCGTTGGTTCTGGAGCTGCTTGCTGCCTTGGGATCGCCGCCACGGCATAGTGTTCCGCCACGCTGCGCGAGCGTGCTTGGGCGACCGTTTGATCGGCCAGTGTCGAGGGGTTGGGCAGGGCCGCGGCTGCGGCAGATCCGGATACGAGCAAAGCGGCGAGTATGAGTTTCATAGATTGTCCTCGGCGTCCGTTTGACGCCATCTAACGAAACCATCGGCTGAAGCCGCGGCCCACTTTAGTCCCACCCCCGCAAATGGTCTACGGCTCGTCGATCGCCGAGGCATTGTGCTCAGAGCATTGCGAGCTGGGGACTGCCGCGGACTCACCTCCAACGCGGTTTTTTCGCCCTTCGCTTGCCCGAGTCGAATACTAGTCGGAATGATCCGAGAGTTCAGGGTCCGAAGTTTGTTTTCTTCGGGAGAGACGTGTAGCGTTACCTGGGCACCTTTTGAATAGACATTTTTGCGATTCGTGATCAGCCGCACGGTGCAGCCTGGGGCGAACCGAAGAGTCTGGCAAAGAGATGAAAGACTCAAGGAAGAAGACCGCGTATGCGTGTCCGAGTTGCCTCTCGTCACAAACCCAGAGTTCCAGATGGCGTTGGTATGAACTCGTGTTCTGGCCGTTTTCAGCCAAGCCTATTCGTTGCCTGATCTGTTATCGCCGCCACATCGCCTGGGGGTGGCCTCGCGTCGCGCAAGGCCCAGTGCACACTTCCCGGGTTTTCGCAGCAGGCCGCAGCCGCTAGATCTCTGCTAAATGAGAGCCGGCCCGTCTGAGCTACCTAGCGAGGTTAGTTCGCGACAGGAACGCCTCGAGATGTTGAGTTCGCGGCCACCGGTGGCGGCAGCAACAGAACGTCATTGGGCATCGCGATCCAACAAATAATATAGAGAATCAGACCCGCTGAAGGCGGGCAGAGAGCCAGCGTCACCATGATGATCCGCACCAGTGTCACATCTATGCCAAGGTAACGGGCTATCCCGGCGCAGACCCCCGCGATCTTGCGGTCGTCTCGTGGCCGGCTCAGTTTCCGCGCCGGCAGGCCGGCTTGGGGTATGAACGCCTCGGCTGTCGCCGTTCGGGTCCCGCATTGGTTGCAAAATCGATGGGATTCCGGAAGTTCGATGCCACAAGAAGTGCAATACATAAATCGCTTTACTGCCTCCACATCCATGATTACGTAACTCGCCAGGCGAAAGTTCAATCCGGCCGAGCCTGTTTATCGTCAGGGGCTTAGCGCCTACTTCTCCTTGCGCGGCGCCTTACCCGGCAGATCCGGCATGCTCTCGTGGACGCGTTCGCGAATGCTGGTATCCATGCTCTTCGCCAGTGAGATGACATTTTCACCATACTTGTCCCGAATGTGATCGACCGCGCGGAAAGCCTGGCGCAGTCTTGCCGTGGATTCCTCTTCGAGCAAGCTCATCTGGCCCTCGCTGTGATCGAGCGAGCCAGCGTGCACGCCAATCAGCCGGATTTCTGTCTTTCCGTCCCAAGCTTTCCGAAACAGCCCGGTTATCGCGCCGGCGATCTCGCCATCCAGTTGCGTTGCGTGGTCAAAAGTCTGCGCGCGCGTGATGGTTTCGAAATCCGAGTTGCGCAGTTTGAGGTGGATGGTCTTCGCATAAAGACGGTGGTCACGGAGGCGTCGAGCCACCATCTCGCTGAGTTTTAGAAGCGCAGCTTCCAACTGCTGCCGGTTGGCGGTGTCCTCTGAGAAGGTCGTTTCATGGCTAATGGACTTGGGCTGCTCCCGCTCTCCGACATCGCCGTCGAACCAGCCGCCCGCATCTTCGCCACGGGCTTTGCCGGAGAGCGCCAATCCCCACTTGCCGAATCGATGGGCGACGAACTCTTCATCCAGCGCTGCCAGGTCGCCCACCTTCTGAATGCCCAGTTTGTGGAGGGATGCTTCCATCACCTTGCCGATGCCGGGAATCCTGCGTACATCGAGAGGCGCGAGGAATCGTGCTTCCTGGCCCGGCAGCACCCAGAGTACGCCGTTGGGCTTAGCCTGGTCGGAGGAGACCTTCGCCACCAGTTTCGACGACGCCAAGCCAAGCGAGCAGTTCAGTTTGGTTTCGTCTGCGATCGCTTGATGCAGCCGGTGTGCCGCTTTGAGCGGCGGCCCGTGCAGGCGCTCGGTGCCCGTGAGATCGAGATACGCCTCGTCGATGGAGGCCATCTCAACCTGAGGCGAAAAGTGGTTGAGGATCGCAAACACCTTCTTTGAGTATTCGCGGTAGCGGGAGGGATGCCCGTCGACGAACAGCGCATGCGGGCAGAGCCGAGCCGCCGTGCGCAGCGGCATAGCGGAGTGGACGCCGAATTTGCGGGCTGCATAAGACGCCGCCGAAACTACGCCCCGCTGATCGGCCTTTCCGCCCACCACAACGGGTTTGCCTTTGAGCGACGGATCGAACAGTTCCTCGACGGATACGAAGAACGCATCCATGTCGACGTGACAGATAAGGCGAGGCATGTTCTGAACCGTCGTATCCCATTGTCCGTCAGGCGGACGGGTGAAAAGAGTACGAAAGTCACTTGCTGACGGTGACGGC
>CAVUCO010000046.1:0-111253 GCA_963740005.1 uncultured Acidobacteriaceae bacterium | reverse complement strand
GTCGCTCTGAGCTCCGAGCAGCAACATTCGGCCCGCATCGCGTCCGTGGGGTGAGCACCTCACTAGAATACGGAATAGTGACGGTACAAGCGGAACAGAACGACCGGGGCAAGCGGCTGGATTCGCTGCTGCACGAGCGATTGCCGGAATACAGCCGGGCGCGCCTGCAGAGCTGGATCAAGGAAGGGCGCGTGCTGGTCGGCGCCGATGCGGCCAAAGCCTCCTACCTGGTCCACGGCGACGAATGTATTTCCGTGGAGCCGGCGGATCTGCCGCCCCTCAAAGCCGTGGCGGAGGATCTCCCGCTGCATGTGCTGTATGAAGACGCTGACGTCGTCGTGGTGGATAAGCCCGCGGGGATGGTGGTACATGCCGGCGCCGGTAACCACGAGGGAACTCTGGTGAACGCTTTGCTCCATCACTTTGAATCGCTCTCCAGCGTTGGCGGCGATCTGCGGCCCGGCATTGTTCATCGTTTGGACCGCGACACCAGCGGCGTTCTGGTGGTAGCTCGGACAGACCAGGCCCATCGGGCGCTGGCTGAGCAGTTTCAAACCCGTGAAGTGGAGAAAGTTATCTGGCGCTGGTGCACGGCCAGATGGAAACCATCGAAGGGCATATTTCGCGGCCCATTTCCCGCGACCCGGTCCGCCGCACCCGCATGACGGCGCGACTCGACACCGGCCGCAGTGCGTATACGGAGTTCAAGGTTCTGGAACGCTTTGAGTTTTTCAATTATTTGGAAGTGCGCATCGGTACCGGCCGGACGCACCAGATCCGCGCACACCTAGCCTTCCTGAAGCATCCGGTGGTGGGCGATTCGCTGTACGGCGCACCGAAGGTGATCCCCGGCTACCCGGCGCTGACGGTTCTTTCTGCATGCCCATCGCTTGCGCTTCCGATCGCCCTCGACGGACGAATGGATTAGTGTCGAAAGCCCGCTCGCGCCGGAGTTGCAGGAGTATCTGGCCTTGGTGCGGGAGAAAAGCGTGTTGCCCAAATCGGGCGGCTTGTGATCGGGGAAGACTGCACGGGCTGGATTACCGATTGTGCCCAAGCTGCCGTAGCTAGAAGAACGATGAGCAATCCCCGCACGAAGCCAATCCTACTCCATGGGCTGGTTTCAAACGCCTTATAGCCTTGTACCCGCCGCCGCCCCCGGCGCGTCGCAGATAGAATAGGGGCAAGTCCATGAAGCGTGTCGTTTTTCTCCTGTCGGCCCTCGTCACCTGCGCAGGCCTATTGTTGGTTGCGAGCCACGCGCAAGCCCCGCCGCCAAGCCCTAAGAAGCCCGCATCGGCACCCGCTGCCAGCCAGGCCGCTCAACAACCCGACTCAAGCCGCATCGTCTACGACGTGACCCGCGTGAATATGCTGGTGACGGTGCAGGATAAGCACGGGCGATTCGTTACGGACCTTACCCGCGAGGATTTTGAGATCTTCGAGAAAAAATCGCTCCAGAAAATCCTGGACTTCACGGCCGAAACCGACCTTCCTTTGCGGCTCGCGGTTCTGATCGATACCAGCAATAGCGTTCGCGATCGTTTCAAGTTCCAACAGGAGGCTGCCTCCAACTTTGTGAATAGCATCGTGCAAGAGAAAGACAAGGCGATTGTGGTCAGTTTCGACACCGGCGCCGAACTGGCCGCCGACCTGACCAACGATACGAACAAGCTGGAGAACGCCATTCGCGACCTGCGGCCGGGCGGCGGCACCTCGCTCTACGACGCCATCTATTTCGCTTGCAAGGATAAGCTGATGCTCGATCAGCCCATGTACAAGTTCAGGCGGGCGATGGTCATCTTGAGCGACGGAGACGACAATCAGAGCCACTACAGCCGCGACCAGGCGCTGGAAATGGCCCAGAAAGCCGATGTGGTTATCTATACGATTTCAACCAACAACAGTCATATCGTTACCGATGGCGACAAGGTGATGCGCTACCTCGCCGAACAGACCGGTGGTACGGCGTTCTTCCCGTTTCAGGCCAGCGATCTCAACCAGTCGTTTGAGAACATCGCGAACGAGTTGCGGCATCAATACAACCTCTTCTACCGGCCAGAACCGGAGCATGACGACGGCCAATACCACGCGGTCGAGATTAAGGTGAGGGGCCGGAAAGACCTGATCGTCCGGGGACGCAAGGGATACTACGCCAAGCGATTGTCGTAACACTCCGCCCGCGCATTTCCAGGCTCCGTTTTGCCAATAAAACAGGATCGTGCTGTTATGTTTGGCGGTATACTAAGAAAGCCCCCGAGAGGCAGCTTGCTGCCGGTATTTCCACCCGCCTTTGCGTAGCCTGAAAGGACAACCATGGAAGATAAAGACCGCGCCCGGACATTAACCGCCACATTGAGCCAGATTGAGAAGCAGTTCGGCAAGGGATCGATTCTGCGGCTCGGATCCCACGAAGCGATCGTTCCCGTATCCGTCATCTCTTCCGGGTCGATTTCGGTGGACTACGCGCTGGGCGTGGGTGGTTTTCCGCGCGGACGTATCTGCGAAATCTTCGGCCCGGAGTCGTCCGGAAAAACGACGCTGGCGCTGCAGGTGGTGGCCGAGGCCCAGAAAAAGGGCGGGATGGCGGCCTACATCGACGTGGAGCATGCGCTGGATCCAGGTTATGCCAAGCAATTGGGTGTGGACGTCGACAACCTGCTGGTCTCACAGCCCGACTTCGCGGAACAGGCTCTCGAAATCACTAGTGCGCTGATTCAATCCGGCTCGATTGACGTCCTGGTGGTCGATTCGGTCGCCGCACTCGTTCCCAAAGCCGAGCTGGACGGCGAGATGGGCGATTCGCACATGGGCGTGCAAGCCCGCTTGATGTCGCAAGCCATGCGAAAGCTTACCGGCTTCGTCTCGAAGTCAAACACTTGCCTGATCTTCATCAACCAGATTCGCGAGAAGATCGGCGTCATGTTCGGTAACCCCGAGACCACCTCTGGCGGCCGCGCGCTGAAGTTCTACTCGTCCGTACGCGTCGACATCCGCCGCATTGCCGCGATCAAGGACGGCGAGACGGTCACGGGCAACCGCACCAAAGTGAAGATTGTAAAGAACAAAGTCGCCGCGCCATTCCGCGAGGCCGAGTTCGACATCATCTACGGCGAAGGGGCTTCCAAAGAAGGCGACCTGATCGATCTCGGCGTGGCCAAGAACCTGGTCGAGAAGAGCGGCTCCTGGTACAGCTATAAGGGAGAACGGATCGGCCAGGGGCGCGACAACGCCCGCCAATTCCTGAAAGACAACCCGGATGTGCGAACGAAGCTCGATACGGAGCTGCGCAAAACGCTAGGGATGGCGAGGTCGGAAGAGTCTCCGGCTGCTACCGGCCCGACGCCGATCGACAGTGCCAAGCCCGCTGCGGCGGCAGCCCGAGGGAAGTAGGCCGTTCGGCGCAATCGGATTTCCTTTGATTTCTCTCGGCGAGCCGAGTCCATCGTTTCAGGAAGTAAACTCGTTGGACTTGCCTTTCTTTCCTGACTACTGTTTAATTAGGCATTCTGGGTTTGCACGGACAGACCTGGAATTTCACCATGTCGGTGACACTACCAACCACCACAAGACTGTTGACGGAAGAAAGACGGCGGGAGATCGCGGAGATCGTCGAACGCCAGGGGCGCATTACCGTGAGCGAGGTGCGCAGGCTTTTCGGCATATCGGCGGTAACCGCGCGCAGCGATCTGGATAGCCTCTCCGCGAGCGGATCGCTGGTCCGTTCGCATGGCGGAGGGATTCGGCCGCTGGTGACCGGGCCCGACTATCCGCTGAAAGTCCGGGAGTCGATCCGGCATGACGAGAAAGTTCGCATTGCGCGCGCCGCGGTGCAATTGATACAGCCCTCGCAAACAGTCATTCTGTGCACGGGTTCCACCTCGTCGGAACTGGCATCGCAGATCCGGCGCGCCAACATTGACCGCCTGACGGTGATCACGTACGCGTTGAACGTCGCGATGCAATTCGCGGATGCGGCCAATACCTCATTGCTGATGATTGGGGGGATTTTGCGCCACGTCTCGAATGCCTTCGTCGGCCCGCAGGCAGAGCACATGATCAGTACTCTGCATGCCGATCACTTGTTTCTGTCGACGGTCGGATTGGATCTGGACGCCGGGTTGACGACTCTCGACATCCTGGAGGCGCAGCTGAACTACCGGATGGCCAGGGCGGCCCGGGAAGTGACCGTGATCGCCGATTCCAGCAAGTTTGGCCACTGCAGTTTGTCGGTGTCGCTTCACTTGAGCCAGGTGCAGCGGGTGATTACGGACGACCAAGCCCCGCCGGACATGGTCCGGGAGCTTCGGGAGAAGAAGATCGAGGTTGTGCTGGTCTAGCGGGTAGCCGGGGGAACGTTGGCCGGCGCGGCTTCCACTACGGTCCACGGATTCGCCTTGACGTCGCGAAGCAGCGGGGCCTGCCACTTGAATTCCGGATGTTCCTTGAGGTGCTCGGCCGCGTGGAACTCCACGCCGCAAGGATGACCCATCCCGGCAATGAATGCCATGCGTTCGGCCATCGCGCTGTCTCCCACCTTGGCCTGTGCAACCCCGGCCGGGCCATAGGCGGGCTGCCATCCCTTCATGCCGCGCCCCGACTTGTCCACGTGGCCGCAAATGGTTCGCTCGTTGGGATCGATCTCTTTCGTCAGGGCGTCGTAGTGGTCCGTCTCAAACTTCTCGGCAGTGGTCACGTCGATCTTGCCCTTGTACTCGGCCATCAGCTGATCCCAGCGGATGTGGCGCACCTGATCAGGAACTTCGGGGCCCGGCTGGTAATCGGTCTCTTCGGCAATCAGCTTCTCGTTGATCGGGAAGTTCGCTCCCACAAAGTAGCCGTCTTTCGAACGGTCAAACGTCACGTTCTTCAACCCCAGCTCGAGTCTCCCGATCTCATTGGTTTTCCGGTCGGCGACCAGCCAGGTATTGGCGTAACCACCGTTGTTGCCCTGCTTCATGATGCGGGCGAAGTCGTCAATCGACTCGGCATACTGCATGGCTTTTCGGGCGCGCACGAACTCCGGAACGGCCTTGTCGTCAAAGCCGTGGAAACCCGAAATGGTGGTCTCGGTAATCATAATGCCTGCGTCGTTGATGCCGAAGTCATCGGCGCTGTGTATCAAGCCCGGCATGCCATCCATCAAGATCCGGTGGCCGGCAGTTGGGGAGATGTCGAAGATGACATTCCAGCGGGTAGCGGTGAGGTAGTCCGTCCAGTTGTTGTGGCCAATCACCACGCGGCCGTCCTTGGTGTAGGACCCGGTCGCGACGAAGGCGCTGCAGTGCTCGGCAGGGATGGCCGTTTCGGGCTTTCCCTGGCGGCGCTTCATCTCGTCGGTGTAGTACGAGAACTCCATATAGCCGTTCATCGCGACCAGGTCGATGATGTCGAGATGCGACCCCTGGGCATGCAGGCCTTCGACCATCCCCTGCAGCTCGGCGCGATACTCGGCCGGAACTTGCGGCCAGAACACCTTCTCGGCAATGGCACGCAGTTCTGCCCAAGACTTCTTCACCTCGTGGGTGGTCGAGAGTTCAATGGCCTTCTTGTTGTCTTCGATCTCCGGCGCCAGCAAGTAACCATGTTGATAGCCGATCGTCGACGGATCCCCTTCGAGATGGACGAAGATCCAGCCGTCTTTTTCAGGACGCCGCGAGCCAGCTGCGAGCCTGGGATCCTGGCTGGCTCTCGTCCGCGTTGCCGAGGAGACCAACGCCGGAAGCAAAAGAGCGACAATGAGGAGCAGTCCGCACGACTTCATATCCCCTTATTGCAGCACAAATGCCGTGGCCGTTCTGCTTTTCGAAACATCTATAAACTGTTGTGAATACATTAACTGACAGCAACGCCCAACAGAAGGAGCGGGATTTGAACGCTCTTTACCAAGTGGGCATCCTGGTGACCCTGGCGATCGTAACGATGACGTTCGGGTCACTGATCTTTGCCTTCGTTTACCGCTCGGAGGTGCAGCAGAACTGGAAGCACATTGAACTGCCCCAGACGTTGTGGCTGTCGACTGCCCTGCTACTGGCCAGCAGCGCCTTGCTCGAGACGGCCCGGCGACGGTTGAAACAGGGCGATCAGCGCGCCTTCTATCGCCTCACCTGGTGGGCAACCGGCTGCGGCTTTCTTTTCCTGGCAGCCCAGTTGACGGCCTGGTTTCAGATCCTGCACACCGGCGTTTTGCTGGACCGCAATCCGCATTCCTCGTTCATTTTCATCTTCTCGGGAATGCACGGCGTGCACATCCTGGTCGGCTTAGCGGGCTTGTTCTACCTGCTGCGGCGAACCCGGGAAAATGCCAGCGGACCCAAGTACCAGATGACGACGCGGGTGTGGGCGAACGCGGTATCGACGTTCTGGCACTACCTGGACTTCGTCTGGATCGTGCTGTTTGCGCTGCTGCTGACCTGGAAGCGGTAGGGCAGCCTACTTGGGTACGGCTTCGTCGCGTTCGACTTTGCCGTCGCGGATGTGGATGACCCGGTGAGCGTGCATGGCGATGTCGAGTTCGTGGGTGACCAGCACGATGGTGTTGCCTTCCTGATAAAGGCGCTCGAACAGCCCCATAATCTCGCCGCCGGTGGCCGAGTCCAGGGCGCCGGTTGGCTCGTCGGCAAGCAGGATGGAGGGATGGTTCACCAACGCGCGGGCAATGGCGACGCGCTGGCGCTGGCCGCCCGAGAGCTCATTCGGCTTGTGGAGCATACGCTTCTCCAGGTCAACCGACCGCAGGGCGTCTTTCGCTTTCTCCTGGCGTTCGGATGAACTGATGCCGGCGTAGATCAGCGGCAGTTCGACATTGTGCAGGGCGGACGCGCGAGCCAGCAGGTTGAAGGTCTGAAAGACGAAGCCGATCTCCTTGTTCCGGATGCGCGCCAATTCGTCGTCGCTCATCTCGCTGACCAGGTTCCCGTTCAGGTAGTACAGACCCTTGGTGGGTGAATCGAGGCAGCCGATGAGGTTCATCAGCGTGGATTTGCCGGAGCCGGAGGGGCCCATGATCGCCACGTACTCACCGCGGCGGATTTCGATGTCGACACCGGAGACGGCATGGATCTCCTGATCGCCCATGATGTAGGTCTTCCAGAGATCGTATGTCCTGATAACGATCCCGTCTTTGCGGAGCTGTTCGCCGCGCTCTTTGGCGGCGAGATCGTTAAGGGCGGTGGCCATGCTGTCTTCTTTCTGGCATAGGACGGTCGAATTACCCTTCGGTGTTCGGCACAACAGGCGGCTTGTTGTCGACCTTCACCTTGGCGTCGGGGCGTAGGGTCCGGATAATCTTGTAGCTGCCCGTGACGATCTGATCGCCTTCGCTCAAGCCCTTGGTCACTTCGATGTCGGTTGCACCGGTGATGCCGGTTTCCACGGTTTGAAACACGGCCTTATCGCCCTTCACAAGGAAGACACCCTGAACCTCTTCTTTAGCCGCTTTGATTGCGGCAGGGTCGGTGGGGGGCGTCACGGGAACGCCCGGCTTCTTCGGCACCAGATCACCCTTTTGCCGAACCGTCAGCGCCTGGATGGGAATCGCAACGACGCGTTGGCGCGTTGCCGTGGTGATTTTGGCGGTGCAGGAAAGGCCGGGACGGACCAGATCCTGCGGGATATCCAGCGCCACGACCACTTTGAAGTCCTTCGCCTCCTGGCTGGAAGTCGTGCTTTGCGAAGCTGCCAGGCCGGTGGAGCGAACGATAGCGGTGTCGCCTATTTCGATGACTTTGCCCTTGAAGATGCGATTCGGAATCGCGTCGATGGTGACCTCAGCCGGTTGATCGAGCTTCACGTTCACAATGTCGGTCTCATCCACCTTGACCTCGGCCGTGATGATCGACATGTCGGCGATGGTCATGATGGTCGAAGAGGCGGAATTCTGGAGTCCTGGCACAACGGTTTCACCCACCCGAACGGGCAAGTTGGTGACAACTCCATCCAGCGGCGCTATGGCGTCATAATTCTTCAGAACGTCAGTCGACCGGATCAGCATAGCCTGCTGCTGCGCGACCTTCTTTTGAGTCGAGGCGACTTGAGCGGCGCTTTGTGCGCGCTGGGCCTTGGCTTGGGAGATCTTGCTTTCCGATTCCGCGATAATGGCTACGGCCTGGTTGTAAGCGGCGGCCTTGGCGTCATAGTCCTGCCGCGCCAGCAGTTTCGCTTCGTAAAGGCCCTTGGCGCGGTCAAAATCGGCCTTTTTCTGATCCAGGTCGGCCTTGTCGTGAACCAGGGTCGCTTCGGCGGCCTTGATGCTTTCGTCCGCGGCGACCAAGCCGGCTTCGCTGGCGGCGGAATCGGCCAATGAAGCGTTTACGGAAGCCTTCTGCGCATTGACATCCGCACCGGGTTGAATCGCCTCAACGGAGGCGAGGATCTGGCCTTTCCGGACATGGTCGCCTTCCTTGACGAAGATGGCGGTGAGCGGACCCATCGCGTTGGCGCCGATATTGATGTAGTTGCGCGGTTTGACCTCACCGGACGCGGTGACGATGGAGGCAAGATCCTGACGGGTTACCTTGCCCGTCTGCACGGTCACGATGCCGCGCTGGGAATACTGGATGCTGGCATAGACGCCACCCGCCACAAGCAGCAGCAACAGGATTAGAACAAGGATCTTCCACTTACGTTTCACGGCGACTCTCTCCTAAGCTAGGGACCGGTACTGAGGACGCAATCCATGGCCTATCTGGCAGGATCGCAAACGGACTGCGGACATGCTCTCGGGAAAGTCAGACGGAAACCAGGCACGGTTTGTTCCCCATTTCCGCAGCCTTTCCTTTGCATAGTATCACGCACCTACAGTATCGCCATGGATACTAACCTTTTACCGTCAATCATTTGGAGTGGTCCCGAGGCGTGACGGACGGCTTGTCGAAAGTGGTCAACGGCAGAACGTCGGGTGCTAATTGCCGGGGCGCTGCAGCCAAGTGATGCTGTCGGGCGTGGTGTGCTCACAGCCCATGCTCTCGGTTACGCCGCTGGCGATGTCGCCGCAGGCATTGGTGGTGGCCGACTTGACCGCCCCGTCCTCGCTGCGGGCAGCCACGGTCCGGCAGGTGCTCCGCCCGTTGTACGTCATGCACACTTTCACCCGGTAGCGGGCGCCAGCCATTGTCCCATAGGCAATCAAGGCGATGATGCCGATCACGATGAGGGTGACCAGGATGCCGACGTTGCGGTTCATGGCGCCAACTCTTGGAAGAAGTTGCCCATCTTGCGGTACTTGTCGTAACGATCGACCACCAACTGTTCCGGCGTTAAACCGGATAGCTCGCTCAAGGCCTTGTGCAGGGCTTCCCTGAGAAACAGGGCGGCGGCTTCGGGGTCAACCTGGGCGCCCTCCGGCCCTTCGGGAATGATGCCGTCGATCAGCCCCATCTCGAGCAAATCGGGGGCCGTGAGCTTCAGCGCTTCGGCGGCCAGGTTGGCCTTACCGGAGTCGCGCCAGATGATGGCCGCGCAACTTTCCGGGCTGATGACGCAATACCAGGCATTCTCGAGCATGTAGACCCGGTTGGCGACGCCTAGGGCCAGGGCTCCGCCGCTGCCGCCTTCGCCAATCACCACCGCAATCACGGGCGATTTCAAGCGAGCCATCTCGCGAAGATTGAGTGCGATGGCTTCGGCCTGGCCGCGCTCTTCCGCGTCGATGCCGGGGTACGCGCCCATGGTGTCGATCAGCGTGATAATCGGCCGGCCGAACTTGGAGGCGAGCCGCATCAGGCGCAGGGCCTTGCGGTAGCCTTCGGGCTTGGGCATACCGAAATTGCGATACAGCTTCTGCTTGGTATCGCGGCCTTTTTGCTGGCCAATCACCATGACCGGCTTCCCTTCGAAGAAGGCAAAGCCGCCGACAATGGCTTTGTCGTCGCCGAAGGCCCGGTCGCCGTGCAGTTCCTGAAAACCGGTGAACAGCCGCTCAATGTAATCGAGGGAATGAGGCCGCTTGGGATGACGGGCAAGTATCACACGCTGGTAGCTGGCGTTGTGGGGCTCGGTGGCAGAGGACGACCGCAACCGGGGCCTCGGCCACAACTACCTCGACCGGCGCAGGATCGAGCGCGGGTTGAGTGCCCGCCGCAGATTCGTTTTCAGCCATAAATCAGTATGCCCCTCTCGCTGTTGACATCAATTGGCCAGGACCTCGAGGGACTCCGGTCCGCAGATTCTTTCCAATTCCGCCCGGAACTCCCGGTCGGGCCGCACCTTGGTCGACACATCCATAATGACTGAAAAGTCTTTTGGTTTTTCAAGTCGCAGCCGAACCTCGGTAGCGCCGCGCTTGCGTTGGAACAGCTGGTTCAACTGTTCGGCCTTCAATTCCGCGGCTTCTTCCTTCAAAACCACCCGGATGGAAATCAACGAAGGCAGGTTGATGCGGGCATCGTCGAGCGGCACCAGTTCCTGAATGCTGAGCTTGGGCGGCGCACCTTCTTCGGGCAGCACCTGCGCGCGGAGAAACACGGCGGCGTCCTCCTTCAGCAGCGGATTCAGCTCGTCGTAGCGGTTGAAAAACACCATCGCTTCCAGCGTGCCGCGAGCGTCGTCGACCCGCATGCCCGCCCAGTACTTGCCATCCCGGTTGGGCTTGCGTGTGATGCCTGTCAGCATGGCGCAAAGGGCCACGGGCGTACCCTTTTCCAGGCCTTCGAGCTTATCCGTGGTGTGGGTGGCCAGCTCAGAGATCTTGTCGGCATACTGATCCAGCGGATGGCCGGACACGTAGATGCCGAGCATTTCCTTCTCGCCCGACAGTTTCTGCTGCATGGTCCAATCGGGCAATGTCACCAGCGGCTGCTCGGCGTGCCCTTCTTCTTCCGCAACGAAACCGAACAGGCCGCCCTGGCCCAATTCCCGATCGCGCGACGAGCGCATGCCGGAATCAATGGCCCGGTCGATCGCTTCCGTCAGCTGCGCGCGGTTGCCGCTGAGTGAATCCATCGCACCGGCTTTGATGAGGCTCTCCACCACGCGATGATTCACGGCGCCCAGGTTCACCCGGTCGCAGAAATTGAAAATCGACGTGAATGCGCCGCCTTCATCACGGGCCTTGGCGATGGCTTCCACCGCACCTTGTCCGACATTCTTAACGGCGCCCAAGCCGAAGCGGATCGCCTCGCCGGTAGGAGTAAAGTGCAGATCGCTCTGGTTCACATCCGGCGGCAGCACCGCAATGCCCCGCTCGCGGCACTCATTGATGTACTTGACGATCTTGTCCGTGTTGCCCGATTCGGAGGTGAGCAGGGCGGACATGAACTCGACCGCGTAGTGGGCCTTCAAATAGGCCGTGATGTAGGCGAGGTAGGCGTAGGCGGCGGAGTGCGACTTATTGAAACCGTAGCCGGCGAACTGCTCCATGAGATCGAAGATTTTGAGGATCTTCTTCTCGGGTAAGCCACGGGCGACGGCGCCTTTGACGAAGCGGTCGCGCTGCTTGGCCATCTCGACGGCGTTCTTCTTGCCCATGGCGCGGCGCAGCAGATCGGCATCGCCCAGCGAGTAGCCCGCGAGGACGTTGGAGATCTGCATGACCTGCTCTTGATAGAGGATGACGCCGTAGGTTTCTTCGAGCAGTCGCTTGAGCTGAGGCACTTCATAGACCACCGGCTTACGGCCATGCTTGCGGTCGATAAAGTCGGGGATCATGCCACCCTGGATAGGGCCGGGGCGGTAGAGCGCGTTCAGCGCGCACAGGTCTTCGATGCGGTTGGGCTGGTAGCGGCGCAGGATGTCCTGCATGCCCGACGATTCAAACTGGAAGACGCCGCTGGTATAGCCGTTCGAGAAGATCTTCTCGTAGGTCTGCTGATCGTCGAGGGGCAAGTCTTCGACCACGACGGTCTCGCCGCGGTATTTCTTGATCAGCGCCAAGGCATCCTGAATGATGGTGAGCGTGGTGAGCCCGAGAAAATCCATCTTCAGCAGGCCCAGTTTTTCCAGGCCGACCATGTCGTACTGCGTCACAATTTCGTTCTTGCTGGTGACGTAGAGCGGCACCAGTTCGCGCAGCGGTACGGAGGAGATGACGACCCCGGCCGCATGCATGCCGGCATTCCGGGCCAGTCCTTCCAGCTTCAGGCTGACGTCGAGCACTTCCTTGACGCGGGGGTCCCTGGAGGCTGCGTCTTTGACTTGCGGATCGTCGATGGCGTCCTTCAACTTGATGTCGAGCTGCTTCGGAATCACCTTGCTGATTTTGTCGACGTCGGCGAACGACATGTCCAGGACGCGTCCCACGTCCTTAATGGCAGCCTTCGCGGCGAGCGAGCCGAAGGTGATGATCTGCGCCACCTGTTCGCGGCCATATTTCTCGGTGACGTAGTGGATCACGTCGCCCCGGCCCTTGGTGCAGAAGTCGATGTCGATATCGGGCATGCTGACCCGTTCGGGATTGAGGAAGCGCTCAAACAGCAGGCCGTACTCGAGCGGATCGATGTCGGTGATCTCCATGGCATAGCTGACCAGGCTGCCGGCTGCAGAGCCGCGGCCCGGGCCCACCGGAATGCTCTTGGATTTTGCGAAGCGTATGAAGTCCCAGACGATCAGGAAGTAGCCGCTGAACTTCATCTGCTGGATCATGGCGATCTCAAATTCCAGCCGCTCGACGTAATCGGGCAGAGCGTGTTTCAGACGGCCTTGCGCCTGGAGCGTTTCCAGGCGCGCACGACGTTTCTCAAAGCCTTGCCGTGCGACCCACGCGAAGTAGGTGTCGGCGGTGTGATCGGCCGGAACCGCGAAATCCGGGAACGGATCCTTTACTTTTTCGAGCTTCAGCTGGCAGCGCTGGGCGATGTCCCAGGTGATGTCGAGCGCGTGCTCCACTTCGCCGAAGCGCTGCATCATCTCGGCGCGCGACTTGACAAAGAAATCGGGGGTGGAAAAGCGCATGCGGTTGGGATCCGACATGGTTTTCCCGGTCTGTATGCAAAGCAGAATCTCGTGCGCTTTGACATCGTCGTACCGCAGATAGTGCGCGTCGTTGGTCACCACCAGCGGCAGCCCTGTTTCGCGGGCCAGCCGGTTGACCTCGGGCATCACGACTTTGTCCTGGTCAAGGCCGTGGTCCTGTAGTTCCAGAAAGAAGTTGTTGCGGCCGAACAAGTCCGTGTATTCGTTGGCCAGCCGCCGCGCTTCGTCGTAGCGATCGTTGAGGATGGTCTCATTGATGTCGCCGCGCAGGCAGGCCGACATGGCGATCAGACCTTTGGAGTGGCTGGCGAGCAAGTCTTTATCGATGCGGGGTTTGTAATAGAAGCCTTCGAGATATGACGTCGAAACCAGCTTGGTGAGATTCTTGTAGCCTTCCAGGTTCTCGCAGAGCAGGATGAGGTGGTTGTAGCGGTCTGTATCCGACCGCGTCTTGTGGCCTTGCTGCGAGACATACACCTCGCAGCCGATGACGGGGTGAATGCCTTTCGCGTTGGCCGCGTTGTAGAACTCGACAGCGCCGAACAGGTTGCCGTGATCGGTCATCGCCACGGCCGGCATGCCCTGCTGCTGGACGACCGACATCAGCTGAGAAATTTCACAGGCCCCGTCGAGCAGGGAGTAGTCGGTATGGCAGTGGAGGTGAACGAAGGGCCGTTCGGACATCGATGAGACCAGTTTAGCGGGCGTGAGTATCATGACGATTCAGTTTCTTGGGTGAACCTCACGAGGGTGCTAGGAAAGGATGGGTCCGCTTTACGAGTTTGTGTGAAAAGGCGACCGGGCTGCATCCTGGGACAGGCTCGCTCTGTCCACGCGGCGATGGGGCTGTTTCCCTTGAAAGAATGGGATAGGCGTCGGTTGGTGCGCCTAGACGTGCTAAAAGCTAAAGAGAGTATGAAGCCCTCCGAAGCTCTTCGAACCCACCGCGCCGAGTTGCGGCAACTGGTTAACCGCTACGGTCTATCCCGCCCTCGCGTTTTCGGGTCGGTATTAACTGGCACCGATGCCGAGGGCAGCGACCTTGACTTGTTGGTCGAACCAGCGGAATCGACGAGTCTGTTCACGATTGCCGGGTTGCAGATTGACGCGCAGAAGTTGTTGGGCGTAACGGTGTCGGTGCTGACACCGAATGGATTGCCGCCGAAGTTCAGAGACGAGGTGTTGCAACAGGCCCAGCCTCTATGAGGCACCCGGGGCGGGTTGACGATTACCTGGAGCACATTACGGAAGCTATCAGCCGAGCGGTCAGTTACCTTCGGCCATTACCAGATCCTGGAGCGCTCCGAGAGAACCGCCAGGTCCAAGACGCCATTGTGCGTAACATCGAGATTATCGGTAAGGCCTCAGCCAGGATTCAGAGAGTGGCGCCTGATTTCATCGAGCATAACCCTCATATTCCGTGGGCGCAGATGCGGCCATGCGTAACCTGGTGATCCATGAGTATTTTGGCATCGATCTAACGATCGTCTGGACTACGGTTAAGAACGACCTTCCCAAACTAAAAACACAAATCGATGCTTTGCTCGTTGAACTACGGCGCGAAAGAGAGACGTAAGCGCCCATAATGAAACGTGGCAAGCTCTCGCGGGGTGAGCATACGAAGTGGGGATGCGGGCTGTCCACTTCGGCCCCCCTTTGGCCGTTCGGCCATGCTGGGAACGCCCCGAAATCGGCGCCCGCGGTTGCCGGGGACGCCTAGACGCTGACAACCGGGAACGGTGAGTCGCGGACCAGGGCGTAGGTCAGGTCTCGCATGCGGCCAATGGTACCGGCTTGGGGCCTCCCGACAATCAGCGCGTCAGCGGCGCAGGCTCTGGCGGTTTCAAGCAGCATTAGCTTCACCGGGCCAGGAACAACATAGACGGTTGCCTCACAGCCCGCTTGTTGCGCCATTTCGGCAATTCTGCGGCGAACTTCAAGGTTGCTGCCAAGTTCACCCTGCCCCGCTTGCCGTTCGTCCGGGATGACGTGCACCAATGAGAGTCTGGCGCCCACCTGGGAAGCCGCCCGGCTTGCGAATCGCACCACTCTTTCGGCGTCGTTGCCCACGGGGACACCACAAACCCACTCGCGATGTTCCAGCGGCCTTGGCACGATGGCCGCGCAGTGTTCGGTTGTCAAAACGGGGCAGGCAGCATCATTCAGCACCTTGGCCGTCGTCGATCCGAGGAGCATTCGACGGAACCGGCCGGCGTGAGTAGGCATGACAATAAAGTCGAATTTGCCAGTCCGGGCGACTTCCGCAATCTGGGCCGCGGCGTCACCTGAGACCAAGACTCTTGGCGTGGTATCGGGAGGAAACTCGGATGTGAGAAACGAGTCCAGATTGCGGCGGGCAGCGGCTGCGTGTTCTTGTGCAATTTCCGGAGGCGACCCTCGTACATACATTTCGTATGCGTTGTGACTCTTCAGGTCGCAAACGTGAACCAGGGTTACCTCGGATTGGAACATGGTGGCTACTCTCTTGACGTAGCCCGCCATGGCACTCGAAAGTGGCGAGAAATCTACGGGGAAAAGAATTCGTTCGATCATCAGATCACCGCCTTGGCGGCTCTCCACCAACCATCGTCGCGCCGGCCCTTCCCTATCCGCAAGAGCTATGGTTTGCGGGCCGAAGCGTGTGGAAGGCGGCGCGGTAAGAACCCGCTTGCTCATCAGCGGAGAACAACTCGGATTCTGGCCGCCGATAAACGCAGATCAACGCAGATTTTGAGAATCATTGAGCGATGCCAGTCCCCCGGCCGGCTTTGTTGTGTATCCGCTCCGTCGAAAACCACTATCCGATGGTGGGCTTGCTGACGTGCGGTTGAACACCCGAGTCCGCTTGCTTACGCGCGCGGTTCTGTGCTGGAGCTTTCACCTAGCTTCCGGGCAACCGCTCCGTGAACCATCGCGGTTCGTAGGGCTTGCTCAAGCGCAGTTCGGAACGGCGGGTCTAATGCGGGGCGGTTTGAGGGAATATCGGCTGTGAAGTGCGCTTGCTCACGCGCGCGGCTCCGAAAGAAGGCGCTTCTCACGCGGGCGGTTGCTCTAAAAACCCAAGGGCTGAAGGCCTGTGGCATGAAGGCAGTGCCTGTTGGTCAACGTCGGTTTCCATTATTGCCCGGGCTTGTCGCTTTTTGACAATTCGGCCCAATAGCGGTTGAAGCCTGCATAGTCAGACGGCATGTACGCCAGGATCTGGCGCCGCAAGTCGAGGATGTTCAGGTCGCCTTGGTAAGTGGCCAGAATCTTGCCGCCCGGCGCAATCAAGACCGTGTAGGGCACGCCCGACTCCCAGTGTGGGTCGAACGCTTGCTGCATGGCTTGCGTGTCGTCGGACGCGAACAGCAGATTGCGATTGGACGCGTGCTGCTTCTGAAGAAAAGCCAGCACACTCTTTTGCTCGTCGGGCATGTTGGCCGAGACGGCGACAAAGTCAAAATCGCGGCCCCGGTACATGCGGTACGTGGTCTCCAGCTCGGGAAACTCGTGGACGCACGGCCCGCACCATGTTGCCCAAAAGCTGACAAGCAGCAGTTTCCCGGTCGCATTCGCCCGAAGCGTTTTCAAGACCTCGGCTGTGGCCGGTTCTACCGAGACCGGTTCCGCTTCGATCTTATTCGCCTCCAGTAACTGGCCAGCGTGCTTCTCCTTCCACTTCGTCGAGCAGCCGAATACGCCGGTGTGGGCGACGGCGACCGGCTGGTCTGTGAGGAGCGCTTCTATTGCTTCGCGCACTTCAGTGGTCTTCACGAGTTCTTTGCGATAGCTGTTGTCGAAGCGTCCTTCATAGCGCAGTTTTCGCTGCTGGTCGAAGACGAACACATGCGGGGTCGCTTTCGGCCCGAAAGCCTGGGTCACGGTCTGCGTTTCGCCGTCGTATAGATACGGGTATTCCAGATGGTGAAACTGCACTCGGATCTTCATTTCCGCCAGGGTGTCGCTGATGTCGGAGGAGTCCAGCTCATCCACGCGAATGGCCTTGGGGTCATTGCCTTGTATAGCGACCACGGCCACGCTTTTGCCTTGGTAGTCCGCGTAGAGCTGGTTGATTCGCTCTTCGTACATCTGAGCGATGGGGCAGTGATTGCAAGTGAAGATCACCACGAGGACCTTGTTGGCGGAATAATCGGCCAACTTGTGAACGGCGTCATCTACGCCAGGGAGGGAGAAATCCGGAGCCGGCGAGCCAAGAGCGAGGGTGGGGTGGCTCGGCTGCGCAAGTGCGGCCGCACAAACAAAGAGAAGTAGGAAGTACTTACACACCTGGATTCAGTTTATCGACAATCCGGAATATGGCCGCCGATTAACGCGGATGAACGTGGATTGATGTTGATCTCTGGAGAGAACAGCTGTTGTTGATCTTGGGACAGGCTCGCTCTGGCCACGCGGCGACGGGCGAGGGTTAAGTGGATCCGATGTGGTGATCGCCTTGGGCCAGAGGTGCCTGTCCCAGTCGGCGTTGGCGTGAATCCGCTTGCTCACATTGAGATCAGTGCTGGCCGGATTTGTTTGCCGTGCCGCTCAGATCCACTTTTCGGGTGAGAGTCCCGTCGGGCACGATTACCGCAACCCAAGGCGTGCCGTCTAAGGAGATCCGGCTTCTCCACACCAGCGAAGCCGGGCGGCCCGCGGACAAGTCGAGCGTTTGGTTGATTGGCCCGGCGATCTCCAAATTCCCGGCACGTAGCTCGAACGAGTGGCGGCCGGTTCCGTTTGCCGATAGGTGGATTTCCATCTCTCCGTTGGCAGCCGCTTGCGCTGTTGCCGTGAATGCCAGCTGATGCCCGGGCTGCAGGTTTAGTTGATATGTGCCGCCGGGCAAGGCCGTCAGCGACTGCGACAGATCGCCCTGGCTGACCAGATATTCGCCTTGCGGCAGCACTGCGTGGAAATGGCCCGTCGCGGAATCGACGGAAACACGAATGACTTCGCCGGTCGCGTTCTGCCGGAATTGAAGGACACTGGCTCTGGCCGGATCGGCCTGGCCATTAACCACGGCCGGACCGGCAATATCCTGCATCAGCCAAAGCCATCGTCCTACCGGATGAGTCCACACTTCTTTATATGTCCAGCAAATCTGGTGAGGCCAGTAAGGCGCGTCGTTGAACTCGCGCGTTTCGATGCCCACCGGGAGCGCTCCGACAATCTGACCGGAACGGACACTATAAAGCGGTTCCCAATCGTAGCCTTCGCCATACATTGTGCTGGCGGCGAATGGGTTCCGTCCCACAACCCACTCAGCCTGCTGCTGGGCCAGGTTGGCCGCGGCCAAGTCGTTGCGAAACTGAGCGGTGGAAGAAAGCGCTTTGGCTTGCGAAAGCAGAACACTGAAGTTGCCGCGAAAGTCGAACCAGACTGGGAAACGGCGAAGATACGCTTTGTCTCCGAGCGGAACGCCCAGCTTGATCTGCGCCAGGAATGAGTCGCGATCCGCGGCGCGCAAGGGGGTCCACCCCTCCTCGCCTTTGATGGAGTCTTCCTCACCTTCTTTATAGATGCCGGCGGGCAACATGCCGAAGGGCTGGTCGAGGGCCGCGACCTTCTTCACGTAGTAGTCGGAGTAGAGTACCAAAGCGGAGTACCACTCGATCCAGCGCCCATCATTCGGAAAGGTCTCACACAAATGCACCAGCGCGACCAGCGGGGCTTGCTCTTCACCCTTATGGAATCGATGGAAGATGTGCTGTTTGTCCGGACCGGTATAAAAGAAACCGGTAATGGCCGGGTTCCACGGCTGGAGCGTGCGCTCCTGAGAGGCAAGCACGATGGTTCCAAACTCGAAAGCCTTGTCGCGGTAGATCTCCTTGCCCGTGGCGCGGTAAAGGTCGGTGGATGCGATCGCGCCCAGACTCGCCCGCTCCAATTCGTCCGGCGCGCCGTAGGCGGCCTTCACCGGCTTAGCGGTCTTCAACCCTTCGATCGCGAAGCGCCAGTCGTCTTCCGCAATTAACAGGCTACGGGCTGCCAACTCGGGATCGCTGGTTTTGAGGACGCGGGCGGCGAGGGCCTCGGCAGCGCTGACGCGCAAATTCCACGCTGGGTCGTTGGTTGCGTTGTCGAAACGATCGTCGGCATCGCCCATGATCCCGTTCGTCCAGTAGCTGATCAGTTGGCCGGTGGTCCGAAAGCCATCGCCGAAGCGAGTCTTCAACACCCAGGCCAACCCCCACTTGGACTCTTCGATCACCCGTTTTGACAGATCGGGGTCAAGGCCTTGCTGCTGAAGGCGGTCGGCCAGCGACAGCAGCGCATAGACGATGTCGACCGTATTGCCGGTCGCGGTCAGATCGCCCGCGTCGTGATAGCCGCCATTCACAATGATTCGTTTGTCGCCATGAACGCCGTAGCAATCCTGATGGCATCGCCCATGGATGCCCGGAATCTCCATGCCGCAGCGCTCCGTGTAGAGGAAATTGAGGGCCTTCAGAATGCTGCTTCGCCAGGCGTCATCGCCGATATGAAACGGCCGCGTGGCCAAGTCGCCGGCATGAATCAGATAGTCGCCCGGCTGATGGATCTCCGAGAAATCCATGATCTGGTATTGCCCCAGGGCGGATTTCTGCGTGGAGACGGCTTTGGTCAGGACCACTTGGTTGGTGTCTGCCCGAATGACGCTGAACTCAGGCACCTTCAGGTCGCTGGCGATGGCCGACTTGGGAGCGCCGGCGCCATAACCGCTGTGGCTGAAAGCGATCCGGCCGGCAGCCACGTTCCAGCCTTCGACCTGGTCTGGGTCGACTTGCTGCAGCTCCAGTTGATCCAGATCGAGAATCGTGTTGTCGCCCAGGTCAGGCAGCTTCTTGGGCAAGCTGTATGCAAAGTCGAGCGCCGTCACCTGGTCGCGATCGAGCGGCGTGATCTCCCACACCAAGTGATTCCAGGCGTGGTTTTCCAGGATGATGGATTCGTGACGCCCTTCGTTATATCGATCGGGCAGTTTATGCTTGCCATCGTTGTGGAGCGTGATGGAGAAGGAGATGGCGGGGGCACCGACGACATCCGCGTACACCCAAAGCGAAATTCGATTGAAGCGGCTCCAATCCTCGTTGGGTATTTTGCGCGTGGCTACCATATCGGCCCATTCCGCGTCGCCACCCGCCACGGCAACGGTGCTGCCCGTGTGCATGCGCAATGCCGACTTGCCGTCCCTGAATCGCTCGGTTGTCAGAGTCATGTCGCCGGCGCCTTTGAAAGACCAGGCAGAGAGGTCTTCCATGCTGTCGAGTAGCTGCGCACGTAAGACTGGCTTGTTGAGCCAGCGCAGATAGGCTCCGTCTTCCGTGCGGGGCGCGAGAGGCCGGCCATCGGGCGTTTGGGCGGCCAATAGGGATGAAAACACGCACAGCAGGCAGGTTGTCTTCATGGTCAAGCCGTATTGTATCGGCGGGCGGGCGGGTCAGGGCTCGTAGGGGGGACAGCGTATGTCGGAGAAAGAGGTTAGCTTTGCGGAGCGGTTTGGACCCTATTAAGTGCGCTCCGTAACCGTCGCGGCTCTGTTTGAATCCGTTCAGGCGGGCGGTTGCTCTGAAAGCCCACAGGCTGAAGGCCTGTGCCACGTTGCTGCGCCTAGCGAATGGTCACATCCAGCAGCGCTGCCCAGTACTGAACGGATTGAAGCGTGAAGCCGATTAGGATCAGGACAACGCCGAAGACGCCCATGCGCCGGGCTGGCACATGATCGGCGATCCATTCGACGAACGGTGTGCAGGAGCCGGCGATGGCCGTGACCACGCCAATAGCTAGCCCCGCTTTCAGCCCGATGGCGAGCGCGTGCGCCAGATTGTGTGCGACCAGGCTGCTGAGATAGCCGGCGATTGCGTAGCCGACGGTCCGATTCAGTGCCGCGAGCAGTTGGGCTTTGGTCATGCGCGGTCGGGTGGCGGGTTGGTAATCAAGGGTCGGCCGAATGCCAAACCGATAGGCGATGACCTGTCCGACGGTGCTCAATATGCCGAATGTGATGCCGAAGGGTCCGCCGAACAGATAGGCAGCGCCCAAGGCGAAACCGCACGCGCGAATCGCGCTCATGGCGGTGTCCAACCAGAACCCGGGCTTCGGGCCGTGCCGTGAAGCGCGGGAAAACTCCCAGGCGAGGGTGATGCCGTGGGCTACACCACTCAGCAGCCCGAACACGGGCCCGAGGGCCAAGCCGTAACCGATTCCGAAGAGAGCGCCGTAGGTGACGGCCCGCGTCAGAGTGCGCAGGGGTCCGTGCTCGCCACCCAGGAGATCGTAGGCGAGATACAAAGCTCCGAGCACGTCGAGCGAGCTGCCGATGATGCTGATGAGCGCGAGGGTGTGCCGGTCCATGATCAAGTGAACGAGGTCATGCCAGGGTGGTGGACTGGCCGTTGGCCAGGACCAGAAACGAATCCGGGGCGCATTCGGCGAGTCGCTTGCGGGGCGTGTCCAGGGCTTCGTCCGTCAGCTGGAAGGTGCCGTGGTGAATGGCGACGCTCGTCTCCGCACCCAGGATTTGCTGGGCTCGAACGGCCTCCTCGGGGCCCATGTGCACCGGTGACATAAACCAGCGCGGCTCGTACGCGCCGATGGGTAGAAGTGCCAGACGCGGTGCGCCAAATCGCCGGCGGATCTGGGCGAAGTGGTCGCCAAAGGCGGTATCTCCAGCAAAATAGACGAGGCGTCCTTCCGATTCGATTACGTACCCGCACCAGAGGGTGCGATTTTGGTCGAGGATCCCACGCGCCGAAAAATGCAACGCCGGCACGCAGTGGACGATGGCGCGGGCGAGTGGCAGCGAGTCGCCCCAATCCAGTGCGTGGACGGGCCCGATGTTTTGGGATTGGAGCAGCCGGGCGACTCCGACCGGAACGACGAACTGGGATTGTCCACGATCCGCGAGCCGGCGCAAAGTGGGCAAATCGAGATGATCGTAATGATTGTGGCTAAGAAGCACGGTATCGATGCGGGGAAGATCGTCCCACAGCACTCCGGGATTACGGCGGCGGCGGGGACCGATGAAACTGAACGGACTGGCCCGCTCGGACCAGATCGGATCAGTCAGGATGTTTACGCCGTTTTGCTGAAGCAGCAGCGTGGAATGGTTGACAAGAGTAACGTGCAGCTGATTGCCTTCGATCGAAGCCGGCGGCTTGGATGGCGCCACATCGGAAACGAAACGAGGGGACGGCGCCGGACGGCTGTGTAGCTTCCATCGCAAGATATCGCGAAAGCCGCGCGCTTGCGGGGCGTCGGGATTGTAGAAGCGCTTACCGTCGAAGTGCTTCGGGAAGGGCGAAACGCCGGAGGGAGGCTGCACGCGTTTCTATTTACGCATAGTTGGGGCGGCCGGGAGGAGCGCGGCGTTGTACTTTATCGCGTTGGGGACACGGCTACTCCCCGCAGGTCGGGCGTGCGCCCTCCCACGCTCAGAGGACGTTGGGAGCCAGCATGACGCCAGCCCGCCATGTCCCCGATGAGCTTTGGGAATCAGGTGTTAGACTCACGGTTTCCAAGAACCCTTGGCCAACCCGATGAAGCTAACGCGATACGCAGGCAATCCGATCTTGTCGCCCCATCCAGACCATTCCTGGGAAGACTTGGCCGTCTTCAATCCGGCGGCCTGGTACGACAAGGAGAAGCGGCAGGTGGTGCTGTTGTACCGCGCGGCCGAGTCGCATCCCGAATATAAGTGTTACTTCGGGCTGGCCACCAGTTCGGACGGCTATCATTTCGAGCGCGTGAGCGCCCAGCCGGCGCTGAGCCCCAGCGTGGAAGGTTTCGACGGAGCGACGATCCAGGACCCGCGCATCACCAAGATGGGCGAGTGGTTCTACGTCACCTATGCGTGCCGTCACTATCCGTTCGGCCAGTTCTGGAATCCGGAGGTGAAGCGGCGCTATGCGACGCCGGACTGCCCCCCGGAGTTTCCGCACTATCTCCGAACCAACGCCACGCTCACCGGCTTGGCCATGACGCGCGACTTCAAGACCTGGATTCGCGCCGGGTGGATCACCGACCCGCTGCTGGACGATCGGGACGCCATCCTGTTTCCCGAGAAGATCGGCGGCCAGTATGTCCTGATGCACCGGCCGTTGGAGTGGGCCGGAGAGAAGTACGGCTGCGAGCACCCGAGCGCTTGGATTTCGACCGCGGACGACCTGCTGGGCTTCAAGTTTCGCGACAGCCGGCTGCTGATTAAGAACAAATACCCGTGGGAAACGGCCAAGCTCGGCATCAATACGCCGCCCATCAAAACCGAGCACGGCTGGCTGACCATTTATCACGCGTTGGGCGAGGACAAGTTCTATCGCCTGGGAGCACTGCTGCTGGATCTGGACGACCCCGGCAAGGTTTTACATCGCACACCCGATTGGCTGCTGCAGCCGGAAGCGTATTACGAAATCGAGGGCTTCTACCGGGGAGCTTGCTTTCCATGCGGCAGCGTGGTGATTGATGGCACGCTGTTCATTTACTACGGCGGGGCGGACAAGTACTGCGCGCTGGCGACGTGTTCGCTCCAGGAACTGATCGATCACCTGATAAGCTGCCCTGCGTAAGGCACGCATGGACCCCATCGACCTCACGATCATCGCTTGCTACCTGGTCGTGATGGCCTTAGTGGGCTTGTGGTCGGCCAAGAAGGCATCGAAGAACGCGGAGTCCTATTTCCTGGCCGGCAAGAGCCTGCCGTGGTGGATTATCGGCGTGGCGCACGGCTCCAGTGGGGTCGATATCACAGGCACTATCTGGTTCGTGATGATGCTGTACATCTACGGCATGAAGGCCACCTGGCTGCTGTGGGTTTGGCCGTTATTCAGCGTGGTCTTCCGCATGATGTACCTGGGGACCTGGGTGCGGCGTTCGAATGTGCTGACCGGTGCGGAGTGGATGCACACGCGGTTTGGCCATAGCCGCGGTGCGGAACTGGCTTACACCAGCGTGGTGGTCTACGCGTTGGTTCACGTGGTGGGCTTTTTGAGTTACGGGTTTCGCGGCATCGGTGAATTCACCAAGCCGTTCTTCCCTTGGGACGTTCCCGACGTCTGGTACGGAGTCGGGATGCTGCTGATCACGGGTGTTTACTGCGTGGCGGGCGGCATGTACGGCGTGGTGTGGAACGACCTGATCCAGTTCGGACTCAAGGTGACGGCGGCGGTGGGCATCGTGGTGATCACGATTCGGACGATCCGGCCGGAGCAGATCATGGCGGCCGTGCCGGCGGGCTGGGACCATTTGTTCTTCGGCTGGAAGCTGAATCTGGATTGGAGCGCGTTGATGCCGCAGCTGAACGCCCGGATTTACGGGCCCGTGGAGCACGGGGGCGACGGCTATTCCTTATTTATGTTCTTCACCGGCGCGCTGCTGCTGAAGGGGGTGCTGGTCAGCATGGCGGGACCGACTCCGAACTACGCGATCCAGCATGTGCTCTCCACACGCAGCCCGCGCGAGGCCGCACTGGAGAACATGGTGATGGCGATGGTGTCCCTGGCGCCGCGCTTCCTTCTGATTGCCGGCATCACGGTACTGGGCCTGGTTTTCTTCAGCCCGGAGCTAGCCTCCATGGGGGCTAAGGTGAACTTCGAGAAGATTTTGCCGAACGTGCTGCGGGATCACGTGCCGGTGGGCCTGAAAGGCGTGTTGATCGCGGCGTTGCTGGCTTCCTTCATGAGCACCTTCGTCTCCACGGTCAACTCCGGCGCGGCCTACGTGGTGAACGACATCTATAAGCGGTACCTGCGGCCGTCCGCCCCGCCGCGGCAGCAAGTGCTGTTGGCCTGGATCACGTCGGCATCGGTGATCGTGCTCGGCATTCTGTTTGGCCTGGCCACTTCGTCGGTGCACGGCGTGACGGAGTGGATTGTTTCAGCGCTGGTTCCGGCGTTTGTCGCACCCAACGTTTTGAAATGGCACTGGTGGCGGTTTAACGGCTACGGCTTCTTTGCGGGGATGGTGGCCGGCACAGCCGCGGCGATCCTCAAGGTCTTCGTGAATATTCACCCCGTGCTGGCATTTCTCCTTATTCTGGCGATCAGCTTCGCTGCCTCGATCGTGGTTTGCCTCGCCACCCGCCCGGAAAGCGACGCGGTGCTGATGAGCTTCTATCGCAACGTGCGTCCGTGGGGGCTGTGGCGGCCGGTCTTCGAGAAGTGCCGTGCCGAGGATCCGACGTTCCAGAAGAACCGCGAGTTCGGCCGCGACATGTGGAACGTGGCGGTTGGTATGGTTTGGCAGACCAGCTCGGTGACCGCGCCTATCTACCTTGCCATCCAGCACTGGAGGGAATTGTGGATCTCCCTGGCCGTGTTCGCGGTAACGTCGCTGATGTTGAAGTTCACCTGGTACGACCACTTGGGGCCGGGTGAGATGTACCTGGTGAAGCCGGTCGAAGCAGTCGAAGCGGAAGCTCTCACTAGCTGAAGACGTTGCTGAAAAAAGGTTCCGGGCAAGCGCTTCCTCAGGGTCGCGCCTCGGTGGGCCTTTGCGAAAATTTGGGTTGTCTGCGGCAGTCCGTTCCTGCTAAAGCTTGTGCCCTGGGGTTTCGGGCCGAACTTTCGGCGAGCGATGGCGTATATATGGTGAGACGCCCGAAGATGCCCATGAGCGATCGCAAATCTCTATCGGTGGAGGAGGGTGACGACTCGGGCGCCGCGAGCGGGTTGGGGCTCCTGACGAACGCGCTGCAGCAGTGGGCTAACACGGAGACGTCGTTCCCCTTCAACGGACGCACGTACAGTGCAGACGAGCAATCGGCCAACGAAAGACGCATGGACGTGTGTCTCCAAACGGTGGAGGGCCTGCTAAAGGGATTGCGAACGAAGAGTGGGCGGGCTACCGTTCGCGAGCGTATTGCAGCGGCGTTTGTGGAGTTTGCTAAGCCGGCACTGGGGCTGGACGATTGCCACATCGCGCTGCTGCTGGACAACGGATTCGCCCAGATGGGTGGACAGTTGGGTCGGTACGCGCGGCGGTTTGATGCGTCGGTGCGCTCGGAAGATCTGTTCCAAGCCTGCCGGAATGCGTGGGTGGCGTGCGGGCTGCAATCGCTATTTGGGCAGGCGATGGCCGTGACGCCGTCGATCTTTGCCTACAGCATGCTGTATCCCTACAGCGACAATTACCTGGACGATGCGGATGTGGACAGCGGGGCGAAGCGCAGTTTCAGCAGGCGTTTTCGGAGCCGGTTGGCGGGCCTGGAGGTAGCGCCCGCCAATGTTCGCGAAGAGGCGATTTGGGAGCTGGTCGGCCTGATCGAATGCGAATACGAACGGGCCGATTACCCTTCCGTCTATCGGAGCCTGCTGGCGATCCACCGGTCGCAGGAGGAGAGCATCCGGCTGATGGATCGGAATGGTTTCGCGGGAGAGCGGAGCGAACAGACTTTGGACGTGACCCGGCTGCTGTTTGCCAAGGGCGGAGACTCGGTGCTGGCCGATGCGCATCTGGCAGCGGGGCGGCTTACGGCGGTGGAGGCGCGATTCGCGTTTGAGTGGGGCGTGTTGCTGCAGCTGGGAGACGATCTACAGGATGTGCGAGAGGATGCGGCCGGCGGCATCCGGACGCTGTTTTCAGAGGCGATGGGATGCGAGCCGCTGGATGAGCTGACAAACCGAACGTTCCATTTCACGCAACGCGTCATGACAGAACTGGACGAGTTGGAGACGGCGCCGACAGCACTAAAGGACCTGATACGGCAGAGTTCGTGTTCGTTGCTGATCCGTGCGGCTGGCGCGGCACGGGAGTATTACTCGCAGCCTTACATTGCGAGGCTTGAAATGTATTCGCCGTTCCGGTTTACTTTTGTCGACAGCCGGCGGGAGCTATTGGCGAGGCGTCAGGATTTAATCGAAAAGCTGGGCGAGGTGTTTCTGGCGGCCGAGGATGATGAGCCGGTGTTCGGGAGCGCATCGCGGCTTTCGCCGTTGGTGGTGATTTGATGCGCGGGCGGCGGGTGCGTTCGGTTGAGAACAGGTTGGGGACGCCTTAGTTAAGCGTTGGTGGATGAACTTTGTCCCGGTTGCTCTGAAACCCACAGGCTGAAGGCCTGTATTACGACGGAAAGCGCGTGTTGCTCAACTTCCGTTTTTCATCATCGCTCCTTGTGCGAAAGTTCATGCTGAGATCTGTGTTGGGCTATGACGGTCACAGCTGCGTTTGCTGATCGCGCGAGCAGCGCTGAGTAGATACTAGGACTATGACTCCGGGACAACCCCAGCCCAAGCTGCAACTGGCCAATACGGCCGACTATCGTGAATCGTACGCCAACAGCGTGCAGATGCGGGTGAATCTCTGGGACTTCTTTCTCTTGTTCGGCACCATCAACCAGACCGGGCCGGATACAGTGACCATCCAGAACTTTCAGGGCGTTTATTTGAGCCCGCCCCAGGCCAAGGCCTTGTTCAACGTGCTGCAGCAGAATCTGAAGCAGTATGAGGCGGCATTCGGCGAGATTCGTTTGGAGACGCAAAGCCAAGGCGACGTGATTCAGTAGCGGGCTTCCCTGATGCCGCAAGCGCGTCGACCACCTATGCCACGTCTGCCGCCGTTTGCGCTGGCGGACGCAAGACCGGCATCGTCAAAGCCGCACCAGGGGACGATGCTGCTAATTCTCTTCCTGCTCTTTACCTTGATGTTCGCGGCGTTTCACCTGCCGTTGCTGAAGCTGCCGTATTTCTGGGACGAGCATGGACAGTTCATCCCCACCGCGCTGGATCTGTTGCGGGACGGCGCGTGGGTGGCGCATTCCACGTTGCCCAATATTCACCCGCCGGGTGTGGAAGCGTACCTGGTGCTTTGGTACAAAGTGTTCGGCTACTCCATTCTGGTGACGCGGATCGCGATGCTGATGCTGGCGGGACTGGGATTGTTGGGCACGTTCCTGCTGGCGATTGAACTCAGCACGAAGGCGACGGGAGCGCCGGCCTTTGTGCCGCCGCTGCTGCTGATGGTTTCACCGCTGTTTTTTATGCAGGGAATGATGGCGCAGCTTGACATGCCGGCCATGGTTGGCACGATGTGGGCGCTGCTGTTCTTTGTGAAAGGCCGGCACGTTTGGGCGGCCGCGGCGTGCGTGGCACTGGTGGTGGCGAAAGAGACGGGATTGGTGGTCCCGCTGTTATTTTTGGCGCTGTCGGCGTGGAGACGCGAATGGAAACATGCGGCGCTGTATCTGGCAGCGCCGGCAGCGCTGGGGGCGTGGCTTCTGGTGTTGCATTCGGCCACCGGACAATGGACGGGCAATGCGGACTTCGCGCGCTATAACCTGAGCTACTCACTGCATCCGGTGCGGATTGCCTTGACGGTGTTGCGCCGTTTCTACTATCTGTTTGTGGCGGAGTTCCGGTGGATTGGAACGCTGGCGCTAGTTTTCGCGGGCAGCAAGCTGCGTGGCCTGGTGACGCCCGCCTGGGTTCCGGTGGCGTGGGTCTTCGCAGCAAACCTGCTGCTGATGACGCTATTCGGCGGGGCGGCGCTGGAGCGGTATCTCCTGCCGGTGCTGCCGCTGTTCTACATCGCGGTGAGCGTGGCGCTGACAACCTACCGGCGATGGGTTGCGGGAGTGATGACGGCGGCACTGGGATTGGGATTGGTCGCGAGCCTGTTCGTGAATCCGCCTTATCCGTTCCCGTTCGAGAACAACCTGGCGATGGTGGATTTTGTGAGCTTGCAAGAAGTGGGGGCACATTACCTGGAGGACAATCTTCCCGCCAGTCGGATTGCTACCGCGTGGCCTTACACCGCCGGTCTCGAGCGGCCCGAGTATGGGTTTGTGCAGCGTCGCGGTTTGCGAGTGGTAGAGACCAACGATTTCCATCTATCGTCGATCAAGGCGATTCCTCCCGAGCAATTCGACATATTGGTTGTGTACACGCGGACGTGGGCGCCGGAGGGTGGGGTTATCCAATTCCCTCTGGTGCGGCGGTTTCTGGCGAAGTTCTACGAGTATGCGCCGGAGGTGACAGACGCCGATTGCGAGAAGCTCGGGTTGACGCCGATGGTTTCGTGGTCGAGGCGAGGGCAGACGATCACGGTGTATAAACGGACGGGGATGCCGGGGGTGTAAGTAACGGTATGATGAAGGCTCGTGAACCGAAGAGACCTCCAAGAGCTTTCGAAAATAAGGTTAAAGGAGGCGAGGGCGTTGCTTAAGCTCGGGTTGTTTGATGGCGCATATTATCTGGCTGGCTACGCAGTGGAGTGTGCACTCAAGGCTTGCATCGCAAAAGGAACGGGACGCGGTGAATTTCCAGACAAGAAAAAGGTGGACTCTAGCCATTCTCACAACCTCCGCGATCTGATCAAGGTTGCTGGTCTCGATGAAATACGAATTAAGCGCGCTGGCACAGACCCCGACTTTCGAACCAACTGGGAAGTGGTTCAGTCCTGGTCGGAACAGAGCCGGTACCACAAAAATCGTGAGGAAGCAGCCCGCGCACTGCTTGGAGCAGTCGGCGATGGGCGAAACGGAGTTATCTCATGGATAAAGCTGCAATGGTGAGCATTGACATACACAGGGGCGCGGAGCTTCTCGACGCTCTCGAACTGGCGAAGTTGAAGATCAGCGTGGCGCTTTGGGCGTTTTTGTCTGAGTACGAAGATTGGCGTCTGATTGTTTCGGCCCGCCAATTTGATTCTCTTGATCTAAGGGAAGCGTACCGTTTAGTCCACGATTCGACAGCAGTCAAGGGATTCACGCCCGAGAGAACCCCGCCAATAATGATTCTTCCTATGAACGACCCGTTTATTCGAGAGCTTCGTCGAATCTTCGGGAAAACCAAGAGCGTAGAAGGGATGCGTTTGGGTGGCCAAATGATTGGCGACCGGTTCGTCGAAGACGCTTACGTTTACCGGGTTTCGTAGATTGGTGTTCGGGACAACAGTGTCCCAATGGATCACCTATGTCGAAGACTGTCGTAATTGGGGGCACCGGCACGGTCGGGAGCCAGACCGTTCAAGAGTTGTTGAAGCGCGGGGCCGAAGTGCGAGTGATGACGCGCTCGCCCGACCGGATGGCGTCTCTGCCGAAGGATGTGGAGGGCGTGGTGGGGAGCATGCTGGAGCCGGAGTCGCTTCCCGCAGTTTTCGCCGGCGCGGACAAGCTATTTTTGATTACGCCGCTCGATCGCGATGAGACCGCTCAAGGTATCGACGCCGTGGATGCAGCGGTTGCGGCCGGCGTGCGGCGTATCGTTTATTTGAGCGTGCATCAGGCCGACAAGGCGCTCACGATTCCGCACTTCGTCTCGAAGCTTCCGGTTGAGGGTGTGATTCGGGCCAGCGGCTTGGAATACACGATCCTGCGGCCGAATAATTTTTTCCAGAACGACCTGGCGGTGCTGGATGCCATCCGCGCCGGTGTCTATCCGGTTCCTTCAGGCAATGTCGGCATGAACCGGGTGGACGTGCGCGACATCGCCGAAGCGGCTGCCATCGCCTTGACGCAACCGGGCGACTCCGGCAAGATTTATTCGATTGTGGGTACGCGGGCTTGGACAGGCGCAGCGATCGCCGAGACACTGTCGCGGCATCTCGACAAGCCCGTGATGTTCGTGGGAGACGATCTCAAGGCTTGGGCGGCACAGATGCGCGCTTTCATGCCGGGCTGGCTGGTGCGCGACCTGGAGATCATGTTCCAGCATTTCCTGACTTATGGGCTGCTGGCGACGCAGGCCGAGATTGACGATCTGACGGCCGTGTTAGGGCACGCGCCGCGGAGTTATGAGGCGTTTGTGAAAGAAGTGTTGCCGGTGTAAGGGGGCGACTTGGAGCGGCCGGAGGTTGTGAGCACGCCGGTCATCTGAGAAACTGAAGACTGGCACGCGAATGCTGAACTTTCCAGGAATTACCGTGAACCCGAGACAGATGGGCGGCGTTCCATGCATCCGTGGCCTGCGCATACCGGTTGCCACGGTGCTTCGAATGCTCGCTGCGGGGATGAAGGAGCGCCAGATTCTGGATGAGTATCCAGATCTAGAGATAGCTGATATCCGCGAATGCCTGCGGTACGCAGCGGCCGTCACGCTTGAACGCGAGTTGCCGCTGCCACAAAGCGCTTGAGATTCCTCATTGACAACGCCTTGCCTCCGCGCTTGGCGGACTTGCTAGAGAACGCAGGTCACGAAGCCGTACATGTGCGGCACTATGGCATGCAGGCCGCGGAGGACGGCGCAGTGCTCGAAAAAGCGCGCGCGGAACGACGGGTTCTGGTTTCCGCTGATTCGGACTTCGCCTCACTGCTTGCAATCCAGGAAGCGCCTGAGCCATCTTTCGTTTTGTTCCGGGAGACCGATGCGGTGTCCGCGGAGCAGTATGCTCACTTGCTGTTGCTGAGCTTTTCCACATTGGAAGCCGAATTGAACCGCGGCTGCGTCGCAGTGTTTCGTGGCGGCCGGGTTAGGGTTCGCTCTTTGCCGATTTCAGCTGATTGATCCGGTCCTGGTCCCCGCCGAAAACCATCGCGCTCACGGCCAGTTCTTCTTCGACGGCTCCGTCGTTCGCAAAGGGTGCGACGGCCGCCTCAATCGCTGCTTCGAACTGCGGCCGCCGTTCGCCGAGAACTGCTGGAGATGTAATCGAAAAGGAAACGGCACGGCCTATCAGATCGGGAACGCTGACCCGATGCCGGTACTCAACGCGAATCTCGTCAACCTTCCGGAATCTGGACGCTGCGAACCACTGGTCCAGATCAATCTTGTAGCGCGACTCGTCGAAATCGGGAGACCAGGCCCGCCGTACATCTTTGAAGCGCACGGCCCAGGCGTTCACAGGTACTTCTGTATCGGCGGAGCCGCAGATGGCGATGCGGCCGCCGGGGGCTACGATGCGTTCAAGCACGGCGAGCGCCACTTCGCGCGGGAACCAGTGTAGGGCTCGCCCGATGGTGACCAGATCGAAGGAACCGTCGGCGCAGTCCAGCTGTTCGATTCCGGAGTCAATGAAGGTGACGTCCAGTTTGGCTTCTGCTGCGGCTACTCGCGCTACCCGGAGCATTTCCGGTTCGGGATCGGCGGCTGTCGACCTACCGACATACGGCGCGAAACCGAGGACAAGGCTCCCTGGTCCGCAGCCCACATCGAGAAATCGCGTCTGCCTGGTGAGTGCCAGCCGGGCCACGACGGTTTCGAAGAATTCGGACGGATATGGCTCTCGATAGCGGTAGAAATCAACCGTGGTTTCGAATCGTCCCATGCTTCCACTAGCATCCTATGCCCAGTTTCGGCCGCGAGAAAAGAACACTTTGTCTGATACGGTGACCGCGGTGCGACCGCGACGACTCTGCCTCTCGAATCTCGCGGTCGTCTGCGCGTTGCTCCTAATGCCGACGGCTCTCGCTGTCGCGCATCCGGACCCCCGGTTCCGACATCCTCGTTCTCCCTGACGCGACGCTGCCGTCGACTGTGTCGCCATCAGACCTCCGGGTATCCGTAGGGAGCAAGACCTATGCGGTCGATTCTGTCGGTAAGGCCACCGCCCTTAAAAAGGTGGTTGTGTTCGATTTCGCTTCGATTGCCTTTCAGGAGGACGTTCCGTGCCTCGCCAGCCAGATGCAGGCCTTCGCTTCTGACCGTAGGCACGAGGACATCGACGTGATCGCCCTATGGGTGCCCTCAAACGACTACCGGTTCAACTATGAGGATCGCGTCTATGTCCTCCAAGATCAGCAACCGGATCCGCAGGCTGTTTGCGAGTCTCCGGAGAACACCACCTCCACGAACTCAGGCGGCCGGAAGAATGAAAACGAAAGCAAAGCGGACCGGGAGGGGCTGGCTCGAACGCTGAGCGTGGACGGCGGCGCGCTTGACATCCGTTCTGTGTTGAACGCTCTGTGGCGTCAAGAGGGACCGTATCAACTGGCGTGGGTGGGCCAGGGCTTTGGCTGGGAGGAGCGGCGTGTCAAAATCTGGCCCTATCCCGATCCGGGCCCGAACCCCGCCACCCGATGGATGTCCTACATCACAAGCCTGGGGTTGGCGGTTTTTCCAGTCGTTTGGGCGCCGCAGGATCCGACCGAGGAAGTCCAAAAACGGCGTGTGAGCTTAGCAGAAAAGGTCGCGTCGTACTTGGGCGGCGAGGTAAGCGAGTGCCAGGGGAACATCGCCCCGTGCTTGGATAAAGTCTTTGAACGGGGCGCCAGCGGCTGGATCATGCGCGTGAGCGGGCCGCCCGTGAGTGATCCCAACTTTGGTTTCCCGCCGGAGATTCAGGCTTGGTTCGGACTCGCCAACGCAAAGCGATTCGTCAAGCGGCCCTTCTCTGTGCCTGTGAGCCAGTCTCAGCCGTTCCCGAACGCGCTCCGTCCCCTCCGCCGCCGGCACTCCGCTGAGTCGGTTGGCCTCGATGCGAGGATCGGCTGCCATCCCGATCCGGATGGCCACACCCCGAGCCGCGGCATCACGCTGCTGATTCCGCGAGACGTTGTCCAGCGAGGCGGCCCTCATCTGAATTTGTACACAAGTCCGCTCAAGTCGCCAGAGACGCCAACCGATACCAAGGCTTCAAGACGCGGGCCGTGTGGACGCGGTGGGATAGCCGTGGCGACGCCGGCGGAAGTGTGTGTGGTTCTGCCGCCGGCCAATCAGTGTCAGTCGAATTCGCCATTGTCGTCTTCACCCGGCAATTCACTGGGCTGGCAAAGCCAGAGCGGACACCCGAAGAGCTCCGTCCAACGTGAAAGCAAAACCCACCACGTCGCCCTCAACGCGCTAAAACACCTCATAGCTTCGTTGCTACCCTGCTAGAGCTGGCCTGCGGGGGTTGGGGCTCGTTTTTCTAGGGCGAATCGAGTAGTTGATTCGCCCTCCGGCTCACGTATACTCGGCTGCAGCAGCGGTTTGTGAGCAGGAGTAACCTATGAAAACAAGAGTCAGAACAGCGATTTTCGGTACTGGATTTGTGGGGCGTGTCCACCTGGAAGCGCTCTGCCGGCTGGGCTTCATCGACGTTTGCGCGGTGGCGACGGCTGATCTCGAGCAGGCCAACCAAATGGCCTCGGAGTTCGGCATTGCCCGGGTGGAAAGCGACTATCGCCGCATTCTCGAAGACCGTACCATCGATGCCATCCACATCTGCACGCCAAACGTGTACCATGCCGCGATGGTGAAAGACGCACTGCAGGCGGGTAAGCATGTGCTGTGCGAGAAGCCGCTTGCCACCTCGTCGGCGGCCGCGCGGGAACTGGCCGTGCTGGCGCACGAGACCGGATTGCGCAACGCGACCTGCCACAATTTGCGCTTCTATCCGCTGGTGCAGCAGATGCGCTGCATGCGGGAAGCCGGCGACCTGGGCGAGATCCTGGTGGTGCAAGGCACTTATTCGCAGGACTGGCTGCTGTACAACACGGATTGGAACTGGCGGCTGGAATCGAAGGAGAACGGGCCGTCCCGCGCCATGGCCGATATCGGCTCGCATTGGTGCGACATGGCGGAGCACGTCACGGGCCTGCGCATCACGTCGCTGTGTGCCGACCTCCAGACCTTCCATGCCACCCGCAAGCAGCCCAACGGGCCGATTGAGACCTTTGCCGGCAAGCTGTTGAAGCCGGAAGACTATCACGAGATTCCGATTGATACCGAAGATTTCGGGGCGGTTGTTTTTCGCATGGGCGATCGGGTGCGCGGGACGTTCACGGCCAGCCAGGTATCGGCGGGCCGCAAGAACCGGTTGAACCTGGAAGTCTACGGCACCGAAGGCGGCGTGTCATGGGACGGCGAGCGCCCGGACGAACTCTGGACCGGCAAACGCAATTCACCGAACCCGCTCTATGTGAAGGACGGCTCGCTGATGAAACCGGCGGCGCGCTCTTATGCTTCACTTCCCGGCGGTCACGGCGAAGGCTACGACGATACGTTTAAGCAATTCTTCCGCCGCTTCTATGCGTCGATCAAAGATCCGGCGCTGACCCCCGAGTACCCGCAGTTCACCGACGGGCTGCGGCAGTTAACCATCGTCGAGACCGAGTTGGAGAGCAATCGAAAACACGGCTGGGCCGACGTACCGGCGATGGCGCCCACACCGGAGCGTGTGCCTGAGCTAGCTGGCGCTCGCTAGGCGGAAACGGGACACATCGAGTAAACGCGGGTTAAACCGCGCATCGAGCTACCGCGGACGTATCTAAGCCGATCGGCTGCGGGCTAGCACCCGTGGGCTCTGAAGCAACAGCTGCTCACGGGTGCGATAGTTTCGGAAAAAGAGAGCCTAATCTCCACAACCTCGCGGGTCAGAAACCGTGAAGCATTCACGTTGTGGCCGCGGATGAACACCGATGAACGTGGATTTGGTGCGGCCCCCGAAGCTTCTTCGTGCGCTCCTTGACAGCCGAGCTCGCTCAGGGTCGCGGTAACGCTTTGGCGCGCAGGCCCCACAGAACAATCGCCGACGAAGCGACAATCGCGATTCCGACAATTTGAAAGCTGATGGTGACGAGGCTTTCCTGCCAGGGCTGACCAGTGTGGCCGACTCCGGTAATGGGCGAAAGGGCCGCCGTTCCGAAAGACGCCGCCAGTAGCGTTGTGAACCAGTTCACGTAGGTGCCGTACAACGCGCACCAGTATGCGACCGCCTTGGTGGTGGGCGCGAGCCTGACCTCGCTCCAGATGGCGCCGAGTGCGACCAGAAACGTTCCATTCATCACGCCTTCCAGGTGCGCGGCCAAGCCCATGCGCATGTTGGTGAAATGCTGCTCGGCGAAACCGGTAAGCAGACCCAGCAAGAACAGAAACATGCCATGAAACATCAAACGGCGGTTGGCGTTATCCATACGAATCCCCCTTGGATGGTGCAGGGCGCTTGAGCTCCGCGTACGTGAAGGCTGCACGCGCACGGATCCGGGTCCCCGCAAAACAGGCAAGTATAACAGCCGCTTCAGGCCTGTCTGCCATATACTTTCAGCCAACGAGGCAGCGCGATGAGAATCGAAAGAAGACCGTGTTATCGAAAGTGCCGGGTGAGCATCCTGCTGCTGCTGGCGAGCCTTGCGCTTGCGGAGCCGCAGACGATCCGGCCCGGAGAACTCTGGCTCGACAACCAAGGCAACCACGTTCAAGCGCACGGCGGAGGCATCATTCGCGTGGGCGGCTTGTACTACTGGTTCGGCGAGGACCGGACGAAGGGGCTGGATCGAAGCAAACGGTACGTGAGTTGTTATTCGTCCGAAGACCTGTCGCACTGGACGTTTCGAAACCGGGTGCTGCAGCTGTCGGATCCGGAGGGATTCGGCCCTACCTGGGTGCTGGAACGACCCAAGGTCTTCTACAACGCGAAGACGAAGAAATATGTGATGTACATGCACATCGATGGGCCGGAGCCGGGACAAAAGGGCGGTTACAGCCTGGCGCGGGTGGGGGTGGCGGTCGCGGACAAGGTAGATGGCGATTATCAATACCTCAAAAGCTTCCGGCCGCTGGGGCATGAGAGCCGGGACATCGGGCAGTTCATTGATGACGACGGAACGCCTTACCTGATCTTCGAGGACCGGCCATTCGGATTCCGGATTGCGACGCTGTCGGATGATTACCTGACGGTGGATAAAGAAGTGTGCCTGATTCCAATGCACATGGAAGGAGGCGCAGTGGTGCACTACGACGGGCTGTATTATGCGATCGGGTCGGCACTGACAGGCTGGAATCCAAATCCGAACAAGTACGCGACGGCGAAGTCACTGGCAGGACCGTGGTCGGAGTTCAAAGATATTGCGCCTCCTGCGACCAAGACATACGGGTCGCAGTCGACGATGCTGTTGAAGGTGGTGGGCGAGAAGGCGACCACGGTCATTTTCATGGGCGATATCTGGAAGCCGGAGGCGCAGTGGGACTCGCGGTACTTGTGGATGCCTCTGGAGATTGGTAACGGCAAGCTGTGGCTGCCGGAGCCGAGGCCGTGGACGTTGGATGTGAAGACGGGTGTAGCAGTGGTCGAGTGAGCCAGTTGAAACAATCCATAATCCACTTGGTCCGCGCTCACTCACGGTCGCGGCTGCACCGAAAATACCCCGAAGGTTGAGTTTGGGAGTAAGCGCTCCGTCACCGTCGCGCCTCGGCAAGCTTAGATGGAGAGTAAGAAGCTGTCTTTTGCAAGCGGGCTGTTAAGTGCGCTTCCTGGCTCCGGGGCGGAGAGCTACGGTCGCGGCTCCGTTGCTGTGTCGAAAACAGGGGCGTGGGACCATGGCACCGGCTCTAACGCGTGAGGACGAGTGTGCCGGCGCGGTCAACGCGGGCGGTCCAGTGATCGGGAACCAGGGTTGTGGACCCGTAGTCGGTGATGAGCAGCGGGCCTGGGCGCGCGGCTGTGCCGAAGGAATCGCGTGATATGACTTCTACGTGACGCCAACGGCCACCTACGAAGATTCGGCGACGGTGGGACTCAGTCACTCTTGTCGCGCGCTGGAAGGAAAGTTCCGGTGGCTTGATGCTGGTGACGGCGCGAAGGCGAATGGTCACGATTTCGATGAGGCGCGCCGGGTCTGAGTAGCCGTAGAGCTTGTGATGAGCGGCATGAAAAGCCCGGGCGGTTTTCGCGTGGCCGGCGGATTGGTCGAGCCAGGGCACGTTGATCTCATAGCTCTGTCCGGCATAGCGGATGTCGGCGCTAGGTTGCAAGAAAGCGCCGCGGTTTTCGCGACGGGCGGTTTTTTCCAGCTGCCGGAAAACTGGTTCGAGGTTCGCTGCGCCGAGCGCACCGCGTGAGTAATCGCGGACACGATCGGCGACTAACATTCCCAGCGCGGACAGGGCACCGGCCAGTTCCGGTACGAGCACGGTGCCGATTTCGAGATTGGCGGCTATCTCGCAGGCGTGCAACCCACCGCTACCGCCGAAAGCTAGCAGGGCGAAGCGGCGTGGATCGTAGCCCCGTTCGACTGAAACGGCACGGACGGCGCGCTCCATATTTGCGTTGGCGATACGGACGACGCCGGCAGCGGTCTCGACGGGACTGAGTCCGAGAGATTCCGATAAACGCTCGATGGCGGCGGCGGCACGGACGGGCTGAATCGGCAGGCCGCCGCCGGCGAGTTGATCGGTGGCGATGCGGCCCAGGGTAACGTGGGCGTCGGTGACCGTGCACAGGTCGCCGGAACCGTAACAGGCGGGACCGGGATCGGCGCCGGCACTGCGCGGACCGACGCGGAGCAAGCCGCCCTCATCGACAAAGGCAATGGAGCCCCCACCCGCGCCGACAGTGTGAATGTCGAGCATAGGGATCTGCACGGGAAAGCCGTCGACGGTAGCTTCTGTGGTTTCGCGGGGCGAGCCGTCGATGAGGCAGACGTCAGTGGACGTGCCTCCCATGTCAAAGGCAAGAACCTGGCGAAAGCCGGAACGTCGCGCGATCCAGGAAGCTCCAATGGCACCGCCGGCCGGCCCCGAGAGCAGCGTACGCACCGGCATTTGTTCGGCTTCCTCCGGGCGGATGGCGCCGCCGTTCGACTGAAGAATACTCAAGCGATGGCGGGCTGTGCGGCCGGCGAGGTGATGGAGGTAGCGCTGCATGAGCGGGCCGACGTAGGCGTTGAGGACGGTGGTGGAAGAACGCTCGTACTCGCGGAATTCCGGGGAAACCTGATGGGAGACAGAGAGGTAACCGGCGCCCGCGAGCGCTTCGGCCACTTGCTGTTCATGCAAGGGCGACTGATAGCTGTGGAGCAGGCAGATGGCGACAGACTCGATGCCGGCACGCTTGAGCCGGGCTTTCAGGCGCTGGAGCTGCTTCGGGTCAGGGGCCAGGAGCGGTGTGCCGTCGAAAAGCATGCGTTCCTCGACACCAAAGCAGTGTTCGGGAGCGACCAGCGGGATGCGCGGGAGGGGAGTCAGGTTGTAGAGCTCGCGGCGGTTTTGGCGGCCGATGTGAAAGATGTCTTCGAAGCCGGCGGTGGTGAGAAAGGCTGTGCGGGCGCCCTTTCGCTCGAGCAGCGCGTTGGTGGCGACGGTGGAACCATGAATGATCTCGGCGGGTTTGTTGCCGATGGCGTGCTCGATGCCGGCGAGAATGACGGTTGCGGGATCTTTCGGGTTGGAGCGAAGCTTGAAGGTCGCCACCGATTTGTCGTCGCGAACTACGACGAAATCAGTGAATGTACCGCCGGTGTCGATGCCGATGCGCATGGAAGCGGTATTTTCTCATGCAGGGGAACTGTCGAGGGGTTGACAAGACGCCACAGGGTGACGAAATGTTCGAAATCCGCTTGCTGGCGGGCGCGGCCCGAAAGTATCCGCTCCGTCGAAAATCACCGTCCGATGGTCGGCGTCTGAGTGTCTGGGGACAGGCTCGCTGTGTCCACCCGGCGACGGGCTTCCGTGACGAAATGCCGATACAGTACGCCTTGGGACACAGGGCGCCTGTCCCCGTCGGCTTTGCTCTGAAAGACCACAGGCTGAAAGCCTGTGCCACGTCACTGAGCGGTTCTGTGCTGTTGTGCTTGCCTTCGCCACAGTGCTGGGACCTATTGACAGTCTATATGAGCTACGTATAGAATTTCTATACGAGCATGGCTACGACAAATCTTCTGCAAGGAACCCTCGACCTCCTGATTTTGAAAGCACTCGCGCTGACTGAGTTGCATGGGCTGGGCATTTCGCATCGGATCGGGCAGATCACCAACGGAACGTTTGAGGTGAAGCCTGGCTCATTGTTTCCGGCGCTGCACCGCATGGAGGAAGCAGGGTGGCTCGCTTCGGCTTGGGGCGAATCCGAAAACAATCGGCGCGCTAAGTTCTACCGCCTCACGGCGGCGGGCCGGCGGCAGTTGCGGACCGAGACACAGCAGTGGGAGACCATCGCGCTCGCAATCGCGAACGCGCTGGAGGCGATCTGAAGGAGAAGCGGCCATGCCATTGCTGAGCAGCCTGGCCAGTCTGCGGCGGAATCTCTTCTCGCGGCCGCGTGTCGAGCGGGACCTCGACGAGGAGTTGCGGGCGTATGTCGACCAGTTGTCCGAGGAGAAGCGCCGGGCAGGCATGGACGCCACGGAGGCGCGGCGGGCTGCCCGCATCGAACTCGGCGGCCTGGAACAGGTGAAAGAAGAAGTTCGACAAGTAAGGATGGGCCAGGTGTTGGAAGATCTTCTGCAGGACCTGGGCTATGGGTTTCGCACTTTGCGCAAGAACCCTGGGTTTACCGCGGTTGCCCTGATGGCGCTGGCGTTGGGCATCGGCGCCAATACCGCGATGTTCAGCGTGGCCTACGGCATGCTGTTTCGCCCACTGCCCTACGCCGATGCCGATCGCGTGGCGGTGGTGTTCATGCGCTACTTCCCACGAGACTTTGAGTTCGGCACGCTTTGTATTCGCGATTACCTGACGTGGAAAGAGAACAACCACGCGTTTGAAGACCCATCGTTGTTCCGGAGCTTGCGGATGGATGTCGGGGGCAAGGAAGGGACTCCCGAGCAGTTGCAGGGCGCGTCCGTGACGACGGGTTTCTTCGGCACACTGGGCGTGCGGCCGCTGCTGGGCCGGACATTCGCGGCTGGGGAGGACCAGCCGACGAGCGGCTCCCTGGCAGTAATCAGCGAGGAGGTGTGGCGAAAGCGCTTCGCGGCAAGTGCCGGCGTGCTAGGCGAGACCATCCTAGTAAACGGCACGCCGTCGATCGTGATTGGCGTGATGCCGGCCGCGTTCCAGTTCCCGGCAAGGGCGGAGATCTGGACGAACCTTCTGCTGAAGCCACCGGAGCGATACGGTCCGTGGTTCTATCGCGGCGTCGCGCGACTGAAGCCTGGGGTGACGCTTCAGCAGGCGGAGGCTGAAATGGGCAATATCGGACTGCGCATGATGCAGCAGAATCCAAACTACAAGCGGCTGACGCTACCAACAGTCGCACTGCGCGATGCGCTTTTGGGAGCTACGCTTAAGCCAGCCATTCTGGTGCTGGCGGTGGCGGTGGGATTGGTGCTGCTGATTGCGGTTGTGAATGTGGCCAACCTGATGCTGGCGCGTGCGACGGTTCGGGAGCGAGAGATGGCGATGCGGCTGAGCCTAGGCGCCGGACGCACGCGGCTGGTTCGCCAGCTGCTTACGGAGAGCGTACTGCTGGCGGTGATGGGCGGCACGGCAGGACTGGCTGTGGCCTGGGGAGCCATCGAGATGATTCGCGTGTGGAATCCGGGCAACCTCCCGTTCATTGAATCCGTACGCCTCGATGGGGGGGCGCTTGGGTTCATGGTCGCCGTCTCGATGGTGACGGGGATCCTGTTCGGGCTGGCGCCGGCATTCGAGAGTGCTCGGGCCGACCTGAATTCGACGATCAAAGAGGGTGGTCGGGGCAGCGGGGCCGGCAAGGCACGATCCGGGACCCGGTCGGGCCTGGTCGTAGCCGAGATTGCGATTTCATTGACCCTGCTGGTGAGCGCGGCGCTGTTGCTGCGCAGCTTCGCGAATCTGCAGCGAGTGACGGGCGGATTCTCAACACCGCCGCGTCAGATACTGACCCTGCTGATTTCGCCCGGCAATGTGAAGTACAAGGATCCGCGTACGGGCCTTGCTCTCTACCAGGAGGTTTTACGAAGAGCTCGCAACGTGCCAGGCGTGGAAATGGCCGCGGTGACCGACTCGCTGCCGCCCGACCGGCAAGGAGACGCGGACACGTTCGGAATTGCGGGCCAGGCGCTACAGCCGGGTGAGATGAACCCGATCGTTTCGGACGCGACGGTGGGTCCAGACTACTTCGGGGTGCTGGGCGTCCCGCTATTAAAGGGCCGGTACTTCACAGACCACGACAATCAAGATTCAACGCCGGTAGCGATTGTCAGCGAGGGTTTTGCGCGGCGCTTCTTCCCAGACCAGGAGGCCATCGGCAAGCGGATCCGGCAAAGCGGCCCAGGGATGGGCAACTCATGGATGGCGATTGTGGGTGTGGTCGGCAACGTGAAGTATCTGGGCCTGGCGGTCGACACGGACCCGGCCTATTACATGCCGTTCGCGCAAGGGTACGGACCGCGGATGTTCCTGGCGGTACGCACGTCCGGGGACGCTTCTCAGCTGGCGGCGCCGCTGCGCCGGGACATTCAATCCATTGATCCCGGGGTAACGTTGGCGCAAATCAGCACGATGGAGCAGGCGATGGATCTCTCCGTGTCGCAGCCCCGCTTCGACACCTTGCTGTTGGCATTGTTCGCCGGAATCTCGCTGTTGCTGGCCGCGGTTGGCATCTACGGACTGATTGCCTACTCGGTGGCACAGCGCACGCATGAGATCGGCGTACGCATGGCGCTAGGCGCGGCGCGGGCGGATGTACTACGGATGGTGTTGCGACAAAGCGTTTCGCTGGCAGGGATCGGCATTGCGGTGGGTTTCGCCGGAGCCTTCGCGCTGACGCGCCTGCTCAGCAGCATGCTGTTCGGGATTAGCGTAACGGACCTTCTGACTTTTTCGGCTGCGCCGTTGGGAATGATGCTTGTGGTTCTGTTGGCCACGTTGCTTCCCGCGCTGCGAGCCACGAAGATTTCGCCCGTAGTCGCTCTCCGGTATGAGTGACCGGGGTTACTGAGCCAGCGGCTCCTGCGCCAACTGCGGGTCGTGGTATTTGCCTCCATCCATCTGTTTCTGGACCTGATCGTCGGTTTCCTTTTGCAGGCGCCGCACCGCATCGACGTCGGTTTGGGCTTCCGCTTTGCGGCCTAGTTGCGTGAGAATCCGAGACCGTAAGTAATGGACGGTGGCGCTGTTGGGATCGATAGCGACGGCGTGGTCGATGGCTTTCAGAGCCTCGTTGAGGCGGCCTTGCTCGCGATACAAGTTCGCCAGACCGTACCAGGACGTGCCGATGTTGGGCTCGCGCTTCACGGCCTCTTCGAAATCATGCTGCGCTTCCTGGTTTTGCTGCTGCAGGTAGGCGACGATGCCGAGTTGATCGTAATCATAGGCGACGGCGTTATCGGAGGCGACGGCTGAGGACTGGAGGGCCATGTCGCGCGAGAATTCTTGCTTGGCTTTTTCGAGATTCCGCTTTTGACGGTAGGCCAGTCCGAGATAGTAGTGGACGTGGGGGAGTTTGTCGTCGGCCTGCGCGGCGAGCTGTATCTCCGCAATCGCCTGATCCTCCTGGTTGTGCGAGAGATAGCCCTTCCCTAGGAGTAAATGGAGGGCCGGCGTGCCACGCCCGACTTCGAGCAACTGCTTTATTGCCCGGTCTTCCAAATCGTGCCGCCCGGCGTTGGCGGCGGAGACGGATAAGACATAGAGGTAGCTCAAATCGTTCTGGGAAGCCGGCCACAGCGGCTCGAGGGCGTTGACGGCATCGGCATATCGCTCACCGAAGAAGTAGCAAAGCCCGAGGAGGTGTCTGGCTTGGCTGGACTGGGGCTGATCGCGCAGAACCGACTCAAACGGAGAGATTGCGTTCCGGTAGTCGCCCTCGCGATAGTAGGCGAGCCCTATGTTGAGGCGAATCCCGGTAACCTGAGGTGCCAGTTTCTCGGCCTGACGAAGGTTCTCCAGGGCTTGCTTCCAATTGTGGCGGCGCATATCGACGACGCCGAGGTTGACACGGGCGCCCACGTCGGAGGGTGCCAGTTCCAGAACTTGGCGAAAGGCCTTTTCGGCGGCATTTAGATCACCGCGCTGAAGCGCCTCCTCGCCGGCCGTGTAGGCTTGACGAATGTCGGCCGGGGTATCGGCGAGCCCCGGGACGAAGGGTAGCGCCACGAGGAAGAAAATTAATTGAAACACACTATGTAAGCGGCGGCTGTCCAGGAATAGGTTGGGGAAGGAAGATCGGAGTATCCAGGCAACACTTTCCGCTTGCCTCTGCACGGCAGATAGCGTACCATCTTCTCGCGTCTGGGGTTAATGGAAAGTAAACGAAAGCTGAAGGGGGGAACTCATGTTTCATCGTGTTTGCTCATGGTTGTTGCTGCTTGCGATTTCTGCGTGCAGCTTGCTCGCACAAAACAGTGGTTCGATAACCGGAACGGTTCGCGATTCGTCGGGCGGCGTAGTCGCGGGGGCCGATGTAACGGTTACCAACGTCGATAAAGGCACTACATTTCCAGCTAAAACCAATAGCGATGGCGACTATCTGGTGGCCGGCCTGGTCGCCGGAAAATATGACGTGACGGTCGCGCAGACCGGCTTCAAGAAGTTCGAGTCACGCGGAGTGATTCTTGAGGTGGCCCAGAAGGCGCGCATTGACATTTCCCTGCAGGTTGGCGAAGTGTCGACCGAAGTAGCGGTGGAAGGCGTCAGCGCGGGCGCGGTGGAGACGCAATCCGCCGAGATGTCGGGTGTGGTGACACAGAAAGAGATCAGCCAGATTGTCCTGAATGGCCGCGATTTTAGCCAACTGGTGACGCTGGTTCCCGGTGTCAGTAATCAGACCGGCCAGGACGAGGGCACGGTGGGCGTCTACGGCAACGTCTCCATGAGCATCAACGGAGGGCGGACAGAGAACAACGCCTGGGAACTGGACGGCGGCGACAACATGGACAACGGCAGCAATCAGACGCTGAACGTCTATCCGAACGTGGATGCGATCGCCGAAGTGAAGGTGCTGACATCGAACTTCGGTGCACAGTACGGGCGCAATGGATCGGGAACGATCGAGACGGTGATCAAGTCAGGGACCAAGAGTTTCCATGGCGACCTGTTCGAGTTCAACCGCAATACCGACTACAACGCCCGCAACTTCTTCCAGGCCACCAGGCCGGAGTACAACAAGAACGATTTTGGCTACACGATCGGCGGCCCGGTTTATATACCTGGACATTACAACAAGAACAAGGACAAGACGTTCTTCTTCTGGTCGGAAGAGTGGCGCAAGGAAATTGTCCCGGGCCAGACCTTCAACCAGCCGCTGCCGTCGGCACAGGAGCAGCAGGGGAATTTTTCGGACGTCTGCCCTGCGGCCGGATCGGCTGTCAGCAGCGCTTTCCCGGATTGCCCGGTAAACCGAGCGACCGGTTCGTATTTCCCCAACAATACGGTTCCCATCGACCCAAACGCGAAGGCGATACTGGCCATGCTGCCCACGCCTAACACCGGGAGCGGAGCCAATTCTTCTTACGTAGCTGCTCCGGCGCAGCCGACCAACTGGCGGGAGGAACTGATTCGCGTTGATGAGAATGTGAACGACAACCTGCGGTTTTTTGGACATTTCATCCACGACTCGTGGAATACGCTGACAGCCACGCCGCTGTGGGGCAATGGCGCGTCATTCCCCACAGTGGGAACCAATTTCGTAGGCCCTGGCGAAAGCCTGGTTGCGAATATGACGGCAAACATTTCGCCGACGCTGCTGAATGAGTTCACGTTCGCCTACACGGCGGATCACATTACCTTGACGACGACGGGCCCTGTGGAGCGGCCTTCCAGCATGACCATGACAGGCCTCTATAACAATGGCTTCGGCGGCCTTCTGCCCGCCGTCTCGGTGGGCGGTGGGATTGGTTACGATACCGGCGGTTTCAGCTTGGATTCGGGCTATTTCCCCTGGAACAACGCCAATCCAACCTACACGTACAAAGATCAGTTGAGCAAGATCGTGGGCGGGCACAACATGTTTTTCGGAGCCACTTACGTGGCGGCTCAAAAGAACGAGGAGAACAGCCCTTACGTACAGGGCATCCTGAACTTCAATATCTCCAATTCGCTGTCGACCGGAAACGCGTTTGCCGATCTGCTGCAAGGCAATATCGCGGAGTACCACGCAAACAAATTCGAAGGTGAAATACTACAACCGGTTCAAGACATTTGAGCCGTATTTCCAGGATGACTGGCATGTGAACAAACGCCTGACTGTGAATCTTGGCCTACGCATTAGCATGTTCGGCACGTATCACGAGAAGTATTTGCAGGCTTACAATTTCGACCCGGCCGCATTTAATCCCGCCAATGCCCCTGAGATTGACGCCACCGGAAGTATCACGGGCCAAGCGGGAGCGTTAGTTCCAGGAACGGGCAACCCGTATAACGGCCTGGTACGATGCGGCATTTCACCGGGTATTCCGCAAAGCTGCATGAACGGACGTCTGTGGAACCCCGCGCCGCGAGCAGGTTTCGCGTACGATCCGTTTGGCGACGGCAAAACGTCGATCCGCGGCGGCTACGGCATCTACTATGAGCACACCAACGGAAACGAAGGAAACACCGAAGGGCTGGAGGGCAGCCCGCCGCTGGTGCAAACGGCTAACCAATTCAACATCAGCGGATACACGAACATCGGCGGCGGTTTGCAGTTCCCGCTGGCACCGAAGTCCATTCCTTACACGCAGGTGATATGGCCGTACGTTCAACAATGGAGTTTCAGCATTCAGCGCGAACTGGCCAAGAACATGATGTTGAGCGTCGCTTACGTCGGTAGCAAGGGAACGCATCTGGCGGAACAACGGAATCTCAACCAGCTTTATCCGATCACCCAGGCGCAGAACCCTTATAATCCGGGACAACCGATGACGGCGGCCGACTGTGCCAACGACACGGTGAATGGCGTGACGCCGACCGGTCAGGCAGGGATCCAATTCGAGGTGGCCTGCGGCAATGCCCCAGCAGGCGCCAACCCGTACCGGCCTTACCTGGGTTATGGCTCGATTCAGCAGATTGTTTACGGCGCGAATTCGAACTACAACGCGATGCAGGTTTCGTTCCAGAGGCACGTGGGAAAGCTCAGCTTCAACCTTGCCTACACCTGGAGCCATTCGTTGGATGATGCCTCCGACTATGCAAACAGCAACTTCCTGAACTCCTATAATCTGGCCGCGAACTATGCCAGTTCCGACTTCGATCAGCGGCAACTGGTGAACTTCGGCTATGTCTACGATTTGCCAGTCTTCGCGAAGAACGGCTGGGTGAACGCCATATTGGGCGGATGGCAGTGGTCGGGCCTGGTTACCTACCAAACCGGAACGCCGTTCAGCGTGCTACGACGGCCTCTATGGAGCTGGCGTTGGCAACAGTTTGTCTTCGGGCTCGTTCCTGAACTTGGTCGGCAATCCCTATTCGGGCACGAATGGTCCGGCCGGTATACCGGGTACGACCACAGGACCGCTGCTTTACAACCCGTCGGCGTTTGTGGCGCCGCAGGGCTTAACGTTCGGAACGGCACAACGGAATGTCCTCAACAACCCGAATCGGACGAACTGGGATATGGGTCTCTTCAAGATGTTCAGAATCAAAGAAGCGGCGTCGTTCGAATTCCGAGCCGAGGCGTTTAACGTGTTCAACCATACGCAGTGGCTTCCGCTGGGCGGAAACAACAGCACAGGCAACGCCACGACCTCGTGCTTCGGCGGTACGAACAACTCGGCTGGTGACCCCAGTTGCCTTGCCAACAGCACCTTCCTACGACCGACGGGCGCACACAATCCGCGCATTCTGCAATTGGGGCTGAAGTTTATCTTCTAGACGGCCTTAGGGAGTAATCAGCTTAGATCCGCGGGGCGGGCGTCGATAGGCGTCCGCCCCGTTTGGCATTTAGAGTCACTCATTTGACCGTTAAGTAGCGACAGCTTACGGCCTCTGGCGGTCCTTGTTCGTTCCGGTGTTAACACTCTTCCTTCCCACCGTCTTTCCAGCAGACGTTCGCCGGCGGACTGAAAGACACGAAAGGGATCTGATCATGCGAAATCTCAAGCAATCTCTAGTTGTTTCAGCCCTGGCGCTGGCGTCTGCCATCGTGCTTTGGGCCGGCGGTTTGTACGTTGTGCCGGGCAATCCCGAGGCAAATGCCGAGGCGCGCGCCCACAAAGCGGTACTGACCTTAAAGCTCGCCGGGTGCCACGAGCCACAAAAGGCGCTCCTCACGGGGACGGCCATCGGCGTTATCGATGGCCGGAAGCAGAGTATTCCCCTCCAAATCGAGGCGCTCTCTGAGCCCGGCACTTATTCGCTGACCCAGCAATGGCCCGCGAAGGGCAGATGGGTTTTGGAATTCGTGGCGAAAGACCAGGGTCGAATTACGAGTACCCTGGTAGGCGCGGGGCCGGGCGGAATGGAGCGCGAAACCGCCAAGATGGGCATGCACGAACCGGTGCCCGAAGAGGTAGCGGCGCTGCTGGCGGGAGAGCCCGCGACAAACGCTCGGAAGGATGTGGCCCGCAACTGATGGAAGAGGCTGTCCGGCTGTCGCCACCTATGCTCGCCGTCACGTCGCCTTCGACGGAATCCTGGGACGAAGAAGAACTGGTGCGCGCAGCAACGCGGGGCAGCAGGACGGCCTTTGGTGAACTCTACACGCGATACGCTCGCGTGGTGCACGGCATACTGCTGGCCCGCGTGCCTTACGGCGATGCGGAGGACCTGGTGCAGGACGTCTTCGTCACGGCAATTAGAAAAATCGCTACACTGCGCGAGCCCAAAGCGTTTCCCGGCTGGCTCGGTGCAATCGCGCGACACAGTGCGAGCGAGTTCCACCGTTCGGCGTTTCACCAGGCGGCGGCCCACTCCGAGGCGACACGCGAAGCGACGCGAGAGAAGACAACGGAGCCCGAAACAAATGCCTTGACAGTTTTACAGATGATTCAAGCGCTGCCGGATGCTTACCGCGAAACGCTGGTGCTGCGTTTCGTGGAAGGACTGACCGGCCCTGAAATCGCACAAAGGACAGGATTGACAGCCGACTCCGTTCGCGTGAATCTGCACCGCGGGACGAAAATGCTGCGGGAAAAATGGAAAGGACCTGAGACAGTATGACCGACTATTTGTGGGACGGGAGCGGTGCGCCGGACCCCGAGGTCGAAGAATTGGAGCGCACACTTGCGCCATTGCGTTCTCCTGCCAAACGCTGGCAACCGCCCGCGAGGTTTCCGATCCGCTACCGCGTGTATGCGGCGATCGCGGCGTCTTTGGTGCTGGCTCTGGTGGGCGGCCGCTGGCTATTGCGGCCGGTTGAGACACCATGGAGCGTGTCGGGCCTGGAGGGAAGCGTCCAGGTTGGCCATCGCACTGCGAAAGACCAGGGCCGCTTGTATGTCGGCCAGACAGTGCGCACCGGCAGCCTGTCGCAGGCGACCTTGGAAGCGGAGGATTTCGGCCAGGTGGAACTGAAGGCGAACTCCGAAATGAGGATTGTCGAAACCGGTTCCCACTCGCAGCGGATGGACCTGCGGCAGGGGCACATTCATGCGCTGATCTGGGCGCCGCCGCGCGAGTTCGTGGTAGACACGCCCTCGTCGAAGGCGATTGACCTGGGCTGCCAGTACGATCTGACGGTGGATAAATCGGGCGATGGTTTCCTGACCGTCGAAACCGGCTGGGTCGCGTTCCAGTTCCAGGGCAAAGAGGCGTTCATTCCAGCCGGGGCGGCGTGCCGAACCAGCGTTCACCGGGGGCCTGGCATTCCGTTCTTCGAGAACAGCAGCCAGGATTTCCGCGACGCGCTGTTGCGGTATGAATCCTCGGGCGACCAAGCGGCGCTTGGTTCTGTTCTGAACGACGCCCGCCCCGAAGACGGCTTGACGCTGTGGCATCTGATGACGCGCGTGTCCGATCGGGACCGCCCGGCGGTGTTCGACCGCTACGCCGTGCTGGTGAAGCTACCGCCCAGCGTAAAGCGCGAACAGGCCCTGGCGCGGGACCGCGAGACGCTCGATGAATGCTGGAACGCTCTCAACCTGGACAGCGCCGAGTGGTGGCGTGGATGGAAGCGCAACTGGCAGTGACATGCGTGCGTTTATTCGCATCGCAGTGCCGCCATCGGGTCGAGCTGAGCCGCTCGGCGGGCGGGCAAAAAGCTGGCGAGGGCGGCAATGCCGGTCAATAATCCGGCAGCTACCGCCAGCGTCAGCGGATCGTAGGATTCCAACTGAAAGAGAAGCGATTTGGCGCTGCGGCCGGCGATGAGGGAAAGCACGGTCCCAATGGAAAGGCCGATGGCAAGTAACAGCACCGCTTCGCGCATCACCATGCGAACCACCTGCACGCGTGCAGCGCCGAGTGCGACGCGAATTCCGATCTCGTTGCGTCGGCGCGCCACGATGTAGGAGATGACCCCATACAAGCCGACCATTGCCAGCAGGGCGGCCAGCAGACCGAAGAACCCCGAGAGCATGGCCATGAGCCGCTCGCGCACCAAGCCATTTTGAATTTCGGCGTCGAACGCGTTACAGCGAAAGATGATATCCGGATGCTTCTCGGCAATGCGGTGTCTCAGTGAGTCGGCAAGCACCGCCTGTGGCAGGTTCGAGCGAATCATCATCGCCGTCCAGGGGCCGTCAGCGGGATATTGTGACGCCGGAGCGAAGATCATGGGCGGCGTTTCGCCGCGGAGGCTTTCATACTTGGTGTCCGGGATGATGCCGACAATCTGATACACGGTAGAAGGGTAATTCGGTTCGGGGCTGGTTCGAAGAGTCTGGCCAATGGGATTCGCGCCGTTCAGGAAGCGTCGGACAAAAGCAGGGTTGACTACCGCGACCCGTGTCGAGGAGGCTGTGTCGCGGTCCGTGAAGCCGCGCCCTTGCAGGATGGGAATTCCCATAGTTTCGAAATAGCCCGGGCTTGCCCAAGTGAATTTCGAATCTCCCTCGGCCGACCCAATCCGGATGTGATGGCCCCAAGAGCCGCCAATAAGCGGCACGTTTGTGATGGTGCCGGCGTTTAGGACTCCGGGCACAGAGCGCACCTCGTTCAACAGTTGCCGCTTGAACTCCGCGCGTCCCTCCCGTGGCAAGTTCGCATGGGGGAAGGAGAGAAACGCGAGGGTGACGCCCGCTTCCCGCATGCCGGGATTAAAGGTTATCAGGTTGTAGAAACTGCGTACGAAGAGGAGGGCGCCGACCAACAATACGAGTGACACGGAAATCTGCGCGACGACCATGAAACGCTGCAGGGAGAAACGTTCCCGGCTGCCGGTCATGCCTCGACCGCCGGTCTTCATGGCGGAAACGGGCTCTGCCGCGGTGGCTCGCAGGGCGGGGACGATACCGAAAACGAGACACGTGACGGTGGCCACGGCAACCGTGAACAACAGCACACGCCAGTCTGTGGACACGGACAGATCGACCGACCCATCTGTGGAGATCGACTTTACCAACAGGCGGCTCAACAGGGCAGCCAAGCCTATCCCAACGGCGGCCCCGATCAAGGAGAGCAAGGCGCTTTCGGCCAACAGCTGCCGTAGCAGGCGTCCACGCGAAGCTCCCAATGCCAGACGCACGGCAATCTCGCGCTCGCGCGTGCTGGCGCGGGCCAGCATCAGATTAGCCAGGTTCGCGCAGGCGATGAGCAGCACCAAACCAGTAATGCCGAGCAGGAGCCAGAGTGACGAATCGTAGTCTTTCCTGAGGTTGCTGACGCCCGCTGAGGCAGGATACGCGGCTAGCTTGAATGCCCTGTACTTATCTACGGTACGGGCCTCATAGCCCGTGATCTCAGTGGCGGCCATCACGCCTGCGCTGATGGCATTCAGCTGCGAAGAAGCGCTGTCGATGGTCCAGCCGGGCTTAAGCCGTCCCATCACCGTGACGTCAAACACGTTCCTTGCCAGCTCTTTCGGCTTACAGAATAGAAGAGCCATCTCGAAGCGGTCGCCTACGACAAGGCCGTGAAATGAGGGGGGCGTAACGCCGATGATCTCGACAAGGTTGCCGTTGATCATCAGTTTGTTGGCGGGGCCGGGTTCTTTGCCGCCCAGCTTGGCCAGCCAATAGCTGTAGCTGACGACGGCGGTGGATTCAGGACAGGCATGCTCGTCTTCGGGAAGAAAGAGCCGGCCGCGATACGGCTCCACGCCCAGCACCTTAAAGAAATCGCTGGAGGCGAAAATCCCCTCGGCCTGCTGAAACTCGCTTCCTTCCCCAACACCCATGGTGTCGCGGCTCCACGCGAATATACCCGCAAAGCCTTGCTGTAGACGGCTTATTTCGAGCCACTGCGGTCGGGTCAATTCGCCGTATTCATCGTTCATCCCCATACCGCCGTTGCCGCCAACGATCTTGACCTCTGCGAGCTGGCCTGGATTCTTGACCGGTAGGTTGCGGAGGCGCACCGCGTCGAGCAACTGAAAGATCGCGGTATTGGCGCCGATACCCAAGGCAAGCGACGCGATGGCAACGGCTGTGAAGCCTGGGCTGAGGCGGAGCAGGCGAACTCCGTATCGCAGATCCTGCCAAATGCTTTCCAACCACCCAACCGTGTTCATGTGGTAGATCTCCTCTCGAATCAAAGCAGGGTTTCCGAACTTGCGCCGGGCGGCAGAGGCGGCATCAGCCGGCGTCATGCCTCGGGCGATATTCTCCGCGGTTTCGATCTCCAGATAGGACTCGACCTCGCGCAATCGTTCTTGGTCCCAGTAGTCACGCCGTAGGAATCTTCGCCAGCTCATTTTCTATTCCCTTCCGGGCTATCGGCGGGCGCAGGCGTTATTCCTCCGCGGGCCGGAGCACTTGATTGACGGCGCGAACGACTCGCTCCCACTTGCTCATCTCCTGGGTCAACTGGCTGCGTCCGGCGGGGGTCAAACGGTAGTAACGTGCTTTGCGGTTGTTTTCCGAGGTTCCCCAGAGTGACGCTATCCAGCCGCGGTCCTCGATCCGGTGCAAGGCCGGATAGAGCGACCCATGTTCTACCTGTAGAACTTCTTCCGAACGGTGCCCAATGACGTGAGCGATGGTATGTCCATGGGCCGGACCCACAGCCAATGTTTGCAGGATCAGCATGTCCAGGGTGCCCTGCAGTATTTCGGTTGGTGCCATTTCGGCTTTCTTTTTTCCCATCGGCGATAAACAAATTGTACTCCACTAGAAGCTCTACCGGAGTAGGCGTCGCAAGTATATACGCAAGATCGCGGAAAAAGTTGGCAAATAATTTGGGGCGGTTGCCGGGCCGACGCGCGGCGCGTTATTTAAGGAAGGTGGGAACCTTGAAAGCGCGCATGGCAGAAATTACGGATGCGGACCGGATCGCCGCCATCTACAACCAGGGAATCGAGGATCGAATCGCCACGTTCGAAACACGGTTCCGGATGGCTGAGGAGATCCGGAGCTGGTTCGACGGCCGGCATCCCGTGGTGGTGGTTGAAGCTGGAGGGGTGGTACAGGGATTTGCCGCGACATTCGAGTACCGTCCGCGCTCCTGCTACGCCGGAGTCGCGGAGTTTTCCGTGTACGTCGATCGCGACTTTCGCGGGCGCGGTGCGGGCCGTTTGGCACTGGTTGAGCTGCTCCGCGTTGCCGAAGCGGCAGGCTTCTGGAAACTGGTGTCGCGTATCTTTCCGGAAAACATCGCCAGCATGGCTTTAGTCAGGTCGCTCGGATTTCGCGAAGTGGGAGTGTACAAGAAGCATGGCCGGCTGGAGGGGGTATGGCGCGATGTGGTTATCGTCGAGCGGTCGATCGCCGGCAATTTGCTGTGAACTGCCGTCGACGTGAGCATTCTTGAATGGCGAAAGCCCTTTGAAGTATAGGAGCGCATCGAGAAAGCGGTGCTCAGAGGATTTGATATATACTCGCAGGGTTCGCGAGAGGAGCATTCATGGGAGACAGCGTCGGTTGCGAGGGATTGCCATCCCATTCGAGTTTGAAGGCGGCGCTGATTGCGGCACGTCAGCAGAGTAACGGCGGATTTAATCTCGACATGTGGGGCGTCGTCGTGAGCCGCGATGGAGTTGTGTGCGCGGTAGCTTTCACGGGTACCGACCGCGGATCTCAATGGCCCGGTAGCCGGGTTATTGCGGCGCAAAAGGCAAACACTGCGAATGCGTTCAGCCTGCCGCAGCTGGCGCTTTCCACAGCCAATCTGTATTCCGTGACGCAGCCGGGCGGCTCGCTGTTTGGGCTCCAACACAGCAACCCGATTGATACGGAAGCCGCGTATGGCGGCGATGCAGCGAACTTCGGGCAACCAAACGACCCGATGGTCGGTAAACGAGTGGGCGGCGTCAACGTGTTTGGCGGCGGGTTGGCGCTCTACAATTCGGAGGGCGTTCTGATTGGCGCGCTCGGCGTGAGCGGCGATTCATCTTGCGCCGACCACAACGTCGCCTGGAGGACCAGGAACAACTTGCACCTCGACTACGTTCCTGCGGGTGTAAGCGGGGATCCGACACGTCCCGACAATATCGTGTACGATCTGACCCATGGCGGTATTTCCAGTGGAGTTAGCGAAGGCGGTTGGGGCCACCCGACTTGCAGCGACGACGCGACTTCCATCGCCGCGTCGCTGCCGCCGATTCCTAGCCGGTAGACCGATCCGCGGCACCATCATCGTCAAGGTGCTGCGGACGCAGTCGCGATCGGGTTCATTCTGGCATCTGCGGCGGCGGTGATTATCGGGCAAAATCGATCAACACCAGACGACCGGGGCACCATAGAGCAGCGCGTCCGATGGGAGCCTTCTGGGTTGACGAGCTCTCCGGCGCCCGAATGCTCTTTATCCGCTGTAAGTAGCCTTGTCGACCGGCCTTGGATTCGCCGGGCTCGCCCGGAGGGCAAGAATTTCCTATATACTCGACTGGCTAAACTGCGTGGGCGCTTTGGCCTGCGGCCTTTGGTTGACGCCTGACAGCGCCTCACCAGCATTGGCAATCTATCGGAGAAACGACAAGGAGTTCTATGCACTACAAATGGTTATTCAGTTCAGCGGCCTTGCTGGGCCTCTTCGTCTCAATCAACACATCGCTCGAAGCTCAACCCCAAGCGAGCGGCTTCAACTACTACAGCTCTTGCAACGGATTGCCGAGTTACTCTGCTCTGAAGACCGCGCTGATAGCGGCACGGATGCAGTCTAACGGCGGTTTCAATCTGGATATGTGGGGCACAATCGTCAACCGGGACGGTATCGTGTGCGCGGTGGCATTCACCGGCGCAGACCGAGGTTCACAATGGCCGGGGAGCCGCGTCATTTCGGCACAGAAGGCGAACACTGCCAATGACTTCAGCCTGCCGGCCTTGGCGCTCTCCACGGCGAACATCTACAGCGCCGTGCAGCCTGGCGGGTCACTATACGGTCTGCAGCATAGCAATCCGGTTGACACGGCAGTAGCGTATGGGAGTGATGCACAGAACTTCGGCCAAACTAACGACCCGATGGTGGGCCAGCGGATCGGCGGCGTTAACGTGTTTGGCGGAGGACTAGCTCTCTATAACTCAACGGGCGTTCTGATTGGGGCGGTTGGTGTGAGTGGAGACTCGTCCTGCGCCGACCACAACATTGCATGGAGAACACGGAACAACCTGCACCTCGACTACGTTCCGGCGGGTGTCAGCGGCGACGCGACGCGCCCGGACAACATCGTCTACGACATCACCAATCCGACTGGCTTCCCGATCGGCGTCAGCGCGGGCGGATGGGGCCATCCCGTGTGCAGTGCGGCATCAACGACCATCGCGGCGTCACTGCCGGTCGTTTCCGTGGTCGCAGCTACGAAATGATTGTGGACTCCCGGGCACGGTCCGTCTTGGGCCGTGCCTTTCGAGCTGATTACGGCAAAAGATTCGCCGGCAGACTCTACGACTACGTCTTGCCGCGTTGGATGACTGATAATGGAAGTTGATCTAATGAGCGCCATCGCAGAAAAGCTGACAATCGGAGAGTTCCGCAAGAAGTACGCGGAAACCAAGCCGTACTGCGAGCTCCTGAATGGCGAGGCCGTCCAAAAAGCATTGCCTACAAAGCTCCACTCCGTTCTGCAATTCGTTCTGTCAATGCTTTTAAAGGAACTTGGGTATAAGCCGCGCCCGGAGCTGACCCTGGCAATCGATGCGTCTTGGGAGCCAACGCCGGATGTCTGTGGCATCATCGGACCCGAGGAAGAACCGTACCCGACACACGCCGTTGCGGTTGCGATCGAGAACTTATCGCCTGACGACCGCTTCACACGAGTTATCCAGAAATGCCGGAAATACGCGGAGTGGGGCGTAGGCGACATTCTCGTCTTCGATCCAGTCGGTCGGGAAGCGTGGTGCTGGGACACGACGACCGGCGAACTGAACCGGATCAAAGATAGGTATTCGTTTCACACACGGCCAGTGGAATTACGGCTTGAATACGTCTTCGAGCGATTCGATGACGAGCTTCGATAGAGCTACTACCCGCTATTGCGATTTGGCGGGTGCGCTCGCTTGCAGTTGCTGCTGGCGGACAATGTCTAGATAGCAGACGCGGCCAAAGGAATCGAGGATCTCAAGCCGCTGGCCCTTCTTCTCCGCTTTCTCCGCGTACATGACCCGATCGCGAGCTCCCATCTGGCAGACGTATACGTCGCGCGCCAGCAGCCCGTGTCCCACCGTGATTGTGCCCGTATTCGGGCCGGGATCCACCACGTAGGCCGCACTTGCTCCAAGGATCACCAGCTGGGTTCCTTGAATCTCGATGCGCTGCACCTCAGGCATGGTACGGACGGCCTGCCCTCCGGGAGAATAGACCGGCGTTTCGATGCCGGGCGCTTGGTGCAGAGCCGGCGAATCCAGCACGGTGCCAAGTTTCCAATCGGGGTTTCGGACCGCCAGGCAGCAACCCGCGAAGATGAAAAGCAGGGAGAGCTTCTTGGATAGGATCATGTCTTCCTCTTCAGGAGCAGTTGTATCTAGTGTCGCTCAGCACGCGGGCGGATGCGAGACTTGTTGCGGCGGTTGGGATCATTTCCCGTCAAGCCTGAGGCCTTTTGCGGAGCTATCGATGAGTTTGGCCAAGCGCCGCAGCCTGGTTTCTTCCTGCTTGGCGCTGATGACCCACCAACTGCAGACCCGTCGATATGATGGCGCCTGTGCCTGAAAGAAATCCCAGGCTTTTCTATTCTGGCGGAACGTCCGTTCATATGCTTCGCCCAGCGCGGCGTGCTTTCGCTGCTCGTACGAGTAGATGGCTGACTTTTTGTCAGTGCGCTGTTCGAACGCCTTCAGGCCCGCAGGCTGCATCAGGCCGAGCTCGATCAGTTCCCGAACGCGATCGATGTTGATCTTGCTCCAGATGCTGGTGGGACGCCGCGGGGTAAATCGAATGGTGTAGCGAATGCTGTCAACATTCTTCCGGACACCGTCAATCCAGCCGAAAGAGAGGGCCGCATCCACCGATTCCGGCCAGGTGATGCTCGGCTCACCGGAGCTTTTCTTATAGAATCCGACCAACAGCTCTCGCGCTTTGGCGTGATGCTCCTGAAGCCACGCGCGGAAATGGGTTGGCGATGGGAAGTAGACCGGTTCCATCGAATACCCAATAGAATAGCCAAGGTGAGGTAAATTCCTGAATGAGTGCCACGCGACTGACTATGACCAACCGAATAGCTCTAGCTCTGCTTCTTACCTGCATCGGGCAGGCCGTGCTGAGTGCCGCAGAGACGCCTTCACCGGCACTATTGGTGCTGTCCAAGGGCGATCTCGCTTTATCGACTGTGGATCCCGCAACGCTTCAGGTCATTGGCCGGGTGCCATCCGGACCGGACCCGCATGAGGTCATTGCGTCTACCGACGGCAAGGTCGCTTATATCTCGAACTATGGGGGCGGAGCTTACAACACGATTACCGTGGTGGACCTGATTCATCAGAAGGCAATGCCCACCATTGATCTGGGTCCGCTGCGCGGCCCGCATGGCCTGACATTCGTGGGCGGAAAGCTGTGGTTCACCGCGGAAGGCGCGAAAGTGATTGGAAGCTATGATCCGGCAACCAACAAGATCGACTGGGTTCTGGGTACGGGTCAAAACAGAACGCACATGATTTTCGTCGCCGATGATCTGAAGTGGATTGTCACCTCCAACGTGGCCTCCGCGTCCATGACGTTCATTGACAAGACGATGGTGCGGCCCGGTGGACCAGGCCCCGGACCAGGAGGACCACAGCCGGGACAGGGAGGCGGACCGGGCGGACCGCCGCCGGGTGGGCCGATGGGTACTCCGCGAGCCGATTGGAACGAGACCGTTGTCGCCGTGGGCAGAGGCGCCGAAGGTTTTGACGTTTCGCCGGATGGCAAGGAGCTTTGGGCAGCGAATGCGCAGGACGGGACGATCTCGATCATCGATATCGCGAGCAGGAAAGTCGTTCAGACTCTCGATGCGAATGTGAAAAGCGCGAACCGCCTGAAGTTCACGCCAGATGGAAAACTGGTGCTCGTTTCAATGTTGGGCGCCCCGGACCTGGCCGTGTTCGATGTAGCCACTCGCAAAGACGCCAAGCGGATAAAGATCGGTCGTGGCGCGGCCGGCATCCTGGTGCAGCCCGATGGCTCGCGCGCGTTCGTGGCATGCACGCCGGATAGTTACGTTGTTATCGTCGACTTGAAATCGCTGGAAGTGACGGGACATCTGGACGCCGGAAAGCAGCCGGACGGATTGGCGTGGGCGGTGCGGCAGTAGCCGGTGCGCCTCTTTCAGTAGGTGAGGGTAGTCAGGCGGCTACAGGTAGCTCAACCACCAGTTGCGCCCACGATGCCGCTATTTCCGGCCAAACACCCGGTCGTGGTCGTATCCGGTCATTTCGAGGTAGCCGACGCCGTGGATGGGCTGCCCCTTGCGGATCCCTGTATAACGGACTGCGCCTTCCCAATAGCTGGGGCCGAAGCCGTGCTTCGAATCGAGTTCCTGATTCTTCAGTGGCGTCTCCTCGGCCAGCTGCAGACCAAGTGAGGGGACGCTGAGAGTCCAGGCGACGGGGTACGCGGCACCCGTCTTAGGGCTGGTCCAGCGGGTGCCTGGATTGAGCGTGAAGTCGGAGGAAGAGAGGAAGCGGCTGCCGCCCTGGGCGTCAACAAACGTTCCGGAAGAGAACGCGTCACCGGCGCCATTCTTCTTGCGGAGGCGATAAAACATGAGTTCCTCATGGTTCTCCAGCTGGACGCAGAACCAGTCCCAGCCCGCTTCGGTATCGTCAAGTTGTTGCGTGAAGAATTCGTGATCCATCCAGGCGAGGCCCTTCAGATGAAACGTCTGGCCCTTCCAGCTCAGTGTGCCGTCCGCGGCGAGCCGCGTGAACGAGATGTAGTGCGAGGCCTTGCCGGGTTCAGGACCCTTCTGGCTGACACCGTTCAGGCCGTGGATGATGGGCGGCTTCTCCGGCTTGAGTTCAAGTTGGAGTGTCAGTTCCGGAGTTACGGCCTGCAAAGATTGGTTCGCACCGGGAAGCGTCCATCGCACTTGCCAGTTGCCGTTCCAATACAGGCCTTGATCGAGGCTGATACCGGCCAGACCGGGGCCGGCGCGATTGAGGCGTTCGGTGTGGAAGAACTGCTGGCCCTGGAGGTCGCTGAGAGCAAGGTGCGCAAGGTAGACCTGATCGGGCTCCCAAACGGACGCAGCGCGAACAACGGTCTGGCCGGGGGAGCTGGTGACGCCTCGCTCACTTGGATCACTTGCATCGATGACCTGCCGGAAGAAGGTCAACTCGAAGCCGAAGGGGCGGCCGGTGGTGTCGGTGAGGTTGCCGGTGTAGTACCACCATTCGGTGGCAAAGTCCGGATGGCTGAAGTGATCGCGCGGGAATTGGAAGTGGTAGCCCGGCAAAGCGAGCTTACCGGCGGCGCCCCACAGTGTCACGACGGTAAGTAAAATCAGGGCGAGGGCGATCCAGATCCTGGCAGGTTGATGAGAAAAGCCGGGAAGCGCTTGCTCACGCGCGCGCCTCAGAAGCGTAGATACAGAACCGCGACCCTGAGGGCGTGAAGGACCGTTCGCCGGCTTCGGCAGGGTGCTAGTCCTCATGCACGACCTCAATGGGATTCAGGCGCATCGCGGTGCGGGCGGGATAGAGCGCCGCGAGAATGGTCGCGATGTAGACCACGCTGAGCGCGGACACGAGCAGCAAGAACGGCCAGTGGAACTGGATGGTCCAGCCGAAGGATTGCTTGTTGATCACGTAGATGAGGATCAGCGAAAGAAGCGTGCCTAGCGCGAGGCCGATGAAATTAGCCAATAAGCCGAGGAACGCCGCTTCGGCGAGAATGATCCGGCGGATTTGAATGGCAGAGCCGCCGAGGAACCGTAGCAGGCCAAACTCGCGGCGGCGGTCAATCACCAGTGCGAGCAACGCGCCCGCGATGCCCATCACGGCGACGATGATGGCGACCGCTTCGAGCGCCCACGTGATGGTGAATGTCCGGTCGAAAATGGCGATGGCTTCTCTTCGCAAGCGCGAATTGCTGAAGACCAACACGCCCCGGCCGGCGATGACTTCGTCGATCTGTTTGCGAACGGCCGCAGGGTCCGCGCCTGGTGCGAGAAAGACGGCGATATTAGAAGCAGCCGGGTCGGGAAGGTATTTCAGCAGCGTTCGGCGATCCATGACGACAAATCCGCGCTCAGTGGAGTAGTCGTAGTAGACGCCCTCGATCCGGAACGTGGCTTCACGGCCGCCCAGCGCGAGCCGAATGGTGTCGCCCCGGTGAACGTTGTGCTTGTTGGAAAACGGCTCGCTCACCACAACGTAATCGCCGGTGGGCAGTTTGGCCATGGCGGCGGAGGTATCTTGTCCGGGCAGCATACGTGTACCGGCGTTCGCCGCGATCTTGGACGTTTCGCCTCCACCGAGCGACGCCGGCAGACCTTGGAAGGATATGGCGTAAGCGCGGAAACGATCGACGGCCGCGATGCCCGGAATTCTCTCGATGCGGTCGGCCACCTCGGGACTCATGGTGGGGTGGCGATCAGCCGCCGCGGCACCGGCAGGCCGCAGGTAAAAGTCCGCCTTCAGCTGGTTGTCCATCCAGAGCGAAACGGTTTCGCGGAAGCTGCCCACCATGATCCCGACGCTGGCCATCATGGCGACGGCGGTGGCAAGCGCGCCGATGAGCACCGACGTACGGCCCAGCGACGCGCGCAGGCTGCGAAGGGCCAGCATCGCTTCGACGCCCAAAAGACGAGCGACGAAGCCGGCCGTCAGCCCGACGAATACATTCAGCAGGCCCGGGATGGCGATGGCCGCTGCCACGATCAGCAAGAGGGCGGCGAAGTAGCCGAAAACCGGCTGGCTTCCGATGGACGGCAGTTGTGATGCTGCGGCCGCCAAGAGAGCGAGAAGCAATGCCAGGGGCAGACTCCAGCGCGAGCGGGTCGCAGCTACATATTCTTCACGGCCTCGGGCCATGGCTTCGACGGGCAGGACCTGCGCCGCTTCGAAGGCGGGAGCGAGTGCCGCCAGTAATGAAATGCCGATGCCGACCGCGAGTCCGGCCGCGAGAGAGCCGAGTGTGAACTCGACCTGACCGGGCTCACTGCTGATATAGAGAGACTGCACGGTTGACCCTAACAGGCTGACAGCACCCAACGCCATGAAGCGCCCCAGCAAGAGGCCGATGGTGGATCCGGCAGCCGCGAAAAAAGCGGCCTCGGCCAGAAAGCCCGTGAGGATGACCTGGCGCGTCGCACCCAGGGCACGCAGGATGCCGATTTCGTTCCGGCGGCGAACTACCGAGATGGAGATAGTGTTGTAAATGAGAAACGCACCGACAACTAAAGCGATGTAGCTCAGCACGCGCAGATTCCATCGGAAGGCTGCGAGCATTTTGCGGTTCTCATCCGTACGCGTGGCCTGGGGTTCGATGCTGACGGAGGCAGGGAGTTGGCGGCGCAGCTCGTCTATCCAGTACGAGAGCGGCTCCGGCGAATCCTTAGGCACGCTCACGCTGATGGCGTCGATTCTGCCGGCCTTGCCGGTGACCTGTTGGGCAAGCCCGATGTCCGCAACGATGGCATTTTCTTCACTCACCGAGGCGGCACTGTGTTTGAGGACGCCACGGACCGTGAAATCGAACAGCCGGTCGTTAATCAAGAGGCGGACACGGTCGCCTTTTCTCAACCCAAGACGTGCTCCGACCCAGATGGGATCACCTCGGGTTAGCGCGCCCGCCGCATCCTGTGCGTCTTCAAGCGTAGCCTCCGGGTCTTCAGACGAGTTGTCCGCGATGATGTCAAGCCCGATCAAGGGCAGAGCTTCCCCTTTGCCGTTGATCGATGCCCAATCCTCGATGCGGGGTCGAAACGTCAGGGGCAGTGGAAGTTGCACGAGCCGGCCGAGTAGTCGCTCGTCAACGCCACCGGTTGCGGTGATTTCGAGGTCTGCTTTACCGGTCAGCGATTCGAGGGAAGAGTGAAAGCTACCAGCGGCGGCGCGGCCGGCGAGGTCAATCGCCACCACCACAGCCACGCCCAGTGCGACCGACAATACAGTGAGCGCCGAGCGAAGTGGCTCGCGGCGCAAGGGGCGGAGGATCAGCCGCCAAAAGAGGAGCGCACCGGTCAAGTTCGCCTCAACGCCGGATCTTGGACTTCATCCAGTACGCCATCCCGCAAGCGAATGATGCGGTCGGCAATGGCTGCTGATTCCAGGCTGTGTGTCGCCATGAGGATGGCCATGCTCAAGTCCGTTGCGGTGCGGCGTAGAACAGCGAGAACGGTTCCGGCCGTCGTCGTATCGAGATTCCCCGTGGGTTCGTCGGCCAGCAGCAGACGAGGCCCGTGGACGAGCGCGCGAGCGATGGCGACTCGCTGCTGCTGGCCTCCTGAGAGCTGGTGGGGAAGGCGGTTTGTATAGTCTTGCATCTCGACCCAGCGGAGGCGTTCGAGTGCCCTTTGACGGGCGTTTGGCTGGTGAGCCAGGAGTAGGGGCAATTCCACGTTTTCGACCACGGAGAGAGTGTGCAGGAGCTGGAACGATTGAAAAACAAAACCGATTTTCTCCCGGCGGAGCCGCGTCAACGCCGCATCATTCAGAGACTTCGTCGAAACGCCGTCAATAACAACAGAGCCGCTGCTGGGCAGGTCCATCGCGCCACACAAATTCAGCAGAGTGGATTTGCCGCAGCCGCTGCGGCCGACCACGGCAATCAGTTCGCCGGCCGCAGCCACCAGGGAAAAATCACGAAGGGCGATCACGGGTTCGCCGTCGGTGGCGTAGTGCTTGCTTACGTGATCTAGTTCGAGAAGTGCCATAATTTCAGGGTATCGGGCTCAAGCGCCAAGACGGGCCTAGGCCAAAACAGGCGTGACGGCCCGTAGTTGTTAGATGGCTGATTTTGGCCTCCGGTTCAGGGAGGTGGCATCCATGGAGTGTTCGACGAGGAGATTCTTATGTTCAAAATGCTGACAGTTCTAGCCGCAGGTGCGATTTTGATGGCGGCCAGCGCCGGCGCCGCTTCCGTATACGATTACACGCTGAATTCCATCGATGGCAAGCCCATATCGCTGGCGGATTTCAAAGGCAAGGTGGTGTTGCTGGTGAATGTGGCGAGCCGCTGCGGGTATACGCCGCAGTACACGGGCCTGGAGGCTCTTTACGAGAAGTACAAGGACCAGGGTTTCGTCATCGTCGGCTTCCCGGCCAACAACTTCGGCGCGCAAGAGCCGGGAACCAATGAAGAGATCAAGACGTTTTGCAAGAGCAAATACAGCGTCACATTCCCGATGATGGCCAAGGTGTCCGTGAAGGGCGACGATACGACGCCGCTCTATCAGTTCCTCACGACGAAAGCGAATCCCGCGACGGACGGCGAAATCAAATGGAATTTCACCAAGTTTCTCGTCGATAAAGACGGCAATGTCATCGCCCGGTTCGAGCCCAAGGTAACGCCGGAGGACCCGGCCTTGGTGGGCGCCGTCGAGAAGGCTCTAAAGCAGTAACAAATAATTGAAGATCATCCGGAATTCGCACTCCTCAAGGCCCGGAAGCCGCCGCTGATGCAGGATTTCGGGCTTCGTGGCTCTTGGCCGTCCAGTAAACTCAAGGAAACATGGCCAAGATACTCGTTACCGGCGGCGCCGGGTACATCGGTTCCCACACCGTTTATTTCCTTCTCAAGCAAGGTCACGAGGTTGTGGTTGTGGACAATCTTTCGCGCGGTCACGCCGGAAGCGTGCCGGCCGGCCTTTTGCGCGTATGCGACCTCAGAGAGACGGACAAGGTCACCGCACTATTGCGCGATGAACAGTGCGAGGCGGTCATCCATTTCGCGGCCTACATCGCTGTGGGTGAGTCGACGCAGTTTCCCGAGCTGTACTTTTCGAACAACGTCGCGGGCTCCATTTCGTTGTTCGAAGCGATGCTGACAGCCGGTGTGAAGAAGCTTGTGTTCTCTTCAACTGCGGCCGCGTACGGCATCCCCAAAGTTGTGCCGATCACGGAAGACCAACCGTCGCTACCCATTAATCCGTATGGCGAATCCAAGGTGATGGTGGAGAAAATTCTCCAAACGCTGGATCAATATCGCGAATTTCGCAGCATCCGCCTGCGGTACTTCAATGCATGCGGGTCAGAACCGGCGGCGGGGCTTGGGGAGTGCCACGACCCGGAAACCCATTTGATTCCGCTGCTGCTGCGCGCTGTCAAAACTGGCCGGCCGGTGACGCTATTTGGCGATGATTACCCGACTGCGGACGGCACTTGTATCCGCGATTACATCCATGTGAGCGATTTGGCTGAGGCTCATGTGGGCGCCGTGGAGCACCTGCTAAAGGGCGGGGCCTCGGACGTATTCAACGTGGGTTCGGGACGCGGGCACTCTGTGAAGGAAGTCGTGTCAGCGGTGGAGCGCGTTACCGGCAAGCCCGTTCCGCGTGTGGTCGGTCCGCGGCGTGAAGGCGATCCGCCCAGCCTGGTGGCCGATTCGACAAGGCTTCAGACCATCCTGGGCTGGAAGCCGGTGCGGGCGGATCTCCAACGGATCGTCGGCGATGCCTGGGATTTCGCGAAGACCGGGAAATGCGGCTGAAGATATTCCTGCATCCTGTTTTCGGACTTCACTCGTGGCTTATCCCGCGTCGTCTGGATCGTCCATAGCATGCCTCGTGGCGAGCATGTTTTGATGCAAGAAACGCGAGACGAGAATATCGCCGGCAATCCGGCGGTAAAACACGACGTGTTTGCCGTGTTCCATGCGACGTAGGCCGCGACGAACGTAATCACATGAACGACCCAAATCGGGATTCTCAGCAAGCCGCTGACAAAGCGCTTCAATCTCGTGGAGGTAACGACTTGCTTGGGCCTCACCCCACTCTTTGATCGTGTAGGCGCCGATGTTTACGAGATCACTCTCCGCACGTCGCGTCAAACGAAAGACTGCCACCGCCTAGCGCCGCGACGCGGGAAGTTTGAGAGTCTTCCGAACACGTGCAAAGACATCGCCCTTGGCAACGCCGCTGGCATCTCCCTCGTCAATGGCGGACCGCAGGGCGACTAGCTTGGCTTCGAAATGTCTTTCCTCATGATCCAAAGTTCGCAAAGCCGACCGCACTACCTCGCTGGCATTCTCGTAGCGCCCGCTCTTGACCTGATCCCGGACGAAGCGATCGAGTTCATCTGTCAAATTTACGTTGCGGGTTGGCATCACACTCCTTACCGATAAGGCTACCACCTTTGGCAAAGATTGCCAGCACTCGGCCTTACCCGTTCAAAAACCCTGTGAACTTCGTCTCATGAAAACCAGGAAACACCGAGGCCAGTTGCCGGTTGCCTAATTCTCGCAACACTAATTCTGAAAGCACGGTGCGGAAGTCGGTGGTCACATCCAGGTCGCGGCCTTCGTAAAGTTGTTCGCGTTGGAGGCCGGGCCACTTTCCGTAGACGCGGCCCCCTTTGACGCTGCCTCCGAGAATCAGCATCATGTTGGCATGACCGTGGTCGGTGCCACGGTTGCCGTTTTCCTTAACGGTGCGTCCGAACTCCGACATGGTAACGACGGTGATATCCGTCATGCGGTCACCCATATCTTGTGAGAATGCCGCCAAGGCATCACCGAACTCGCGAAGCAGGTTGGGAAGTTGACCGACAGATGGCTTCGCGCCAATCTCATTGACGTGTGTATCCCAACCGCCGACATCCGTAAACGCCACCTCAAGGCCGACATTGGCTTTGATGATGCGAGCAATCTGCAGCAGGCGTTGACCGAGAGGGCCATTCGGATAGCGAGCGCCATTGGCCGGTAGATAAGGGGTCTTCTGGATAGATTGCGTCAGGCGAATGGCGTCGAAAGTTTCACGGCCAGTACCGTTGAGAATCTGGTCGGCACTCGTGCCGTACATGGTCTCGAACGTATTCGCGGCGCGCGCATCCCGGACCTGGAAATCGTTCAGATTGGTGATGGAGAGCGCCTGGTTCGTGCCGCGGAGTGAGCGTGGCAGATCGGGCCCCATGCTGACAGCCCGAACGGCCGACGAATTGGGCTGGGGAGGCAATGCGCGATTGAGCCATCCATCGCTGGTGCTCTTCAGGCCGGGCGTGCCGGACTCCATGTAATCCTGGGCGTCGAAGTGCGAGCGGGTCGGGTCGGGCGAGCCCACCGCTTCAACGATGGCGAGCTGACGCTGGTCCCACAATGGCTTTAACGAGTGGAGCGCAGGGTTCAGGCCGAAGAAACCGTCTAGGTCGATCGCGGAGTCGGGCGTACCGTCGGGCCGGGGAACGGCGATGGTGGGACGCGATGCGTAGTATTCCCGCTCGCCATGGGGCACGATGACATTCAGACCATCCACAGCGCCCCGCTGGAAGATGGCGATCAGGATCTTCTTCCGCTCGGAGGGGGCATCACTCGCCAGCGCGGCGCGGGAAAGCCACAGCGGCACGGAGCCAATGCCGTACATGGCCAGCGCTGCGTTTTTCAGGAAAAATCGGCGGGTCGGCATTTCTGTTCTCCTTTATCCTGTCAGTTCTCCAGCCGCGCTAGCGGCGCTGGAACTCGGGCGAACCAATCACTAAGCCGGCCACCAGGCTGGGCAGTTCGGGCTGCTTAACTTTCGCGCCGGCGGCCAACTGGGTTTGCAGCGCGGGGTCATTGAGTGCTTTCTCAATCGCCTCGCGGGTCTGCGTCGAAGGATCCTGCGTCAGCAAAGCTCGGGCGAGATTCATCGGATCGGGGGCAACGAGTGTTTTCCAGAGATCGAGGTCCACCTTGACTCCGGAAAGCTTGTTGTGAGCCAGAGCGAGGGCGAAGTTCATCCGATCCAGCAGGGCAGCCGAGCTGATCCACTCCGCGTTGGCGCTGGAATAGCCGGTGGGTTCGATCTTGCGATAGAGCGGTTCGCCGAGTCTTTGAACGGCATTCGCCAGCGGAAGGGCTGAATCGACCTGGGCATCGCTGGCGCGTACGGAGCTGACGATCATTTCGAAAGGCGTTTTGACCTTTGCCTGATACGAGCCCTGTGACCAGAACTCGGGCGACTGGAGCATGGTCTGCATAACCTTGCGGAGGTCGCCATCAGTGTTGGTAAACGTCTTGGCCATGCGCGCCACGAGCGAGGGCGGCGGATCGTCGGCCACAAAGCGCTTGGCGAGCTTCAGCGAGATGAAGTGAGCTGTGGACGGATGACGAGCGAGAATGTCGAGTACTTTCAGGGCGTCATCCATACCGCCGCCGGCGTTAATTACGTGCCCCAGGACGACCTTCTGACCCTTGTCGTGGACTTTGTCGTTGTATTCGAAACCGGAGCCCTTCTTAGCCGGCGCCACCGTCCAGCCAGTAAAGCAGCGCGCGACTTCGACGACGTCTTTTTGCGTGTAACCGCCATCGACTCCAAGGGTGTGAAGTTCCATGAGCTCCCGGCCGTAGTTCTCGTTCAAACCTCGCTTGCGCTGATTGAGGCGGCTCGGATCGCGGTTCGCGTCGAGATTGGGGGCCACCGACTCGGCGTTGTCGAGATAAAACAGCATGGCCGGGCTTTTGGCGGTGGCCAGCAGAAGGTCGTGAAACTTGCCGAGGACATACGGGCGAATGGCTTCACGCTCGTAGGTGGGCACGAAATACCGGTCTGCGCCTTTATTGAGGTAGACGTTGAAATGATTGAACCAAAAGTCGACCAGCAATTCGTCGAGCTGGTGGCTGCTGTAAATAGCTCGCAGCAGTTTGCTCTCAATCAGGTCTTCGGCGACCACTTGCTGAGGGTTGACGGAAAGAATGAGGCGGCGCCGCAACTCGACCGGCGCCAGGGCGAATAGCTGTTGCCGCTGTTGCTTGTGGAGGGCGTAGACGAAATCAGTCAGCTTGGCCGGCGGGATCGATTCGAGTACTGCTTTCTTCTCCTCGGGTTTGCCGTTCTTTAGGATGTCGATTTGCTGAGAGGTGAGAATGGCCGCTAAGGCAACCGCCGGATCCAGGTCCGAATCGTCGTTGGGGTCGTTGGCTGCCGTTTGTGTCGGCTGGGTCTTCACGCGGTATCGTTCCGCGAGGTGCATCACGATGGCGCGAAGCTCGGGGTCGTCCGGTAGCGTGCCCTTGCCGCGGGCCACTTGCGCGATCAGTTGTGGAGACGGGTATTGGAGATAGGTTTCACGGATGCCCATCTGTGTTGACACAAATGGCCGGAGTTTTTCCTCAAAGGCAGCGGTCTCCGGGCGTTTTTCGGGATGCAGTTGCTGGTCGATCCAGCGCTTAAGGCCCAGGCGCTGGACTTCGGCAAGGTCTCCTGAGCGGGGACCGAACGTCAGGCGGTCGAGTGCATGGCGAGCCTGCTGGTCCTTATCGAGAGGCTGCGAAAATGCGGCATATTGAGCAGGATTTGCCTTGCGGACAGCGCCCGAAGGCTTGTTCTTAGCTGGGGAAAACGGCGATGAGAGGACTAGAAGGACGCTGACTGCGGTCGCTGTCGCGCTGAATCTCATATCCGCGTCTCCTGGGATAGTTGACGCGCAAACTCGCCAATACGTATACGGAGGCACCCAATTAATGTGGGGGCTAGCGCTGATGGGATTGGAGGCCGGAAGGTGTATTGGAGCGGGAGACCGGGTTCGAACCGGCGACATCGACCTTGGCAAGGTCGCACTCTACCAGCTGAGTTACTCCCGCTCAGAGGCCTATTCAACATTCTGCAACGACATTGTTGTGAAGTCAATTCATCTAACTGCAACAAGGCCTTTTAGGGCCGTCCCCGGTGGGAAAACCCTGTGGAGAACTCCTTCGTTACAAAAATGTCAACCACTTTAAACTCTGCAGCTAGTATGACTTACGAGATCTCGATTTTTTTTATAGCGGCTATAGGCCCTGTGGTAGACTGAACTTTCGACGAACGGCAGTAGGTCTCCCCCGATAGTTCCTGCCTCCCTGATAAAGCGGACGGTGGGCTCCGAAACAACCTAACGGAAGCTGGATTTTCCACACATGTGGAAATCTTGTGGGAATGTTCTGCCGTCCGAATTCTACCAGGGTGGGGATTGAACACGGTGTGGGAGAAGATTAAAAATCATTTGTCGACAAAGCTCAGTTCGGATGCCTATCAGAACTGGATAGAGCGAACGCAGCAGGCGGATCGTCTGGTGGATGATCACCTGGTCGTGCAGGTCGCGGATGAAGCGTCAGCGCAATGGATCCGCCAGGAATATGACGGACACGTGCGGCGGGCAATCGAGGAGCTGAAGTTGCCCATCCGGGGAGTTGAGTATGCCGTCGCAACAGCCAACGGGACATGGCAGCCGCCCAGGCCCGTTCAAGTGCCATATGCCAATGGTCACCAGAATGGCCACAACGCGTTGGCTGAACCGCTGTTCGAGAACTCCGAGTCCTGGTTGAATCCGCGATTGACGTTCGATAACTACGTGGTTGGCTCGTCCAACCAGTTTGCCCATGCGGCGGCCTTGGCCGTCGCGACTTCGCCTTCCCGCAGCTACAACCCGCTCTTCCTTCACGGCGGCGTCGGCATTGGTAAGACGCATTTGATGCACGCCATTGGCTGGAGCCTGCTGCGCAGCTTCCCCGGCTTGAATGTGGTTTACACCTCGAGTGAGCGCTTCATGAACGAGATGATTACTTGCATCAAGTTGGACCGCATGCCGCAGTTTCACCGGCATTATCGATCCGCCGATGTACTGCTCATCGACGACATCCACATTCTGGTCGGCAAGGAACGAACCCAGGAAGAGTTCTTCCACACATTCAATGAACTCTATGATCATCGGAAACAGATTGTGATCTCCAGCGATGCAGCGCCAAATCAGATGCCGGGGTTGGTAGAACGGGTTCGGTCGCGATTTGCGTGGGGCCTCATGGTGGACATTCAGGCCCCCGACCTCGAAACCAAGATGGCCATCCTGGAGAAAAAGGCCGACTCTGAAGGCATCCGGTTGCCGGAAGATGTCCGCATCTTTATTGCGACCAAAACCAAGTCCAATGTGCGGGAGTTGGAGGGATCTCTCACCCGGCTCATCGCGGTCTCGTCACTGACCGGCCAAGCGATCAATATGGCTATGGCGCAACAAAGTCTGAGGCATCTAAATGCGACGCCGGAGAAGAAGATTTCGATTGAGGGAATCATCCGGAAGGTCGCCGAGCATTTCAACATGACGACGGCCCAGCTCAAGATGAAGAGCAACACGCGCCAAATCGCCTACCCCAGACAGATCGCGATGTACCTCGTCAAGGAACTCACCCAGGCATCCTTGCCAGAGATCGGCCGGGCGTTCAGTGGAAAGCATCACACCACCGTTTTGCATTCCGTGCAGAAGATCGAACAGTTGCGTCGCACTGATGAAGATTTAAACAGGCTCATTCAGAGCCTAATCGACTCATTACAATAGGTTTATATTTTATTTCCACAAGAGCGGGGCAAAATGAGGTTGCGTGGCTGTTAAAAACGGGCGAGCGGCCAAAGTATGCAGATTCCACGCAGCCTTCTTCCACACCCTAGCGAGACAGAAACTGGTAGATTTTGCTATAATTTAGAGAGAAATCAACATTTCCACTGCACTTACTATTACGGCTCTCTATAACAGTTTAAAAAGGTCGGCTAGAAGTACCTGGCGAATCAGAGCTTGATCAGGCGAGGAGATACCCAAGGAACGGTATGGAGTTTTCGGTTAGCAAGTCGGATCTGGTGCGGGAATTGGGACTGACTCAGGGCGTTGTCGAGAAGAAAACGACGATCCCCATCCTGTCGAACATTCTCGTGGAGACAGACGAAGACAAGGTCTGGTTGACCGCCACAGACCTGGAGTTGGGCATTCGTTGTGCATGTCCGGCGCGAGTCAAAAAGGAAGGCGCCGGAACAATTCCAGCGCGTCGTCTGCTCGATTACGTCCGATTACTGCCGGACGCGGACCTGAACATCAAACTGCAGGAGAACCACTGGGCGAGTTTGGTTTGTGGGCGCTCACGGACGCGCATTGCCGGTATGTCGCGCGAGAGCTTTCCCGAGTTGCCGGCCATGCCGGATGTGTTGGCCAAGCTGCCACTTGGGGTGCTGGCCGAGATGATCGCGCGAACGATTTTTGCGATTTCGTCGGAAGAGTCGCGCTTCACGCTCAATGGCGCTCTGCTGCTCTTAAAAGACAGCGGCATCGTCATGGTTGCGACGGACGGTCATAGGCTCTCGATGGTGGAGAAGAAGATAGCGCTCCCTGATCTGGAAGCGGCTTCGTTCCGGGCATTGTTACCGAAGAAGGCCATGAGCGAGGTTTTAAAGCTAGCCAGCGATGAAGGCGACAAAGAGATCGAATTCGCCGGCAGCGATAACCACCTGTTCTTCCGCATTGGCCAGCGTTTGTTGTTAAGCCGCAAACTGACCGGGAACTTTCCGGATTACGAGCGTGTGTTGCCCAAGGAGCATCCGCACACCGTTGTGTTCCAGCGCGAAGAACTGAGAGCGGCGATCGAGCGCGTCTCGCAATTCTCCGATGAGCGTTCGCGAGCCATTCGTATGCAAATGCTGTTGGGCGAAGCAAGGATCCATTCTTCAGCCTCCGAGACAGGTGAGAGCGAAGAAACGATTCCGGTGGAATACAGCGGTCCTGAAACCGAGATCGGTTTCAATTCTCAATATCTGCTCGAGTTCCTGCGGGCTGTGGATTCGAGCGAAGTGAGTTTTCTCTTCAAGGATTCCAACAGTGCCGGTGAGTTGCGAGTGCATGGCGGCGCACCGGATACGGATTATCGCTATGTCGTGATGCCCATGCGCATCTGACGCGATAGTCGTTTGGTATGCCGGCCACCATGAACGCCGGGCAGTGAAAGATCGATGGCCGGACGGGTTCCGAAAGGCTCCTCGCCGGATGAAACGAGAAGTATGGCAACAGTGTTTCAAGACAACAACGAAATGTACGACGCAAGCAGTATCAAGGTTCTGGAAGGGTTGCAGGCCGTGCGCCTCCGGCCCGCCATGTACATCGGATCGACCGGTGAATCAGGTCTTCATCACCTGGTTTATGAGGTCGTCGACAATTCTGTCGATGAGGCGTTGGCCGGCTATTGCACCGAGGTGAGTGTCACCCTCCACAGCGACGATTCCGTCACGGTGATTGACAACGGGCGCGGCATCCCTGTCGACATGCATGAGGGCGAAGGTGTTTCCGCGGCGCAGGTTGTGATGACGAAGCTGCACGCCGGCGGTAAATTCGATTCCAACACGTACAAAGTATCCGGCGGTTTGCACGGCGTCGGCGTTAGTTGCGTGAATGCTCTGGCTGAGACGCTCCATCTGGAGATCTGGCGAGCGGCCAAGGGCGAACGCACCAATTCCACCTGGGAGCAGGATTACGAGCGCGGCATTCCGAAGGGTCCGTTGGTCCGCACGGGCAAGTCGAATAAGACCGGCACGAAGATCACGTTCAAAGCCGACTCGACGATCATGACGGTCACCGCGTTCGACTTCGACATTCTGGCGAACCGGCTGCGGCAACTGGCTTTTCTTAACAAGGGGTTGAAGATCATTCTTACCGATGAGCGTGGTGAGACGGAGCGCCGGGAAGAGTTCTTCTTTAGCGGCGGCATCGCGGAGTTCATCAAGCACCTCAATCGCGGCAAGTCGGTGCTGCATGACAAGCCGATCTACTTCGAAGGCGAGCGTGAGATGCCGAATGGCAAAATCACGATGGATGTCGCGCTCCAGTACAACGATTCGTACTCCGAATCGGTTTTTAGTTTTGCCAACAACATCAATACCGTCGATGGCGGTTCGCATCTCAGCGGTTTTCGCAGTGCACTGACGAGGACCATTAATGCTGCGGGTCAATCGGGTGGGCTGTTTAAAGAAAAAGAGACCCTGACCGGTGACGACGTTCGCGAAGGTCTGACCGCAGTCATCAGCGTCAAACTGCCCCAGCCTCAGTTCGAAGGCCAAACCAAGGGCAAGCTGAATTCAGACATCCAGGGTTACGTCGTTCAGCTGATCAACGAAAAGCTAGGCGAGTTCTTCGATAAGAACCCGTCGGTGATGAAGAAGATCGTATCGAAGGCGATCGACGCCTCACGCGCGAGAGAAGCGGCTCGCAAAGCTCGCGACCTGACGCGGCGCAAGGGCGCGCTTGATTCAGGCGGCTTGCCCGGCAAACTGGCTGACTGCCAGGAGAAGGATCCGGATCGCTGCGAACTATTCCTGGTTGAGGGCGAGTCGGCCGGAGGCACTGCAAAATCGGGCCGCGACCGGCGCTATCAAGCGATTCTGCCGCTGAAGGGCAAGATCCTCAACGTCGAAAAAGCGCGCTACGACAAGATGCTCGGGCACGAAGAAATCCGGGCCATGATCACGGCGATCGGCACCGGAATCGGCAAGGGCGAAGATTTTGATCTCGCGAAACTGCGTTACGGCAAGATCATCATCATGACCGACGCCGATGTCGACGGCTCGCACATCCGCACGTTATTGCTCACTTTCTTCTTCCGGCATATGCAGGAGCTGATTATGCGCGGCAAAGTATTTGTCGCGCAGCCGCCCTTGTACCGCATCAAGCGGGGCAAGAGCGAGAAGTACATCAAGGACGACAAGGAATTCACGCGCGAAATTCTGCGCCGCGCTACGGAAAACATCGCGGTTGAAATTGGGCAAGGTGAATCCGCTGCGAAAATCGAAGGCGCAGAGCTGCGCAGCTTCCTGATGTCGCTGGACGAACTCTCACAAGTGTGGCGAAAGCTGGAACGCCGCATGAGAGAACCGCGGGTTGTGGATGTGATTTCCGATTTGGCGCTGACCATCGATACCAAGGCTGACTTCCAGAGTGAAGAGAACATGAAGCGCCTGGCAGAGCGGTTGAAGGCCGCGAAATTGGTTGTGTCGATCGAGCGCGAAGAAGAACACTCGGCCTGGATGGTGACGTACAAGGATCCGACCAACGCCACCCGGTATCTGAACACCGAATTCCTGGCGATGCCGGAGTATCGACGTCTGCGAAATCTTTTGAAGCAGGTTTCGCGGTTCAACAAGCCGCCGTTTACGGTGGTGAAAGAGACGCAGCGCGTGGAGCTTCCTACTTGGCGCGAGTTGTTCAACCACGTCAAGGGCGAAGGGACCCGCGAAGTTGCTGTTACCCGCTACAAGGGCCTCGGCGAAATGAACGCCACCCAGCTTTGGGAGACGACCATGAACGCTGAAAGCCGAACCCTGCTGCAGGTCACCATCAAAGACTTCGCCGAAACCGAACCGATCTTCTCCACCCTGATGGGCGAAGATGTGGAGAGCCGGCGCAAGTTCATCGAAGAAAACGCGCTGGACGTTCGTAATCTGGATATCTAGACCGTCTAGACGTAGATGCGCTTGACTCGCGCGTGAATCCCGCACAGAACGCTGTAGGAAATTGTGCCGGCCAGCCGCGCGATTTCCTGGGCATCAATTCGAACATCACCTTCAGAACCGAGCAAGGTGACAGCATCTCCTGGTTGCACCATCGGACAATCGGTCACATCGATGGTGGTCAGGTCCATGGAAACAGAGCCCAGTATGGGAGCTAGTTTCTGCTTCACAATGACGCGCCCGCGGTTCGACAGCCGGTGCGGCAACCCGTCCGCGTAGCCCACGGCAAGAACGGCAATGCGGCTCGGCCTCTCCGTGGTGAACATGCCGCCGTAACCGATCTTCGAGCCCGCTGGAACATCCTTGACCGAAAGCACCGTCGTCCGCCAGGTCAAGGCGGGTTCCACCTTGAGCAGCTTACCCGGAGCGTGGCCGCGCGAGGGCGAGAGGTAGCCATAAATCGCATGGCCTGGCCGGACCATATCGCGCCAGGCGCGGTGCCGGCCATATGCGATCGGTATTGTGCTCGAGAGGTGAACCAGGCGCGGCGATATGTCAGCTGCGGCCAGGTCCTCGACGACCTTCTCAAACGTCGCCATCTGATCGTCCGTCTGCGGCGAATCGTAGTTGGCGGCTGAAGCGAAGTGCGTCATCAGGCCTTCCAGCTCCACGTTTTTAGCGGAGATGATGGCCTCGGCAATTCGGGCATCGGGCCGTACGCCGAGGCGCCCCATCCCGGAATCGATTTTCAGGTGATATTGCACCCGCTGTTCGCGCTGGGCGGCCAGCCGGTCCAACTCGGCCAAGTCCGCGAGCGAGTGTATCACCGGCGTCAGATCATGCGCCAAAATCGCTTCGCGCGAGAACGGGAGAAAATCTGCCATAACGAGAATTCTGGTCAGCAGGCCGGCCTCGCGAAGGACAATACCCTCCTCGGCATTACTGACGGCCAGCCAGCGAACACCTTCCGCCGCCAGGGTCCGAGATACCGCGACCGCGCCGTGCCGGTAGGCGTCCGCCTTCACAACCGGCATTACTTCTACGTTGGGGCCGACCACCTTAGAGATGGCCCGGTAGTTTGCGCCAATGCGGCCCAGAGACACCTCGACCCAGGAACGGTACGGCTGACTGGCGACGGCGGGTTGCACAATGGAAGCCATAGTTCAATTCCAACACTCGCTAGTTGGTGGAAAGCCCCCCCAACAAGCGCTCATAGGCGGTGGTGACGGCGTCCCAACTATAGCGCTCGTGCACTCGTGCCTGTGCTCGCCGGCCCCATGCCTCTTTCTCCACTAGGCTCATGCTGACAGCTGCCTGTAGTTTCTCCACCAACTCGTGGGAATCAAAGGGTATCGCGGCATCGCCGGCGACTTCCGAGTTCTCCGGCGTTCGCAAATAAAGGACCATGGCTCCCCTCCCCATGGCCTCGATCAGGGCCGGATGAGTACCGCCCACTTCCGTGGCCTGAACGAAGGCAAAGCAGTGGGATTGCAGCTGCCGGTAACCGTCGCCGTAGATGGCCCCTGGGATGACAATGCGAGCATCGGAGGTGTTCTTCACCCGGCGGATGTAATCACTGGCATACGGCGCGTCACCCACAATCGCAAGCTTCATATCGGTCTGCACACGTTCGAAGGCTTCGCGAACCAGGAGTGCGTTATTTTCCGGCTCCAGGCGGCTCACATAGAGGACATAGTGGTCCGGCTCCAAGGCGAGCTTCTCGACCTCATTCGTCTCCGGCACTTTCGCCGCGTCTGCGCCATAGGGAATGAAGGTGGACGCCTTGCCGTAGCGCGTCCGGTAATACTCTTCGATGTGCTCGGCGTCGGAGATGACCGTGGTTGGGCACCAGGTGGACAGCCACTCGGATAGGAGGTACCACGATTTGGCAAGGGAGTTCCACTTCTTGCGATTCCGCTCCAGGCCATCCACATTCAGTGCCGTCGGCATTCCCACCAAGCGGGGCCACAGAGTGAACACGGCGTTGGCGGCATTGCAGTAGAGCACTGCGTCGTAACGACGGCGAAGGAGGTCTAACGACGAGAGACAGGTGTGAGCGAGAGTATCGAGGTACTTGTGGCGAATGGTAGGCAGGTACCGGAGTTGGACGCCGCGGTAGAAGGAACTCTGGTACCGATTCCGGCAATACACAGTAACGAGATGACCCCGTTCTACCAATCTGGTCGAGAGTTCTTCGGCAAACGTTTCGAAACCCCCATAGCTTGCTGGGATACCGCGCGTTCCCAGGAGCGCAATCCGCATTTCTCTATTGTGAGGGGTCGGGTATTGAAGGCCGTATTGAACTCGGGATTGCTTGTGCGAACTCGGGCGGCCTGAACCAGCGAAGTAGGTTATTGGGCGAGTGCGCCGTGGCTCTGCAGCAGTTTGGCCGACACGGAATCCGCCGGATAGCTCACCGGACTGAAGGAGAACCATTGCTCCATGTATTCGTCGGAAACGCGGCGTCCTGCCATGATGTACCGGCGCTTGGCAAACTGCCGGCGCCACATCCGAATGATCGCAGGAAAAGCCCGCAACGATTGAAACTCATGGGTGAGGCAGCCTAAGATCACCACCAGATCCCGGCATGAAATCGCGAATAAATGGCGAATATAGAGGGGTCCGGTGACATTCTTGATGCGCAGCAGGAACCGGTTCTTGACCGAGTGCATGTTGACGTAGGGAGGCAGGTGCCTGCGGTTCGCTGGCTTCACGGTGCGCACGTGATAGCCCTGGGCGAAAGGAACGTAAAGGCACGTCCAGCCAAATAACTGCGCGCGCCAGGCTACATCGGCGTCTTCGCGGTACACGAAGAAATCTTGATCGTAGAATTCTCCGCCGATTGAAATGTGCTCGATCATCTTCCGGCGGTACAGTGCGGCCGCGCCGGTAGCACCAAACACATACTCGCAGCGCTCGTACTGGCCGTCGTCTTTCTGGCCGGAGCCGCGATCGAAGTGCCGCAAGGTAGGCGTAAAATAGACGCCGGTGGAGTCGAAAGAAGGTTTGGGCGGCAATCGAAAATCGGCCGACATGCTTAGCAGCTTGCCGCAAACCGTGCCGACCGCCGGATCCGATTCGCCGGCCTCAACCAAGGTGGCAATGAAGCCCGGCATCAGCAGAACATCGGGGTTCAGGACGAGCACCCAATCTGTGCCAGACATGGCGATGGCTTGATTCTGGGCCGCTGCGAACCCGAGGTTCGTCTCATTAAAGACAACCGTGACGCGGTCTGAAAACCCATCGAGAATGTCGACTGTGCCGTCCGTGGAAGCGTTGTCCACGACGATGACCCTAGTTTTCGCGTAGCGCTGCTCCAGCACGGACTCCAGACAGCGTCGGATGAAACGCCCGCTGTTATAGGTGACGATCGTGATGGAAACGGAACCTAGCCCCCGCATGTAACCCCGGCACAAAGGAGACGTAAACTCCGGAAAAAGATTTCTCTTTTATTTGCCACGCACTCCCTCCGAGAGCGGCTTCAAAAGAACCACGTGATTCTGATCTGAGGGGACAAGCGGTTGAGGAAACAGCCGTCCGACTCAGAAGGGCGCGGGCCGGACGAGGGTCGCAACCAATTGCAGAGAACCATGCAGCCAGCCAGGTTCAACGCGCACGCTACTATAATGCCAGACTCCTGCTGCTTGGGCGCGTCAAACGGTTCACCGAAACGGCCTTAAGCTGCTCGCAAAACTACATGTCGTTGGTTTCGATCATAATTCCCACGTGGAACCGAATTGATCTGCTCAAGTCCGTGCTGAAGAGTGTGGGCGAACAGACCTATTCCCGGCACGAAGTGATCGTAGTCGACAACGGCAGTTCCGACGGCTCCAGCAGCATGGCCGCGGCTGCCGGAGCCAACGTGCTTCGGTTGGAAGAGAATCGTGGATTCGCCGAAGCCGTCAATCGTGGGATCCGGGCCGCCACGGGAGACTGGCTGCTCATTCTGAATAACGACGTCACGTTGCAATGCGACTATATTGAGCGGCTGGTCGAGACTGCCACGCTTGAGGGATGCGACTTTGCGGCCGGCAAGATCCTCATGGCGGACGCACCTGACACTTTGGAGGGCAGCTTCGATCTGGTCTCCCGCGGGGGATACGCATGGCGCTGCGGCTACGGCCGTCCCGACGCTCCACTGTGGTCGCAAGCGCGCCGGATCAGGTGGGCGCCCATGACCGCAGCCCTGTTTAATCGCCGGGTATTCGACTTTCTGGGATTGCTTGACGTCACTTATCGTAGTTACTACGAGGACGTCGACTTTGGCCTCCGGTGCGCGAAGGCTGGTTTTTGGGGAAGGTACGTCCCTTCCGCGGTTGTGTACCACGTTGGCAGTGCGACACTGGGTAAGCGAAGCGCCCGAGTTTACTTCTGGTCTGCGCGCAACCAACTGGTGCTGCTTGCCAAGCATTACGACGTAGCGTCGGCCTGGCGGGCAGCTTGGCCCATTGTAGCTGGGCAGCTGTTGGCGCTATTGGCAGGAGCTAAGCATGGTCACTTCCTCGCCTCGCTGGCCGGCAAAGTGGCGGCCCTAGGTCCCGCCGCGCGGGCCTTTATGGCGAACAAGACCGGAGGTCCAGAGGCCTACCGGGTTTTAGATGAAAGCGAGGGTGAGATTAAGGCTCTTCAGGAGCTGCTCGGGTTCGACCTGTATTGGCGGCTGTACTTCCGCTTGGTCGGCCGCTAGGCTCTGGCCACGATGTGCACCCCGCCCCGTATGGAGATCGAGTCTTACACTTCAACTATGCGACGCATTCTGATGTTCATGACGGTAGCCGCCTTAGCCGTCGCCGCCAACGTCCCGCCATCGCCGGAGCTGCTACATATCAAGACCGTCTACATCCTGCCAATGCGCCTCGGATTCGACCAGTATCTGGCCAATCAGCTGTCGCAAAGCGGCCTGCTTCGCGTGGTCACCGACCCGAAAAAGGCGGATGGCGTGTTAACCGATCATCTGGGCGAGTCCTTCGAAGCGACGATGGATGAGATCAATCCTCCGCCGAAGCCCCCGCAGCCTGCCGCGGAGGCTAAGCCCGCACCGAGTACGTCATCCGCGGATTCCGGCGATGGAGCGCCTGACACGAAGGCTACCGCGAAGAAGGCGAAATCGACGGCGACCAACGTCCCTACCATTGAGAGCAGCCCGCCTCCCAGGGGATCGTTTTCGACGGGCCGCGGTAACGTGTTCCTGGTGGATAAGACCAGCCGCGTCGTCTTGTGGTCGACATTTGAACAGCTCGAAAGCGCGCAACCGGCGAACTTAACGCATATTGCGGAATACGTGGTTAAGGACCTGAAACACGCTCTTCAACCGCCAAAGGCGAAACAGAAGCAGAACCAGAACTAAGGACTCCGCTGGTCTGGCGCAATCGGATGACTTCCGACCGGTAGACACGTTCCAGCTTGGCTGTCATTTTTCGAATATCGCGCGTCGATTCGACCTCCTGGCGCGCCCGAACCGCTAATTGCCTCGCATAGTCGCCGTCCGTGAATAGTCTCAAGATGGCTGCCGCGAACTCTTCCGGCGTATCGCCCAGTTCGCAAATAAGTCCAGACTGGGTGGCCAGACCTTCCGCGCCGACCGTGGTCGAAACCACCGGGATACCCGCCGCGAAAGCTTCCAGCAACTTTACGCGAATACCCGAGCCGGAGAGAATCGGGCACACAAACACCGCGTAATCGCGCAACGGCTCGCGAATGTCGTCCACGAAGCCGGTCAGCCTGACATTCGGATTCGCGCTCAAAAACGCGATCGATGGCGGCAGGTCTGAGCCGACGATGACCAGGGTCGCGCCCGGCACTCGTGCAACCACTTGCGGCAGGACCTTGTCGACAAACCACGTTAATGCCTCCAGATTCGGCAGATGCCGGAAGCTGCCGACAAATAGCATGCTGTTCGTGAGGCGCCCAGCGAGCGCGAACTGGTAGTGGGCGGTTCTGATGCCCGCGCGGAGGTCCGAATCCATAGTCGGCGTGAGGGTTGGGATGAAGCGCCTGAGGTAACTGGCGTTTTCTTCGCTGCACACCTGCACCCTGCTCATCCGCGGCAATAGCTTTGTTTCATAGTGCAGCGCCCGAAGATATTCAAGGAAGTATTCAAACCGGGCTCCGGCTCGCGTTTCGCGGCGAATTCCACGGACCAGCGATTGAAAGAATACATCGTGCTCAAAGAGCATGCAGGGTATATGCAGATACTCGCCGCCGTATTGACCGAGCATCGTGTATTCGAGCTGAATCACATCCACCCGCTGAAGGTATGCGATGCGATGTAGCGTCCAGTGCAGATCCGCGTCGTCAAACTCCCGAACCGCATGAGGCAGGATGGTAGCAGGATTCTTACGCAGCAGCGGCTTTCTGACCAGGAAGTTCGTGGACGCACAAAGCGGCGCTAAAGCGGCTTGGGCGTCGAGTTGAGAAGAGTCTTCGACAAATCCTGCCAGATGAATGTCGGCAAGAGGGGCGAGTTCCTCCAGCGTCTGCTTCATGAAGACCGCGCCCCCGTGGACGGGCGGCTCGATCGGATACGGCGCGACGAAAAGCACGCTCAGTTTCTCAGGAACCGGTTCGCACGGCACCTGGAAGCGGTCCCGGTAATACCCTCCCAACGGTCTTCGCAGGGCTTCTGCATCGCTCACGGCGGCCTTGGCACGGGCCTGCCACCGCGCGGCCAATACTTCGGGAAGTTGCAGAAAGGCGCGGGCGAGTCCGGCAAAGCTGTATCGGAACGGCTCTTCGCCAAACAGCATCGTGCCGACGGAACTCGAAAAGCATGCCACAAGCTGAGAGGTCAACATACCCCAGTGATGGATGTTCTTCCAACCCAGTAGAACAGCGTTCTTCTTCAGCGTGCCCTGGATGAATTCCGTAGTGAATTTTTTGCCGATCGTTCCACGATGCTCGTGGAACACGATGCTGGCCGGTTCGTAGAGAACCTTCCATCCGCGCTTCCACGCCATGAAGCCCAGATCGGTGTCTTCATAGTAGAAGGGTTTGAACAGATGATCGAATCCGCCGAGTTCCAGGAACTTCCGGCGGGCGAATGCACTGGATCCGCCGCCTGGATAAAAGCACGGGTAGACGGAAGTGATGGCGTCATCGACCCTGTGCCGGAGCTTCAGCCGCCCGCCTTCCCACCACGCCTGGGTGAGACCGGTTTCCTCGCGGCGCTTGCCGGGATCCGAAAAGAAGATTTGGCAGGAGACGGAGAAAACATGAGGGTCGCTGAAGTGTGTCAGCAAGGGCGGCAGAAAACCCGGCTCCACCCGCATATCGCTGTTGAGCAGAATGACAATGTCGTTTTTGGCCGCTCGGAAGCCAGCGTTTGAGCCGCCGCCGAAGCCGCGATTTTCCGTGAGCGCGATAACGCGCACCATCGGGAAATGTTCGGCCAGGTAAGCCGCGCTTCCATCCTCGGAAGCGTTATCAACCACGATGACTTCATTGTCGGGTTGACCCGACATCGCCAGAATCACGCTCGGCAGATACTTCTCGAGCAAGTCCCGGCCATTCCAATTCGGGATCACCACGCTGGCAGCATGATTGCGCGGTAGTTCGTCCGCTGGCAGATCTTTCTTACCGAAGATCAAAAACAGGAGGTCGGCCAAGCTCAACGCAACGGCCGTCAGAAACAGAATGAACGGACTCAGCAGGGCGAGCAGGACTTGATGCACCGCGCGGAGAAGCCGGGTCATTGAGTAAATCCAGGCGATCGAACGTTAGAGAACTCGCGCGGCAAATCTGCCGCCCACCGTGTGTGTTTACGAAATCGAAGCACGAAGACAGGCGCGTATTAACAAACGAGTTTTGTTACTTCATTATGCACCGCCGCGGTACAAAAGACTTCGCGCAAACCTACTGTGCTGCTTCTTGCGGGCGCGAAGCTCGGATAATTTCGTGCGGGATATCGAACTCGGCGCGTGCGCTTACGCCTTTGCAGGCAGCGGCGCCCGGTCGAGTTGATGTTTGATCGCGCAGGGGAGGGAAATATAACCATAGATCGTGCGCGGGCTCGAAGCCAGGTGAAGTGCGACGGCGTTGTCAATCCAATCGCAGACCGCCTCGCCTTGGAGCGGACCGTCGGCAACGGCCGGGGAAAAGGAAAAATGCCCGGGATACAGGACGGGCAAAGTAAGTTGAAAGTCCGTCGTAAGAATCTGGCCGGGCTGCAGCGGACCAAGCTGGAGGCCTTCACGCCGGGTATCGGTTGAGCTGAACGTCATACCCAAATGATTACGGATCAGGAAGCCTACCGTAGGCTGGATGATGCGGTCATCGGCCTGGACGGAAATGCGCACCGTGACAACGCTGTTGGATTCCAGGTACGCGCATTGTTCCCCGTCGGGATTGAGGACGGCTATACCAAGGACACGCGCCCGTCCATTGCCATGCCGTCCGTCCATGTTGGGAATGATCGTAACCGGCTGCAGGGCAAGCGCCGCCGGCTGCGGCAGGGGGAATAGTTGTTCATTCCCGTCTTCGAGATGCAATTGGCTATAGCGCTTGTCTTTGGCAGCCATCGCCGACACATAGCTGTTGGCGACCCGTTCGGCGGGTCCGATCTCCTGGACACATCCGCGGTCGAGCCATAATGCCCGGTCGCCATGCGCTTTGACTTCGATGATCGAATGGGAAACAAAGAGTATCGTGACGCCCTTTCTTCGCAGGTCGTCCACCTTGCGCAGACAGCGCTGGCGGAAGGCGATGTCGCCCACGGCCAGCGCTTCATCGACCAGCAGAATCTGGGGATCGCAATGAATAGCAACCGAGAACCCCAGCCGCACCGCCATCCCGCTGGAGTAGGTCTTTACCGGCTGGCGAATGAAGTCGCCTATATCGGCGAATTCGGTGATGGAGTCGTAGCGGTCGTCAATTTGCTTTCGCGAGAGGCCGAGAATTGCCGAGTTCAGGTAGATGTTGTCGTGCCCTGAGAATTCGGGGTTGAAGCCTGAACCCAGCTCGAGCAGCGCTGCGGTTCGCCCTGTGACCGACGCGGAACCGGAGGTCGGCTCCAGGATGCCCGCGACCAACTGCAGAAGGGTGCTTTTTCCCGACCCGTTTTCCCCGAGGATACAGAAGGTCTCGCCCGCCTCAACCGCGAATGTGACGTCCCTGAGCGCCCAGAAGTCCCGGTGATACCGTTTCCGCTGGAAGGTGAAGATCTCTTTGAGGCGATCCGAGGGACGGGCGTAGACGGGATAGGCCTTGGAAACCGAATTGAATTCGACGACGGAAGCCACTAACTCTCAGCCTATCATCGTTTTGGATGGGGTCTGTCGTGTTGACTGAGCACCACCCTGTAAAGGTGCCGGAGGTGCCCAATTGGCTACCTTGAAACGGCGATTGCAACAATCGCCACAGTCAGGCAAACGGCCCAGAGAATGAGCCTATTGCGATCCTTCCACTTGCCGCCTCTCCAGCGCGATGGCAAAAGAAAGGGTACCGCCACGAGAATGGCGACCACCGCGATCATTTCGATGAGCCCCATGACCAGCCCCACTTTACCACCCTTTCGCGCTGATCGAGACCCTGGTAGCCAGCCAGTTGGTTTGACATGCCGGGGCCGCTCTTCGTACCCTAAAGGATGTTGCCTGCGTGTTTTGTTGGGCGACTACTTCCCAGCCAGCCGGTGTAGCTCAGGTGGTTAGAGCGACGGTCTCATAATCCGTAGGTCGGAGGTTCAACTCCTCCCGCCGGCACCATTCCCTTATTGGCGATTCGCTGTGATGACCGAATAGATTCGGTCCAAATCCTCTTGTGAGTAGTATTCAATCTCCAGCCGCCCCGACGATTCGGAGCGTGAGATGAGCCTCACCTTGGTTCCCAGAGCCATGGCAATGTCATCCAACGCGGCCCGAACGTTCGGATCGAGAGCCGGCGGCTCGGGCGGATCAGCATGCGGCTTGGGTGGGTCGGTGAGCTTCTTTACGTAGGCTTCTGTCTCTCGAACCGATAACCCGTTCTGGATAACTCGCTGGCAGGCAGCCAACTGGGCTTCGGGATCGGTGATATTGAGCAGGGTACGGGCGTGTCCGACGCTGATCTTCCCATTGGCGAGGCTTTCGAGCACCGGCCGCGAAAGGTTCAACAGGCGAAGAAAATTGGTGACCGTGGAGCGGTCTTTGCCCGTCCGCTCAGCTATCTGATCATGCGTAAGTCCATAGCGGTCAATGAGTTGGCGGAATGCGCCCGCTGTTTCAACGGGGTTCAGGTCGGCGCGCTGGATGTTTTCGATGAGCGCTAGTTCCAGTACTCGATCCGGTTCTGCCTCTCGCACGTAAACGGGGATCTCGGCCAGCCCTGCCAAACGCGCTGCCCGCCATCGGCGCTCGCCTGCTATAATGATGTAAGTGCCGTGTTTAGAATGTGTTACAGTGATCGGCTGGATGATGCCATTGGCCCGAATCGATTGCGCCAACTCCTCGAGTTTGATGGCATCGAAATCCTCGCGGGGCTGCTCGGGGTTGGGTTCAATTGAACCGATTGGCAGGCTTCGTGGATCTAATAGTTTGAGGTCATCTGTTGGAACAGATTGTGTTGTTGATTGAGGTTGAGGAGCGCGCGTGCGCGGTGGCAAAAGAGCCGACAGTCCTTTACCCAGCGCTTTGCGCGGGTTGTCGGTTGGCTTGCTCATGTCGTAGGACTTCCTTTGCGAGTTGAATATAGCTTTCGGCGGCACGCGAGCGCGGATCGTAGATCAGGATCGGTTGCCCGTAGCTGGGCGCTTCCGCCAAACGAATGCTTCTAGGTATTACTGTATGAAAAACTTCACTGCCGAAGAATTCCCGGAGGTCCGCTTCGACCTGTCGCGTGAGGTTCGTCCGGTCATCATACATAGTGAGAAGGACACCCTCGACCTGGATTGGCTGATTGAAGGACTCACGGACACGCTCGATAGTGTCCATGAGCTGGGAAATGCCTTCGAGAGCGAAGAACTCACACTGGATGGGGACGAGGACGGAATCTGAAGCGACGAGCGCATTGAGGGTCAGCAGATCCAAAGCCGGCGGGCAGTCAATGATGATGTAGTCGAATTCAGAGCGGACGGGCGCAATCGCGCGCTGTAACATTCCTTCCCGCTGATCCATTCCAACCAGATCCAGGTTTCCGGCCACCAGGTTCTTGTCAGCAGGCAAAAGGAATAGTCCTTCACAGGCGGTGGGAACGATGGTGTCGGCCACCAGTGCGTCTGAGACGAGGACGTCGTAGATGGTTCTCATCCCTTCCGTCTTTGCCACGCCTAGCCCCGTCGTCGAGTTTCCCTGGGGATCGGAATCAATGAGCAGTACGCGGAGTTCGCTCACGGCGAGTGAGGCGGCGAGATTTATAGCGGTTGTGGTCTTCCCCACACCGCCCTTCTGATTGGCGATTGAGATGACGCGAGCCAAGTTCTTCCTCAGTTGTAAGGACCGCCTGCAAGGGAAAGCAGGAGAAGGCACAGGCTGGATGCTGCGGCATGACCGGAATCCCAGGCGGAGTCGAACACGATGCTAGCACGTTTCACGTGAAACATTGCATGGCACTGATGTTTCAACGAGATACTGAACGCCGCCGATGTTTCACGTGAAACAATCGTCTCGTTAGGTAGCCCATGAAGCGGTAGGAGCAGCCGGCATTGCTGGCGCTCCGAGGGTCAGATAAACGTCCAGGACCGCCAGCGCGGCGGGAGTTACTCCCGGTATGCGTTTGGCCTGCCCCAACGTCGACGGCCGCACCCTCTCTAGTTTTTGCTTCACTTCGGTCGAGAGCCCGGGAATCCGCGCGTAGACGAAATCCGCTGGAATCTGGCGCGATTCCGATTCCGCCAGCCGATGAACCTGCCGCTCTTGCTGCGCCAGATAGCCCGCGTATTTCAGCTCTGTCTCGACTGTCGCCAGCACACCATGCACGGGGGCTTCGCCTAGGTTTCCCGCAATCCAGCGCTCCAGCCGCGCGATCTTAGCCTCCGGTCGACGCAGCCAAACGGCCAGCGCCGGATTGTCGTCTGCCGAGAGCATCCCAATGCTGTCCGATACCGCGCCGGCCCGCGTCTTCTCCAACAGCGTCAGGATTCGATGCTTCTGTTCCTGCTTGCGCGCAAACGCCGCCCAGCGGGCGTCGGAAACCAGTCCGATCTTTCGACCGATCGGCGTAAGCCGCTCATCGGCATTGTCAATTCGCAGGTGCAGCCGGAATTCCGCCCTCGACGTGAACATCCGGTACGGTTCTTCCGCACCCTTGCTAATGAGATCGTCGATCAGAATCCCCGTGTAGCCCTCCGACCGTTCAATCCTAAGCTCAGTTCGCCCCTGAACCTTGAGCGCTGCGTTTAAACCCGCAACCAGTCCCTGGCATCCCGCCTCTTCATAGCCGGAAGTACCGTTGATCTGGCCGGCCAGGAACAAGCCTGCCAGCGACTTGACCTCCAGCCCATGAGTCAATTCCCGCGGGTCGATAGCGTCATATTCAATCGCGTAGCCCGGCCGGATCATCTCGGCAGCCTCCAAGCCTGGTATGGAAGCCAATACGGCCAGCTGCACGTCCACGGGCATGCTGGTCGACATGCCGTTCAGGTAAACCTCGTGAGTGTCCAAGCCCTCGGGCTCCAGGAAGAGTTGGTGACGGCGCTTTTCCGGGAACTTCACCACCTTGTCTTCGATGGACGGGCAATATCGCGGCCCGATGCCTTCGATCTGCCCGCTGTACAGTGGCGACCGCGCTATGCTGTCGGCCAGAATCCGGTGCGTTTCCTCCGTCGTGTAGGCCAGATGACACTGGATTTGCTCCCGCTCAATCCGCTCGGTAAGAAAAGAGAACGGAGTCGGCACAGCATCCCCCGACTGCGGCTCGAAGCGAGACCAGTCAATGGTTCGTCCATCCAGGCGAGGCGGCGTGCCGGTCTTCAGGCGTGTCCATTGCAAGCCCAGCGTCCGCAGATGCAAGCCCAGATAATTTGACGGTGCCTCCCCGTTTCGGCCACAGGCGGACTTCGTTTCTCCGACATGTGCCAAACCGTTGAGAAAAGTCCCGGTGGTCACCACCACCGCAGGCGAGACCAGCTCTCGCCCATCTCTCAAACGCACGCCCTCAATCGAGCGCTCGGTTCCTTCCGTCCGTATCATCAGCTCGGCAACTTCCGCTTGGAGTATGCGCAGGTTCGGCTCATTCTCCAGCCAAACCCTCATCGTCGTCCGGTACTGCTTTTTGTCGCATTGTGCCCGGGGCGACCACACGGCAGGCCCGCGGCTCGTGTTCAGCAGGCGGAACTGGATACCTACGGCGTCCGTCAATTCACCCATGACTCCGCCCAAGGCATCGATTTCCCGGACGAGATGTCCCTTGGCAATGCCGCCGACCGCTGGATTGCAGGACATCTGGGCGATCAGGTCGGCATTCATCGTGACCATGGCGGTCTTCAGGCCCAAGCGGGCGCACGCCCTTGCGGCTTCGCAACCGGCGTGGCCGGCGCCCACAACGATCACGTCGAAGCTCTTTCGCGGAGCAACCAAACCGGGAGTGACCGACGAAGTGTTTTGCATATGGCCTGGAACCGGTCTGGCGAAACTTTCTTTGAGCCCTGTCGAGGTAAGCACGAATGCCTGCGATGACAAACGTGCTTATCCGTTATTCTAGCGGGAGGACAACGCTTTCTTGAAAGTTCTTATTGTGGGCGGCGGCGGCCGCGAACACGCTCTTGCCTGGCGACTTCGCCAGTCACAAGACATCAGCGAGTTGATAGCCGCCCCAGGTAACCCCGGTATCTCCCGCGAGGCACGCTGCCTCCCTACCCCCAGTTCGCTCAGCGGCTATGCAGCCTTGGCGGAAGCAGAACATATCGACCTAACAGTCGTCGGACCGGAAGCCACACTCGTCGACGGAATCGTCGATGTTTTTACGGCGCGTGGACTTCCCATCGTTGGACCCAGCCAAGCCGCGGCCCGTCTCGAAGGAAGCAAGATCTTCGCGAAGGAATTCTTTCGGCGCGCCGGGATCCCGACCGCCCGCTCCGCCCAGTGCTCTTCGCCAGAAGAAGCACTTTATAGTCTAAAGTCATTTTCGTTCCCCGTCGTGGTTAAAGCCGATGGACTCGCCGCAGGCAAAGGTGTCGTAATCGCAGGTTCGCTCGCCGAGGCCGAAGACGCCATCGAGAAACTCGGACCGCTGCTGGTGATTGAGGAGTTCCTGGAGGGCGAAGAGGTCAGCTTCATCGGCATCAGCAACGGAACGGAGATTGTGCCACTCGAGGCCAGCCAGGATCACAAGCGGGTCGGCGACGGTGACACGGGGCCCAATACCGGCGGTATGGGTGCGTATTGCGACGGCCGGATTTTGACGGCGCAGCAGGCCGGCGAAATCATGGAGACAGTGATGAATCCCGCCATCCGGCAAATGCAGCGGGAAGGGTCGCCCTTTACCGGATTCCTGTACGCCGGCCTGATGATGACGGCGAATGGCCCCAAGGTTTTGGAATTCAATGTCCGGCTGGGCGATCCGGAGACGCAGGTTCTGATGCACCGGCTGCAAGCGGGCTTGCTGGATCTGCTCTGTTTTGCTGCCCGGATCACTGATAAGCCCGCACACGCCCTAATGACCGTCGTTTCGCCCGATCCTTCGGTCTGTGTTGTTCTCGCGGCGCAGGGCTATCCTGACAAGCCTCGCACGGGTGATCGTATCAAGGGCATCGCGGCGGCCGAGTCACTCCTGGCTACCGTCTTCCACGCCGGAACCAGGTTGTCTGGAACCGAACTGGTGACTTCCGGCGGCCGGGTCCTTGGCGTGACCGCTTCCGGTTACGATCTCCAGGCGGCGATCCAGGCCGCTTACGGCGCGGCTGGCCTGATCCACTTCGATGGCATGCAATATCGCCGTGACATCGGCCATAAGGGCCTGCGGCGATGGTAGATCCAACGGCGCAGGATTCGCTACAGTAAGTTCATAAGCGTTCGCTCGAGACCGGGGACGTAGCTCAGTTGGATAGAGCGGCCGCCTCCTAAGCGGCAGGTCGGCAGTTCGAATCTGCCCGTTCCCACCAGATCTCGAATCGCGCTCATGGTGGCTCCATCCCTTCGCTGGCTCGCCCACGCCGCACTTTCAGGGCACCCGCAATTCTCGCAACTTGTGCTGACGCTGGACCCTGATCTTGCCTTCACCTTTTCGGGCCGCGGCGAGATCATAAGCGAGTTGCATCCGCAACCACGTCTCTTCTGTGCTGCCGAAGGCCTTCGTCAGCCGGATGGCCATTTCTGGGCTGATACCCGACTTGCCATTGACGATGTTGTTAAGCGCTTGACGTGTGACGCCCAGAATCTTCGCGCCTGCTGTCACCGTCAGGCCCAACGGCTCAAGGCAATCCTGCCGGACGATGCGACCGGGATGCACGGGATTTTTCATTGTCATGGCTGGTTCTCCCCTTCCTAGTGGTAGCCGATGAGTTCGACGTCAGAAGCGTCAGTCACGTCAAAACGGAATATAATGCGCCAATTGGCTCGTCCCGTCACCGACCAGAAGCCTTTTAGATCGCCTTTAAGCGGGTGAAGGCGATACCGCGGCACGTTCAGGGCTTGCGGGGTGGTCGCGGAGTCGAGAATCGTCAGTATTCTCTCAACCGTCCCCACCAAGTCGGCACGTATCCCACCGCAGTCGCCGTGCTCGTAGAGCCTTTTCGAACCTCGGTGCTTAAAGCTCCTAATCATCAGGCTACCCTGCAAAGTGACTAGTGTCAGTTGTCATCACAAATCTTCTAGCACTGGCTCTCTCCCTGAAATAGGGTGCGCCACGCTGGGTGAGTCTCTCAACCACTCACCGTCTAACTGCAGTTACCAGTTTTGGGTCGGCCACTGCAGCGTCGCCAATCCTGCCACCGGCATCCCGCTCCACAACCCACGCACAACCCACGCACTCTTGGTAGCCTGGATACTTGGACGAGTGGCGTCCCGTTCGCTCCCAGTTGAGTTCTTAGCCCACTGAAACAACCGGACCGCCGATTGTTCTCTGGGTTGGAAGCGTCTAAGCTGTGGAAAGGCGCTTGACACGTCCGGCTCGCCTCGCGACGCCAATTTAAATGACCACCGCCCCCAGGCCGAAGCACACTGTTCCCCGAAAGACCCGTTCTATGTCTGCTGCCAGCTCCCAATCCTTTGCTGTGGCCGCTCCGGCTACCGCTCCGCCGAGCCTCGACTCACCGGAACTCTATATCAACCGCGAGCTCAGTCTCCTCGCTTTTCAGCGCAGGGTTCTCGAAGAGGCCGCCGACTCCGCCAACCCGTTAATTGAACGCGTGAAGTTTCTCTCCATCGTCAGCTCCAACATGGACGAGTTCTTTATGGTGCGGGTCGCCGGTCTCTGGCAGCAAATTGAAAGCCGCAATCACGAAATCAGCAAAGACGGCAAGGGCCCCAGCGAGGTACTGGAGCTCATCCGGCAGGACGTGAATGAGCTTTTTGAGAGCATGTATTCGCTCTATCGCGATCACTTGCTGCCGGGACTGGCTAAGCACGGCATTCGCATTATTGATCTCGCCGACCTGAATCCCACGCAGAAGGCGTTCCTGGACGATTACTTCCGCCGCGTCGTCTATCCGGTTCTGACTCCGCTGGCTGTCGACCCGGGCCGGCCATTCCCTCACATCTCGAACCTGAGTCTCAACATCGCCGCCGTCGTTTCCAACGGTGACGCCGTCGAGCGCTTCGCCCGCGTAAAAGTGCCCGATTCTCTGCCCCAACTGATCCAGGTACCCTCGGAACCCGGCGAAGTCGCCTTCGTGTGGCTCGAACAAGTCGTCATCGACAATCTCAGCCTGCTGTTTCCGGAGATGCAGATCCTGGACGCAGCCTTGTTCCACGTCACCCGCGATGCCGAACTAGCCATTCAGGAACTGGAAACCGACGATCTTCTCGAAAGCATTCAGGAAGCTGTATGGCGCCGCCGTTTTCGCGACGTGGTTCGCTTGCAGATTGATCGCGGCATGGCCCCGCGCCTGCTCGAATTGCTGACCACCAATCTCGAACTCGGCCAGGAAGACATCTACCGCATCGATGGGCCCATCGACTTTAGCCGCCTCCGTGCTGTGATGAGCCTCGATCGCCCTTCGCTGAAGGACAAGCCCTTTGTTCCCTCGTTCCCTGCCGGGTTCACCTTCGCTGGCCGCGCCGAAATGTTTTCCATGATCCAGCAAGGCGATATCCTGCTGCATCATCCCTTCGAATCGTTCCAGCCCGTGGTCGACTTCCTCCGCGTGGCCGCTCGTGACCCCGATGTGCTCGCCATCAAAATGACGCTGTATCGCGTCGGCCGTAATTCCCCCGTTGTCGAGGCGCTGCTCGATGCCATCCAGAACGGCAAGCAGGTCGCGGCCGTGGTTGAGTTAAAGGCGCGCTTCGACGAAGAGAGCAACATTGAATGGGCGCAGAAACTGGAGCGCGAAGGCGTTCACGTTGTCTACGGACTGCTGGGCCTGAAGGTCCACTCGAAGATTGCGTTGGTGGTGCGGCGCGAGGGCGATCAAATCCGCCGCTATGTTCACGTCGGCTCCGGCAACTACAACCCAATGACCGGCCGCCTTTACACCGACCTCGGAATGTTTACCGTCAACGAAGAGATTGGAGAGGACGCCACCGACCTGTTCAATCACCTCACCGGCTACTCCAACAAGAAGTCGTATCGCAAGCTGCTGGTCGCCCCGCACAGTCTCCGCGAAGGGCTCGAACGATTGATCCGCGATGAAATGGCTCGTCACAAGGAAGCGGGCGACGGATACATGATTCTCAAGATGAATGCGCTCGAGGATCCCGGCATGATTGAGTTGCTCTACGAAGCCTCGCAGGCCGGCGTGAAAATCGATCTCGTCGTGCGCGGAGTCTGCGGGCTGCGCCCGGGCATCCCCGGAGTGAGTGAAACCATCCAGGTCCGAAGCATCATTGGCCGGTTCCTGGAGCACAGCCGCATCTACTACTTCCGCAACGGCGGCGATGAACTGGTCTACGTCGGCAGTGCGGACATGATGCCTCGCAATCTCAACCGCCGCGTCGAGATCCTTTTCCCGGTCGAAACGCCCAAGCTGATCCGCCGGCTGCGCGACGAGGTTCTGGAGCACTATCTTTCCGATGAAGCCCGGGTTCGCATCATGCAAAGCGACGGCACATTCATTCGCCCTGCTAAAGAAGCAGGAAAGCGCCAACCCGACAGCCAAGCCTGGTTCCTCAAACACCACAGCGCGTAAGGTCAGCCAACGCTTCCAAGGCGCGCGCGTCAGCAAGCGCTTTCCAGAATCTTCTCTCCAGCCTTTCTAGGCTGCGGGCTGAAAGAGCTGGATCAAGAAAAATGCCAGGGCCGAAACCAGGGCCGAAGCCGGGATCGTGAATATCCAGGCAGTGACGATGTCCGAGGCCACGTTCCACCGCACCGCCCGGACACGTTGTATCGAACCAACGCCGGCAATCGCGCCGGTCACAACGTGGGTCGTAGAAACCGGTAACGCAAGCCAGGTTGCGAAGAGAATTGAGAGGGCTGCGCCGCCTTCCGCACAAAACCCGCTGCGCGGTTTCAGGCGTGTCAAGCGGGTTCCCATGGTTTGAACAACCCGCCATCCGCCACTAAGTGTACCCAGCCCCATCGCGGTCGCGCACGCCAGTATCACCCAGTTCGGAACGTGAAAACTTTTCTCAATCCCGGCCGCGAACAGAACCGCGGTGATAATGCCCATCGATTTCTGCGCGTCGTTCGTTCCATGCGCGCAACTCAGCAACGACGCCGACAATATCTGCAAATGCCGGAACCACCGGTCCATACGCGCAGGGGAGAATCCGCGAAACACCCAATACACGATCATCATCAGCGCATAGCCGAATACCAGTCCCATGACCGGGGCGATCACAATGAAAGCCAGTGTCATTGGCCATTTGCCAAGCACCAGACCTCCCAGCCCCGCCTTCGCAACCGCCGCGCCGGCATACCCTCCGATCAGTGCGTGGGAAGAGCTGACCGGCATTTTCCAGTACCAGGTCAGAAGATTCCAAATGATGGCGCCTGTCAAGCCCGCCAGGATTACATAAGGGGTCACGATCCGTGCGTTCACAAAGCCGAGTCCGATCGTGGCCGCTACGCCTGTCCCCAGGAAATATGCGGCTATGAAGTTGAATCCAGCGGCCAGCGCCACCGCCTTGGCCGGAGTGAGCACCCGGGTTGCCACGACCGTTGCCAGTGAGTTCGCGGCATCGTGAAAGCCGTTTACGAAATCGAAGCAGAGTGCGACCAGCACGATAAAGACGATCAGTGCGAAGGGTGGCATCGGACTAGAGGTTCTTCACCGCGATATTCTGGAGCACGTCCGCGGCATCTTCGCAACAATCGGTCGTGCTTTCCAGAAGCTCATAGAGATCCTTCAGCTTGATCAAATTGATCGCGTCGGTATCCGAACTGAACAGCCTCGCCAGCATGGTGCGCTCGATCGCATCCACCTCATCTTCCAGCCGGTTGATTTCGATGCAGTCTTTCAGCACCGATTTCTTCTCGTGCAGCGCGCGCAAGGCTCTGTCCAACACACGGCACGATTCGGCAATCATCTCTCCCATTTCCACGGCCTCAGGCGGAATGGGGTCGATTCTGTACGCGACGATGCGAAACGTCGCGTCCTCGAGCGTATCCAGAATATTGTCAAGCGCTGACGCGAGCGCCTGAATGTCTTCCGGATCGAAGGGAGTAATGAAGGTCGCTCGCAGACGATCAAACAGCCGGTGCGTTACCTCGTCCCCAGCGCGTTCCAAAGCCTCCATGCGCTTCGCTACCTGGCACACGCCATCGTATCCACCGCGCAGTCCGGACAAAAGCAGGCGCGACGCCTGACAAATAATCTCGGATTGTTGGAGAAAATGTTCGAAGAATTTTTCATCCTTCGGCAAGAAGTTCAATGAGAGCCTCCCCAATCCCGATGCTTAAACCCGCTTGATCTCTTTTGCGGCGACGTCTTGATCGAAGCCGCGCCGCACCGATGCGAGGCCGTTCCGCCTAGGCACGACGGTATCCGGCGAAGAGCGCGCGGTAAGCGCCAAGTAAGAGCTTATAAGACCGCCCGAAATGGTTTATCGTTTTGGTTCTGAAATCAAGCCGCTTCAGCTTGTGCGTGCGTGTTCAGCTTCACTCGTATCGCAGCGCCGTGATCGGATCCACGCGCGTGGCTCGGTGCGCGGGTATCCAGCCGGCTAAGCTCGAAACGGCGGCCAGCAACAGGACGCAAACGCTGATCGTTACCGGATCCAGCGCCTGCAGTCCGTAGAGTTGGCTTTGTATGTAGCGTCCCAAGCCAAGTGCAATCGGAATCGCGACCGCAATGCCAATCGCCGACAGCAGCAACACTTCGCGCATCACGCTCCACAGCACATCCTTTGAGGGTGCGCCCAACGCGATCCGGATACCGATCTCCTTGGTCCGGCGCGCAACCGCATACGACATCACTCCATACAATCCCACTGCCGCCAGCAGCGTTGCCAGCAGGCCGAACGCTGCAGACAGGAAGGAAATCATGCGATCGATGTAGTGTGTCTCATTCGCCTGCTCATTCAGTGTCTTCACATCAAAAATGGGCAGCGTTGCGTCTACCCTGCTCACAACCTGATGCGCCATTGTGCCAGCCATTGCGGCATCGCCCGTTGTCCGGATGAAGAATGTGATGCCGCCAGGATCCTTGTCCTGCAACGCCGGCGTGAAGACGTACCGTGTCGACTTCTCTTTTAGGTCGGTCAGCTTGGCGTCCTTCACCACACCCACAATCTCCATCGGGAGCCCGTTCTTTGCCCCGCCGAAGCCGATATGCCGCCCCATCGGATTCCGGCCTTTGAAGTAGAAGTTCACGAAGCTTTCGTTCACAATCGCCACCTGGGGAGATCCCACGTCATCGTGATCGGTAAAGTCCCGCCCGCTGATCAGCGGAATTCCAAGCGCCGTAAAGAAGCCCGGCAGCGTGCCATTTACCTGTGGATTCAGATTCTCACCTTCCTTTCCAACGAACCCCTCAGCGTTGGTCGTGCTGATGTTTTGTTCCCCCGAAAGAATGGAGTTTTCAGCCGCCGAAACCGCCGTCACGCCCGGCAACTTGGCCAGACCCGCGGCCACCTCACGGTAGAGCGAATAGATTCGCGTGGATGAATATCCTGAGAGAGTAGGATCGACTGAGAACGTCAACATCCGTTCCGTCTGCACACCCGGGTTCAGACTCATCAGATTGTACAGGCTTCGCGCGAACAGGCCCGCGCCGATCAGAAGCAAAAGCGAAAGCGTGATTTGCGCCGTCACCAGAACCTTCCTCAGTCGCAGTTGCCCTCCGGACGCCGAGACGTTGCCGGCTTCGTTCTTCAGAGTTGTGAACGTGTCTGGGCGCGTGGCTTGAAAGGCAGGCAAGAGCCCGAAAACAATGGCCGTCGCCACGCTGAGGCCGACCGTGAAGAGCACCACTCGCACATCCGGGCTGGACGTGAAGAGCTGGTTCGCATCGTCAAACGGCAATGCCCGTAGCAGCAGCGCTCCCGTCCACGCGGAGACCACTAGCCCCAGCAGGCCGCCCGCTAGTGAAAGCAGCAAGCTCTCCAGCAAGACCAGTCGAACAATGGCGGTATGACTCGCTCCGAGCGACAGCCGGATCGAGATCTCCCTCTGCCGCGCCACCGCCCGCGCCACTAGCAGGTTGGCAATGTTCCCGCACGCGATGAGCAGCAGCGTTCCAACCATCGACATAAGCACAATCAACGGCGTCGAGAACTGCTCCCGCAAACCGGACATCCCGCTGGCGGCAGGCATCAGCCTCAGCGTGTTCTTCGGATAACGCTCTCGGAACCGCGCTGACGCGTCCGGCATTTCTTTGAGTTCCTCCGATAATTGCTGGTGATACAGCACCGTCATCGCGGCCAACGCCTGTTTGGAGGAAACGCCCGGCCGCAACCGGCCGAAGATGTTCAGCCAGATACTTCGTTTGTTATCCAGGTCGTCCCACAACGGCGTCACTTGGCGCTTCATCATCATCGGGATAAACAACTCCGAATTCACGCCAACCTCGAATCCCTTGAATCCCTGCTGCGCTACGCCCACTACCGTCATTGGGTGGCCGTTTATCAAGATGGTCTGATTCAGGATGTTGGGGTCTCCGCCGAAGCGGTTCATCCAAAGGCCGTAGCTCAACACTACGTAGGGCGACCCATCCTTGATCAGATCGTCCTTCGGCTCCAGCAGCCGGCCTATCGCAGAACCGACCCCGAGCACGTCAAAGTAGTTGCCGGACACCAGCTCGGCCCGCGCCCGGTTCGGTGCGCCTTTGTCTTTCTGTACGTCCACCGTGGTTACAAAGCGGCTCGCCACGCCGCTCAGCACACCGGGATTCTTGTCGCGGAAGGCTTGGTACATCGGGTAGGAGAACGAGTGGTCATTCGACATCCGGCCCTGAAACGTACCGTCCCAATCCATCCAGACCAGCTGCTTGGGATCCTTCACCGGCAATGAGCGCAACAACACTTGATCCATCAGGCTAAAGATGGCGCTGTTCGCACCAATGCCAAGTGCTAGTGAGAGCAACGCCACAGTTACAAACAGCGGGCTCCGCGCGAGGCTGCGCAAGACAAATCTCAGGTCAGATCGAAACGTACCCATATCGTGGTTCCCCAGCCTTATTCTTCTTGCACGCCGGCCCGCGTTCCGTTTGCCATGCCATATCAAGCACTTACGAAAGGGGTCCGTCCCCATTCGAAGCCGCTGTCGGAATCGCCTGTCCGAATCCGAACGGTGGCGGCCCTCCAGATGGATATCCTGAAATCAGATTCCATTGCTGCGCCAGACAGAACGAACCGCGTCCCTGGGCGGGATAAAACTCCTGCACACGGCGATTTGGTCCTTCTTCGCCGGACCCCCCGGCTGCCTCATGAGACAATTTCGCCAAACGCCCAAGAGTCTCGCGCCAGCCCCGGGCTCCCTGGCAAACCAAGCTTGAAACGCTGTCCGAAACACCAATGAGACGCATCACCATCGCCAAGCTGGCCGGTACCTGGTTACTGGCCTATGCCGTTTCGCTTTGCGTGGCCTACGTCTGGTTTGTTGCGCCGCACCCGGCCGCCGAGCCGCTTGCGCCTTCCGGAGTGCTCTTCCTGGCCCTCTTCTGCCTGGGTGGATTTCTGGTCAGCTGGTTCCTGCTTCGCTCCTGGTACAGCTACGCCAGGAAACTGGAGGAGTTCGCTGTCGCGCTGCCGGCCAAGGGTGCTGTACTGCCTGCCGGCTTTCCAGCGGAGTTCGCCGGCCTGACGGAATCCCTCCGCCGAATGGCCGCCCAGGTGAACTCGACCCTCGAGCACGCCAGCCTCGAGGCCTCCCGCCGCGAAACAATTCTGGCCGGTATGGCCGAAGGAGTCTTAGCGGTGGACGAACGGCTCAACGTGGTCTTCTACAACGACGCGTTTGCCGAGGCCTTCCAGGCGCGCATGCCCGTCGCCGAGGGGCGCCCCCTCTACGAGGTTGTCCGCGAACCCGCCCTGCGAGCGATCCTCGAAGCCGTCGTTCTTTCGCGGGAAGCCGCCAAACAGCAGTTCCAGCTTCCTTCCGCCGCAGGCCACTGGTTCGAAGCACACGCCCTGCCCTTTGAAGACCGCAGCCTTCCCGGTGCCGTGGTCGTGTTGCACGACATCTCCGACATTCAGCGCACCGAGCAGGCTCGAAAAGACTTTGTCGCCAACGTTTCGCATGAACTGCGAACGCCCTTGGCCGCCATCCGCGGCTACGCCGAGACGTTACTCGATGGCGCCTTGGAGGACACTGCCAATAACCGCCGCTTCGTCGAAGTCATCCTATCCCAAGCCATCCGCCTCAATAACATCGCCTCCGATCTGCTGGTCCTGTCCGAGCTCGATTCCAATGCGCCGGCTAGCTCCCCGGAGCATGTCCCGCTGTTAGACGTCATCGAATCCGCCATCCGGACCGTCGAGAGCAGCGCCGCGCTCCGCCAGGTTCGTATCATCCAGCGCGAGTGTCAGGATTGCATCGTGCTCGGCTACCGTTTCCGTCTCGAACAAGCGCTAGTCAACTTGCTGGACAATGCGGTGAAATTCAATAAGCCCGAAGGCCAGGTAGTCGTTGAGTGCGCCCAGACAGTGGAGGGTCATGTCCGGATTGCGGTTTCCGACACCGGCATCGGCATCCACAGCGACGACCTCAAACGCATCTTCGAACGTTTCTATCGTGTTGATAAAGCTCGCTCACGCCGCGCCGGCGGCACAGGCCTCGGACTTTCCATCGTCAAGCAAATCATCGAACAGATGGGCGGAAGCGTTAGTGTGGAAAGCCAGTTGGGCCGCGGTACCCAATTCACGATTCTGCTCGCCAGCTCGTGACACCGGTTCCCGGCGCCGCTTGTTTCGTAGCGGGGCAAGCTCGTCGAGGTCGCCACGTCGATTCTGACGATGGCTATTCCCTGCCCGGTAGAATCGCTGCCATTACTCGGGGATTGCGGTGGCCGTGAATCACGCTACGACCCACAGGGGTCTCTCATCAGGTGCGTAGGCAATGAGAAAGTCATAGACACGCTTAAAGCGCAGGGGGCGTGATGTCAGGTCGAAGCGCCGGTGGCCCTGATGCGGGAACTGCACCAGCGCATCGAGGGCGGCCAGGATGTCGGATATTACTTTGTCCGCTGCGTCGAGGCTATCTTCAGCGATGAATTCCCAAATCTCATCAAGGTCAAAGGAAGCCTCAGGGTGGAAATCATATCCGGTCATGAATGCCGGGAACGCCGAGCATCACTCTTCCCGCGCAAGCGGGCAATCACTTCATCGCCAGGAATGAGCTTGACCTTCCCGCTTTTGATGTCGTCGTAGCGGCTGTCGAGTGTTCCGCGCAATTGCGCCACTTCTTCGAAATAACCGGCCATCACGTCCTCCACCAGTTCGTCGGCAGGGCGTCCGGTTTCCGATGCCCAGCGGTCTACCTTGGCCTGAAGGTCGGGATTGTTAAAGTGCACTGCCATGCCCTAACAGTAGGCTCGCACAGAGATTGTGTCAAGAAAGCCGAGGGGAACCCTCCGCCAGGGACGCTGCCCCCCTTCACCCCTCAGGATTCTTCGATATGGTGCCATGCTGCGGTAGGACGCCGGTGGAGAATGGCACAACTTCAACCCGGTACCTTTGCCCCGCCTGCCCACATTCACTCATTTGTAACCTTAGCGTCACAAAGCGTTTATGAATAACCTTCGATACTGAGAATACGAACTCAGGATTTCCCTTTGGACATCCCGATCCGGCCACACCCAAGGTGTCTTCGGACAATTCGTTTAAAACACACGAGGAAAATACATGAAACTCCGTTTCACAACTGGGGGGTTACAACGCTGCTCCATGGGTATTGCGGTCGCAGCCGCTTTCTGCGTTTCGACCCACGCGCAGATTCTGATTAACGGCGCCGGTGCGACGTTCCCAGCGCCCATCTACACTAAGTGGTTCAGCGAATACCGCAGCGTCGACTCCAGCGCCAATATCAACTACCAGGCGGTCGGGTCCGGCAGCGGCATCAACCAGGTCACGAACGGCACGGTCGATTTTGGCGCGACCGACGGTCCGATGACGGACAAACAGATTGCTGATTCCAAAATCAAAGTTCTTCACTTCCCAACCGTCTTAGGCGCCGTCGTTGCCACCTACAACATTCCAGGGATCACTGGCGACCTCAGCTTCACGCCCCAGGCATTGGCCGGAATCTATCTCGGAAAAATAACCAAATGGGACGATCCCGCAATCGCCGCCTCCAATAAAGGTGTCAAGCTTCCGTCGGAGAATATTACCGTCGTCCATCGCGCCGACGCGAGCGGAACCACCTACGTGTGGACCGATTATCTGTCCTCGGTTAGCCCCGAGTGGAAAGCCGGACCCGGTACAGGAGCGTCGGTCAAGTGGCCCGGCAACACGTTGGCCTCGAAGGGCAACGACGGCGTAACCGGCCTTGTCAAGAATCAGAAGTTCAGCATCGGCTACGTGGAACTGGTATACGCTGCCAAGAATAAACTGCCCTACGCCAAAGTGCAGAATAAAGCCGGCGAATTCGTCCTCGCCGACCTCAAGTCTGTCACCGAAGCGGCTGCCGGAGCTGCCAAATCGATGCCAGCCGATTTCCGTGTCTCGATCGTCAACGCGCCCGGCAAAGGTGTTTATCCCATCTCGACCTTCACCTGGCTGCTGATTCCCGAAACTATTTCCGACGCCCAAAAGAAGAAAGTCCTTGTCGGCTTCTTGAAGTGGGCCATCACCAAGGGTCAGGATTACGTCGAAGCTCTCGACTACGCACGCTTACCGAAAGAAGTCGTCGCCAAGGAATTGAAAGCAATCTCGCTAATCAAGTAGAATTCTCACTGCTGAATGGCTAGTACAACCGTCCTCAATCGCGCACCCCAGACCGGGGTGCGCGGCTTTTTGCGCCGCGTCAAGGCGGGTGAGCATTTCTCGCTCCTGATTACCTTCGCGGCAGCCGTAACCATTCTGATTCTCGTCGGACTCCTGATTTATGTGTTGGCCTCAAACTCAACCGAAGCGTTCAAGAAATTCGGCTGGCACTTTATCACGACGTCCGACTGGGATCCGAACAACGACGTCTACGGCGCCCTCCCGTTCATTTACGGCACCTGCGTCACCAGCTTTCTCGCCTTGCTCATCGCCGTGCCGACCGGCGTAGGCGCCGCACTCTTTCTGTCGGAGCTGGCCCCTCCTCCGCTTTCCAATGCCTTGACATTTCTGATTGAACTGCTGGCTGCCGTGCCCAGCGTCATCTATGGTTTACTGGGAATCTTCGTCCTGGTTCCCTTCATTCAGAGCTACCTCTATCCAGCCTTAAAGCAATTCTCCTTCTTGCCGTTATTCCAAGGCCAGTTTTATGGCGTCAGCTTCCTATCGGCCGGCATCGTGCTTTCCGTGATGGTCGTGCCGTTTATCATCTCGGTCTCGCGTGAAGTTCTCATGGCGGTGTCGAACGATCAGCGCGAGGCCGCTCTGGCCTTGGGCGCTACCAAGTGGGAAACCACCATTCAGATCGTCATGCCGAACGCGAGCACCGGCATCATCGGGTCCATCTTTCTGGCCTTGGCCCGCGCTCTCGGTGAAACAATGGCTGTCACGATGGTCATCGGCAACACGCCGAAAATAACCGCCTCGCTCTTCTCGCCCGGTTATTCCATCGCCTCCGTGATTGCCAATGAGTTCGGCGAAGCCGGCCCGGGCCTGCATCTCTCATCGCTCATCCTTCTAGGGTTAGTCCTATTCGGGCTCACCATCGTTATCAATGCCGTCGCGCGCATCTTCATCATCTCGACGATGCAGAAGGGATCCTGAGCCATGGTCCACACGATCTCGCTCAGGCGCCGCGTCACCAACGTTGTCATGCTCACCATTACCGGCCTCTTGACCCTTGCCGTGGTGAGCGTGCTGTTCTTCATCCTGGGCTACTTGCTCTGGCACGGAGGCCGGTCGCTCAGCCTCAATTTCTTCACCCAGCTGCCTAAGCCTACCGGCGAAACCGGCGGGGGCATGGCCAACGCCATCGTCGGCAGCGGCAAGATTCTTCTCCTGGCCAGCCTCATCGGAGTCCCAATCGGTTTCCTGGCCGGCGTCTATCTTTCCGAGTACAGCGGCAAGACCTTCGCTTTCCTGATTCGCTATGTGACCGACCTTCTAAACGGCGTACCCTCCATCATCATCGGCATCGTCGCTTACGCCTTGATTGTCGTGCCCATGAAACACTTCTCCACCTTGGCTGGAGGCATCGCCTTGGGCATCATGATGATCCCGATCGCCGTGCGCACCACCGAGGAATTCCTGCAGTCGATCCCCAAGTCTCTGCGCGAAGGTGCGCTGGCGCTGGGAGCCACCAAGTCGCGAACCATCTTCACCGTGGTTGTGCCGGCCGCCATGTCCGGCCTCACATCGGGCATGATGCTGAACCTGGCGCGCGTCGCCGGTGAAACCGCGCCACTGCTGTTTACCGCGCTCGGCAACATGTTTTGGAGCCAAGGCTGGCTTCAGCCCAGCGCCGCGCTGCCCGTCATGATCTACCAGTACGCCATCTCGCCTTACGATGATTGGCATGAGCAAGCTTGGGCTGCCGGGTTCGTGCTGCTCACGCTGGTGCTTACAATTAACATTACGGCCCGGCTCATCATCGGCCGTAACCCATCGTCAGCTCGGAGATAAAGTTTCGTGTCAACCCCCCAACGCCAACAGATCACCAGGGAAACGGAGAGTTCTCCCCCAGCCATGCCCGACGATCCGAAAAACAGTGTCGCCGCTCCAAAAATCCGGGCCCGCGGCCTAAACTTCTTCTACGGTAAATTCCAGGCCCTCCATGGCATCGACATGGACATTGCCACCAACAAGGTCACCGCCTTCATAGGACCCTCCGGCTGCGGCAAATCAACGTTTCTCCGGACTTTTAACCGGCTGAACGAAACTGTCGCTGCCACACGCATCGAGGGCGAGCTCCAACTCGATGGCGAAAACATTCTCGACATGGATGTGACCGGCGTCCGGCGGCGCATCGGCATGGTCTTTCAAAAATCAAATCCCTTTCCCAAGACCATCTTCGAAAACGTCGCCTATGGCCTCCGTATTAACGGCACCACCCGGAGATCGGAGGTGGAAGCCGCTGTCGAGAAGAGTCTCCAACGCGCTGCCTTGTGGACTGAGGTCAAAGACAAGCTGCAAAAGCCCGCCAGTGCGCTTTCCGGAGGCCAGCAGCAGCGCCTCTGTATCGCGCGTGCTCTCGCGGTCGAACCCGAAGTTCTTTTGTTGGATGAGCCCTGCTCCGCTTTGGACCCGATCGCTACCCTCAAGATCGAGGAGCTGCTGTTCCAGATCAAAGACATCACCACCATCGTGATCGTCACGCACAACATGCAGCAGGCCGCTCGCGTGGCCGACTATACGGGATTCTTTTTCCTGGGTAAGTTGATCGAGTTCGATAACACCCAAGTCATATTCCAGAACCCCAATAAAAAAGAAACAGAAGATTATGTCACCGGCCGGTTCGGTTAACGTCGTAATTTTGTACGGAGGTAATGGCATTGCGTCATTTTGAGCAGGATTTAGAGGCACTCAAGGCGAAGCTACTCGAAATGAGTGCGCTTGTCGAGAATTCCGTCTACCGCAGCGTGCAAGCCGTGGTGGAGCGGAATCCCGAGCTTGCTCAACAAGTGATTGCCACGGAAGCTCGCATTAACAAACTGGAGATCGAGGTCGACGAAAATGCTATTCGTCTGCTCGCGCTTCAACAGCCGGTAGCAGCCGATCTGCGCCTGATCACCGTCGCCATCAAGATCAACAACGATCTGGAGCGCATGGGCGATCTCGCTGTCAGTATTGCGGAGCGAGCCCTCCAGTTGGTCCGCGAGCCGGTCATCCAGCCGACCATCGACATTCCCTACATTGCGGGACTTGTTCAGTCCATGGTGCGTAAGGCACTCGACTCCTTCGTCAGCCGCGACGCCGAACTCGCCAAAAGCGTGCTCGTTTCTGACGATGCGGTCGATCAACTCCGCACCGCGAACTATCACGAGCTGATTAGCTTTATGGAGAAGGAACCGCAGCACATCCCGCAGGCCTTCCAGCTGATCTCTGTGGTCCGGAATCTTGAACGCATCGCCGACCACGCCACCAACGTGGCCGAGGACGTCCTGTTTCTGGTAAAGGGCATCGACGTCCGGCACCATAACGAGAACTACGCAAACCTGCCCCTAAAAACGGACTAATAGGCGCCGTGACCATCACTGCAGCACAGAACCGCGCGCGTGAGCAAGCGGACTCTTTTGGAGCCGCGACCGTCAGGAAGCGCACTCAAAGGCCGATATTCTTATTAAAGCCCCCGGTATTTCAGCTGCCCTCTGACCTGCCCGTCCGCAAGCCCCGACCGTGATACGCGTGGTTCCCTGGGTCTTCACGCGGCTCGTCAGGGAGCGGGTTTTGCCTTTTTCGGCGATGCCCTTCGGCTTGCCATCGGCAGGTTGGCAACCCGCGCCGCTCACTTCCCCTTCACTCCCAACGCCTCGAGATATCCTCTATTGACTTTGCAGTTTTCAAATCGGATCTTTACCAGCAGATCGTTCAGCGCCTCGCGTGAGTCAGCCAGCGACGGTCGCACCCCCAGCCGCTTCTCGGCGTTCACGGTGCCGCCCGGCCGCTTCACATAAGCGACGATCTCGTCCCAATGCACCGGCTTTTCAAACGAAACCGCCGCGGAGCTCTTTTCCATCTTCTTGTAAGGCCAGAAACACCAGCCGACGTCGTTCTTCTCCAGCAGCTTCACGAATTCCCCAATCCATTTGTCATTGTTCTCGCCCGATTCGCCCAGCCAAATCGGTACGTTGTAGCGGTCTCGAAAGTCCAAGTACTCCTGAATGGCCTTCTGCTCAGGCGGCATCCAGTATTTATGGAACGTGTACATTACGTTCTTATCGAACGGTGCGCTGAACACTTTGAAGTTGCTGTCCCACTGCGCGCCGCCCAGAATCAATACGTGATTCGGGTCGACTTCCCGAACTCCCGCCGCTATGCGCCGGTACAGCGGTTCAAGACGGGAGTTGTACTGCTGCAGTTGCGGGAAATGTGGGATCGGCTCATTCAATAAGTCGTAGCCCAGCACGGTCCGGTTGTCGCGATAGTGTTGCGCCAGCCGCTTCCAGACATCGATCGTCGCCTGCTGCTCTTGCGGGCTCTCGAACAACCACGGATAGCCCCAACTGTCGTCGATGTTCGTACCGGTTTGGCCGCCGGGCGCGCAGTGCAGATCCAGAATCACCCACAGCCCCGCCTTCTCGCACCACTCGACCACCCGGTCCAGGTACGCAAACCCCTCGCCCCCTGTGCCGAAGAACTTGTAGTGCAGCGGAATCCGCACCGAGTTGAATCCCGAAGTGCGGATGAAGGCGATGTCCTTTTCTGTGATGTATTCGTCGCGGTATGTTTGCCAGAACTTCGCGGCGTTCTCGGGCCCCACCAACTCGTTGAACAGCTCCTCGATCTCTCGCGGAGCCTGCGCTCCGCCTTCGAAGAGGAACATGTAGCCTTCCGGCTCCAGCCAGTTACCCAGGTTAATGCCGCGCAGTATGAGCTTCTGCCCATCGGGCGTTACCAGCGACTTACCTTGTGTATGAACGAAGGGACTCTGCGCGCAAAGTACACCCGCGAAAAACAGAAAGATCGCGATCCGTTTCATCGCCCACTATCCTACGCCTGTGGCCCGCGGAGACTAGGGCACGTTGGTCACGATCCGCTCAGTCGACAATTCAATCACCCGTCTTAGTCGGCGTTTGTCTGCGCTCTACGCTGTCGGAACTGGCACGCCCAGTACTTCAGACAACGTGTTCAGCACATCCCGTTCCCCGTCGCTGATCCGCTTTCCGCCGATCCCGAAAAAATCGCCTTCTTTGGAGGCATTGGCCACATCAAAGGCCAGCCGCATCAGCCACTCTTTGTACGCTTCCACGTCACCAGGCGACTTTTCCTTCAATGCGTCAACCGCCTGCTTCGCCTCGCCCATCGCCAGGTTTGCCAGCTCGGCGTTCAGGTTTCGAGCATCCAGCTGCTTGACGCGTTCACGCAGTGCCGTCTGGGCGGCCGGACCCTCCGCCGGCGCGCAGATTTCCTTGATCAGTTCGTTCGATCCAGTCGCTCCCGAAGCCAAAGTCTTGCCCAGCGTCAACGCCTCGCTTGCCGTCCCTCCCAGGCCGCTGAAGGTGGCCAGCATTACTGCCGTCCCTACTGCCTGCGGTGCGCCAACCATCATCTCCCATTCGTCCGCCGTGAATCCGTCCTTCAATGCCATACCCATCCTCCGTGTATCGCTCAACTTGAGATCAGCCTTCTCAACATAGCAACGTCGTTCTTAGCCGCATGTCTTCGGGCAACGTGGTTTAATCTGGTGTTTCCGCCGTCGAAAACAAATGCGAACTCTGAAGAACAATTTCTCGATCGTCATCATCGCCTGCCTCGCCGCAAACTACGCCTTCGCCCAGCCCGCAACTGCGCCCGACCCGCAGCTCGTCGCCAAGCGCAACGCGATCGAAAAAGAGCTCGAGTCGGTCGCCATCATCGAACGCAAGCTGATGATCCCCATGCGCGACGGAAAACGCATGGCCGCTGACGTCTATCGTCCCAAAGACACCTCAAAAAAGTACCCCATCATCTTTGTTCGCACACCCTACAACTTCAACTACTGGGATGTGAAGCTCGGCGCGCCGCGCGACATGACCTCCGAACTGGAGGCGGTCAAGCGCGGCTACATCTTCGTCGAAATGAACGAACGCGGGCACTTCTTCTCCGAAGGCCAGTACGACATTCTTGGACCGCCTCTGACCGATGGCGACGACGAGCTCACCTGGATGGGCTCCCAGCCTTGGTCCAGCGGCAAGGTCGGAACCATCGGTTGTTCGTCCACGGCCGAATGGCAATTGGGCGTTGCCGCGCAAGGCAATCCGGCGCTGGCCGCGATGATCCCGCAAGGCTTCGGCGCCGGCGTCGGCCGCGTCGGCCCCTACTACGAACAAGGCAACTGGTATCGCGGCGGCGCCGTCCAAATGCTCTTCATTGCGTGGCTCTACGGCGAGCAGAACCAGATCCGCCCCATGTTCCCGCCCAACACCTCTCAGCAAGACCTCATCCGAGCCTCCAAGGCCTTCGATCTAGCCCAGCAGCTTCCGCCTGTCGATTGGGCCAAGGCGCTCACTCACCTGCCCGAGATGGACATCATCAAAGCCGTCGACGGCCCGCACGGCATCTTCGCCGATCGCATGGAAGTATCAACCGGCGGCGCCATGATCAAACGCGCTCCCAACGATCCCGCCTGGTATCGTGGCGGGCTCTGGCACGACAACATGCCCATCAACGTGCCCGGCCTCTGGTTCATGTCCTGGTACGACGTCTCGGTTGGTCCCAACCTCGCCGCTTATAACTACGTCCGCAAAACTGCGCGGCCCGAAATCGCCAATCAGCAGTATGCCGTCATCGCACCGACCCTCCATTGCTCCTACAAGCGCGCCACCGAAGATACCATCGTCGGCGAGCGCAGCATGGGCGATGCCCGCCTCGATTACGACGCACTCACCTACGGGTGGTTCGATTACTTCCTCAAGGGCGACAAAAACGATGTTCTCACCAAGAACCCGAAGGTACGCTACTTCACCATGGGTTTGAATAAATGGCAGAGCGCCGCCACCTGGCCTCCTGAAGGCGCGCAACAAGAAACGTTTTTCTTGTCGAGCACTGGCAAAGCGAACAGCCTGTTCGGCGACGGTGCCCTCGCAACCGCTCCATCCGACGCCGACAATCCTGACAGCTTCGCATACGATCCCATGAATCCCGTGCCATCCTACGGCGGCAACGTCTGCTGCACCGGTAATGCGGTCACCGGCGGCGCCTTCGATCAGCGCAAGATGGAGGCCCGCGCCGACATCCTGGTTTATACCTCCGATCCGCTCAAAGAAGACACGGAAGTCAGCGGCCCCATCGATGCAACTCTCTATGTGTCTTCCGACGCCAAAGACACCGACTTCACCATCAAACTAATCGACGTCTATCCCGACGGCCGCGCCTACAATCTCGACGAAACCATTCAGCGTGTCCGTTACCGCGAAGGCTACGACAAGCCGCCCGTGTTTATGGAAAAAGGCCAGGTGTATAAGGTGACGCTGCAGCCCATGACCACCAGCAACTACTTCCCGGCCGGTCATCGCATCCGCATTGAAGTCTCCAGCAGCAACTTCCCGCGCTTCGATCGGAACCTGAACACCGGCGGTAATAACTACGATGAATCAACCGGTGTCATCGCGCATAACGCCGTGCACCACTCCCGGCAATATCCGTCGCAAGTCTCCATTACGGTCGTCAAATCCAAGTAATCGAAGTGGGGCGGGTCCCCGACCCGCGCCGGACGCCCACGTCCGGCTGCCCCAGCTCTTCAACAGACATCTTTTTCGATGACCATCCCTCGCAACTCCGCACGTGAGAGTCAGTGTGAAAACTCCCGGCACAGAACCGCGCGCGTAAGCAAGCGTAAACGGAGCCGTGACCGTCAGGGAGCGAACGCAAAGCTTCGGACGCACGAAACCGGGGGATCGAATTCAGGGCAAGCTCTTAGAGCCGCCATTGGCTGGTGATTTTCGACGGAGCGGACCCCATTTGCGAGCCGTGACCGTGAGGGAGCGGACGTCCATATGCCGTCAAAACGCCCGGCATATTCACCTGGTTTCCGAGCCCGGGTGAGCAACCCCTTCCGGTATTTCAACTGCCTTCTGACCGCGCGGGAGCGACCCTTGACCGTTAAGCGCCTTCGCCGGGCCTCGGGCGCCATTTCGCTCTCCCCGGTTAACACTCGCCCCCTCCCGCCCGTCTTTACGGCATGCCGCTCTTGAGACTGGTCCCCGTCGTCGCGCTGCTGGCCGCGGTATTCAACGGGCAAGATGTTCCTGTCGCTTCCGACTTGGTCACTCACGAATGGGGAACCTTCACCTCGGTTGCCGGCATTGACGGCGCGCCGGTCCAATGGGCGCCTCTTTCGGGCACGCCCGATCTGCCCTGCTTTGTCGACCATCTCAGTACGCGCAACCTGAAATATGCGCCCGGTCTGGTCAGAATGGAGACCCCGGTCCTGTACTTCTATTCCTCTTACCCGCTGGTCGCCTCCGTCCACGTGGGTTTTCCGAAAGGTCTGATCACTGAGTGGTACCCGCAGGCAAGCAAGGTCACGCCCGACCTATCCGGCTCCCGCTTCCCGGCCGCTGTTTCCGGAACCGCCCGAGCCGATTGGAACTCCGTCCAAATCTCGCCCTCCTCGCCGCAGGCTTTTCCGACCACCACCGGATCCAGCCGCTACTTTGCTGCCCGCAACACCGATGCCACACCCATCCAAATCGGTAAACAGCAGGAAAAGTTCATCTTCTACCGGGGCATGGGCGATTTCGACATTGCTCTCCAAGCGAGGTTCTTGGCCGGCGGCCAACTTCGAATCCGTAACGCCGGCCCGCAGACCGTCGCTCTGGCCATCGTCTTTGAAAACCACGCGGGCACCATCGGATACCACGTACTTCGCAGCTTGGCGGGCTCGGCCGACGTCGACCCAACCGAAATGGCTGGAACCCTCGATAGCCTGCGCCTGGAGTTAACCGACGCCCTGGTGGGATCGGGCCTCTACGAGAAGGAGGCTCTCGCCATGCTCGACACCTGGCAGGATTCCTGGTTCGACGAAGGAATGCGTATCTTCTATATCGTTCCGCGATCCACCGTCGATTCCGTGCTTCCCCTCACCATCACTCCGGAACCGGCCGCCACCAGCCGTGTGTTTGTCGGTCGTGTCGAGCTTCTATCGCCCACCGTCCGTCAAACTATTACGACGGCCCTTAACACCGGCGACGTCGATACGTTAGCCAAGTTCGGCCGCTTCCTGAATCCGTTTCTGGAGCAGATCAACTCGCCGCAGCCAGCCGCTCAGTCGCCACTCACCGAACAATACCTGCAACAGGCCTACATAAAGATGGCAAAAGAGCAGGAATCCGCTACCTGCGTGAAATGAACCCAGAACCTACTGCGCCAAATTCCCGCTTTGTAGGGTGGGCACCCTTGCCCGCACCCGAGCCATGCTCGGTTCCCCTCCCTCTGATATGCTCGTGCTGTCTTCAGTGATGCGGACACCATCGCAATGACACGCCGTCCGGCACACCTGTTGTTTTGCCTGCTGCTTTCAAGCATTGCCCTTTCGGCGTCTCCCCAAACCCAGAACCCGCCCGCCCAAGCCGAGCCGCAGCCCATACCGATTATCAAAACGACCGTTCGAGAAGTGCTCGTCCCGGTTGTCGTGACCGACCCCAAAGGTCATCACATCGCAAACCTGAAGCGATCCGATTTCAAAGTGTTTGAAGACGGAGTTCCTGAAAACATCGTTGCCTTCAGCACAACCACCGACCCTTCATCCCCGGACCTGACCCAGGCAGCCGTCCCTCCCACTGGCAGCCCCTCCAAGCCGTTGCACCCCCCAGGTCCTGCTTCGGCGTCTGACCCCATTCGCACCTATCTGATCGTCATCGACACGCTTCACTCTTCACCGGCCAGTAATAACCGGGTTCGGGACGCCATCCTCAAAGTCCTGCGGCAGGAGCAAGGCTCCGATTCACTTTACGCGCTGATGGCGATCGGCCGGGAACTGAACGTCATCCATGATTCCACGCGTGATGCCGCCGAGATCGTGGCATCCGTCCGCAACAGCGACTTCCAGAAAGCCTTCCAGGACACTGAAGCCGCCAAGACCGCCGCCGCCGTTCAGCAATTCACCGCCTTGATGCGCAACTATTGCTCGGCGTGCCTTTGCGAAAGCAACGGCGGCAACACCCAGTTGACCCAGTGCGCTTCGTTCCAATCCAGGGTCCAGGCCGCTCTGCTCAGTTTCGACGAGCGGATGTACGGGCTCAACCAGAACTTTCTGCTCACGCTCAAGGAGCTCGTCCGCGCCACCGCAACCATGCCAACGGCGCGCACCATCATCTTTATCTCCGATGGCTTCAATCGCTTTCCCGGGCGTGATCTCTACACCGTTCTGCGCGGCTTTGCTCCCAAGGATCGCATCTTCGAGGACTATTCAAGAGACACCCAACCCGAGTTGGAAAACATTCTAAAACTGGCAACCAGATACGACGTGAAGTTCTACTCGCTCGACTCGCGCGGAGTCTACAACTCCCAGTTCAATCAAGGCAACACGTTCGACGCGGGGACTTCTTTCTCGACCGCCACGCAAATGGATTCTCGAAACGCGCCCTCGGAAGCCACTGCTGCGACCGAATCGGTAGATCGCGGCGTCGCCTCGGGAGCGCGCGAGAACGCGGATGTCTTAGCCCAGCTTGCTCATGAGACCGGTGGCCTCTTCTTTGAGAACAGCAACGACTTGGCGAAAGGCATCGCCCGGGCGATCGCCGATACGCGCGAGTATTACCTCCTCGCTTATGTCTCGAAGAATGAAACCTTCGATGGGAAGTACCGCCGTATCACGGTTGAAGTGTCCGACCCCAAAAAGTTCCACGTCAACGCCAAAGCCGGCTACTGGGCCGCCGAAAAGTAGCCCCTCGGGGACATTGCAGGCTGATGTCTCCTGCACGAGCGGC
>CAVUCO010000045.1:0-112268 GCA_963740005.1 uncultured Acidobacteriaceae bacterium | reverse complement strand
AGCGCTTCGCGCCCTTCTTCATACCCCGTCATCGCGCAGCCATTATGAGTCGGTCACCGAGCGGGCTCCGTAATTTCCCGAACAGAATCAATGGCTTGCATCGAACCGCGGGCGAGCGCCCGCTCGCCCGGCCTCATCCTGGGAATCGGAGGACCGTTCCAGTTGGGTTGCAGTGCGCCCCGATTGGGTTTGAAGTTCCATGCTTCGTTTCGTAGAATCAGCCAACGCTCGGCCGGCACGGCAGGGTTGGCTTCGTTTTTTTGGGTGGCTCGGTGCCAGGCGCTCGTCACAGGTCGGTTCATCCTGCCGGGAAGTTCTTCCGGAAATTCGGTTCGCGGATCCGGTCAGCCGGGTTCGTTTCGCAAAAACTGGACCCGCCTCAAAGTTCACTCTGGCTGGCTCGAGCGCGCATGTCCAAAAGGAGGTCGGGCGTTAGTTAACTCATTTCTCTTCATAACTTTGAGTTCGTCCGCACAAGTCAGGTGGCGGACTGACTTCGTTTCGCAAAATACCCAGGCTCAGCGCCTGGTTCAGGCTGGCTTCGTTTTTTCGCCTCGTTTCTATTCGCAGGTTGGACCATCGCGGTGGTCGTCGACTCCGTCTGGGATCGTGGCTAACCTGATTGCTTTCTGTATTTTGAGTTCGTCTGCACAACGTCGGGCAGGCCTTCATCAGCCGAGGTGACTTTTGTGCTCCTCATCTGACTCGTTTTACAAAGCAGCTGGCTTTGATGCCGGAACGCGCTTGGCTTCGTTCTTTCCGAACAGAGCCGTGCCGGCAAGGAGCAGACACCGGCGTTTCGGAGGCCCGCTCTACGTGTGCGAACGAGGGCAAGGGATAAGGAATAACGATACCCGTCCGACCGAGGGAGGAGTCTAACCGTACATGATCCTGCGACTCAGTGCCCTGGTGTTTTTACTATACATATTGCCGACGGTTGCTCCGGCTGACACGGCGTCGTTTGACCTAAGTGGGCCGCCCATTGAGGTAAGGGTCGATCGGAATGGAGCCACGCTGCCGATATCCGAAGTGGCCAACCTTCATCCTGGAGACCGGCTGTGGGTACATCCACAAATGCCCGACCACCAGTCCGCGCACTATCTACTGATTGTTACGTTCCTGCGCGGTTCCACCAACCCGCCACCCGAGAAATGGTTCACGCGGGCCGAAACGTGGTCGAAAAAGGTTCGAGAGGAGGGTGTTTTCGTGACCGTGCCGGCCGAGGCGCAGCAGGCCTTGGTCTTTCTCGCTCCGGAAACCGGCGGCGATTTCAGCACGCTGCGTTCGGCGGTGCGCGGAAGGCCGGGTTCGTTTGTACGTGCTGTGCAAGACCTCGACCAAGCCAGCCTTGATCGCGCGCGACTGGACACCTATCTCGAGGCGATTCGCAAGACTTCCGACAACGACCCGTCGAAGATAAAAGACGTGTCGGTATTGCTTGCGCGTAGCCTAAGCATTCGGCTCGATGACGACTGCCTGAAGAAACCGGTAGAAGAACAAGCCACCTGCCTGACGCAAAAGGGAGCCGACCTGGTACTGAACGACGGACACAGCCAGTCGGTGGTGGGGGCGTTCACCAATGGCGCGCCTTCGGATTTGATCGGCCAGCTCAGCTACACGCCCCAAGCCTCGTACGGATACTTTAGCCCGTATGTGGGCGCCGTTATGGATCTGGCGCGAATCCTCGACAGCTTGCATACGGCGCAGTACCAATACATTCCCGCGCTCAGCCTTCCCAAGGGAGACAAATTACAGCTGAAACTCAATAACCCACCGTCCTTTCATAATCCGAAATCCGTGATTGTGATTGCGCTGCCGGCTGTCAAGCAAGAAGAGGCTCCGCCGCTACGTCCGGCGAATGGGCACCTGGCGTGCTTGCACGACAAGGTTTTGGTGCTCCCGACGGAAGGTGCGCCGCTGGTCTTTTCAACAGAGCTTGCCCATGATATGGTGCTGCACGTCGAATCCAAGTCCGGTACGGCCGTGGACTTACCTGTGAAGGCAGACGCAGCCCGGGGCGGATTCGTCGTGGATCCGGATGCACTTGAGACCGCAAAGCTCAATGCGGGTTCAGGGGAAACGCTACAAGGCACGCTGCGAGGCAATTGGGGGTTCGAGCCCTTTAGTGGTCCCACGTTCCAGCTACAACGGCCAAGCGAAGCTAAGTGGACGATTCCTCCTGCCGAGACATCGGGCCTGATGGCGGGCGCCGCCCACACACTGCATCTAAAATCGGCTGCAGCGGCGTGCGTTGATCAAGTGTCTTTGAAGGATGAGAAGGGCGAGGATCTGAAGTCGCAGTGGAAGCTATCGAAGGACGATGAAGTGGAAGTCACTATTCCGGTCGAGAGCGCGAAGAGCAGTGGCCGCCTCAGCTTATACGTGAAGGTGGCGGGTCTATCGGAAGAGGAGCACTTTCCCTTGAGACTCTACGGAGAGCCCGCGCAATTAAAGCGGTTCACAATCATTCCCGGCGACGCTCATGGCATTCTGCACGGCACGCACCTGGATGATGTGGAGAGTGTCGAACTGAGTGGTGCGATCTTCACGCGGCCGATAGAGGGCGCCTCAGCCAAAGCTGCTGGAGCGGCCGACGAGCTGCAACTCGCAGCTGCTAGAGCTTCCGCCACAGCTTCGCTTCAGCCCAGCGAGAAGCTGATGGCCCGGGCAAAACTCAAGGATGGGCGCAGCCTCGATGTGCCGGCGTCGATTGAATCTCCGCGCCCGCGCGTCACCTTGTTGAACAAGTCGGTGGAACTGGGCGCCGCATCGATATCGTCCGCAATTCATCTTGCGAATGAAGGCGAACTGCCGCAAGATGGGCGCCTTTCCTTTTCGATCAAGACCGAAATGCCAGCTACGTTTCCGCGCGACGAGAAGGTGGAAATCGCCACAGCGGATTACTCCTTCCACGCGATGCTGAGCATCGACGACGGAGGCTTGACGCTGCAGGACGCGCAAACGGTGGTCGGCCGTTTCGATCCGGCGAAAAGCTTTGGCAGCTCTGCGTTTGGCCAACTGCGTTTTCGCCCGGTGGACGGGCGGGGCGTCGACGGAGATTGGGAAACGCTGGCCATCTTGGTTCGCGAGCCCTCCTTGAAGGAGCTGGATTGTCCGGACGATGTCGCACAGCCATGCATCCTCAAAGGAAGCAATCTATTCCTTCTCGATGCTGTCGCTGCCGATCCGCAGTTCTCCGTCGCGGCTTCCGTTCCCGAGGGATTTATCGCTGCTACGCTCCAGGTGCCTCGTCCGGTTAGCGGAACCCTCTACATAAAGCTCCGTGACGATCCGTCTGATGTCAATACTGCGAGCCTCCCCGTAACGACCAGCCAGACGCAAGCCAGCGAGCCGCTGTTGGCGCCGTCACCTCAGTAGGAGCCAGGCGGCCCACTTTCGCCTGGTACCAGACGTCTTTGACCCCGTTCCCCCGTGTTCGACGGAGCTAAGCGCGCTGACGCCAGGCATGAAACTCTCCCTGCTTGCCGCGGATATTGAAGGTTCCGTCGATGGTATTTCCATTGACTCTGCCGCGGAACGTGAGTGGTATACGGGTATTGGTGCGGAAGACTATGTGATGAATGTCGATCGTGCCGTTGAGTGAGCCGGATTGATTCGGCCCGGTGAAATGGCCTGTCAGAATGTTACCGTTCTGCCTGAGACTGACTGTTTTTCTGTCTGTCCGACCGTCCGCGTTGTGCGCCGAGATGATCCAATTGCCGGCGACATTGTCGGGCAGAGGCTCCTGGGCGGGCGAGGGAATCTGGAAGAAGAAGAGAAGAAGTGCGCCGCACAGTGGAATCAACTTCTTTGTAAAGCTGGTCATAAAATATGCTCCGAAAGATTGGTTTGAGTGGTTTGAAACGCATTGCTCTATTTGACCTCTTATTCGGCCAGCGTCCATCCTTCGTTGATGTTGTAACTCTGGATGGAGCCAACGACGCTGGCCGTATCTGGTCCTAAGTCTCTCTGATAGAGAACGCCATCCTTGCCGAGGATGAAGGTCATGACGCCTGAGTCTCCGTAGGTGACCGGACTGGCCAGAATCGCAAAGCCGCCGGTCATCTTTCCATCCACGAAGTAGCTTTTGGCGCTGCCATTCCCGTTATCCGAGTCCATAGTCAGAATGCGGAAATAGTAACCGTCGAAGATCGGCGGCTCGCCCGGTCGGGTAGACTCGACGACATTCTTCGCGAAGTCATTCAGGCGGCCCAGAGGACTCGATGGCTGGTTCGCAGGCGCGTCCCAATACAGGCCGTCCTGTTTCCCGGGCGTGCTGAGGATTTTCTGGGTGTACTGTTGCGCTGGCTTTACGCCGGGCGCGCCGTGGAAGAATAGTTCCTCGGCATTTCTCATGGCGGCGACAGCGTCCATGGCGAGCAGTTCGTTCTTGCCAATCCGCCGCGCCAGAATCTCGTCCTTGCCTGCTGCTGTATCGAAGTACCAGCGGGCCGCCGAGTTTTGGATCAGGGGAATCGGGTAGGGGTAGTTGTCGGCCCCGATATACAGAATGCGGCTGCCATCGGTCATTGCCACCCAGCGGTTCATGCGATCGAATTTGGCTACAAATTCAGCGATGGCCTCCTTGTCCTCGACAGGATCTCCCGATGAGAGGATCAGGCTTCGAATCGGGGCCAAGCACCCGGGACAGGGCTGTTTCGTCATAGGCCCGAGCCGCCGCTTGTAGAGCCTGGCCCGCGTCCTCCGGTGTAGCGAACGTCTGCTGCGGCGTACTAGCCGCGGCTTCCACGCTACAAACGCTGTCGCGGCAACCCGAGATACTCACGAGCCCCAGGAGCAATAGTCCAGCTACCAGAAGCGGAATGGTTTTGATTACGTTCCTAATTTGCAATTTCATAACTTGTTTCTCCTTGTCTTTTTTCTTCCACGTTGTTTCGAATGTCAGGGCGGCTTTCGGGAGCCTAGCGGCGGCGGCCACCGCCATTGTTGTGGGGAGCGCTGGCCTGCCGCGGCGCCTGGCGCATGGGCTGGGGATGTAGGCTTGCCCTGCCACGGTTAGCGGCGGCGCGGTCGCGGTCGCCATTGCCGCTCATATACGAGCGCGGCTGATTGACCTGCGGGAAGTTGCGGCCGCGATTCCATGCGCTGGAGTTGCGCTCCCCACCGCCTTGGCTGCCGAACTGATGCTGAGTACCGCCCTGGCCGCCGATCAGGCCATGGTCCCCGTTGCGTCCTCCATTTGGTTGGGGGCCATAACCGTCAGGCCGATATCCGCCTCCGTCGGGCCGATAGCCATTGCCGTTCGGTCGAAAACCATTTGGTCCATAGCCAGCCGGATGATATGGGCCGGGGCGGTTGGGCCCGTACGGCCCTTGCCCATGCGGCCCGGGACCCCACGGATGATAGTTGTTATAAGCGTTCGTTGTTCGGTTGATTACCGTTTTGTTGACGTAAGTGTTGTGGTTGTAGATGACATTGCCGCCTCCGCCGCCACCTCCCCAGTTACAGTTCCAGGAACTGAATCCCCACGAGAAGCCGCCGCCAACGAACCCTCCGCCGCCGAACGCCGCACCGATCGCAACGCCTGCGCCGAAGGAGAGTGTGGCTGCAGCGACGGCCACTGGAGGCGTGTACAGCGGAACGGCTACCGGCGCGCCATAGACCAAGGCCGGGTTGTATTGCGGAACATAGACGACGCTGGGATTAGCGGGTTGAATGACGATGGTCGAGCCGGCTTGCTTAACGACAGTCAACTGCGACGTTGAGGTGAGTGTTCCGGCCGCTTGTGCCTTGGCGCGCATGGCCTGTACTGCGGCCATGACGTCCGCTTGCTGATTGCTGAACGCCTGTCCCAGGCTTGACGTCCAGGAGAGGTTGTTGGCCAGGTTGGCGAGGACGGAAGGAAACTGGGTGAGCGCCTTCACGCTGGGATCCCACGACTGTTGATCGACTGCCGAGGTCAAGGCCGATCCAGTGAGGCTCTGATTCTGCTTCAGCCATAGATCTGCCATGGCCACTTCGTCGGTATACATGGAAGCAGCCAGAACCTGGGCGACCAGCGCGTCGGGATATAGCGCGATGGGAGCCACCAGGGCGTTGAGTTGATCGGTTGTCAATGGCGCGACCGCCGGAGTTTGGCTGGACGAGGCCGAGGTGGCTTGTGCGGCGGCCGGGTCCTGGGCGGCAGCAGAAACCGGAACGCCCAACGGAACCAATGCCAGGCACACCACGGTGGAAAGAACTTGTTTGGTTTTTTCTGAGATCATCTGTTACCCCAAGTCGAAGTTTCTGTAAGGAATTTTGTTTTTTCAGCCATGCCCAGAAACGAAGCTTGGCAATAACAAGATCGATGGTACGGGGATTAACGGACGAAACAAATAGAGGTCACTACACAAACACCCGTGTGGTTCCACACAGGGGTTGTGCCACGACGGAAAGTGTGTGTTGGTCAGCGTCGGCTTTCATCATTGCGGGTGTGCGCTCCGGCGCTTTGTTGCAGATACCGATACTTCAGCAGCCTGTTAGAGCAGTCCTTTATTCTGAAGTGCAAATCGGAGAAGTGCGTTGGCGCCTTCGCCCTCAATGGCAAGCTTGCGGCAAATGTGCGTACGGTGATTCTCAACAGTCCGGTAATGGATGGACAGTTCCTCGCCGATTTCTTTACTCGATTTTCCGTTGGCGATCAATTGCATAATGCGGCGTTCGGTGGGCGTTAGCAGGCTTGTCAATGTCGCTTTGGACGGCTTGCCCCGGGTGTTGCGCTGCTCGAGCATCCGTTCGGTGATTGCCGAACTGAAGTAGGGTCTTCCCGAGGCCACGGCCCGGATGCCGCCCACAATTTCCTGAGCGACGCTGTCCTTCAGGATGTAGCCTTTGCAACCGAGTTCGATAGCCGCATTGAACATGTCTTCGTCCATGTGCAGGGTCAAGAAGATGATCTTTACAGCCAGCTTCTGACGTATGGCTTCGCGCGCCACGCCGATCCCATCCAGCATCGGCATCTCGATGTCGAGAACGGCGATATCCGGAAGGAACTTCGTCATAAGAGCCAATGCGGTTTCGCCATCCGCGGCTTCCGCGACCACTTTCAGTCCGGGATCTTCCTCGATGCTGATGCGCAGGCCCTTTCGCATGAGTGGATGATCGTCTGCAATCAGAATGCGTATCTCTTCATCCACGGCTGCCGCCTTTCAAGGGGACCTCGATTGTCACCATCGTGCCACGGCCCTGCGCAGACCGCACTTTAAACTCGCCGCCCAGCAGGTGTGCCCGTTCCATCATTCCGGTTAATCCGAAGCCGCTATGGGCTGACGGGGAACTGCGTGCATCCGGCGAGAAACCCCGGCCGTTGTCCTCGATCGTTAATACCACGGTGTCTTCTTTTCGCTTCAGTCGGATGTCCACTTCCGTCGCCTCGGCGTGCTTCACGATGTTGTTCAGGGATTCCTGGACGATCCGGTAGAAGTTGATTCTGAGTTCCTCCGGGAACAGGTCATCGATGTTATCGATTTCTGTTGAGAACTGGATTGAGGTTGCGGTCGCGCTGGTCCGAATCATGGCTTCGATGGCTTTGGTCAAGCCGAGCCGGTCCAATTGAAACGGGCGCAGATTGTAGGAGATCTCGCGGGTTTCCCGAATGGCGGAAGCCGCTTCCTCGCTGATTTCTTCAATGGTTGGTGCATCGGTTTGCTCCGGCGCGTCTGGCTTTCTAGCGCGAAGGAGAAACAGTGCGAGATTTCTTATCACCACCAGTCGCTGCCCCAGGCTGTCGTGCATTTCCGCCGCGATGCGCTTGCGCTCGGCCTCTTGCGATGCAATCAACTGCCTTGAAAACGCCTGCTGCGTAGCTTGTGCGCGCTCCAGTTGCGCGACGCGGAAGTGCCATGCTGCTGCAACCAGGCAGCCCAAAGCCAGCAACACGAGCATTTCAAACCACCGGGTTTTGTAAAACGGCGCAAGCACGGTTATCGCGAGGGTCTGCCCTTCGTCATTCCAGACTCCATCGCTGTTGCCGGCCACGACGTGGAAGGTGTATTTGCCGGGAGGAAGGTGAGAGTAGTAAGCGATGCGCCGTATCCCGGCATCGATCCAGTTCGAATCCAAGTTTTCCAGCTTGTACTTAAAGTGAATTTGCTCCGGCTTGATGAAGCTGGGAGCCGTGTACTGAATCTCGAGATTTTCGGCGTCCGGCGCAACCCGAATCGATCCTGTTAGTGAGGCCGGCGTGCGGTCGATCTCCAGGGACTCGATAACCACAGGCGGTGGCTGGCGGATTGTAGGAGATCGCGCCGGGGTCGATCACGGCGACGCCGGCCTGAGTGGGAAACCACAGTTTTCCGTCACGCGCCTTTACTCCGGCAGGCCACAACCCGCCGTTGCATTCCACATTCAGCATTCCATCGACCTTGCCGTAGGCGACGGAGGTTATGCTGCCGCGCTTGCCATCGGCGAACTCGTTCAGTTCCCGCTTGCTCACGCGGTAGATGCCGCGGTTGCAGGTCATCCACAGGTTGCCGCGATTGTCTTCCAGAATCTGAAAGACGCCGTTGTTAAACAAACCATCGCGCATGGCGAAGCGCTTGAATGCGCCGTCCTTGAACCTGCAGAGCCCGCCATCGTATGTTCCGATCCAGATAACGCCCTGGTGGTCTTCGTATATAGCGCGGATGTTGTTACTGGGCAATCCATCGTGTTCAGTCCAGTGTGTGAACTGACCGTTGCGGAGGCGAGTCAGTCCTCCATATCCGCCGATCCACAGGTCGCCCGTTTCAGTTTCGACGATGACCCTGACATCGTCGGCGGCCAGACCGTCCTTGATAGTGAACAACCGCGTCTGCCGGTCCTTTAAGGAAAACAGACCCAGCGACGTCCCAAACCAGAGCGTGCCGGCACGGTCTTGATGGATTGCCTGCACTACGGCGCGGTAGGACAAAGCGGGCTCATCTGGCTTTCTGAATCGGCCGGCCCGATATATGCTCAGTCCGCCATGCGAAGCAACCCAGAGATTTTCCTCGCGGTCCTCAAAAATCGCAGTCACCAGTTTGGCGGGCAGACCGTCGGCAACAGTGAAGTTGGTGAACCTCCCTTTCTCGAAGCGGCTCAAGCCGCTCTGCCAGGCGCCTATCCAAATCGCGCCGGAGCGATCTTGGTAGATCGGGTAGATGTTGTCGTCAATCAGGCCCTGCTGCTTTGAATAGACCAGGATGGATTGCTTCTGCAGCCGGAAGAGTCCCTGACCTTCTGAGCCGAGCCAGAGATTCCGCTCCCTGTCTTCGTAAATGAAGGAGCAGGGGATGGTTTCGCCGGAGCCGGAGGATTCATATTCTACGGATCGAACCAGATGGTGCCCAATGCGCACCGTCCAGGAATGACCGCTGCCATCCTGGTAGGAAGTGGCAGCGCGTTGATCGGCGTTCGTGGCTTCCACTTTGCCGGCGCCGGCAGGAATGCGGATGTGGCCTCCATCGAAGGTCTCAATCCAGATCGCGCCACTCTGGTCGCTCGCTGCGGCCCAGATGGAGCGGCCTGGAACCGAATCCGGCAGCGGGAAAACGATAAAGCGGCCCTTCATGAAGCAGTGCAACCCGCGCTCGTCCCATCCCCAAAAGCCGGCATTATCCCAGCGAAGCGGTTCGTACCGGATTCGGAGGTTCTGGGGCGTGACGTCGACAAATCGTGCTTGCGCTTCGTTCCACTGTGCAATGGTGTCGGAGTATAGGATCCAGACCTGGCCAAGTCCGTCCCCGGTAACGGCGCGAACCGTGTTGGCGGGAATGCCTTGATTGGTGCCGAATGTCTGGAAGGCACCTTGGTGGTAGCGCGTCAGGCCGCCGCCCTCGGTGGCGAGCCACAGGTCGCCGTTTGGCGATCCATACATAGCTCCAAACCGGTTTGAGCTGATTCCCGGAGTGTTGCTTTTATTGAAGAGCGTGAACCGAACCCCATCGAAGCGGGCCAGGCCGTCGAAGGTTGCGATCCAGATGTATCCGTCTCGCGACTGATAGACACCGCGGACAATGTTCTGGGGCAAGCCGGTATCGGCGGTCCAAACGTCGTGCCGGTATTGGCCGTAAGCGGGCAAAGCAGCGCAAAACAGGCACAAGAGCCATCCCGGGAGCAGCGCTCTGCGTATGAAAACCCCCAGATGCGAATGCTTTTCGGCGAGGAGGCGGAAGAACCGGCGCCAACTTGTATCCGCCATTCGTTTTTCGATTTTACCGGATCGACGGCATCGGCTTGTGATGGATACCTGAGTTCGCGAAAGGCACTCGGGACTGTGTGGAACCACACGGCCCCCCGTGTAGTAGCCTCTATAGCTCCCCTCCGCCTCTCTCGTTACGCTCGAATTAGATACTGTTTGTCTGGCGAGGGCGCGATTCGTTTCGCTCGATCTGCGGTAACGCAGGCAACTGATTCAACCAGGAGGCATTCATGACGAGGCAAACGCTGTTGCTGGCTGCAATGACGACGATGCTGGGAGCGATTCCAGCCTTAGCGCAAACTTTCACGGACCCGGTGACTTACTGCCGCGCTGTTGGAACGATCGACAAGCCCAGCGCACAATACACTGGTCCGAAACTGCCCGGGTGGATGGCGGCGAAGCTAAATCTGAAACCGGATCAGGCCAACCTGATGGAGTGGCGTTGCGCAAAGGGCGCCGTATTGGCCTGTGTGTACGGAGCCAACATACCGTGCAACGCGAAGGCAGTTACCAGCCAGAAGGCAACCCCGGCGATCGTCGACTTTTGCCGGCAAAACCCGGACTCCAGCTTCGTCCCGATGGTGGTCACAGGCCACGAGACCGCCGTGTCGTGGACCTGCCGCGGCTCGAATCCTGTGGTCATCAAAGTAGCCGCCGTCGACGACCGGGGGTACGTGAAGGCTTATTGGCAGCAGGTGTCGAAGTAGTGCCAGATGCGCTGGCCGAGAGCGCGCAACGGCCGCCGGGAAACGGGAATCGAGTGACACTCTTGATCGTTGACGATAGTCCCGGCATTCGCCGTCTGTTGCGACGGCTTGCTACCGACGCGGCCGCCGAAGTTTGGGAATGTTGCGATGGCGCTGACGCGCTGGAGGCATACACGGAGCACCGGCCGGATGTTGTTCTTATGGACATCCGGATGCCTCGCATGGATGGCCTGAGCGCAACCAGGGAGATACGTCAGTTCTATCCTTCCGCCCGCATCGTTGTCGTCACCGATTACGACGACCCAGACTTAAGGGACGCTGCACGCCAAGTGGGAGCTTGTGCCTTCGTACTGAAACAGAACCTGACGAACTTGCCAGAGCTGATTCTCTCAATCGCCAGCGGGGAGGCCTGATGGATTGACTAAGGCGCAGCCGGACGAATTGGGGGAGTCAAACGTCTGAGCCTGCATCCGCCTATTTGGACGGCTGCGGGGTCGACAGTTGTCCAGACGCTTCAGCGGCGACCCAAGACTCGACGTGAGCGCGCAACTCCTTGAGGGGAACCACACCCTCTTCGAGGATCGCCCGGTTAAAGCGACGAAGGTCGAAGCTTCCACCTAACTTGGCCTCCGCTTCCTCACGCAACGCCTTGATCTCAAGGCCTCCGGAGTCATACGAGGTCAACTGTCCCGGCATGACGGCGATGCGGTCGACATAATCGTTGGCCTCCTCTTCCGTGAAGCGCCCGGACGCTACGATGTAACGGATCGCCTGTTGCCGGGTCCAGTGGAAGGCGTGCAGACCGGGATCGACAACCATGCCACGGGCCGGCCACAGCCGCCGCAGGATTGCCGCGTCCTCCGTGTCGTAAATTCCCGCTTCTTCCCCCATCGCCTCCGCATAACGCGCCCAACCTTCTGTGTAGGCTGGATAATCGACCAGCCTTGACAACTTCGTTGGTGGCTGGAGCTCCTGTGCAAGTGACTTCTGCAGGTAGTGCCCAGGCACAGTTTCATGGATTGTCGCAATCTCTGCCTCGGCTCGGGTTTGGGTTGCCCAATTGCCCAGTTTGATCAGGTACACGGATGGCTTGGCAGGATCAGGTTCTTGTTGAAAGCGCGACCCAACACCCGCTGCTTCCTCGAACGCAGAGAGCGGGCGTATGACGACGTCCTGCTTCGGCATCTCGCCGATCAATTGAGCTGCCGTCTTCTCTTTCGCCCTACTCAGAAAATCGCGCGAGAACGCAAGCATGTCTTCTTGGGACCGAAAGTGTTCGGCAGGTTTGGTCTTGATCGCGGCAAGGATCGTGGCGAGATCCGAGCTATGAAACTGTCTCTCGCCGATCTTCAGCACCACCGACAGATTTGCATTCACTGTCCTCTGGCCCAGCTCGAAGACCTCGATTGGCGTTCGCGTCAGCGTCGTGTTTGCACGCAGAAAGGCCTGATAACAAGCCTTGCCGTCCGGCAGGTCGGAGATCGCAATACCTTGTCGCGCTTTAGGCAGGTACTCCATCTGCAAGTAGTCCCTGTAGGCTCGGAGCGCCGGGTTGATCCGCTCGAGGATGAGCCGCCGAAAAGTTGCCTCGAAGGCCGCATCGCCACTGCGTTGGGCCGGGGAGAAGAAGGGCGACTTGTCCGGATCGGCGGGAGTCATCTCGTCCATCTGTCTGATGACCCTGCGCACTACCGATTGCGGAGCGGAGTAGCCTTCGCGTGAGGCCAAGCCTCAAGTTCGCGATCTCCACATCAACATAACGAGGCATGCTGCCCCATCGCTCGAGTGCTTGTCTCCTCTCGTCAGCAGAGGACACCGGCTGCCGTTCCGCTACCTCTGCGAAGCGGGATTGCCATCCATCGAAATGGTTCACGTTCCACAGTTCTGTCTTGCAAACCCGCAACTGCAGGTCCGCTTCCAACTCTTCTTGCAAGTTCGCATAGGTCGCACGTGCGCTGGCAGACAGGTCGCGGATATTAATCTCATTCAGCTCACGCAGATCCTTCCGTTCTTGCTCGTCGAGCGCCGCCAGCGCGTGCGGCGTCCGATCGGCAAAGCGACCGTTGTCTGCCGTCGAAAGGCCCGTTGAGTAAGACAGGGTCGGATCGTTTGCGAGCCGCTGATCCACGTAGCGATCAGCCAGTTGACTTAGCTTCGCGTCGGCGGTCTGCGGGCCGCCGGGAACGAGAGCCGCGGCTCCAAGAACGAATGTGACTGTTGAAACCCTGAAAGCAGTGCAGAGGTGCATGTCCTACGGGGGAGGCCAAATCGGTGGCAGTAAAGCCGATCCTTGCGCGACTAAGATTCGTCGTGCTTTATGGGGGCGAGGTCGCTTAAAAGAGCCTTCGCACTGCCAAGCGCGGAGCCGACTTTACCCGCGACTTTCGACAAGATGCCTTCGTTCTGGTTGGCTGTGAGTTCCTGCTCGGCCTTAAACCAGTCCGTTTCCGGCGATCCCAACGGCCACCCGCGTTCCTCCCAAAGTTCGTAGGCGCGAATTTCGATGTCTTCGTAAGAAGGGCTCATATCTAAATTTTCGGGTATCTAAGTCGAGACCTCATCCACTCTGACTAGGGCACCGGAGGCACGATGGGAGGCACTAGAGGGTCCTGCGCCGCGATGGCATTCACGTTAGCCGCAGGAATGTTCATGTTCCACGAGCGATTCATCTGCTGAATGAAGCTATTCGCGATGATTGCATAACCCGTGTTCGTGGGGTGAATACCGTCGAGCGAGAAGAGGCCTCCCAGGAAGGCAGTCGTCAAATGTTTGCCATCGGCTGTATATCCATCCTTAGCGATCTGGTCGACTAAGCCGTGTATATCGACGAATTGTGCGTCGTGAAGCGCTGCCTCGATGAATATGATCTGATTGTAGGCCTCGATTGTGTTCTGGACCTGCTGGGCCTCAGCCGCCGTTAAAACGCAGGGCACGCTTGAAACGGGTAGCGCAGAAAGCGGGACGGGACACGTAAATGGCAGCGGACCAGGCTGCTGATTAGAGAGGATGCTCAGCGCGAGGGCAGTGGCGGTCGGCCTCAGTAAATCATGGGGACCCACCCCCAGCTTGTTTTTGACAATTCCGAGGGGCATTTTCACCTCCGAAGCAAGGGTTGATATAGAGGTGAAGTACGGCACCTTCGTGACGTCTGGAATGCTGGCGGTGATAATGAGGGCGTTCGTTCCTTTTAGGGCTTGGAGGACCGCGGCATAGTTTTCGGCGAATGTCGAAAGAGGCGTGAGAGTAGTAAGGGCGCCGGTAAGCGCCGGCACGAGCGCGTCGTTGTTGCCGAGCCATTCGATCACGGTGGTGGGCTTAAGTGCCACCGCTTGCTGGACCTCGGAAAGGGCTGCTCCCGAGGTTTGGCACGCAGCAGACGCGAACGGATTCGGAAAACCGAGGACGATATCGACCCAGTAATCTACTGGACTGGCGGGGGTGGGCGTAGGCGGGTCCGAAAGCGCCTGCTGGACGGTTACGCCCGGGACAGAAACGTTAGTAGGCTGTTGACAGGGATTATCCCGAGGCAACGCAGGCAACGAGCCGGAAACTGGTTGGATGGTCAGTGGATTCAGGCTGGTCAGCTGCAAAACGTTGGGCGCGCCCGGATAGGGAACCAGCGGCAACACTAACGGCACATTGGCCTGCTGCGCAATGACGCTCGCGTACCCATGCGGCTGCTGGGTATCCAGCAGCGAGAAATTCTGCACGCCGGCTGAAAGAGAATCTCCCGCTACAACGAGTCTGGAGAGATCCGGCTGGAGGGGGTTTTGCGCGAAGGACAGCGATTGAAAAAAGATCAGAGATGTAAAAACAGATCTGGAGAGTGTACGGCTGGACAACATAGGTGTGATTCACTAACCTCAAACGGACGGTAGCGACGCGCTGCAGTCTCAAAACCGCGGCGAAGCAACATGTGGGAAGCATAGCTTCGATTTCGGCCTGAAACTATTCGTTAAACTACTTGCGCGGCATTTGCGCACGGGTGGGATTTTTGGTGTTGCATCAAGGCTCGATTCAGGGTGCCTCGCCAACCGCGGGCTACGCCTCGGAAGTCTCCATAGGAATGGCCTGTTTTGCGCTGAATTTCACGATGGCGATACCGGCGAAAATCACTGCCATGGCGATCAGTTCCCTCACTCCGAATGGCTCCCGATAGAACAGCCAGCCTAGAAACACGGCTACGATCGGATTCACGTAGGTGTAGATGGAAACAATCGATACCGGCAGCTTGTCCATGACATAGACAAACGAGCTGTAACCCACAACTCCGCCGAACAGCGCCAGGTAGATTATCGCCAAGCCCGGCAGCAACGCGACATGCGCCGGGAATCGCTCTACCAGCGAAGCCGGCAGGAACATGAACACACCTGTGGCTGCCTGCTGTATGGCGCCGCTCACAATCGGGTGGACGTTCGAATTTTGCCGGCGCTGTAAGAGAGCGCCCGTCAGCCAGCCTGCGGTCCCGAGCTGCAACAGCAGAAATCCTGCCAAGGTGCCGCCATGCAGCCCCTCCGCCATAGCGGTCGGAGCCACCAGAAATGCCACCCCCGCCAGACCAACCAGCAGGCCGCGAAGAGTTGCGCCGCGCGGTTTCTTGCCGCCAGGCAAAGCCCAATCAATGCCCACCATCCAGAAGGGCGATGTGCAGATGAATAGCGACGCCAGTCCGGTGGGAATCCACTGCTCCGCATAGGAGAGCGCACCGTTTCCCATCCCAATAGAAATGATCCCGTACACTGAGGTTTCCGCGAACTCCCGCCGCCCAGGCATCCGCGCCCGGGCCAACTTCGCCGCAATCAACAAGAGCCCGCCCGAAAGCGTATAGCGAGTGGCGGTCAGGTACAAAGGAGGAAAGGATTCCAGCGACATGCGAATCCCCAGGTACGTCGTGCCCCAGAAGAACGAAACCACTGCCAAGGCGGCATATGCGATCCACTTGGCATCCCCCTCCGCAGGCTTCATCCTTGGAGCGTAGCATCCGATCCTCCCTTGAGGAACGATGGCAGGTTTGCTTTGCTGCCCAAGGCCGTTGATAATCTTAAGGTTCCATGAGTAAGGACACGATTCTGACTTTGACCGTCAATCCGGCGGTTGATCGCATCTTCACGGTCGACCGGCTGGTGTTTGAAGACCGCGCCTATATCCTGTCCACCACCGACGCAGCCGGTGGTCGAGGCGTCAATGCAGCACGCGTGCTCACCAGTTTTGGCGCTAAAACGCTCGCCATACTCACCTCCGGGAAGGAGGGCGGAAAGGTCCTCGAAGAGAAACTCCAGCACGACGGTTTCCCGACCGAGATTGTTCACATCCGCCACAATATCCGCACGAACCTCACGATCTCTGACCGCCAGGGCCTCTCGGTGAAGCTGAATGAGCAAGGCTCGCCGCTCTCAGACCTGGAGCTAACACGGATCCAGCGTGCGGTTGAAAAGCACTTGCCTGCGGCTACGTGGCTGATGCTGTGTGGGAGTTTGCCGCCGGGCGTCGACCATCACTTCTACACCCGCCTGATCCGTTTGGCCCAAAAGCATGGAGTCAAAACGCTTCTCGATTCCGATGGTGACGCGCTGTTGCACGGCATCGAGGCGGGTCCCACTGTTGTTCGGCCCAACCAAAGTGAAGCGGAGCGGCTCCTCAATCGGGCACTCATCACCCGTGCGCACTCCATTGAAGCCGCCCGCCAGATTCAGGCCATGGGCCCGCAGTACGTTGTGCTTTCGCTGGGCGGGCGCGGCAGCATCGGTGCCTCCGCTACGGGCACCTTCGAAGCCGTCCCTCCGCGCATCGAAGCGGTCTGTCCCATCGGCGCCGGCGACGCGCTTGGCGCGGTTCTCGTGTGGGCTTTCGAGCAGGGTAAGACGTTCGAAGACGCCCTTCGCTGGGGCGTCGCAGCCGGCACTGCGTCGGCCAAACTTCCCGGCATCAGTCTCGCTAACTTCCAACAGGCCAGCGAGATCTATCCCGAGGTGGTTGTGACCAAGATCGGTTAACGTCGGGCAAGACTAGACCGAAGCAATCCTGCTCATGCTGAAGGTCAACCGACGAAGTATATCCTCGGGCCAGGGGACCTAAATCGAATCGTACAGAGAACGATATTCCTTATCTGTCATTCCCGCGCGTTTGATTTGAGCGTGGAGCAGTGGGAGTTTAACCCCTTTGTGATTGGGAATCGAAAGTGTGATGCCGTGGAAGTCCGGATTGGTCAAGATGATGTGTTCCGCCATCCGTCTGATGGTCCATCCACGCGATTGAAATACTTTTGCGTGCTTGATCCCGCTATCGCGTGGTAACTCAGAAAGCGACACGTATTATCTAGCGACACGCTTCTTCAAGCGAGGGCATAAGCGCGATCGAGATGGTGCCGAGAGTCTCAGAGTCTTTGTTATTGTACTCTCCCCGACGCTCCGAGGTAGCCCTCATCCGGTCCTCAAACATAACGGACAAGCATGCCTCAATAGCGTTTATGATGTTCGCTTTGGCTTCCTCTTCGGTGTCACCTTGCGACATGCAACCTGGAATATCCAGGCATTCAGCTACAACTCCACCGTCCTCATATCTACGATAGACAACGTCGAGTGAGACGGTCTTTTCCGTGAGGTATCGGTCGAGCACTGTCTTTTTAGGCTCGTTCATCCTATTTATTCTCAAAGATATACAGGCTGAATGTAGACTGCTCTCATCAACATTAGACCATAAGTATCGTTATTCTTGTCATCCAGGAAAGCCACCCAGGGCGTATTAGAGGGACTTCAACAACTAGATGACGCGCTCTTGCTCTCGATTTCGGCCTGCAACGAGCCTGAAGGCCCATCGATCATTCCCGGTGCGAGCGGCTCAGTCTCGATGCGCCTAGTCGTACTTCTCGTAGATGATTTGTTTCCGGTCGAAACCTCTTTGCTTTAACAACGACCGGACATCGTCCACCATCTCCTTTAAGCCGCAGATGTAGATGTCGATATCGTGCCGCTCGCCCAGAACTTCATCGAGATGCGCCTGAACCCTGCCCGTTCGCCCGCTCCAGGATTCATCCGGCCGCGTCACCGTCGGCACAAAGGAGAAATGCGCATGGGCTTGCGCCAGTTGATTCAGTTCGTCGCGATACATCAGCCCCTCGGGGTAGCGGCAGCCCATCAGCAGCGTGATCCGCTGTTGCATTTCCGGCAAATGCTGCAGCAACATCGAGCGGAAAGGCGCCACGCCGGTGCCTGTCGCCACAAACAGGGCATCGCGCTGCGGGTTTCTGAGCGTGAAGTAGCCCAGCGCTTCGCCCACCTCTACCTCTGAACCCGGCTCGATCTCAAACAGATACTTCGACACCAGGCCGTTCTCGATCCGGTTCAGGCACAGTGCGAAGCGGTTCCCTTCTGGCTGCGAGGCAATCGAATAGGCGCGGGTGATCTCACGCCCATCCACCATGTGTTTCACAGAAACAAACTGTCCGGGCTTAAAGCGCAGCTCTGCCAAACCAGGCACTTCAAACTCGAAGTGACGGGTGGCGGGCGCAATCTCGCGATAACTCAGTAGCTTTGCCTTCACGCTTTTAACTTATCAACGACCTGTCCAACTCGCGCCGAGCTACAAAATGATCCTCCCTGGTTCCGGGGGCGGTTCCGGCATGGGCATCTGCTGCACCAGATAGTCAATGAACGCACGGCCGCGTGGTCTGTCATTCACGATCCGCGAGCTAAGCCGCAGCAGGAAGACCAGGACTCCGAGAATCTCCGCGCTGCGGTAGCCAGCCAGCCCCTCCCGCTCGTGCCGGAGCCGCTGATAGTCTTCGAGCGCCTTCTCGATGCGAGACTGGATCGCGGCTGCCACCTGATCCCCGGCCCGGGTCTGGTACACCAGTCCTGATTCCAGTGTTCGCTGCGTCCGGATCAGCGCTTCCAAGGCGTCGACCACGTCCCGGTCTACCGCGCCCGGCGTCTCGAGTGCCGCTTGTATCAGCGACATCCCACAGAACATTAGCAAATCGTTGTGCTTCTGCAAGAAGTCTTCGGTCAGGGGCACGTCGGGATGAGGCATCGGCGCTGGGTCAGCGTGTTCTTCGCGGTCGTGCTTCGATTTAGATTCGTGCAGCCGCGCCTCACGCAGATACGCGCAATCCAGCGGGCAGGAGATGCTGACCTCCCGCTCGGTGCCGCAGCAGATCGGGCATATCATCGCTCGAACACCGGGACAGTCACGACGGGCGCGTCTTACTCCGCAAATCTTGCAAATGACAGGGACAGGCATGCAACCTCAGGCCGAATTGCTATCGTATCTACTGAGCCGAACAGATGCAGCACGTAGATTTGTACATCAAAGTCGAAATCGAAATGGGGGACGACGAAAAGTTGGACAAAGTGGCGCGCGAGATTTGCCGGCAGGTCGAGAAAATCTATGTGGTTCGGAAGGCAGAACTCTCCAGCGCCGTTCCCAAAGAATAGCGCCGAGGCCATTCCAGCTATTCGTTTTCCTCCACAATGGCTACGTCCCAGGGCCCGAGCGCGATGCCGGCGCCTTTCGCGAGCGCCTTCTGCCCCAACAGTTCCGTTCCCGGCCCGTAGGCATAGGTCACGCTGCGGTCGTCCTGCGAGTAGTTGAAGTAGTAATGGACAGTCTTGCCCAGTTTGTTCCGCCCATGCCTCACCCGCACGGAAGCAGGCAGTGTCTGGTCGGGTCCAGTCAATCCCGCCGCGCCGAGCGCGCGAGCGAGGATCTTCTCCTGAATCGCATCGCTTACGAGCGTTCCTTCGTAGGTCAGCGTGCCGGTACCGAACTGATTCTCCGTGACGGCTGGATACTTTCCAAAGAATGGGTGATCATAGGTCGCCAATGTGCGTGCCTTATCCGGAATGATCATTTCCGCCCAGTCCGAAACCTGGTTCGCGGCTCCGGCGCCGAAGGGATCGCCCTTCAACGACAGCGGTTTCTCCAAACTTGAGAATTCCTGATAATGAAATCCCGCCGCCTCGCGTAATGGACCGGGCGCCATCTCCCACCGCACTGTCGAGTACTCGTTGCAGAAGCCGCTCTTGAAGGTCATCACGACGCGCCCGCCGTTCCGAACATAGTCTGCCAGACGCTTCAGCAACTCGTCGCTCGCGATGTAAAGCACCGGAACCACGACGACCTTATACTGGCTGAGGTCGGCTGTTTCCGGGAAAACAAAATCCACGCCGACGTTCAGGCGATAGAGCGACTGATACATCTGCCGCATCACGACGTCGTATCCATCCAGGCCCCCGAACGGCATGTGCGGATTAGGCTGCGCCCGTCGATACGGCATATACGCGATGCCGTGCCGGGAATCGTTGCTATAAAGGATGGCGACTTTGTTGACCGGCTTAAAGTCCACCAAATGTGTTCCCACCCGCTGCAATTCGTGTGCGGTTTTCGATACTTCCGCATACGCGCGGCCCGGTTCCAAATCGTGCGATAACACGCCCTTCCAATAGGTTTCCTGCCCGTAGTGAAGCGAATGCCAGTGCCAGTATTCCACCATATTGGCGCCTGTGGACGCATACGTATAAACATCCATCCGGAGCTGTCCGTCGTAGGGCGGCATTTGGGTTGTCGAATCCCACCCAATTGTCTGGGCATTCGTCTCGGTAACCAGAAAGTTGGTCTGTTTCAGGGAGCGGGTGTAATCGCCGGCGTAGCTGGATGAGACGCCGTCGTAGTTGTCTTGCGTCGGGTGGTACGGATTCACTGCCGCGATATCCAGATGTCTCGCGATGGCATGCTCATTCACGTCCGGCCTCGTCGCTCCCGCGAAGTCCTGCGTCACAAACTGGTCGGGCCGTTTGTACTCGTTGACGATGTTCGCCTGAAATGCCAGGAAATCCGTAACCAGGCTTTGTTGGTAACGCTCGAACTCCAGCTTCCAGCCCGGATTGAGGATGCCGTCACGGGGCGGCACTTCGGTCCAGTCGTTCAGGCTCTGGCCCCAATAGACCAATCCCCAAACCTTGTTGAGCCGCTCCACCGTTCCAAACTTCTCTTGCAGATATTTCACGAAGTTGGCCTGTACCGAGGGCCCGGCAGTTCCGTACGGTCCTGTCTCGTTGTCGAGCTGATATCCGATCACGGCGGGATTGTCTTTGTAGTGTTCGCAGATCTTGCGAATCACTCGCTCGCTGTAGTACCGGAAGGCAGGATTGGAAATGTCCATGTTCTGCCGGAGGCCGTAGGTTGCCTTCTCGCCTCCTAGTTTCGTCACGAGAATCTCCGGATGCTCCTTGTACATCCAGACCGGAATCGAGTAGGTTGGCGTGCCCAGCACAACCTGAATGCCGGCGCGGTGCAACCGGTCGATAATGCGGTCCATCCAGGCATAGTCGAAATGTCCGTCTTGCGGCTCCCACAGGCTCCACGTGGATTCGCCAACCCGGACTACGCTGATCCCGGCCTGCTGCATCAACTCGACGTCTTTATCGAGCCGGTCGTACGGCATGTACTCCTCGTAAAAGGCCGCTCCATAAAGCACCGTCTTCATTTGTGCCGGATCGAACGGCGCACTCGACGGGGGCTTGGTCTGTCCCCAGATAGTGAGACACGCCACGGCGCCGCAGGCAAGCAGGGCAAATGGCCGGAGGACCAACGGGGACAGATTGGTAATTCGCATCGCCCCCAGTGTATGCGACGAGGACCTCCGCAGCCGGCGAAGTAGAGTTACTCGGCTTGGTAGTCGCAGCCGCCGGGCAAGCAGACCGCAGCCGGCTCGCCTCATTTACCAAGACGCGGCGCTGCTGACCCTAACGGGGCTTCGGATCCGTCCGGCGAGGCTTAGCTCGTTCTACTCACGGTGCTTCGAAGACAACGGCATCCACATCGCCAAATTTCCCGAGCGAATGGCGCGTCCAGTTGACGAGCTGCGGCTGACAGGCGAACCAATTGCGCCAATAGCGTACTGTGCCTGCTCCGCCGTAAAGGAAGAACCGCCGGGCCGGCACGAGTTTCGATTCCATCAGTTCAGCGGCAAACTGCTCCGCATCCGGCGATGACAAAAAGGGGAATAGATACTTGTCCCCAGGGAAGCGGATAGCGGAGAAGGTGACAGGAGAGGAAGTCGGGCATAGGGTAATTCGGATACCATACCGGCGACTGAGCCTCAACAAAAGGACTCGGACAGATCACGGGAGTTCCGGATTGAGCGCCCGCAGCGGTAATCGCTTGCGAAGCCTCCCGCCAACGGGAAGGGGAATGCTGCGGCCAGAGATCAGTCCAATCGCCGACGAAAAACAGAACACCGATTCCGAATCCGATGGCCACAGGCTTCCACCAGCGGGCCGGAAGGAAGAGCGCGCTCAACCCGGCGGCCGCGAACGCGATGCCCGGTGCCGCCTCGGAGTAATAGCGGCGTACAAAGATGCTGTTTCCTGAGATCCATGAGAACGCAAAAATCGCTATAGGCACCACTAGCCACCAGCAGAGGCATAGGCAAAGAGAACTGCCCGATGGCTGACTGAGCTGAGCCCGCCGGCCCAACAACCGCCCGAGCACCCAGGCGGCCACCGGGCAAAGCGCCACAAAAAAGAACTCCACCCCATGTCTGAAATCGCGCCACGTCGGCAACTTTGCGATGACGTGAGACCCGGCTTGCTTCGCCAGGCTGATGGCCTCCCCTGCCACCGGTAGCAGGAGGAGCCCCACCACGAAGAATACGGCTAGCAAGTGTTGAAATCGCACTTGCGTCTCACGCCTTGCCAATCGGATCCCGGCGTAGATTCCATAAACCGCGTAAAAAGGCCAGAAGACCAGCTGGACGCGCCACATCAATGCGGCTGTTATGACAAACCAAACTGCATCGACCCACCTTGCCCCGTCGAGCCAGCGAACGAGGAAAAGCAGGCTGGCTGACGCAACCAGGATCCCCAGGGCATAAGGGCGCGCGTCGATGGCTTCGAAGTTGAGGCCGCGAAGCGCGAAACAAGCCAACACGACGAACCACGCCGCATCAGGGTGGATTAGACGGGCCGCAAGCCGCGCGATCAGCCACATTGCAATCGCCATCATCAGCAGCGAGGGAAGCCGGTATGCGATTTCGGAACTGCCCAGCAAGGCCGTCGACAAACGGGGAAGTTGGTAATAGATGGACAACGGGACTTGGGGTGCGATTCGAAACGAGGGATCGTGCGGATGGTTCACGACAAACGCGGTGACGCTTTCGTCGACCCAAAAACCAGCCGGAAGCGGCATGAGCCAGAAGCGCACGACACACAGCGCCACGAGCAGACAGAGAGCCACCGTTTCGATTCTGTTCGAGTGAGACAGCATCGCCTGCGACACCGGCCGGCTCACAGGTGCTTTGAAAAGGTCAAAGAAGAGCCGGGCGCCAGCCGTGCGCTTTGGAATCGGAATCGTGGAGACTTCCTGTAAACCCCCGATTTGGCGAGACGCCCCTGAAGAGCGGCTGTTATCACCCCGAGTCCATATTTCAAGCTACGGCCAAAATTGATGGAAGACGCCTCGGGAAAGTAGCGCGCCGGACAGGAGATTTCGCCGATGCGGCTACCCAGAACGATTGCTTGCACCAGCATCTGGTTGTCAAAAACGAAATCGTTGGAGTTCTCTTCGAGCGGCAGCGACTCGATGAGTTGGCGGCTGAACGCACGATAGCCGGTGTGGTACTCGGAAAGGCTGGCGCCCAGCACAGTGTTCTCGAAGACGGTCAACGCGCGGTTTGAGATGTACTTGTAAACCGGCATCCCGCCGCGCAGTGCTTGACCACCCAGAATCCGGGAACCCAATGCAATATCGTAGACGCCGTAGGCGACCATGCTGGCCAGCGCCGTCGCAAGCAGCGGCGAATACTGATAATCCGGGTGAATCATCACCACCACATCGGCGTCACGTTCCAACGCCGTGGCATAGCAGGTTTTTTGGTTTGCGCCGTATCCGCGGTTGCGCTCATGAACCACGACCGTCAGACCGAGGTGGCGGGCCACCGCGACCGTTTCATCGCTGCTGTTATCGTCGACCAGGATCACGTCATCAACGACGTCTGGAAGCTCAGCAACAGTGGCCCTTAATGTCTTGGCCGCATTGTAAGCAGGCAATACGACCACGATTCGTTTTGAGTTAATCATCTACATCCAAGCGGTGCAGGCCCATCCAAAATGAAACGCCTCATAAGCTCGTGTTTCCTCTATTTTCGATGTTTTTCTGCTGCATAGCCCAGTTAAGAAGTGTTAGCAGAGGTCGAACGGACGGCGGCGTTTCGCTCGTCCGGGGGTTGCCTAGTTAACCGATGCGTAAAACCTTCGAAAGTAGGCGTCCGTCATGCCGGCGATAAAATCGCAGACCATTCTGGCAGCGGGCGCTTGCTCAAGCTGGTCTTGGTAATCGGCCGGCAGATGTTGCGGTGACGAGACCAGATAGTCGAACAGCTGGCCTAATTCCTGTGCGGCTTTGCTTCGTTCGCTGGCCAGATCATGCGCCAGGTAAACGCGCTGCGTCAAGAACCTCTTCAGCTCGTCTCGAAGGGCGGCGGCTTGCGGCGTAAACGCGACGACGCGGTACCCCAGGTGCCGAATGTCATCCACGCTCCGTGCGCCACTCTTCTTCACCAGCTCCAAAGTGCCTTGAATTAGTCCGCCCACCAGCTCATTAATCAGCGACCGCAAAATCTCGCGGAACCTGGTCTTTTCATCGGCGCCGGGGAATTGAATGTCGCCTTCTTCGGCTAAGCGCGCAATCGCCGGAACCGCATGAGCGGCGTCCACCAGGGAGAACATGCCAGCCGCATAGCCGTCATCCAGATCGGCTGTATTGTAGGCGACTTCATCCGCCAGATCGATCAGTTGCGCCTCAAGGGGAGGCCGCAGACCCACCAGAAACTCGGCCAGCTCGGGACCGTCGGCCTCGGTGACTTCGCGGGAGTGTTTTACGATGCCCTCCCGTACCTCGAACGTGAGGTTAAGGCCGTCAAAACGCGCGTACCTCTGCTCCAACACGTCCACCAGCCGCAACGAATGCAGATTGTGTTCGAAGCGCAAGCCGTAGGACCGCATATGCCGGTCCAGTTCCTGCTCTCCGGCATGGCCAAATGGGGGATGGCCGATATCGTGCGCCAGGGCCAGGGTTTCGGTAAACTCCTCGTTCAACCCGAGCGTAGATGCCGCCGTCCGGGCAATCTGCGACACTTCGAGCGTGTGGGTGAGGCGGTTGCGGAAGTGGTCGCTCAGGTTGGGAGCGAAGACTTGCGTCTTGCCTTCCATGCGCCTGAACGCTCGAGCATGGATCACGCGATCGCGGTCACGCTGGAAGTCGTTGCGGTAAGGATGTGGAGGCTCCGGATAACGCCGGCCCCGGCTCTTCTCAGGTTCGAGCCGAACTGACCCTAGCATGGCCGCTGCAGTGTTACTGGGCCGAGCCGCCGGGGCGTGCCTCGTCCATGGCGCGAGCGATGGCCGGGCGTTCCTTCAGCATCTTCTGGTAGTCCATGGAATCCAGCAGCTTCTTCGAGGCGGCGGGGTCCGTTTTTGCAAGTAACTGGGCCAGTAAGACCTGCGCCTGTTCCTTGGATACCAAGCCGGTGGGCTTTGCTATCAAGCCGCGAAGCAGGGCTTCCGCATCCGCCCTCTTGCCCTGATCCATGTAAATCTGCGCCAGGGCCACTTTGGCATACGCGGCAACCGCGGCGCTGGAATCCGCCACGTCTTTAAAATTCTGCGTGGCTGCGGCGGTTTCGCCCCTGGATGCCTTCAGCGTGGCGACGTAATACTCCGCGATATAGCCTTCTTCGGAGCCACTATGTTTAGAAGCGACCTCGGCCATTGCTTTTAACACCGCTTGGTCTTTGGCTTCCTGTGTCGGAAAGTTCTTGACGAACGGACTGTTCTTGTCGCCGATCGATGCTTCTGCCACTTCGTAGGCTGCCCGGAGATCGGCTTGCCGCTCGGAGCGCTTATACGAAGCAAACCAGAAGGCGCCTGCGATTGCCGCAATCGCGACCAGGCCGATGATCGCCCATCGAAGCACTAGTGGGCGGTGGGTCTTGGTGTACTCAACGGCACTCCCAACTTTGACGGCAAATTGGTCGTGCTCAAGCTCTTTTAATTCGTGGCGGGTCAAACTTCGGTACTGCCTTTCGGACAAAATCCTAGAACCTTCAGACTATCACAGGCGCCGTGAAACTAATTGTCCGAATACCCGCCGTGTCCAGGTGTCCAACCGCTCCCAAAGCTACGCAATTTGTTGGTGAATCGCGAATTTCACGAGGCCGGCGACGTCGTAAATCTCGAGTTTTCTCATCAAACTCGATCGATACGTATCCACGGTCTTCGGGCTCAATGCCAGCCGGGCAGCGATCTCTTTAGCCCGGATGCCGTCCACCAGGAGAGAAAATACCTGAAACTCCCGGCTGCTGAGGTGGTCGATGGGGTTCTTAGGCGCCAGGCGGCTGTGGCCCTCGGTAAACAGCGTCATTACCTCTACTTGCGGCGAAACGTAGATGCCGCCCTGCATGAGTTGCTTCAGGGCGTCCATCAGTTGCGCGGCGCTGGAATTCTTCAGCAGATAGCCGCACGCCCCGCAGCGAAGAGCTTCAAGCACCGTCTTCCGGTCGCGCCTCCCTGAGATCAGAGCGCACTTAGTTCGCGACCCACCCTGGCGCACCCGCCGGATGACTTCGCAAACCGCGAGGTCGGATAGGTCGCCGTCAATGAGGGCAACGTCGGGCTCGAGCCGGAGGATTTCTTCCACCGCCGCCATTCCCGTACCTACTTCGCTCACGACTTCAAAGCCGGGGAAGGCTCGGCATAGTGACGCTATACCCTCCCGGACTAGTGTAAATTCGTCTGCCAGGAGGATCCGCGCGGTCGCTGCGGAGTGGTAGGCGCCCAGGCTAGGGGCGACCTGCAGGGTTGGTGGGGCAAATAATTGAATGGACACGGGCTTGCCCTGTTAGTGCCCGCACAGCGGCACTTATCTCAGCGCAAGCCCTTAAATTACCTGGATCTGAAAAACTCAGGCGAAACTGCGAATTGCGTCAGCCTCTTCCTCGTGGACTTCAAAGACGGTGTAGAGCTTGGTAATCTGCAACAGGTCCTTGACCCGCTTGGAGAGACCCACCAGCTTCAGTTGTCCTCCGTGGTTTGTCACAGTGGTAAAACCTGAAACCAGCTCGCCGATACCTGAGCTGTCGATGTAGGAGACTTCGCTCAGATTCAACACCAGCTTCTTGTCACCTTTTGCGGCGAGATCCCGAATCAAATCTCGAAACGAACTGGCGCCTTCTCCCAACGTAATGCGCCCCGCTGCGTCGATCACTGTTACGTCGCCTACCTGGCGAGTTGTTAACTTGACACTCACGTCTTCCCTCCCTATTTGATTGAACGGCCCTTAATGCCTACTCTCCGCTCAGATTCTTAACTATCCGGACCTCAGTCCCGCCGCCTGGCCGGGGATGGAGGTCAAAGTCGTCCATAAAAGCCCGAATCAACAACAGGCCGCGGCCTGATTGGCGGAGCAAATTCTCCTCAGCCAGAGGATCGGGCAAAGAATTCATGTCGAAGCCCTCACCCTCGTCCCCAATCGTCACGATCAACTTGGACGGGGTGGTTTCCACCAATAGATGTACCCGCTTCTTAGCATTGTAGCGGTTACCGTGAACCACGGCATTCACCATGCACTCCCTGATCGCCATACCGATCTGGCCCATGTCGTCCTCGTCGATGCCAAGGTCCTTGGCCGCGTTGAGGACTATCTCCTCGGCAACGTCCACGCTTTCCAGCGTGGAATCGAGCGTCTGATAACTCTTGGAGACTTCGCCGTTCTCGGTTTCGGCCATATCAGGAGAGTGTTGCCATGGGCTATAGGTTGAACCGCCACAATAAACTAACGGGGCTCGTAAGTCAAATATACTGCAAGTCGCCTTGGCTACCTTGCCACGAACCAGGTCCGCTCGGGAAAGAGAGAGCTTCACGGCTACAATCGAAGCATGTCAGCGATCGCGGTGGCTGAAGACATACTCGCCAAATACGAACCGGTTATCGGCCTTGAAGTGCACGTGCAGTTGGGTACCCAAACGAAAATCTTCTGCGGCTGCCCCACCGGCTTCGGAGCGGACCCTAATACCAATGTCTGCCCGGTTTGCCTGGGCTTGCCCGGCGCGTTGCCGGTGCTCAGCCGCCAGGCCGTGGAACTGGCCATTAGTGCCTCGCTCGCCCTGCACTGCAAAGTCAATCCGTTCTCCCGCTTCGCGCGCAAGAACTACTTCTATCCGGATCTTCCGAAGGGCTACCAGATTTCGCAGTACGACCAGCCGCTTGCCGAGCATGGCTACCTCGACGTGAACATTGATGGCAAGCAGAAGCGCATCGGCGTCACCCGGGTACATATGGAAGACGACGCCGGCAAGAGCATCCACGACGGATTCAAAGATTCCGACCGTTACACCTACGTAGACCTGAACCGTTCCGGAACGCCGCTGATTGAGATCGTCAGCGAGCCGGACATGCGCAACTCCGATGAGGCCTACGCCTACCTCACCGAAATCAAGCAAGTGCTCCAGTACATCGGGGTCTCCGATTGCGATATGGAGAAGGGGCAATTGCGCTGCGACGCCAACGTGTCGGTTCGCTTGCGTGGCGCGCCGAAGTTCGGAACCAAGGCCGAAGTTAAGAATCTGAATTCATTCCGATTCCTGAAGATGGCGCTTGAATACGAGATTCGCAGGCAGGTCGAACTGATCGAGTCCGGCGGCAAAGTTGTCCAGGAAACGCGTCTTTATAACGCCGATCTGGGCCAGACAATCGGCATGCGCAGCAAAGAACATGCCCACGACTATCGCTACTTCCCTGAACCCGACCTGGTCCCCCTGCGAGTCAGCGAGCACTGGCTGCACGAAGTGAAGTCGCGGCTGCCCGAACTCCCCGCCGACCGCCGTCAACGTTTCGCCACCCAGTATGATCTGCGTGAATATGATGCCCAGGTATTGACACTGACGCGCGAGATCGGCGACTACTTCGAGACTGCGGCCAAAGTGTCGGGCGACGGACGCTCCACCGCCAACTGGGTTTCCGGCGACCTCATGGGCCTACTGAAGGCAGCCGGGAAAGAGATCACGGAATCCCCCGTGAGTGCGGCACGACTTGGCGAGCTGATTGCCTTGATCGACAAGGGCGAACTGACCGGCAAGCTGGCGAAAGAGATTCTTCCTAAAATGTTCGAGACAGGCGATGCCCCTCGCACCATCATGGAGCGCGAAGGACTGAAGCAGATCTCCGATTCCGGTGCGCTCGAAAAGATCATCGATGAGGTGCTGGCCGCCAATCCCAAGCAGGTCGAGCAATACAAGAGCGGGAAAACAGCCGTGATCGGCTTTCTGGTCGGGCAAGTGATGAAAGCCAGCCGTGGCCAGGCGAACCCGGGTGCGGTGAACGAACTACTGAAGACGAAGCTAGGGTAGGGTGTTGGGCTGACGCCGTGATACCGGCTTCAGGTGTTGCTGAAAATGCCCAAAAACCGCTCCCTGACGGCCACGGCTCCGACGATTGTTCGTTTGCGGATACGGGCGCTCCCACCAGGCCGCGCCAGTGCTACTGTCCGCCCGCGGTCCTGATATTCTCCGCGATTGCTCGGTGCTGATTCGATTCCGCTGCATGAAGCGGGCTGATTCCTTCCTTGCTTGCGAGGTTGGGATCTGCGCCGGCAAGTAACAAAACCACTACCGCCTCTTGCCTGCCGAATGCGGCCGCTGCGTAAAGGGGCGTCGTTCCGGCTACGGTTTCAACCGCGTTCACGTTCGCTCCTCGCTTGACGAGGAGAGAAACAATGGCGCCATCCCCTCTCAGCGCCGCATCGTACAGCGCGGTCGATCCCGATGCGGAGCGGGCATCGATATCTGCCCCGGCATCAAGCAGCATCTCGACGGTATCCGCGTGGCCACGGCGAGCGGCCTCCTCCAGAAGGCGGTTTGTCAGCTCCCGGCCTTTGTCGTGGAAAAGCAGAACACGCGCTGCTTCCGGATGGTGTTGACGAACTGCGTTTTCAACCGGCGAGAACCCCGCACGGTCTCTGATATTGGCGTTCGCGCCGCGCGCTAGCAGGAGTTCCACGACGGAAATATGACCCTTGAAGGCCGCTTCATTCAAAGGCGTGGCCCCGGTTTTTGTATCCCACGTGTCGATTTTCGCGCCACCATCCAGAAGGAGTGTGACCTTGGCCGCCCAGCCTCCCCAAGCCGCTTCATCCAATGGAGAGGCGCCTGCGTCATCACGCAGGTTGGGATCAGCGCCTTTCAATAACAGAAGGCGCATCACGTCGAGCTTTCTCAAGCCAAAGGAAGTGACGGCGATATGCAGCGGCGTACGGTCATGACTGTCACGCAAATTGGGATCTGCGCCTGCCTCGATCAGTCCCTCTGCTGCCGACGGATCGTACTGAGCGATGGCCTCGTGCAATGTGGGAGTCTGTGCCAAGAGAAGCAGAAGCGCAAGCATGGCTCTCTGGTTGCCAGTTTAGTGCAAAAACCGTTCGCCATCGCGATTATGCTCTCGTCTGCAATGTTGTATTCAGAGAAATGGACGAAAAGCGAACTCTTCTCCATCATTTCCTGGCCGCCCTTGCTTACCGGACTCAAAAGGCCCTGCGTGGCGCTCCCGCTGACTTCGCTTCGTTTCGAGCTGCACACAAGATCCGAACCCCGCACGAGTTGATTCAACATATGGACAGCGTGTTAGGGTACTCGCGCACGTTCTTCACAGGCGGCAGCTATCGCCCCCCGAAGTACGATGATTTCCAAGCCGCTATTACACATTTCCATGAAACGCTGGCCGACGTGGCCCGGCACATTGAGCAGGGAACGGAACTCCGTGAGGTGACTGCCGAGATGCTTTTGCAAGGTCCCTTTTCCGACGCAATGACGCACGCGGGGCAACTGGCCCTGCTGAGGCGTTTGGCAGGCAGCCCCGTGCCACCGGAGAACTTCATCTTCGCCGAGATCAATGCAGCGAATCTAGGCCCGGAACAGCCGCTCCCTGCGCGCCCGGATGAAGTATGGCCAGAGAGGCCTTGAGCCGTGGCAAGGCCTCTGCTAGCTCTCTATTCATCCCGTAACGTCTTTGCTGGATCGATTCCCGCAATTCGAAGCGTTGGCACGGTGGTAGCAACCAGCGTTACAACTGCGAGCGTCAAGATGACTGCGAGTATTGTCGGCGCGTCGTAGACGCCTATTCCATAGAGCACACTCTGCATCGCTCGCAATGCTCCTGCGGACAAGATCAAGCCCAACGCGAGTCCCGCTATCGAGGCCCGTACTCCTGGCGCTCCAACATGCACCATCGCTTGACGAGTGGTGGAACCCAGGGCCATGCGTATGCCGATGTCGCGCGTCTTTTGCGCCACGATGTTTGCCACCAGCGAGAAGATCCCGACAGCGCTCAGCAACAAAGCAAGGGCGGCCATCGCGCCCAGGAGCGCCACCTCAACGCGCTGCGTCGCCAGGGTTTTTGCCAATAGGTCGCCCATGGCATAGAAGCCCGAGAAGGGCAGGTTGGGATCGACACTCGCCAGCGCGCGCTGCATCTGCGAGGTGAGTCCCTCTACCGGACCGGCCGTTCGGACAATCCAACTGGGCTGGAACCAAACGTGTACCAGGGCGAGGAACCGGGGGTCCACTTGCGTGGCCGGAATATACATGGCCTCTTCGCCGGTAAGCGGCGCGGTTGCATCCAACCCCGGCGGGACGGGCACATCGTCCACCACCCCGACAATCATCATGTTCTTGTCCAGGTAACGGCCCACCGGGTTTGCGCCGTGGAAGAACTTGCGCACAAAGGTCTGATTGACGATGGCCACCCGCTGCGCATCCGGGCCGTCTGCGTCGGTGAAAGTGCGTCCCGTGCGGACCGGCATCTGCAATGCCTCGAAATAGCCAGGAGTGACGTATACCTCATCCGTTTGGACTGCCTGTCCCGCTTCTTTGCCGTCGCTGATGATCAGCCCTCCGTTATTCAAAGCGCGCTCATACGGCAGGCTGAGGCCGACAGCGGCCTGTTCGACGCCGGGAATCTGACGGATGGCGGCTGTGCTTTGCTCCAATAGCCTTCTGAAGGCAGCCGGGTTTTGGAAGCGGGCATCGTCCAGCGAGGCCTTGGCGGTCATAACGCCCTTGGGATTGAACCCCGGCGGCAGCGTCTCCAGAGTGATCAGGGTGCGTATCAACAGGCCGGATGCGGCCAGAAGGACCACGGTCAGCGCCACCTCGCCGGCGATCAGTGCCTGCCGCAGAAGCTGGCTGCCGGTTCCGGCCAGGGCGCGGCTGGACATCGACGAACGCAGATCCACCTTGGATGCCGCGAGCGTCGGAAGCATGCCGAACAGCACACTGGTCAACAGCGAGACGATCAGCGTGAAGGCCATCACACGGCCGTCGAGTGAGACTCCCGCGACCGGGAGGAAGCCCTCAGGCAAAAGCAGCAGGAGCCCGCGCAGAGCCAGGAAACCCACACCCAGACCAACCGCTCCGCCCACCAGTGCCAGCAGCAGATTCTCGATCCAGAACTGCTTCTGGATCTGCCAGCGCGAGGCTCCTAGCGCCAGCCGCGTCGCCACTTCTGAAGTCCGCCGCATCATGCGCACCAGCGTCAACCCCGCGAGATTGGCGCACGCGATCAGCAAGATCAGGCCGGCGGCCAGCATGAGAGCCAGTACCTGCGGGCGCAGCTTAGCCGTCTGGCCCGTCTGGAGCGGCACCGAATAGTAGGTCACCTGCGCACCAGGATTGTTCTGCAATTCATAGCGCCCAGTGCGGAGAGACCAGGCGCGGTTGATTTGGGCATTTGCCTCCTGCCAGGTCGCGCCATCGCGCAGCCGGGTGATCGCATCGAAGTTGGTTCCACCACCTTCGCCGTCGCGACTGGCCTGGATCGCGGTATAGAGATCTGCATTCAAGGGGGTTGTCGCCCCTTGAGGTAGTACGCCGACCACGGTATAGGGTGCACCTTTGAGCAGGATGGACTGCCCAAGAATGTTCTGGTCGCCGCCGAAGAGATTGTGCCATAGACCATAGCTGAGAACGGCTGTGCTGGGACCGTGGGAACGGTCTTCGTCCTCTGAGAAGTTGCGGCCCATTACAGGTTGAATAGACAGCACGTCGAGATAGTGAGCGGAGACCCGCCCGTCATGCACGTACTGGACATGTGGACCCGCCTGTAGATTCACGCCCGATGCCCTTGGGCTTGAAATGGCCGAGATGAGCGCGGGAACATTGTCGCGCAGTAACTCCCATTGCTCGCCATTCAGGTGATGGCGCTCATCGGAGGCCCTCGGGCCGGTTACACGCGTGTAGATCGTGCCCATCCGCTCGCGGGCGTGAGTACGGCAGGCTCTTGAGCATCAGTGCATTCACGATGGAAAAAATCGCGGTATTTGCACCGATGGAAAGCGCCAGCGTGAAGATGACCGTCGCGGTGAAACCTGGATCGCGCCTCAGCTGGCGCGCCGCCAATTTGAGATTCTGTTTGAACGCATCCATCGAAGATCCTCTCGGCGAGATAGCCGGTGTTTCCCCTAAAGGAGACACCTTCTGCCGTATCGTCATACGATCAAAGGCGGGCTGAAGTTTCAAAAAATGACTGCTCGAATACGTCAAAGCGCGTGCGGAACTCTCCCTGCGTCATTCGCGGCCAGACCTATGCCGGCACGCAGGCATGATGTCGGTGCGCGCGAAATCTTCGCCCTTGTATAGCAGTGGCTCCTGAAATCGCTTGCTGTGGCGTAGCTGATGCAGTCGCCGAAATTTAGTGCCGCCGGATGTCGCCCTTTTCCATACTGGCGGAATGCAACGCGGGCCAGTGGCAGTATGGGATTCGTCAAACTGCACAACCGTGAGTTCCAACTCTTCAATGGCGCCGTCCAGGTCGAGCCGTCTAGGCTCGTATCTGCCTTCGAGGACAATCGATGTCTCAAGTACTGAGGCCGTCGAGATCCGAACCTCCTCGGCCTGGAAAATCAGCTCCGAGAACTCAGCCGCCTCTCGCTCGTTGAAAAGAATAGCGAGCAGCGCGGACGTAGTCAACTACCACTAGTGGGGTAAGCCTTTCTCGTCATAGAGGAAGTTATCCATTTCCTCTTGCGTCGGCGCCGGACCCTTCAACTCGAGCGGAGACCTTTTCGCCACGGACATAATTCGTTCGTACCGGCGTGCCGCGTCCATCTGCCGCCTTATTCGCCGCAATTCCATTTGCAGTGCGTCATGCACTGCCTTTGTCTTGGTGGTACCAGTCAGCTGAGATAGTTCGTCGGCAAGCCGACTTGTCTCAGAGTCCGCGATATATAACGGCATATATATCCAGTATATATCACGTTGATGGAGCAAACGGTAGATACATGTATCCGTCACACTCGGCGTTTGAGATCACATTCTGTAATCTCAAAGATTCAGCCTGTCGAGAGGGAATTGGAACCGGCGGCGAAACTGAGAGCCCTGGAGCCGAAGACGGAAGGAGCTCCAACTGTCTGGAAATTACGACATAACTGTTCGGTTCAAAAGCTATCAGTCCTGGCGCAGGGTCGTCGATGGGTCGACGCGGATAGCGCGAACGGTCGGCGCCACGGCCCCGCCGATACCGACGGCGACTAGCAGCTCGAGCGTCGCTCCCGTCGCTAGCGAATCAAACGGATTCACTCCATAAAGGAGGTTCCTGGCCCAGGCGCTTGCCCACCACGACAAAGCGACTCCCGCCAGGATTCCCGTTGCCAAAGTTGGAATTACACGACCGACCACAAGCCAGATTACATGGCTGGTAGTCGCTCCGAGCGCCAACCTCAATCCGATTTCGCGCTGCCGCTGGGTGACGAAGTACGCCAGTATCCCGTAGAGCCCAATAGCTGAGAGCGTCAAAGCGAATGCACCGAAGCAGGAGGTAAGGAGAACTAACAATCTCTCTTGCCAGAGGGAACGATCGACTTCTTCGGAAAGCGTGGCAACCTGATATAGCGGCACCGCCGGGTCGATCGAGTTCAGAAGTTCCCGTACTGGCTGAACGATCGCATGAGCGTCCCCGTGCGACCGCACATGCAAGATGAAAGTGTCCGGATAGGCCTTCGGACCGAATTCGTATATATATAAAATCGGCGGAGGAACTTCACGCAAAGAGCGATATTTCGTGTCGCTGACCACACCGATGACTTCGTACTGAGGTTTCGCAAAATGCTTCCCGGAAGCGAATTGTTGTCCAAGTGGATTTCGCCCGTTCAGAAATCTACGGACAAATGCATCATTGACAATCACCTTGTTCAGTTTGTCCTGTTCAGCCATATCGTGCTCACTAAAATTCCGGCCTTCCAGGAAGTGAATGCCCATGACGCCGAAGTAACCCGGAGACACTGAGTTCGTGCTTGTGTTGATGACTCCGTCCCCGGTCTGGCCTGGGAAGACAACCGAAGTGCCTAATCCAATGCCGCGCATCAGAGCCCGCTCGGCGAGCGCAGCGCCCTCCACCCCCGGAAGCTGTCGCACCCCATCAATAAGCCTTTGTTGAAGGGACCAGGTTTTCAGGCTGTCATACCCTCGAACATGTGGATCGACGGAGAAGATGGTGACGCGATCCCGATCGAAGCCAGCGTCTGTAGCAAGGAGGTTGGAAAGGCTACGAATAATCAAGCCGGCGGACAGAAGGAGTATCGTGCAGAGCGCTATCTGAAACCCGCATAAGAACTGTTGAAAGAGGCGGTTCCGTTTGTCGCTCACGGGGCTCTTGAGTGCGATACTGACATCCGATTGCGAAGATCGCCAAGCCGGAGCAAGCGCGCAGAGCACTGTCGTCAACGCGCATAGACCAACGGAGAAGCCCACCACTCTGAAATCCAGGTGAAGGTGTAGCGTCAAAATGCGGATCTCCCCAGGGTCAAAGCCGATGCCGTGGGCCGGTGGCATCCAACGCATCAGCAACGGCATGCTGCCAAACGCGATCAACACGCCGGAGGCCCCGCCTATGGCCGTTAGAATCAGGCTCTCAATAAGCCATTGACGAAGAATTCGTCCTCGGCTCGCTCCCAGGGCAAACCGAACGGCAGTTTCCCGCTCCCGCGCAGCCGCCCGGGACAGGAGTAGCCCTCCGACGTTTGCGCACACCATCAGCAAAAGTAGACCGGTCCCTGCGAGCAGCAACACGAGGGCCGTTCGCGATTGTTCACGCAGGGGCGATACGCCGTGGGCGATCGATTGTACTTGCAACCTGTCCGCGCTGAGTCTGGAGAGACCGGGATCACTCTGTGTATACCTGTCCCAGAGCGCCGCGGTTTCCTTCTCCGCTCGGCTTTTGGTGACGGCTGGTCGAAGACGCGCGATGATCTCGATGGCGTAGTGATCAAGCTGATTGGCGAACGGTATCCACAGGTCCGGGCTGCTATCCGCGGTGGTTCCGGTAAACTCCTGAGGCGTGACACCGACGATTGTGTAGAGATGGTCTTGTATGCGCACCACCTGCCCAAGAATCCTAGGGTCACTTCCAAAGTTACGAGACCAGTACCCGTACGAAAGCACCGCAGCGTAGTTGTCTCCGTTGCCGAGAACTCGCCCAAGCAGCGGCGCCACGCCGAGGTCCCCGAAGAAGTTGTCCGTAACCTCAGCCGCGTGGATCCGGTCGCCGTGTTCACCCCGTTCCAGAGTGCGAGTGGTGTCGATCTGACCTACGATCTTGAAAAGCGTGGAAGAATCACGCGATAGTTGCTCGTAAAACCGATAGCCAAAATCAGGGTCGGCCGGACGCTTCGGATGAATTACAAAGAGCTGAACTAAGTTCTGTGGGTCGCGCACAGGGAGTGGGCGCAGTAAGACCGCATCAACAAGCGTAAAAATCTGGGTGGTGGCTGCTATGCCAATTGCTATCAAAACTGCGGCGGTTGCAAAAAAGCCGGGAGCTCGGCGGAGTTGGCGAATAGCGTATCGGAAGTCCTGGATAGGGGAGGAAGCCATGCGCCGCGTATTCTCCTAGGCAATTATAAGCGCGAGGCACGCGAGGATGTTCTTATGTGGAAGGCATCCCCATGTTTCGAGCGGATGAGTTTAGGAGCAGCGCCTGAGGCCTTAAAATCGCGGAACTGGGGCGACCAAATCCCCCTACCGCATATTCGCCTTCAGGATCTTCTTCCTGAGCCGGATCGACTTCGGCGTAATTTCTACTAACTCGTCGTCCCGGATAAACTCCAGCGCCTGCTCCAAATTGAGGACCCTTGGCGGCACCAGCCGGATGGCCTCGTCGGCCGTCGACGACCGCATGTTCGTCAGCTTCTTTTCCTTAACGATGTTGACGTCCAGATCTTTGCCACGCGCATTCTCGCCGATGATCATGCCCTCGTAAACCTCGGTGCCGGCGGAAATGAAGATCACGCCGCGCTCCTGCAGGTTGTAGATGGCGAATCCGGTCGCGTGCCCCGCGCGATCCGAAACCAGCGACCCGGTCGGCCGCGTCTCAATGTCGCCCTGCCACTCCATGTAGCCCCGAAACAGCGAGTTCATAATCGCCGTTCCCTTGGTGTCCGTGAGCATCTCGCTGCGGATGCCGATCAACCCGCGCGACGGCACATCGAATTCCAGCCGCACCCGGCCCGAGCCGTGGTTGACCATCTTGGTCATCTTGCCCTTGCGCTGGCCCATCTTTTCGATCACCACGCCGATAAACTCTTCCGGGCAATCGATCACCAGCAGTTCCAGCGGCTCATGCAGCACGTCGTTGATCTTGCGGGTGATGATCTCCGGCTTGCCCACCTGCAGTTCATAGCTTTCGCGCCGCATCATCTCGATGAGGATCGCTAGCTGCAGTTCGCCGCGTCCCATCACCTTGAACGCGTCCGGACCGCCTGCTTCCTCAACCCGTATCGAAACGTTGGTGAGCAGTTCTTTATCCAGCCGGTCGCGCAGATTGCGTGAGGTGACAAAATCGCCTTCCCGCCCGGCAAACGGCGAGTTGTTGACCGTAAATGTCATCGCAATGGTCGGCTCATCAATCTGAATATGCGGCAGCGGCTGCGGGTTGTCCGCCGAAGTCACGGTCTCGCCGATCGTGATGCCTTCCACGCCGGCGATTGCCAGAATGTCGCCCGGCTTGCCGATGGTTTCGTCCACGCGCTTCAAACCCTCGAAGGAGAACAGCTTCGTGATGCGCGTTTTATGGAACGTCCCGTCCAGCTTCGCAATGCTGACATCATCGCCCAGCTTCAGTGTTCCGTTGAATACGCGGCCAATCGCCAACCGCCCCAGGTAGTCGCTGTAGTCGAGGTTGGCAACCAGCAGCTGCAGCACTTCGTCCGGATTGCCCTTCGGCGGCGGCACATGCTTCAGAATGGATTCAAACAGCGGCTGCAGCGTGTCACTGTCGTCCGCCGGATCCAACTTGGCGATGCCCGCCCTGCCGTTGGTATAGATGACCGGGAAACTGAGCTGGTCTTCCGTCGCATCCAGGTCGATGAACAGGTCGTAGACCTCGTTCAACACTTCCTGAATGCGGGCATCCGGCCGGTCGATCTTGTTAATCACCAGGATCGGTGGTAGCCGTGCTTCCAGTGCTTTCGTCAGTACGTAACGTGTCTGCGGCAACGGCCCTTCGCTGGCGTCGACCAGCAGCATCACCCCATCTACAATCTTGAGTGCGCGTTCTACTTCGCCGCCAAAATCGCTATGTCCCGGCGTGTCGACAATGTTGATTTTAGTGCCGTGGTACCGGACACCGGTCGTCTTGGCGAGAATCGTGATCCCGCGCTCGCGTTCCAGATCGTTTGAATCCATCACGCGCTCTGTTAATTCTTCGTTGGCCCGAAAAATGCCACTTTGGCGCAGCATGGCATCCACCAATGTGGTCTTTCCATGGTCGACGTGCGCGATGATTGCTATATTTCGGGTGTTTTGAAACTGTGTCTCTGCTGCCATTTACAAACCCTATGGTCTCATGCGCACCATCAATCCTAGGTGAAAACCCTAGTACAGCCCCCAATTATGCGAAGCTTAAGACGCAATGACGACGGAAGAAATGCTGCCGACAGTAGTGATTGTCGGTCGGCCAAATGTAGGTAAGTCCACTCTATTCAATGCGATACTCGGCGACAGGCGTTCCATTGTCGGAGATGAACCCGGAATTACGCGCGACCGGATTTACGGCGAAGCGGTCCATCGCGGAAAGCACTTTGGGCTCATCGACACCGGCGGTATCGTCCCGAATGACGACCAGTTCATCCCCAGCCAGATTCTCCGTCAGGCCCGCTTTGCCCTCGAAGACTGTTCGCATATCCTCTTCGTGATCGACGGCCGCGCCGAGATCACTGGCTCCGACCGCAACCTGATTCAACTGCTCCGCCCGCTGAACAAACCCATCTCGCTCGTCGTGAACAAGATTGACGCACCGGTTCGTGAGAACCTGGTGCACGAGTTCTATTCACTCGGCCTCAGCGACATCTTCCCGGTTTCGGCTGAACACCGGCTCGGTCTCCAGGATCTGCTCGACCATGTCACCAAGACCTTTCCGGTCGAGGACGCTGCAATGCAGGCCGCCAAAGAAGAGGAAGAGGCTAAGCAGCGTCGTATCAAAGTCGCCATCATCGGGCGCCCCAACGTCGGCAAGTCGACCATGCTGAATGCACTGGTGGGTGCCGAGCGTGCAATTGTCTCGCCCATCGCCGGCACAACCAGAGATGCCGTGGATGAAACGGTGATCGAAGGCAACACCACCTACCGCTTCGTCGACACAGCGGGCATCCGCCGCAAGGGTAAGACTACCGAGATGACGGAGAAGTTGAGTGTCGTCATGGCCCGCCGGCACATCCGCATGGCCAACGTCGTCCTGCTGATCATCGATGCCATGGAAGGCGTCGTGGCGGCTGATGCCACCATCGCCGGTTATGCCCACGAGGAAGGGCGCTGCGTCGTCCTGGTGGTCAATAAATGGGATGCGGCCGAAGCGGCCGGCAAGTCCAAGCGCGTGTTCACCCAGGCGATTCGCGATGAACTGAAATTCCTCGAATACGCGCCGATCATTTTTGCGTCCGCCCTCAACAAAGAAGGCATTCGGAAGATTTTCGCCACCGTTCGCCGTGCTTTCGATTCAGCCTCGAAACGAATTACTACGGGCCAGTTGAACCGTTTCGCCGAGGCATTGAAGTTCGAGGGGGAAGTGAAGATTTACTACATCACGCAGGCCAGCATCCGCCCGCCAACCTTCGTGGTCTTCACCGATCAGGCCGAAAAGCTGCATTTCTCAGCCGAGCGCTTCCTCGTGAACAAGCTGCGCGAATACTTCGGCTTCGACGCGACGCCGATCGTGATCAAAGCGAAGCGGCGTTAGGTTACCCCGAACTCCCGCGAAGCCCACCGCGCCCGCGAAAACTGACTCAATGCGGCACTCGCTCACCCGCATCATCCTTGCTTCGGTGCAGGGTATTTCTGCGTCGCATATCCGACGATCAATCCCACCAAGCTGCCGGGCAGCATGATCGCAAAGTAATAATGCTTGCCGTCAGCAGCATTCAAGGAAGCGACCAGATACGCAAGGAACATCCCCACCGCGAGACCCACCAGAATCCCGATGGGCAGCGATTTGACTTTCCTGGCGACTAAGCCAATGATCAAGCCCGCAATCAGCCCTTTGAACGTCGATCCGAGCACGATGCCCGCCAACTGAGAGCGGACTGCCGGCGTAAACCATGCAGTCAATCCATCCAGGATGCCCAGACAGCCACCTAACAGTAATCCGAAGATTGGTTTGTTCATGTCCTTCTATTACCCCGTCGCCAAATTTCCTTTAAGACTACTGCGAAAATATCTCGTGCCGGAGTCCGTTGATGCTCGGCCCAGAAAAGAGTCCGCTGGTGGACGCACGCGGCTCGGTGCTGGAGTTTATGCGCAGCTTTCGCGGGCGCACTAGCGCCCCATCCAGAGCAGCAGCGCTACTCGCATCAGCATGTACGCCAGCAGGAGTGCGATCAGTGTCCGATACGGTAAGGCGATTCTCGCCAGCCGCTCCACCATTGACTCCTGGTGGCAGATCACGCGCGCACCGTCGAGGTATCTTGTCACGTCCGCCGCCAGCTCCGCAACCGAGGCGAAGCGCAGCTCGGCAGCTGTGGCTGTGGCACGCCGCACGATGGATTCTACCGGACGCGGACGCGGTGCAATTGTCATGTGAGCCAATATTTGCCCCAGCGAGAAGACGTCGCTTTGCGGCGTCCTTTCCGGCTCGGGCGCAGCATACGGCACGGTTCCTCCGCGCGGTGGAACCTCGCCATCAAGGCAAGCCAAGCCCCAGTCCAACACCAGCACTTCTCCAAACGGTCCCACCATCACGTTGGCGAGTTTCAGGTCGCCATGCACAATGCCCCGGGCATGAGCGAAAGCGACCGGTTCGCAGATGCGGACGAAAATACGTAAGGCCTCAGCCAGTGGCAGATCGGTGCCTGGTGGTTTGCCCGCCACCAGCCGCATCACGTAAAACGGGCGGCCGTCCGTGAGCCTTCCCGCGTCGTGCACCGCCACAATGCCCGGGTGTTCCAGTTGTGACAGGGTCAGTGCCTCGGGAAGCCGCCGTTGATTTCCACCCTCGCCGTTAGGCCCGCCAACCGAAACTCTAGGCGCCTTCAGCGCGACTTCCCTCTGCAACACCGTGTCAAAGGCTCGATAGACCACACCCATGCCACCGCGCCCTATTTCTTCCTGGATCTCGTAGCGCTCCTCCAGCAGCGCCCTCAGCCGATCCACGGCACCATCCGGAAGAGGTGCCATGTTCAGTCCCCGGTGAACTGGCCGGCCAAGCGGCGAAATTCACGTCGCATCGCGGACAAGTAATTGGTGACAGTGGTTTCCGCGATTTGCATTTCCCGGGCGATATCCGCATAACTGCAATCGCCGTCGAGCACGTAGCGATCGAACACGTTAAACTGTGCCATCCGGCCCGCCGCCGCACATTCTTCCCGAAGCTGATTCACGGCCCGCGTGAAAACTTCGCGCTGCCACTCGCGCTGCAATAATTCGTCGGGTTGAAGAGACGCGGGCGATTGCAACTGGCTCAACTCGCTGGCCGCATCGTCCAGGCCGACCTTCCCAGCCACGGACCTATTCAATTCCCAACGGTGGGCATTCAGCACGAAGTGGTCGATACAGGTACGGAGAAAGGTCCGAAATGCTGCCCGCCGCGGATCGTACTGACCGAAGTAATCTTTCTCCATGGCCACCGCGAAGAACCCTTGCGTCAGGTCTTTTGCGTCTTCGTTGCTCCGCTGGTGGCGTATGCGGATGTACTTGTAGACCGGGCGCCAGTAGCTATCAATCAGCCCAGCCAGCGCCAGGCGCCGAGCATCGTCCTGGTTGCTCGCGGCCGCTTCTACTTGGGAAACACGGGTATCGGGGAAGCGAGAATGGCCGGCGCCAAGACCTGTATCGCAATCCATACGAATCGTCAGGGTAACACCTTGGCGGCAACCAGGGTTACGGAAACGGAGCCAAAGCCACGCGCACTTTCCGCGTTAGCTACGGAAGCAAATACCGCGTCACCACCACGTTGTCATCGTCGTCGAACACCCGCACCGCTACCACCCGCGCCGTTCCATCACCGGCGGGCAGCGTCAGTTTGAAATCGAGCGTTTGCGAATCAGTCACGCGGTTCACTGGATCGAGCAGTATCCAGTCGCCGCCATCCACCGAATACTCCGCCTTGTCAACCCAGCTCAAAGCGTCCTTGGCAGTGAAGGTGATTACGCCGTTTGCACCGTCTTTCGCGACCTTCGAGTTGAGGATCTCCGGTGGCGTGTTGTCGATCGTAAACGGCTCGCTGTCGAGCGACGTCGCGAGCGCATCCGCGGGCGTGTTGCCCGGTGCGTCGCTAGCCGTTACCCGCAGCGTATATTCACCATCGGGGAACGCGCTGCCATCCCAGCTCCACTGCTTCTCGGTGAGCTTGTCCTTCAACAAATGCCAGCCGGGTTCTCCTTTGGGGCGGATCTCCACTTTGTAAATCAGCGGGTCGCCGTTCTCGTCGGTGGCGCTCCAGCGGGCCGTAATGTAGCCCTTCGCGTATTGCAGCGTTACGCCGGCATTCCCCAATTCCAAGGGTGCCGGGGCATTCCCTCTCTTCTGTCCTACCGGGGGTAGCGTCAGCGAGTTGGGCGAGCCGGAGGGCTGCACCGATCGCTCCAACAAATTCAAACCCCCGGATAAGCGGTAATTGGTTGGCCCTACTTCGATCTGCCTCACCCGAGGCGCCACGTTTTTCTGCTGGTACGCTACCTCCACGTCAGTCACCGTGGGCGTCTCATCCTGGCTGCCGCGGCTCAGCGTCAGCCGGTATTGCAGAAAGCGCGCGGCAGGCGATTCCACCTGGCCCCCCGAGGTGCTCACTGCTGCCTTCTGCCACTCCGACCAGTTCTTCTGCGGCCGCGAAAGATTGCCGCTGCGCGTCTCCAGCCCCACCGTGCCGCCGTGCAGGTCGTCCTTCAGATGCGCCTTGCCCCAGTACGTGAAGCTCCCGGCGTCCAGTACATCGCTTTCGAGCGAACCCGACTGCTCAAAGCCGGGTCCAATCGAGTACAGTTTGCCCACGTTACCGGTGACCGCATACACGGTGCCATTGCGACCGCTCGCGAAGTCCGTCACCTGCGTTGGCCCTGCGGTCAAGAGCTGCGTCGACATCAGATCCGAATCCACCCGGTAGATTACGCCCTTATTGCCTGTCCCCAGCAGCGGTTTTCCCGACCCATCGAAACCGATGGCGTAGATAATATCGCTGGTGGACGACCAAACCCTCTCAGCAAAGCCGGTGGCTTCGATGCGATAAAACTCGGAGCCGCCGCTTACTGCATTGCTGCCAAACGCCAGATTCACGGGCGTAGCCGGCGCCGTGCCATGCTCAGCCGGCGCTGCTGTTACACGGAGAGCCCCTCCGCCCGGTGCGGCAGGCGCAGCGGGAGCGGCCGCAGGAGGGCCCGGCGCAGGTCCAGCCGTCTTCTGTCCGACCGACGCGGCGTAGATCAACCCATCGCGTTCCGCTACTGCCGTCACTTCCTTCTTCGCCGTCTGGAACAACACAAAGCTTTTCCCTTGCGGCGAGATTCGCAGCACCAGGCCGCTGGGCTCCGTGCCCACAATCAAGTTGCCCGCGTGATCCACGATCATCGAACGCGCATGCGTCTCTTCGGTCCGGAAGAACTCCGAGCCTTTTCCATCGGGCGTCACTTTGTAGATCACGCCTTGGTCGCCGGTGGCGACAAACAGGTTGCCGGACGCGTCAAACGCCATCGCCCAAACATACTTCTGTTTGGTGTCGAAGAATAGCTCGCTCTTGCCTGAGGAATCGATGCGGTAGACCTTCGCGTCCGGCAGCACCGCGGCATACACGCGGTCCTTCGAATCCACCGTTAGGACATGGATCTCCAGGCCGTTGAGCTCGGCAAACGTCTTGCTCTTTCCGTCCGGCGTTACCGCGAAGACTTTCGTGGTTGCCCCGGTAGGCGCGCCGCCGGCACAATACAGGGTTCCTTTGGAATCCTGCGTGACGGTCCACAGATACGGCACGCTGGCGTCTAACAACTCCTTGAAAACCGGCGCCAGCGTCAGCCGTCCGTCGCTGCGAATGGAAATATTCTTGGCCGTTCCTCTTTCAAATTCTGCCTGTTCATTTTGTTCCCAGACGTGCGTGTCAACCGCGAGGCAGAAGGGGGTGGTTACCGCCAGCACAACGAATGCGGCGGCCCTGACCGAGCCGAAAAATTTGCGCATGAAAAGTGAAGTTTGTAGGCTTTCTAATTAACGTTAATTTTGAGTGAATAATTGCCGTTGACCACCACGTCGAACGGGATCGATGGCTGTTCGAAGGTGCTCTCGGGCGCGCTGACGAACTGGTGGTTGGCCGATCGCCCCGTTTGCATCACATTCAATACAGATCCTGGCACGCTTGGCAACACCTTCTCATCCGAGTAAACGGTGGGCTGCGACTCAATCAGGGAAACGTAGAGCCGGTTGTTGCTCCGCTCCTGATTCAGCATGGTCACGGTCTGCCGCACGTCCACGAAGTTGTTGAGTGATCCGGCGATGCTCTGGAAGCGGTTGAGTGTCTCGGCATCGCTGAAGAGGATGCGATGCTCTCCGCGCGGCATACCCGCCGGAATGTGCACGTTTACCTCGCGCTCGATCCGTTCGCCTCGGAACTGGCGCAGGAATACTTTCACCGTCACATCGCTGCCGGCGTTCACCTTGTTGTCCGCGATCCATGCCGATTCGATCTGCGCAATGCGGCGCTCCGGAATCAGATCCACGGTCGCATCCACCGCCTGCACGGTAGGCATCTTCACCGGGTTGATCATCAGCCGGTTGAACTTCTCCGCCCACCATCCAGCCAGCAGCATGGGTGTCGGAACCTGAGCTTCCGCCGGCGCCTGCATTGTGCTCAGCTGGATCGGGTCCTGGCCTTCCAGCTTCAGCTGCCCGCTCAGCCGGTAAGTCGCTTCATCCGAAAAATCATTGAGGTTCGAGATCGAGCTGAACATGGTCGCCATCATCAGATAAGGGGTCCACTTCTGGTCCACGAACACGTTGAAATGGAAGTCCCTGCTTTTGCGCAGCGAGTTGTCGGGGTTCAACGACCGCACATGCAGATTCACTGGAATCATCTGCGCCGCAATTCCAAGCTGGCCTTCAATGCCGCTGTGCCGGTCCTGGCGCAAAGCGCCGACGACTTCCGACGTGTTTCCCATCTTGGTTGGCTGGTAGGCCGAGGCCAGCGTGAAGATAATGTCTTCCTTGGCCAGCGGCATGTCGACGTTGCCCAAGTTGAACATCTGATGCCCAAACGCCAGCACGCGCTTGCCGTCGTTATAGGTCACCGTGCCGCCCGCCGTCATGGTCATATCGCCGGAAACCAGCACCGCAGCGACACCTTCGCCCGGTTGCAGCGACGTCTGCCAATCCTTGGCTGGCTGTGCGGAATCGAGTGATCCCGAGCTGCCGCCTTGCACCGCCGCGAGGCCCAGTTGCTCGAATACCGGCGCGAACTCATGCACCGCCTCATCGCTGAATCCCGACATCGTCACCGGCGTCGCAATCGGTGTCATCATGGCGGTGCGGCCAGAAAACGCATTTTCCTGCGCGCCCGCCGCCACCACTTTCGACAGCAGCTCGCCAGGCAGCTCCATAGCTTGGGCTGAAGCGCGTGTCGTTAGTTTATCCGGCGTCTTGGCATCGGAGGGCTTGCTGGTGTCGAACTCATTGATCTCGGTCATCAGCCCGATCGGTGTAATGCCGCAGATCGAATCCGGCGAGAATACGCTAAGCCGCAACGAGATAGCCCCCACCAGCTTGCCGTCGATATACACCGGGCTTCCGCTCATTCCGCCCGCGACGTTGGTGCGGCTCGCTTTGCCGGTCAGCTTTGCCACGATAATGTCTTGCTTGGGACCCCAGGCGTTTTTCCACGTACCGATGATCTCCACCGGAACGGATTCAGGCTGCGAGCCTTGGAACACCGTCCAGGCTACGGCCGTCATCCCTGGCTTTACCTGATCTTCCGGGAAAAACTCCACCGGCCCCATTTTGGGCGGAGTCGTCATGTTGGCCACGTCCTGGCCGGGAGAAGCTGCCAGCAGCGTCGCTGCCGCAAAAGACAACACAATAGCTCGGTTGAGCATGGGGATTCCTTACTCCAGAGATCAAAGGGCGATCTCAGTGCTGCACTCAACGTGGGCTTGGCACCGGATAGCCACATTATGTAACAACTCAAACCTGCGTGGCTCGCCTTATCTACTGGACGGCCTGCCGGAACATTGGTTCCGGCCTTCAGAAAGAACCTCTACACGACACTTTTCGCTTGCGTTGTAGACTGGATTTCAGTTGTAGACTGAGATGGTCGTCTATTTCCTCGGGAGAAGCTTATTTTCATGAAACTACGGATCATCGGAGTACTCGGCCTGGTCGCCTTATGCTCCCCTCTTACGTTCGCCGCGCAGGGGTGATGCTGCCAAGGGAAAAGAGACCTTTGAGCAGTGCGCCGTCTGCCACAACACCGATACGGACGAGCGCAAGATGGGCCCCTCACTCAAAGGGCTTTTCAAACGCGAGAAGCTGGTCAACGGCAAGCCGGTCAACGCAGAGAACGTGAAGGCCCTCATCAACAGCGGAGGCAACGGCATGCCTTCCTACGCGGACATGTTGTCGGATGAAGAAAAAGACAACGTCATCGCATACCTGAAAACCCTGTAGCATTACCCTGGGGCGGACGCACTGCGAAGTTCGTCCGCCCATTCACGTAAAATTTTTCAAAGCTACCGTCGTGGCCGCAGGCGCCGTTATTGCCGCCTCGATGCGAAGATCAATCCAGAGACCCCGGTGCCATCCCTGCGCGATTCCGTACATCTCTACATCGCCGAACTTGACCGCCGCGGTGCCTCTCGCCATACCCGGCGCAACTACGAATCCGATCTCAAGCAGTTTGCCGAATACTTCGCGCCACCCGGCACCGATCCGCCCGAGATGGATCAACTCGATCTCGCCGTACTTCGCGAATGGCTCGGCAGCCTCTATGAACAGGGCCTGAGCCCCGTCAGCATCCGGCGAAAGCTGGCCGCCGTCCGTTCGCTGTTCAACTTTCTGCAGGAGGAAGGCGTTCTACCCCGCAACGTCGCCGCCCGCCTGAAGACACCCAAGATTCCGCAGCGCGTTCCTGATGTCATGTCCGCCGAAAAGACCAACCGCATCCTGGACGCCGTCGAAACCGGCGACGTGCCGGAAAAAGCCTCGCGCGACCGGGATCTCGCCTTCCTGGAACTGCTCTACGGCTGCGGCATACGCATCAGCGAACTGGTGGGCATCAACCTGGATGACATCGACTTCAACGAAGGCTGGCTCAAAGTGCGCGGCAAAGGCAACAAAGAACGGCAAGTCCCGATCGGATCCCGGGCCATGTCATCCATCGATCGCTACCTGGCCACGCGCGTCGCGCCGCCCGATGAGCGCGCGCTGTTCCTCAGCGGCCGCGGCGCCCGGCTCAGCGACCGCCAAGTGCGGCGGCTGGTCAAGCTGTACGCCTTGTTAGCCACCGGCGACTCGACAGTTCATCCCCACAGTTTCCGCCATGCTTACGCCACGCATCTGCTTGCCGACGGCGCCGACCTGCGCGCCATTCAAGAGCTGCTGGGACACGCGCGACTGTCGACTACACAGAAATATACCCAGGTCTCGCTGCGAGAGCTGATGGAAGTCTACGACCGCGCTCACCCGAAGGCGTAAGGATCGGTCAGGACGAGGTTCCCTTCGCTTTCGGAAACAACGCGGCTTTGCGGGCCGCCACCCTTTTGTCGACCACGGCCAACCGGTCGCGGCCGGCCTTTGAACCCTTGATCACCTTCTCGACATTGGCAAACAGATCCGGGTTCTGAATCTTCTCCCGCAGCTCTTCCAGGAAGGGCGCCACCTTCGCAAAATAGAAGAACATCTCGCCGCTGCATGCAGGCTCAAGGAACAAATCGCGATGCAATGTTCCGTGGAGCACCAGCGCTGCTGCCATGCCCCAGTAGCTAACTACCTGCCTCAGCCAGTTGTTCTCTTGGCTGCCCACCGACATCTCGATCTTCTGGTAGTCTGCTGCGGTCTCCGGCCAGAATGTCGCCAGAAACCAGCTCCGCGCCCTGCGGAGCTCAGGCTCCTGTCGCAGCTCGTAAAGTTTCAGTATCAGTTCAGCGTCTTTGCTAGTTGGTTTCTTGGCCAATGGGTTCCTTTCGAGCGGACTCCCGCACAATGGACTCGCTCGCCGCGGCCCAGGCCGCCAGTTCCTATTTTTTCTGTTCGCTGGTTGGCGGCACTATGCCCTTCAGCCGGAGATAGGTCACCATGTTCCCGTAATGTTCGTCGGAATGCGCCGTGTTCACGGTCAACACCGTGAGCTTAGCCAAGTCCCGGCCGAACATCTTCACGATCTGGGTGGCCTGCGCGTCCGTCATTGCGCCATAGACTTTGCTGCAGTAGGCGACACCGTCTTTGAGCGCCTGCACCAGATCGGCCTTGGACGTTTTGGTCGCTTCGATACTGGCCGTCAACGGGCTCTTCTCGCCGGCGGCGATGGAGCAGAACAGATATTGCGCGTCCGCGGCGTGACCCACCAGTTGGCCAAAGCTGCGGACATCAGGTGTTGGCTTAAAGGAGTAGTTCTCCTCCGGCATTTTCTCCGCGCCGGCGATGAGCGATCCGCTCACGATCATGTAGAACCCCTTTTCGCCTCCGCTCAACGGATTGGCCGGTGGATTGGCCGGGGCCTGCGCGAAGGCAGTTGCCGACACGGCGATCAGGGCTGCGAAGGTATAAGCAAACAACGTGGTCTTTTTCATGGAAACCTCTGTGTGATGATGCCACAGCGGGGCCCAAGCCGTTAGCCTGCCGCTGTGCTTTGTTCAGGGAGGCTCACAGCCTTGCGGCGTGCGCTCCTGGCCTCGATTTCGTCGAGCAGCCGACGGCTCGCCTTGGAAACTTCCTGAACTGCCCGCTCAAAATCCGCCTGGTTCGCCTGCGACGGTTTCTGGAATCCACTGATCTTCCGCACAAACTGCAGCGCGGCCTTCTCAACGTCCTCTGCCGTCGCCGGCTCACCTGGCTTTCTCAATACCTTGATACTTCGGCACATCGCTCGCGTCCTTTAGCGAAATTATTGTTCGTCAGCCGTCGGCCCGTACGCACCCGGTACTGGAACGCCCAGCAGGCGCAAATAGACGCTCAGCTGGCCGCGGTGATGAATTGTGTGGTTGAAGATCATGCTGCGAATGGCCGTTGCGCGGGGCATGGTGAAGATAACGTGGCTGCCTGCAGTAAGACTCCACGGCACCATCCATGCCTGGTCGCTCGCCGCGGCGATGGCGGTCTTGAACTTCGCGACGCTCTCGTCGAATGCCGTCAACAGGGCGGCTTTGTTGTTGATCTTCGAAGGCTTATAGCCTTGCACGTCGTACGTGTCGGCCGTCATCGTGTCTTCACCCCATGCCTGCATCCCGGCTATGTGCGTCGCCAGACCTCCCAGGGTCATCGATTTCGGATCCGGTTTCCAGTCCCACTTTTCATCGGGAACCCGCTCCAGGAACTTTCGGGTGGTGCTCATCTCGTGTTCGTATTCAGGTAGAAAAGACGCGCCAATTGACATAAGGTCATCTTACTCTCGTGTTTTGGCCGTTCGCCCTGTCTTTTTGTTGACAGCTCTATGACAGGGATTGGGCTGGCCTCCCCAGTCCGGAAAGAACGAACCCAAGCCTAGCGGCCAAGACGGTACTCTGCCGCCCCTGCGTTATTGCGAAACGAACTGGGCCCTGATTCTGGGGTGTTGCGTTCGAACTCAAATAACAGATTCTAAACGACTTAACCGATCATACCGCCGTTTCTCAGTCGAGATTAACGCTAGCTAATGAAACGATTTAGGTCCGCACGAACTTCAGGCATACCGGCGAGCCCGTGAAAACACTCAAACCGGTCGGTTTCGGTATCCCGGTTTTCTTGTCCCGCGAGAAGACCACAATGTTGTCCGAATTCATATTCGCGATCAGCATCCAGTTGCCCGACGGATCAATCGTAAAATGTCGCGGATGTTGGCCCCCGGTCGGCACGTGTTCCACCAGCTTCAGTCCTCCGGTGCTCGCGTTCACCGCGAAGACAGCCAAGCTGTCGTGGCCCCGGTTGGTGGTGTACAAGAACTTGTTCTCGTGATCGATAGCAATCTCCGCCGCATCGTTTGGCCCCTTGTAGCTGGCCGGCAGCGCACTTAGCGTCGTCAGCCTCTCCAGCTTCGTGGTCTGCGCATCAAACTTGAAAGTCGTCACGGACGAACCCATCTCGCTCAGGACGTACAAGAATCGCGAATCCCGCGAGAAGACGGAATGCCGCGGCCCTGCGCCGTCCGGCACTTTCACAAACGGCGGTGAGGCAGGCTCAACGGTGCTCTTCTCCGCCGAGAAGTGGTATGCCAGTACTTTGTCCGTGCCCAGGTCGGTCACAATCAGCGCTTTGTTATCGCGCGAGATGTTCGCCGAGTGAGTATGCGGCCCTTCTTGCCGCGCCTTGTTCGGCCCTTTGCCAGTAATCTTTTCCACCTGCGAAGCCTCGCCCAAGTCGCCGGTGGGTTTAATCGGGAACAACGCGAAGCTGCCGCCTGAATAGTTGGCGACCGCGGCCGTGTGTCCGGTGTGATCAACCACAATGTCACAGGGATCCGCGCCGCCCGACGCCACTTTATTGATGAACGCGAGCGCCCCTGTTTTCTGGTCAATCGCGAAGGCGCTCACCGAACCCGTCGGCTTGCCCTGAAAATTGCCGGTCTCGTTGACCGCATACAGAAACCAGGCCTTCGGATGGATCGCCAGAAACGATGGGTTTTCCGTCTCGGCGGCCAGGCCCAGCGGCTTCAGTGTCCCGTCTTGCGAACTGAAGCGCCATGAATAAATGCCCTTACTGTCCTTCTTTGTGTAGGTCCCGACGAACAACAGGTGTTCGGAACCGGGCTCTTCCAGTTGTCTGCCGGCGGACCATTGCGGCAGTATGGCCGTCCCCGCTAACAGCAGGCCGCGGCGGCTAATCGGTGGGATTTTCGTCATACCGCCTTTAGTGTATGCGTTCCAGCTATCGCCCGGCGCGGCTCCCGAAAATGCTCACCACCGGCGGGGGCATCTCCGTCTTCTTGATGGCGCGCCACAGAATCTCGTTCAGTTCGTCGTCGTCGGCCAAATCCGCATCTGAAAAATCGAGCCGAGCCGATTCCTTGGCTCCTGCGCCGTTTTCCGGGTTATGGTCGGTGAGCGATGTTTTCGGCTGCAGGACGCTCCACGGCCGCGCGTCCGGCTGGGCCGAGAATGAACCGAACATCGGCACGGCCGCGGCGTCGAACTGCGTCATCGGATGGATGCCGAGCAATCCCTCAATGGTGTGCAGCACGCTCATCTGGTTGTACATCGTCGAATCCACCACGCCTCTCCGGGTGTAAGGCGAAACGACGTAGGCGGTCGAGCGGTGGCTATCCACATGGTCGGGGCCGTTCTGCGCATCGTCCTCAATAATGAAGATCGCGGTCGAGCCCCACAGCTTGCTGTGCGACACCCCATCCACCAGCATCCCCACCGCATAGTCGTTATCGGCGGCGTACGAAAGCGGCGAAAGCTTGCCCGCCGCCGCACCTTGCGTATGATCGTTGCCCATGCGAACCACCATCAATTGCGGCGCATCGCCCTGCTGGTCGAACTCTTTCCACTCGCTTAGGAATTCCTTGCTGCGCTCAACGTCCGGGTAGTTCAGGTCGAAGGCCCGGTATTCCAGGTCCGTCACGTCTTTTAACGCCGGGTCTCGCACCGCGCCAATCTGCCGTCCTTCCTTCACATCACTCAGCGGGATGTTCACCGCCCAGTCGCCATAATTCCGGACAGTGAGGCCCGCAGCCAAGGCGTTGTTCCAGATGTAGCCAGCCGGCGGCGTGTTGGCCGGCTCGCCACCCTCGTAGTCGTAGGTCTTGCGGCGTTGCGCGTAGCTGTTCGGCCACAGCTTCACGGTGTAATCGGGCGCAATTCCCGCGGCAGCCCAGTTGTGTCCTTCGGCGCTTACATCGGAGTTCTCATAGAAGTTGTCATAGAGAATGAAGTCCCGCGCAATCTGGTGCTGGTTCGGCGTGACATTCTCGCCAAACAGCGTCAGCGATGGGTCGCTGTTCCCTTTCCCGATATCCCCCAGTACCTGGTCGTAGGTGCGGTTCTCCTTGATGATGTAAATCACATGCCGGATCGGCGACTGGTGTTCGCCCGATTTCACAAACAGTCCCGCCTGTGGCCCCACCACTTGATCCCGTTGCCGGTCGTCTTTGTATGCCGAATTCATGCGCACGGTTTGCGTGAACGCCGTCAACTGCTCAGCTGTGGGCGCCGGCACAAATCCCACCGAACCGGTCTGTATGCGGCCCACGTATTCGATCTCCGAGTTTGCCAGGTAGGCCGGCGCGGCGCGCTTGCTCGGATTTGGGCCGTTTGGATTCGGATGACTGCCCAAGCCTTTTCCATTTACGATCACCAGCGCATCGTCCGGCATGGTCGCGACACTCGTCGGGTACCAGCCCGTCGGAATGAAGCCCAGCACGCGGCTGTGCGGCGCGGTAATATCCGCCACGGCCACCGTATTGCCGTCTGAGCAGGCGATGAACAGCCGTTTCAGATCGTGGCTCAACGCCAGCGACGTCGGCGTCATCCCGAATGGCTGAAAGGGAGTCAGTGACGTGCTGATGGCTTCCAGCGGCTGGAACTCGCCATTGCCGGTCGCCCCGAACGCGTACACGTTGTTGGTGTTCGCCGCCGCCACAAACAACCGCGCGCGGTAAGGGCTCTCCTTGTCCTCTTCCACCGGCGCGGGCTTGCTTAGCCACAGCATGTCAGTCGGATGTTGCGCCACCCGCGTCACCGAAATCACTCCACCCGAATTGGCATCGTGAAGGTAAACCGAAGCATCGCCCCATCCGCTGACCAGGAAGTTCCTTCCGCCCGGCAGCATCAGGATTCGGTACGGCCGCTTCCCGGTCTTCCACCGTTCAATCAGCGTCGCCGATTGCAGATTGATCACCGCAATTGAATCGGCGTAGACGTCGGCGGCGTACAGCATGCGCCCATCCGGCGAAATCGCCACATCACCGATGAACGACAACCCCTTGTTGGCCGGATCCGCGACCGCATTCATCTGGCGCCCCGGCGTCAGGTCCCCGGTCTCCGCGGCGAAATGGAATTCGTAGACCTTCGCCCGTGAACCTCCTCCCGCATATACCTCTTTGCCCGACGGCGAGAAGGTCAAGCCGAGCCAGGCATCGTCTATCGGGACCCGCTTCGTCTCTTTTTTCGTGGCCACGTCGATCACGCTGATGCTCGGCTGCTTGTACCCCGCGTTTAGCACCAGCAGATACCGGCCATCCTTCGACAACGCCGAACGCATCGGCAATGTATCCACCGCCACCTGCACGCCCGCCGGCCGCAGCACCCAGCCGCTGTTCAGCAGGAAGCCGCCGTCTTTCAGCGGCCCCACTCGCACCAGCGGCGTCTCCTGAGACACCAGCAGACCCACCGTCAGCACAATAGCTAGCGCCGCGGCCGCCTGCGCTACGTCAGGCCACTTCCAGAACTTCATTAGAGATTTCATTCGGTAAACCTGTGTGCAATCGGGAAGCGGCGGCCCACGCCAAACGCCTTGGTCGTGATCCGCAAGCCGGGCGCCGCCTGCTGTCGCTTGTATTCGTTCCGGTCCACTTTTCGGATTATGCTGCGCACCAGCTCCAGCGGCAAACACTCCTGCCGCGCAATCTCTTCGGCCGGTTCATAACGCTCCACATAGCCGGCTAATATGCGGTCCAGCACATCGTACTCGGGCAGGCTATCGGTGTCCTTTTGGTCCGGCCGCAGTTCAGCCGAGGGCGGTTTCGTAAACGTGTTCTCTGGAATCGCCGGAACTTTCCCGCAGGCAGCACGGCGCGCATTGGCGATTCGCGCCAGCCGGTAAACCATGGTCTTTGGAACGTCGCTGATCACGGCCAATCCGCCGCACATGTCGCCGTACAGCGTGCAATATCCCACCGCCAGCTCGCTCTTGTTGCCGGTCGTCAGCACCAGCGCGCCCAGCTTGTTCGAAAGCGCCATCAGGGTTACGCCCCGCAGCCGCGCCTGCAAATTCTCCTCCGCCGCGCCCGGCTTGGTCCCGGCAAACAGCGGTGCCAGCGTCGCCATCATCGCCTCATAGCCCGCGTTGATCGACACCACGTCAAAGCGGATCCCCAGGTTCTGGGCCAGCGCCCGCGCGTCCGTCAAACTGTGCTCGGAGGAATACGGCCCCGGCATGCCCACGCCAATCACGTTTTCTGCGCCAACCGCGTCGGCGGCCACCGCGGCCACCAATGCCGAATCAATGCCGCCGCTGAGTCCCACCAAAACCTTCCGGAAACCGCATTTCCGGATGTAGTCCCGGGTTCCCAAAACAATCGCCGAATACGAAGCTTCGTCCTCGCCGCTCCGATCCGCGCGTCGGTCGCCCGTTCCTTCGAAAGGATCAAACAGAATCAGATCCTCATCAAACGACTTCGCACTCGCCACCACATCCCCGGTCGCCGTCATCCCAAAACTCGACCCGTCGAAGATCAGCTGGTCGTTCCCACCCACCATGTGCACATAGGCCAGCGGTACACCGAAGCGCAGTGCGGTCGCGCGGAAAATCGAGCGGCGCTGCTCGCGCTTCCCCAGGTTCCACGGTGACGCGTTGATCGATATCAGCACCTCGCCGCCCTGGTGCACCAGTTCTTCCACCGGATCGCGCCGGTAGCGTCGCCGCTCCCAGTACATTTTGTCGTTCCAGGCGTCCTCACAGATGGTCAACGCCACCGTACGCCCCTGCAGCGTGAACACGTGCTGTGATTCGGCCGGCTCGAAGTACCGCGCCTCGTCGAAGACGTCGTAGGTCGGCAGCAGCATCTTCCGCTGATCGAAGATCATCCGCCCATGCTCTACCACGGCTGCGGCGTTCTGCGCGCCCCGCGCCGCATACTCGGGCGATCGCCCCACGTACCCGATGATCAGTGCTACATCCAGGTCGGCGGACGCCCGTACAATGCCATCCAGCGCCTGCTGTGTGCGGTCGAGGAACGATCGCTTTTCAACCAGGTCGCGCGGCGGATATCCCGTCAGCGCCAACTCCGGAAACACGATCACGTCCGCGCCCGCGGCTTCCGCGCGTTTCGCGAAAGCCAGGATCTTTTCGGAATTCGAATCCAGATCGCCAACCGTGTTGTTGATCTGCGCCAGAGCGATGCGCATGCAGTCTTTTTATTGTATCGGCGCAAGGTTGCAGCTTTGTTTTCGAGAAGTCCCAAAGCACAACCAACGCGATACGCTATGGATATCTGAATGAAGGAACAAACTAAGAATCAAGACAAGCGCATCATTCCTTCTTTTCCGACCGAGGCGGAAGAAGCTGAGTGGTGGTACGAGAACCGCAATCTCCATGGCAAGCAGCTTCTTGATGCCGTAAAGAGTGGCGATGCGCAGGTATTGACGAAAGAGAAGCTGCTAAAACGGATCGCGGCACCAAGAAATACATAAGCACCTCCATAGGCCACCATGTCGCCAGCCCGACCTATAGCGGTAAGCTTCTCGCCGTCTAGCCTTGCAGCGCCTTCAGGTCGCCCTCGCCGGTCTGCATGTAGCGCTGCAGTCCCTCAAAGATGTACATAGCGGTCTAACGGTCAAGCGCGCGGATATCAGAGCGCGCCTGGTCTGTCCAAGAGATCTTATGAGCCATTCGGCTTAAGCGGAAAATCCTTGGATGTCAAGCCAAACTCGGCCAGGATCTCTTCGTGCGGAATACCTTTTCCACCGTTCTGTTTGAAATTTGAATACCAGGACATAGCAGGCATACTCCCGATTTTCCGGCGTGTCGCAGTGTCTGCCCGTTTGTTGCCTGCGCGTCCGTCGCCGATGAGCCCGCTCGATGGCTTCCTCACTCTTGCGAACCCCGCACAGACGTCCCGCGATGCGCTGTGCGCGGACGGTACCCAGACCCGCCATGCGCCGTTTCGCCTGCTTTCCGTAACGTCTTGAGCCTCTTCCCCAAATAAAACAGCCGATCTCTTTCATCCCGTAGCGGCAACGCCTTTCGATTGAGGCGCACGCAAAGATCCGCCCCTTGTTCGACAACTTTGTCAATGCTCTTTTTCCGACCATAACCGGCATCAGCCAACACCAACTCGCCGCTCTGAAACTTGAATCTTCTTAAATCCTCGCCGCTTCCCTTACCCTCCACGTGCGTGAGATCAAACTGGTCGCACTCCAGCTACGGCAATCTCATACTATAGTGAATCCGCCATTAGCCGCCCGTTTTACCCGGCCGTTCTGTGCCACGCCTCGGCACGATCCAGCGCTTGATCCTCATCTTCTGTTAAGGGCTCGTCATCGACGGGGGCGGCAGCAATCGAACGAGTTACCGGGTCCATCGGAATGAACTCCAGGAAACGGACAGCGGTCGTGACCATCGACGGATCCAGCCGTTCGATCAACTCGTGAGCGTGCTGTTTTTCGCCGATCGCTTCCATATGTCTCATGCTAACTCACGGCTCCTCATGCTCCGCCCCCCTTCCTCACACCACCAGCGCCTTTAAATACGGCACGCTCGCCGCCATCAACGGCAAATCCATCTCCACGAAGTAATTCTGAATCCCGCCGGTTTTCGCCGCTGTGAAAATCTTCTTCCAATCGAGCGACCCCTCGCCCACGGCCACGATCTTCTTGCTTTCGGCCGACCACCCCTGCACGTGCATCGAAATGAACCGGCCCGGATATTTCATGAAATAATCCGCCGCGTCATACCCGGCGCTGATGGTCGAGACCTGGAACTGGAACTTCACTGCCTTCGGGTCCATCAATTCCAGCAGCACGTCATACGTGCGCTTGCCATTCACCGTGGTCAGCTCAAAGTCCTCGTTGTGGAGGCCCAGTTGGATGCCCGCTTTGGCGGTCTGCTCACCCATCTTGCTGTATTCATCGGCGGCTTTTTTCACGTCGTCCATGGTCGGAGTCTTCGGCCCACTGAGGCTCGGCACCATCATCTGGGTCAGCCCCACGCCCTTGGCCCACTCGATTCGTTCCGCGAGATTCTTCCTCAACTCGCCGATTCCGAAGTGCGAGCTGATGCAGCCGACGCCACAATCGCCCAGCACCTTCTTCAACTCGTCCGGTTTGTATTTTTGAAGTCCCTTAAATCCTGAATCGGAGTATCCCCACGGCGAGCACAACTCCACCATCTGGAATCCGTCGCCCGCCAGCACCTTGATCGTGCCGGGGAAGTCTTTCTTGATCATGTCCCGCACCGGCCAGGTCTGACACCCGATCGGCAGTCCTAAAGGATTCCCACTCATTCGCCACCCCCTGGCAAGCACGAAACCGGCAATGCCGGTATTCTTAAAAAACTGTCTTCTTGAACTCGTAGGCATTCCGCCTCCTTATATGTCTGCAACCAATCTATGCCACTGGCGCGAAGCTTGTTCGCCAGTCGCCGGTATTCTCTCACGACCTGCGTTAGCGCGACGCAGGGGACGGCGGGATGCTGTCTCTTGACAAAGTTGAGCAGTAGACATGCTCCAGCCAGGCGCTGTTCTGATAACAGCATCAAGCGCAAAAGCCTAAGAGCCAAACGCGACCGCGAGGGAGAGCACTCCAAAGCGCACAACACGCTCGCTGGGTCCAGGCGCTCGTTACTTAGCGCCGGATGCCGTGTCCGTCTGGTACACCCGAACCCAATCCACTAGCATGCTCTGCGGAAACTCCGTCGTCGCATCGGGAGGCCCGGGCCAATCGCCACCCACGGCAAGGTTCAGCAAAATCCAGAAGGGATGATCAAAAACCCATTTCCCATCGCCCGAAAGAGTCGCGGGCGTCATCTCAGCGTACTTCTGCTGATCCACATAAAAGGTGAGCGAACCGGGCTTCCACTCCACGCCGAAGACATGAAAATCATCAGAAAACGGCACCCCTCCGTTCAGAGTGTATTTGCTGGTGAGGGCTTGTCCGGCGAAATACCCCGGCCCATGTATCGTGCCGTGAACGATGGACGGTTCCTTGCCGATGTTCTCCATCACGTCCAATTCACCGCACGCCGGCCAACCCTCGGCCTCCATGTCGTTCCCCAGCATCCAAAATGCGGACCAGAGTCCTTGGCCTTTGGGCAGCTTGATGCGCGCCTCCGCCTTGCCGTATTGGAACTCAAATTTCCCCTGGGTCTTGATACGCGCCGATGTGTAGCCGGCCGGTGTCTTGATCGCCCGGATCACCAGGTGGCCGTTCCCGTCTTGAAAGACGTTCTCGCTGCTGTTCGTGTATTTCTCGAGCTCGTTATTCCCCCATCCGGTCGCGCCGAGGTCGTAGACCCACTTCGACGCATCCGGCGGCGTGTTCATTCGAGCGTTAAACTCATCGCTCCAAACCAGCTTCCAGTTGGTCTGCGCCAAACCACCCGCTGCCGCGAACAGGAACAACACCAATCCAAATGTTGGTTTCACCCCTGGCCTCTTTCTTCCCGGACACCCTGATTCTCCTACTTCGGGCTGGCGTTTGTCGCCTATGGGAAATGATTAGACAACGCGTTCACGGGTGTATGCCGCCAGGCCCCGCTTGAGAATCGAGCCGACCCCGACCGTCACGATCGCAACTTCCAGCAGCCGGGCCGCGGTAATCTCAACCAGCGCGGTCCAGCGGCACCATCCTGTCGCCTCGTACTGAGGTGTTCCCTTGACCATCGTGCTGAGGCTGAAGTAGAAGACCTCAACAAGCGTCCCGGCCTTGCCGGGCGCGTATAGAGGTGCTTTATCTTTCGTCAAGTTCCCCTTGCCGCCGCGCAATCAGCGCCAGGTACACGATCGTAAATGCAACGCTGCTTGCTAAGAACACGAGGGGAAACGCCACAGGCGCACTAAAAAGCGTAGCGTCCGCCGAAAGTACGTAGCCTGTCAGCAGCTTGTAGGGAAGCAAAAGAGGCCAGACAATTACGGCTGTCAGTACAGCCCGGATAGCAAGCACCGACGCCAAAGCGGCCGTGATCGCTGAATACAGCCACTCCCAGAAGCTGGCTGGGAAGAGAAGGGAGTCGAAAGGCTCACTGATCGGCAAGCGCAGAAGCACGAAGAACGCCACAATGCCCGAGCCTGCAATGAGTTCGGCGTACCGGTAGATCCGATCCCAGGTGACAACTTGCAGGCCCACTTTGATGACGGCGGCCCAGATGCCTAGCATGATCAAGAGTCCCAGTACCGGCGCGGCAAAGAGCCGTATTCGACGGAACCTGGAGACCTTCGCGGGATCCGCGGATGGAAGAGTAGTCAACTTCGCACCCTTTCCCGTCCATGCTAGAACAGTTCGCGCATCTTCATCGCGTCAGGGTTGATTACGGCGGGATTTACTGAACCGCAGAGTTATAATCCGGACAACATGCAAGGAAACCCCGCAGTCATTGCCGAACTCAACAGCGCACTGAAAGAGGAACTGACCGCCATCAACCAGTACTTCCTCCATGCCGAGATGTGCGAGAACTGGAAATACAACAAGCTCGGCGACTACATCAAGAAACAATCCATCGACGAGATGAGGCATGCCGAGGCCCTGATCGAGCGCATTCTGTTCCTCGATGGTGCGCCCACCCTCACGGAATTGATGCATATCTCAGTCGGGCAGAACGTGCGCGAACAACTGGAGAGCGATCTCAAGCTGGAGATCGGCGCAGTCGCCCAGTACAACGCAGCGATCAAGCTGTCGGCCGAGGCTGGTGATAACGCCTCGCGCGAACTCTTCGAACGGCTCCTCAAAGACGAAGAAGGCCACGTCGATTGGCTCGAAGCGCAGCTCCACCAGATCAAGGAAATCGGCTACGAGCGCTACTTGAGCCAGCAGATTCGCGAAGAGAAGTAGAGCGCTGGCCGGCAGGCGCGGTACACGTCAGAATCTTGTCCGAAAAGTCGACGGTGCTGCCACTTGGGACAGGCTCGCTCTGTCCACGCGGCGATGGGTCTCCTTAGGGGATGCGGATCCTGTGCGCGCCTTGGGACACAGGCGCCTGACGCGGTCGGCTTTGGCGTGAATCCGCTCCGTCGATAATCACCGTCCAACGGCGGCTCCTAAGAGCTTGCGCTGAATTCGATCCCCCGGGTTTCGTGCTTCCGGAGCTTTGCGTTCGCTCCCTGACGGTCACGGCTCCGTTTACGCGCTCCGTCGAAAATCACCCTTCGATGGCGGGCTTGCTCACGCGCGGTCGAAAGGAGAACACCCGAATCCGCTTGCTTACTCGCGCGGTTCCGTGCTGGAGTCTCAGGACGGTCGGGGCGTTCGGAAGATTTTCATCACATCCGATGGTCCGAAGGACCATTCAGGCCTTCTCACGCGCGCGGTTGCTCCGAAAACGCAGGTTGGAGGACGCGGGGACGGACAGCTCTGTCCACGCGCCACAGAGCGGTATTTCGCTTCGTCCCCCACTTCCTGGCTTGGGACAGAGAAGTCCGTCCCCTTGATGAAACGGTCGTGACTCCGGAAGGACTTCGACACCGCTTTCATCATTAGGGTGTGCCGAGAGTCTTCACGCAGACGGTTGCCCACAGGGCGCGGTTTTTGCCCTTTTCATCAACGTCCTTCAGGCTTGGCTCTCTGAAAGCCCACCCAACTCGACGGTGCGGACTCAGTTCGGAGAGCCGTCAAATCGGCGCTACACTCAACCTAGCCGAGGTCCTGGCATGCGTCGGATCAAGTCAGTAGCGCCAATCATTATCGCGAGCTTTTTCTGCCTCGCAGCAGACCTGGCAGCCCAACCGTCCGCTGTCCTCCCGCCTCCTGACGCCGCAGCACAGGAGGAGATGCTGGCTCACGTCAAGGCATACGCAACGAAATACGCACTAAACCTGCCTGATTTCACATGCGCCCAATCAACCCTCCGCAGCTCGGACGAAATGCAAGGCCGCCTGAACCCTCGCAGCATCGTCGTTGTCGACCTCATCGCCAATCAGCGGGATGAACAACGCGGAATGGCAGCAAACATCGATCTCGCCGGGCTATTTCGCGACTTATTCTCCGGCGATCCAAACATCACGTTTCGTCGTTGGGCGACGCTGCGAGGACAGAAGTCAGCCGTGTTCTCACTGGCTTCACAAGACCGGCGAGCGGAGATCTATGCCGCCGCATCCACCGGTACACCGGCTCGAATCGTCTTTAGCGGCTTCGACACGCCCGCGCATTTCGCCCGCTATTCCTGTTCGGCCCAATTGAACTGAACGCTCGGCCGCATTCTTCTGCCGCGAGCACTCCCCCAGTCTTTTCGCCCGGCCGCCTTTCCATGCTAAAGTGAGCCTCGGACCCGCCGCGCATGGCCCAAACTGCCCCGTCCACTACCCTGGAAATTCCGCAACCACCAACCTATGGCCCGCTCGGCAATCTGCTGAGCCTTGATCGCAAGACGCCGCTTCAGGGCTTCATGCGCCTCGCCGACCAATACGGGCCCATCTTCAGAATGGTTCTCCCCGGCCGGACTGTTCTCTTCATCTCCTCACGTGAACTTGTCGCCGATGCCTGCGATGAATCCCGCTTCGACAAAAACATCGGGCCCGGTCTCAAGGTCGTTCGTACCTTCGCCGGCGACGGCCTCTTCACTTCTTTTACGTACGAGCCCAATTGGGAAAAAGCCCATCGCATCCTGCTCCCGAGTTTCAACCAGGGCGCCATGCACGGCTACCACACCATGATGCTCGACCTCGCCGAACAGCTGCTCGAGAAGTGGCAGCGATTGAACCCCGATGAAAGCGTCGATGTCGCCGCGGATATGACGCGCCTGACGCTCGACACCATCGGACTGTGCGGCTTCAATTACCGCTTCAACAGCTTCTATCGCGACCAGCCGCATCCCTTCGTTTCCGCCATGGTCGGCGCCCTCGATGAAGCCATGAACAAGCCTTCCCGTCCTCGGCTTCTGGACAGGTTGATGTTCGGTAAGCGCAGGGGGCTCGAAGCGGATGTCGAAACCATGAACACCCTGGTCGACAAACTGATCGCCGACCGCAAGGCGAGTGGAGCGATAATCGACGATTTGCTGGGGCACATGCTATCCGGAGCCGATCCGGAAACCGGCCAGCGGCTCTCCGACGAAAACATCCGTTACCAGATCATCACCTTCCTGATCGCCGGCCACGAAACGACCAGCGGCTTGTTGAGCTTCGCGGTCTACTTTCTTCTGCACAACAAAGCGGTCCTCGACCGGGCGCGCGAGGAAGTCGCCCGCGTGTTGATCGACCCGTCTCCCACCTACCGGCAAGTTCGCGACCTGAAATTCACCCGCATGATTCTGAGCGAAGCGATACGTCTCTGGCCCACTGCGCCGGCCTTCTCGCTCTACGCCAAACAGGACACACTGCTCGCTGGGAAATACGAAATAAAGAAGGGAGCCGGCCTGGTCGTTCTCACGCCCAAACTCCACCGCGATAAGACGGCTTGGGGCGAAGATGCCGACGTGTTCCGTCCGGAGCGTTTCGAAAATCCGGCAAACATCCTGCCGCACTCCTACAAGCCCTTCGGCAACGGCCAGCGGGCTTGCATTGGCCAGCAATTCGCCATGCAGGAAGCAACGCTCGTGCTCGGTTTGGTGCTCAAGCATTTTGACCTCATCGATCACACCGGCTATCAGCTGAAGGTGCGCGAAACACTCACGTTAAAGCCGGACGGTTTCCTGATCCAGGTGCGTCCTCGCAGCGTCGCGTCAACCGCACCAGGTCTCAGCACCGGGGCCGCGCCCGGCTCGGAAGCCACATCAACTGTCAGCCGAGAACCACGCGCTTCAGCAAGCGCTTTTCCCGTCGCCGGCCAGAAGCCGCTTCTCGTGCTCTACGGCTCCAACATGGGAACCGCCGAGGGCATCGCGCGCGAAATCGCCGCTTCCGGCGGACGCCGCGGCCTCGCATGTTCCGCCGCTCCGCTCGACGCGTACGCCGGAAAGCTCCCTAAAGACGCAGGTGTGGTCATCGTCACCGCGTCCTATAATGGCCATCCGCCGGACAATGCCCGGACGTTCGTTAAATGGCTCGAATCTGCCGCTGCCGATGAACTGCGCGGAGTCCGCTACAGCGTCTTCGGCTGTGGCGATCGCAATTGGGCCAACACCTACCAGCGCATTCCCGAATTGATCGACTCGCTCATGGCGGCCAAAGGCGCCGAGCGGCTCGCCGACCGCGGCGAAGCCGATGCCTCGGCCGACTTCGAGGGCGCGTACTCGGCCTGGCGTACGGCCAAGCTGTGGCCCGGCCTCACCAAGACTTTCGCACTCACCGAACCTGAGACCGCCGCTCCGGAAGTCCCTGCGCTCACGCTCAAGTTCGTCAAGGGAACCAGGACGGCACGGGTCTTGGTGAATCGCGAACTGCAATTCCCGGAAAGCGGCCGCAGCACCCGCCACATCGAGATCACGTTGCCGGAGGATGTCACCTATGCCGAAGGCGATCATCTCGCAGTACAGCCCCAAAACTCAAGCGCGCTTGTCGGCCGCGTTCTACGGCGCTTTCAGATTCAGGATGACGCGTCAATCGCCATTAGCGGCCCAACCCAGCACTTGCCGGAAGGGCGTCCGGTTCTAATCCGCAACGTTCTCCGCGACTGCGTCGAGTTGCAGGAGCCGGCTTCCCGTCAGCAAATCCGTGCTCTGTCCGCAGGCACAACCTGCCCGCCCCACAAGCGCGAATTAGACGCCCTGCTCGCCGACGATAGCTATCTCGCGGCCATTTGGAAGCCACGCATTTCGACGCTTGATCTGCTCGAACGCTACCCGGCGTGCGAATTGCCCTTCGACCAATTCCTGGCGCTGTTGCCGCCGCTGAAGCCGCGCTACTACTCCATAGCCAGCTCACCCAGCGTGGATCCGCGGACTGCGGCCATCGCCGTCGCGGTCCTTCACGAACCCGCTTTGAACGGCCTCGGCGACTATCGCGGCACGGCTTCGAACTATCTTGCCGAAGCTTCCGCCGGAACAGAAGTACAAGTCTTTGTTCGGCATCCCGACTCCGGTTTCGAATTGCCGGCCGACCCCGCCACTCCCATCATCATGGTCGGCCCGGGCACGGGGGTTGCGCCTTTTCGCGGATTCCTCCAAGCCCGCCGCCGGCAACGACAGCTGGGCGCGACGCTCGGTGCAGCCCACCTCTATTTCGGATGCCGCCATCGCGAACAGGATTTCCTGTACCGCGACGAGCTCGAGCAAGCTGCCAGCGATGGCCTGGTCGAACTTCACACCGCTTTTTCGCGAATCCCCGGCGAGCCGAAAACCTACGTGCAGCACCTGATCAAACAGGATACGGCGCACGTTGTCGATCTCATCGCCAATCACAACGCCAAGCTCTATGTCTGCGGCGACGGCAGCCACATGGCTCCCGAGGTTGAGCAGGTGTTGGTTGAATCGCTCGGCGAATCGGCCGTTGCGAACCTGCAGCACGAGAGGCGGTATGTCAAAGACGTGTGGGCCAGCTAGGGTTTGATTCCCGAGCCGCCGGATGCGTCCCAGTCCAACGCATAGACCTCGTCCGTACCGATGCTGCGCGAGGTAATCAGCGTGTCATTCAGGCCAGGTCCGAACCAGCCTTGGCCTCCGACGTGCATCTTCTCGATCGAGGTGACCTTCTCCAGCTTCTTGTCGCTCATTCTGAATCGCCACCATGCCTGGTTGGCGTGGAAAAAGAGCGACTCGCCATCGCGCGACCAGCTTGGCCATCCACCCCGCATATCGGAAATCTCCGTTTGCTTCCGGGTAGCAACCTCGTAGATCGTTGGCTTCCATTTAGTGCCCGCCAGCCCGAGTATGTAGCGCCCATCCGGCGACCAGTGCGGAGAGAACATCTGTTCCGTGCCGGGTATGGTAGAAACCGCGCCCGTTTTCAGGTCGACCTGGCGGAGCCGGTTTTCGCCAGTCGTCGGCGGCCCCCAAGCAGCGAACACAATTGAAGCGCCGTCGGGCGACCAGCCGAAAAACGCATCACCGTTCGCTGCCGCCTCGCCGTGGGTGATCTGTTGCGGCGCGCCGCTCTCGAACGGCACGACATAAATCCGCCCCGGCGTTCCCGGCGGTCCTCCGAAGAAGGCGATCTGCTTGCCGTCCGGAGACCAATGAGGCGTATTGACGGTCATGGGCGGTGACGTTAGCTGAAGCCGCTGGCTTCCGTCGGCGGCGCTTCTCCAAAGCGATCCGTCCGGAAGCGACACGTAGGTAACCCACTTCCCGTCTTTGGAGTATTCGAGATCGCTGCCGGATATCCCAGGGAGTTCGGGAGCGCTCTGGCCGGTTTGGAGATCGTAGCGCAAAAACTCACGGCGATCTGTGAATCCATTAATAAACAGGCGCTTGCCGTCCGCGCTAAAGACTGGGGCAAGCGCCTCCATCGGCCCGGTAGTTAGCTGGATCGGCTGGCGCGCTCCCCAGTGAAAGCCTGGATGCTCTCGCAGCGCCCAGATATTAGAAGTCCCTGCTCCGCTGGCACGAAAAACAAAGTATTCGCCGTCCGGCGACCAGTTGCCGCAGCACACCGACATCGAAGTATTCCAGCCCGGAAGCAGAGCGCGCAACTCGCCCGTGGTCACGGACACTTCCCATAAGGAAAACTTGTAGCTTATCTCGTCCAGAATGGAGAACCGCACTTTGCTTCCATCGGGCGACCAGTGAAAGAATCCCGGAATGTGAGGGAGAACGGCCAGCTTACGCAGTTCGGTTCCGTCGTTTCGCGCAATATGCAGTTCTTTCTTATAGGAGTAGATCAGTTGTTGGCCATCCGGGGACCAGGTGGCCGCGGGACCATCAGCGAGCAAGTTGCCCAAACGTCGCGGAGCGCCGGCCAACAGCGGCTCGACCCAAAGCTCGACGACAGCGCCGCTCATTGCGTCCGCGCTAATCAACTTGCCCACCAGCAGCTCGGTGCCGTCCGGCGAAAGGTCGATCAATTTGGCTTTATTCCCTGGCTGCGGGATAGCGACGGTCTCTCCCCCTTTCACGGAAACCTGTTCCACCTCCTCCGCATTCGGGCCGGAGCTGTAAAAGAGCCGGGACGCTCCGGAGAGTAACGGCATGTATTTATTCAGGCCATCGGTGGTGATCTGGGTCGTTCCGACGATTCGCGGCGGCGGGAGCGGACGGAGGAACCACCAGGCCAGAGCCGCAGTTAGGATCGTGAGGACGCCGGCGACATACGACCAGCGGAAGGTGCGGCGAACTGGACGGGTCCGGCGGGAAGGCGTGGGTGTGAATGCCGGCTGAGACCGGCCCGAATTGAGATCACGCTGTAATCGCTTGAGGTCGGCCCGCATGTCGCAGGCGGTCTGGTAGCGATGGTCCGGGTCCTTTTCGAGGGCTTTCCAAATGATGTTCTGAAGCGCTTCGGGTATTTCAGGATTCAGTTCCGACGGCGGCTCCGGCACGTCGTGCAAAATGGCGGCCATCACCGCGCCCAGCGTCTTCCCCTGGAACGGCATCTTCCCGGTCGACATTTCATACAGCACAATGCCGACGGCGAACAGATCTGTGCGAGCGTCGAGTTCGTCACCGCGCGCCTGTTCGGGCGACATGTAACCAGGCGTTCCGGTAGCCGACCCCGGGGCGCTCAGGTCGGCGACCATGGTCATTGTCTTGTCACTGTAGGGTGCGCTCGAGCGCGATTTCGCGGCGACCAGCTTCGCCAGGCCGAAGTCCAGGATCTTGGCCTGCCCTCGTTGTGTAACGAAGATATTCGCCGGCTTGATGTCGCGGTGCACGATGCCGCGCGCATGGGCGGCGTCCAGGCCATCCGTCACTTGAATGGCCCAGTTCAGTATCGAGTCGATCGGAACGGGCTTTTCGCTGATCCGGTGCTTCAGCGTCATGCCTTCCAGCAACTCCATCGCCAGGAAAGGAATGCCCTCATTCTCATCGACTTCGTAGACGGTGCAGATGTTGGGATGATTGATGGCCGCGGCGGCGCGCGCTTCCCGCTCAAACCGCTCGACGGACGGCCGGTCTTGCGTCATGTCAGCCGGCAGGAACTTCAGTGCGACTTCGCGGCTCAGCTTGACGTCTTCCGCGCGGTACACCACACCCATGCCACCTTCGCCGAGTTTCTCGATAATGCGGTAATGAGAGACGATTTGGCCGAGCATCTGTGAAGCTTCCACCAACGAGTACCTATTAGCTTACCGAGAAGCAGCCGGCGGCCTGCAGAACCGGAAAGGCAAGTAGCCGAACTCGCGCTGTTATTCACCCAACGAAATCAGTAACTTTCGGCGCACCTCGATCCGTGGCACAGCGTTACTATTAGCCTGCGCCACCAACAGCTTGCGTGGGCGAAAACGCCACATTGCGATACATACTGCTAAACAAGCCGTTTGATGTGTTATGCCAGTTCTCCGGACCGGAGGGTGGGGGCGCGGTCACGCTTGCGAAGTATGTTCCGGTACCAAATGTCTACCCGGCCGGGCGGCTGGACCGGGACAGTGAGGGTCTGCTGCTACTGACCGACGATGGAAGGCTGCAGCACCGGCTAACGGATCCGCGTTGGGGGCATCCCCGGACGTATTGGGTGCAGGTAGAAGGGTTAATTACGACCGAGGCGATTGAGAAGTTGGCGAGCGGGGTCGAGATTCAGGATTACCGGACACGGCCGGCCCAGGCGCGAACGATGGAGGAGCCGGACGTCCCGCCACGGATCCCGCCCATTCGCTTTCGAAAGAACATTCCGACGTCCTGGCTGGAACTGACCTTGACGGAGGGGCGCAACCGGCAGGTGCGGCGGATGACGGCCCAGGTTGGTTTTCCGACGCTGCGGCTCATCCGATTTGCCCTGGGGCCGTTGAATCTGAAGGGACTTGGGCCCGGCCAATGGCGTAACCTTACGGCCAGTGAAACCGCCTCAATCACAAGGCCCGTAAAAGTACAGACCGGTTTAGCCCGAAACCGGTAGGATCTGGGCGACAATGGGGGAAGACCCTCTGGTCTGAAGGCCGTCTAAGTAAAGTTAGCTGCGGGCTGTTTCACCACCCACAGAGTTGGGCGCACGGGGGAGGGGCCGTGCCAGATGTCCCACGCCGGTCGCCTCTCGGGAATCAGGAATCCATTTTCGTGCCACATTATCGTTTTTTTCAGGTTTTAGCTTACGCCGTACTCGCGGCGACGGCGCTGTTATGCGGCTGTAACCGGCAGGATGCCGTTCACGCCCAAGGCGGGATGGGAATGCCTGCCGTGGCGGTGCGGGTTGTCCCGGTGGTCACCAAAGATATTCCGCTAGATATCTCCAGCATTGGGAACGTAGAGGCCGTCGCCACGGTGGATGTTAAATCACGCATCGCGGGGCAGGTGGCGCGGGTGTGCTTCGAGGAAGGCCAGGACGTTCAGGCGGGACAACTGCTGTTTGAGATTGACCGCGAGCCCTGGCTGCGGCAGGTGGCCGAACTGGAGGCGAACATCGCGCGCGACGCGGCTCAGGAGAAGCAGGCGCTGGCGAACGTGACGAAGGACGAAGCGCAACTGAAATCGGACCAAGCCAAGGCCGACCGCGGCTTGAAACTGGCGAAGGAAGGGATCTTCTCCAAGGAACAGACCGAGACGCTGGTCTCAACGGCCGATTCGACGACGGCGAGCCTGGAGGCCGACCGCGCGGCGGTGGAAAGCGCCCGGGCGGCGAAGCGGGCCGACGAAGCCAAGCTGGCCGAAACAAAACTGCAGCTGGACTACACCAAGATCGCGGCGCCGATTTCCGGACGGGCCGGTGCGATCGCGGTGAAGCAGGGGAACCTGGTCAAGGACAACGACACAACGCTGGTGACGATTTTACAGACGACGCCGATCTATGTCTCATTCTCGGTGCCCGAGCAGTTGCTACCCGAGGTGCGCAAGTACGATGCCCGCCAACCGCTGGTGGTGCAGGCGATTGTCGCGGACAACAGCACGGTACAGGGCAAATTGCAGTTCATCGACAGCGCCGTGGATACGACGACCGGAACCATCAAGATGAAGGCGGCATTTGACAATCAATCCCGGAAGTTATGGCCCGGCCAGTTTGTGAATGTGCGAGCGCGTTTGGATGTGGAAGAAGCCCGGATCGTGGTGCCGGCGCGCACGGTGCAAAGCGGGCCGCAGGGCAAGTACGTCTGGGTGGTGAACGGCGATCAGACCGTGGCCATGCGTCCGGTGCAGGTTTTGCGGAATTACGTGGTGAGCGGAGCGCCCGACGAGGCGGTAATTGGCGGCGGACTGCAGCCGGGAGAGACGGTGATCTCGGAGGGACAACTGCTGCTGATGCCCGGCGCGAAGGTGCGGGTGCTGAAGAATCAGGCGCCCTCCGCAACCGCTTCGAGCGAAACTGAGCAGTCGCCGGCGAGCGGCGAACCCGCTACTGGGAGTGGGAGCTAGGGGAGCCAGACATGAGCATCACAGACTTCTTTATTCGCCGCAAGGTCACCACCACGCTGTTGATGACGGCGATTCTGGTCTTCGGTGTTCTGGCATACATGACGCTGCCGGTGAGCGACCTGCCGACGGTGGAGTACCCGACTATTCAAGTGCAGGCATCCCTGCCCGGCGCCAACCCGGACACGATGGCATCGTCGGTCGCGACGCCGCTTGAAAAGGAATTCTCGACCATTGCCGGAATCGACAGCATGTCGTCATCGAGCGGGCTGGGCACAACCAACATCACCCTGCAATTCGATTTGACCCGCAGCATCGACGCGGCAGCGCAGGATGTGCAGGCGGCCATCTCGCGCGCAGGGGGCACCCTACCGACCAACATGCCCTCTCCGCCCTCGTATTCGAAAGTGAATCCGGCGGCGCGGCCAATTCTCTACATGAGTTGCAAGTCGAAGACCATGACACCGGCGCAGTTGGATGAATATGCCGAGAACCTGCTCGCCCGCCGTCTCTCGATGGTGAGCGGCGTGGCACGAATCGAAGTCTACGGATCAAAAAAGTACGCAGTGCGGATTCAAGCGGACCCCGACAAGCTGGCTTCGCGCCAAGTGGATCTGGAAGCTGTGCGGACGGCGGTGACCGCAGGCAGCATCAATCTGCCGGCCGGGAATCTGTACGGGCAGACCAAAGCGTACACGGTACAGTCGAACAGCCAATTGAATACGGCTTCGCAGTTTGCCCCGCTGATTGTCGCCTACCGAAACGGCAACCCGGTGCGGCTGGATGAATTAGGCCGGGTGATCGACAGCGTGACGATGTACCGGTCGTCATTTTGGATTAACGGCGACCAGTCGATGATCCTGGCGGTGGAGAAGCAGCCCGGGACGAACACAATCGAGGTGGTGGAAGGCATCAAGGCGGTGCTTCCATCGCTGAGGCAATCCATTCCGGCCGGAATCAACATCGGGATTGAATTTGACGCCTCGCAAAACATTCGAAACTCCATTGCGGACGTGAAGTTCACGCTGCTGCTGACGATTTGCCTGGTGGTGCTGGTGATCTTCGTCTTCCTGCGCAACGTATCGGCCACCCTGATTCCCAGCTTGGCGGTACCACTCTCGCTGCTGGGAACATTCGGGGCGATGAAACTGCTGGGCTTCACGATCGACACGCTATCGATGATGGCGATGACGCTCTCGGTCGGCTTCGTCGTGGACGATGCGATCGTGATGCTCGAGAACATCGTGCGGCACATGGAAATGGGTAAGGCCCGGTTGCAAGCCGCCTATGAAGGCGCGCGCGAGGTTGGATTCACGATCATTTCGATGACCACGTCGCTGGTGGCGGTGTTCATTCCGGTGTTGTTTCTGGAAGGAATTATCGGCAGGCTGCTGCGGGAGTTCTCGATCACGATTGCGGTGTCGATCCTGATTTCGGGCGTGATTTCGTTGACGCTGACGCCGATGTTGTGCAGCATCTGGCTGCGGCCCACCTGGCACGATGTAACCAAATCGATTCGAGAGCACCGGCAAGCCGGCGTGATACTGCCGGAAGGGCCGCAAGGCTCATCGCCCGGGCGGTTCTACGAATTAGGGGAACGTTTCTTCGATTGGCTAAATAACTCCTACCGGCGGACACTGGATGTGGTTTTGAGGCATCGCCGGATCACGCTGGCCGCGAGTTTGGTGCTTACGGTGGCGACGGTGGTGATGTTCGTCTATATGCCCAAGGGCTTCATGCCGACGGTGGACACCGGGATGGTATTTGGGGGCACCGAAGCCGCGCAGGACACCTCTTATGACGAGATGGTGCGATTGCAGGAACAGGTCGTTGACGTTCTGAAAACCAATCCGTGGCTGGAAGCGTATGGCGCCGGAACGGGCGGTTTTGGCGACCAGAATACGGGCTTCATGTTCATGCACCTGAAGGAAGGAAAGCGTCCGAACGCGGATGCAATCATCGGGCAACTGCAACAGAAGTTCGCCAACATTCCCGGCCTCATGGTTTTCCTGCGAGTGCCGCCGCTCATTACACTGGGCCAGAACGAAGGACGAAGCCAATACTCGGTCTCGCTGGAAGACGCGGAGGTTGCAAATCTCATCAAGTGGGCGCCGGTGCTAGAGCAGAAGCTTCGCACGCTGCCCGACCTGACCGATGTTTATAGCGATCTGCGGCTGGCGAGCCCGCGGTTGGATGTGGTGATTGACCGGGACCGCGCGCTGGCGCTGGGCGTTGCTCCGGATGCGATCGCGAATACGCTGTACAGCGCTTATGGCGACCGCCGCATTACGACGATCACCGCGGCGACCAACGAATACGATGTGATCCTGGAGGTTTTGCCCGAGGATCAACGCGACCCGGCTGCTCTTCAGAAGCTATACATCAAGAACAACGCGAATAAGCTGATTCCGCTGGCCGCCGTCACGCAGCTCAAGCAGAGCGTGGCACCGCTCAGTGTGAATCACATCGGGCAGCTTCCCGCCGTAAACTTCCAATTCAATCTGAAACCGGGCGTGGCATTGAGCCAAGCCACCAAGCAGATCGACGAAGCGGCGCGCGAGATTGGGCTGCCGGACACGATGACCTTCGTCTATCAGGGCACCGCGCAGGCGTTCCAGAATTCCTTGCGGGGGTTGACCATCCTGCTGATCATCGCGGTGGTAGTGATCTACCTGGTACTGGGAATTCTGTACGAAAGTTTCATCCACCCGATCACCATTCTGTCGGGTCTTCCGGCGGCCGGCATGGGCGCTCTCTTAACGCTGCTCATCTTCGGACAGGACTTAAACCTGTACTCGTTTGTCGGCATTATCCTGCTGATTGGCATTGTCAAGAAGAACGCGATCATGATGATCGATTTCGCCATTGCCGCACAGCGCAAGGGCAACCTCACGCCCGAGCAGGCCATCTATGAAGGCTGCCTGAAGCGTTTCCGGCCGATCATGATGACGACGATGGCCGCACTGCTGGGCACACTGCCGATCGCGATCGGCGCCGGTGCGGGTGGAGAAGCCAGGCGCCCGCTGGGCCTTGCCGTCGTGGGCGGACTGGTAGTTTCGCAGGTACTCACGCTCTACATCACTCCGGTAATCTATCTGTATCTGGAGCGATTCCAGAGGAAGGTCAGCGGCTCCAAGAAGAGCGGGAACGAGACCGAGGTGCTGGCGCTTTATCCCGAATCTGAGCCTGTCGGCCAGCGGCAGTAGCGAGGTTTGACGCGGGCTGACGGGACTGCGGTACGAAAGGCCCGAGTCATTTTGCGGCGATATCTGCTGGTGCTGATTGTGATGGCGTTGGCCGGTTTGCCCGCCCAGCCATACTCAGTTCTTTCGCACGAAGCCTTGGTGGATGCGCTGTGGGATGTTTCGATCAAGCCGGCGCTACTGGCTCGGTTTCCCCATGCCACACCTGAAGACCTGAAGGCTGCCCACGCCTATGCGTATGGCGGTTCGATTATTCAGGATCTGGGTTATTATCCACACGGCAACAAATTCTTCAGTGACCTGACACACTACGTGCGAAGCGGCGACTTTGTCAGCGCGCTGGTGCTGGATTCGCAAGACTTGAATCAGTATGCCTTTGCGCTGGGGGCGCTCTCACACTACGTCTCGGACAACGACGGTCACCGGCTGGCGACGAACCTGTCCGTGCCGCAGCTTTATCCGAAGTTGAAGAAGAAATACGGCGATGTAGTTACGTACGAAGACGACCCGGCGGCGCATCTGAAGACGGAGTTTGGTTTTGACGTGATTGAAGTGGCGAAGGGGAATTTTGCTCCGGCCGCATACCACGACTTCATCGGGTTTTCGGTCGCGAAGGAGTTGCTTTCCCAGGCGTTCCAAGAAACGTATGGTTTGAGCATCAACGAAGTATTCCCGGATTTTGACCGTACCATTAACTCCTTCCGCTCGGCGGTGAGCGGGACGATTCCCAAGGCGACGCGAATTGCGTGGGCGCAACGCCGCGACGAAGTCCAGCAGAGCGAGCCGGGCGTGACCCGGCGTAAATTCCTATACAACATGAAGCGGTCCAGTTACGAGAAAGAGTGGGGGAAGTCGTACGACCGGCCCAGCGCGGGAGATCGATTCCTCGCCTTTCTGCTTCGCCTGATTCCAAAGATCGGGCCGTTGCGAGTCCTTGCGTTCAAGATGCCGACGCCGGAAGTGGAAAAGTTGTTCATGGCGAGCTTCAATTCCTGCGTCGATCAATATAAGTCGTCGCTCACGCGAGTCGAAAATGACAAACATCTGCCCAATGAAAACATCGACGTGGGGACGTTGACGAAGCTGGGCGAGTATCATCTGGCCGATGCGGCCTGGGACCAGCTGCTGGATCGTCTGGCGAAGAAGCAGTTTGCCGGAATGTCGCCGGCGCTGGGGAAAACGATGCTGGCCTATTACGCGAGCCCAGCGAGCCCGCATAGCGCATATCCGAAGGCCAACGGTGCGGATAACGTGGAGGCCGAGATACAGCAGCTGAAGGCGTACATGAGTACGGCGACGGCGGCCAGCTCGCGGTGAAGGCGAATCCGTTAGAATATGTAGCAAGAACGAGTCTGAGGGCATGGTTCACGGGGGTTGAGAATAAGTGCGCCATCATGGCTGACTTGATCAATCAGTCGGACAGACGATATCGCTACACTAATATACCGGTCTCAAAAGCCGGTTTTGGGTCTAAGTGCTGCTTATTTCGATTGGGCCTTTCGCCATTTCTAGTTAGCTGCTTGTATGCCGGCCTGGCCCTCGCTCCCCCTGCTTTCGGAAGCACTACGGTCTATTTGCCCGCGCCGGGTGCCCTGAACTTCCTGCCTGTTGGCGGCGCCTCTAACGCGACACCGATTGTCCTGACGATTACAAACAACGGCTTGTCCAACGGCGCACCGATCTGGTGCCGGGATCGCCGAAAACTTGCGGCAAACGGCTTCTTCATCGCGAGCGGCGTCACGGCAAACACGGTACAGCTGACCTACATGTACTTTGGAGGACCCGTTACCGGCAGCGGGGCGTACACTGGTGGCGGGCAGTGCACGCAGCTCACTGCGTACACCCTTGCTCCACACCCCAGACTGCTTCTTGACGGACCTTCGGGAGCGCTGGCGACGTCGCTGCAGAACACGTCCAGCACCGGCCCATCGAACGCTGCCAATCCGCCTTACGCGGCCCTTGCTGCTCGATACTCCAGTTACTGGGCGTCGAACAACTATCAAGCGACGAACGCAGACCAGCCCGATATGCCTTGGTGCTGCTATGGAAACGACTACGCCATCGCCGGGCTACTCTGGTATTCGACTCAGAACAGCACACAGCTGGCAGTTGCCAAATGGGGAATCGATCACGTTGAGCAAATGTTGCCCAGCGACAATTTCTATTGCGCCGGGGACCAATGTGGAAATAGCGATGAAAACAACTACGCATCCGGCATCATTCCCACGTTCCAGTCTTATTCGATGATCCACGGGCAGTTGACGGCGGCCGAGATACAGAACTTCAAGGACAAAATCCTAAATGACAACGATTTCTTACACAACGGAGTTGGCGGGAACGCCTCGTCTCCGTTAGCCATAGCCTGCAGCAACACCAACTGGTCCACCTGGGTCGATGCGAACAACTATTGCGGATGGTTGTTCTACGACCGCTATCTCACCTACGCTCCGACGATATCGCCTGGGCAAGAGGGACACTACACAGCCGACTACATCGCGCAGAATCCCACTGCCGTGGGGCCGGGCTTCTGGGATCAATGGCCTCACGGGGACAATCTGACGCTTTCGAAGCTCGCTGGTTACATTGCCGCCGGAATCGCGCTGGCCGACGACGACGTTCGTGCGCAGATGCTCCTCACCCAGGCTTACACCTACTATTACGCTTGGTACTGGGCCTATGCCGAATCAGGATGGACACCTCGCAACCAGGGGTCTCGTTACACATCGTTCAACGTTGGCACTTTTCCGGCAGAAATCGCGGAAATGATGAAGAACTCCGGTGGCCCGAATATCACAGGCGGCAATTACCTGAAAAACTTCCTGCCATTTGTCCTGTATCAAAGCCTGCCTGACTTTAACCCGGCGTATAACTACATGGATCAATGGGGCGACGTATACGTCCCCGACACTAACGCAATCGATTGGGCGAGTGTTATTAGCATTCCGCTTCGCGAGTACAATTCGTCTCCTTATGCGGCCGCTGCCAACTATTGGCTGAACAAAACAGTCACCTATACGGCCGGCCAATTTGGCGGGGAGTCATTTGCCGCCGCCATGGTGCCGTACCTCGCCATTAGCCCCAGCTACGCTCAGACCAGCGTGACCGCTTCGGGACTCGGTACGCAATATTTATTTAAGGACACGGATTATGCCAATTGCATGACTGCGTTTGGCAGCACTGCAAACAGCGCCACGAACAGCTTCGGTTGCTATCCCAACACGGTTTACGGGGGAGCGATCAGCAAGAGTGACTGGACCAGCACGGCGACGCAGGTCAACGTCCAGGCTAGCTATAACGCGGACAACTACGATCATTCGGGATGCGGGACTTTCGGCTCCTACCACATTTACCGCAAGGACTACCTGTTATCGGGTGATGCGAGCGGAGCAAACACCGCTCCGAACGGGGCGGCTCATGCTGACTGTACCGGGTCCGCCAGCACCGACATCCTGATCGAACTGGGCGGGGGCGACAACTGGCTGACATCCGCGCCTGTGACGATTCCCAGATGGGGGTCAACAGACCCGACGGGCGATACGCAGAGCCGATACATGTACATGCTGATGGATTTGACCGGCACGTATCAGCCCTCGATGAACGCGACGCGTGTGAATCGAAGTTTAATTCACTTTAAGAAGTCCGGAACCCAGGATTACGTGGTTGCTTACGACGATGTAGCCCTATCGAGTGCCACCCAGATCCAGGATTGGATGATGTATTGGACTCACCCGGCCTCCGGGACGCAAAACGTGACGGCATCTGCCAGCAGTAGGACGGTAGTCAGCGCGAATGCGACGATCGGGAACTTCCTCGGATCGTCGTTCCTTCCTGTGGCCGGCTCCGGCACGGTGGCCATGGTCGCCAACGGCGTGACTGGAACAACAAACCGTCAGTACCTCTGTCCCTCGACCAATGGTTCGTCTTGTAACACTTCAGCGACGGCGCTCGAACTGGTAGCGGTTCACAAGCCATCGACCAACAGTAGTGACTCAATGCCGGCGATCTCGCAGCCTGCATGTACCGGTACCGGAGGCAACTGTGTCGTCGCCAACATTCAAGACGCTAGCTATCCCAAGGTCGCGGTGTTTGCGCGGCAGGGAGTGCTGTTGACTGCGGTGAGCTTCACAAGTTCCCACAGCGGGACAGCGCAGTACGTGGTTGCCGGCCTGCAAGCCGGTTCATACGCCGTGACTGTCAATGGATCGGCGCTGTCCGGGTCGCCCTTCACGGCGGCGGCCAACGACAGCTCGCTGTACTTCGAATCGACGGCTGGGCCGATTCAGGTGACTCAGAGCGGCACGACGGGCACTCCCCCTGCGGGCGGTCGAGGCGCCGGTAATTGGTTCCTTCGCGGCTTCTCCGAGCAGCATTGTGGCCGGTCAGTCGGCAACCTTGTCGTGGTCGGCGACGGGCACTCCCGCTCCGACCATATCGATCAACAACGGCGTAGGCACGATGACTGGTTCTTCCGTCGCCGTTTCGCCGACGGTGAGTACGACATACACGCTAACCGCCACCAACAGTGCCGGTAGCGCAACAGCCACCGCCGCGATTACCGTAACTGCAAGCACAACGCCACCGAGCGGGACCGGTACGGCAACACTCACCGCGTCTCCGAATCCGATCCCCGTTGCGCCGGACAGTCTGTACGGCACGACTAACATTCAATGGAGCGCGCCTTCGACCCAGAGTGTTGAGGTTCACGTGGGCAGCCCGACGGGGACGCTTTTCGCGGGCGGGGGCAGCACAGGCTCCGCCACAACAGGCGTATGGGTCACGGACGGATTGGCGTTTTATCTGCAAGACACAAGCGGGGCAGCGCCGCTGACGGCGGCCAACACGCTGGCGGTAGCCGTCGTTCAGTTGCAAGAGCAGCCGCTCATCTCCGCCAGCCCGAACCCCGTTCCCGTGCCGCTTGGCAGCGTCTTAGGGACTACCACCATCCAGTGGAATGCCCCCTCCGCACAATCGGTTGAGGTTCATGTCGACAGTCCCTCCGGGCCTCTGTTCGCTGCGGGCGGAAGCACCGGCTCGGCCGTAACCGGCGATTGGGTAGCCGACGGTATGACCTTCTACCTGCAGGATGTAAGCAGCGGGAAGCCGCTGACTTCAGCGAACACCATCGGGGCTGTGGCGGTCTCCGTTCAACCGCAACTGGCCGTTTTCACCGCCAACCCAAACCCCATCCCGACTCCGCCGGTCGGGGCTACAACGCTGAATTGGAATGCGCCCACGGCTACTGCGGTGGAGATTCACGTAGGCAGCTCAACCGGAACGCTGTTCGCCGCTGGCGGGAGCACGGGGTCGGCCATAACCGGCGATTGGGTCACCGACGGCATGGCGTTTTACCTGCAGGACGTGAGCGGCGGCAAGCCGCTGACTCCGGCCAACACGCTTGCCCAGCTCGTCGTGCAGGTCGGGCAAATCTACTTCTCGGCCATCCCCAATCCGATTACCGATTGGGTAGTGGTCAGCGGGATCGAGGTAGGATCGACGACGCTCGAATGGAACTTGCCTTCGCCGAAACCCGTGGAGATTCACCTCGATTCGCCATCAGGCCCGCTCTTAGCGACCGGCAGTTCGTCGGGTTCGGTGTTTACGGGACTGATCGCCACGGACGGACGGGCATTCTACCTCCAAGACGCCAGCAACGGGAACGCGACGTCACCGAGCAATACGCTGGCCATGCTGATTACGCATCTCTTGAAGCAGGCGACGCCATTCCTTACGGCCAATCCAAATCCGGTCAGTAGCAATGGAAGCGGCGTCGCAGCCACAACGCTGCAATGGAGCGCTCCGAACAGCGGCGCCGTGCAGATACGTGTGGGAGCGCCAGACGGACCGCTGTTTGCGCAGGGCGGCAGCACCGGCACGGCCATCACCGGCACCTGGGTGACGAACGGCGAATTGTTTTATCTGCAGGATGTGACGGGCGGCAAGCCCTTGACGGCGGCGAATACGCTGGCGGTGCTGGTCGTGCGCCTGAGTAACTAGCTTAGTGTGAAATTCTGCGGCACGACTTGCCCGAACAGGGACGCTAAAGGCTATTCTGCCCGGGCGGAATAGGGACTGCTAACCGCGCATGCGTCTGAAAGAAACTTGCTGTTCGAGGCTAGTATGTGAATCAGGCCGAATACAGTTATCGCAGCACAACCCGCAGGCTGGCGACACAGTTTATTTCGGCTATGGACTTCGCTTAACCGGCGATTTGGCCACCCAAGCGACGCTGAAAACGATGGTTTGGCCATGCGTCCGATCGCGTGCCGCGAATTCGGGCTCATAACGCGCCAAAGGGTGCAAAGCATTCGGGGTTCCTCTAAGGCTGGTCAGAGCCTCCGTCCCTACATCCACTTCCCTAATCGAGAGCCGTTCCAATGATGTGCCGATAATATGATTACGCTGATGGGTTTCGCGCGACTACTCGGCATCTTCGCTTGTGTTATCGACGCGATGTTGACAACTCCGTGGCTGCATATGACGCCAATGGCGATTCAGCAGTTCGCGGAGGTTTCAAGCGCACCGATCGTCATCACCGACGTAACGGTAATTGACGTGATCACTGGGGCACATCGAACCAACGTAACGGTTCTGATTCGAAATGGCCGGATTGAGGCAATCGCACCCAGAATCAGCGTTCCAGGCGAGGCCACGCGACTCGACGGCAAAGGCAAATTCCTGATTCCTGGCCTTTGGGATATGCACTCTCATCACCAGGGAACTGGGGTGGACGCCCTGGATCTATTTGTCGCAAAGGGCATAGTGGGCACGCGCGACATGGGCGGCGATGCGGATTTCATTTTGCCCTTGCGTGAGCGAGTCAAGTCAGGCGCAATTCTAGGTCCTGAGATTGTCGCCTCCGGCCCGATACTGGATAACGCCCCGCCGGACTTCCCATATCGCCGCCGTGTCACCAACGCGGCCGAGGCCAGACAGGCGGTGGCTGACCTCAAACGGTTGGGAGTCGATTTTATCAAGGTACACGACCACACGCCGCGAGAGGTCTTCTTTGCCATCGCTGGCGAGGCGCCCAAGGTCGGCTTAACCTTCGCAGGTCACGTGCCAATGGATATCACGGTCGAAGAGGCTGCCGACTCTGGCATGAAAAGCATTGAGCATCTGGCCAACTACAGAGTATTCGGTGACTGTTCCAACGGCGACACATACAGTCTGGAACAATGTGCACCGCTGTTCGACAGACTGGCCGCCAAAGGTGTTTGGGAAACACCGACCATGGAGTTCTTTCAAACGATTCCCGCCGTCTTCTCGGGCGCTCCGTTGCCTCACGCCGAATACGCCAGTGATTCTTTGTTGAAGCTGACAAGTGACAACGTTCGAGTTTCACACGTGAGCGCGAGGACCCTTGACAAAGCGAGGCTCGCGAATCAAATGAGTCTTCAGGCAATCCATGACCTGTATGTGCATGGCAATCGTTTTCTCGCCGGTTGCGATGGGATGGTTCCAGGTTTTTGCCTGCACGATGAGCTCGAATGGCTGACCAAAGCGGGCTTCACACCCCTGCAAAGTCTTCAGACGGCGACCATCAATCCCGCTCGATTTCTTGGGCGCGAAGAGTCGGAGGGTACCATCGAGATCGGAAAGCGGGCCAATTTGGTGTTGTTGGAGGCTGACCCGACCCTCAATATCCGTAATACAGACGAGATCGCCGCGGTAATCATCAGAGGCCGGCTTCTGATGAAACCGACCATAGACAGGATCGTCTCACGACACCTTCGCACGAAAGATCAATAGCAACTTCTGCAACTTCGGGGACTCCGTCCCTGAAGTTCCTCTACTACCTATTCGCCACGGACCGACCCGAACTATCAATGCGCCAAAGGGTTCCACGCCGCGCAGGAGCGCATCGGCATAGTCAGGAGCACATCGTTCTGATCTCGAGATATCGGCAGCGGTGAGGAGGTGAGCGTCACTAACATCTGCGAGTTCCCCTTGGGTCTCCACTCGGGGCATTTCTCAAGATCGGATTGGATAACCATGATCTCGGCGCTCAACTGGCCAGTCTTATCAGCTAGCAACCTGAGGCTGAAATGGCCATCCACATCGCTGCTCGTAAAGGTTGGGTCGTTAGATGAATGCTTCAAATAGGCATTTGGGACGGGTACTCCGTCGGCAAATTGGACGCGTCCGCTCACCACGACTTGCTGCGCCATCGTGGGAAGCCGAAACCGCAGCCCTTCAATGCTCTCTTCCGCGAAAGACTTCAATCACCGTCGCCGCCTCTCTTGTTGACACTCCGGGATAGTACGCGGTGGGGAAGGGCTCGCTAATCGATATTCGCCCCTCTTGGTTCCCGACAATCACATAGCGCCCTGAAGGAATGTCTTCAAGCTTGAACGAGCCGTCATGCTCGGTGCATCCGAATATCCGACGACCTCCACGAGCTGGCTGATCGGCGGACTCAAGGTCAAGACAAGCTCCTCGAAGTGGCTGACCCTCTGGCGTGAGCAGGACCCCAGAAATCCTGTTGTCCTCGTAGAGAACAAAATCCACGCTAACCGCAGTCTCTTTCCCAAGAGAAACAGTCGTGTCTTTGGAAAGCAACCCTCTTCCAGGTCCCGTCGTCATGGGGAACTCGAGCTTCAGACCGGGAGGCATATCGATGTTCACCGTGTAGGTGCGGGTGGAAGCCCGTAAACTTCATACACTCCATCAGCATTTGTGTCGGCATAAACACTCTTGGTTTTGCCCGTGATAGTCACACGTATTCCAGGGAGTGCGTGGACCTTATGGAAACCGAGAGTTGGAGAATCTTCGTAAAGATCGACCTCACCTGACAGGCGGTTCGTCAAAGCAGACTTCGGCAGAGCGCGCAGAAACAACAGATCATCGGCGGCGTCTGCAAGAGAACGAGAGCGATGACACCCGGGAGCTACCCAAAATCCCGGCTCAAGCTTAGAAAGATAGAACAGCACTTCCGAACCCGCGTCGAACTTTGGCGCGCAGTCGTTGCCAGCCTGTTTAAGTACAATCTGTTCCCTGACGGAAACGCCCTTAAAAGGTTCTTTTACCGTCACCCAAGCGGTTTGTGCAAGAACCGACGCGTTGGGGGGATCCGCACGGTCAACAACACCTACAAAGACCAATTTCTACCCAGCCCAGGCATCCGGTGCCGAGAGCCAGCCAGCGCAAACACACCCAAGGCGTGCAGACTCATCAGTAACAGCAACAAGATGATGCGCATAGCTCTATTTCCAGCCTGCTCACGCCGCCCTTTCCGCACGTTGCGCAAACATGTAAATCCTGTTATCAGACGCGTGCCTTGCCCGGGATCTCAGACCATACAACGGTGACAGCGTCTCTAAAAACCTCACTGTTCCTGGCTAGTGCGTGATTCAGGCTGAAAACAGGCTGCCTTGCACACCGCGGCCGCCATTATTTCTGATTGTTCGCCTGTCAATATTACTAACTACTTCTCGCGAAACTCGAAACAGTACGGGGGAATCTGTTCATCGGCGGCTGTGATCGTTCCGTAATTGCTGGATCAAACACGGGTCGAATTGTCTGAGTTGACTTGCGAGAGGACAAGAGGAAGTGAGTATGGCGGAGAAAAAGACGGTGATCGTAACTGGCGCCTCGCGCGGGATCGGAGCAGCCATTGTGCAGGCTTTCTTGGATCGCGGCTATAACGTCGTCGCAACCTCACGGAGCGTTTCCAAGGCCGGCTTCGCGCCGTCACCGAATCTTGCACTTGTCGACGGAGACATCAGCCAACCAGCAACCGCGGAGAAGGTCGCCCAAGCTGCGATCGTTACGTTCGGCTCGATCGACCACGTTGTCAACAATGCGGGCATCTTCACCGCCAAGCCTTTCACCGACTATACCGTCGATGACTTTCGGGGTTTCGTCTCCACCAACCTGGAAGGGTTCATCTTCATCACTCAGCTCGCCGTCAGGCAGATGCTGTCGCAGGGTAGGGGTGGCAGCGTGACCAGCATTACGGCGTCATTGGCCGACAACCCGAACGTGAGCACTCCGGCGTCGATTCCGATGATCACGAAGGGCGGACTCGATGCGATCACCCTGAGCCTTGCGAGCGAATACGCGAAGAACCATATCCGATTCAACGCGGTCGCGCCGGGCGTTGTCGACACGCCTCTACATGAAAACAACCCGAAGGACGACCTGAAGGCCTTGTCACCGATGGGCACGATTTCCGATCCGAAGGAAATCGCTGAGGCTGTCGTTTATCTGACGGAAGCTCGTCAAGTCACCGGGGAGGTGCTGCACGTGGACGGCGGTCAGCACGTGGGCCGATGGTGAGCGCTGGGAGGCTCGCAGCAGGGCGGAGCAGAGCGCCGATTGCAGGAGCTTGGCATTCAGCTCCCAGCGGCGCCGATTCCGTTTGGAACGTACGTCGAGACAGTACAGACCGGCAACCTGCTCTTCTTTAGCGGGATGCTCCCCGTGGTCGACCATAAGCCGAAGTATGTGGGGCGGCTGGGGAAGGAACTCGATGTCGAGGATGGGAGAGCCGCTGCGTACACAGCGGCTTTGAGCGTCCTCGCCGCGGCCAAGAAGCATTTGGGTTCTCTCGACAGAGTGACCCGCGTGGTCCGGCTGGGCGTGTTCATAGCAACCTCCGGGGACTTCTTCGACCAACCCAAGGTCGCGGACGGTGTCTCGGACCTCTTTCGAGATGTCTTTGGGTCTGAGAAAACACCGGTTCGCCTGGTAATCGGCGTTGCCAGTCTTCCGCTCGGCGTGCCGATAGAACTTGAAGTCATCTTCGAAGTCGCAGAGTAGTGGGCAAGCGCAACGCGGCCGAGTCTGAACAGGAGGAAATCGATCCCGAGCTGGCGATCGCCGTGACCGTGTTCGCCACCACGCTGGGCGGGGAGCCGGATCGAGGACAAAGTCATGGAACAGCAAGTGTTTTATCGGACGGCGAAGGTAGAAGAACTCTCCATTTTTTACAGGGAGGCGGGGCCGAAAGACGCTCCCGTCATTCTGTTACTGCACGGCCTTCCGTCATCGTCGCGGATGTTTCAGCCGCTGCTGACAAGGCTTGCAGACAACTACCACTTGGTTGCGCCGGATTATCCGGGCTTCGGACACAGCGACTGGCCCGACCCCAAGCAGTTCGATTACACGTTCGACCACATCGCTTTCGTGATGGACGGCTTCACGCAGGCGCTGGGCTTGTCCCGCTACACGCTCTACATGCAGGACTACGGTGGGCCGGTTGGCTTTCGCATGGTACTGGCGCACCCGGAGCGGGCACAGGCCCTCATCATCCAGGATGCGGTCGCTCACAACGAAGGCCTTGGGGCGAATTGGGCAACACGGAGGGCATTCTGGGTGGACCGCGCTGCTCATGAAGAAGCGTTGCGCAGAAACCTGCTTTCGCTTGCGACTACGAAGACGCGCCATATCGGAGACGATCCGAATATTGAGCTATATGACCCGGATCTGTGGACCGACGAATACGCATTTCTGAACGCGCCGGGGCAGGCGCAGATTCAAAGCGACCTGTTCTATGACTACCGAACGAACGTGGATGCCTATCCAAAGTGGCAGGCCTGGCTGCAGAAGACACAGCCAAGACTTTTGGTCCTGTGGGGCAAGCACGATCTATCGTTCGATCCCGGCGAGCCGGAACGCTACCGTAAGGACGTACCGCAGGCCGAGGTGCATGTACTGGAGGCGGGACACTTCGCGCTCGATACCAAGGCAGACGAGATGGCGGCGCTGGTACGTGAGTTCATGAAGAAGCAGAAGTGAGCCACATCGAGAGCCCTAGAGCTATGCTATTTTAGTCGCTCAATGGCGATATATCGGCTATCCGAAGCCGGCATGACCGAAATGGTCCGTAAAGCTCGCAGGACCTCGCTAGTGACAACTGGACTGCTGTTCGCCGGGATGCTCGTCGTCGCCGTCCCCGCATCGGGTATATCTGACGTAACGCGACCTGTATTGGTGGCTATTTTCGGAGTCTTTCTAGTTTTATTTTTCTGGATTCAAAGGCGTTCGGCGGCTCAGGCGAGACGCGCTGTCGAATCCATAACAATCGAGGTCGACGATCAGGGGGTAAAACAAATTACCTCCCTGGTGTCGACCACGATCCGCCGGGAGGACGTCGTGGAATTGCGATACCTTCCAGGTGGAATTATGGTGCTTGGACGAGATCTCAGGCAAAGGATCTTTCTGAATCGAGAACTGGATGGGTTCGACGACCTTGCAGGCAGAATGGAGCAGTGGGCTCCAGCTATCACGATTCGCAAACCTGTCCCATCGCCGGGTTCAGGAATGTACTGGTTCTATGGGCTGTTCGGTGCTCATCTGTGTCTTTTCATCAGTGCTGTGTTGGCGGTGAATCCCAGAATTGCGATTCCATGCTGTTTAACCGAAGCGATTTTTCTGCTCACTTGCATGGTTTGGATTTGGACATTCCAAGGCGTCGCTTCTCGATTGACAATCGGTCGCAGGGTCGCTGCTCTTCCCGCGTTCAGTCTTTTGGACAAAGCCTACACGCTCTGGAGGCAGTCTTAGAAGACCAGATCGGCTGTGGCCGCCCCGATTTCGGCTTCTTAGGCCGAGGCTACTCGGCCGCAGCTCGCGGCCACGGCAGCCTACATCCCAGTAAACGTCGTCGCGATCAGTGCGCCGGTCAGCAAGATCATGACTACGGCGGTGGTCCAGGCGATGACGTTCTGGGGCAGTGAGTTTTTGAACTCGCCCATGAGCCGCGGCCGGTTCACCAGCAGCAACATGTAAACCAACACGAAGGGCAGCAGGATGCCGTTGGCCACCTGGGAAAGGAGGATGAACTTGAGCAGCGGCAGGTTGGGGATCAGTACGATGGCTGCACCACCACCGATCAAGAGTGTGTAGAGCCAATAGAAAATGGGCGCTTCGGAAAAGTGCTTATCGACACCCGATTCGAAGCCCAGGCCTTCGCAGATGTTGTAAGCCGTGGCGAGCGGCAAGATGGCGGCGGATAGGAGTGAAGCGTTGATGAGGCCCACGGCAAAAAGCAGGGTTGCGAATTTGCCGGCAAATGGAGCCAGCGCAAGTGCGGCCTGGCCGACGTCTGTAATGTTGGGGTTCTTCGAATGGAAAATCGTCGCCGCGCAGGCGACCACAATGAAGAACGCGATTACGTCGGTGACGATGCAGCCGATGATTACGTCGAGGCGGCACAACGAGTAATGTTTCTTGTCGACGCCCCGTTCCACGACCGCTGCCTGCAAATAGAACTGCATCCACGGGGTGATGGTGGTGCCGATCAGGCCGACGACCATCACCAGGTAGGAGGGGTCGCTGTTCCACGAAGGAATGAAAGTATTTTTGATTGCGACGTTCCAATCGGGCTTAGCCAGAAAAGCGGAGATGGGGTACGTGAAGTAGATCAGCGAGAACAGAATGAGAATGCGTTCCACCGGTTTATAGCGGCCGCGAACGACCAGCATCCAAACGGCAACTGCGCCTAGCGGAACGACGATGTACTTGCTGACGCCAAAGATACCCATGCCCGAAGCGAGGCCGGCGAATTCGGCGATGATGTTGCCGAAATCGGCCAGGCCCAGCACCATCATGGTGAAGAAGGTGGTGCGGAGGCCGAATTCCTCGCGGATGAGGTCGGAGAGTCCCTTGCCGGTGATGGCGCCCATACGCGCGGCCATCTCCTGAACCACGATCAAGGCGACGGTGGTGGGTATGAGGGTCCACAGAAGCGCGTAACCGAACTTGGCTCCCGCCTGGGAATAGGTGAGAATGCCGCCCGGATCGTTGTCGACGTTGGCGGTGACGAAGCCTGGCCCGAGCACCGCCAGCAAGGCGACGATGCGGGAGCTGATCAGTGCAAGACCGGGCCGGCGGCGGGAAACAGTTTGGGTCATTCGATCAGTCTTGTGGCTTCACTTCTCGCTTCTCAGGCAGACGGACGCGCAAACACCGTGTCAGCTGGCGAAGATCACATCCATTTTCGTTGAGAGGTGATGCAGACCTTCGGGAGTGTCGCCACCGGGCTGTTCGGCGATTCCCCAACCGTTGTAGCCGATGTCGTCGAGAGCCTTCATCACGGCCGGCCAGTCATCGTCCCCTTCCAGGAAATCGACGTCGAAGCCCTTTGGTAAGCCCTCGGTATTCATTTTCTTGCGGCTGAACTCCTTGATGTGCAGCTTCGCGATGCGCTTGTTCAAGATGCGAATCCACTGCTCCGGCCATCCGAAGGCGATGATGTTGCCCACGTCGAAATGCCAACCGACGGCGGGGCTTTGGAACTCGTCCACGTAGCGGGCGGCTTCGAGGGGGGTCATGATGAAGTGGTTCCAGACGTTCTCGATGGCGATGCGGACGTTGAGTTCCGCCGCCAGCGGGATCAGCTTCCGGATCTCTTCCTGCGAGCGTGAGTAAGCGTCGTTGTAAGGGACCTTTTGGCTGACGACCGCCGGAACGAGAAGCACCGAACTGGCGCCATACGCCTTGGCATCGTGGAGAGCCTGTTGCATGCCCAGGACACCTTCCGCACGGACGGCTGGATCGGGGTCGCTGAGCGGTTTCTTCCAGTGGGTGGAGCAACAGACGCTGGCGGGCTTCAGGCCGGACTCTTTGAACGCGGCCAGAACCTCCTGCTGGTTCATGTGGCTCATGGGTTCGATTCCTTCAAAGCCCGCGGCTTTCACGGCCTGGAACTTCTCCATGACCGAGCCTTTGAGGCCCACTGTGTCATACATGATGGCTTTGTGCAGGGTTCGCTTGCCGGATGCGGCGGCGGGCGATGACGCGGGCATCGACGTAAGCATGGCCGCGAGGCCGGCGCCGGTTTTTACAAAGTTTCGTCGGTTCACAAGGGCTCCTTGGTTCGGGGCAGTCCAATGTTTCAGGATAAGGGAGTGCCCACGGGTAAGTTATCATTTGGCGCGGGGAAGGGAGCGCGGGATTTCCTCGGAGGGCTTTTCGGATTGCGTTCGGGACAAAAGGCTCGTTCGGTTTTCTAGCGAGACGGGCGGAGGTTTCGGCTTTGTGGCGCTGAACTTTGTTGCGTTGGGGACACTGCTGCCCCGCGCAGGCGAGCTTGTGCTCTGCCTGCTTTCTATGAATGCTGGGAGTGAGCAAGACGCCAATCCGCAATGTCCCCGATTGACTTTAGGGTGCGGCCAGTTCGTAGAAGCTCAGCACATTCGAGCCTTGACGCAGGGTGCGGGTGCGCTGGAGGGCGCCGTATTGGTCGGCCAGCTGGAACTTGGCATCGTGCTGGGCAATGGCTAGATGGCAGCGGCCGCTGGACAGTTGCAGCGCCGACTCGTAATCGGCGGTCTGGTGGTACGGAGGATCGATGAAGACGATATCGGCTTCATAGTCCTTAAGGAACCGCAGCGCGCTACCGCGAACTACGGTGCCCTGCGGCCCGATCTTAAGCGAACTTAGATTCTCACGCAGGATATCGAGGGCGCGGGGATCACGCTCAATGAAGATGGCACGCGCGGCGCCACGACTGAGGGCTTCGATCCCCACCGCGCCCGTGCCTGCGAAAGCGTCGAGGAACACCGAGCCTTCGATGCGAGGCGCGAGCACGTTGAATAAGCGTTTCCCGGAGTCGGTCGGGTGTGGGGCGAACAGCAAGACCGGGCAAGGACTTCAAAACGCGGCTGCGGAATTCTCCGGCGATCACGCGCATGGATGACCCGGCATAAAATGGTTAGCCCACCTGGCTGAGGCCGTACTGCCGCTGCCAGTTTTCCTGAATATAGCGAACGACGCGGCGCAGTTCCTCGCCATCGCTGCCGTGTTCGATGAGCGCCTTGGCATCCTGGCGCGCCTCCTCCAGAATGTCCGTGTCGCGTAGCAGATTGGCCACACGCAGGCCGGGAATGCCGGATTGGCGTGTGCCGAAGAACTCACCGGGGCCTCGGAGACGCATGTCCATTTCAGCGATGTAGAAGCCATCGTTCGATTTCACCAGCGTGCCAATGCGTTCGCGCGCCACGTCGTTCATGGCGCCGGTGACGAGAATGCAATAGCTCTGGTGGGCGCCGCGGCCGACGCGCCCGCGCAGCTGGTGGAGTTGGGAAAGCCCAAAGCGCTCGGCCTGCTCAATGACGATGACGGAGGCGTTGGGGACATCCACGCCGACTTCGATGACCGTGGTCGAAACCAGAATCTTGGTTTCGTTCCTGGTGAAGCTTTGCATGGCGGATTCCTTCTCGTCAGGGGTCATTTTGCCGTGCAGCAGACCAACTCGAATTGCGGGGAATACCAGCTGCGAGAGTTGCTGATACATCTTTTCCGCAGCCTTGACGGCCAGTGTCTCTGATTCCTCAATCACCGGATAGACCACGTAGGCCTGGCGGCCTTTCTCGATCTCCTGGGCGAGGAAGCCGTAGACTTTTTCGACGGCATGTTCCTGGACATTTCTGGTAACTATCTCTTTGCGGCCGGGCGGCAATTCGTCGATCGTGGAGAGATCCAAGTCGCCGTAGATGGTGAGTGCGAGGGTGCGCGGAATGGGCGTTGCCGTCATGACGAGGACATCGGGCCGGACGCCTTTCTCGAACATCTTGAGGCGCTGAACTACGCCGAAGCGGTGCTGCTCATCGATTATGGCGAGACCTAGCTTCTTGAACGCAACGTCCTGCTGAATCAGGGCGTGGGTGCCGATTACGACTTGCGCGTAGCCGCCGGCCACCAGTTTCTTGATCTGTTGTTTTTCGCGAGCGCTAGCCGAACCGACTAACAGAACCGGCGTGTAGGCGAGCTTCGAGAACAGCCGCTTGAAGTAGAAGTAGTGCTGCGCGGCGAGGATTTCGGTCGGCGCCATGATGGCGACCTGGTGACCGTTTTCGATGGCAATGACGGCGGCCTGAGCGGCGACGATGGTCTTACCGCTGCCGACATCGCCCTGCAGCAGCCGGTTCATGGGGAAAGGCTGCTTCATGTCGTTGGCGATTTCCTGCGTGACCCGGCGTTGTGCGCCCGTCGGCTTGAAAGGCAGCATGGTCTTGATCTGGCCGCGCACCCGTTCCGTCACTTCAAATGGAATGCCATCGGCGGCCCGAGCCTTGGTGCGCTTTAACGCCAGGCCGCACTCCAACCAGAAGAACTCGTCGAAGATCAGGCGCACCTGGGCGGGAGAACGAAACTCATTGAGCAGCCGCAGCTCGGCGTTGGCGGAGGGAAGATGCACTTCGCGGAGGGCATCGGCCAGCGCCGGGAGAGAGCGGCGCTCGCGGATGCTGGGAGGCAAAGGATCGACGGGCAGTTCGACTTGGCCCAGCAGGCGGTCGAGCAGCACGCGGAACATGCGTGTACTGATGTTGCCGGCCGCTTCGTAGACGCCGACGATGCGGGCGGTGTGTAGCGTATCGTCGCCTTCTTCGGAGCTCAGCACTTCCATTTCGGGTTGCACCATGGTGAGCATACGGCGAGTGCGTTCCAGCTCCACTTTGCCGAACAGGGCCACCATCACGCCGGGCACCAGCGTGTTTGCCAAGCGGTCGCCATGGAACCAGCGCGCAAACAGCCGGGCGGGGCTGCCATCACTAAACACGATTTCAAGCAAACCGATGCCGCGCCGGAGCCGGGTGAGCTTGGCGCTTTCCACCCGCGCGATGACAGCGGCTTTCTCCGCGGGCAACAGCTCCGAGATGGCCTTGACGTTCCGGCGGTCTTCGTAGCGGAAGGGCAAGTAGTAGAGGAGGTCAGCGACGGTAGAGAGTCCCTTGGCCTGGAGCATTGCCGCCCGGGCCGGACCGATGCCCTTCACGAACTGGAGCGGAGTGGAGAGATCCAAAGGACTAGTTTAGTCGGGGAGGCGATTTACGCTACGTGCGGGCCGCTACGGCGCTGGTGGTTCGCAACTGGGCACTTTCGAGGCGCTTGGATTCCTGGTAGGTGAAGATCATGCGATGGATGACGGTGATGTTCCCCAACACCGCGATGACCCACAGCACAGGCGCCATCTTGTCAAACAAAGCACCGATGATGATCAGAACAACGCGCTCGGGACGTTCCAGGAAGCCGACCTTGCAAGTGGGAATGATGTTTTCGGCACGAGTGCGGGCGTAGCTGATCAGGACAGAGGCCATCATGACAATGGCGGTGAGGACGACATAGAACGGCCGGTTGATGGTGCCGTAGTAAACCAGCAGTCCGATCAGCAGTGCGAGATCGGAGTAGCGGTCCAGTACGGAATCGAAAAATGCGCCGAAGCGGGTGACACGGTTGGTCTCGCGTGCGACGCGGCCGTCGACCATGTCGAACAGGCCGGCGAAGATGATGATGCAGCCAGCCACGCGAAACCGGCCGACGGCGAGGAATACCGCGGCGACTACGTTAATAACCAATCCGAGAAACGTGAGGACGTTGGGGTTGACGCGGGATAGCGCGAGAGCGCGCACAATCAGGCGGATGATTTTGCCGGCACCCAGACCGATTGCGCGGGTATACGTCATGCTGCTTCCTTACCAGGATGGCGCATTTTTTAGGTTCCCGCCAAATCGTGGATGGTTGTCAAGCTGAGGATCTCCATCTCCCGTGAGCCGCCCGGGATGGTGATGTTGACCGTGTCGCCCACCTGCTTGCCTAACAGACCTTTCCCGATCGGAGAACTGGTGGAGATTCGCCCGTTGTTGACGTCCGCTTCCTCGCTGGTAACGATCTTGTAGGAGATTTCTTCCTTTTTCAAGGAGTCGAAAACCACCACCAATGAGCCGAGGCCGACGCGGTCACGCGGGATCTTGGTGAGGTCGGCCATGGAGAACTCGCGGAGGCGGGCCTGGAGCTGGCCGAGCCGGGCGTCGACATAGGATTGACGCTGTTTGGCAGCATGGTATTCGGCGTTTTCGCTGAGGTCGCCGTGAGCGCGGGCCTTGAGGATCTCCTTGGGTAGTTCGTTCCGGAGTTCGTACTCGAGGGCTGCGATCTCCTGCTGCAGCTTTTTCTTGAGCTCTTCCATTTTTGGCTTTCTCTATTATATGGAAGCATTTGGCGACTGGCGGGAATTCGTATGGGAGGCTGACCTACGGTGATTTGGGGCGGCTCGCTCGACAGGAGGTAAGTCAAGCTGCTACAATGATCTAGGAGGATTTGGCCATGGCCAGTAAACCAGCATTTGCGACAGGCGCCCAAGTCGAGCATGGCAAGTTCGGCCTCGGCTCGGTGCTTTCTTGTAACGACGAATACATAGTAATTAAGTTCGACGAGCACGGCGAGAAAAAATTCGTCATGTCCATCGTTCTGCCTGCACTGAAGAAAAGTGACCGCCAGCCTCCTGTGGAGAAACGACGAGCGGCCCGCAAGAAAGCTGCCGCACCGGTTCCGGCCGCAGCTGGCGCTGGCGGCGTGTCTTAGGCTTTCGATTTTCCTAGCGTTTGGCCTAGGCGCCAGCGCGGTGAGTGCTCACGAACGGGTTCTTGAGGGAGGGTTGGAGGACAGCGTATGAAAGTCGGAGTGGTCGTGTTCCCGGGGAGCAATTGCGATCACGACGCCTGGTACGCCGTTTCGCACAACCTGGGTCAAGAAGCTGAATTCATCTGGCATGACGCGTCGTCGCTAGGCGACGTTGACGCAGTTATTTTGCCCGGGGGTTTCTCCTACGGCGATTATCTGCGTTGTGGCGCCATCGCGAAATTCTCGCCTGTCATGAACGCGGTGAAGGCATTTGCCCGCGAAGGCGGCCCGGTGCTTGGGATTTGTAATGGGTTTCAGATTCTGGTGGAATCGGGGCTGCTGCCCGGCGCACTGGTGCGCAACGCCGGGATGGAATTTATCTGCCGCAGCATTGGGCTGCGGGTCGGCACAACCAACTCACCTTTCACCAACGTGGCCCGGAAGGGGCAAGTTCTGCATCTGCCTATCGCGCATGGCGAGGGATGTTTCATCGCCGAGGGACGCGTGCTGGATGAGCTCGAAGGCGAAGACCGGGTGGCGTTCTACTATACGGACAATCCGAACGGATCCATGCGTGACATCGCGGGCATCCTGAGTGCAGAGCGCAATGTGATGGGCATGATGCCGCATCCCGAGCGTGCCAGCGATTTTCTGATGGGTGGAACTGACGGTCACATCATTCTGGCGTCAATGGTTTCGGCATATGCGGCCGGCGTGCTTGCTTGGAGCGATGCTGTCACCTCTTCCCTTCGAACCCAATCATGAGTACGATCACGATCACCCCGGACGTGATCGCCGCCCACCAGCTCACCACATCCGAGTACGAGAAGATCCTGAGCCTGCTGGGCCGCGAACCGTCTTTGACTGAACTTGGCATTTTCAGCGTAATGTGGAGCGAACACTGCTCTTACAAAAGCTCCCGCATTCACTTAAAGAAGCTGCCCACCGAAAGCAAGCATGTCTTGCAGGGACCGGGTGAGAACGCGGGGATCATCGATATCGGCGACGGGGTAGCGATCGCTTTCAAAATTGAATCCCACAACCATCCCAGCTTCATTGAGCCGTTCCAGGGCGCGGCGACCGGTGTGGGCGGCATTTTGCGCGACATCTTCACGATGGGCGCGCGGCCTATCGCCGTGATGGACGCGATTCGATTCGGCCGGCTGGACGATCCGCAAACGGGAGCGCGCAACCAGCGCATCCTGAAGGGCGTTGTGGCGGGCATTTCGCACTATGGGAACTGCTTCGGCGTGCCCACCGTTGGTGGCGAGTGCGTGTTCGAAGAATGCTACGACGGCAATCCACTGGTGAATGTGTTTGCCCTGGGCGTTTTCAAGCATGACGAAATCTTCTACGGCAAAGCCACGGGCATCGGCAATCCGGTGATTTACGTCGGCTCAAAAACGGGCCGCGATGGGATTCACGGGGCCTCGATGGCCTCGGCTGAATTCACGGAGGAGTCGAAGCAGAAGCGGCCTAACGTGCAGGTAGGCGATCCCTTCATGGAGAAGCTGCTACTGGAGGCGTGTCTTGAAGCCATGAAGACCGGCGCTATCGTCGGGATTCAAGATATGGGCGCGGCCGGACTGACGTGTTCTACCTGCGAAATGGGTAGCCGAGCTGGTACCGGCGTCGAGATCGACCTGATGTACGTGCCGCAGCGCGAACTCGGCATGACGCCGTACGAGATCATGCTGTCGGAAAGCCAGGAGCGGATGCTGCTGGTGGCGGAGCGCGGCCGAGAAGAAGAAGTGCTACGCGTATTCCGGAAATGGGGCCTGGATGCAGTGATTGTCGGCGAGGTGAAGGCCGACGGCATGCTCAGGGTCAAGAACCACGGCGAGGTTGTGGCCGAGATTTCGAACCGCGCCCTTGCTGACGAAGCGCCAGTCTACAACCGGCCGTATACCAAGCCGCTGCGTGTGGCGCCGATGGATGGCCCGGCGATTCACAGCAACGACTTGACGGGCGACCTGAAGAAGCTGCTGGCGTCGGGTGACCTTGCCAACAAGCGCTGGATCTGGGAGCAGTACGACTACCAAGTGCGTACCAACACGCTGGCGGGTCCTGGAGCCGAAGCGGCCATCGTGCGCATCAAAGAGACAGACCTCTCGATTGCGATGTCGCTGGACGGGAACGGGCGCTACTGCGCACTGGACCCGCGCGAAGGCACGAAACTGATTGTGGCGGAATGCTGCCGGAACCTGTCAACGGTGGGCGCGACGCCGGTGGCGGCGACGAACAATCTCAACTTCGGCAATCCGGAGCGGCCGGAGATCATGGCGCAGCTGGTGGAATCGATTGAAGGACTTGCCGAAGCCTGCCGCTTCTTTGAAACGCCCATTACGGGCGGCAACGTGAGCCTGTATAACGAGACGCTGGGAACGCCGATCTTTCCGACACCGGTTATCGGCATCGTGGGAACGCTGCCCACCGGTCGTCCCATGCCCATGCAGTTTGTGAGCGAGGGCCGGAAGATCATTTTGCTGGGTGGCCTGGGATCGCCGGATGGGAGGCAGTTCGGTTCATCGCAATATGCCAAGGTGATTCTGGACCGGTTGTGGGGAACGCCGCCCCAGCTCGATATGGATTATGAGAAGCGAGTGCAGACGACGGTCCGCGAGCTGGTGCGGGCGGGAGCGGTGGAATCGGCGCATGATCTTTCCGACGGGGGCCTAGCGGTGGCTTTGGCGGAGGCGTCCTTTGGGCCGAAAGGCATAGGCGCTGATGTGACTCTGGACTCCGATATAGCGGCGGAGTTACTGCTATTCCACGAGGGTCCGTCCCGGATTCTGGTTGCGACCTCGCAGCCCGATGCCGTTTATGAAACGGCCAAGAAGAATTCAATCAACGCAATTGAAATTGGCGCTACACTCAAAGCAAGGATGGTGATTCGAAACCGGACTGAAACTCTGATCAATTCACCGATCGGGGATTTGTACGGTCTTTGGAATGCCGCCCTTGAACACCTCCTCCATTCAACTCTTTCGGTCGAATAATGCCTGAACTCAACGACTTGATTGCCGAAGACTTTCATGTTGACCCTTTCGACAAGCTGCATGAAGAGTGCGGTGTTTTTGCCATCTATGGAAACCCGGAGGCGGCGAATCTCGCTTACCTGGGCCTGTATGCCTTGCAGCATCGCGGGCAGGAAAGCGCAGGCATAGCCAGCAGCGATGGCCGCAAGATTCATTGCATGCGGAAGATGGGGCACGTCGCCGACATCTTCACGCCGGATGTCCTGAACCAATTGCCGGGTGAACTGGCGATTGGCCACACTCGCTACTCGACCACCGGCGATACGGTCCTGCTGAATGCGCAGCCGCTTTCGGTGGCGTACAGCAAGGGCCAGATCGCGATTGCCCACAACGGAAACATCACGAACGCGGCCGAGATAAGGCGTGAACTGGAGCAGGAAGGATCGATCTTCCAGACGACCAGCGACACGGAGGTGGTGCTGCACCTGGTGGCCAAGTCTCGGGAGCGCACGCTGCCTGCGGCGCTGCGCGATGCGCTGCTGCAACTGGAAGGCGCATTTTCACTGGTGTTTCTGGCCGAAGACCGCATCATCGTGGCGCGTGATCCGCATGGGTTCCGGCCGCTCGCGATGGGCCGAATTGAGCTTTCGGATGGGCGCATCAGTTACGTGTTCGCTTCCGAGACCTGCGCCTTCGATCTGATCGGCGCGAACTATATGAACGACGTGGAGCCGGGCGAGATGGTGATTGCCGGGCCGAACGGCGTGACCCGCGAATTCTATGCGCCGGCCAAAGCGGCGGCACAGTGTGTCTTCGAGCACGTCTATTTCGCGCGCCCCGACTCATTGATTTTTGGACGCTCGGTCCAAACGTCACGAGAGCGGATGGGACGGTTGCTGGCGCGAGAACACCCGGTTGACGCGGATGTGGTGGTACCGGTGCCCGATTCCGGGACAGCGGCTGCCATCGGTTATGCCGACGAGTCCGGTATCCCGTTCCGCCAGGCGCTGATTCGCAACCACTATGTGGGACGAACGTTTATCGAACCTTCCCAGGCCATTCGCGACTTCGGCGTGAAGTTGAAACTGAATCCAGTGCGTTCTCTGCTGGAGGGGAAGCGCGTGATCCTGGTGGACGATTCCATCGTGCGCGGAACCACCAGCAAGAAGATTGTGCGCATGGTCCGCAACGCCGGTGCGACCGAAGTACACCTTCGCATCTCATGCCCTCCGACCATTTCGCCTTGCTATTACGGTGTGGATACGCCCAGCCAGAATGAGCTGATCGCAGCCAAACAGAGCATCGACGAGATCAGAGAGTACGTGGAAGCCGATTCACTCGGCTATCTGCCGATTAAGCTGCTGAGCGAAGCGGTCGACGACAGCCAAGCGAATAAACGCTTCTGCTACGCCTGCTACACCGGACGTTACCCAACGCCGCTGGTGCAAATCGAGGAGATGGCGGTAGCGAGATCGCAGTACTGAGCGAAAAGGCTGCTGACAGCTAGCGCTGGGTGCGATGCGTCGATTAGAAACTGTCGCCAAAGAGCTGCTGTCGAGAACAACCCCGATCATCAGGAAGATCGCTTGCGGCCGCGAGCTGCAAGGATCACGCCGACGACGTCATCCTCGGTTCGCACTCCGGAAGCTTCGGCGGACTTGCGGCCATAGGCGTTCATTTCATCCCACCAGTTCCTGCGTTCGTAATGGCGCAACGCCTCGCGTACGAGTTCGCTCATGGTGCGATTCTCTTTCTTAGCCAGCTTCTCCGCGCGTGTCAGCATTTCGGGTGGAAGGGTGACCGAGAGCGTCTTGGTCGTTCTCATAGCTACAGTATAGAGCAAGATTTAGTATTGCTAAGCAGGATTCAAATCCGCGCGACTGGTCCCGCCGGGCGACGGCGCAGACATGGCTGGAGTGGGTTCGAGACCTGCTACGAGCTACTGTTTAATCACCGTGCCGTCTTGGCGACGCACTTCACCCCAACCTCCGTTTAGCTGCTTTCGCTCGCCCGATTCGCCATATCCGAATGGGTACTTGGCCGCGGCTTTCTCATTGACCTCGACGCCCCAACCGGGCTTGTCATTCGGGTACATGTAGCCATCCTTCATCTCGGGACAGCCGTCGAACACTTCGCGGACCTGGTCATTCATGGGCGACCATTCCTGGATGCCGAAGTTATAGGCAACTACGTCCAGTGTGACGTTGGCGCAGTGACCCACCGGCGACGTATCGGGCGGTCCGTGCCAGGCGGTTTGGACCTGACACATCTCTGCCATCGCGGCAATCTTGCGGCAAGGTGTCAGGCCGCCTGCCTGGGACACATGGATGCGAATGAAATCGATCAACTGGTCCTTGATTAGCGGCGACCACTCGTGCGGGTTGTTGAAGAGCTCGCCCATCGCGAGCGGCGTAGCGCATTGTGAGCGGATCTCACGGAAGTAGCCGATATCTTCGGGCGAGAGCGGATCTTCGAGGAAGAACAGACGGAACTGTTCCATATCCTTGGCAAACTGAACGGCCATACGCGGCGGAAGGCGCTCGTGAACATCGTGCAGCAGCCCGATCTCGTCACCCAGCTGCCGGCGCCCCTGTTCAAAGAGCTTCAGCGTCTTGCGCGTGTAAGGTCCGGGCTCAAAGACCGTTCCCTGATACAACGACGTGCCCGACTGGTTGCTCTTCAAGGCGGACGCCCCGTACGCGGCCATCCCTTTAATGCCGACCTGTAATCGCACAACCTTGAATCCGCGCGCGATCAACTGCTGAGCCTGCTCGATGGTTTCGGAAATCTCGGTGCCCGCAGCGTGAGCGTAAACCATTGCGGCTTCGCGGCACTTTCCGCCCAGCAATTGGTAGACCGGCATGCCGGCCTGGCGGCCCTTGATATCCCACAGTGCTTCGTCCACGCCGCTGATGGCGTTGTTCAGTACGGGCCCATTGCGCCAATAGGAGGACGCATGCATGGCCTGCCACAGATCGTCGATCCGATCGGTCGTTTTGCCGAGCAGGAAAGGTTTCAGATAGCGGTTGACGGCGTCAACCACGAGGTCGGCCCGCTGGGTGAAAGTGGCGCAGCCGTAGCCGTGCAAACCGGCTTGGTCGGTGACGATTTTCACCACCACCAAGCGCACACCGGCAGGCGCGCAGGTGATCACAGAGATATCGCGGATCTTTGGAGTGGGCAGCGCGCGCAAAGCGGAAGCGGCGGCCAACGCAAGAAACTCTCTACGAAGCATGGTGGCGTCAACATATCAGACCGCGGTTCGCCCGCAAGCCTTTGACGCCGGCAAGCCTCTAGTTCAGCAGTTGGTTGCTTATCAATTCGTGCAGTTGTTCAGTGAGCCGGCCGCGATCCTTTAGCGTCAAGGCAGCGGTCTCGATGGGCGGCAGGATTCGCAATGTCACCCGGCCGGGCCGCACGATGGAGGAGTGCATCGGTAGGACATCGTGCGTCCCGATAAGAACCAGGGGTACAATCGGAGCGCCAGCGCGAATCGCGATGTAGGCCGCTCCTTCCTTGAAGGGCTGAAGAAGGCCGTCGAGCGAGCGGCCTCCTTCCGGGAAGATGAGCATCGAAATGTGGCGGCGCACGATGGTCTCAGCCGCCAGCTGCATGGTCTTCACGGATGCGCGCGGATCTTCACGCGGTACCGGAATGTGCCCCGCCTGCCCCAAGTGGGTTCCGAGCAGAGGGATCTGAAACAGGCCGCGTTTGGCGAGAAAGCGGAACTGCACCGGGATGCTGGCCATCACGACGGGAGTATCCATGTAGCTGGCGTGGTTCGATGCCAGTACATAGCTGCCATCGGGCCGAATGTGCTCCAAGCCCTCCACGCTTGACCCGAATGCCGCTCACCAGGAGCAGGGACCGGGCCCAGGCTCGCGCCACCCGAATTTGCCGGTCGCCGGTCTTATCGAAAAACGAAATGGCTACGCTGATGGTGCCAAAGAAGATGGTAGAAAGAATAATCAGCGGAGCGGTAAACAGAACCGCGCGGAGGCGAGTCATGAAGGCTTATTGTACGAATTCGGAGCAAAAGCTCTGACGCAGGGCCAACCGAAGTACGACCGGCGGGAATGTGTTTGTCGCCCCGTGGCGAGGCGAATCAGGCTACGCCAACACCCTTGCTCTTGTCGTCGTAGGTGCCGAAGAGCGATAGCATATTTGTCAAGCTGAGCAAATCCTTGATGCGCTTAGTGAGGTTTTTCAGTCCGATCTGGCAGCCGATCTGTTTCCCCGCCAGGCAGAGGCTCACCAGCGAACCCAATCCCGTGCTGTCGATTTGATTGAGGCCCCCCAAATCGAAAACGATGCTCCGATGAGTGGGCATCATCGGCTTCACCTTGCTCTCAAAGGATTCGGTCTGGCCAACCACCAGCCGGCCGCGCAAGCAGACCGTCGTCGTGTCACTGTCGGTGGTGATCTCCATCTCTAAAGGGGACTGTGGGTCGTTGAATAGGCTTCCGGCCATGAGAGGACTCCTCCTAGCTTAATACCATGCTGCACCCTTGAGAAATCTCGCAGCGGACTCGCTTACAGCCAAGTCCGGCTCGTTCCCCTCTTAATCGGCGCTGCGGCTCTCGGCCCATGCGCTCTTATATGTAATGCGGATTCTTGAGATCCGCATCCCCTAAGGCGATTCTATCGCCCGACACGCGAAACCAGCGTAATCAATTGAACCCGAATCTGTTTTTTGGCGCGGCATGTTGCGGACGGCGCCCCAATTTCGCAGTACTGAGTAAGCTCTAACACACTTCTAGACCAGCCGTTCATTGACCAGAATGCCCCGTGCCTCGCCGACCAGAAACAGCGATCCCGAGAAGAATACGATGGCGTCCCGAGGGGCCTCGCCGGCCATCCCGATGGCCTCCGCAACCGTCGGGGCGATGGTGACGCTTGGGTGATCAGTGGCATGCAACAGCGCTTCCGGGCGTAGGGCGCGCGGAAAGTTAGGCGCGGTGAGGATCAGGCGGTCGGCGAGCGGAAATAGCAGCGCGGTTACCTCTTCCACCGCTTTGTCGCGCATGGTTCCGTAGACCAGCCACACGGGCCGGTCGCGGCAGAACTCGCGGATGTACTGGGCGAGGGCTCTGGCGCCAGACGGATTGTGAGCGCCGTCGAGCACAAAGTCAGGACGCCGCCGCATGAACTCTAGGCGTCCCGGCCAGCGCGTTTGGGCGATCCCGTCCCGAATGTCGTCTGGAGCCAGACCCAACTCACGGCATGCGAGGATGACGGCCACGGCGTTGTCGATCTGATGATGTCCCGGCAGCGGGCAACGATACGTCTCGCCATCGATCGTGAACCGGGAGCCATAGGCGTCTGCCGCGATATCAGAGACGGTGACATCCTCCACTCTCTTCACGGGGCAGCCCAATTCAGCGGCGCGCGCCTGAATCACGGCCTCCGCGCCGGGTTCCTGACGGCCCATTATGAGAGGCACGTGCGGCTTGAGGATGCCGGCCTTCTCGGCCGCGATCAAGGGCAGCGTACTGCCGAGGAAGGATTCGTGATCGTAGTGGACCGGGGTGATGACGCAGAGTTCGGGCGTCACCACGTTCGTAGCGTCAAGGCGACCGCCCAGGCCGACTTCGAGCACCGTAATCTCCGATTGATCGCGAAAGACGAGAAAGGCCATTGCAGTGACGGTTTCGAAGTAGGAAGGATGCGCGTCGATTTTACCTTCGTCGATCAGTCGCTCCGCGACTTCGTGAACCGATTGGAAGGCCGCCGCAAACGAATCGGGGCTGATCGGGTGGCCATCAATCTGGATGCGTTCGGTGGGGTCGACCAGGTGCGGAGAAATGTAGAGTCCGGTGCGCAGTCCCGATTGCCGCAGGGCTGATGCGATCATGGCGCACGTGGATCCTTTACCGTTGGTTCCCGCGACATGAACGAAGCGCTGCTGACGTTCGGGGTGGTCAAGACCCGCGAGCAGGGCCTGCATGCGTTCCAGGCCGAACTTCGCACCGGCCTTGAGCTCATTGCCAAGCGCGTATAGGTAACGCACGGAATCCGGGTAGCTCATGCGCTTTTCCGGCGGTAACGGTGATACAGAAACGCTGCCCAGGCCGAAAGCAGGATGACGCCGCCGATGAGCTTGGTTTCGAACAGCCACACATTTTTCACATCTTCGGTGGGAATAAATGAAAACAGGATGGCTACAGCGGAGACGAAGAGTCCCGAGGCGGCGGGGAGGCGCAGACCGAACTTCCAGGCCGAAGCGAACATGTATATGAATGGGATGAAGAGCGTGATGACCGACATGTCAATCATGATTTGATAAGCCGCCCGAAATGTTTCTCCCAATTGGCTGATGACGAGTAGAATGCCGGAGCCGCCGCACAAAATAAGAATGGAGACATATGGCGTGGCGTACTTGGGATGAAGCTTCGCGAAGGAAGCGGGCAGTAGCTTTTCAATGCCGAAGACGAAGGGGAGCCGGGCGCAGGCACCCACATACGTGCCTAGCTGGCCGCAGACGCTCAGCAAAACCGAGCACGCAATGACCACCGGGACCCATTGCCAGCCGATGGTCGCGGCCGCTTGACGGCTGGCCTGCGCAAGACCCACCACGGGGCTGGTAGTCTCGGGCGTCATGAACACTAGAATCGCGGCCGTCCCCACGATGTAGAACAGCATCACTAGAAAGGCGCTGATCCAGGTGGCGCGAAACATGGTACGACGGGGGTCGCGGATTTCACCGCCCATGATAGGGCTCAATTCCAGGCCAGTCATGCCGAAGGCAAGTTGGGACCAGAAATTGAGCTTGTTCAGATCGAGCGAAGGGAAAAGCTCAAAGTGGGTCGCCGGCTTGTGCCCGATTAAGAATACGATCGCCGACAAGACCAGAACGATCCAAATGGTGTACGCGCCGATTCCGCCCAGATTGTCCACCCACTTGGCGACACGTAGACCGACGTAGTTCGTGAAAGCGATGACGGCCAACAGCAGCAGCGCCATTGGCAGCAGGAAACGAACGTCCTCAGCGTAGGGAACTAACCGCGTACTGAACGAATAGGTCACCATCCCGATGCTGGCCACGATCAAGCCGGGTATCCAGAACAAGTTGCTGAGGTAGTAGAACCAGCCGCTGGCGAACGCATGGCCTGGACCGAAGGCCTCTCGAGTCCATATATAGAGGCCGCCCTCCTGCGGGAAACGCCGGGCAAGGTTCGCGGCGGTGAGTGCGATCGGAACCTGAAACAGAATGGCTGCAGCTGCCCAGAGGAACAGCGATCCGGACCCGGCGTGAGCGGCCGCCGCTATCCAGCGCATGCTCAGCACGGCGGCGACGTTGAATAGCACCAGGTCGCGCAAACCCAGCTCGCGCTTCAAATGGCCGTTCACGGTCTCCGCGGCGATGGATGCGGGTAGAGTATCAGCCATTTTCCCGGCTGGCCGCCGAAGCTTTCATCTGCACATAGTAGCGCGCGGAAGCGGCTGTTTGAAAAGGGCGCTACTTGGACGGGGACTTCAGCATGGGCTGGATCAGGTCGAATACGTCCTGCGCCACGATGCGATTTCCGGGCTCGGTTGGATGGATGCCGTCCGACCGCATCAAGCCCGGTTTGTTGAAGACGTGCAACAGCAGGAACGGCAGCAGGCGCACCTTGTACTCCTTCGCTAAGTCCGGGTAGATGGCGGTAAAGGGCTTGACGTAATCGGGACCGTAGTTCGGGGGCAGGGTGACGCCGGCCAGCACCAGCGGGATTTTGGCGGCCTGCAATTGAGTGATCATCTCCGCGATGTTTTGGCGTGTGTTTTCAACCGGCACACCGCGCAAGCCGTCGTTGCCGCCGAATTCCAAGACCACCAAGGCGGGCCGGGTGGCGATGACGTTTCCGATGCGGGCCAGACCATCCGATGATGTGTCGCCGCTAACGCCCTGGTTGTCGACCCGATACTGGTAGCCCCGCTCATCGAGCAGATCCTGAAGAAACGCCGGGTAGCTTTTGCCTTCAACGCCCTGTGTGAGGCTATCGCCAAACGTGACAATCACCGGCTTGGCGTCTTGGGGCGAGGGTTGCGCGGGCGCTGGATCGGCCGGTTTATAGGAACTTTCCGGTGTTGCCGCACGTTCTGTTGTAGTAGCGGCGGCGTCTTTTCTGGACGCACAAGCAGTGGAAACGAGCGCCAGCGGCAGGGTCAGGAAAAGACATGTTGCAAGAATGAAGAAAGGCCGCATCCGCTCTCATCTTATCGATACGCATGTCATTTGACCCCAGTTCCCCCACACCACGCACGGTGATTGACGTGCGCCAAGTCGTAAAGAGCATCAACAACGGTTCCAATGTGGTTGACATTCTGCGCGGCATCTCGTTCTCCGTTCCGCAAGGGCAATTCCTCGCCGTCATGGGCGCTTCAGGCAGCGGCAAAAGCACATTGCTCGGGTTGCTGGCCGGATTAGATACGGTCACCTCCGGCGTTATCGTGCTCGACGAAACCGACATCACGAATCTGGGTGAAGATCAGCTGGCGCGCGTTCGGGGAAGGAAGATCGGTTTCGTCTTTCAGTCCTACCAGCTGGTCTCGACGCTAACCGCAAAGGAAAACATTCTCCTGCCGGCCGAACTCAGCGGCCTGGAAGGCGACAGTGAGGCGCGAGCGGACGAGTTGCTGGAGCGCGTCGGCCTCAGCAATCGCGGCCATCACTATCCGATCCAGCTCTCGGGCGGCGAACAGCAGCGCGTCGCTCTGGCACGGGCTTTCATCACCAGGCCGCCCATTCTTATGGCGGATGAGCCCACGGGCAATCTGGATAGCGCCAACGGCCAGCACGTGCTGGAACTACTGCTTCAATTGAACCGGGAAGAGAAGACGACCCTGGTGCTCGTGACCCACGATCGGGAACTGGCGCAGCATGCCGACCGCGTCATCCTGCTGCGCGACGGCCGGATTGTGAGCGACGAGCTAGCGGCCAGGCCGGTAGGGGCGTGACCGTGTTCTTCAGTACAAGCGCCAAAATCGCATGGCGCGAACTGCGGTCGGCGCCGGCGAAGTTCCTGTTCGTGGTGCTGGCCGTCGCCGTTGGTGTGGGCGCACTAAGCGGCGTGAAGGGCTTCGGACTCGCTTTCAAGAGCATGTTGGTGCGTAACGCGAAGCAGTTGATCGCCGCCGACCTGCAGGCGCAGGTATGGAATGCGCCGACCGAAGAACAGTTGAAAAAGGTTCAGCTCGCCGCGAAGACACGCGGGGTGATGACTCGGGTGACGGAGACCATTTCCATGGCGGGTTCCGATCATTCGAGTGTGCCGCAGATGGTTTCGGTGAAGGCGGTGGATCCGTCGGTGTATCCGCTGTATGGCGAACTGAGTCGTCGAGCCCAAGGAGCCGCTGGCGACGTTACTCAAAGACGACACGGCGTTGGTGAACCCGGAGCTGCTATTGCGACTGAAGCTGAAGCCCGGCGATCAACTACGGCTCGGTGGGAAAAACTACTTAATCGTCGGCACGCTGGTAACGGAGACAGACCGCCTGGCCTCGGGCTTTGGGCCGGGTATGCGGGTGCTGATCAGCCGCAGCGGTCTGGAACGGAGCGGCCTGATCCAGTTCGGCAGCCGGGCCGCGCAGCGTTTTTTGTTTAAGCTCAACCCGGGCGTGAATGTGGACAAGCTGAAGGACGACCTGAGGGACGCGCTGCCGCACACGTTCATCAGCGATTTCCGTGATGGCGATGCGGCGGTAGCGCGCGGCATCGATAACGCCACCATCTTCTTAAGCCTGATCAGCCTCATCGCCTTGATTGTTGGTTCGCTCGGCGTGGCGATGGCCATGTACTCGCACCTCCAGCAGAAGATGGACACGATTGCGGTGATGAAGGCGGTGGGTGCGCGGTCGAACCAGATCATGCAGATCTACCTGCTGCAGACTCTATGGCTGGGCATTGCGGGTGGGCTCATTGGCGTGGCGATCGGCGCGGTCGTCCAGCGGTCGTTCCCGCTGCTGATCAAGCGAGTGTTCGACATGTTGCCCGAAGTGACCTTCGACTGGTCTTTTAGCCTGCAGGGCATGTGCCTGGGCGTGCTGGCAACGCTGCTGTTCACGGTGCCGCCCCTCCTGGGCATCCGCAATATCCGCCCGAGCCTGGTGTTCCGGCGCGAAATGGCGGACGCCAAGAAGCCCTGGCGTGAACGGTGGCGCGACGCTCGAGCAAGTCTTGCCGTGGCGTTTCTGATTCTGCTTGCATTTGGGTTAATCACGGTCTGGCTCAGCGACTCCTGGAAGATGGGGGCTTACTTCATCGGCGGCCTTACTGTCAGCCTGATTATTCTCACGGCGGCGGCGGGTCTGCTGCTGCGCCTGATGCGATTCCTGGTCCGGTGGCGGGGACGGCGTCTCCCATCGACATTCCGGCACGGCTTCGCCAATCTCTACCGGCCGGGCAACCAGGCACGATCGGTCCTGGCCGCGCTGGGCATCGGCGTGATGTTCACGCTGACCACCTATCTCCTGCAGAAAACGATCTTGCACGAAGTGATAACGGAGGGCCCGGGCCGCTCCGGCAATCTGTTCCTGCTGGATGTGCAGGCCTCTCAGCGCGAGGCCTTATCGACGCTGGTCGACGCCCAGCCGGGCATTGACGGAAAAGTGGAGTTCATCGGCTATGTGGTGGCGCGCTTGTTGAAGAAGAACGGAGTGCCCGCCGATCAACTGCCTCACTTGAGCAGGGAGCGGAGAGACCAGCTGCAGACCAGCCGGGTCACCATGATGCCGCAAATGCCTAACACGGTCGAGGTTGCGGAGGGCCATTGGTGGAAACCCGGCGACGCGACACCGCAGGCCGCGATTGCCGAAGAGACACGCCGGTTTTACGGATTCAAATTGGGTGACCGGCTGCAGTATCAGATCGCGGGACGCACGATGGAGTTTCCCGTTGTGGCGGTATTCAAAAGGACGGCCCGATCCACGATCCGGCTGGACGTCGTGGTGCCGCGTGACGCGATGAAAGGGCTGCCGGCTGTATACGTCGGGTCAGTACGGGTGACGCCGAAGGACATCCCCACGGTGGAAGCCGCCGTTTTTGACAAATACCCAACGGTCACTGTCATGAACCTGGCCGAGATTCTGAAGCGCATTCAGGAAGGTGTTGACCAGGTCGCTTTAGTGATTCGTTTTCTCGCCGCGTTTGCGATTCTGGCCGGCATCATTATCCTGTCGGCGAGCGTAGCGGGAACTCGCTACCGCCGTATTCGCGAAGTAGCCATTTTGAAAACGCTTGGCGCCACCAAACAACGGATCACGGGCATCTTCTCCATCGAGTTCTGCATCCTCGGTGCGGTTGCCGGCCTTATTGGCGGCGTGCTCGCGAACATCTTTAGCAAGATCATTGCCGAGAAATTCGTCGAGGCTTCGTTCAGCTTCGACTGGTTATCGCTACTGGTGGTGACTGTCGGTACTGCCCTGCTGGCGAATCTGGCAGGCTGGGCAGCCAGTGCCCGGATACTGGACCAACGGCCTCTGGAAGTTCTTCGCGGCGAATAGGCGCGGGACCGTTATCATGATCTTTCTGGCCTGTAGATCATGAGCCCTGACATTGCATTTGCCGAGACCATCCCATCCCATTGGTACACCGATCCCAAAGTACTCGCGGTCGAGAACGAACGCATTTTCTTGCGCACCTGGCAGCCAGTCGGCTATGTGTCGAAGGTCTCCAAGCCGGGCGAGTATTTAGCCTGCGAAGTGGCGGGCGAACCGATTGCGATTGTCCGCGGCAATGACGGAGTGCTGCGGGCGTTCTCCAACGTGTGCCGGCATCGGGCGTCCATTATTCTGCAGGGAAGCGGCTGCGCGAAATCATTGCGCTGCCCCTACCACGCGTGGACGTATTCGCTCGACGGGAAACTTCTAGTTGCCCCGGAGTTTGAAGGCGTCGGCAACTGGAAGTTATCCGAAGTTTGCCTGCCCCCGGTGCGAGTTGAAGTTTGGGGGCCATTCGTATTCGTCAACGTGGATGGCCAGGCGCCGCCGCTAGCCGAGGTAATGGGTGATATTCCCAGGGGCGTGGCCGAACTGGGCTGCCCGATCGATCAACTTCATTTTTCGTATCGCCGCGACTACGTGATCAAGTGCAACTGGAAGGTCTACGTCGACAACTATCTGGAAGGCTACCACCTACCGGCGGCGCATCCGTCGCTTCTTCGCGAACTGGATTACGACCAATACCGGGTAGACACATTCCGCTATTACTCATCGCAGTACGCACCGATACGACCGCCGCGGCCCTTGCGAGACGAGCCCCGCCGCTACAGCGATCAGGATACCGGCAATCGCGCTCTGTACTACTGGATATTCCCGAACTTCATGCTGAACGTTTACCCGGACAACCTGAGCAGCAACATCATCCTGCCGCTGGGTCACGATCAGACGCTGACGATTTTCGAGTGGTTCACGTATCCAAAGGATGGCCAAGCCACGGAAATCGCTGCCGATACGGTCGAGTTCAGTGACGAGATCCAGCAGGAAGACATCACGATCTGCGAGAACGTGCAGAAGGGGCTTCAATCACGAACGTATGACCGGGGCCGCTACTCGGTGAAGCGCGAGAACGGTGTGCACCATTTCCATTCGCTGCTGGGAGAGTTTCTGGGCGGGGCGGTGGATCTGTCACCCTTCTAAAGACTCCTAAGAAGCGACAGATGAACGTGCATCCTGTCTATAGGTCGTGTGATGTCCGTTTTCGGGCAACTCCTCCCAGAGCCGCACACGGGCCGCCGGAATCGATCGCATAACTTGCCTTAATTCAGCGGCTGCCTTTGGCTTAATTGGTGCCAAGAGCATTCGCATGATCGCACCAAAGCGTTGGTTGGCCGGCTCCGCAATAACAGTATTGTTGGTCTGCTGCTCGTTTGCGCAGGCGGCGCCCGTCCAGACCTTCCCTCTTCGTGATACTACCGGCCTGATTGCGCCTAAGGTGAAGGCCGAAGCGGTGAAGTATCTAGGACGCGAGTCCGTCCGGATCACCGTGGATGGGAACGACCGCGATGGCCTCGCGCTGCTGCCGGGGACCGATTTCCAGGATGGAGTGATCGAGGCGGATATCGCGCTGAAGACCACAGTGCCGCCGGGTGTGCGGTATCCCGGCTTTGTGGGGATTGCCTTCCGCGTCCGGCCTGATGCATCGCATTATGAGTTGTTCTACTTGAGGCCGGGAAACTCGGAGGCCCCGGATCAGGCCATGCGCAACCATGCCGTCCAGTACATCTCGGAGCCGGGCTTCGGATGGTATCGCCTGCGCCGCGAATGGCCGTGGGTGTATGAGTCGCACGCGGACTTGGCGAAGGAGACTTGGACAAAAGTGCGGATCGAGGTGGCCGGCCGCGCCGCGAAACTTTATGTAAACGGATCTTCCAAGCCGAGTCTGGTGGTGGATGGTTTGAAGGGCGAGGACTTGCACGGCGCCGTCGGCCTGTGGAGCTTCACCGGCGAGGAGGCCTATTTTTCCAATGTGCGGATTACGCCTGCCGTGCCGCAGAACCTGAAAAACGAATCGGACGTCGCCGGTTCGTGGGAGATGCAGTATTCCAGCGACGCAGGCGGGATGGGCGCGCTCATGAAGTTACAACGCGATGGAAACAAAGTGACCGGGACGTGGTCCGGCCCACTAGGAGAGGGCTGCGCGATAACCGGCACTTGGCGGAACGGCTACGTGGAACTTTCGTTCGCGGGCGAGTGGCCCAAGGAGAGCGGAAACGGCGCTCCGGGTCCGGTCAATGCGCTGCTAGCCGGTTGGATTGATGGCGATTCCGGCAAGGGGCGGATGCGCGTGGAAGGGCGTGCCGATGGCGTGTGGGTAGCGAAGCGGAAGGAGTAAGCAGGTGCTCGCAGAATCCGCACTCGCGCGACAGCAGGCGGCTATTCGCGCGGGCCGGCCAGTCAACCCTTTTCCGGGCGCAGCCCGATTTTGTGCGGCATCGTGGGCTAGCCTGAAGACATGGCTGAATCCAATGGCGACGGCAAGCTAAACGATCATGAAGAGCGCATAGCTCGCCTGGGAGCCGCGCGGAGAGAACTGGAGGATTCGTTTATCGTGATGGCGCATCTCGAAACAAAATCCGCCGCCCGCGCCAAAGAGCACGCCGAGTTTATCGCACACCATGAGCAGGTCATTCGAGAAATCGACGACAAGCTCAACGCTCTGATCGACGTGGTCGCGAGGATGCAAGGCGGAATCGAATCGCGCCCGAGCTAGTCTTCCTGCGCCCTGGGTTTCACGGGGACTTCCCGGCGCACTCAGCACTCCGTTAGGCGGCCTTCACCATGTGATGGGGGTCGATCACGAACTTCTTCGCAGCACCGCGGTCGAAGTCATGATAGCCTTCGGCGGCCTGGTCGAGGGAGATGACCTCGACATTCACGGCTTTGGCGATCTGAATCTTGTCATGCAGGATGGCCTGCATCAGCTGGCGGTGATAGCGCATAACCGGGCACTGGCCGGTGGTAAAGGCGTGAGATTTGGCCCAGCCGAGTCCGATGCGAATGCTCAGGTTGCCGGTCTTAGCAGCATCGTCCACCCCGCCCGGATCGTCTGTCACATAAAGGCCCGGTATCCCAAGCGCCCCTCCCGCGCGTGTGATCGTCATCAGCGAGTTCAACACCGTAGCGGGACGTTCCACCGCGGCTTCCGCTCCGTGCCCACGTGCTTCAAATCCCACACAATCGACTGCGCAATCCACCTCGGGAACGCCGACAATCTGGTCAATTTGCTCGGAGAGTGAGGCTGATTTCTTCAGATCTACGGTTTGACACCCGAAACTACGCGCCTGTGCCAGCCGCTCCTCGATCAGATCTCCGACAATGACCACGGCCGCGCCCAGCAGATGGCAGGCAGCAGCCGACGCCAAGCCAACTGGGCCCGCACCGGCCACATACACGATGGTCCCGGGACCGACGCCTGCCGTGACCGCGCCGTGATAGCCGGTCGGGAAGATGTCGGAAAGAAGCGTCAGGTCCTTAATCTTCGCCATAGCCTGCGCCTTGTCGGGAAACTTGAGCAGATTAAAGTCGGCATACGGGCACATGACATACTCCGCCTGGCCTCCAACCCATCCGCCCATATCGACATATCCGTACGCCGCGCCGGGACGCGCGGGATTTACGTTGAGGCAGATACCGGTCTTCCCTTCTTTGCAATTGCGGCATCTGCCGCAAGCGATGTTGAACGGAACCGAGACGAGGTCACCCACCTTGATGAACTCGACGTCGCGCCCGGCCTCGATCACTTCGCCGGTTATTTCATGTCCAAGAATTAGTCCTTTAGGCGCGGTGGTCCGTCCTCGGACCATATGCTGATCGCTGCCGCAAATGTTCGTCGTGACGATTTTCAAAATGACACCGTGCTCGCATTTACGAGCGCCGAGCGCCAGCTCCGGGAAATCAATCGAATGAATCTCTACCTTGCCGGGCCCCATGTATGCGACCCCTCGATTGGACGTGGCCATGTCTCGTTGCCTCCTGCGGCGAAACTTTTCGCGGTGAACATAACATCAAGTCTCAGCGGGGGTGTCAAGTGGTTCGTTTACTAGGTCTCCGAATGCCCTCGGCCGCAGGTTTTGACAAGCCCGCATGGTCTCTTTCAAACAAACTGTGTCGAATGCCGCGAACGGGTGAACGATCGGGCGAATAACAAGTGCGGAGGGCAACAACAATCGCGCGGGCATTATTGACGCGTACTGTACAGCCTTTACGATAAATTCGAACCCCCTGCGAATTCATGGTTAATTGTCTTCGTTGATTACTCTGGTCGCCGTTCTTCTCCCGCCGCGCCTCGAGTCGGGGAACTTTGTTCGCGGCGCGTCAGTTCAAGACCAAACACATTGAAAGAGCTCACTGTTGCGCTGATCCCGTAAGCAAAGAGTTCTCCTCGTTTGTTCAGTTCAACGGGGGTTGGGGTGGTACACTTCGCGCATGCTTGCCGTGCTATCGCCGGCGGTAAATCGATAATGACTATCTCTGCTGCACAGTCCCCGCGAGCACGGCCGCTCGCCTCGAGAATTCTGCGAGCAATCGCCTACACCTTCCTTTGGCTCGTTCTGATTGTGCTTACAATCTGGGCCTTGGCTGCACTCTACGTCGATGTCCGAATCGGCATGCTGCGCATTCCGATGGTCGTGGTTTACGTTCTAGCGGTTATCGCCATCTTACGCGTCTTCAAACTCGGTCTGAAGGCGGCCGCGCTGTGTTTGGGATGCTTTTTTATCGTACTGGTGTGGTGGCTTAGTCTACAGCCCACCAACATGGCCGACTGGCAGGCGAACGTCGACCGAACCGCATGGACCGAAATCGACGGAGACAAGGTTAGTATTCACAATCTTCGGAATTGCGACTACCGCACGGAGGATGATTACTCGAATTGCTGGAGCGACAAGACGGTTAATCTGTCACAGCTCCGCGGCGCGGATCTGTTCTTTACCACTTGGGGAGTGCCCTACATCGGGCACCCGATCGTCAGCTTTCAATTTGGCGACAAGGACCACATCGCCTTCTCGATTGAGGTGCGCTACAAGGTGGGTCAATCCTATTCGGCGATACTTGGGTTTTTCCGGCAATTCGAGCTGATCTTCACCACCGCCGAAGAGCGCGATGTGATCCGGCTACGCACCAACTTCCGCAAGGACGAGGAGGTGTTTCTGTATCACCTGAACATCACACCCGAGCAGGCAAGGGCTATCTTCCTTCTGTATGTCGACTACGAGAACAAATTGAACAAGCAACCCGAGTGGTACAACGCCGTGACCCGGAACTGCACAACCACGCTCGACCGGCAGATGGCGGCTGACGTGTCGAATCCTCAGCCATGGAATTATCAGCTGCTTCTGAACGGCACGCTGGATGCTTTGCTCTATCAACGGAACCGTCTGGTAACAGGCGGTCTGCCATTCCTGGAGTTGAAGGAACGCGAACACATTAATGCCGCGGCCCGAGCCGCGGGCAATTCGCCCGATTATTCGGAATTGATCCGCGTGGGCCGGGTGGGATTCTGAGGTTCACAACCGCTTGTTT
>CAVUCO010000044.1:0-82874 GCA_963740005.1 uncultured Acidobacteriaceae bacterium | reverse complement strand
GCCGAGCCTGTTAACGGAACCGCTTGCGTTAATTAACGGTCATGGCGCGGATAGCGTCCGCTCGCTGACGCGTTGTTCTGTGGCGGAGTTTTCACACAGCAGTTGCGAACGGTGAGTGCTGGACATTTAGATGGGACACAAGGCTCAATTCGTGAGCCAATAGGAATATGCGGAAAACTTTGATCAAAGAAAGCCCGACGGACACTCCAGCCGACCCGGGTCCGTGGCTTAACGTTGAAAGCCTGGCTAGCGTGGAGGTCACATCGGAGAGCCCTGGTTATCCGGTTGAATCTGTCTTCGCTCCGGAGCCGGGCGCAGGATGGCACGCGGACGCAGCCGGTAAACAGGTCATCCGATTAGTCTTCGATCAGCTCCAAAATGTCCACCGAATCCAGCTTCGCTTTTCAGAAACCGCCGCAGAACGAACCCAGGAGTTCGTTCTCGAATGGGCCCCGGCGGGTGGTCCGCTGAGAGAGATCGTTCGCCAGCAATGGAACTTTAGCCCGGTTGGCGCGACGGCTGAGATCGAGGACTATCACGTCGACCTTAACGGCGTCTCTGTTTTGCAGCTAACCATCAATCCGGATATCACGCATGGTCGTGCTGCAGCCAGCTTGAGCCAGTGGCGCATCGCCTGATCGGGCAACCGCCAACGCGTTTTCACGCGAGTCAAACGACTCATTGTGTAATATGGGGGCGGTCGCGGCTAGCCTGATTCGCCGGTGAAAGCGGCGCCAGTCAGCAGCCTAACTCATATGAACGAATTTTCTAGAAGATCACTTGCCAAGAGGCTCACGGCCGCCGGAGTGGCCGCAGCGGCGCTCCCGAAAAATGCGTCGAGCCAATCGCCGGCTCCAAAGCGTTTCGCTTTTCCTGCCGGCTTCAAGTGGGGCTGCGCCACTGCCTCCTATCAGATTGAGGGAGCCGTCGCTGAAGACGGCCGCGGACCTTCGGTGTGGGATAAGTTCTCGCACGCACCGGGCAAGACCCATAACGGCGACACCGGAGATGTCGCGGACGACTCCTATCACCGGTATAAGGAAGATATTCAGCTGCTGAAGAATCTCGGCGTAACGGTATATCGGCTTTCTATTTCCTGGTCGCGCATCTTTTCGGAGGGGACGGGCAAGCCCAATGAAAAAGGGATTGCCTATTACGAACGAGTCGTCGACGAGCTGCTTGCGAACGGTATTGATCCCTATGTGACTTTGTTCCACTGGGACTTGCCACAGGCCTTACAAGACCGTTTCGGCGGATGGCAGTCGAGCGATACATCGAAGGCCTTCGGGGCATATGCCGGGTATGTGGCGAAGCGGCTCTCCGACCGCGTGCATCATTTCTTCACCACCAACGAACTGGTCTGCTTCACGGATCTCAGTTACAAAATCGGCCAGTTCGCCCCGGGCCTGGAACTGCGCCCGGCTCTCGTAAACCAGGTGCGTCACAATGGCTGCCTGGCTCACGGCTTGGGGGTGCAGGCGATTCGAGCGGCCGCCCGCCCCGGCACGCAGGTCGGTATGGCTGAGAATGCAGTCGTCTGTGTTCCGGTTATCGAAACGCCGTCTGAAATCGCGGCGGCGCAGAAAGCAACGCGCGAAATCAATGCTCCATTTCTGACGGCTGTGATGGAGGGTAAGTACACCGACGCTTACCTGACGAAGGAGGGCGCGGACGCTCCGAAACACACTGACTCAGAGATGAAGGCCATCGGCAGCCCGATGGATTTTCTGGGGCTGAACGTATACACACCGGAATATGTGCGCGCCGATGACTCACCGGCGGGATTTGCCATGGTTTCCCGGCCGGCATCGTTTCCGCATATGGCATCCAGCTGGCTGTACATCGGGCCGGAAGTCATCTATTGGGCGGTGCGGAACGTGAGCGAGGTCTGGAAGCCGAAGGAGCTGTACATTACGGAGAATGGCTGCTCGTCGGATGATGTGCTGGAGAAAGACGGCCACGTTTACGACACGGACCGGGTCATGTATCTTCGCAATCACTTGACGCAGTTGCAACGGGCCGCCGCCGAGGGCTATCCGATCAAGGGTTATTTTCTCTGGAGCCTACTCGACAACTACGAATGGGCTGACGGCTACAGCAAGCGTTTCGGGATTACGTACGTGGACTTCAAAACGCAAAAGCGAACGCCCAAACTTAGCAGCGCGTTCTACCGCGAAACGATCGCGCGCAACGCTGTCGCGTAGGGGCTCCAGAGACTCTGACGGCCAATGGGAGCTTACAGACGCTACTGAACAGGTCGGAATCCGCTCCATCGAAAATCACCATCCAACGGAGCTCCTAAGGGCTTGCGCTGAATTCGATCCGCCGGTTTCGTGCTTCCGAAGCCTTGCGTTCGCTCCCTGACGGTCACGGCTCCGTTTACGCGCTCCGCTCGAAAATCACCCTTCGACCGTGGGCTTGCTGACCGGCGCGGTCGAAAGGAGAACACCCGAGTCCGCTTGCTCACGCGCGCGGTTCCGTGCTGGAGTCTCAGGACGGTCGGAGCGTTCGGAAGATTTTCATCACATCCGATGGTCCGAAGTACCATTCAGGCTTGCTGACCCACGCGGCTCTGTGGTGGACTTTGCGGCGAAAGGTGCCTAGAGTCGGCGCAGCCAGGCGAACACTTCGCTCACGTCCGTTGCGCCGAAGGCAAGGGAGCCGGGCACGACGACGTTGGCTCCCGCCTTTCGCAACAGCGGCACCGTATTGACGCCGGATGCCCCCATCGGCCACAATTCGGATCTTGTCGCGGCGCCCGTGTGCGGTCAGTAGTTCACTCAGCGCGGTGACACGGTCGTAGGCTTGCGGTGCAAGTTCGGCGCCCTTGATGCCGGATTGAGTGCCCATCAGCACGATGGCGACCACGTCCTCAAGAAAATCCTCCACGCCGTCAACGGGCGTATCCAAACGCAAGGCAATTCCTGCCTCGCGTCCGAATTCGCGGCAGTGATCGAAGCACTGGCCGAGTTCGTTCGCACCCGCTTCCAACTGCATGGTGAAGAGATCGCATCCGGCAGCGGTGAACGCTTCTATCAGCCGCGAAGGTTGCTCAGCAATCAGATGAACGTGGAACGGACGCTTCGAAAGTGGCCGTAAGGAGCTGACCAGGTCGGGGAAGAACAGCAGGCCGGGCGCGAAGTGGTCGTCCATAACGTCGATGTGAAAGCTGTCGGCGTACGGCTCCATCCGTTCGATAGACTTTTGCAGGTTCGGTAGGTCCGCCGACCAAAGCGACACATCGGCGAGCAAATAATTATTGGGTAGATCAGACCACCGCGGCATGTTCTCTGAACTTATCACTGCGCGCGTCGGGCGGGGGGCCTAGGCGAGCGCGTCCCCACGTTCATCCAGCCACTCGGGCCGTTTCAGAACCTCGCGTGGGCGGCTGCCGTCGGGTGGCCCGATGATGCCGTCGCGCTGCATCATGTCAAGAATACGCGCCGCACGGCCATAGCCGAGCCGCAGGCGGCGCTGCAGCGTGGATGTCGACGCCTTGCCCATTTCGACGACAATGCGCACGGCTTCCTGGTACAGGGCATCCTGTTCGCCATCGAACGCATCGCTGCCTTCCTCATCTTCCTCATCGTCCGAAGGCGGGGTTAGCAGGAAGGTCTGATCGTATTCGGGGGAGGCCTGTTCTTTCCAGAAATCCACCACCCGGTTTGCCTCAGCCTCGGTCACGAACGCGCCGTGAACACGTGTGAGCCGGGATGAACCCGGTGGCAGATACAGCATGTCGCCCTTGCCGAGCAGATGTTCCGCGCCCATGGAATCAAGCACGGTCCGCGAGTCCACGCGGGTCGCCACGCGAAAGCTGATGCGCGAGGGGAAGTTCGCTTTAATTAAACCGGTGATGACATCCACACTGGGGCGCTGGGTTGCGAGCACCAAGTGCATTCCCACCGCGCGAGCCATTTGCGCCAGGCGTGTGATGCATTCTTCGACATTGGCGCGTTCCAGGATCATGAGGTCGGCGAGTTCATCGATGATGATCAGGATGTAGGGCAGGGGCCGGAGATCCTCATCCTCCACTTCTTCGTCGAAGAGGTTCATCGGCTTCTGGCGAAGCTCGGACACCTTCTTGTTGAACTGATCAATATTGCGAACGCCGTATGAGGCCAGCAGCTTCAGCCGCCGCTCCATTTCGAGCACGGCATTGCGCAGGGCGTTGGTGGCTTTCTTCGGTTCGGTGATAACGGGTGTCAGCAAATGGGGAATGCCTTCATAGATGCCCATTTCCACGCGCTTCGGATCGACCATGATCATCTTTACTTCATCGGGTGTCGATTTGAAGAGGAAGGACATGATCAGGGCGTTCAACATCACGCTTTTGCCCGAACCGGTCGAGCCGGCGATCAGCAGGTGCGGCATACTTTCGAGCGTGGCGACCTTGATGCGTCCGTTGATGTCCTTGCCCAGCGCGATCGTGATACGCGACTGCGCCTCGCTGAACTCGCTGGACTCGAGAATCTCCCGCAAGCTGATTAATTCGCGCCGTGTATTGGGCACCTCAATGCCGATGGTCGGCTTGCCGGGCAGCCGTTCAATCAAAACAGACTCGGCCTGCAGGCCCAGGCAGAGGTCGTCATTCAGCGTGGTGATGCGGCTGTATTTGATGCCGGCCTCCGGCTTGTACTCGAAGGTGGTGACAACAGGTCCGGGGTTGATCTGCGTCACCGAGCCGCGGACATTAAACTCCTCCAGCTTCGATTTAATACGCGCGGCAATTTCCTTAAGCTCGATGCCGTCATAGCCGGCGCGCGGAGGCACCTCGTTCAACAGGGCGGTGGATGGCAGCCGGTAGATTCGCTTTCGCTTGGCAGGGGCGACCGGTGTGTCGAACGGGGGCATCTCCGTGGCCACCGCTGCAACCGGTACGGTTGACGCAATTTTCACCGGCGGCTGATATTCAAGCGGCCGAATGGGGATATCCGCTTCGACTTCTTCCCGTGACCGGGCTTGGGCGCGAGTGGTGACAGGCTCCAGCGGGTCCAGGTCGAAGGGAGGCAGGTCATCGTCATCCAGGTTGGGCTCGACAAGTGCCGGCGCTATGCCGCGCGTTTCTGCCGCGAGCCGATCCAACGGCGAGATATCCTCATCGGGAATGAAGGGATTGTCGCTGTGGCGACGGGGCCGGGCCGAGTCCACGCTCGCATCCGGCTTTTGCTGGCTCTGAAGACGGGCGGTTCGCTCCGCGGCCTTCTCCCTCGCCCGTTCCACGGCCCGATCATGACGGGCTGCCCGCCACTCGGAAAACCGGTGAGCGAGCGAGCGCCACCAGGCCAGTGGCCCGGAGAACCAGCGGGCGAGCATGGAGAGCTGAAAGGTTGTTAGCAGATAGAGGGCGAGAATACCGCACGCTGTGGTGAGGATCGCGGCGCCGATCGGGTTCATGATCGAAACCAGAAAATCGGCCACCATGCGGCCCGCGACGCCACTCGCCGCGATTCCACCTCGAATCGGGCGGAAGGAGGGAACCAAGCCGAACGCGCTCGAAATAGACAGCCACAGCGCCAGCGCACCCAGGACGCGGACACCCGGGTTGCGTACGGGCGAAGACCGGACCCACTTCCACCCTAAGAGCCATAGCAGCAATGGCAGCAGGTACGCACCGAGCCCAAAGAACTGCAGCAGAAGGTCGGCCGCAAAAGCGCCCATGCGGCCCATGAGGTTCTGGGTACGAACTACATGATTCGCTGTGTTCCACGAAGGGTCGGAAGGGCTGAAGGAAGCGAGACTTAGCGCAATACCAAGTCCCAAAAGGAACAATAGGAATCCGACGACTTCGTTAAGCCGGGAGTGTCGGGCTGGGGAAAGGAATGTCATCCGCCAAAGCGGAAAAATCCTAGAGCAATTAGTATTATGCCAAACACGATCCGATACCACACAAATAAGCTAAAGGTGTGCTGGCGCAGGTACTTCAAGAAGAAGCCGATCACAAGCATTCCGGTGAGGGCGCTTACAACGATGCCAACGAGGTAGGGAAGTCGCATCTCGGGTGGGACGCCGCCTGCATGGCGCAGTTCCTGGTAATCTTTGAGCGCCGCGGCGGCGATGGCTGGAGTTGACAGTAGAAAAGAGAAGCGCGCTGCTGCTTCGCGAGTCATCGACCGAAACCTGCCTGCCGAGATGGTGATGCCGCTTCGGGAAGTGCCGGGCACGACCGCCAGCGCTTGCGAGAGACCAACCCACAACGCATCGGCCCAACTCATGGTGGCCATGGTCTTGCGATCGCGTCCGACATAGTCGGCGAACGCCATCACCACGCCGATGATGATCATCATGGCGCCGATCACGTAGAAGTTGCGCCAGGGGCCCTCCGCGTACTTCTTCAACAACAGGCCGGCTATGCCGACGGGAATCGAGCCCGCCACAAGGTACCAGAGAAGACTCCGGTTGTTTTCATCCTCCCTGCCGAGGTTCGTTTTTATTCCAAAGGCGTTACAGACGATAGCGACCCAGTCCTTAAAGAAGAAAACAAGCACCGCCGCCAATGTGCCCACATGGAGTGCAATATCAAAACCAAGGCCTTGATCGGTCCAGCCCATCAGCTTTGGTATGACGGCGAGATGAGCAGTGCTGCTGATTGGCAAAAACTCGGTTAATCCTTGCACAATCGCGAGGATGATTGCTTGGTATAGCGGCATAATGAGAGGGATAGTTGCCGTGTCTGTGGCGGTTTCTTCGCTATAGTAGCGCACTGATCCAAACACGAATGCGGACGACGAAAATAGTTGCCACGCTCGGTCCGGCGACCGATGCCCCCGACCGATTGCGAAAGCTATTTGAAGCCGGGGTGGATGTCTTCCGGCTAAACGCATCCCATGGAACGCAGGAAGACCATGCGCGCCGCATCAGGAACGTCCGCGCGCTCGAGGTCGAGCTGGGCCGCCACACCGGAATCTTGCTTGATCTACAGGGGCCCAAGATTCGGCTGGGTACCTTCAAAGACGGCGGATGTGTTTTGCAGGACGGGGCGCGCTTCAGCATCACCACGCAGCCGGTGGAGGGAAGTTGCGAGATCGCGGGCACGACGTACGCGGACTTGGCCAAGGATGTAAAACCCGGCGACCCGATCCTGGTGGCCGACGGCACGGTAATCCTGCGAGTGCTCTCGACCGACGGCACGACGGTGCAATGTGAGGTCGTCCATGGCGGTGCGATCAGTGACCGGAAAGGCATCAACCTTCCCGGAGTCGCGATCAGCACACCCTCTCTTTCGAAGAAAGATATTGCTGACGCGCACTTCGGTGTAAAGCAAGGCGTCGATTTCTTTGCGCTGTCCTTTGTCAGGCAAGCAAAGGACGTTCTGCGCCTGCGTCACCTGCTGGAAGAGGTGGATGCGACCCAGCCCATCATCGCCAAGATCGAGAAACCCGAGGGATACCTGAATCTGGAAGCGATCCTCGAGGAATCCGATGGCGTGATGGTGGCGCGCGGAGACCTGGGAGTGGAGATGGCGCTGGAGAAGGTGCCGGCGATTCAGAAGCGCATCATCGACCTGGCGCGGCTGAAGGGCAAGTTTGTCATTACCGCGACTCAGATGCTGGAGTCGATGGTGGAGAACCCGGTCCCCACTCGCGCTGAAGTGAGCGACGTAGCAAACGCCATTTATGACGGCACCAGCGCCGTGATGTTGTCGGCGGAAACGTCGGCAGGAAAGTTCCCGATTGAAGCAGTGAAGGTGATGGCGCGAATTGCGCTCGAAACGAATAACGCACTGCGCAAGGGCGGGTACTCGGAAACCCCCATGCCCGACCAGCCCACCATTCCGCAGATCATTGCCGACGCCGCTTTCCGAGCCGCGCAATGCGCAGGGGTGGTCGCACTGGCGGTCGGCACGTCGACGGGGACTACGGCGCGCCTGCTTGCGCGGTACCAGCCGCCGGTTCCGATTTACGCCTTCACTTCAAACGAGACGGTGGTCAGGCAGCTATCCATCGTTTACGGTGTCAGCGGCGTCGTCATGCCCCAATACAACTCGACCGATGACATGCTGAGCAGCATGGAACTGATTCTGATCGCCACAGGACGGGTGAAGCCCGGTGAAGGTGTCGTGTTTGTCGCCGGTCAACCTGTCAATCAGCGTGGATCCACGAATATGATCAAGCTCCATCAGATCACCGCGCCAAAGTAGTCTGGGCTCATTTAGAAGACGCCGATTGAATGGATGCCCGACGACGTCAGGGCATTTTGCATGCGCGCGAGAGCCGCCTTGTGGATTTGCGAAACCCGGCTCTCATTCACGCCGAGAATCGTGCCGATTTCTTTCATAGTCATGTCACGGTCGTAGTAAAGCGTCACCACCTGTTGGTAGCGCGGCGGTAGGGTCTTGATCGCCGAAGACAACTTGGACCGGAGTTCGCCGCGGGCAAAGAGCGTGTCGGGATGCTGCTCGCGAGCGCAAGGCATATCTTGCGCGGGCCGTTCGTCCTGGTCGTTGGTGGGTCGTAACTGAGCAGCGAGCAGGCCAAGATTGCGGAGGTCGATCATCAGAGTCTTCCAGCGGCTGAGCGACATTCCCATTTCGGTTGCGATCTCAGCGGGTGTTGGCGTGCGAGCCAGCCGGCTGGTCAGGTCCTGCGTGACCTGTTCCATCTGCTTGTGGCGCCGGCGCAGATCGCGCGAAGCCCAGTCGAGCTGCCGGAGGCTATCGAGGATGGCTCCTTTGATTCGATGCTTGGCGTAAGCCGGGAACGCAACCATCTTGTTGGCGTCGTATTTGGTCGCGGCGTCGAACAGGCCCATTACGCCCGCGTGAATCAGGTCGTCTAATTCGACATGCACCGGCAGGTTCTCGTGAACCCGCACGGCGATCGCGGTGACGAGCGGCAGGTGCTCCAGAATCAACTCATCGCGCCGGGTGTTGTCGTGATGAACAGCAGGCTTCGGCTTCGAAATGAGTCTGGGTCTCAGGACCGGTGCTGAGACGAGTTTGGTGGCGGGTCGCGTGGCGGCGGAACTCATGGGGCTTCTCCTTGGCAGGCGCCTTGTCGGCGACCCGCACAACATGGAAAAGGCACCCGTAAGACCAAGCGACAGACGTGTCTACGAGAGCAACGCCGGTGCTCCACGAGCGCCAAGCGCCGAGGCAACATGCCGATTCAGGTCAGTCACTTAGCAGAACAAGTCAACGGTCCTTGGAGGTAAGGTAAGGGGCACGATCGATAGGCCGAGCGGCGCGAAGAACGCGCTTGTGTTTCAGGTTGAAACCGGGTTTGAAACAGCGGCGGTTGGTTTGGAAATCAGGGAGTCGTCGTGACCGTCAGAATGTCGCGTCCAGCCCTACCTCGGCACAGAAGCTTTTTAAGTCGAGTGGCCAGGGCGCGATGAACCGCTGCTCGAGTACATCCGCATCGAATTCGATTTCGGATGCATGGAGCGCGTGCCGGTCAAGAACAAGCTGCCGGCGTAGTTCATCACTGAAGCCATCCCGCATGAACTGGAGCATAAGCCTTTGGTCCGGGCCGTAGAGCTTATCGCCGAGGATGGCATGTCCCACGAACGCGGCGTGAACGCGAATCTGATGGCGGCGTCCCGTATGCAAGTCGACGCGAGCCAGTGTGTAGCCACCCGCGTACGAAATCGGCACGAAGGTCGTTGAGGCCGGGCGCCCTGAATCGGGCACAACCCACTGCCGGGCTGCGAAAAGAGAATCCGGGTCGGGTCCGATCGGCTCGTCAACAGTGCGCGATTCTTCGAGGTGGCCCGTGAGGATTGCCAAGTAGGTCTTGCGCAGGCGCCTCTGCGCGACCGCCCGCTGCAACCGCGACCCGAGCTCGGCGGTGCGGGCGAGCATCACGATACCGCTGGTCTCACGATCGAGCCGGAAGATCAGATGCAATCTCTCTGCGCGGAGCAGTTCGCGGCAAGCTCCGACCAGGCTCGACCAGGGACCATGCTTCGAAGGATGACAGAGCACATGAGCCGGCTTGTTGACCACCAGGAGATCTTCGTCTTCAAAGACGATCCACGAGCGAAGTTCGTCAGCAGTGATGAGCCAGCCCCAGTCCGTGCGCGGCATGGATGTTCGCTCTCCATGATCGCGCGATCGCTGTTTCGTGGCCGCGATCCGGTTCGCGTCAACGGGTTGCGCTACAATCGCCGTTTCGCATTGCTATGTTCAAACGACTCACTCTCCTTTTGGCCGGAGCGGCTCTCTGCTTCGCCCAACAGACGCCTATCGCTGTGACAGGCGCCCGTATTATCCCCATCGCCGGACCTGAGATTCCGAACGGCGTCCTGGTGGTCCAGAACGGCAAGATTCTCGCGGTAGGCGCGGCGGGATCGGTGTCCGTGCCCGCCGGCGCCCAAACCATCAATGCCGCCGGCAAAATCATCATGCCCGGCATCGTCGACTCGCACAGCCACATTGGTGCGCCCGAAGGCGGCGACGCAAGTTCGCCGATCCAACCTGATGTGCGCGTGCTGGATTCGATCAATGTTCGTGACGCACACATCGAAAAGGCCCGGGCGGGCGGCATCACGACGGCGAACGTCATGCCTGGCTCGGGCCACCTGTCCAGCGGCCAGACGCTCTACCTCAAGCTGCGTAAGGGTAGAACTATCGACGCCCTATTGATCAAGCTCCCGGATGGAAGCAATGCAGGCGGCTTGAAGATGGCCAATGGAACCAACCCCCGCCGGGCAGCGCCGTTCCCGGGAACACGCGGCAAGTCGGCCGCATTGGTTCGGGCCGATTTCATCAAGGCCCAGGAGTATCGCGACAAGATTGCTGCCGCCAAGGGTGACGCTTCTAAGCTTCCCGCGCGCGATCTCCGGATGGAGATGCTGGTGGAGGTGTTGAACGGTAAGCGGACGGTGCAGTTTCACACGCATCGCGCCGACGACATTGCCACGGTTCTCCGCCTTGCGGATGAGTTCCATTTCAAGGTCGTACTGCACCACGCGAGCGATGGCTGGATGATGGCCGACGAAATTGCCAAGGCCAAAGTGCCGGTGTCGGTGATTGTCATCGACAGCCCGGGCGGCAAAGAGGAAGCCAAAGACGCATCATTTGAGACCGCAGCGGTGCTGGACAAGGCTGGTGTACTGTTCGGATTCCACACCGACGACTCCATCACGGACTCGCGCCTGCTAATGCGTTCGGCAGGCTTGGCTGTGCGCGCCGGCTTGCCCAGAGACAAGGCGCTGTACGGGCTGACCATGGCGAACGCGAAGATACTTGACCTGGATGCGCGGGTGGGTTCGCTCGAGCCCGGGAAGGATGCCGACTTCATTGTGCTTTCGGGCGATCCGCTTAGCGTCTACACGCATGTGCTGGAGACATGGATTGAGGGCCAGAAGGTCTTCGATCTAAGTGACCCGCACGATCATTTGGAAGCGGTCGGAGGAGAAGGCGCCAGCCACGATCAGCCCGCTTTTGGGGATGATGACGGCGACGAAGAGGATGTGCGCCAATGAGAACCGGAATGAGGCTGCTATTCGCAGGCGCGCTTGCCGCCATGACTTTCCTTCCCGCGCTGGTTGGGCAACAGATCGCGGTGCGAGGCGAGACGGTCTACACCGCGGCGGGCGCTCCCATCAAAGATGGGGTCGTGATCGTGACCAACGGCAAGATTGAACGGGTCGGCCCGGCGTCGTCCGTGACGATACCGGCGGGTTACCAGACGCTCACCGCCAAGGTGGTGACGCCCGGGCTGGTGGATGCTCATTCGACGGTTGGCTTGACGGGCTATTTGAACATACCGACCGACCAGGATCAACTGGAACGGAGCGCGGCTGTGCAGCCGGAGTTGCGCGCGATCGACGCCTACGATCCTCACGAGCGCTTGATCGAGTGGGTGCGCAGCTTTGGCGTCACCACCATGAATACCGGCCATAGCCCCGGCGCGCTGGTATCCGGGCAGACCATGATCGTGAAGACTATCGGCAACACGGCGGATGAAGCAGTGATCGTGCCGGAAGCGATGATTGCGGCCAGTCTGGGTGCCGAAGGCCGCGGAGAGGCGGGCAAAAGTCCCGGTACGCGCGGGAAGGAAATGTCCATGCTGCGCGCGGAGTTCATCAAGGCCCAGGAGGCGTTGAAGAAGAGCCAAGCCAAGCCGGCCTCCGACGCAGCCAAGCCTGAATCGAAGACACCCGACCGCGACCTGAGGCAAGAAGCCTTCATCAAGATCCTGAAGGGCGAGCTGCCGCTGCTGGTGACGGCCGATCGCGCTCAAGATGTTATGTCGGCCATTCGCCTGGCGAAGGAATTCAACTTCAAACTGATTATCGACAGCTGCGCCGAATGCGGCATGATTCTCACGGAGGTGAAGGCCTCCGGCTACCCGGTGATTCTCCACGCCACCATGAAACGCGCGGGCGGCGAGACCGAAAACCTGAGCTTTGAGGACGCTGCCAAGCTGCAAGCCGCCGGCATTCCTTTCGCCCTGCAGAGCGGATACGAAGCCTATGTGCCCAAGACGCGCGTGATCCTATTTGAAGCGGCCATCGCGGCGGCGAACGGGCTTACCTTCGATCAGGCGCTGGCCAGCGTCACCATAAACGCGGCCAAGCTGATTGGCGTTGCCGATCGACTCGGCTCGCTCGAAGCCGGAAAAGACGGCGACCTCGCACTCTACGATGGTGACCCGTTTGAATACACGTCCCACTGCACAGGCGCCGTGATCAACGGCCAAGTTGTCAGCTCACAGAAGCGATAAGCGACCGCGCGGTCACTCGGGCTTCGCGAGGTCCTTCACCAACAGGTAGAGGAAGGTCTGGCCTTCGTAGAACGCTTGGACGCCCATGCGTTCGTCGCGGCCGTGCATACGCATGTCGTCCCGGTCCATGAAGAAGCCCTGGATGCCGTAAGTTGGGATGCCCGCGGCGCGCAAGTCCCGCCCGTCGGTGGCGCCCATTACCATCATGGGGATGACGGGCACGCCCGGCCATAGCGTGTCAGTGAACCGATTGGCTGCCTTCAGCACATCGGGGCGCAAAGGCGAGGCCGGGCCTTTGGTGACTTCGCCAAGCGCCTTGATGCTGACCTGATCGTCTGCGACGACTTTCTCGAGCGTGCTCTGAACGTACTCGGCGGAGTCTTCGGGCAGCACTCGGCAATTCACTGTTGCGGCCGCCAGTTGGGGGAGTGCGTTCATGGCATGGCCACCTTCCAGCTGCGTTGCGACACAAGTGGTGCGGAGTGTAGCGTTCCAGGCAGGCGAGAACGCGGCAATGCGCGCCAGGACCTCGGGTGAACCGTCGGCCACCTTGGCAAGGTCCTCTCTTATTGGGCCCGGCGTGATGGCTGCCATGGCGGCGAAATAGGCTCTTGTCACTTCATTGGTCTTCAGCGGAAAGCCGAACTTCGAGAGCCGATCCAGGGCGCCTGCCAGGTGATAGATGGCGTTGTCAGGCACCGGCAGCGAGCTGTGCCCACCTTTGTTATGCACCTCGAACCGGAAATTGATGACGTACTTCTCACTCACCTGCAGGTCGTTGGAGATTCTCTTGCCATTCGCCATCTCTCCCCAGCCACCTTCGTTAAGGCAAAACTCCGCGTCAATCAGATCCCGGTGGTTCTTCAAGAGCCAATCGACCCCGTTGTAGGGTCCGCCGCCTTCCTCGTCGGCAGTCAGCGCGACGATGATGTCGCGATCGGGTTTGAAGCCTTCTCGCTTGTAGCGAATGAGGTTGGCGATCCAGACGGCGGCCTGTGCTTTGTCATCCGCGGTGCCGCGGCCGTAGAAGTAACCGTCCTTCTCGACGAACACGAAGGGATCCATGCTCCAGTCTTCGCGCTTCGCTTCGACCACGTCGATGTGTGCCAGCAGCAGAATAGGTTTCTGAGCGCCAGTGCCGTGATACCGCACCACCAGGTTTGCCTTCTTGGGAATCGCGCCGCCAACAAAGATGTCGGAATCGGGGAACCCTGCTGCCTTCAGTCGAGCGGCAATCGCTTCAGCGACCGGGGTCGTCGCGCCTGTAGTGAAGCCGGATTTGATTTCGACGATCTCTTTGTAAATGTCGTGAGCGAGTTGGCGATCGGCTTCAGGAGGCAGAGCAGTTTGGGCGGTGAGGAAGGTGGCGAAACAAAGGGCAGTTGTGAAAGACCGGAGCATTGAGATATGTTCGCATGAGGTCTTCTTCTTGAGCTTCATCGACCGTGGTGTTTCACGTGATATGTTCTTTACATCATATGTCCTGTATGACATACTATACGTGTGACATGGCAGGTTGAATTCCATAGGGATTTCGGCCCCGAATTCGACGCGGATGACGTGCAGAGGGAATTACTTGCTCGTGCCCTGTTGCTGGAGCGGTTTGGCCCTCAGCTCGGCAGGCCCCACGTCGATACGCTCAAAGGTTCGAGCCACGCGAACATGAAGGAGCTGCGCTTTGACGCGGCAGGCGGTGTCTGGCGCGTCGCCTTCGCGTTCGACCCAAAACGCAACGCGGTCCTTCTGATCGCGGGAGACAAGTCGGGTGGCGGCTAGAAGAGATTTTACGGCCAGCTGATAGCAAAGGCAGACGAGAGATTTGCTGAGCATCTGTCACGAACGAAGAAGGGGATATAGCTATGCCAATCACGCTGAAAGACAAAATGAAGAAACTGAGCCCCGCCCAACGCAAGAAGGTCGAGGCCCGCGCCGCAGAACTGATTGCCGAGGAAATGACCTTGCGCGAACTGCGGCACGCGCGCAAGCTCACGCAGGTAAAGATGGCCAAGACGCTCGGGGTTACCCAGGACAGTGTTTCACGCCTTGAAAAGCGGAGCGATCTCTTGCTGTCTACGCTCCGAAAAACAGTCGAGGCCATGGGCGGGAATCTTTCGCTGGTCGCCGAGTTCCCCGACCATGCGCCGGTGGTGCTGTCTGGCATTGCCGAAGATAATCCGAGGCCAAAGCGGACAAGCCGGAGACGTGTTGCATAGGACTTTGGATGCTCTGAGCAGGACCGCAATCGGTTCAGCGACCAGGGTAGCTCTTGACCGGAAATACGATGAAACAGCTATCGAAGACTCAAACTGGGGAGATTCGGGACTTGAGCCAGATGAAGGAGAACGAAATCGATCTCTCGGATCTCCCCGAAGTCACCGATTGGAGCAGAGCGGTTATAGGGAAGTTCTATCGTCCTGACAAGCCGGAACGGACAACGGTCCAGTAGCCCAGAGAACGCAAGAAGTGATAATCGCGTTTCAGCAGAAGCCTCCCGTGGTTTCGGCCTTGGCTCACGGCACTTCCGTCTTCTGTTGACCACTTGCGTCTTGAACCGCGAGATGGGTCTCTAACAACTTGATCTCGTCGCCGAGCCGCCGTCTCTCAAGCTGCACGAAGTCGTTCCAGGAAACCGCGTCCGACCGTGAAAAACTTTCGGCGAGATACGTCAGATATCGATAGCCGCGACGATTCTCTGCTTTGGCGGCAGCGGCGTCCTGAGGAAGTTCCTTCGCCAAGACATAGGTGTCGTAGGAGCCTAAGGCTTCCAATTCGTCCTTAAAACCGAGCAACGCCTGCTTCCGAATCTCGACCAGGTACGAAACCTCTTCGGGATCGCCAGCGGTGGCCATATCCGCGTACCAGACGGCGGAGACAGAAACGGTCGAGACTGTGGCATCCACCGCGCCCACGATCGACCATGTCTTCCCAGTCCTGAGAATGTCGTGGTACGGCCCGAGGTACGCAGGCCTTGCGAGCATAACGAGGTGGTCTTCGGCGAGTCCGGAAAGCTTCCCACCAGAACGATCTCGACACCTCAGGAAGTAAGCGGTTATGTCTTTTCCGCAATTGTTCGTAACTGTTACGGTCTGGGGTTTGCCCGCAGGATCAATATCCTGTGAGGGCTGAACCACCGCTAAAAGGCAGCCTTCGGGGCCCGCCGCCAAGACCATGGCTGAACCACTGAAGGCCAGCAGGATAAGGCTTTTAAACACCGATGAAACTCCGGTGCGAGTAGCTTATCACGGCAACGCAATAGATGCTTGCCTCACTCCGTGTCGCCTCACTCCATATCGTAAATTCCCAGCTCCGACAGCGCTATCTATACTGGCGACTTCGTAGGCGAACCTCGGCCGCCCCAACCTACTGCACTTCGGCCCTCTGTTGACCACCTACGTCCTGAGCAGCGACGGTAGCTTCAAAGAGACTGATTAGGTCCTCTGTATACCGCTTCTTAAACTGTATGAAGGCTTTCCACGAAGTTTCGTCACATCGCGAGAACTGAGCGGCTAGCTGTGATAGGTCATCATATGTCGGACTGTTCTTTGCCTTGGCTTCGGCCGCATCCTGAGGCAGTTTCTTCGCCGACGCAAAGGTGTCGTACGAGCCAAGGACGTCCAGTTCCTTTTTGTACCTGATGACCATCTCACGCCGCGACTTGATAAGCATCGCAACGTCTTTGGGATCGCCCGCAGTCGTCATATCGGCATACCAGACGGCGGTGGCGGAAACCGAGGACCAAGGCTCCGACGAGCCGGAGCCGCCCGACCAGGTCGCCCCGGCCCTGAAAATGTCCATGTTTGCGGATCTAACGTCCTCGGGTATGGCCAGAATAGCCAGTCGCTCCTCCGCGAAACCGGAAGTGTGCTGACCTGAATCGTCTCGAAACCACACCTGGTAGGCGGTTATATCCTTTCCGCAGTTATTCGTCATCGTTAACGTGACGGACTTACCGGTTGGGTCTATGTTCGGCGGCGCAGGTTGGGCAATAACCAAAAGACAGTCGTCTGGGGCGGCCGCCAAGCCAATCGCCGAGGCAGTGAGAACGACGAGAACGAGGCGCGCGAGCACTGATCACCTCCGATGAGTACCAGAGCTATCACAACAAGCAAACGTATTCAATACGACTGTAGCCTGGCCCGCCCACATGCGGCTCCTCATTCCATGTCATAAATCCCCAATTCCGACAGCGCAATCGAGACCGGCGACTTCGTAATCCTCAACCGCACTTTTCGGCTGGTGACGGATTGGTCGAGCCGAATGATGCGGCAAGCCCCGATGCTCGTGGCCGTGGCGCACTGTTCCCACTTGCCTTTGACCCAGGCATCGAGAGCGACCCCTTCGATGCGTTGGCCCAGCTTGATGTCTTCGCGGAGACGGATCAAGTTGAAAGCCTGGTCCTTACCGAAATCAATGATCAGTTCCGGTGTGGTGACATTGTCGTCTGTAGCCCAATAGCTGTAGCGGTCGCCATCCACCAGCTTCGCCGCGCCAAAGTTGGGGCTGTCGCCGCGCACATTCGATGGCTCGAGCTTGGCCCGTAGCGCCAGGTTGGTGCGAAAGGCCGCGTGCAACAGTCCGCCGAACTGCTTGAGCACAGCGACATCGGTCTCATGCAACTGCCCGCGACGATCGGGCGGCACATTCAGCAGCATGTTCCCGCCCCGACCGACGCACTTGGTGTAAAGATCAAACAACTCCGGAGCCGTTTTCACTTTGGTGTTTTCGGCCTCGTGCCAGAACCAGCCTGGACGGATGGAGACGTCGCATTCAGCCGGAAGCCACTGGGCCGCATTGCGCTGGCCCGTGGTGTTCTCCGTTTCCCGAACGTAGCCCGGCGCAGCGGGTCCGCCATCCACGCCGACGGGATTGTATGTCTCCCAAGACGTTTCAGCGGCGAAGCCTTTCTCGTTCCCTACCCAGCGCACGTCGGGTCCTACATCGCTGAAGATAACCGCACCGGGCTGCAGCTTGCGTACCATCTCCCAGGTGTTGGGCCAATCGTAGTAAGTGCGGCGATCGATGGATCGCGTTTCTTTGGCGCCGCCGTAATAGCCATCGCCGCCGTTCGCCCCGTCATACCAAACCTCGAAGAGCGGGCCATAACCTGTGAGAAGTTCCCGCAACTGGCTGCGGTAGAGTTCGATGTACGCGGGCGTACCGTAGCTAGGGGCGCTGCGGTCCCAGGGGGAGAGATACACGCCGAAATCGAGGCCTCGCCGACGGACTGCTTCCGAGATGTCTTTCACCACGTCGCCTTTGCCGTCCCGCCAGGAGCTCTGTGCGATGGAGTGGTCCGTTGTCTTGGTCGGCCAGAGGCAGAAGCCGTCGTGGTGCTTGCAGGTCAGTATGACGCCCTTTACGCCGGCCGCTGCGAGCGCCGCGGCGATCTTGTCCGGATCGAAGGCAGTGGGATTGAAAACGGATGGATCTTCGTCGCCATAGCCCCACTCCTTATCCGTAAAGGTGTTGACCGTGAAGTGGAGGAACGCGTTGATCTCCATCTCCTGCCAGCGGAGCTGCCGCTCGGAGGGGATCGCGCCATAGGGTTTGGGCGCGGGGACAAACGCGCCGCGGGATTTGATGAAGGGAGCCGACGCTGCCGCGTTCGAAACGGAATGACCGGCAGTAGATCCACCAACTTCACCCTGCAAAAGCCACAGCGAAACCAGCGCTGCCGGCAGAACGGCAATGACCAACTTACGAAACTTCATTCGGGGTCAGTGTACGACGACGCGTGCTAAACCCGCGTTATTAGCGGTGTCGTAAACACGAAATACGATCAGATGCTCACCTGGCTTGACCTTGTCGAGGTGCAGGTGGAACTGCTCTTTCGGTGAATCGGTGACACCGTCGACCGCCTCCAGCGGCTGCCAGGAGCCTGCATCAACCGAATACTCGCAGCGCCGCAAAGAACTTGCCTTATCTTCCGCATCCACGTCCACTTCAATGACGTCATCATGGCGCTGCGGCACACCGGGCGTCACGGCGGGCGGCGTGTTGTCGATGAGCACCGACGAACTGGTCAGCTCAGTTTCGCGCGCGTATTGCAAATCGTTCGAAGGGCGGTCTGAGGCAACGACGCGGAACGTGTAGCGTCCGTCGGCAAGCACGTCCGCATCCAACAGCAACGAGTTCTCGAAGATCTGCGAGCGGATCAGTTTCCATTCCTTCTCGTCTTCGCCGCGGAAGTAGACGGCATAGACCAGCTTGTCGCCATCCGGATCGTCGGCCTGCCAGGTGACCTGGGTTTGGGTACTGTTGAGCCGGGAAACCGTCTGGGCGCCCGAGGAAGACGTGGATGCGGGCGGCGGATCGCCGGAATCGGTAACGGTGACACTGAACGCGCTGGAACTGGCGGCTTGGGTGTTCGACGCTTTCAGCGCATTCGCGGCACTCACAGCTGTCACGCTGATGCTGCGTATGACGGGCGGCGTGTTCTGTGGCAGAAACGAGATGCTGACATTCCGAAGTTCGGTTTGGAGGCCCGGCTTCCACTCCGCGCGCCACTGGATAAAGCGTGCGTTGGGGCTGGTGATTCGAGATGACGTGGTCTCTTGAATTGGGTCCGACCAGGCGCTCCAAGTGCCGTCGGGGCGCGTGGAGTTACCGGTTCGAGTGCGAAAGACGACGCCGCTGCCTGAGCTCAACCATGCCAGGCGGCCCCAGCGCGCCACGGTGGTTGTGTCGTGAACTGGCGACTCATACGTCGCGATGCCGGAACCTCCCAGCTGCAGGTCCACTAGTTTTGCCGGGGCGCTCTGCGCGGCCAGCACGTCAGTACCACGTTTCACCAGCCGGACTGCTTCCGCGTCGCCCAGCTCGGCAAACAGCGTGGTTTGTCGATCGGGCGCAATTGAATAGATGCGGCCTTGGCCGTCGGTTGAAAACAGAATGTTCGCGCCGTCCAGAAGCAGGTCGTAGACGTTGTCGTCCTTCGAACTACGCAGCGTTTCAACTGTCTTGTCCGGGCTGATGCGATAGATGGCTGACTTCTCGACACCGCTAACATCCACGACTTGAGCGCCCGCAGCGGCGGGTAGGGGAGTAATGGTCGATGTCGCCGTGCCCTTCCCAGGGTCCGCGTTCTTCAAGCCGCCGATCTGGGCCGGTGCGCCGCCGGCGGAATTGTCGCTGGCGTCGGTGACTGAAACCACGGTCGGTGTCGATGCTACCAGCGCGGTGTTCGCCGCATTGGCCGACGGGGCTTGCGTGGCGACCCTGGTGCTGAGTCCGCCGCCCATCGCAGACGCGTAGACCGTGCCGTCCGATCCAACGGCCAGGCCATGAATCTCCGGCAGCGTCGACTTGTAGAGTATGGTGCCCTGATCTTTGGCGGAGATATCGAACAACAGGCCGTTCGGTTCGCTGCCTGCGTAGAGGTGCCCGTTTAACCCCAGCGCCAGGGAGGTCACGTTCTGCTGGCCCGTCTCAAAATAGGGTGCGGGCTTGGCGGCGACATCGGCTTTGGCGGCGTTGTCGATTTTGTAGATGCGCCCTTGATCCCCCGTGGCAACGTATAAGCCCCCCTGCGGCGTGGAAAGCAAGGCCCAGATGTACTTCGCATCGGGATGAAAAATCTCAGTTGCTTTGCCGTTCTCAATCCGATAAACGCCGCCCTTCGGCGATGTGGCCGCGTAGAGGACGCCTTGAGCATCTAAGCACAGGGCAAACACTTCAGGCTGCTCCGCCGAGAAAACCACCGACATGGCGCCCTTCGGATCGATCTTAAGAACTTTGCCGCGATGACCTGTGGCCGCGTACAGAGAACCATCCGGGCCCGGGACGACGGTCCACAATACGGGTTGCTCCACCGTAGTGGACTTACGAATGCTGGCGCCAGGCAGTAACACGCCATCAGAGGTTAGTGCCAGACCCTGCAGCTTCCCTTTCAGGAACTCCGAGTAGCTGCCGGTTTCCCAGGTCGTGCTGGTGGCGGCGAAAAGTGGCGCGCCCAGGTTGGTGACGAGCGCAACCGCTGTTATCAATCTGCGAAAACTTCTACCGTTCACTCTTTTACTTCCACTTGAATAGTTTTGTAGCCGCTCACGACATAGTTACCCGGGTCGACGGGCATCTCCGCCACGGCTGACCCGCGAAGGGCGAAGAGCATGGTGGCCCCGGTTCCGGCGCCTCGCGCCAGGATCATCGAAACCGAGGGCGGCGGGTCGGTCAATTCGGTTCCCGACAGCGGAAAGGACGGCTCCTGGCGCCAGACGCGCAGGTAGGCGCGGTCGCTGGGGCGAATCGCGCTGAGTTCGTGAATCAATTGATCAGGTGACCCTGCAGCGACCGGCGAAAGGCCGGCCAGTTCCGGAAAGTTGAGGCCGTTGGCGTCGCTGACCGTTAGGTTCAATGTGCCGGTGGGTGCGCCGATCGGTATCTGGACGTGGGCGGAGCGCGTCACTTCAAGCCCGTTTTCTCCACTGAACAGAATGGAAACGTCGATGGAGCCACCCGGCTTTACGTCGCGCCGCGAGGCCCAGATCTGGTCAATCTGTATCGTCTTCTTCAGTTCGTCTGGCTCCAGAATGAACGAGGCCGACTTCACTTTGAGCTGCTGAAAGCCGGATTGCAGCGCGAACGAAAGTGGCACTACGGAGTTTGCGGCGGCCTGCATGGCGACGCTCAGATCGCTGGCGAATACGTTCTTAATAACCAATGGCTGCAGGTTGCCCTCAAATTCGACCCGCCCGTCAACACGTAAGCTGGATGCGCCGAGTGTGCGTTCCGTGGCATCGACGGCGGAGAACAAAGCGACTTGCGTAAGAAACGGAGTTAGCAGGCGGTCGTTCACCACCTCGATGTGGTATCGATGCGACGCATTACCCGGAGACCGCACTTCAATGGATAACGGCACCAGGTGCGCCGACCGGCCGATTTCCCCGGCCACCGCGGTACTGCGGTCGCTGGTCATGCTGCCCGCCCACTGCTTCGCCACAGAGATCTTATAGGAGGCATTCAGGTTGGGCAGAATCGCGAGTACGTCGGCGCGGGAAAAAGGTAACTCTGTGGATCCCGCGGCGAGAAAGCGGTGGCCGAAGGCGTAGATCTTTTGGCCATCGACATACGTCACGGTGCCGTCGGCGCTCATAACCATGTCGCCCGTCATCAATTGGACGCTGATCATCGAGCCCGGCACGATCGGAGTTGGATCCGCTTGAGCGCTGGAACCGGAGCTACCACCGCCCAGCCCGGTCTGCGCCTCGAAGCCTAGCTTCTGCAAGGGGCCGGCGAATGCGCGGATAGTGGCTTCTGTAAAGCCGGTCATGGCCAGCGGCGTGCCGATATCGCGCAAACGCCCGAAGGGCGACTCGAGTGCGGCGGGCGCGCTGCCCGGAAGCGAGGCCTTGGCAAGCAGCGGGTTCGCGGTAGCCCCGGGATAGAAATCGCGCAGACCGGCGCCGGACGGGAGCGAAGGCCGCGAGCTGTCGGGGGCTCGTGGGCGCGAGGCAGCCGGCGTAGCGTCAGCCAACATCTGCTCAATCGGCTGGATGCCGGCTATGGCTTCCTTGGCGAACGGAAACCCCAGTGCCACCGCGCCGACCAATTTCCCGTCTATGTAAACCGGGCTGCCGCTCATGCCCTGGATCACACCGGTCTCGGCCAGCGGTCCGCCTGTGAGCTTGGCGAGAATAATGGATTGTTGTGGGCCGGAGCCTTCCAGCACGCCCAGGATCTCAACCTGGAACTCTTCGATCTGATTGCCATGAAAGACAGTTCGACCCACGCCGTGCAAGCCGGGCCGGATGTCGCGGAGGGGAAAAAACGGCGTCGACGGAGGTTGCGCTGAGGCTGAGGTGGCCAGCACGGCTGCCAGTAGTAGCGAGCGAATAGCGAGAATGAAACGAGGATAACGCAAGGGATCTACTGTTAAATGACGGTGCCCGAAGGGCCTTGGGATACAACCGTTATTGTAAGCCGCTGACCGGTCCGCTGTAACTGGCCGAACCGGCGCTGGACCCAGCCCCCTGGCCCGAATCCGTCAGAGCAGCTTTGCCGGGCTTTTGTTAACCTGGAAGTGAACCTCTTCTGGTCGTATTTCACTCTCAGTCTTACCTCAATGGAAACCGTAAAAAATGGGCCGGAAGGTCCGGCTAGTGTTGATGATGATGTTCGGCAATCCCCGGCTGACGCTGGGCCGCCGGCCGGCGCGCTTGACGGGGCCGAACGCGAGCAATTGATCAAAGAAAAGAACGAGTTGCAGGACTTGCTTCTGCGCAGGCAGGCGGAGTTCGAGAACTATCGCCGCCGCATGGAACGCGAACGGGGCGAATTATTCGAATTCGCGAACATGGACAGCGTCAAGGCGCTGCTGCCGATCATTGACGATTTTGAACGCGCACTGAAAGTGGAAAGTGCCGACAAGGAATACGCGCGCGGCATGGAGTTGATCTATCAACGTCTGTTCGAATCTCTGAAGAAGTTGGGCCTGGAGCCGATTTCGACCGAAGTCGGGGTTAAGTTCGACCCGCACATTCACCACGCGGTGGATATGGTGGACACCAACGAACACCCTGACCAGACCGTGCTGAAGGAATATCAGAGCGGATACTACTTCAAAGGCCGGTTGCTGAGGCCCGCGATGGTTCAGGTCGCGGTGAATCAGTAGCTTTTCCCAACGGATGGAATCTGACTGTACATGAACGTGGCGAAACGAGACTATTACGAGATTCTGGGCGTCGAGCGGGACTGCGACGAACAATCGCTCAAGAGCGCTTATCGCCGGTTGGCGATGGAGCATCACCCCGACCGCAATCCCAACAATCCCAGCGCTGAGGAGAAGTTCAAGGAAGCGGCCGAGGCTTACTCGGTCTTGAGCGATGCGCAAAAGCGCGCTGCTTACGACCGGTACGGCCACCAGGCTGTCAATAACGGGGCGCAGGGATTTGACCCGTCGCAGTTCGGCGACTTCGGTGACATCCTCGGCGACCTGTTCGGGTTCGGCGACATCTTCGGCGGCGGTGGCCGGCGGCGAAACCGGGTGCAGCGCGGCGAAGACCTGCGTTACGATCTTGAGATTTCCTTTGAAGACGCGATGCGTGGGCTTGCCGCCGACCTGCTGGTTCCGCGGCTCGAAGCGTGCCTGAAATGCCAGGGATCGGGCGCCGAACCGAATGGCGGCATGGTCTCCTGCATGGCCTGCGGGGGCCGTGGCGAGGTCATCTACCAACAGAGCTTCCTATCGATTCGCAAGACCTGCCCCACCTGCGGCGGACGCGGCAAGGTAATCCGGCACGCCTGCACCGCCTGCAAAGGCGAAGGATATTCGCGCTCCGAGAAGAAGCTCAAAGTGAATATCCCGGCCGGCGTCGACACCGGAACCAGGCTGCGGCTGGCAAACGAGGGCAATCCAGGGCCGCCGGGCGGACAGCCGGGCGACTTATATGTCGTGTTGAAGGTGGCCGAACATCCCATCTATGCGCGGCACGAGAACGATCTCCACTGCACTTTGCCTGTCAATGTGGCACAAGCGGTGCTCGGCGCCGAGATTGAGATTGAGACCTTTGATGGCCCTCAGACCATTCGCATTCCCGAGGGCACGCAGAGCGGAGCGCAGTTCAAGTTGCGGCATCTGGGCGTTCCGGAAGTAAACAGCCGTGGCCGCGGCGATTTGTTCGTCCACATCGATGTGCAGATTCCAAGCAAGCTGACGCGTGATCAACGCAAGCTCTTCGAGCAACTGAAAGAGTTGCTGCCGACCGACAACGCTCCTCATGAAAAGAGCGTGTTTGAGCGGGTGAAGGACTTCTTCGGCTAAGCCACCGTTCTGAAAACATCACGAGCAGCCGCGTGAAATTCTAACGGAGCCGTGACCGTCAAGGAGCGGACCGATCCTAAACTCTTACAGTTAGTTCAGGCCGCCACGTGCACGCATCTCTGACCGCAATTCGAGCCGCCGAGCGTCGTTCATTGCCAGTAACTGCACGGTCGCTCGGCCGGTCGGAGTAAGCCCTTCGATTCGTATGTCCTGAAACGCGAAGTGCTCTTCCCACCGGTTGCGCCTAGGGTGAAAAAGGGGAGTGGGTTCACCCGTTTCGGGATCGACACTGGTGAGGTTAGGGCCTTTCTTTAGGTTGCAGCGATGACAGGCCAGCGCAAGGTTATCAACCGCGTCGCGGCCGCCATGCTGCTTAGAAACGATGTGCTCGATGTGGTGCGTGAACTCGCAGTATTCCTGGCGCAGGAGGCAGTACTCACAACGGTTGTCGGCGCGCTCCCGCACCAGGGCGCGGGTGGCGGCATCCATCAGCCGGGGTCGGCCTTTAGACGCCGTCCGGCCTTGAGTTTCAAGACTGAAATGAGATCGGCTGCGTTGACGAGGGACTCGTATTCAGTTCGTTCATCCTCGCTCAGCACACCGTCATTGGCCCGCTCAGCAAGGGTATCAATGCGCGCCTGGACTCCCTGGTCTACGCGAAACTCGGTTACTCGCTGGGCCGACTCAGCATCCAGACAGCGGCTGAAGGGATCGAGCAAACTATCTAGAACTGTGGGAGCCATATCCACAACGATAAGGTATCACGGCCGCTTCGAATGAGAATCGCCAATCGAAATGATGGTCTTGCGAAGCCTGAACAACCTTGACGAGAAGATGTAACCGCCCGTGCTGCTGGTCGGACCTACTGCTCCCTCAATGCCGACATCGGCTCTGTGCGCGACGCCAACCATCCGGGCGCCAGGCTCCCTAGCGTCGTGATCGCCAGGATCAGCAGCGGCGCGGCTATAAGAGCCAGTGCATCCGACACGCGTACGCCGTACAGGAGTGTCGCGAATACGCGGCCCACCACCGGCGCCAGGAAGATTCCAGCGACGATGCCGAACACGGCCAGCGTCAGACCGCTCGACACAACCATCCAAACAACGGACGGCCGCGAAGCGCCCAAGGCCAGCCGGATTCCGATCTCGCGCCGTCGCTGTTCCACAAGATAGGTCAGCATCCCGTAGATTCCGATGGCGGCCAGCGTCATCGCCAGGGCAGCGAATGCTTCGCAAAGCCAGAGTGCCAGCCGGCGTTCGGAAAGTGCCGCGGCGCTGATATCGTCCATCGTGCGGATCTCGGCGAGCGGCAGTTCGCGATCGAGCGACGCCACGGCAGAGCGTGCGGCGGATACGAGTGTGGTCGGGTCTCCGTCAGTTCGAAGCGCAACCGTAAAGAGCGAAAATGGCGCCTGTGCCATGGGCCACCAAAAACCCGGCTCGGCCGCCAGATCGGCAGGCTGGTCGCAAACATCGTCGACCACCCCGATGATGCGATTCTTCACCTGGTCTCCCATGTCCAACTCGTGGCCAATCGGATCCGTGTCGGCGAAATACCGCCGCGCTAACGCCTGGTTGATAACCAGCACGTGCATTGACGACTGTTGATCGCCAGGCTCAATCAGGCGCCCTTTGAGCAATCGGAAACGCAACGCTTGGAAGTAGCCCGGATCGGCTGCCTGATAGCGCGCTTGAATATTCTCGCCGGGGCGAGCAGCCCGTCCCACGATGTCAAAGCTCGTATTCTCGTCGTACCCGGTCCAAGGCAGGTTGGTCGTCACTCCCGCTTCGCGCACGCCCGGAATGCTTTTCAGCCGCTGAACGAGCGCAGCCTGAAACGCGGCAATTTTTGCGCCGTGGTTGCCGCTGTATTCTTTCTCGGGAAGCGCCAGCTGAAAGGTCAGGACGCCATTGGGGTCGAAGCCATTGTCGCGCGCGGCCAAGGCGTTCGAGCTTCGAACCAACAGGACGGCGCTGAAGCAGAGGACACAGGATAGGGCGACTTCCGCCGCGACCAGCAAGCCGCGCAGGCTCGTGATGCGATGTGCACCGGACGTCATCCGGTTGTCCTCACTCAGCCCATCCCGGGCATCGACTCCAATTTGACGCAATGCGGGCACCAGGCCTGCGACGGTACTCGTGATCAAAGCGGCGATGAGAGCGAAGCCTGCCGCGGCCCAACTGAATCCAATTTCGTGGAGCCGGGGAAAATCCACCGGCAGTATCAGACGAAGCGCGGGAATCAGCGCCGCCGAGAGGCCGAGTCCAACCACGCCCCCCAGAGCGCCCACGATCAGGCTCTCCGATAAGACGGCGCGTATCAGCCGCCACGCGCTTCCTCCCAGTGCTTGACGGATGGCCAACTCTCTCCGCCTCGCCAGCACCCGCGCTACGGACAGAGCGGCGATGTTCAAGCAAGCGACCAGGAGCACGAGCGCACCCGCGATCACAATGATCTCGACCGTGACGCGGGAACGGCCCACAACTTCGGAGGCCAGCGGCTCGACCCGAGCCCGTCTGCCTTCATATGCGTCGGGAAATCGGCGTGCGAGTTCGGCCAGGACGCGGTTCAGATCTTCCTCGGCGTTCTTTCGGGTAACGCCGGGTTTCAGCCGGGCCACCGCGTTTGTGAAATGCCAGTTGCGCTGGGCGTCTTCCTTCAGGTCGAGGCTCAACGGGCGCCAGAGGGCAACCGTGTCGCCTTGCAGTGGAGAGCGGTAATCGCCCCCGACATGTTGAAATCCCGCCGGCAGCACGCCCACGACGGTCCAGTTCTCGCGATCCAGCCGGATCTGCTTCCCGACGATCTGCGGATCGGCGTGGAACCTCGTCACCCAAAGCGTATGACTCAGCATGACGACGCGGATCCCCTGGTGCAGGTCGGCCGGTGTGAAGTTGCGGCCCATCGCCGGAGAAACCCCGAGCGTCGGAAGGAAATCGTCCGTGATGGCTACCGAGGTAAGGCGTTCGGCACGCTCTTCGTGCATCAGATGCAGGTCGTCGCGTGTATACAGTGCGATGCCATCCAGTGTCCGGTTCTCTCGCTTGTCCTCGCGGTAGTTGTAGATCGAAACGGGGAACTTCGGATTGCGCGGCGTCGATTGGTAGACGCGCACCAACCGTTCCGGTTCGCGGTACGGCAGTGGGCGAAAGATGACGCCGTCCACGATCGTGAAGATCAAGGTGTTCATCGCAACCGCGGTGGCGAGCGCTCCTCCCGCCACGGCTAGAAAGCCCGGCCGCCTGCGCAGTGCCGACCAGGCGTGCCGCAGATCCATCACCGTTCCATCCAACCAGCCCAGGCCGCGCTGGTCGCGAACCTCGTCCAAGTGCGGCGTCAACAAAACCAGCTCGCAGACGAGCTTGGCGTTCAGCCTCTTCACGAGAAAGGCCGCGCGCGAGACCGGCCTGGATTTCCATATCCATGTGGAAGCGCATCTCGGCTTCGGTCCGTTGTTCGTCCTTGCGCCGCCGGAATGGCGTCATAGCGCGCGTTAACCATTCGCGGAGTCTTCCCATATAGCCCCCTCGGATCAAATCTCGTTCAGCAGCCGGTGCATGATGCCGGTCATCCGTTCCCAGCCCGCGCGTTCGATCTCCAGTTGTTTGCGGCCTGACGCGGTCAACTCGTAGAAGCGAGCGCGCCGGTTGTTCTCGGTGGTGTCCCACTTCGAACGGATGAATCCTCGTTGTTCAAGCCGTACCAGGGCCGGATAGAGCGTGCCCATGTTCAGTTGGATGGCGCCGTGCGACACCTGTTCGATGCGCGCGCCGATTGTATAGCCATGCTGCGGGCCTAGTGTCGCCAGCGTCTGGAACACCATGAGATCGAGAGTGCCCTGCAGAACTTCTGTGCGGTCGTCTTTCGTTTCTCTATTTGTCACTCTAATAGAGTACTTCGAACTTCATTTGCCGGTCAAATGGAAGGGCCGGCTCAGGGCGCCAGGCCTTCAGGGCTTTTCACGCCAATCGCGCAGCCAGGTGTTTTGCCGTCAGCGAGTTGCTCGCCTTCACCAACTCGCGCGGTGCTCCCTCAAACACGACGGTGCCGCCTTCGGCGCCTGCACCCGGCCCCATGTCGATGATCCAATCGGCGCGCGCGACGACATCCAGGTTGTGCTCGATCACGATCAAAGTAGTGCCATTGTCGGCCATCGCGTCGAGAAGGGCCAGCAGGTTCGCCACGTCGGCCATGTGTAGACCGGTAGTCGGCTCGTCGAGAACCACGATTTGCGAAGGCTTCTGAAGCTCACTCGCCAGTTTCAAGCGTTGACGTTCGCCGCCCGAAAGCGTGTTGAGTCTTTGCCCGAGCGCGATGTAACCGAGTCCCACGTCTTTCAGTGCCTTCAGCGTCGTGAGAATCGGCTTCTCTGTAAAGTAAGACAACGCGTCGACCACGGAGAGGTTCAACACTTCGTTGATGTTCTTGCCGCGCAGCTTCAGCGCGAGAACCTCGTCCGTGAAGCAGCGGCCTTCACAGGTTTCACAGCGAAGAGCGACCGGATCGAGGTGCTGTAAATCCGTGTAGATAACACCCAAACCTTCGCACGCCGGGCATGCTCCCTTGGAGTTCGCGCTGAAGAGCGCTGGCTCAACCTTGTTGGCCGTCGCAAACGCTTTCCGAATTGCATCTCGCCATTCCCGAGTATGTGGCCAGGTTTGATCGTCGCGATCCCGCCGCCAGCGATTGATCGACGTAGACGGCATCCGGGTAATGTCTGGGAAGACAGCCGTGGATCAGCGAGCTCTTGCCGCTGCCCGCGACGCCGGTGACGACGGTAAGAACGCCCTTGGGAATCTTCACCGTGATGTTGCGGAGATTGTTGAGTGTCGCGTTCTCGACGAGGAGATGCCCTTTCCCGGCTCGCGGTTTTTCTTTCAACACCTGATGCTTGGAAAGGTGTTTTCCCGTCAGCGTGCCGCTCTTCTTGAGCTCTTTGAACGGACCTTCGAACACAACCGTCCCACCGGCCTTTCCGGCGCCTGGACCCATATCGACGATGTGATCGGCAATCGCCATCACTTCAGGCTCGTGTTCTACCACGAGTACTGTGTTTCCGATATCGCGCAGCTTGGTCAGTGTGTGGTTGAGCCGTTCGATGTCGTGCGGGTGCAAACCGATGGTCGGCTCATCGAAGATGTAGAGCGCCTCCGTCAGGCTCGACGACAGATGGCGTACCATCTTGACCCGTTGCGATTCTCCACCGGAGAGGGTTGCCGTCTCACGGCTCAAACTTAGATAACCCAGTCCGATCTCGACGAGGTGATCGAGCCTTTCCGCCAGACGGGCTACCAGCGGAGCCACATTCGGTGCGCGGAGCGAATGAATGAAGTCAGCGAGTTCGCTCGCTTGCATCGCTGAGCACTCTGCGATGTTCTTTCCGTTGACCTTGCAGGCGCGCGCGGCCTCCGACAGACGTGTTCCGCCGCACGCGTCGCAAGGTCCCTGGGTCACAATCTTCTCAAACGTCTCACGAAGATGCGCCGGCATCTTCTCCGCGCCTTTGCTCAGGTAGAGGCGCTTGAATTTCGGAATCAGGCCGTCGTAACCCGAGCTGAACGTTTGCCCTTGCTTGTTGACCTTGACCTTCGTGTCGTCGCGGTAAAGAAAGTCGTGCCACTCCTCTTTCGTATACTTCTTGAGCGGCTTTTTGACGTCGAAGAATCCCGACTTCACGAAGGTGTGCAGATTGTAACCACCCACGTTGAAGGTTGGAAAACGGACTGGGCCTGCTTCAAGAGACTTGCTCTTATCCAGCAGTGCTTCGACATCGATCTGCGACCCGCGCCCCAGTCCCTCGCACTCGGGACACATGCCCATGGGATCGTTGAATGAAAGCGCCAGGGCGTGCGGAACGGATGGCTTTCCCAGACGAGAAAACAAGACGCGCAGCATCGTGTAGATGTCGGTGATTGTTCCCAATGTCGAGCGCGGATTCCCGCCGATGCGTTGTTGATCGACGATGATCGCGGTCGAGAGATTCGCGAGACTGTCGACGTCCGGCTGACCGTACCGCGGCAGAAAAGTCTGCACGAACGTGGGGAACGTCTCATTGAGCAGGCGCTGGGATTCCGCGGCGATCGTATCGAATACCAGCGACGATTTCCCCGAACCCGAGACACCCGTGAAAACGGTGATTCTCCGTCGAGGGATGTCAAGGGAAATGTTCTGGAGGTTGTTCTCGCGGGCGCCGCGGACCTGGATGGCGCCAAAGCGATCCGTTTCAGAAGTTGAGGGGGACATGTTGCTCCGCAATTGCGACGACTTGATGGCACACCGTCCGTTCGGGTGTTCTCGTCGCAAGGTTGAAACTCACCGGCCGATTCGGTGACTTACGCTTGTACCAGGAGGACCTGATTGCCATCGAGGTCCTAAAGATTAAACCACTTTACACCCGGGGGACGAGATGGGCCTGGGGGAAGTCCTTGGCGGGTCGATTTTCGGCCGAAAGAACGGGCACTTTACGTACACTTTGCCGTCTTTCCGTATACTTCAAAAAACCTGCTCGTGAAGCGATTCTCCGGGTCGGCAAGGCGTTTCCTTTGGAAGAAGGCGTCAACGCTCGGGTATGCCTTTCTCAAACAATCCATTTCAGTGTCCCGAATGTAGGTCAGATAAAATGTTCCTCCGCAATTGAGAGCGAGGCCGGTCAACCCGGCAATGAATTCGCCAGCTTTCGCCCGACCTTCTGTCGACCGGGCTTCATTGAAATAAATGATTACGGCAAAGGCGTCTTCCCGTGGCGTGTAGGAAAGAGCGGTTTCGTTGTTTGCCTTGACGTACCGGACGGTCACGCCAAGAAGATTTGTACCATCTTGCAGGATGGCCTGCGTACCTTCCATAAAGGCCTTGAACCGAGGAATTGGGATGAAAAACTCCTGTATTACGTCGGCGCTTCTAGTCCAATCGCATTCAAACATCTTGAACGACGACACGGGCGGCCGCATCGCGTTATTTCTCGAGACGATTCCCTTGAGCGACGGATGGAGTGAGATATGCTTTTCGGCGTGCCAGCGAAGCATCTTGCCCCATCTGTAGCGTCGCGACAATCCAAACAGGAACCGATCGCGCGCAACATGACGCTCGCGGCCAAGTTGAAAACTCCCTTTGCGGGCATCGCCGATTTTCTTCCAGACAGTCACAATCGTGTCTTTAAACAAATGGCCTGAGCAGATAGACGGACGCGCAATAAATAAATGCACAGCGAGATTTGACCGGATTTCCCTTTCAAAATACTCAACCAACTCACTCAACGGGATTATGTCTGAGACCTGTTCATAGACACAGTCGTCGACGAGCGCAAGGTCCACGTCGAGGATGACTCCGAAGAGGCCGTATCCCCCGATCACGTCTCTGAAAAAATCTGGATTTTCGCTTCTGCTGGCGGAGATTACCGATCCGTCCGAAAGCATCAGCCTAAACCCAATGACACTCTCTACGAGCGTGGGGAAACGCGTGTCGCGTCCGTGAACATTCGATGCCAACGAGCCGCCGACCGTAAAAATATTATCCGACTGCATCGTTTTCACGGCAAGGCCCGCAGGATTTAGTGCCTCCTGAATCCGTTCCCAGGTAACTCCGCTTTCTACGGTTATGCGCTTCCCTTCAATATCCAAGCAGCGGACACGGTTGAAGTGCGTCATGTCGAGGACCATTGCGCCACTCACAAAAGCATGACCGCCAAGGTTGTGGCGGGTTCCCATCATGCAGACCGGCGAACCATCTCTTTGAGCGCGTTGGAGCGCATTCCGAATATCAGCAACGGTTCGTGGAGATTCGATGGTCTGCGCAACTGCGGTATATACGCGCCGCGCATCGGTAATCTGAAGGTGAGCAGAGTCTTTGTGAATCCCGGCGATGGCCTTGCTAAGGCGGTCGCGTTCGCGATGAGGAACTTCCGGATAAATCGGCAGGTAGAGGAGTTTTCCAAAAAAACTACGGGTCTCCGCAGGATCGAGATCCTCTCTTCCGGCCGGAGGATCGATCACGGAAAGCGCCGATCCCGTCGCCGTTCCGTCGAATCCACGGCTGTGAAGTTCTGCCATGAATTGTTCCCGAGCATTCACGAGAATCGGAAAGACCCAGAAACTGTGGAATTGCACCTGATTCCCTGGAAACAAAACTTCGGGAGGCAATCCTTTGGCAAACTCTTGTCCTACCTTCGTTCGTTGCATGACCCAAGCCGAGTCAAATGTACGGAGCCGATGCGCCAGCAGGGAAAGGAGTGGGAACGAAGGACATTTGCGAATCTCCTTCAGCCAGTCTTCCGGATCCCGTCCTCGCACCGCTGTGATTACGCCCTCGAAATCTGCTCCAAGCAAGACGCAGGCACGGTAGAAAAGGCCAAACAACAACGGCATAGTAAATATTTTGAGAATCACATGGGTCAGAAGAATGCCTCGGAACTCCTTTCGCGTCTGACTGGGGTAACTCCGCTGGGTGATTCTCATCTTCGAGAGAAGTTCCGAATCCCGCAGGCGGATTAGAGCGCCGCCGAGTGCGGTTGCCGTCTTGATCGAACCGAAGCTGAACATTGCCGCGTTCGTTTCCGGGTGGCCTGTGTAGTGGGAGCCGCTGAAGGCCTGTGCACAGTCTTCGATCACGAAGAGGCCATGCTTCTTGGCGATCGCGATCACAGGCTCCATGGGTATGCGGGTGCCAAAAAGATGCGCAATAACGACGGCGCGAGTGTTACCTGTGATCGCGGCTTCAATCGTCGAAACGCCGGGGGCCAGCGTATCGCGATCGAGGTCCAGAGGAATCGGGACGAGTCCGTTGTGTCTCGCGATATTCGGCATTTCGGGTATGGTCAATGCGGACATCAAAATCTCGCTCCCCGGTGGCAATGCGAGCGCTTGCAGACACAGATCGAACCCACTTCGCACGGTCAGTGTTGTCAGCACAGGGAAGGAGGGAGCAAAGAGTCCCTCAAGTTCAGATTCGCGTGCGCGAATGTCTCCTCGGAAAATGCAGTAGAGTACTGCGCGCGCAATATCAGACCACCGGATATCGAGTTGCTTCCTGGGGTACATTCGGAGTCTTCGTAGCGGTGTCATGAAAGTCTCCCTGGTTCTGCCGGAGACCATGCGTGTGCGGGGTTTACAGGGCTCGTCATGGGTCTTTCAGTCTCAACGGCGCGCCAGGTATCCTTTTTGCATGCCGACCCTCTCGGCTCGACCACGCGCAAACCTCATTTCCAACCAGCGGCACGACGCCAGAAAAGCACTATTCCGACCGCGCGTAGGATGCGGACAAAGGCATGATGGTGCCAATCAGTCTACTACCTCAGCCTCAGTTTGGTCCCACGGTTTAGCTGGCGCCCGAGAGCGCGGGCCGGGTACACCGGCGCTGACGGATTCTTCCAGTGAAACGCCGCCTATGGAAGATTGGCTAGCCTTTTCAGCACCACACTATCGCGTTCCCCACTCCCACATACCGTACATCGCGCTCTGCGAAAGAGGATGACCTAGTTGGCGCGCGAGCATACTGATCTGACCGCGATGGTGGGCGTCGTGCGCCAACAGATAGCCGAGGAAACTGCCTACGTCCGGCTTAAAGCCCTTGATGCGGCCATCACCCGCGAGAGAAGCCTTGAGCAAGTCACGGACCGCCTCGCTGCTCAACACGAGCGCTTCGGAGGCTTCCTGCTTGTTGCACGTGCCGCCATCCAGTTTCTGAACCGAATCAAGCGGCCAACCGGCACTCTTCAACCACATCAGCCGGACATTATTGATGTGAGCCACGATGGCCGCGATGGTGCGGCCCTTGCCTCCCGGCGGAGTGGCCGCCCAGGCCGCAGGCGGCAGGTTGTCAATCAGGTAGCGATTAATGCGATCGTTGGTGGCATAGGCGACGATCAGCGAATCACTCACATTAAAGGGTGCAGGCGCGGCTTTCCCGGCGGGCATAACGTGGTCCTTTCATCGGGAGATTGTAACCGTGAGTTGAGCCGTTCGTCAAAGCGGGGCGTTTGTGGGTGTATGGGCCAGCGCCTTTTTCGAAAAACCTGCGACCTTGGTTGTTGTTCTATTAGAAACAGGCGGATGGCGAAGCGCGATACAGGGATGGCGTCAGATTGGGAATTCTAGGAAAGGACCACGTAGCTGCCTTGGTGCTGGACAGCGTGCTCGACCGGCCGCGCGAAGATCCGAAGCAGGAAGCACGCCAGACCACCTCCGCCATGTTCCGGGAGTTGCGTGATCCCTTGTCGCGATATCTCATATACGCGGGCACTCCGAGCGCGGACGTCGAGGAGATTGTCCAGGACACCTTCCTGAAGCTCTATCAGCATTTGGCGAAGGGCGGCGGTCGGACCAATTTACGAGGATGGGTTTTTCGCGTTGCCCATAACCTGGCTTCGAACGAGCGGAAGCGGAGGCGGCGCACCGAGCCGCAAGATACGGAAAGGCAATTCGGAAGCACCACAGCAGATCCGGCTCATAGTGCTGAACACAGGCTACTCGACAACGAGAAGATGGATCGGCTTCAGGCTGCGCTGATGCGCTTGCCCCACACGCACCGGCTCAGTGTTCACTTGCGGGCGGAGGGCTTGAAGTACCGCGAAATTGCTGAGGTGCTGGATGTGGGAGTTACCACAGTCGCGGATTATCTCCGGCAGGCCTTGGAACAACTCGGGGAGGAGTTCGATGGAAAGTAATCTCGACCGGAATCAAGATGGACATCCCGCGGGCTGGACCTTGATGGCAGCTCTTGATCGGGAATTGTCTGCTCCGGAAAACCTTGCCGTGGAAGAACATGTCACGAAGTGTCCCGAGTGTGGTGCGCAATGGGAGCGGCTCCGGCAGGTCAGCGGCCGGTTGACGGAGTTCCGCCAGTCCATTTCTTCCTTGCCTGAATTCGAGCTTCATCTACCGCCTGCCGAAAAACCGGCGACCAGGTTAGATGGCATTGTGTCGCTGCTGCGCCGTCCTCGATTCCTCGTGCCGGCGGCCGCTTTGGCAACAGCGGTCATTGGATTGACGCTTTGGACGAACTCCCGAGCGGGCATTTCATATCGGGAAGCCCCCGCTCCGCCGGTCGTCAACGTTCCAGCAAAGACGGAAACGATTGCGGCAAGCAAGCCGGCGATTCCAGCGGCTCCAGAGACACAGGCTTCGGCGATTCAAACCCCGCGGCACCTTCGCAGCAGATCGCCGGCCCAGGAAGGCCATTTGCAAGGGAATGCGCCCAATCCAGCGCCGAACGTCCCTGCGCCGCAGACCGCCGAAGTTTTTTGGTATCTTCCTTACTCCAATCCGGCCCTGGCTGACGAGGGTGCGGAGATGGTGCGTGCCGATTTACCGCGCGAGGCATTTCTAATGGCGGGAGTGCCGCTGGCGAATATCCCGGCGGCCGGCCCTAGGGAACGCATTGCGGCGGACGTTCTGATTGGTGCTGACGGTCTGCCGCGCGCCATCCGGCCGGCTCGTGAACTGACAACGGCCCCAGTAATTCCGAATCGACTTTGAAACACGAAAGGACTCATTTATGTTTTTGCGAATAAATAAAAACTCTCGGAACCCTGAACTCCGCCTTCTGATGCTTCCCGTGGTTGGCTTGGCGCTAGCCGCTTCCATGACTGCGCAGCAGAGTGGGGTGGCCGCGGGCGGCGGTGCCGTAACAACCACTGCGAACCCGGTGACGAAGAACGCGATTTACCTCTCCTCGGACGCAATGCCGGAAGGCAAGGTGGTGACCGGCGCGCCGTATACGGCGACAATAACGAACACTCTGACTCAGACCCTCGCCAACGGAACCCACATCGTGCAGAAGCAGGAATCGTCCTTGGCGCGGGACTCAGCCGGCCGGACCCGCCGCGAGGAGAGCCTCAACAATATCGGCCCGTGGTCCACGTCGAGTACCAGCCCCATCGTGTTCATCAACGATCCGGTTGCGCAGGTCCGTTACGTTCTCGAGCCCGATGGCAAAACGGCGATGAAGATGAGCCTGCAAGGCGGACCCTTGGGGCCGCCGATCGGCGACCAGAAGACGTTTTTCTTCATCGGACAGCCAGGTGAGACGCTTTCCCAAGGAGCACTGCCGGCTCCGCCTCCCGGCGCCCAGGTACAGGTCATGGCGAGGTCAGTAGCCGGACCTAGCGTAGTAACGGATGCCCCGCCGGGCCCCCACGTCATGACGAGCGTTATGGTCAGCGATAGCTGAAAATGGTGCGGACGATAAGGTCCAAACGCTGGCGGATCAAACCATCGAAGGCGTACTGGCCCATGGTAAGCAGGTAACCACCACGATTCCGGCTGGAACCATCGGCAACGATCAGCCCATCGTGATTACCTCAGAAACCTGGTACTCGCCCGATCTCCAAACCGTCGTGTTGAGCAAGCGGAACGATCCGCGTATCGGTGAATCGGTGATGGCCGTAATCAACATCCAGCGCGGAGATCCGAGTCCGTCACTCTTTCAAGTGCCGGCCGGATACACCGTGAAAGACGGCGGCCCTCAGTTGATGAAGATTCAGGCGGAACACGCCGCGAACCCTCCCCAGTAAAGCTTGGGACAAGGCCCGCGGTTACGACGCCAGCCAGTGATGGACGGTTGGCAGTTCGGCTCCGCGATGGAATCGCCAGGCTTCTTCTTGGACTTCGCGGTCGGCAATCGTGGAGCGCTCATGCTGGCGAAGATGCTCGGCCCAGTTCTCCACCATGAAGCTCTCCACATGGCGTGAAGGGTCAGCCGCGTCTTGATAGAGACCCCAACGAATGGCTCCGTCGCGCCGGCGGATTCGGCCGAGTTCATGCATGGCAGTTGAAAATGCGCCCGCATGCGCGGCTTCTACGTCGTATTCGATCATGACGAGCACCGGTCCGCGGCCAGGGTCGGGAGGCGTCGTAAAAACTGGCTCAGGCCAGTATTTGGAGGTCGTGACGTCGCGCTCTTCGCCATGCCGCAACGGGAATCTCTTCACCAGCGGCAAGCTAAGCAAACAGGTTGCGCCCGCCGCATAAAAGGCCTGGCGGGTGCCGAAGCGCTCCGCTACCACGCCCCACAACATGCTGGCGAGAGCCATGCCGCCTTGGAAGACCAGCAGGTAGACGGCGAGCGCCCGCGCGCGGACCCACGCCGGCAAAACAGTCTGGGCCGCCACATTAAAGCTCGACATTTCTGAAACCCAGGCCACGCCGGCCGCCACCATGACAATCGCTGCCAAGGGGAAACTGGTGAGGCCTCCCAGGGCGATCGTAACCAGCCCCCACAGCGCACCGGCAAAGACCACCAGTTGATCGGGCGAGAAGCGCATGCGGAACTTGGCGAGCAGTCCGGCGCCCACCACCGCCCCGGCTCCAAGGCAACCCAGCAGCAGACCGTACCCCGTCGCGGAGCCCTTCAACTCGTTGCGGGTCAAAATGGGCAGGATCGACCAGATCGCGCTGCCTCCGATGATGAAAGCGCCGGAGCGAACCAGCACGGCGCGAATGCCGGGCGAGTAACGCACGTAGCGCAAACCGGCCCAGGTGGCGGAGATGATGCTTTCGTCCTCGCTCGAATCCTGGGTACGCGCTGGGCGCTTCCAGAGAAACAGCACCACGATCACGCCAACGAAGGAGAGCGCATTCAACAGGAAGACGGCAGCCGGATTGAACGCGGCGATCATGAAGCCGGCAATCGCCGGCCCAACGGCGCGGGCCAGATTGAAACCTACAGAATTCAGGGAGATGGCCTGTGGAAGCTCGCGCCGCGGCACCAGTTCGGGCACGATAGCCTGCCACGCCGGGCTATTGAGCGTCGAGCCCAGGCCGAGAGCGAACGTAGTGAGCAGCAGCACGATGGGCGATGCCTTGCCGATCAAGGTCAGCCAGCCGAGAAGTCCGGCCGCCACCGTCATAAAAGCCTGGGTGAAGATCAGCAGCTTGCGGCGGTCGAAGATATCAGCGGCTGCCCCCGCAGGCACGCCCAGCAGGAATACCGGCAGACTTGTGGCGGTCTGGATCAGGGCCACATAGAGCGGCGACATGCTCAGCTCCGTCATGAGCCACCCGGCCCCAACATTCTGCATCCAAGTGCCGATATTCGATGCGACCGACGCGATCCACAGCGCCCGGAAGAGCGGGTGGGTGAGCGGAGCCCATGGTTGCTCAGTGACGGTGGAATCAGGTGCGGCGGTGGCGTTGGCTGCCATGGGGACTGGTGCTAAGGGATCGCTGGAGCCAGTCACGAGCCACGGAGACATCATCCTGTGCCAGGTTGTGACCGCCTTCTCCCCAATGTAGCGTGAGGTCAGCCTGTGAATCGCGAAGCAGATTTGCCAGCTGCATTACCTGGTCGCGCTGGACAATCGGGTCACGCTCGCCGCTGAGCATCAGCACCGGCTTTCGCCCCAGATCCACCGGCTCGGCGGGGATAAACGGCGGCATGGCGCGCATCAGGATCGCGCCGGCGAGCAGGCTCGGAAATCGCAGCAATAGGCTGGCGGCGATATTGGCGCCGTTGGAGAAACCAACCGCAACCAGCTTGCCCGGATCGAGCCCGTATTGCTCGCTGGCCTGTTGGATGAAGCGTGCCAGTTCGGCCGTCCGAAGGGTCAAGTCCTCCTGGTCGAATACTCCTTCCGCGAGGCGGCGGAAGAAACGAGGCATTCCGCGCTCCAGCACCTTCCCGCGCGGGCTTAAGAGAGCCGCACCCGGCAGAAGCATCCGCCCCAGCGGCACCAGGTCCGATTCGTTCCCGCCGGTTCCGTGCAGCAACAGGAGTGCCACCGGTGGCGCGGGCGTGCCCGCGGGCTCAAAAACGTGCTCAAAACCTAGCGGGCCGATACAGCGCCTCCTTTCGGGCTAACCAGCTGCGGCAAGCTCGTTTCGAGTTGGCTTCGCATGGATTCGTACCAGGAGGGCAGCTTAAGCGACTCGCCAAGATGTGTTTCGGGCTCGTCGATTGCAAAGCCAGGCGGGTCGGTGGCGACTTCAAACAGGACGCCGCCGGGTTCCCGGAAGTAGATTGAGTGAAAGTAGTTTCGATCCATAACGGGCGACACGTGAAGCCCCAGCGTCAACAGAGACTGCTGCCAGTCTAGCTGACTGCCGTCGTCGTCGGTCCGGAATGCGACGTGGTGAATTGTTCCCGCGCCCATCCGGCCGCGCCCCGCTGCAGGCGCAGGAACGATATCGACGAAGCCCTCCGACGAGCCTGCTCCAACCGAGAAGCGCTGTCGTAGCGTGGCGGCATCGGATCCTACCGAAGCGAATGTCAGTTTGTGGAACAGATCGGATGCTGTCTTACCGCTGTGGCTCAAGGTGACCGAGTGGATTGCAGTCACCGCATACTGCTCTGGAATCGGGCCCTCGGCCCAGAATTTCGTCCGGCCCGGTGCCGCCGGAGATGGCGCGTGTTCAACCAGTTCGACCTTCATGCCGTCCGGATCTGCGACGGAAACAACCGGTTCGCCCATCCGAGTACCGGCATCGACTGGCTGAAATCCGGCCGTTTCCAGGCGCTCTCGCCACCAATCGCGGGATCCGTGCGGAATCGCCAAACCGAGCGCAATCGGTTCGCCCGTGCCAATCCGTCCCGGAGCGGCGGACGGCCAGGAGAAGAACGTGACGATCGAACCGGGTGAGCCGGCACGGTCGCCGTAGTAAAGATGGTACGAGCCCGGATCGTCAAAGTTGACGGTCTTTTTGACCAGGCGCAGACCAAGCACGCCGGAGTAAAAATCGACGTTCCTTTGAGGGTCGCTGGCGATAGCGGTGACGTGATGAATTCCATGAAGTGGATGCATAAAAGAGACGGAGTCCGCGGACGCGGGCCCATACACCGTTTGATGCGGCCTCGCCCAAAAGGACTCGTAGCGCCCGGAAGCCTTTCATTCCTAAGCACGACCGATTGAGCCCCATACTGGGTTAAGGCTATCCCGCGCTGGCTGGCCGGGTCCTATACTGTAACAAGGAACGTTTTTCCATATGAAAACCTACGTGAAATTCGGCGCCCTGATAGCGCTGATCGTTGGGTCGCTGCTTTGGTTGGCCTTGGGCGGCATTAGCGATAGCAAGACCTATTACCGGACCATTGCCGAGTTGAAGCAGATGGGGAGCGGCGCGCACGGCCAGAAGTTGAGGGTCGGCGGCGACATCCAAAGCGGCTCCATCGTGAAGAACGGTTCCGAAGTGACCTTCGTCCTGAACCAGGTCGTTCCCGCGCCTGACGGGAAGACCCAGAACGAACAGTTGAAGGTTGTCTACAACGGCTCGGATCCACTGCCCGACACGTTCAAGGACGGCGCGCAGGCCTTGGCCGATGGCCGCCTGGCGTCAAACGGCGTATTTGAAGCGAAGAAGATTCAGGCCAAGTGCGCCTCGAAGTATGAAGCTAAACCGCAACAGAAGGGTCTCACCCACGACGCTCCCACCAATGTGAGCGCAGTGACTCCTCCTCAAAGGGTGGGCAGCTAGTTTCTCTTGAAAGGCCTCCGAAGAAGGCTCTCACAGGCTGAAGCCTTGCTTCTAAGCGGAGAGCGCGCCACGACGGGTTAGTTTTTGATAGGAAGATGGCACAGCCTTCAGGCTGCTGTCCGGTACTAGGTTCGTAAGATCTGTGAGAGAAAGAGACTAACCGCACATGGAAAACATCGGCGCGCTTGCGATTCTCCTGTCCTTCTGTCTGGCAGTCTTTTCGGTCTTCGCCGCACTCACGGGGAAGTACACCAAGCGTCCGTTTTTGGTTGTCAGTGCGGAGCGCTCGGTTTACGCCATCTGGTGCCTGCTGACCCTGGCGTCGGGGTTGCTGATCTATGCGCTGATCGCCGGCGATTTCCGCCTCTCCTACGTCGCGGCGCACAGCAACCATTCCATGCACTGGATCTATAAGTTCAGCGCCTGGTGGGGCGGACAGGAAGGTTCTTTGCTGTTCTGGGCGTGGCTCTTAGCGGGCTACTCCTGCGTGATTGTCTACACGAATCGCCGCAAGTTCCGGCAGATGATGCCGATCGTCATCGCCATCCTGATGACCACCACGGCGTTCTTCACCAGCCTCATCACATTTGTCGTGAGCCCCTTCCAGGTGTTGATGGCAGGCCGGGGGATCATCGACGTGGGCGATGGACAGGGCCTGAATCCGCTACTGCAGTGGTGGACGATGGTGATCCATCCGCCCATGCTGTACCTGGGCTATGTCGGGTTCATTGTCCCGTTTGCGTTCGCGATGGCGTCCCTGCTTACCCACCAGCAAGGCGATGCCTGGATTCATACCACCCGCCGCTGGGCCATTGTGACCTGGCTATTTCAAAGCACCGGCGTTGTGCTTGGAATGGGCTGGGCCTACACGGTGCTGGGCTGGGGTGGTTATTGGGGCTGGGACCCGGTGGAAAACGCCTCGCTGCTGCCTTGGATTTCGGCGACGGCTTTTCTGCACTCCGTCATGATGCAGGAAAAGAAGGGCATGATGAAGGTCTGGAACATGGTGCTGGTTTCCGCCACCTTCTTCCTGAGCATTCTCGGCACCACCCTGACCCGTACCGGTCTGGTTTCCTCCGTGCATGCGTTTGCGCAATCCCCCATCAAGCCTTATTTCACGAGCTTTCTATTAGGCGGCCTCGTGCTGACCACCTACGCCATACTCCGCAATCTTCCGTATCTGCGCAGCGAATCGAAGTTGGAAAGTGTCATTTCCCGTGAATCGAGCTTCCTGTTCAATAACCTGATTCTGCTGGCAAGCTGCTTTGCCGTTTTGTGGGGAACTCTCTTCCCTGTGGTCATGGAAGCGCTCACCGGCGAAAAGGAAACCATCGACTCGCCGTACTATATCCGCGTGAATGTCCCCATCGGTCTCTTCCTGCTGTTTCTGACCGGCGTTGGCCCGCTGATCGCGTGGCGCAAGAGTTCCTTTGACAGCCTGAAACGCGCCTTTCTGGTTCCCACCGCTATTGGTGTGTTGGCCATAGTCGCGCTGGCCATCGGCGGCATGCGCCAGGTCACGGCCATGATTGCATTCGGCCTCGCGGCATTTGTCACAGCCACCATCGTTTCCGAATTCTTCAAGGGCTCGCGGGCCATTCACCACAAGGAACATCTCAACGTCTTGCGATCTGCCTTCGAGCTGACCTGGCGGAACACCCGCCGCTACGGCGGCTATGTAGTCCACATGGGCATCGTGCTGATGTTCATCGGCTTCACCGGAACCGCGTTCAATCTCAAGGAAACGAAGAACCTGGGGCTCGGCGAGACCATCCGCTTCGGGCACTACGACCTGCGCCTGTTGAACGTGAACGACGGCACCAACGATAACTACGATTTCTCAAAAGCAACCATGGACGTCATCCAGGACGCGAAGGTTGTTGGCCAGTTGGAACCGGAGATTCGGATGTACAAGGCCAGCCAGCAGCAGAATTCCATGGTCGGCATTCGCCGCCGTCTCAATGAAGACCTGTACGTGAATTACTCCGGCGTTCTTCCCGACGGCACCAAGGCGACTTTCCAGTTTTATCAGTTCCCGCTGGTTTCCTGGATATGGCTTGGCTATTGGGTCCTGCTGTTCGGCACTCTGATTTGTTTGATTCCGAGTAAAGTGCGCCTGCAATATGCGCGCACGGAGGTGGTAAGCGTTGCGAGCGTACCTCAAACCGTTGAGTCGTAGATTCAAGTCCGGCTTCCTGCCCAGCTGGAATCTGAAGCTGGTAGCCGCGTTCGTGCTCTCGCTTTCGTTCGTCGTGGCGCAGGATCCGACGTCGCTGATGACCCCGGAAGTGGCGCGGGTCGGAAGCCGTCTGGCCTGCCGCTGCGGTGGTTGCCGTAATACCGTGGGCGATTGTCCCATGATCAAGTGCCATTCGGCTGATCCCATGAGACGGCGAATTCACGACATGCAGGCGGCCGGAATCGCCGATGACCGGATTGTCCAAACCATCGTTCAGGAGGAGGGCATCGTCGCCTTGGCGTCGCCTCCCGGGAACGGCTGGGGTCTGTTTACCTGGGTGATGCCGGGTATCGCACTGCTGCTGGGCTTCTATGCCTATACCGCTTGGGTACGGCGCAACAAAGCAGAACCGGCCGCCATGACGGCCAAGGACAACGCGCTGCTGGAGCGCTTCCGCGATCAAATGGATCAGGAATTGGATGAGCCGTCTGACAAGACGCCCGGGGAGAAGCCAGAGAAGAAATGACCATAGCCGTTGCAATGGCCCTGACGTTGGGGGCGTTGCTTTTCACACTGTTTGTTCGTAAACAAGACCTGCCTGAACCCATCCCCGTTTCCCCGCTACAGCATCTGGAAGAACGTAAGGCGGCCATCTACGACAATCTCCGCGATCTCCAGTTTGAGTACCGGCTCGGCAAGCTCTCCGATTCCGACTATCAGGCGACGAAGTTGTCGCTGCAAAAAGAGCTGGCCGTGGTTCTCGCCGAAATTGAGAGTACTGCCGGCAAACTCGGGTTGAGCACCAAGCGCGTTCCGGCCAAGCAGGTGGCAAAGCCCAAAGCACAAGCGCCCGCGGCGACGGGCTTCGTTTGCCCCAGTTGCGGCGCGAAGTTTGAGAAGCCACTGAAATTCTGCGGAGAATGCGGAAAGGCAATGGCATGAGAGCCGCGATTTCGTATTGGCCTTTATTGGCGATGCTGGCCTTGGTGCCCGCCGCGTTTGCCGCAGTCGATGGAACAGTTATCAACGGAACGACCGGCAAGCCACAGCCGGGTGTTTCCATCACATTGGTTAGGCCTGGGCAGAAGGGCATGGAGACCGTCGGCGCCACCACCAGCGATGCCCAGGGCCATTTCCAATTTGAGTCCGCTCAGCCCGGGGCCGGTCCGCAACTTCTGCAAGGTACCTACAAAAGCGTCAGCTACAACAAAATGTTGACGCCGGACGTTCCCACCAGCGGTGTGGAATTGAAAGTTTTTGAAGCCTCGAAATCTCCTGCCTCGGCGAAAATATCGCAGCACATGCTGGTCGTTGAGCCGTCGGCAAATCAGGTCAACGTCAGCGAGACCATCATTGTCGAGAACGACGGAAATACCACCTATTCCAATGACGAGTTGGGCGGCGTTCGCTTCTATCTGCCCGCTGGCGCCGATGGAAAGGTGGGGGTGAGCGTCAAGGGGCCCGGCGGCATGCCGCTCCCGCGTAGCGCCAAGGAGACCGAAGAGAAGGGCGTGTTCAAAGTCCCCTTCGCCATCAAGCCCGGGGAAACGGAATTCGATCTGACTTATGCCGTGCCGGCAACCGATCCCTTGAAGTTCGACGGACGGGTGGTTGGCATCAAAGGCCAACCTGCCGGGCCTCTGCGCCTGGTTGCGCCGAACGGCGTCACGCTGGAAGGTGCCGATCTCAAGAAGCTGGGCCAGGAACCGAAATCGCTGGCGACCATTTACGACGTCACCGCCTCGGGTCCGTTCTCCGTCGACGTGAAGGGCATGGGCAGCTTGCGCGGAGGCGACGATGCAGCCGCAACGGACACCAGTGATGCGCCGCAGATCGAAGCGGCGAAGCCGCCCGTTTATCGTTACTTACCCGCCCTGATTGGGCTGGCCTTCGGCATTCTCGGTCTTGGGCTGCTGATTCTATATCGTTCTTCGCCGGTCCGCGCGGAATAGGGATGGGCCGGTAGATTCCATGCCCGTCATCGCGCTCGCCGATGTCTGGAAGTTCTATGGAAACTTCCCGGCACTTCGGGAAATAGAGTTCACGCTGGAACCCGGCTGGTGCTGCGCTTTGCTCGGCCGCAATGGCGCGGGCAAAACCACGCTGCTGCGCGTTCTGGGTGGTCTCTCGCCTTTTCAACGCGGCTCGGTTCAAGTGCTCGGCAGCAAGGTGCGAAGCGAACGTGCGCGCCGGCAGACCGGATTCCTGGGCCATGGCATCGGCGTCTACGAAGACTTGTCCGCGCGCGAGAATCTGACCTTCTTTCTGCGCGCCGCGGGCGTCGAGGTCAACCAGAACCGCCTCATGGATTGGCTCAAGCGCGTGGATCTGGCGCGGGTCGCCGATCTTCCGGTGCGCCAATATTCGCGGGGCATGCGGCAGCGTCTGGCCCTGGCGAGAACCTTTCAGCACTCGCCTCAATTGCTGCTGCTCGACGAGCCCTTTACCTCGCTCGACGACCGCTCCATGGGCATCCTCACCGACTTGCTGGCCGAAGCTCGGGCCCGTGGCGCGACCATTATTCTCTCCACCCATCAGCTCCGCGAGGCACTCGCCATCTCGTCCCACGTGGCGATTCTGGAGCAGGGGCAACTGCGCTATTTCAGTGAGCGCACGCAGGCCATGATCGACGACCCGACCGTGCTCTACACCCTGCGCGAGGAATTGGGAATCGCGTGAGTGGCCTCTCCTATGCACTGGCCATCGCGCGCAAGGATCTGGCCATCGAGTTCCGCACCAAGGAATCGCTGAATGCCGCGGGGGCCTTTTCCATCGTCATTCTGCTCTTATTTAGCTTTGCCTTCGATCCGGCGTCGGACACCATTTCGGAAATGGCAGGCGGCCTCTTGTGGCTGGTGTTTGCCTTCGCCGGCGCGCTGATTTTCAACCGAGGTTTTGCGCGCGAGCTGCCGAACGAATGCCTGGATGCGCTCATGGCGTCGCCGGTTCCAGCCGCCAGCTTGCTGGTCGGCAAAGCGATCACCAGCCTGGTCCTGCTGATCATCGTCGAGTTTGTTTCGTTGTGTGTGTTCGGCATCTTCTACAACATGAATTGGTGGCAGCACGGCCTGGAATTGTTCGTCGTACTGGTGCTGACCACCTGGGGGATCTCCATTGTGGGCGCCGTATTCGGCGCTCTGACCGTCAATCTGCGTTTGCGCGAGCTGATGCTGCCGGTTCTGATCTACCCTTTGCTGATCCCGCTGTTAATGGCCGCGATTGAACTGACCAGCGCTCTGCTGAACAACGAGCCGCTCACTCCCGAGGTACTGATCTGGGGCCGTGTCCTGCTGGTCTTCGATGTCGTGTTTACCGGACTCTCGGTGTTGCTGGCGGAAGCAATCTTGCTGAACTAACTGCGCTTCGAGCTCACCCGGCAATGATGAAAATCGACGCCGACCGGATTCGCAACTAGCTGTTTTCAGAGCAACCGCGCGCCTTAAGTGTGAAAACTCCGCCACAGAACCGCGCGCGTCAGCAAGCGGATTCGGGTGTTCTCCTTTCGACCGCGCGTCAGCAAGTCCACCATCGAAGGGTGATTCTCGACGGAGCGGGTGTTAACGGAGCCGTGACCGTCAGGGAGCGCACTCAATAGCCCATTAGCAAACCAGCCTCCTGGCTCCTCCGCAAAGCCACCGAGGCGCGACGGTGACGGAGCGCTTGCTCCCAAACTCAACCTTCGGGGTATTTTCGGCGCAGCCGCGAGTAAGCGGATGCTTTCTCTGTCTCGACCCAAAAGAACTAACTCTGGTAGGCTCAAACGTATGGATCGAGTAAATTAGGATATGAAGTCTGAACGAGCCGTTTACGGCCTGTCGGCAATCGCCGCGATCCTGCTCGCCTACAACCTGTACAACATCTTTATGGTGCTGCCGGATGAAGCGGCCCAGGGCGCCATCTACCGCATCATGTTCTTCCATATTCCGGCCGCGATTACCTGCTTTATCGGGTTCTTCGTAGCGCTGGTGCTCAGCATAATGTTTCTCAAGACCAATAACCTGAAGTACGACTCGCTGGCTGCGTCAGTGAATGAAGTCGCTTTGGTTTTTGCTTGTGTGAACCTGGTCACCGGCAGCATCTGGGCGAGAATCATTTGGGGTATCTGGTGGACCTGGGATGCGCGGCTCACTTCGATGCTCGTTTGCATCTTGATTTACTTCGGTTACCTCCTGCTGCGCCAGTCGGTTGACGAGCCAACCCAGCGCGGGCGTCTGTCGGCGGCGCTATCCATTTTCGGCTGCGTCGACACCATCATCGTTTGGAAGTCCATCGAATGGTTCCGAACTCAGCATCCGGGCCCTGTGCTGAGTATCCGAACCGGCGGCGGCAGGATAGATCCCAATATGGAGTCGGCAATCTACATGAATCTGCTGGCGTTCGTGATCATTGCGACGGCGCTGGTGCTGATTCGCAGCCGCCAGGAGACGACGGCGCGCGAGATTGATTCTTTGCGGCGAGTCGTTCACGCGGGATAGCGTCCGCCATTGCAGCTGAGAAAGGGTTAGGTAATGGATCAGAGAAACTTCACCTTCTTGTTTTACGGCTTCCTGGCCGCGTGGTTGATTGTGCTGTTCTATGTCGTCAGCCTCATCCGGCGTTCGAGTCGTTTGAAGAAGGAACTGGACGACGTGAAGCAGTTGCTCGACGAACGCCCGAGCAGCAAGAGCGTAAAGACCCGGACATATTGACGACCGACTTAGCAAAGTGTTTGCTCTACAACGCCCCGCTGCCGGCAGCAAGCCGCGCCCGGTAAGGAAGCGGATGCGCGACACACCGGAAGGCGTCGGAACTGCGATCTAGCCTCGAATCAAATATTCTGACGAACTCAAGTTCAATCGAACCAACCTATGCCGTTTGTAATTGATCGCCGATCTTTCCTGAAGCAATCAATATTGTCCGCCGGTGCTCTCTCCGGACTGGGCGCTCTTTCCCTGCGTGCTCGCGATGTCAACAGCAGTACCGTCCGCTGGGCGCTTCTCTCCGACACCCACATCGCTGCCGATCCCAGCGACACCTATCGCGGATTCAAGCCGCATGAAAACCTGGCGAAGGTGGTGGACCAACTGAAGGCCTCGCACTTTGACGCGATTCTGGTCAACGGCGACCTGGCGCGGTTGGAAGGAAAACCGGTCGACTATGTCCGCTTCACCGATTTCGTCGATCCGCTTGCGGAGCAGTCCGCATTGCTCGTTACGCTGGGTAATCATGATGAGCGCAAGAATGCCCGCAGCGCCCTCACAAAGTTGGCTGGCGATCGCCAGCCCGTCGAACAGAAGTTCGTGACCGTTCTTGATACCGACCCGCTGCGGTTTGTGATGCTGGATTCCCTGATGGCGACCAATATCGCGGCAGGGCAATTAGGCAAATCGCAGCGCGACTGGCTGGCCGCATCGCTGGGGCAGAATTCTTCCAAGCCGACCATCGTCTTCGTCCATCACAACCCGGACGCCGAGAACGACAGTGGCTTGGTGGATGCCGATCGCCTCCTGGCTCTGCTCAAATCGCAGCGGCAAGTGAAGGCCCTTTTCTTCGGGCATCTGCACATCTACCGGCACACCCAAATCGACGGCCTGCACCTAATCAATCTGCCGGCTGTGGGCTATAACTTTGCCGACGGCGAAGTGGTCGGCTGGCTCGCCGCAGACTTCACCAGCCAAGGCGTCGACCTGAAGCTGCACGCCATCGGAGGCGACCTCAAGAACGACGGCCAGGTGACCAAGCTGCAATGGCGCTAGATTTTGTAGGGCTGGCTCCCCAGACCCGCGCGGGAACCTGAGTTCCAGCAGTTCCATCTTCGGGCGACCCCTCAGACCGTCGATCGATCGGTGCTGATTGAACGACCGGCGTCCAGACTTCCATCTGCGCACCAGCCTCAAACGAACACCACCGTCTTATTCTGGTACACCAGGATGCGGTTCTCCAGATGCCAGCGCACGGCCCGCGAGAGCACGACTTTCTCCAGGTCACGGCCCTTTTGCAACATCTCTTCGACCGTGTCCCGATGGGAAACGCGCACGACGTCTTGCTCGATGATCGGCCCTTCATCCAGCTTCGCGGTGGCGTAATGGCTGGTCGCCCCGATCAGTTTTACGCCGCGCTCGAAGGCTTGCTGATACGGTTTCGCCCCCACGAAGGCGGGCAGAAACGAATGATGGATATTGATCGTCCGCAAGAGGTATTGCGCAATGAAGTCCGGTCCCAGGATCTGCATGTATCGGGCCAGCACGATCAGGTCCAGGTCGGGCCCAAGCAGCTCAAGCATCTCCTGCTCAGACTCGCTTTTGTTCTTGGGGTTGGTCAGCAGATGGAAAGGAACTCGATAGAAATCGGCCAGCGGCTTGGCGTTCGGGTGGTTGCTGATAATTATGACGATTTCGCAAGCTAGTTCGCCGGTGCTCTGCCTGTACAGCAAGTCGGCCAGGCAGTGGTCATGGGCGGAGACCAGGATGGCGATCTTGGGCCGGTAGTCCGTCAACGCCAGGTGGTACTTGATCTGGAATCGTTCAGCCAGCGGATTAAAGTGGTACTCGAAATCGGCGATCGGAATATCGAACTCGTCCAGATCCCACTCCAGCCTGGACAAAAATAGGTCGCGGCTGCTATTAAGGTGATCGTCGCAATGCAGAACGCTGCCATTGTGCACAATCAGGAACTGGGAGATTGCCGCCATCGCCCCTTTGCGTGCCAGCGCCATAGGAGTGCTCAAAAGCAAGACGGCGGTGTTCTTCATGTTGCGTTCCCAAGAGCAAAGGCATTACGGACCGCAGCTCACGCCCGGCAGAGGCTGAAAGGGCGCCGGATTCTCCCGGCTGGTCTGAAAGTCTCTCGTGGCGAGTGCGTGTTGGCGATCAGCACAGACATGAGTCTCTACCGGCTATGAGGCCCTTAATCCGAATATACCCAGAATTTTCTAGCCCTAATTGAAATTGGCAGGAGTGCATGGTAGCATCGCTAATCGATTGCCGCGGGCCTTTGCCTTGAGCCGGCAACCTATACCTTCTGAAAGGGATTAAACATGAAGCTCTCTCCTTCCGTGCTTACCTGCTTGGCTGCCCTTTGTGTTTCAGTTCAGGTTGCTTTCGCCGGTCCTGCCGCACCCTCCAACACGCCCGAGCCGGCTACCATTGCTCTCGTGGGAGGAGCAGCGGCCGCGCTGATTCTGGTGAACCAGATTAGAAAGAAACGCAATAAGTAGTCAGCCGAAGGGAATAGAGTTTATGTTGTGGCTGCGAGGTCTGGCGGAAGGGCGCCACTTGTCTGAGTGGTACCTTCTCGCCGCGGCGCTTTTGCTGTTCGGGCTATTGGGAAATATTCCTTCCCAAACGCCCAATCGCCGGCGCCCTATCCTCCAGAATTGGTTCCCACTTCAGCCTTTTCCTGTTCGCGGTTGGGCTTTCGTTTATTGTGCTGCCGTTGCCTGGCGTGGCATTCGCTCTCGCCATGCAGAAGAGCATTTGGGGAATGCGAGTCGCAGCCGTTCTTCCGTGGCCCCTGCGTTTTTTCGCGGGGATTCTGATACTCGACCTCGTCCGTTATGTTGCGCACTTCGCGTTTCACGCCGTCGGGCCACTCTGGCGGATTCACGCAGTTCACCATTCCGATGTCGACTTCGACATAACGACTGGTCTTCGCCACCATCCGCTGGAAGTGCTGCTGATGGCCGGCGCGGAATTTGCCGCGATTGCTCTGCTTGCCATCCCACCATCATCTGTCTTTGTGCTTTCCTGTATTGTCATCGCGCATTCCCTCTTCTCACATGCCAACCTTTCACTGCCGCCTGCTCTAGAACGGATTCTGCGCCTCGTGATCGTTACTCCTCAGTTCCACGAGGTGCACCATTCCATTGAGTTGAATGAGCAGAAATCGAACTTGGGGAATGTTTTCCCGTGGTGGGATCGCCTGTTTGGGACAGCGGTTGAGGAGTCTAAACTGGGTTCGGAGCTTCGCTTTGGCCTGGACGAGTCGCAGCGTTCGCCCCACTTGAATCTGCTGCACCTTCTCATCGATCCGTTTGTAGCTTCGCCGTCATGGTCCACAGCCGGCGAAGTCACCGCACCGGCCCCCGAGGAGTTGGATCGCCTCCACCGAAGTGCCCGGTAATTCGCTCAGGCTACCGATCCCGCTTCCTGGAACACGTCCCGAGCCACTTTCCGCAGGTGTGCCCGAATGTCGTGCGGCCAGCCTGCAGTAAGTGCCTCAAATGGCTCGCGTTGGCCCGCATACAAGGCCCGGGTCGCTTCTTCGTAGCCGGCAAAGTCCCCCGCGATCGCCGACATAAATCGGTAAGTCGCGTCCATGGCCAATCGCGCGCGCTGCTGGCCCGGCTCGTGGGATCTCGCTTGGTCGACTAGCCGCCGCAACGCCGCCGACGCTCCATTCGGCTGTTGCTCCAGCCATTCCCAATGGCGCGGGAGCAGCGTGATCTCACGCGAAACGACGCCGAGTTTCGGCCGTCCAGGTCCCGCCGGCTGCCGTGCGGGTACAGCCCGCGCCAGGACCTCCTCCAGCGTGCCTTCGAGGTCGAAATCCACCTGCCGCCCGGTTTGATCCTCGAAGATGAGAACCATCCGGTTCTCGCTTTGGTCAACCCACCGCTTCACCTGCGGGAGCATCTCTTCGAGGAGACCCGTGCCGATCAGCGTCCCGCCGGCAAAAGCTGTATAGGCCTTTTTATCTTCCATGAGCCTATTTTACCCAGGCAATAACCCGCGGTCAATAAAATCCGGGTAAAAAGACTTAACTCACTGGATCGCTGCCGCAACAATCGCCTGGATGTCCTGCGACACCTTGGCGGGCTTCTGGTTTCCGTTGACTTGCTTGATGTTCGCGTTCGGGTAGTACAGCTGGATGAAGCCCATTTCCCGGTGATAGTCGGCGATGGCCTGATCGAGCATCTGCCCTTGGTCGTCCGGATTGCTGCTCTTCGCCAACCGCTTCTTCGCCACCGAATCGGGAACGTCCAGCTGCAGCACCAGCGGCGCCGGCAATTGACCTTTCTGAACCAAGCCCGCCAGAAAATCGGCCTGCGCTTTGGTCGCCGGGTAGCCATCCAGAATGAAGCCCTTGCTCGTATCGATCGTCTTGAGCTTCGCCTCCACCAGCTGGTTCATGATCATGTCCTGCCGAGGGTCGATGGGGGCCATCCCGAGCGTCTGAATGCTGGCAACGGCTTGAGGATTGGCCTTCACCAGTTGATCCGCCGAAATAATCGGCAGCCCATACTCCTTTTCGAGATACGCCGATTGGGTGGTCTTCCCGCTACCCGGCGCTCCAATCAGGATCAAGACAAGTGGCTTCGCTGGCGGACCAGCCCAAGCGACAGCGGAAGCCAGCAGAATACCGAGCAGAGTCAGACGTTTCAGCACACCCTGATGATCGCCTACTTTGCAAGCCACGACAAATGTCGCAAGGGGGTTTACCCCATAATGTGCCTTAATCGGCGGCCAACAGTCACAACCCTCGCTTCGCACCGCAACAGGCACTAAAAAAACCGGCAGCGTTTGAGCGCCGCCGGTTCGTGATTGGTGGAACGTGGAGTTGATTAGAAAGCGAGTGTCCCGGAGAACTGCAAGCTCCGCATGAACGCGCCGCCGGCAATGCCTGTAATCTGGCCGACGCTTGGGCTCTGAATGTCGGAGTTCGGTAGCCCGAGGTTCGTGTGGTTGAAAACATTTCGGAAATCAGTCCGCAGCGTGAATCCGATCCGCTCCGTGAAGTGGAACGTCTTCATGATCGAAAGATCCTGCTGGATGAAGATGGGACCGTATAGGGTATTGATTGGATAGTTTCCAAACGTGTTGGGTGCCGGTATCAAGAACGCTGCACTGAGATTGCCGACGTTCCCGAGCGAACCAGGTGCACAACCGAACCAACAGATTCGATTCCCCGTTGTTCCAGCGTAGGGATTACCCGCCCCAAGGTCAGGCCGATTGTTTGGACCGACGTTCGGCTGCCCGCCCTGTGCGCCGTAGTTTTCAAGCGTCGGCTCGAACGGAAAACCGCTGTAGTAGGTCATCACGCCGCTGAGCGTCCATCCGCCCAGTGCCGCGTCGACCGCCTTGTTGGTGCTCGCACCGTACTTCCTTCCGTGGCCGAAAGGAATGTCGTAGGTCTGCGCAATCGTCCATTGCTGTTGCGGTAGGGTGTTGGTGTTCCCCTGCCCCATAGCGCGAGGACCGTAGAGGAAGTAGTAATTCGAATCGTAGCCCCAGCCGTCTCCGTACTGGTTCTGATACGTATAGCTGCCTTGTAGCGTCCAGCCAGCCCAGTTATTGACCTTGAACGCAGCCTGGAAAGCGTTGTAATGCTCGTTGGAGCAATTGCAGTAGTACGACAGATCCTGCGTCCAGCCGTACAGGTTGTAGTACGGTCGGTCCAGGTTGGTATTGGAAACTCCCGGATTGTAAATCGGTTCGTTCGGATTGACCGTTTGACCGGTACCGATGAATCCGTGCCGGTTCGAATTGCCGACATAGGCGGCCGTAACCGAAATGTGGTTCGTGAACTGGTGCTGGAGAGAGAGATTGTAGAGATAGGTAGTCGGCAGCGTAACTTCTGGGGGTCGGAACTTCGGATTGATGCCGTTCGGTAGCGGGAATGTCCCGTTCGACCCCACAACGATGGGTGCCAGAGTCGAAGGTCCCTGTGCCAGCGTAAACACCGGGGTGAAGCCGTTCGGTGCCGTGGTGTTCTGATAGTTAAGGACCGGCGGATTCTGAGTCACGTTGTGCCCGAAGGTGGATCCGAATGTGCCCAGATCGTAACCCCATCCATATCCACCGCGGATGACGGTCTTGGAATCAATCTGATAAGCAAAGCCCAGTCGGGGCGCGAAATTGTGCCAGTTCATGCTCTGGATGCCGTGGTTCGAAACACCACCCACGCCGAACACATACATCAGGCCATTGTTCAGGTCCAGCGTCGAGCCATTACCCGCCGCGTTGACCGACTCCGGGAAGATCATCTCCCACCGCAGGCCTATGTTAACGGTTAGCTTCGAAGTCGGGCGCCATTCGTCCTGTCCATACCAGAAAAGCCGGTGCTGGTGTTCCATAGCGTTCGTGCTGCTGCTGACATAACGATCGAAGCTCGATACATCGCCCAGGACGAACGAAGCGAGTGCGATACCGGGGGACACACCCGCTCCCAAGCTCGGCACGTCGCCGGTGTTTCCGCCGGTGAAGTACAGTTCGCCGGCGCGGTGACTGTCGCTGGGAACCCGGAGGTTTTTCGCCCAACGTAAGTCAGCGCCGAACTTGATGCTGTGTTTGCCCATGACTTTAGTCGCGTTATCAACGAACTGAATCTGCGACTCCGTTTGGGTCAGCGGGCAGTTGCACTGATTGGCCCCCAGCGAGTACCCAAGTTTGTCGTCCTGCCAACCCGTACCACCAGGCTCCTGGATGTCGAAGTAGGGCATGCCGGACGTGTAGGTCTTATCGAGGTTCAAGCCGGGGATGCCGGCAGCGGTAGCCGGGTCCGTTCCGTACCCGTTGGGCACGTCAAACACGTGATACTTCATCCAACCAAATCGAAACTCGTTGATGAGCGTGGGGCTAATGGTGTCTGTCCAACCCAACGCCAAGCTTTGGTTCAAAGCCTGCGAGTTTCCAGCGTAGTTGACGAACTGGGGACCGCCGGCTTCCTCTCCAAAGGCTCCGGGCGCCGCTTCGGTATACGCCGCGTAGCTGTATCGCCCGAAGATCGTATTCTTCTGGTTAATGTAGTAGTCCTCACGGGTGTTCCAGGCGTTCCCGGTAATCGCGGTCGCACCGTTCACGGCATAGTTGTTGATAAAATCCGCGCCCTGCACCTGCTGATAGTTTGGCAGTGGGAAATAAGCCAGAATGTTCTGGCCCTGCGGAACTGAGTTGGCTCGTTGGAATGATGTTGTTCGGCGTAAGCAATGCGGCCGACGCCAGTTAGCGGATTGCCCGTATTTGGATTGTAAATCTGGTAGTTCGAGCTATAGGCCAGCCAATCGCTGAAATTGCCCGTCACGGTTCGCGAGCCGTCGGAACGCTGGTCACGATGGAGCCGCCCTGAGACTGCCGGTTCAGCTGCGCATCGCCGAAAAAGAACAGTTTGTCCTTGAGGATCGGCCCGCTAATCGAACCGCCGAACTGGTTCTGGCGGTAGGTCGGCTGCTGGTAGTCCAGAGAATGGGTTCGCTGGCGAAGCTCGCAAACCCGGGCGTGTTGAGCTGAAGGTATTCGAAAGCGTCGCCATGGAACTCGTTCGAGCCGGATTTCGTTGAATACGAGGCAACACCGCCGCCCACGTACGAAAACTCCGCGTCAAAGTTCTGCAGCGCTTGCTTGATCTCCGGAAAGTGGAGTCCATCGTCGGGTTGATGACGATGATTCCCAGGATCGGATCCTGGTTCGTCGTTCCGTCCAATTCGTAGCCCATCGCGCTGAACAACTGGCCGTTCAACCACCATCTGCACGCTATCGCTGCGGGTTCTCGTCCGAAGCGTGCTGCCAGCCCATTTTCGCTGATCCCGGTTCCAGCAGTTCCATCGATTGTATGTTTCGCCCGATGTTCGGTAACTCGGTGACCCTCTTTGGAAGTGAAGGTTTGCGCCACGTCTCCGCTCGCTGTTTGCAGCAGCGGAGCTGCTGCTGTCACTTCAACTTCCGTCGTCACGTCGCCAACCTTGAGTGCAGCGTCGAATCGCGCCTGCGCGTCTACCTCAACCACAATGTCGTTCGAGATAACCTTCTGAAACCCTGCCGCCTCAATAGTCACTTTGTAGGTGTCAGGAATCAACTGACCTTTTCGGTAGTTGCCTGCGGCGTCCGTAGTCAGCTCGAAACTGGTGCCTTTCGCTGGATCCGCGATGGTGATCTTCGCGTTCGCCACGCCGGCGCCGATGCATCCGTTACCGTCCCGTAAATGCTTCCAAACACCTGCTGCGCCGAAGCGCTCGCAGCGAAAACCGCAGCCAGAATTGCAGCGATGGCCCAAACAGTCCATCGCCCCCGTAGAACTTTCATATTTTTCTCACTCCTTGGAGAACCCTACCCCGTCTGTTACGTTCAGAATTGCGTGCCTAGCGGGCGCTAGTCACAACCCCTGTTGCTCTACTAGATCGATACTAGTAGTCTACTAGCAGTATTAAGCTATTAGGAGAAAGGGAAGCTCCTTTACGTCGCTGAGCGTTAACGTTGCCCTAGCCATTGAAGGATGGGGAGCGTGACTGTGATTCACTGTACGCGTGTGACTCGCCTCACGGGTTTCATCTTCAGTTCGTGCACCCCGCTATTGTACCGCTTACATTTCTGTGCGTTGCTTAGCAGCCTTGATCAGCTTGAGCGAGTCAGAAAAGTCGCAGTACACTAAAAAACCGGCAGCGTTTGAGCGCTGCCGGTTTGTGATTGTTGAAATGAGGTAGTTAGAAAGCGAGCGTGCCGGAGAACTGCAAGCTTCGCATATGCGCCGCCTGCAATGCCCGTAATCTGGCCTACGCTCGGGCTTTGGATGTCGCTGTTCGGCAATCCGAGGTTGTGTGGTTGAAGAGATTTCGCACATCCGTTCGCAGCGTGAATCCGATCCGCTCGGTGAATGAACGTCTTCATGATTGAGAGATCCTGCTGGATGAAGATCGGACCGTACAGAGTATTGATCGGATAGTTTCCAAACGTGTTCGGCGCCAGTATCAGAAGGCTGCATTGAGATTGCCTGTTCCCGAGAGAACCAGGCGCACAACCGAACCAACAGATTCGATTATTCGTTGTTCCAGCGTAAGGATTGCCCGCCCCGAGGTCAGGCCGTTGTTCGGACCCACGTTTGGTTGCCCGCCCTGTGCGCCGTAGTTTTCAAGCGTTGGCTCGAACGGGAACCCCTGTAGAAGTCATTACGCCGCTGAGCGTCCATCCGCCCAGGCAGCGTCGACCGCCTTGTTTACGTCTAGCCCCGTACTTCCGGCCGTGCCCGAACGGAATGTCGTAAGTCTGCGCAATAGTCCATTGCTGTTTCGGTAGAGAGTTGTTATTCCCCTGTCCCAGGGCGCGCGGACCATACAGGAAGTAGTAATTCGAATCATAGCCCCAGCCGTCGCCGTACTGGTTCTGGTAAGTGTAGCTGCCCTGCAGAGTCCATCCATCCCAGTTGTTGATCTTGAACGCAACCTGTAGGCGTTGTAATGCTCGTTGGAGCAGTTGCAGTAGTACGAGAGATCCTGCGTCCATCCATACAGGCCGTAGTAAGGCCTATCCAGGTTGGTATTGGAAACCCCTGGATTGAAAATCGGCTCATTTGGATTGGTCGTTTGACCGGTACCGATGAATCCGTGCCGGTTCGAATTCCCGACATAGGCCACCGTGATCGAAATCTGGTTCGTCAGCTGGCGCTGCAGCGCCAGATTGTAAAGATAGGTCGTCGGCAGCGTACCTCTGGGGGTCGGAACTTCGGATTGATGCCGTTCGGCAGCGGGAAAGTCCCGTTCGAGCCTACAACGATCGGTGCCAGGTCGGAGGACCTTGCGCCAGCGTAAACACCGGGGTGAAGTTGTTCGGTGCAGTAGTGTTCTGATAGTTCAGCACCGGCGGATTCTGAGTCACGTTGTGACCGAAGGTGGATCCAAATGTGCCCAGATCGTAACCCCATCCATATCCGCCGCGGATGACGGTCTTGGAATCAATCTGATAAGCAAAGCCCAGTCGGGGTGCGAAATTGTGCCAGTTCATGCTCTGGATGCCGTGGTTCGAAACCCCACCCACGCCGAACACATACATCGGCCATTGTTCAGGTCCAGCGTCGAGCCATTACCCGCCGCGTTGACCGACTCCGGGAAGATCATTTCCCAACGCAAGCCTATGTTAACGGTTAGCTTCGAAGTCGGGCGCCATTCGTCCTGTCCATACCAGAAAAGCCTGTGCTGGTGTTCCATAGCGTTCGTGCTGCTGCTGACATAACGATCGAAGCTCGATACATCGCCCAGCACGAACGATCGCGAGTGCGATACCGGGGGACACACTCGCTCCCAAGCTCGGCACGTCGCCGGTGTTATCCGCCGTTGAAGTACAGTTCGCCGGCGCGGTGACTGTCGCTGGGAACCCGGAGGTTTTTCGCCCAACGTAAGTCAGCGCCGAACTTGATGCTGTGTTTGCCCATGACTTTAGTCGCGTTATCAACGAACTGAATCTGCGACTCCGTTTGGGTCAGCGGGCAGTTGCATTGATTGGCTCCCAGCGCGTACCAAGCTGCATGGCGTTCGTTCGGCGCCTGGATGTCGAAGTAGGGCATGCCGGACGTGTAGGTCTTATCGAGGTTCAAGCCGGGGATGCCGGCCGCGGTAGCCGGGTCCGTTCCGTAGCCGTTGGGCACGTCAAACACGTGATACTTCATCCAACCAAATCGAAACTCGTTGATGAGCGTGGGGCTAATCGTGTCGGTCCAACCCAACGCCAAGCTCTGGTTCAAAGCCTGCGAGTTTCCAGCGTAGTTGACGAACTGGGGACCGCCGGCTTCCTCTCCAAAGGCTCCGGGCGCCGCTTCGGTATATGCCGCGTAGCTGTATCGCCCGAAGATCGTATTCTTCTGGTTAATGTAGTAATCCTCACGCGTGTTCCAGGCGTTCCCGGTAATCGCGGTCGCACCGTTCACGGCATAGTTGTTGATAAAATCCGCGCCCTCGGCACCTGCTGATAGTTTGGCAGTGGGAAATAAGCCAGAATGTTCTAGGCCCTGGGAACTGAGTTGGCTCGTTGGAATGATGTTGTTCGGGTAAGCAATGCGGCCGACGCCAGTTAGCGGATTGCCCGTATTTGGATTGTAAATCTGGTAGTTCGAGCTATAGGCCAGCCAATCGCTGAAATTGCCCGCACGGTTCGCGAGCGTCGGAACGCTGGTCACGATGGAGCCGCCCTGAGACTGCCGGTTCAGCTGCGCATCGCCGAAAAAGAACAGTTTGTCCTTGAGGATCGGCCCGCTAATCGAACCGCCGAACTGGTTCTGGCGGTAGGTGGCTGCGGGTAGGCCAGAGAATGGGTTCCTGGCGAAGCTCACAAACCCGGGTGTGTTGAGCTGAAGGTATTCGAAAGCGTCGCCATGGAACTGGTTCGAGCCGGATTTCGTTGAATACGAGGCAACACCGCCGCCCACGTACGAAAACTCCGCGTCAAAGTTCTGGAGCGCTTGCTTGATCTCCGAAAGTGAGTCCATGGTCGGGTTGATGACGATGATTCCCAGGATCGGATCCTGGTTCGTCGTTCCGTCCAACTCGTAGCCCATCGCGCTGAACAACTGGCCGTTCACCACCATTTGCACGCTACCCTGCGGGTTCTCGTCCGAAGCGTGCTGCCAGCCCATTTTTGCTGATCCCGGTTCCAGCAGTTCCATCGACTGTATGTTTCGCCCGATGTTCGGTAACTCGGTGACCTCTTTGGAAGTGAAGGTTTGCGCCACGTCTCCGCTCGCTGTTTGCAGCAGCGGGGCCGCTGCTGTGACTTCAACCTCCGTAGTCACGTCGCCAACCTTGAGTGCAGCGTCGAACCGCGCCTGCGCGTCTACCTCAACCACAATGTCGTTCGAGATAACCTTCTGAAACCCTGCCGCCTCAATGGTCACTTTGTAGGTGTCAGGAATCAACTGACCTTTTCGGTAGTTGCCTGCGGCGTCCGTAGTCAGCTCGAAACTGGTGCCTTTCGCTGGATCGGCAATGGTGATCTTCGCGTTCGCCACGCCGGCGCCGGATGCATCCGTTACCGTTCCGTAAATGCTTCCAAATACCTGCTGCGCCGAAGCACTCGCAGCAAAGACCGCAGCCAGAATTGCCAGAACGGCCCAAGCCGTCCATCTGCCCCTGAGAACTGTCATACTTTTTCTCTCCTTGGAGATAACCCCACTCAAATGCTCTGAATCACCGAACCCGGTAACCAACGGGTCGGGTCTCTAACCTGTCTATTTTTAATAGACTCGTGTTAGCAGTATTTATCTATTAGTCAATAGGGGGAAGTAGTTTGAGGTTTGTTGTAGTTAACGATGCTTAACTATCTGCACGCAAAGGAAATAGAGCGAGCGGTTCTACCTTGTTACTGGGTTGTTACCACTAGTGAAACTACTGGCTGTCAAATGGCGTCGGGGCCGCAAAACTATGTTAGCGCTTACTTTTTTGCTTCAGCGTCGACAGAGCGATAGCGAGATTGGCGCGAGCCGTTTCATGAGTTGGCTCAATTTGCAAGGCCCTCTGAAAAGCGCGAACCGCTCCCTCAAGATCACCACTCAACGCCAGCGCCGACCCCAGACTGGCCTGAAGATCCGCACTCGCGGGATCGAGCGTGGCAGCGGCTTGAAAGTGTGTAACCGCTTCCAAATATCGCTTCTGCAGGAAATAGACCCCTCCGAGCCCGGCTTGCGCCTCCGCGTCGTCAGGCTTCTGCTCCAGTAAGATGGCGTACTCTTTCGCTGCGCCATCGAGATCCCCAGTGTCAGCCAGCGTGTGGGCCAGGTTATAGCGAGCGTTCAAGTAGGACGGGTCGATCCGTAGTGTTTCGCGAAGTTCCCTGATAGCATCGGGCACACGATCTTCCAAAAGCAAGGCAGTAGCCATGCTGTTTCGCGCCGTTACGTTTTCTGGCTCACCACGCAGAGCATCCTGGTACTGCAGGATAGCCTCACCGAGCTTCCCTCGTAGTTGAAGCACCGCCCCCAGATTGTAGTGGGCAAGAAAGTCTGCCGGATACTTCACCAGCCGCCGACGCATGACGGCTTCTTGAATGGCGAGCCTTGCTTCCTTTTGCCCGCTTCCCTCCGGCTTCGGCAGCAGTTGCAGCCAAATGTGGCCCATCTCATCTTCACCGCGGTCCCCCGAGACAACTCGTTTCGGAGGATGGTTGGGATTCCGTGGGTTGGAATCCGTATTATCGTAGGTAATCTTCATGGCCAGCGTTGTGCCCTTCGGCAGCGAAACGGGGCTCTTGTACTCGTAGACGGCTTGCCAGTTGATATCCCAGTCGGGGATCCGAATCAGCCAGCGGCGGCTGCCGTCGGGCAGTGTTGCCCACGCCTCCATGACCTTCCCCAGAAAGTGCGCATGCGGGTAAATACTCAGGACCTCGACGTCCACCGGAAGCACCAGTTCGTCTGTCACTGACGAAGTCTGGCCAGCCGGTACGTCGATGGCGCCGTCATGCTCCAGCTGGACCAGCATCGGAAACTTCGTCGGCGCGTGGTCCGAGAAATAGAGGCCGATCTCGGCTTGAATGGATTCCGCCTTACCGGTAGGCTTCATGTGCAGGTTCAGAATCAGGTCCGTCCCCTGATCCAGCCGCCAGCTCATGTCAGCAGGCTCCGTCATGGGAACAGTGCCGGGCTTCCAGACCAGCAGGTGGGAGTCCGGATCAAAGTCGTTGGCGGCCGCTTCGGTGGTCACATCCATCCCTGGAAAGCCGGGCTGGCCGTCTTTGCCGTCACGCTTGCGTAGAGTCTGTGCCCGGTCGAGAACGATGTTGGCATGATGGACCGCCAGCGGATGGTCAAGCCGCAGTTCAACCGCCCGAACGTACTTCGTGTCTTTTAAGCCGGTTGGCACAATGAAGTTCCGCCAAACGTCCGTCTCCGTCGTGCCGAGGTGATAGGGTTGCGGCATCCGGATAATCAGGTCAGGGACACCCAATTGCCAGCCCTCCGTGAAGTGCGGTGGGGCAGGCGCTTCGGCTGGCTTGCCCTCCGGCGCACCCTGTTTCACCCAATCGGCAATCAGCTTGATCTGGGCATCGGTCAAATGGCGATCGCCCGCAAAGTCACCATGGTTCGGCTCGGGGGGCCATGGAGGCATAATCCGCTGCGCAGTAACGACCGCTATTTGAGACGCGTGTTTTCGCACGTCCTGATAGGACAACAAAGAAAAAGGCGCAGACTCACCCGGGCGATGGCAAGGAGAACACCGGCTGAACACTACCGGTGCAATATCTTTGCTAAATGTGACCGTATCCGCCCAAGCCGAGATAGGCGCAAGAACAAGCAAGAGACACCTTATTCCGTTCAAAACCCTCCCGACCCCGTATCTTCCAGTAGATTTACTTGTTGTAAACATAGCTTGGGTTATCGCTGAGTCGTGGTTACGTTGTTACTTCAGGTGACTTTGGAAATTTTCAACTGTTGCAATCGGTTGGCACCCTTGTTATCTTCATTAACGATGTCTGTTACAGGGCCGGCGTTCACTGCTGAGCACGGCCAAATTCATCGGCTCGTCAATAGTGACGTGCTGCATGGCTCGGAATCTCTTTGCAAGCTGCTCCGCTATTTGGCGGAACGTGCTATCGATTTTCCCGGCGTTCCAGCGAGAGAATACCAGATTGCCACCGAAGTGTTTGGGCGGCGATCGAACTTCGATTCCAGATTGGATTCCACCGTACGCGTCCAAACTGGCCGCCTCCGCGCGAAGCTTGGTGAGTATTACGCAGACCAAGGTAAGGATGACCCCATCTTAGTCGAGATCCCTCGGGGCATCTATATGGTGAGTTTTGTGCACCGGGAGATCGCCGCTGCCGAAACTCCTACGACTGCGCTTGCTGCTCCGGTCGTGGCCGCTCCCGAAACGGAAAAGTCTAACCAGCCTGCCCAGCTGACTTCCCGCACTTGGCAGATCGCCACTTTAGTTTCAACCGGCGCCCTGCTGCTTGCCTTGGGTTTCATCGCATTTCTCATCTATTCGCGGCCACAACCGTATACCCCCTTGGATTCAGAAACCCCGTCGCCCGAGTTAAGCAGCTTTTGGAAAGTCTTCACCACCAGCTCCGAAGCTCCCTGGGTCATCTTCAGTAATGCGGCTTTTGTCGGTCGGCCCGGCATCGGCTTGAGATACTTCGATCCGCAAACCGATTCGCCGGACCATATCCTCGATCACTATACTGGCGTCGGCGAGGTGCTTGGTGTTCATGAACTGGATGCCACCTTCGCCCTCCTACGTCACGAACTGCACGTGAAGCGCGGGCGGTTGGTGTCCCTCGACGATGCGAAAAGCCGCAACCTGGTCTTCATGGGATCGCCCGCAGAGAACCTGTCGCTGCGAGATTGGCCTAGCACGCAAGACTTCGTGTTTAAGAGGCTCGATACGGGATTGAGTAAGGGCGGCGTATCGCTGGTCAACATGCGTCCGCAGCCGGGCGAACAGGCCGTCTATTCTGCCCCAACTGATATCCCCACCAAGGAAGACTACGCCTTGATCGCCCTGGCACATGGAATCAATCCCTCGTACTACGTCCTGATCCTGGCCGGAACCACGACCCTCGGCACAGGCGCGGCCGTCGAATATGTTTGCCATGCCAACACGCTGCACATACTGAGCGAGGGGCTAAGACACGCACACGGATCTTTCGGCAAGCCGTTTGAGGCCGTGTTGGACGTTCATATTTCCGCCGGCGTGCCGATGGAATCGGACCTCGTCGCCGTGCATGCCACCGAGTAGCGCCTCCCAAACCCGTATTTTCAGGGCAACCGCGCGCGTCAGCAATGCCTTCGGAGCCGTGACCGTCAGGGAGCGTGCGTAAAGCTCCGGCGCCACACCAAGACAGAAGCGAAAACACTCACGGTGAACGGGCTTCAAGATGCAATACCGCCCGACTGGCTCGTCACTCTGTCTTCACTTTTCACACAGACTCCACTGAGCGGTTTTTGGCCAGACGCTTCGGAGTCGTGACCGGGAGCGGAGCGGCCTTCAGCCCTTTTCAGCAGCCTAAAGTTCCACCGACTTCCCAACCGGCAGCTTGGGCGCCTTGGGACCCTTCGGCGATGCCGGAGACGCGGGCGCAGGAAACGCTTGATCGTCGGAGTCATCGCTGCCCGGCTTCATCTTGCCTGGCAATTTGTCGTCGGTCGAATTGGCCGACGCCTTGCGAACCGTAATCGTGCCACGCTCGGTCACGAGACTCAGATTGGGGCCGGTTCCTACCATCCCCTCCAGCTTCGCGCCATTGCCATAGCTGACCTGCTTCAGCGGTTCCCCGAACTCGTTCTCGATGTCGCCGTGATCAGTGGCCGCCTTTAATTCGAATTTCGCGGATTCGGGCACGGCGATTTCTATATTGCCGCTCCGTGTACGCACGTTCATCTTCGCCAGCGGAAGGCGCGACGGCCGCAAGTCGATGTCGCCCTTATCGACCTCCAACTGCAGCGAGTCCGTGAAGCCGTTGATCTCGACGTCGGTGGCCCGCGTCGTCATCTGGATCGGCCCTTCTAGATTCTCGCCGCTGAAGGTGCCGCGCTCCAGCCGGATTTGTCCGGGCAGTTTCTGCACGGTCAGATCCGTTTGCATCCCCTCCAGCCGTAGCGGCTTGGCAAGATCGCGCATCGAGACTGTTCCAGAGTAGCTGCCGAGGATCGAAACCTGCCCCCCGATCTTCTCCAGTTCCACGTCCGTGCCGCGGCCTTTGAGATCAACCGTTCCTTTCACGTTGGTGCACCGAACGATGTCGCTGCCGCGGGTATCTACCTTCACGTAGCCGTCGATGTCCTGGACTCGCACGCCGGCACTTTCGCTGACGATGTCGACATTGCCGCCCAGGTTGTTGATCTGAAAGTCACCTTGGCGTCCGTTCGCCTCAATGGCCGATCCCTTCGGAACCGTGATATCCAGGTCGGTTGCGATACGGGTCCGGCCTTTGGCGTTGGATTGATTGCAGCGGATGACGATGTTGCTCCCATCGTTGACGATTTCCACCGGTGTCGCCTGGTCGGCACGATTGGCCTCGCCTTCGTCCAGCGCGCGTATGGTCTTGTGTCCCGTCACCGAAACCTCGGTTACGTCGGCGCCCGTGATCTTGGCGTCGCCCCGGAAGTTCTCAATGATGACCTTCGGATTCTTTCCGGCGGCCTTTTTGACCAGCGCAACCTCGTAGTCGTGCGCGTCACCGAACATCTCGACACCCTGCTCGATGCCGGCCCGCCTCCACCACGAGTCAGTGCGATTGTGGACTTCGTAAAAGCCCAGCCCCGCCAGGCAGATGATTGCCACCAGAAACCACCCTCCGCCGCTGATGCCGTTGGCCGGAAGCGGCGTGTGCCGGGCGAAGCGAATGCTCACTTCGATGACCTGCAGCGTGCCCCAGGCGATCAGCAGAAAAGGCCAGTAGTGGCTGACGATGTCGCCGACCGAAAACTCCGGCCAGATCGTGTGCATCAGGAACAGAACGCCGATCGTAATCAGGATCAGCGGCCCGACGATGGATCCTCTCGGTCTCATGGTCTTGTTCCTCCCGTGGGCGGATTAGGTGTCGGCGGTTGAGTCGGTCCGGCCGCACCCGGTGTCCCGGCGCTCCGGGTCTTTGTAAAGCCCTGGTATGGATAGGCGCCGGAGCTGGCGGTTTGGGCCGACCATTGGTTCGGAAACGGCGGTGGAACGGGAGCCGGCAGGAAGGCGCGCTCAATCAGCTTCAACACCCCGACCACGATGATGATCAGCGGCCATGTCCGCGAGAGCGATAGAACACCGGCTTGATGCACGGCGCAGAGTACTCCCAGCGCAATCAATAGCACCGGCCCGCGGATGGCTTGGGCGTACAGCCCCCACCTACTGTTCATTGACGCACCTCGATCGAGCCGGGGTCCTGCGAAGTCCCGGCGCCAGGGTAAACCGGCGGCGGCGGCGCTGTCGGGGGGCCCGGCGAGAATCGGTTGAACAGCGAATAGGCGCCGATCAGGATCAGCAGTACCGGCCAGAATCGGGCGATGTCGCGAAACCGGATCAGGTCAAACTCGGAGAGCAGAAACACCACGCCCAGCACGATTAGCAGGATCGGGCCTACCGGGATGCGGCCCGAGACCGTCCCTTTAGGCAGCAGGCTCGACCATTCGTCAACGGGAATACCGAGTTGCCTCCGCTTGGCGGTATGGTACGCCTCGAACGGCATGTACGCATACCATCCAGCCGCCAGTATTCCGAGAAAGGCCTGCCCGCCTCCATGATCGGCGTCAATCAGCGTGATCAGCAGGCCGAAGATGGCCACGTGCATGAAGCCCTTCAGGTACTGCGCATTGTAGATCGCTCCGACGCCGGGAATCAGCCCCAGCAGAAACGCCAGGCCGGGCGAGGTGCGCATCGATGGCGCTGTCATGGGCGGAGGGGCCTGCTGCGTATATGGATTGGCAGCCGGGTCGGGCGGTGCGCTGCTATAAGTCCCTGTGTAGTTCATGGGTACGTGCTCCTGACAAAAAACTGTGCCCTCAGCGGGCTGCTGGCAAAGGGCGCAGAGTCCGCGCCCGCACGAACGGCAGAATGCCACTGCTGCCGTCTCTGGATGTTGATAACAAGTCATTTCGATTTACCCCCATCAGGCGCCGTTGTGCCCGACTGTGACGCACCGGTCGGCTGGCCGCCTTTATCCTGCGCAGCAGCTGCGTCCTGTTGTTCCTGCAACTCCCTAAGCCGCGACTTCACCTCATACACCAGCCGCAGGTTCTCGTAGTACTTGGTGGCCCGATCCCGGGTCCGAAGAACCTTGTCTTCCAGGTCTCCCCACACCTTGACCGGACTCAAATCGGCCGGCGAGATCTTGTTCACCGTCACACCCGTGCAGCGGCCCAGCATCGCGAAAGAAAGAATCGTCATGGCCATGCCCATCGCGAACCGCGGCTGCAGCACCGGCTGGAACCACCTGCTGAACGCGGAGCTCAACCAACCACGGCGCTCCAAAGGATGCCGCAAACGCCCGTTGGGAGCGTGGTACACAATCCGCGTCACCAGTTCCGGCGGAACCTCTACCTCGGCTACGCGCTCCATAAAGTTCATGGCCACGCGCGCATCCTGGATCAACTCCTGGCACAAGGGACATTCCCCGGCGTGCGATTCCAGGGCTCGACGGTCGGCTTCACCAAGCACGCCATCCAGGTAGTCGCTGAGCTGGACTTCGACTTCGACGCAGTTCATACCGCCACCTTGTGACGCTTCAATACCCGGCCCAATTCCGCGCGGCCGCGATTCAGCCGCGATTTCACCGTGCCTTCCGGCACGTTCAACACTTTGGCAATTTCCCGATACTCCAATTCCTCGAGATCCCGCAAAATCACAGCCTCTCTCAGCTCCGGCGACAGCTTCTGCAAGGCTGCCTGCAGCAGCTCACTGGCTTCACGGCCCGCCAACAAACCATCCGTCCGTTCAAATTGCGACGTCTTTCCTTCCAATACCGGCAGCTGCTCTTCAATCGAATCGGTCGCCCGGTCCAGCTTCGTCCGCCGGTAGTGATCGATCAAGAGATTCCGCGTCAACCGCGTCAGCCACACCACAAATGAGCCCTCGCCTGACCGGAACGATCCCAGCGTTTTGAAGACGCGCAGGAACACATCCTGCGTCATGTCTTGGGCTTCGCTATCCTTCCCTGTAAAGCGATAGCAGATAGCATACACACGTCGGCTCTGCGTTTTAACGAGCTCCTCCCAGGCGGCCTGATCGCCCCCCAGACATCGCTCGACGAGACTTAGATCCGCATCCAAGGTCTTTGTGGTCCCTGCTACCCTTACGCCGGTAGCCCAAGTGTAGCCCGGCCCGAAAGCTTTAGAGCCGAAAGAGACGCTGGCGATGGATGCGGCGGACATTCTCGTTTTCCCACGAAAGCCGCGCCCAATTTCCCACGTCAACTGGCTACGCCGCCTATCGTAGGTCAATCGCGCATCGGCTTACAACATGACAAACGACTAATTGCCACCGGAAGTTCAACCGAATCACCGGGAAAGGCGGCAGCCGGGTGTGCCGTGGCTGGTATCGGCCCGGTGGATGTCCCGGTACTTTTCTAGCCTCTTCCACCGGCCCCAACCCGCCGGAAGCTGGTAAAATGCTGAAACCATTCAGGCTGTGCGCCCGCCCAAATCAACAGCACAGAGTGGTACCCCCAGGAGGTAGGCGTTTGGCTCTCACGATCACCGGTCTTTCCAAGACGTACCCCAACGGAGTAAAGGCGATCAATAACCTGTCGCTCTCCATCGGCAACAACATGTTCGGCCTGGTCGGCCCCAACGGCGCCGGCAAGAGCTCCCTGATGCGTACCGTCGCTACGCTGCAGGATCCCGATTCCGGCTCCATCGACCTGGATGGCATCGACGTGCTCCGGCAGAAGGACCAGGTTCGCCGCGTCCTTGGCTACCTGCCGCAGGAATTTGGCGTTTACCCCAAGATCTCCGCGCACGACATGCTTCACCACCTCGCCGTCATGAAGGGCCTCACCTCCGCCGCCGAACGAAAGGAAACCGTGGACGCTCTGCTTCAGCAGACCAATCTGTGGGAGGTCCGCAAGAAGTCCCTGTCCACCTATTCCGGCGGCATGAAACAGCGCTTCGGCATCGCCCAAGCCCTGCTCGGCAATCCCCGCCTCATCATCGTCGACGAGCCGACAGCCGGTCTCGACCCGACTGAGCGGAATCGCTTCCTGAACCTCCTCTCTTCGGTGGGACGCGATCGCATAGTCATCCTTTCCACCCACATCGTCGATGACGTTCGCCAGCTCTGCGCCCGCATGGCCATCATCGCTTCAGGCGAGCTTCTTCTGGAGGGCGCTCCGAATGAGACCATCGGCGCACTCAACGGCAAGATCTGGTCCAAGGTCGTAGCCACCGACGACGAACTGCACGCCATCGAAGCTCAGTTCCATGTGATCTCCAGCCACCTGGTGGGTGGACAGCATGAGCTTCGAATCTACGCGGACAGCTCTCCGGGCGACGGCTTCCACCCCGTCGATTCCGACCTGGAAGACGTGTACTTCCTCAACCTTTCCGAGCTGGCTAAGCGCCAGAGTCGGAACTAGCCCCAGGAACTCAACCATGGCACTCTTCTGGGAATTCTTCACCTTCGAGCTCAAGTTTCGTTTCAAGAGCCTCTCGACGTACGTCTACTTCGCCCTGTGGCTGACCTTTTCCTTCCTGAACGTAGCCGCCCGGGACTTCGGACCGCTGGGCGGCGGCAATGGCAAGATTCTGCTCAACTCGGCTTACGCCAATAGCTATAACGACCTCGGCAGTGCTCTCTTCGGCATCATTGTTATCGCCGCGATTTTCGGCACCTCCATTCTCCGTGACTTTCAGCGCGATACCTACCAGATCCTCTTTACCAAGCCCATCTCCAAATTCTCCTACCTGGGAGGACGCTGGGCCGGCTCCTTCGTCACCACGGTCTTCGCATTCTCCGGCGTCATCTTCGGCGCGTTCCTGGGCACCTATGCGCCCTGGGCAGACCACGTCCGCATCGGCCCGAATCATCTCTGGGCTTACTTGCAGCCCTTCTTCTCCATCGTCGTGGTCCAGATCTTTTTCCTCGGCTCGGCATTCTTTGCCGTGGCCGCGTTAACCCGCAGGCTGTTTATCGTCTATCTGCAGGGTGTCGCGTTGTTCATGATCTACGTCATTGGCCTCACTGTCTTCTCCGCCACCCGCTCGCTCGAGCGTTTCTGGTCCGGCATTCTCGATCCAATCGGCCTCCAACTGCTGGACGATGTCACCCGCTACTGGACGGTCATCGAGAAAAACACGCTCTTCATCACTTGGTCGCCCGCCTTGGCAAACGGCGTCTTCTTATATAACCGCCTGCTGTGGATGGCGGTGGGGGCCTCAGCGCTGGTTTCGGTGTGGGTTCTTTTCCCCATGTCGGTCGAGGCTCTCGCAGCCCGCGCTCAAGGGCGCCGCGCCGCCAAACGCAAGCAGGAAGACCTGGCAGAGGAACGGCCCGTGCGCTCCCTGGTCGCCGCCCGCCTTCCGCAAGTTCGTCAGGCCTTTACTCCAGCCACCGCCTTCGCTCAGTACCTTTCCCTCACGCGCCTGAGGCTGAAGAACATTCTTCGTGACGTCGTGTTCTGGGCCATCGTCGCGCTGCTGCTAGCCTTCGGCATCAACAACGGCCATTTCGCCGGGCACGTCGCCGAACGGAACGTCTGGCCGGTCACCTATCTGATGCTGCAGGCCGTGGAAGGCAGCGCCACGTTGTTTCTCTACATCGTCGCCACTCTCTATGCGGCCGAGCTGCTCTGGCGCGAGCGCGACACCCACTTCGACGGCATTCATGACGCGCTGCCCATGCGCGAGTCCACCGATTGGCTCTCGCGCTTCACCGCCATCATCGTGGTCGAACTCATCCTGCTTACGGTTGCGATGTTCGTCGGCATCGGCATGCAGACCATCGCCGGCTACTACCACTACGAGTTTCTGCAGTACTTCAAGGAACTCTACATCGTCACGTTCCCGCAGATCCTCACCTTCACTCTGTTTGCCTTCTTCATCCAGACTGTCGTGTCGAACAAGTTTATCGGCCACGGCATCGTCATCGGCATCTTTGTGCTGATGCCCATCCTCTACAGTTTCGGCTGGCAAAACACTCTGTACCTGATCGGCCAGGTCCCCACTTACACCTACTCCGACATGAACGGCTACGGCCATTTCGTCCCCGCCATCTTCTGGGCAACCATCTACTGGCTCTCGATTGCAGCGTTCTTAGGCGTCCTCTCCATCGCCCTCTCGCGGCGCGGCGAAGAGGATTCGCTGCGCTTCCGCGTCCGCCAGGCCATGCGGCTCACTCCGCGGCTCGGCCCGCTCGCCCTGCTGTTCGCCGTCATCGCGATCTGTTCCGGCGGCTGGTACTTCTACAACGCCCACGTGCTCAACGAGTACCTCAACGAGGATGCGCGCCGCGCCATTCAGGCCGACTACGAACGCCAGTTCAAGCAGTACGAAAATCTGCCTCAACCCAAGGTGACGGCGGTGGATGCCACCGTCAACATCTATCCAGAACGGCGGTCCTTCGATGGAACCGCCCGCATGACGCTGCAGAACAAGACCGGCCAGCCCATCCCGCGGATCCATCTCACTGATCCCAACCAGTCCGTCACCAATGTCCAATTCGACCGCCCGTTCCATCGGATCAGTTCGGCGCCCCGCAACATCTACTCGATCTATGCCCTCGACAAGCCGTTAGCACCCGGCGAAACCCTCATCCTGACCTGCAACGTCGGCCATCAGACCCGCGGCTTCCGCGATGGCAACGAACTGCCCGAGTTCGCCTATAACGGAACGTTCTTCGACGCCGGCTACTTTCCCTACATCGGCTACAACCGCGGCGTGGAGCTGGACGACCCGCGCCGCCGTAGAGAACTGAGCTTGCCGCCGCTCGAAGAAATGGCCCATCGCGGCGATCCCGCCCGCTCCCTCAATAATCTCTTTTCCGCGGCCGAATCCGATTGGATTACGTATCACACCGTGGTCAGCACTTCGCCCGACCAGATCGCCCTCGCCCCGGGTTATCTGCAGCGCGAATGGCAGGCCAACGGGCGCCGCTTCTTCGAATACACCATGGGATCGACCCATATCCAGAACTTCTTCGCCTACGTCTCCGCCCGCTATCAAACCCGCAAAGAGGCCTACCATGCGCCTGGCAGCGATGTGGCGCTGGAGGTTTACTTCGACCCCGCGCATACCTACGACATCGACGATATGCTGGCGAGTTCCCGCGCCGGCCTCGATTACTATCAGCGCGCGTACAGCCCCTATCAGTTCAAGCAGTACCGTATCCTCGAGTTTCCCCGCTACCGCACCTTCGCCCAGTCCTTCTCCAACACCGTCCCGTACTCGGAAGGCATCGGCTTCATCGGCCGGATCGAGAAGCCGACTGACATCGACCTCACCTACTTCGTCAACGCCCACGAGTTGGCCCATCAATGGTGGGCCCACCAGTTAATTGGAGCCGAGGTCGAAGGCTCCAACATGATGTCGGAGAGCCTGGCCGAGTATTCGGCGCTCCAGGTTATGGCTCACAAGTATGGCCGGGACCTGATGCATCGATACCTCCGCCACGAGCTTGACACCTATCTCCGCGGCCGCGCCGGCGAGAGCCGCCATGAGCCGCCCCTCGCGCTCGTCCAGCGTGAGCCCTACGTCTGGTATCAAAAGGGCGGCCAGGTCCTCTATACGCTCGCCGACTACATCGGCGAAGACAAGCTCAATCTCGCCCTGCACAACTTTCTCATGGAGCACCGCTACGCCAACGCCAGCAACCAAGTTGACGCCAACGGCGATCCGCTGCCCTCGGAGGCCGTGAACCAGCCCTATCCCGACACGCGCATGCTGGTAGACGCCATCCGCGCGCAAACTCCGCCGGATTTGCAGTACCTGGTCGACGACGGCTTCAACCGCATTGTTCTGTACGACAACAAGGCCATTTCAGCCAAGTCGGAGAAGACCCCGGACGGTAAGTACAAGGTCACCCTCGATGTGCAGGCTCGCAAGGTACAAGCCGACGGCAACGGCGTAGAAAGCGTCATGCCGCTCAACGACTACATAGAGATCGGCGTCTTCAGCGGCAAGAAAGACGAAGAAAAGCCGCTCTACCTGAAAAAGGAAAAGTTCACCGAAGCCCACCGGACCTTCGTCATCGTCGTTGACCAGCAGCCGACCCTGGCCGGCATAGACCCCTACAACAAGCTCATAGACCGTATCGCCGACGACAACATGATCGACGTCACCAAGCAATGAGCCTCTAAAGCCGACCGGGGACATCCCGCCACAGCACGTCCTCGGCACAACTAGGGTGGGTCCCCGCCCGCAATCGACGCCGCGTCGATTCTCCCCGGTTTTCCCACTAACCCCCGGCCCAGTTCGCTGGCGCGCGAAACCGCCGACCGTTATAACGCAACCAAACCTCGATCGCCACCGTGTTGATCGAAAAGCCGATCCAGAATGCGACGCCAAAGAATTCGTTCGGCGTGAGGTGGGTAAGCGGGCTAGTCGCAAAGAAGATCCCCACCACCGGGCGAGTGGTCGCGATTCCCAGCAGGACGACGATGGCACGCAGCATCCAGCGTCGCTTCAAACCCGCTTCGCCCCGTTGCCAATACCGGTAGGCCCGGAACAAGGAGAACAGGAAAAGCGTGTTAAAGAACAAAATCGCCGAGCGCTCGGTCCACCCGCCAATAGAAGCAACACTCGTCATCGCGTAGGCCGTGAGGCCGACCACCGCGCCCAGTGGAAACAGCAGGCGTTCGATCCAAACCGTTCTGGACGTATCACGAAACACGAAGAACGGTGTCACCAGGACAAACGCCAATGCGGTAAGAATATGGGCCAGCGTGAGAGCCGCGTGCGATGCGAAGACCGCGTCGAGTCCTGCCACCTGGGCCGGAGAACGCTGGGGGTAAGCCAGTGCCAACACACGGCGCACAACTACTGCTACGGCAATCACGATGCACGCCCAATAACCCATGCGCAGCCAGATCGACGGCGGACCTGCAGCCGGGCGACTCTCGGCATTCTCATTCATGGCGGCACGCTGTTCCGGTCTTGCGGGCACGTTCATTCCATCACGATTTCATTTTCTATTTACTTTTACACCTTGTCAAGCTAAATATGGAACGACTAGGATGGTGCTTGTGGTGAAGCAGAAAGCCGCCGTTTGCAAACGGCCCTACACGTTAGGCAAGCGGCTGGAGAACTCCGATCACAAGCGAGCAGCCATTCTTAAGGCGGCGCGCTCGCAACTCGAATCGGATGGGTTTCTGCACCTCACGATGGATTCGCTCGCCCGCGAGAGCGGCGTCACGCGCCAAACCGTTCACAACCTATTCGGCACCAAGACAGGAGTTCTCGAAGCTCTTTTCGATCAGCTTGCGCTGGACGGGGGTATGCGGCGAATGCCCGGCGTAATGCAACAAACCGATCCAGAATCCATGCTGTCCGGATTTGTGGAGGTGTTTACCGGCTTCTGGGCCAAGGATAGACTCTTGCTCCGGCGAATTCACGGCATCGCCGCCATCGATCCCGAACTAGGCGCGCTGCTGGAAGCGAGAAACCAGCGCAGAAAAAGGGCCGCGGCACGGGTGGTCGACCAACTGAGCAGGCGGAGCGGCAGGAAGGAGGCGGACGATGCGACGCAGCGGATCGCAACTCTGTATGCGTTGACATCCTTCGAATTCTTCGATGCGTTGACGGAAAGCTGCGGCGAAGGGAAGGAGGTGCCCCACTTAGTGCTGGAGACGGTCAAGAAGGCGTTGGCGACGAAAGCTTAGTCGCCTAATCTCCCCGTCGGTGAGTTACCCAATTCGCTCTTGGTCGCGTTGTGGGGTAGTCCCCCGGACTGCAATCGGCGCCTCGCCGATTTGCCGAGCCTTCGCGATACCGCTCAGCGTTTCGCCGCCTTTTTCATACCCTGTTGTGGTGCAGCCGCATGAACCATTCAAAACCCGCGGCCCGCGAAACTCTGGTCTAATGATCTGAAGCCAGTAAGCTTCGAGGACTGGTGCATATGTTGCGACAGGGTTGCCGGTTCAGCCGCGCTCTCGCGGCTACGTTATTTCTTGCGCCGATTGCCCGCGCTCAGCAACCAAATCCAGAACCGCTCACCATCCATTTGCAGGCCGACGCTGGCACGCCGCTGCGGGCATATCTAACCAATCACGCCTGGTACCGCCAAAACGAACCGGTGAAAGCAAAACTGATCGCGCCGGTTTGGTCTTTCGACCGGCAGATCGTTCCGGCGGGCACCGTCCTCGAGGGCCACATCTCACAGCTAATTCCTGTTCCAAAGATGATGCGGGCTCGGGCCATTCTCGGGGGCGACTTTACGCCTCTAAAGCAAGCTCAAATCACATTCACGAGTTTCGTTTTGGCGGATGGACGCACGTTCCAGATTCAAGCGCTTCCCTCATTCGGACTGGGCACCTATTATGTGCCGCCCCGTGCCAAGAAAGTCGCTCCCAAGCCCCAGACCGCTCCCAAGTCGTCCAATGCCCTGGTCGAAACGGCCAAGCAGCAAGCGCAGACCGAACTCCATGCGCAATCGCGCGGACTGTACGATCTGGTACGGGCGCCTAACAAGAGGGAGTGGCTGGAAGATTGGTTGCTTACCAAGCTTCCCTATCACCGGCAGTGGTATCGCTCCGGCATGCGAATCGATTCGATTCTTGCGCAGAACGTCGATTTCGGCACGGGACAAGTTCCAGCGGCGGATTTGAAGGAAATGGGAACCACACCGCCTCCGGACTCGGTCGCCCAGATGCGGATGACCGCAACCGCCACCTCCGCTGATGCAAAGGTCGGGGACCCGTTGCGAGGCGTGCTCGCGCAGCCGCTATTCAACAGCAAGAATCAGCTTGTCCTGCCACAGGGCACCCAATTCATGGGCAAGATCACTCTCGCTCGACCGGCTAGGATGTTCCATCGCGGCGGAAAGTTGCGGTTCGCAATTGAGGACTTTCAACTGCCGCCCGAAGCGGCCGAGCGTGCTGCACTCCCGGCGGCGCCGACTCCCACACGCGCCCAGTTGGCCGCTATGGAGACGACACCCACAGCGGCGATGAAGGTGGACGAGGAGGGCACTGCCACCGCGACTGAGTCGAAAACCCGCCTGATCCGTCCCATCATCGCCGGGCTGATCGCTGCAAAGTCTCTCGACAACGATGCGGGACGGCAAACCGCGACTGGCTCAGGTCCCAACAATGCGCCGGCTCGGGGATTGGCTGGTTTTTCAGGATTCGGATTGCTCGGGTGGGCAGCCTCAAAGGGCCCTCATCCGGTAAGTGCGGCCTTGGGATTCTACGGAATGGGATGGTCGATCTACACCAACATCATTTCTCGTGGGACCGACGTGACACTCCAGAAGGACGCTGAGGCTGCCATTCGCTTCGGCGCGCCGCGATCGAAATGAACCATATCGCCACCTGACGACCTGGTTAGAACTCACTCCCTAAGCCGAATCCCAAAGGCCTACGCTTCGCGGGCCGCCGCTACTCCTCCCGCAGCGCGGTCATCGGTAGCAAGCCTGAACGGTCCTTCGGACCATCGGATGTGATGAAAATCTTCCGACCGTCCTGAGCCTCCAGCACAGAACCGCGCGCGTCAGAGTCTGTGTGAAAACTTCAGCACGGAACCGCGCGCGTCAGAGACTGTGTGAAAACTTCAGCACGGAACCGCGCGCGTCAGCAAGCGGATTCTTTCGGAGCCGCGACCGTCAGGAATCGCACTCAAAGGCCGATATTTTTTATCAAACTCCCGGCATTTTCAGTTGCTTTCTGACGCCACCCGTCCGCAAGTCCTAACCGGGAAGCGCGATTGCAAGAGTTTTCACACCGACTCGTCAGCAAGCCGCCATGCCCCGGAAGGGCACCAGAAGTGATGAAAATGTTCCGAGGCCCCCTCCAACGCCGACCGTCGGCCGGTGATTTTCGACGGAGCGGATTCGGGTGTTCTCCTTTCGACCGCGCGTCAGCAAGCCTACCATCGAAGGGCGATTTCCGACGGAGCGCGTGCAAAACGGAGCCGCGACCGTTAGTACCTACGCAGTTGGATTCTAGTTGTTTCTGGCAGAATATTTTCGTGGCATGCACTTCATCCAATGTTCACGGCCCTCAGAGGATCGTCGCAAACAGCCCCAACTTTCGAAAAGCCTACCGAGGCGCGACCGTCAGGGGAGCGCTCGCCCGGATCAGCTTGTTTGGTTCCGGCTGCGCCGGGTTAGCGAGCGAACGCAAAGCTCCGGAAGCACAAACCCGGTGGATCGAATTCAGCGCAAGCTCTTAGGATCCGCGATTGGCCGGTGATTTTCGACGGCGCGGGAGGCGCGCGTAGCGCGGATGAAACTCGCCACCTGCGAGACCAACCCGAGCAACACCAGTGCCGCGGTGAGTCTGATCAGGTGCCCCCTGAGCAACGTGGATTAGCGCCGATGGCTACGGTGAACCGCCTTTGCGCGTCCGATATACTCCAGACAACCATGAAGGCCTTACTGGTTTTTTTGGCGACAGGCCTGACGATCGTTTCGGCTGCCGAGCCGACGCCTGCTGTATACGCCCGTATCAAGGCGTTCGCACTCTCCACCGCTTCCGCGAAGGCGGAGAACGCCGTGCTTAAACGAGACCGCATTGAAATGACGTTCAACGGCCCGTTCTATCCGGAACAGCCCGTGGAAGGTAAGGTCCGCGGCGCCATTTTCGTCGGCTCGGGCACGGTCCGCATCCAGCCGCCCAACATTCTCTACGAACGCGAAAACCTTCGCCGGATGTTGAAAGCGGATCGCATCGAATCGGATTTCAAGACGGCTGTGCTGCGCTTCACCGACAACACCTGGAAGGAACTGGGGCTGCCTGAATCCGCTGGTGGCAGCGTTCCGAGCGACGTCGCCCTCTTGGCGTTCGGATTCACGCCTCACCTCCTCAAGGAAACCGGTTTAAATGTCGACTCCCGAATCGCCACATCCATCTTGAACCAGGAATCGCCCGGCCTCTTCCTGGCGCAATTCGACAAAGGCAAGTTGGGCCGCTTCACGGTGGCCTTGGACTACCGTGGCGGCATCCCTGGCACATTTGGCCTCAACGGCGGCGAGCAGGGAATCGTTTTCGCCCACAATGAACCCGCGGACAACAGCATCTGGCTGGCGTTCGCCGCTCTCGATTCGGGCGTGAACAAAACCCATGTCACGCCGGAGGATTCGATACTCCTGCGCACGAAGCACTATGCCATCAACGCGGATCTGCGCGAGGTCAAAGCCGGACGACTGTCGGTGCAGTCCACGCTCACCGCCGACGTTGTGCGCGATGGCGTGCAGGCCATTCCGTTCGACTTGAATGACGGCCTGTCTGAGTTTGGCGACCAGCGCCTGAAGAAGTCGCTGCGCTGCGAATGGGTAAAGGTGGCCGGTGTTCCGGTCAGCTTTGTGCAGGAGCCGTGGGAGTCTGGGTTGACCGTGTTTCTCCCAGCGCCTCTGCAGCGAGGCGCAACGTCGATCGCCATTTCCGTCGCGGGCGAGTCGATCCTTAGGCCGGGTAGCGCCGATATTCAGGGCGCCGGATATTGGGGTACGAACAAGTTTGAGGATGTCTTCTATCCCCTGTCCACCACCGGTTGGTATCCCACTCACGGGTTCCTGCAGCGCTCCACATTTGATTTAGTCTTCTTGCACCGCGACTCGCATCGCGCCATCAGCATTGGCGATCCTTACGAGGTGAAAGGAACCCCGGACAAAGGCGAGAAAGCAACCGGCTGGAAGATGGATGTGCCGGTGGCACTCGCCAGTTTCGCGGTCGGCCGCTTCGACCGAACGGAGCGGGAGGGGAAATCTCCAACCCCCACCGTGGAGTACAACGCTCCTACCAGCTTCGGCACCTCGAAGGAAAACTACATGCTGACCGAGCTGAGCAATGATGCCGGCTTCTTTACCGAATTGTTCGGACCCTGCCCGTTCAATCACATCAGTGCGGTGGTCCACCCACGTACGTTCGGCCAGGGGTTCCCTTCGCTGCTTTTTCTGGCGCCCACGCTGCAGTACGGCAATAGCGGAGAGTTTTCGTTCTTTGCCCACGAAATGGCCCATCAGTGGTGGGGCCATGTGGTGGGCTGGAAATCCTATCGCGATCAGTGGATGAGCGAAGGATTCGCGCAGTATTCGGCCCTCATCTACGTGAAGGTGCGCCAGAACCGCGACGCCGAGATGGATCTGATACGCCGCATGCGCAAGTCCTTGCTCATGCCTCCTGTTTCTGAAATTGCCGTTGGTAAGGGGAGAGTCGTGGACCTTGGGCCGATCATTCTGGGACTTCGCGCCTCGACTCCGCAAACGCTGAACGCTTACTATTCGCTTGTGTATACCAAGGGCGCGCTGGTTCTTCGCATGATCGATTTCCTGCTAAGCCAGCCTTCCGATGGGGATGACAAGGCCTTCTTTGCCATGATGAAGGACTTCGCCGCTCGTTACTCGGGTGGCTCCGCCAGCACGGAAGATTTCTTTGCGCTGGCGTCCGAACACTTTCGCCGCTCTCCGATTGCCATGAAGTACGGTTTGCAAAATCTGGATTGGTTCTATCAGCAATGGGTGACCCAGGCCTCGCTTCCCAGCTATCGGATGGAGTACGCGGTGGTGCCGCAGGGGAACGGCTTCCTGCTGAATGGCACCGTTCATCAGGAAAATGCTCCTGCGGATTGGATCATGCCTCTGCCATTGGCCATCCATTTCGGCAAGGCCCAGGAAGCGCACGGCACGATCGAGGCGAAGGGAGAGAGTAATGCGTTCTCCATTCCGCTGCCGATGAAACCATCGAGCGTGGTGCTCGATCCAGACTCTTTTGTGCTCTCGGAGAAAACGGAGTCGGTTAACACGGGTAAGTGAATTCCACCAAGTGCGGTCGTCAACCAATGGCGCGATCGCGCAGGACAGAACGGTTTATGGCCCGCCAGGATGACCGCCGCGTTCCACCGACAGCACGTTGAGAAATCGGCGACCCTGCACCAGCCGGCCGGCTCTCTCGTAGCCGGTCCGTTACTCCTCCCGCAGCGCGGTCATCGGCTGAAGCCGCGAGGCGCGCGTAGCGGGGATGAAACTCGCCACCAGCGAGACCAACCCGAGCAACACCAGTGCCGCGGCCAGCGTGACCGGGTCATAGGGACGCACACCGTAGAGCAAGGCCGCCGCTGACCGGGCGGCAAAGATAGACAGTATCAGTCCAAGCCCGCAGCCGATCAAGACCAACACACTGGCCTCCGACAGAATCATTCGGACAACTCGGCTCCGATCGGCCCCGAGAGCCATGCGGATCCCGATTTCGCCGCGGCGGCGCGCAACCATATACGAGATCACGCCGTACAGGCCGATCGTGGCGAGAGCCGCAGCCAATACTCCGAAGAACCCGGTGAGCGTCGCCATCAGTCGCTCCATAATCAACGAATCTTTAATCTGTGTTTCAAACGGCTCGAACTGCCAGACGATCAAAGACGGGTTCTCCTCTGCGACGACCTTCTTCAAATCGCTGAAGCGCGGGCCGGCACTCCCGTTGGCGCGAACCAGGAAACGCCTCCCGAGTTGCGGCGCGAGTTCCTGATCCGCCGAAACGAATACGGTCGGCTCGAAGTCGGAGCGCAGACTACGGTACTTCGCATCCTTGGTGAGTCCAACGATCTGGAACGACGCAGGGGGCTCGCCCGGACCGGTCACGATACGAATCTGCAAACCGAGCGGACTGGCTCCGTCCAGAAACTTGCGGCTGAACGATTCATTCACGACCGCAACCGCGGGTGAGGACATATTGTCGCGATCGGTGAAATCGCGGCCGGCCAGCAGAGGCGTGCTGAGAGTCTGAAAATACCCAGTGCTGACGCGGGCGAAACTCGTGATGACCGCAGCCGTATGTTTGCCATCGAGCAATTCGATGCGATCGTTCGAATAGTCGCCGCTCACCGGTATGACGCTCGCGGTGGCGGCCGCTTCAACGCCCGGGAGAGAGCGCATCCGCGTGAGCAGATTGCGATAGAGGACGCCTCGGCGCTCCGGCGTCAAGTTGGTACGGCTCGCGTCGATGGCGGTGAGCAGAACGCCTTCGGCGCGGAAGCCCGCCTTGCCGCTGATCAGGTTGACGAAGCTGCGGCTGAACAGCAGCGCCGCGAAGAGCAGCACCAGGGATAGCGCGATCTGCGAAACAACCAGCCCGCGCCGTAGCCCGTTGCGCTCGCGCCCGGCCGTGGTGGATCGTGACGAACCCTTCAACGCCGCGCCGGTACCCATCTTGGTGGCGCGAAGGGCCGGAACCAAGCCGAACAACAGGCAGGTTGTGGCCGCCAGCGCGGTGACGAAGCCGAACAGGCGCCAGTCCACACCCAGGTCAATAAACAGCGGATTCTTGGTCGTGGTCAACAGCGCGATCATGTAACGGCTCAACCATTGGGCCAGCGCCGCGCCGGCTACTGCGCCCACGACGGCAAGCAGAAGGCTTTCCGCTAGAAGCTGCCGGATCAGGCGGCCGCGCGATGCACCAATGGCCAGTCGGACGGCGATCTCCCGCTCGCGGGCGCTGGCGCGGGCCAGCAACAGATTGGCGAGATTCGCGCAAGCAATCAGCAGGACCAAGCCGGCGATGCCCAGCAGGATCCAGAGCGGGTTCTCATAATCATGCCGCAGATTCGACACGCCTGAGGCGGCAGGAACTGATTCCAGCTTGTAGCCCGCGTAATACTTCTGCATGTCCGGCGTGTAGTTGGGTGGCACCGTCTCCTGAAACACAGCCGGCGAGATGCTTTGCAATTGGGCCGTGGCTTGAGCCACGGACACGCCCGGCTTCAGGCGGCCAATCACGGCGAGCCACCAGTGGTGCCGCTTCGCCAGGTGGCTTTCTTCACCAGCGATAAGAGGCTCGGCGCAGACCGGAACTGCCACGTCGAACCGCTTGCCCACTTCGACACCGTAGAAATAGGCCGGCGCCACCCCGACGATTGGCAGAGGATGGCCTTCGATCGAAATGGTCGACGAGAGAATTGTCGGATCGCCTGCATAGTTGTGCTGCCAGAAAGCGTGGCTCAGAACCACTCCCGGATTTGAGCAGCCAGGGCGATCGTCTTCGGCAGTCAGAAATCGGCCAAGTTCGGGTCTCACACCAAGGGCGGAAAAGAACTGGCTGCTGACCCAGAGACCTTCCACGTAGCGCACCTCGCCGCCCGTGCCGATGTTGAAACGGTTATCGCCGAAGGCGAAGATGCTTGAGAAAACCTGCTGCCGCTGCCGGATCTGTTCCCACAACGGATAGGTGAGGTCGGAGTGCCGGGCAGTGAAGTTGCCGTTGCAGCAGTGCTCGTTTTCGGCGATGCGGACCCCCGCCAGTTGTTGGGCATTCTCAACCGGCAAGCTGCGCAGGCGCAGCGCATCGAGCAAATGAAAGATAGCCGTGTTAGCGCCAATGCCGAGGGCCAGGGAAAGCACCGCGACCACAAAGAAGCTGGGGTTAGAGCGCAGTTGGCGTGCGCCGTAGCTGAGATCCTGCCAGAAATTTTCGAAGAATCCGATGGTGTTCATATCGCGGTCAATCTCTCTAATAGCGGTAACGTTGCCAAATTTCCGGCGCGCGGCCGCGAACGCCTGCTGGAGGTCCATCCCCGCCTCCAGATTGCGCGCGGTTTCCTCTTCCAGATAGGCCTGCGCCTCGGCGGCGAAATCGTCTTCCCGCCGCCCCCGTTGAAGGAACCGAAATAATTCCCTGGCCGTCATTCCGTGGCTGGCCCAAGCACGCGGGCGACCGCCTGCACGAGTTCTTCCCAACGGTTGCGTTCGGCGCCGAGGTGCTTCTTCCCAGCTGGCGTAATGCGGTAGTATTTGGCCCGCCGGTTGTTTTCCGAGGTGCCCCAGAATGAGGCGATCAGACCTTTATCTTCGAGCCGGTGCAGGGCCGGATATAACGAGCCGTGCTCTACCTGAAGAACGTCTTCTGAAGAGCTCTCAATTGAATGCGCAATGGTATGGCCGTGCGCCGGCGCAAACAGAACGGCCTTGAGAATAAGCATATCGAGCGTTCCCTGTAGCAGAACACCGCCGTCGTTAATTGGTTTCTTGGGCATAGGCAGTAGACGGTTTCTACTCTACCAGAAGACGGTCTTCTGGAGAGCAAAGTTCACAGAAAAAACAAAGATTCCGCCCGCTATCTTCAGAGCAACCTCGCGCAATGAGAAGCCCTGAAAAAACCAGGGACTGACTGAAGCACCCTAACGAACGGCTGTTGAATTCGCACATGTTTCGGGCAACCACGCGCTCCACAGCGGAGCGGGGACACCCCGGCCTGATGTCCTATTGATTTCCAGCGTCTTAAAGCGCCTCGGCGAAGCGCCAGCTCGCCGTGCGCGCTACAGGCGTGTCCCCCAACGCGACAAAGTTCATCCACCGCCGGGCTTGGCAACGTCAAGCCTATGTGCAGACTCGGCCACTGAACCGCGCGCGTAGCATGCGGATACAGGCCCAAGCCGACCGGGGACTGGCGCCTGTATCCCAAGGCGCCCACACATCCCCGTATCTCGTCACCGAAGCCCGTCGCCGCGTGGACACAGCGAGCCTGTCCCCAGACCCTCAGAAGCCGACCGTCGGCCGGTGATTTTCGACGGAGCGGATTCGGGTGTCCTCCTTTCGACCGCGCGTCAGCAAGCCCACCATCGAAGGG
>CAVUCO010000043.1:0-31536 GCA_963740005.1 uncultured Acidobacteriaceae bacterium | reverse complement strand
CGGCGCGGCCGGCATCCGTACGCGGGCCGGTCGATTTCTGGGAGTTCTCGCGATTGGCTCGGGTTTTCGCGTCCACTTTGGAATCGCCATTTGGACCAGAGCCGTTACCTTTCTCCACGCCGGTGTCGGCGGGTGAAGCTGGCTGCCCAGCGTCTGGTGATGACTGCTTGGACTCCGGCTTGACCGGACCTTGTTCAGTCGTCACATCGCCCGTGAGGTCAGGGCGGTCGTTCAATAATTCGGACATAGTATTTACCTGCTTATCTGAAATGGCGGAATCCGCCTGGAACAGAAGTAGCACTAGCTATGGCTCCGACTGCAAGATGCGACCTAGCATTTTTGGGAGAAGGCGTTGAGAGGAAAGAGGTTAGATGGGGAAAAACAAATGTTCATCCTTTGTGACTGGTTTTGGGATTTGGAGCGGGTGAGCGATGTGAGCCGATTTACGAACAAAGCAGACCGGTCTGCGTTGTTGGCTGGTTTGGGGGGCGAGCGAGGCTGCTAACGCATTGAAGCTAAAGAAAGAGCCGAGCGAGCGCGAAACATGGCAGTGTGGATGTTGCTGGTAGAAAAGGAGTTAACAAAGACGAACCGGTCGTGTCAGGCTGTCCCTCTCGGTACCCTCTCGGTACCACGGGGTGAAGATCCTTGACGATGCCTTCGATGAAGCTCTGATAGCGTTCGAATTGTTCTCCGCTGAGATGCTTGGCCAGATCCTCGACGAAGAGTCCGTGCTAGACGGCGTTCTTGGATGGTGCGGCCTTTCCGTCCGGCGTCTTTGCGCCTGTGCTTTTCTGGGCATTGAGCCGATTGGCCGCGGTGCGGGCATCGACCACCGGATTGTTTTCTTTCTCCGCGCTGTCATTCGTTGGCGCGGGTTCCTGATTCGTATTGGTAGGTTCGGGCGGCACGGATTGAGCGCTCGACACTGGGTCGGCTTCTTTTGAGGCCGGTTCCTGGTTCGCCCGGACTTCGTCTGTAAGTGTGCCCGGGGTCTCCGGGAGTTTTGAAGATATGTTTGACATTTGCTAATCACCTTTGACGGAATTCCCGCCTAACAGGATTTTCGACCCGACCTTAGGCCGGACTGCCACGGGCTGAAACCGAGAAGTGCTGGAACGTACTGTGATGAAAGGATTTTTGCGGGAACCGGAAAATTTTCTGAGTTTGTGACTGGCGGGAAGGGCACAGCAGGAGTTGCTGCGGAGGCGGTGCTTTGCAGTGCTCTCATTCGCTTGTTAGGTTTGTGCGATAGCAGAGACTGTGACCGAAGCGCCCAGAAGCCAATCCGCCGTATCCCGGAACGGTTGTCCGTTGATTCACTTTTCCACTGGAACGCGCCGGCGCAGCTCATCGGAGAAATTGAATACGAAGGTCACCTCATGTGCGGGCTGATTGCCTTCCGGCGTACCAGCGGGGACTACGATCGCCACGCGTTTGCCATCGGGCGCCAGATCGAACTCGCTGGCGCCGCCGAGTTTCGGCAGCCAGACCCGAGGCTTTTCCGGCACGAATGAGTCACCTCTTACGGCGTACTTTACGACCATAATCTGGTCGCCCGAACGGTAGAGCAACTCGCGGCCATTTCGCGACCAAACTGCGGATTTTCCGCCGCCATTCGAGACCTGCCACTTAACACCGAGCCCGGGCGCCTTCGGCGGGAATGGCCGCACGTACACTTCCGATTTCCCCGACTCGTACGATTGATACGCCAACCATTGCCCATCGGACGAGAACAACGGGCAACACTCACTGGACTGAGACTTGAGAAACTGCTCGGGCCTTCCCGCGATCAGCTGGCCTCCGCTCTCCTCCACCGGCAGAGTCCATATCTGGAAATCGGCGGTACCGGCTGAGCTGTCCCTTTCAAAGTATGCCAGCCGCTTACCGTCCGGTGAGAAGGACCATGGCGCTTGGATATTTTTGCTCTGCATGAAAGCTTGTGGCAGGCCAGCCCCATCGGCGCGGGCCCAAAATATGCCGCCTCCGGCACCGTCACTGAAGATCACGTACCGGCCGTCTGGTCTCCAAATCGGGAACAGATAGAATCCGCCAAACGTCAATCGCGTCATCGCGTCACGCTGTTGCTCGTAGACCCAGACATCCCGACTTGATCCCTCACTGACTTCCACGGCCAACCGCTTGCCATCCGGTGACAGGGCCGGATCGCGATAGGCACCGGGCTTAGCCAGTAGCGGCTCCTTCTTGCCTGCGGCGTCGAGCCATTGCACCGTCGTCATTTCCGATCCGCTGCCACTTACTTTGCGGTAGACCAGCGTAACGGTGCGGGAGACGTCAAAGTCAGCGGAAGCGCCGAGCGTCTCGTATGCCACCCCGTCCAGGACCGGAGCGGCCGGACCGCGAGTCACCAGCTGGTTCAAGTCAAATGCGATCGCGAACAGCGTCCCCTTATTGCTGTGAACGAGGTGACCCGACCCATTTGACGCAGTCACATAGTGGGCGTTAGCGCCACCGCGCACCAGGGTTTTCCGGCGGCGATCAGCTAAAGAGATGACATCGATGCTGGCTTTATCAACGTCGGCGCCCGGATTCCGGTAGGCCGTGAACAGCACCGCTTTACCACCCGGCAGGAATTGCGGATACCCATGGGCCAACTCTCCACTTGCCAGCTCAGTCACCGGGGTAGCCGTGCCGCCGGAAGATGGAACCATCATTAAGCCGTTGCCCATCACAGTGTCGATCAAGCCATTGCCCATCATCGTGCCGAATATGATGTCGCCATCGTCCCCCCAGCTAGAACTAAAGCCGCGCATGTCAGCCAGCGGGATGACCGCGCCGCCCTCCACCGAGATTTTGTTTAGCTTGTCGAGGGTGGAGAAACCCACTGACCGCCCATCCGGCGCAAAAAACGGAAAGGTCGCTCCCTCGGTGCCAGGGAGTTCGGTTGCTTTGGGTTGATCCAATCTTCTAGTGAAAAGCTTTAGCGGGCCGCCGGCGACACTCGCAACATAAGCCAACCGCGCGCCATCCGGAGAGATGATCACGCTGCTCATGTAGCCGATGTTGAAACCAAAGTATGGACTAGGAGGGCGCAAGGAAATCTCCGGTCCCAGATCGACATCCAGCCGCACGAGTCGCAACTCGACGGGCCGCGAAGCCCGCCACAACGCCCATAGCGCGAGCGCGAGAGCGACCGTCAAAACGCCAGCGACCGCCCACGGCGCGATGCGTCGCCCAGGCCTAAGTTGTATGGCCTTTGGGGACGCACCGGACGCGCGGTTCCGTGATTCATTGATAGCGACGCCGGCGTTGCCGGAGCCAGACAGCCTACGAGGTTTGCGGTTCGGGGGTTGCGGAGGAGGGCCGGGCGACGAAGGATACGCCAGGCGTCTCAGATCTGTCCGCAGTTCCGAGGCGCGCTGGTAGCGGTGATCCCGGTCCTTTTCCAGGGACTTGTTTATGATGCGCTCCAACTCATCCGGAAGTTTCGGATTCAGGCGCGAAGGCAACTCAGGCGTCTGGTGGAGCATCGCGTCGATAACCGCGCTGGAGGTCCTGCCAACGAACGGCATTCTTCCGGTGGCCATCTCGTAGAGCACCACGCCCAGAGAAAAGAGATCTGTCCGGGCATCAAGCGGTTCGCCCCGCACTTGTTCCGGCGACACATAGCCCGGTGTCCCCGCCGCGGCGCCGGTCGCAGTGAGAGTGTCTACACCTGACGTCTCCGACTTCGCCAGGCCAAAATCCAGAACCTTCGCCAGACCTCGGCTGGTGACAAAGATGTTGGCCGGCTTGATGTCCCGGTGGATTATGCCTGTCGAATGCGCCGTGTCCATCGCATCAGCGACCTGAATGCTGAAGTCCAGAGTCCGCTCGGTTTCGAGCGGGCCGCCGGCGATCAAGTGCTTCAATGTCGCTCCGTCCAGAAACTCCATGACGATGAACGCATTGCCCTCGTGCTCGCCGACGTCATAGACCGTACAAATGTTGGGATGGTTCAGCGCCGAAGCCGCTTGCGCTTCGCGTCGAAACCGGCTCAGCCACTGCGGGTCCGTGGCGAAATTGTCGGGTAGAAACTTCAATGCCACAAAACGATGCAGTCGCGTGTCCTCGGCCTTGTAGACAACGCCCATGCCACCGCCGCCAAGCTTTTCAAGAACGCGGTAATGGGAAACGTCACTGCCAATCAGCTTCGCTTCACCGCCTGAGGTCGCCAACTCCTTGGCGACCTGTTTTCCTAGAACCTCCAACGCCGGCGAATCAATGAAATGCTCGGCTTCTGCTTTCTTGTCGTGAGCAAGCAGCGATTCCACTTCGCCTCTAAGTGCAGCATCGCCGCCACAAGAGTTTTCGAGCCAGTCACTGCGGCGGTCCGGGTCGAGTTCCAACGCGCGGTGATACAACTCTTCGACTCGGCGCCAGCGTTCAGGTTCCACGTGCGTCTCTCTCGCTCAGCTCCCGCAGCAGCCAAGCCCTTGCCAGCCTCCAGTCCCGCATCACGGTCTGGGCCGAAACGCTTAGTACTTCCGCCGTTTCCTCGACGCTTAAGCCACCAAAGAATCTCAGCTCGATAACCTTGCTCTTCCGCCCATCGACTTCTGCCAACGCGTTCAACGCATCATCCAGGGCCACCAAGTTCGGATTGGGCTCATTACAAACTGACGCTACGTCGTCAAAGGACAGCTGAGCCACGCCACCGCCTCTTTTCTGGTAGTCGCGGGAGCGGGCAAAATCGATCAGAATGCGCCGCATGAGTTGGGCCGATACCGCAAAGAAATGCGCCCGATCCTGCCAATTGATTTGTCCGCAGTCGACCAGCCGCAAATAGACTTCGTTTACGAGCGCAGTGGTTTGCAGAGTGTGGCCGGACCGTTCTTTCGCCATAATGCGCCGCGCTACGCGATGCAATTCCTGATAGACGAGCGGCGTGAGCTTTTCCAGCGCCCGCTCGTCTCCGGCAGTCCAGGCCTTGAGCAGGCGAGTGACTTCGTGAGTTAAAGGCACAGCCATCCAAGCCCTCGTGGTTTCAAGACATCGCACACCAGACTCGCACGGGCCTAAGCGCCCGCTGCCTCCCCTTTGAGACAGCGGTTTTCGTCTCGTCGAACTTTTTTGCGCAGCCGGTTAAACCTTTGAAGGTCATTTCGCGCATTCCTGAACAGAAGCCGGCTTTGACACGGACAGAAAATAAGTTAATCGAGGGTGTGTGAAGTTACGCCGGCGCCCACGCGGCTATTACCGCTCAGGTATGCGGGTAGCATACTACTTTTTTTGACGGGGTAGAACTCTGCTAAACAGGTCCCCACTGCGGCCCGGTCGGTGACTAAGTTTTCAGTCTCGATTTCCGCTCGGGGAAGCGCTGAGTCGGCAACTAAATAACGAGGAGGCAGAAATGAAATCCCGCACGAATAAGTGGATTGCAGCGTATCTGTTCGCAGTGGCCAGCACGCTGATCGTTACAACGGCTGCTACTGCCAAGGCGCAGCAGCCGGCCAACAATCGTGGTCGCAACGACTCGGCGCTGCGGACCGGTGGCAACCACATGTCACAGGTCAACCAGTCGCTACAGCAAGCCTCGCAGGCAAACGTCGAAGCCAGCGTGGAATCCGACAACCAAAAGGTTCGCTACAACGTTGTGCCCATTGGGGTGCTGCCCGGCAAAACCGTCTCGTTCCTAACAGTGGTGAGGGCGGTAAACAACCTCGAACACGTAACTGGGTATTCCTATGTCTACAGCGGCAATCTCTTTCTGACCGGCCAAGGTTTCATCTGGCAAAAGGGCGAGCTCAAGGCGCTCCCGTTGCTCAGTGGATGGCCGGGAGCTTTCGCCTTCGGCATCAACGACCGGGATCAGGTCGTTGGCACTGCCAACAACGTGGACGGCAGCGGGAATATCATTCAAACCGCTGTGTTGTGGGACCACGGGCAGCCCGTGAATCTTGGAGGCCTCGAGCCGGGCGCGATCTCGGAGGCGCTTGACGTTAACATCTGGGGAGTCGTTGTGGGCGCATCCAACCCGGGTTACACCCCGGTCGTATGGTACGGAGGGACGGTGCACGCCCTCCCACTGCTTCCGGGTGAGGACAACGGCGTCGCACAGGAAATCAACGCTTTGGGTGTGATCGCGGGGTATCAGTATTCGGACACAAACTCCATCCCCTGTCTGTGGTATTGGAACGGTACCGGTTACACCGCGGTCAATCTCGGGACCCTTGGCGGGGATTATGGTGCAGCGCTTGGTATCAACAATTTCACGCAGCTGGCTGGGTATACGCTATACGCGGGTAACATCCACGGACCAGGTTTCCTCTGGGATCATCAAAACGGACTGCAAGCTCTGCCGCTGCTGTCTCCGGACACAGACGGCGATGCCTACAACATCAATAATCTGGGTCAGATTGTAGGGGAGAGTCAGGTCTATGACAACAGCGGGAACTTTGTTTCCCAACGGTCGGCGATCTGGGAAAAAGGCACCGTGATTGGCCTTCAGTCACTTGTTCCCGCAGGCACCCTCCCTCTTACCTACGAGACGGGAAACATCAACGATCTTGGGGAGATCGCGGTAAACGCGACGAATCCCGATGGCTCGCCAACCGCTTTGCTGCTCGTGCCGATACGGAAACACTGATCGATAACGCTGAATTGCAGCAACGACCTGATGAAGGAGATAGAAAATGAAACTCATCAAATGGAATCCGCTGTTTGCCTTGTTAACAGCTACAATTCAAGCGTTTGCGCAGGGCGATCCGCCCAAGCATCACCAGTACAAGCTGGAAGTGGTGGGGACGTTTGGCGGTCCGAACAGCGACTCCGCCGTCACTGCCGCCGGCGCGATTGGGCATGTCCTAAACAGCCAAGGAGCAACGATTGGAGGCGCGTCAAACAGCACTCCTGATCCCTTTTCCCCCAACTGCCTTCTCGACTGCTACATCACCCATGCGCTGAAATTTGAAGAGGGAGCATTAACCGATCTGGGAGCGCTTTCCGGGAAGAACAGCAGTTGGTCTTTCGCGATCAATGATGGCGGGCTCATCGTCGGGTTGTCAGAAAATGGTTCGTTCGATCCTCTGACCGGCTTCCCGGCATATCATGCGACGATTTGGCGGCACGGCGTCCTGAGCGACTTGGGAACGTTCGGCGGCAGCGACAGCCAGGCTGTTGATGTGAACGACCGGGGCCAAGTGGTCGGCGTAGCCGGTAACGCAATTCCAGACGAGTATGCGGGCGGCTTAGGTCCTTGTATCACGTGGTTTGGCTGCAACACGGTGGCCACTCAACAGCGTGCGTTTCTGTGGGAGGGCGGAAAGTTGCAGGACCTGGGCACACTGGGCGGCAACGACGCTATTGCCTACCTCGTGAACCAACAGGGCCAAGTGGTTGGCGTGTCTTTTACGAACACTACTGCGAATGAGACCACGGGGCTTCCGACGCAAGATCCATTCTTTTGGGAACACGGCAAAATGGTGGATCTGGGCAGCCTTGGGGGCACCTACGGTGCGGCCCGCTGGCTGAACGACATGGGCCAGGTGGTGGGGTATTCAGATTTGAACGGAGATGAATCTAACCATGGCTTCTTCTGGGAACGCGGAATGCTCACTGATCTGCTGACTCTAGGCGGGCCGAACTCAGAAGCGGTCTGGATCAATGATGGGGGTGATGTTGTCGGAGGGTCCCAACTCAGCGATGGCCAGACGATTCACGGTTTTCTGTGGCGCCAGGGCCGTGGTCCAATGAAGGATCTAGGGACCGTGGCTGGATATGTGAATTCGGCCGCATACGTTATCAATGCGGGTGGGCAGGCCGTCGGCTTCGCCTTTAACACGACTGGGCCTCCGATCGCGGCGTTATGGGAGAACGGTCTTCCCCCGGTTGATTTGAACCAGCTGTTAGATCCCTCGTCCAATAGCATGGATCTGAGTTTAGAACTTGCCTACTATATCGGCGACGACGGCGTAATTCTCGTGTATGGAACGCTGCCCAATGGGGATATTCGGATTGCAGAACTAGTCCCGAGTTGCGACTGCGATAGCGTTTGTGAAAGCAGAATTGCCGCGGCTGAGAGCGACGCCGTGGCCACCACGCTGTTCGGCCAAAGCACAAGCACGACGACCAGCCAAAGTCCAACGTCAAACCAAGGGACCCGTTGGCAAGCCAGGCCGTTTGGGGCGCGCCAATTCGCAGCGCACCAGGGTGCTGTGCCGCTGAATTAGCTAGCCTGATCCTGGCGTATTCCCAGGGAGGGAAACGCCCAAATACGACATGTAGCCGTTCTTCGTCCGCATGGCACGGAGTTGTATTACAGCGTGCCGAGCTTGCCTCGCTCCGCCGGGCCAACTTTGACCATTTCGTGCGCCGTTACCTCCTTGAGCGCGTCCCAATGCTACGTCGCCGCATGCAGCAAGACGTAAGGAACGCTCTAGCTGGCTGCTGAAAGAGGTCAACCGCTCCCTGACGACTTTGTGTGAAAATTCCGTGCGAGAGTGACGAGTGATGAGTCGACTGTGCTGCATCTTGGGACAGGCTCGCTCTGTCCACGCGGCGAAGGGGCCAGGGGTAACGAAATAAATGTGGTGGTCGCCTTGGGATCAGAGGCGCCTGTCCCAGTCGGCTTTGTCGTGTCTCCGCTCCCCGACGAGTTTGTGTGAAAATTCCGGGCGAGAGTGACGAAGGGTGAGTCGACTGTACTGCATCTTGGGACAGGCTCGCTCTGTCCACGCGGCGAAGGGCCAAGGGTGACGAAATAAATGTGGTGGTCGCCTTGGGATCAGAGGCGCCTGTCCCGGTCGGCTTTGTTGTGTCTCCGGCCTGACGAGTTTGTGTGAGGATTCCGGGCGAGAGTGACGAGTGATGAGTCGACTGTGCTGCATCTTGGGACAGGCTCGCTCTGTCCACGCGGCGAAGGGGCCAGGGGTAACGAAATAAATGTGGTGGTCGCCTTGGGATCAGAGGCGCCTGTCCCGGTCGGCTTTGTCGCGTCTCCCTTGCGTAACGGTCACGGCTCCGAAGCGTTTGTGTTTGTTTGTAGTGGGTTGCAGATTCCCGATGCTACGTGGTCTTTACCGCGGTATGCAGCGCGGCGATTCCGCCGCTCAGGCGATGAAAGCGCGCTTCACCAAAACCAGCGTTGGTCATCATGTCCCGGAGTTGTTCCGCGCGAGGAAATCGCTGAATCGATGCGGGGAGATACTCGTATGCCTCTCGCGAACCGGAGAACATGCCGCCGATGGCGGGCAAAAGCAACTTCGAATAAAGCCCGTAAGAGGCCTTTACCAATAGGCCTTGGGGATGAGAAAACTCCAGAATCGCTAAGATACCGCCAGGTTTCAGCACGCGATGAATTTCGTGGAGGCCGGTTTCGTAGTTCGCCAGGTTCCGGAAACCAAACGCGATGGTCAGCAGATCGAGCGATTCATCCCTCAGCGGCAACGCCAGTGCGTCGCCTTCAAACACCAGGGAAGGTAAGCTCCTCCGTCCGATTTTTTCCCGAGCCGTGACGAGCATCGGATGACAGAAGTCCGCGCCCAGCACCGTGTTCCCGCTTGCCTGCTGCAACTCCAATAGCACGTCGCCTGTACCGCAGCACAGGTCGAGAAGCCTCGCCCCTGGTTTGTTGAGAATTGGCTGCACCGCTCGCAGCAGCCGCTTTCGCCATAACCGGTCGATGTTGAATGAGAGCACATGGTTGAGGAAGTCGTACCTGGAAGCGACGTCCTCAAACATCGTGCGTACCCACTCGGAGGCCTGCCGCTCCGTGGTCGTGCCGGGTGGCTTGGTGCCCCACGACGTGTCACGGGCGAGTGGAGCGCGCGGCGCAGCGCCAGGTGCGCGAGGGTCCGTTTCCGAACCATCGGAAGCCGGATCGCTCATCTTATCTCTTGCAAAGAGGCGACAATCGCGTGGCGGATCAAATCCGGCTCAATGCCGGAGACGACCGAAACCTCGCCAATGTGCGTCGGTAGGACAAAATGAACTTTGCCCTGGAGCGTCTTCTTGTCCGCCACCAAGCGGCCAAGCAAATTCTCCGGATCAAGGTCAATGGCAGACGGGAGTGGACCGTAGGCCTGAATCGTCTCGAGAATGGCGGCAGCTTCTTTTGGGGCGAGCATTCCTCTCAGCACTGCCAAGTGGGTGGCGGCGAGCATACCGCGCGCTACGGCTTCGCCATGCAGAAACCGCACAAAACCGGTCTCGGATTCGATGGCGTGGCCGACGGTATGACCGTAGTTCAAAATGCGGCGTAATCCGCTCTCACGCTCATCGGCGGACACAACCTCAGCCTTCACACGAACCGCGCCGGCGATCAGCGAATCCACCAGGGGGGCGTTCATGGACAAGACCTCGCGCGGCCGGGTCGCCATCAAATCAAACATTTCGCGGTCGCGAATCACGCCGCATTTGACGATCTCGAACAGCCCGGCACGGAACTCCCGCTCCGGGAGGGTCGCCGTCAGTTCAGGATCGATCAAAACCGCGAGCGGTTGATGAAAACTCCCCAGAAGATTCTTGCCATTTGCGAGATTGACACCGGTCTTTCCGCCAATTGAGGCGTCCACCTGCGCCAGCAGCGTCGTGGGAACCTGCAAGACTGGGATTCCTCGCATGAAGATGGCGGCCAGAAATCCGCCCACGTCGGTGACAATGCCACCACCGAATCCGATCACGATACTGGTGCGATCGGCGCCTCGCTCCAACATCTGATCGGCAAGGCGCTCTACCTGTTCCAGGCGCTTATTCTCTTCTCCGCCCGGAAGAAACAGGACTTCCGGCTCCGCAAAACTTCCGTTCCGCTTCTCCAGCGACTTCAGCAGCTTCGCGCCATGCAGCGCCCAGACGTCCTCGGTGGTAACAACGAAGGCCCGTCCAGCTCCGGCCGGAATATGGTCTGCGACGCTCGCGATGATGCCGCGTTCTACCAGGCAGAGATAGGTGTGTCCGGGCGTACGCACCTCAAAGGTCGGCATTTGATCCCGTTGTACCATGTGGATATTACCGCCCCGGTTCAAGGTATACTCACCGACCGATCCAGGTCTCTCCCGAAATGATGCTCAGGCGGTTGCTGAAAAACGCCGGAAACCGCTTGCTGACGAGTCTCTCTGAAAACTCTGGTAACCCCGCGCATCACGGTCAGGGGTTGCTCCCGCGGGTTCGGAAACCAGCTGAAATGCCGGGCGTTTTGACGGAGTATCGGCCTTTGCGTGCGCTCCCTCAGGGTCGCGGCTCGCAAGAGGTATTCGCTTGCTCAGGCGCGCGGTTCCGTGCCCGGAGTTTTCACACAGACTCTTACGCGCGCGGTTGCTCTGAAAACACCCGGAAATGGTCGCGGCTCGCAACCGCCTTTTCATCATTTTGGGTGTGTACTTCGATGTTCATCCTGAGATCTGTGCTGGAGTCTCAGGGCGGTCGCGGCTCCGAAGGGCATCCGCGTGCTCACGCGCGCGGTTGCTCTGAAATACAAGGTTGGAGGACGCGGGGACGGACAGCTCTGTCCACGCGCCACAGGGCTGTTTGCCGATTCGTCTCTTACATCATGGCTTGGGACAGAGAAGTCCGTCCTCTTGATGAAACGGTCGTGACTCCGGACGGACTTCGACACCCGCTTTCATCATTGCTCGTTGTGCGCTCTGGCGCTCATGCTGAGATCTATGCCGGCAGTTTTCACGGCTCCGAAGCGCCGGTGTTTGCTTGCTATGAGTGGTAGATTCCCGATCATGAGGGAGCGAAGCGGAGAGGGCGTTTTTCAGCAACGTCTTCGGGGGCAATGCGCATTCGCGCTGCTTCTGTTGGTTGCGAGCCCGCTTCATTCAACCGGACCATGGGCTGCACTCTGGACGGCGCCGACCATTCTCTGTGCCTCCATCCTGATCGCGTGGGGAGCGGAGTCCGCCCAGTTTTTTATTGCGCAGGGCTTCGCGCTAGCCATATTGGCTTGGCTCCAGACCTTGCCGGAGTTCGCGGTCGAGGCTGTGCTTGCGTGGCATCAGCAGCGCGACCTGCTCCTGGCCAATCTGACCGGCGCGCTCCGGCTTCTCACCGGAGTCGGATGGCCGATGATTTATCTGACCGCGGCCCTGTTCAATCGCCGTCATACTGGTCAGCCCCTTCGCCGAATCCGGCTCGCGAGTCATCACAGCATTGAAGTTCTGGGATTGGCGCTGCCGCTGATTTATGCCCTGGTCATCTGGCGAAAGGCCACCTTAAACCTGTTCGATACAGCCGTGCTGATTGCCATTTACGTGGCTTATCTCGTCCTCCTCACCAAACTGCCGCCGGAGGGCCGGGAGGGGATTGAGGGCCTGGAGGCGGTGCCCCGCGCCATCGCTCGTGCTCCACGGGTGTGGCGCATTCTCGTGATCGCTTCCTGCTTCGCCGTTGGGGGTACGCTGATTTACTTCACAGCGGAGCCGTTTCTCGGAAGTTTGATTGCCGTAGCCAGCGCTCTTGGTATCCCCAGCTTCATCGTGATTCAGTGGTTTGCGCCGCTGGTTTCCGAGTTTCCGGAATTCGCTTCCACGTTCTACTTTGCCCGGCAAGTCGACCAGGCGCCCGTCGCGATCATGAATATAGCCTCGAGCAACATCAACCAGTGGACACTGCTGGTCGCTATGCTGCCGCTGGTTTTCTCTGCGGGTGCGGGCGCGGTAACGCAAATCAACTTCAACCCGCAGCAACAGACGGAGTTGTTGTTGACCATCGGGCAGAGCGCCATCGCGTTCGCTTTCCTGCTGGATATGACGCTGGCCTGGTGGGAAGCGACGGTGTTATTCGTCAGTTTTGCCGCTCAGTTTGTATTCGCACCGTTTACCGCGCAGCCCAACGCGCTCGGCTTCATTGCAAACGGGATTCGACATTGGCTCACGATTGGATATTTTCTGTACAGCGGCGTCGTCATTGTTCGAATGCTGATTCTGCGACGCCGCCCAGCCGCGCTCAAAGGTCTGATCGACACTTGGCGGTTAAGGGTGCAACAGCATCCGGTATAGCTGGTCTTACATTGCCACGACAATGATGAGGAAAAACCGCGACGGCTCGCTGAGGTGTGCAGAAAGCAACGGAAATCCCGGGAGTCTTGATAAAAATATCGACGTCCGCTCCCTCACGGTCACGGCTCGCAAATGGTCCGCTTGCTGACCGGTAACGGCTCGTGTGGCATCCGCTTGCTCACGAGTCTGTGTGAAAACTCCATTAACCGGGTGCGGTATGGTCACGGCTTGCTCACCCGGGCTCGGAAACCAGGTGAAAAGCTGGGCGTTTTGCCTGAATATCGGCCTTGGAGTGCGCTTCCAGACGGTCGCGGCTCCGAAAGAATCCGCTTGCTCACGCGCGCGGTTCTGTGCCGGGAGCTTTCACACAGACTCTCACGCGCGCGGTTGCTCTGAAAATACCTGGATAGCTTGTGAGCAAGCGCTCCGTCACCGTCGCGCCTCGGTAAGCTTAGCGGAAGAGTAAGGAGGTGTCGTTTGCAATTGGCAGCAGTCAACTTCGAAGCTAGGCCGGACCACTGTGCTGAAATAAAGCAAGTATCCAATGAGTAAACGAATCCGTTCGACAACGATTCTCTGCGTACGGCGCAACGGGAAAGTTGTTCTGGCCGGCGATGGCCAGGTCACCATGGGTGGCGAGGTGCTGAAGAGCGGTGCCAAAAAGCTTCGTCCGCTCTATAACGGCAAGATCGTTTCCGGCTTTGCGGGATCGACCGCCGACGCCTTTGCGCTTTTTGCCAGGTTTGAAGCCAAGCTGGAACAGTATGCGGGAAACCTGCCCCGCAGCGTCGTGGAACTTGCCAAAGACTGGCGAACGGATCGCATGCTGCGTCATCTGGAAGCCCTCTTACTGGTGGCCGATCTGCAGAACATTTACATCGTTAGCGGTACGGGCGATGTCATCGAGCCGGATACGCCGCTGGCGGCCATTGGCTCCGGAGGATCGTTCGCCAAGTCCGCGGCCATCGCATTAATTGAAAACACAAACCTAAGTGCACGTGAAATTGTCGAAAAATCCATGAAGATTGCGGCGGATGTCTGCATATATACAAACGAGAACATCACGTTTGAGGAACTGGGCTAATGGTAATTCACTTACCCCAATCGTCCTCCGACGAAGCTCCGCTGCTGGATGAGCTGACTCCACGCGAGATTGTCGCCGAGCTCGACCGGCACGTGGTGGGGCAGGCCGACGCCAAGCGGTCAGTCGCGATTGCTCTTCGGAATCGCGTCAGGCGCCAAAAGCTCGAGCCTGATATGGCTGAAGAGGTGATGCCCAAGAACATTTTGATGATTGGGCCTACCGGGGTTGGAAAGACTGAGATCGCGCGCCGGCTCGCCAAGCTCTCGAATTCGCCGTTTCTCAAAGTGGAAGCCAGTAAGTTTACCGAGGTCGGCTATGTGGGCCGCGACGTGGAGTCGTTGATCCGCGACCTGGTCGACATCGCCATCGACATGGTGCGCGAGGAGCGTCTGGACCAGGTAGCGGATCGCGCCGAAACAAACGCCGAAGAGCGGCTGCTCGATCTGCTGATTCCGCCGGCACCTGAAGGCAGCGATAGTCAGGAGCGCACTCGCGAGAAGCTCCGTGAGAAACTGCGTGCCGGGAAGCTTGACGACCGCACGGTAGAGGTTGACGTTAAAGAACGCGGCCCTACGTTTGAAGTTTCCACCAACGGCAGTATTGAGGAAATGGACATCAACTTGAAGGATGTCATCCCGGGCCTATTTGGTGGGAGAACGCGAAAGCGCAACATGCGCGTTTCAGAAGCTCTGGAATACCTGATTCAAGAAGAAGAGCACAAGCTGATCGACATGGATCAGGTGACACGCATAGCCCTGGAGCGCGTGGAGCGCAACGGGATTGTCTTCCTTGACGAGATCGACAAAATTGCCGGGCGCGAGGGTGGTCATGGGCCGGACGTAAGCCGCGAAGGGGTGCAACGTGATATCTTGCCGATTGTCGAAGGGACCACGGTCAACACCCGCTACGGTTTTGTGCGTACCGACCACATTCTGTTCATCGCCGCCGGCGCCTTTCACGTATCGAAGCCCAGCGATCTGATTCCCGAACTGCAAGGCCGCTTCCCCATTCGCGTCGAATTGAAGTCGCTCACCGAAGAGGACTTCATTCGAATCCTGAAGGAGCCGAAGTCGGCCCTGGTCAAGCAATATGCGGCGCTGCTGGAAACGGAGGGGATCCGGCTGACGTTTACGGACGATGCACTGATTGAAGTGGCGCGAATTGCGGCCCAGGTCAATACATCGATGGAAAACATCGGCGCACGGCGGTTACATACCATCATGGAGAAACTGCTGGAAGACATCTCGTTCGATGGGCCCGACTTGAAAAAGAAGAACATCCGAATTGACGCGATCTACGTGAAAAAGCAGCTTTCCGAAATCGTTAAGGATCAGGATCTGAGCAGGTATATTCTGTAATGCGCTGCCGGTGGATAACCGCAGCTTTTTTCTGGCCGTTGTTCTCGATCGCGATCGCAGTGGGCGCAGCCTCTTGCGGCTACATCGGCGATACGATGCCTCCTGCCCGGCACATCCCAAACAACGTTATCGATTTGACGGCAGTCCAGCGAGGCAGCAAGATCCTTTTGCAATTTAGTCTCCCGAAAGCAACCACGGAGGGGGACCTCATCGCCAAGTTTGAGGCGGTCGAGGTGGAGATCGGCCCCGATGCAACGCCGTTTTCGACCGACGCCTGGTTTGCCAAGATGAAACCTGTGGAGATCGATGTCTCGGGAGACGATCAAACCAGCGCGATTTCCCATCAGATCGACGCCGGCCCGTACGTGGGGCAGCAAATCGCGATTGACATCCGCAGTTCGGCGCGGCACGAGCGATGGTCGCCTTTTTCGAATTTTGTCCACCTTCAGATCGTGGCGCCCCTGGACCCTCCGGAGATTCAGGTTACGGCCACGGGCCGAGGGTACCTGGTTTCCTGGACTCCGCAGCGGGAGCATTTGAAGTGGCGCATTTATCGCCGCGCGATAGCATCCCAACCGGCCCCGGCCTTGATTGCAACGGCGGATGCCTCGCCATATCTGGACCAAACCTCCCAGTTTGAGACCGACTACGAATACTCGGTGGTGGCGATTGAGGAAACGCCGATCTCGACCGCTGAGAGCGAGCCTTCGCGCGCGATTCACGTCAACGAGAAAGATACGTTCCCACCCGGCGTGCCTGCCAGCATTACCGTGTTGGCCGGTTCCAATTCGTTGGAAGTTACGTGGGAGCGCAGTCCCGACGCAGACTTGAAGGGTTACTACGTTTATCGCGCCGCGGATAATGGGCCATTTCAGCGCGTCGGCGATCTCCAAACAACCCCCGCGTATAGCGACCATGACATCAAGCCGGGCGTGCACTATCGTTACGCCGTGAGCGCGGTCGACCTGAAGGGCAATGAGAGCGAGCGATCGACGGTTGCGGAGATGACGGCGCCCTAGGCTGCCTACGGCTGTAGAGTTTAGAAGCAAGCGCTCCGTCACCGTCGCGCCTCAGAAGCGTAGCGGAAGAGTAAGGAGCTGTCGTTTGCAAGCAGGCTGTTAAGTGCGCTCCGTGGCGGAGAGGCGGCGAGCTACGGTTGCGGCTCCGAAAGGTGCCCGCACCGTCGAGAATCAACGGCCAATCGCGGATCCTAAGAGCTGGCGCTGAATTCGATCCCCCGGTTCGTGCGTCCGAAGCTTTACGTTCGCTCCCTGACGGTCACGGCTCCGTTAACACCCGCTTGCTGGGCCTCCGAACGGTCGGGGCGTTCGGAAGATTTTCATCCCATCCGATGGTCCGAAGGACCATTCAGGCTTGCTCACGCGCGCGCCTCTGTGCCGGAAGTTTATAAGAATATCGACGGCTGCTCCCCTCACGGTCACGGCTCGCAAGACATGACGCTTTGCTACCATCGTTGTGACAAGCCTTTGAAGAGTCCTCTGCATTTTCTGGCTCGCGGCAGCCGAGATCTCCCTGGAAAGCTCGCCCTTGCTCCCTCCCGGCCACTGCGGGATGGTTCTCCCGTAGAAGCAGTCTGTCACTATGGCTCTCGGGCTTTTTGACGCGTTCCTCGACCGGAACATTCAAATCGGGATTTGTGCGGCAATTGTTGCCGGCATTGCGATCGTCATCGTCACGGTTCGAATCAAGCGGAGGAAGTCTCCCGAGGAACTGGAGAGATTGCGGCGGCAGTTGGTCAGTCAGTCCGGGCGGGTTGCCGACGGAGTCGTGCTTGAACTTCACGAGAATACTGTTTTTTATACCTACAAGGTCCGCGGTATCGAGTACGATGCCTCCCAGGAAATTAGTCAACTCCGGCACCTGCTTCCCGCCGAGGAGCACAGGCTCATCGGCCCAGTGAATCTGAAGTACATCCCCGAGAACCCCGCCAACTCGATTGTCATCGCCGAGCAATGGTGTGGTCTGCGGGCTTCGCCGTTTGTTTCTTCTTTGGAACGAAACCCTCTGCCGGTTGAGTAGTGCGTCGCGCGCCGACTGTGTGACAATCGCAGACGGCCCTGTTCGCCACGACCCGGGAGGTCTTTATGAAGAAACTTGACACGAAACTCGCCATAACGCTTGCCGCGCTTCTTTTTGCCGCGGGCCTGGTTACCCAACACAGCGGGCCGTTGCTGTCCGTTGTCCATGCGTCCAATGCAGGTGCCGGGAGTGTTTCGCTTCCGTCGACTGTGATTCACGTCATCACCATTCAGTGGAAGGATGGCGTCACCGCCGATCAAAAGGCATCTGTTTTCAAAGCTACCGAAGAGATGGCTCGAAACTACAACGGAATTAAGAGCCTCTGGATGAAGCCCCTAAAAGTGCAAGGCACCGGCTACACGGATGCGATCGTGATGGAGTTTGAAAGCAAGGCTGCGTTTGATGCGTACGGCGACAGCCCCGCTCACAAGCAATGGGAAAAGGTGTATCTGCCGCTACGCGGCGAGAGCCGTACCCACGACGTAACAAACTGAGAGCGTGCGCGAGCAGGTGGACGCTGACGGAAACCGTAGCCGTAGCGCGCGCGGCTGCCGAAGGGCTTTTGCTTGATTTCGTTCCGTCGTTGTTGAGGCGCCGGAGCTTTCGTGTCCGCTCCCTCACGGTCACGGCTCGCAAAAGACACAAGGTCCGGCTCCCTCACGGTCACGGCTCCGAAGCCTTGTTCGCCGCTTCGGCACTGGCTCCGAGGCGGAGAGCTACGCGCTCGGTTGTCCTTGAAAACCCACAGGCTGAAGGCCTGTGCCACGGCGGAAAGTGACTGTCGGTCGGCATCGGTTTTCACGCGGTTCTGTGCTGAAACTAGAAGATCGCTAAATGAAAAGGCAGGCCGAAGCCTGCCTTGTGAAGTGCAAATTGTGTGTGCGCCGGGTTGGGAGGCTAGTCCTCTTTTTCGACGACGACTGCGATTTCAGTGGACACTTCGCGATGCAGCCGAAGAGTCACCTTATGGTCGCCGAGCGTCTTGATGGGCTCGTCCAGGATCACCTTGCGCCGGTCGATCGTGAATTTCTGCTTATCCAGCGCTTCCACGATATCCTTTACGGTCACTGAACCGAACAGTTGATCGTTCTCACCTACGCGAAGTTTGAATGTGAGCGTGGTTCCGGCCAGCAGCTTAGCCAGGTCCTCGGCATCGGCTTTGACTTTTGCCTCACGCCGCAAATAGGCTTCGCGCTCCTGCTCGACAATCTTCTTGTTCGATTCGGTTGCGGGAACCGCGAGCTTCCGGGGAAGCAGGAAGTTGCGGGCGTACCCATCCGTCACTTTAACGATTGAGCCACGGTGGCCCAGTTTCTCTACGTCTTCTCTAAGGATCACTTGCATATCGTTCTGCTTCCTTTACATTCTGGACGCGAACGGAATCAGGGCGATGTTCCGCGCCTGCTTGATCGCTTCGCTTAAACGTTTCTGGTGGGGCGTGCAGACACCGGAGATGCGGCGAGGAGTAATCTTGCCGCGCTCGGAGACGAAGCTCGAGAGCATTCGCACGTCTTTGTAATTGATGTCGTCGATCTTCTCGACGCAGAACCGGCAAACCTTCTTGCGCCGGAAATACTGTTTCTTACCCGTTGCAATCGCTTTGTCACCGCCGGTCGGACGCTGTGAGGCCGCGATCGGGCGGCCGCCTCTTTGCTCTGCCATATATTTCTATGCCCCTTCCTTCGGTTCACTATGCACGGCTTCGTTCGGAGCGCCCGGGATCGGCACACCCGGTTCAGCATGTGGCACGGGAGGCGCCGGCGTCGACGGGCCCGGCCCTGCGGCTTGCGCCGGCACGATGGACGGTACAGGCTTCCGCGCAGCACGCTTCTCGCGCGCTTTCTTTCGCTTTTCAATGCGCTTCAGCTTCTCGTCAATCCGAACCGTGATGAACTTAATCACTACGTCGGCAACTCGCAACCGGCGCTCAATCTCTTTAACCGTGTCTGCCTTGGCCGTGAATTGCAGCAGGATGTACTGCCCTTCGTTGTACTTCAGCACGCGGTAAGCAAGCCGCCGCATACCCCATTTTTCAGCCTTGTCGACAGTACCACCGCTTTGGGTGATGATGCCCTTCAACTGTTCGACTATCGGCTCCACTTCTTCTTCAGTGGCATCCGGTCGAACGATGAATAACTCTTCGTAGATTCTCATTCTTCCTCTTTTTGTAAGCCCCGGGCGCGACGATTGAACTTCGTCATGGCCTTAATGGCGCCTTCGGCAATGATGAACTCGACAGCATCGGCAGCATAGCCCACCATCTCGTCCACCTCGTCCCTCATAGCCCGCTCCCAGGGAGCGAGCACGTAAACCGCCGCATCGTCAATCTCATGGTTCGGGTGTATGCCCACCCTTACCCGAGTAAACCAGTCGGTATGTATCGCGGCGATCAATGACCGGACACCGTTGTGCCCGGCGGCTGAACCTTTTTCCCTGATCCGGAGAGCGGTCCACGGCAAATCGATTTCGTCGTGAACCACCACCAGATCCTTGTTCCCCAGGTTGTGCGATTTCAGGATCGCCCGAACGCTTCCCCCGGAGTTATTCATGAACGCCTGCGGCTTCACCAGCAAAACAGAACGCTCCCGGATCTGCCCGCTGCCCGTCGTCGCCACTCCTTCATTCCGGACCGTCCGGATCCCATGGCGTCTCGCTAGCTCCTCCACCACCGCAAGACCAATGTTATGCGGGGTGTGCTCGTATCGAGTGCCGGGATTCCCCAATCCGACGACGCAGTAGACCCGGCTGGCCGGATCTGCCGGCATCTCGTCTTGGGAGGACTCGGAGGCAACAGGCAGATCGGACATCGAAGCCGGCGAGCGAGGCGCTTACTTCTTCTTGGGCGCCGGTGCTGCGGGTGCTGCCGCTTCGCCACCCTCTTCCTTCTTGCCCTTCTTGATGACTTCCGGTTCAGCCGCAGTAACTTCGGCCACCGCAGCCACCTCTTCGACCACTTCAGCGCGCAGCGCAACAACGTGCGAGATAACCGCATCAGCCGGGCTGAGAAGCTTCATCGAGCCCGAAAGCGGAATTTCTGAAGCTCGGATGGACTGGTTGAGTCCCACCTCTGCGACGTTGACAGAGAACTGCTCCGGAATCTCGTCCGGGAGGCACTCAATCTCGATTTCGCGCGTCACGATCTCATGGATGCCGCCTTCCAGCTTCACACCCTTGGGGTCGCCGAATGTCACCACCGGCACCTTGACCGTAATGCGCTTGGTCAGATCAATGCGCTTCAGGTCGACGTGCAGCAACGAATCCTTGATGGGATCAAACTGCCAGTCGATGATCATGACGGGAGTCGTCTCTCCGCCCGCCACGCTGAGATTGAAAATCGTGTTGTGGCCGGCCTTGCTATTCAAGATCCTGCCCACTTCTTTCGGGTTGACGGCGACTGCTACCGCGCCCGTTTCGCCGCCATACACCACTGCGGGCATGGAGCCCTTCACACGTAGGCGCCGCGCTTCATTCTTGCCGCGCGAATCTCGCGATTCGGCTGCGATCGTAATATCCTTCCTCATTTATCACCTCATCGCCGGGACGCCAGCCTGCAACCACTTTCCGAGCTGCGGACCCCGACTTAAATTACGGCAGAGGGCCGAAGCCGCCTAACCGCTTACTGCTAACCAAATCTCAGCTAGACGCCGAGATGCGGCGGATCATCCCGCCGCCGAAAACCATAAACCATCAGACAAACAGCGTGCTCACCGAACCACCCTCGTGGATCGACTGGATCGCCCGGCCCAGCAACGATGCCACCGACAACCGCCGGATCTTGCCGCAAGCCGCCGCCTCGGGTTTGAGCGGAATCGAGTTGGTTACGACCAACTCTTCCAACTTCGACGACTTAATGCGATCTACCGCCGGACCCGACAACACCGCGTGTGTCGCGCAGGCCGTCACTTTGGTGGCTCCCTGGCCCAACAGCGCATCCACGCCGTTCACCAGCGTTCCGGCCGTATCCACCAGGTCATCCACCACCAAGCAATGCTTTCCTTCGACGTCGCCGATGATGTTCATCACCTCGGCCACGTTCACTTCCGTACGCCGCTTATCAATAATTGCCAACGGCGCATTCAAACGCTTTGCGAACGCCCGGGCCCGTTCCACGCCACCCGCGTCCGGCGAGACCACAATCAGATCTTCATGGTCGTGATGTGCTTCAAAATACTCGATCATTACGGGCGCTGCGAACAGGTGATCCACCGGAATATCGAAGAATCCCTGAATCTGAGCGGCGTGCAGATCGAGCGCCAGAACCCGGTTTGCGCCGGCCGTTTCGAGCAGGCTGGCCACCAGTTTGGCCGAAATCGGCATCCTCGGCTTATCTTTTCGATCCTGCCGAGCATACCCATAATAGGGTAACACTGCCGTGATCCGTTCTGCACTGGCCCGCTTGAACGCATCCATCATCAGCAGCAGTTCCATGATGTTATGGTCCACGGGCGTGCAGGTCGGCTGAACCACGAAAACGTCCGCCCCGCGGACATTCTCCTGGATTTGGAGATGGGTTTCCCCGTCCGCAAAGGTCCGCACCATGGCCGCCCCCATCGGGCATCCGAGGCTCTCGCAAATCTCATTTGCCAATGCCGGGTTCGCCGTACCCGAAAAGATCTTGTAGTCGGTGTAAAGGGCTCGAAGCGGTTTAGGAGCGGCCATGTATTGAGAGTTTCTCCGTTGAATCAGGCCAGGCAGCTTTGATCGAAATACGGACCAAGCGCCCGGCGCCATAGGGTTTTATAACGGCTTCGGGGCAGAAATGCGACTACAGAGGACTCAGATCCCTCGAAACGGGAGCTGGCCGTCATCGCCTTCCCGGGCGTGTCAAAAATGCCGAACACTGCAGACCCACTTCCTGTCATTTGCGCCGGTTTGGCGCCCAACCGCCGCAGTTTCCGCACCAGTTGCCGGAGTTCCGGGTGTCTTCGAAAAACTACTGGTTCAAAATCGTTTTTGAGTGGGAGCAGCGCGAGTCTGGACGAACTCAGCCCCCATACGACGGCCTGAAACTCTCTCAGCATATGGGACTCCTCCAGCGATGTCAACGCGTTCGTAACATTCGGCAGCGGGTCCGATTCGGGCTCGCCAGAAGCGTCCCGATTCAAAGCGCGATACGCTTCCGCTGTCGAAACATGGACCCCGCTCACGACCACCACTGCCGGGAGCGCCGGCAGGTCCGGCAGGGGATATAATTCTGTCCCGCGCCCCATTCCCACGGCGGTTCCACCGCATAGAAAAAAAGGGACATCGCTACCCAGCTGAGCGCCGATCCGCGCCAGTTCGGCAGTGGAAATCGGCTTTCCTGCCAAGGCCGGCAGCGCCATCAACACCGCCGCCGCGTTGCTCGACCCCCCACCCAGCCCGGCGCCCATAGGAATATGCTTTTCGAGTACAAACCGAACCCGGGCCGTCAGCCTTAGGTGGTCCAGCACTGCCCTCGCCGCTCGGACCACCAGATTGTCAGGAATGTCTATGGAGCTATCCAGCAGAATCTCGGTTTTCCGGGCACGTTCAAACTGAATCGTCAAGTCGTCCTTGAGGCTGATGGTTTGAAAAACCGTCCTCAGTTCGTGATAGCCGTCAGCCCTTTTGTTCCCGACACGCAGGTCGAGGTTCAGCTTGGCGAAAGAGGGGACTCGTGCCCGAGCCGGCGAGCCTGCCGTCGATCTGGCTTTAGGCGCAGCGGGTGAGGGAATCTTGGGCACGGCGATGACCCTAGTACTGGATCAACGAGTGCAAGTCGTAGCCCTTGAGGCGATCGCGTCCGTGCAAGAACGAGAGTTCGATGACGAAGCCCAGCCCGATGACGTTCGCTCCCAGTCCCTCCACCAATTTCGCCACAGCGGAAGCCGTGCCGCCGGTGGCGAGGACGTCGTCGATGATCAGCACATTTTCGCCGGGCTGGATGGCGTCGGCATGGATCTCGAGGATGTCGGTTCCGTATTCCAACGCGTACTCGATACTACGCACTGCCGCCGGTAGCTTCTTCGGCTTGCGCACCGGCACGAAGCCCGCGCCGTGCGCCAAGGCCATGGCGGGCGCGAAGAAGTAGCCTCGCGCTTCAATCCCAACCACGATGTCGATGGCTCGGCCCCTGTAGTGGGTTTCCAGCGCATCAATGGTCTCGCGAAAGCCCGCTTTGTCCCGCAGCAGAGTTGTGATGTCGTAGAAATTGATTCCGGGCTTAGGGAAGTCCGGCACTTCGCGGATGAGCCGTTTCAGATGATTCATGAGTTCCTGCCCGTTCGCGGCCGTCCGAAGGTCAGCAGGGTTCGAAACAGTCTGAACTGCCGGGCGGAATCCGCATTGGGCACAGCCCGCGGGACGCCTCGATTGTAGCAAGCGAACCCTTCCTGCCCTCCGTGGGATTCCTTCGAAAAAGCAGTGCCTCAAACCACCCTCTGTCGCGCAGGCATAATAGAAGCATCATGCGTCGAACTGCTCTATTCCTGCTCGTGACCCTTTTCGCCGCCGCGTTCGCTGTCGCTCAGAGTGACACCAAAACGAACTACGCCGGCCAGTGGCGAATGATCAAGGACAAAAGCGACTTCGGCACGTTCACCGCGCCCGATACGATGGTCCGCACCATCGATCAGCAGGACGTAACAATCAACGTCCATACGTCCCAGACCGGCAAGGCCGGCAAGAGCAGCGCCGACGTCACCTACTACACCGACGGCCGCGAATCCATCAATGAAGTCCGCGGGCGGGAATCGAAGAGTCACTGCTTCTGGGATGGAAGTGTGCTGGTGATTCGGACTCTCGCGAAGGCTTCAAACGACGCACCGATCGAGACCGAAGAACGCTGGGAGCTTTCCACCGACGGCAAAATCTTAACGATGACGAGCCACCTGGAAACCGGTATTACGCAACACAACTTCAAGTTGGTATGTGAACGAGTGGAGAAGTGAAACCGGGCTCAACACGCCACCTAACCTTCAAACCCCTTAGTCGCTGCGCGCTTCAGGCGGTCGCGTATCCCCGCCCACGCATCGCTTACGGGCGGCTCGCATAGCGCAATCCAATCCCATCCCTCGGCATCGGCTTCGTGTAGGGCTGCATATAAACGTGCCGCATAAGCGGCTGGTTCGGATGGCATTTCCAGAATGCGTCCCCTCCCCTTTGGTTCCGGCTGGCCCTTAGCCAGCAGCACCAAGGGCGTCCTCGGCGCATAGTGCCTGCTGTACATACCCGGTGCCGCGAACCCTGGTAACGTACCTTCGGCCACCGCCTGCTGAACTTGCCCGGAGTCCTGAACTCTCCAAGCGACGCCTGTCGCTGCTTCCAAATCGGCCTGCGAAATCATGCCCAGCCTAAGAACCGTTGGGTGTTGTTCCGCCAGTGAAACCACGGTCGACTCAATTCCGATATGCGTCGCGCCTCCATCCAGAATCAGATCCACCGCACTGCCCAGACCCACGCGCACATGCTCGGCTGTGGTCGGCGAGATCTGCGTGAATCGATTGGCGCTCGGCGCGGCAATAGGCACACGCGCTCTGCGGATTAACCCCAGCGCGACCGGATGCGAAGGGATTCGCACCCCCACGGTGTCCAAGCCGGCCGTCACAATGTCAGGGATCTCTGCAGCCTTGGGCAGTACCAGGGTTAGTGGCCCTGGCCAGAATCGCTCCGCAAGCTTCTGCGCCAGCACTGGCCATTCAGCCGTCACTTGCCGGGCCATGATAACGTCCGCAACATGGACAATCAGCGGGCTGGTCGCCGGTCGACCCTTCGCATCGTAGATTCGCTGGACGGCCGCTTCATCCAGAGCATTCGCACCGAGACCGTAGACGGTTTCGGTCGGAAAAGCAACCAGCCGGCCGGCGCGGATCAGTTTGGCCGCCAGCGTTAGTTCTGTGTCGCTCGGATCCATTGAAATTCCGTCGCCGTAAGGACTAAGCGACGCTAGTCGATCAGGTCGTCTTTGCCTGCTTCGCCGGCCAGCTTGCCGGTCTTTCGCCAGACCAGATAGGCGTGCGTCAGGCTGTCAATATCGCCGTCCAATACACGGTCGACATCCCCGATGGAAAGCTTTGTCCGCAGGTCCTTCACCAGCCGGTAGGGCGCCAGCACATAGTTGCGAATCTGACTGCCAAAGTTGATCTCGAGTTTCGTATCTTCCAGTTTGCGGTCAGCGACGCGCTTTTTATCCAGCTCGTATTCGTAGAGCTTGGCCTTCATCTGCTTCATCGCGCTTGCGCGGTTCTTATGCTGGCTGCGCTCGTTCTGGCACTGCACCACCAGGCCGGTGGGCAGATGGGTGAAGCGTACGGCGGATTCGGTGCGGTTCACGTGCTGACCTCCCGCACCGCTAGCCCGGAAAACGTCGATTTTCAGATCCTCGGGTTTGATCTCAATGTTGATATCGTCGTCGATCTGTGGGTAGATAAACACGGAGGCAAAAGATGTATGCCGCCGTGCGTTCGCGTCGAACGGCGAGATCCTCACCAGCCGGTGAACACCGGCCTCCGACTGTAGCTGGCCGTAAATGTTGTCTCCGCCGTTGATTTCGAAGGTGGCAGACTTGATGCCCGCGCCTTCGCCTTCGAGCAGATCGGTCACTTCGACCTTGTAGCCGTGCCGCTCCGCCCAGCGCAGATACATGCGCATCAGCATCTCAGCCCAGTCCTGGCTCTCCGTGCCGCCCGCTCCTGGGTGAATGGTAACGATCGCGTCCCGGGCGTCATTGGGTCCCGAGAGCAGCATCCCGGTTTCAAGCTGTTCCAGCTTCTTGGTGAGCGCATCCATTTCGCGCTCAATATCGGGAGTAACCGCTTCTCCTTCTTTGCCCAAGTCGAACAGCGTGTCGATGTCGGAGGTTGTGGATCGCAGGGAAGCCTCCTGCGCAATCGATTCCTCGACGCGCTTGCGTTCCTGCATTGTCTTTTGGCTTGTTTCGGGGGAATTCCAAAAGTCCGGCGAAGAGATAATCGCTTCGAGGTCTTTCAGCTTCTGTTGCTTGCCGGGCGCGTCAAAGATAGCTCCGCACAGCGTCAGCCTGCTGCCGGAGCGTAACGTACTCTCTTTCCAGCTCTTCTAGAGTCATTGAACTCAGTGTAGCGGAGCACCAAATCGAGATATGCTTCGTCAGTGCCTGTTTTTCATCCGCACGGAGTCTAAGGATGCCTAATCTCACGCGGAGGACCTTGCTGAAGAGCGCTGCGTCCTTGGCCCTTGCCGCCTCGACAGCATCCAAGGGCCGCTCGACGACTCTGCCCAGCCCACCGCTCACTGTCTTACCCTATGGCGCCGTTACCCTCCTGCCTGGCCCGCTTAAGCAGCAGTTCGACGAGACCCATTCCTTCTTTCTGAACCTCAGCGAGGATCGGCTTCTGAAGATCTACCGCCAGCGCGCCGGACTTCCAGCGCCGGGCGAGGACATGGGCGGCTGGTACGACGACTTCTGCCCAGGCGCTTCCTTCGGCCAGTATGTTTCCGGTCTCGCTCGATTCGCCGCGGCCACCAATTCCGAACCAACTCGCGCCAAAGTGAAGCGTCTGGTGCGCGGTTATGCCGAGACCTTGGACCCCTCCGGTAAGTTCTTCGCCGACCTTCGCTATCCGGGCTACACCTATGACAAGCTAGTCTGCGCGCTGCTCGATGCGCATTCCTGGGCTGGTGATGAAACCGCCTTCTCTGTTCTCTACGCCACCACCCGCGCCGCGAAGCCGCACATGCCCGATCATGCGCTTACCGACGAGGAAAAGCAGCAGCGGCCTCACAAAGACGAGACCTATACCTGGGATGAGACTTACACCATGGCGGAGAATCTCTTCCTCGCGTATGAGCGCACCGGGGATCCGATGTTCCTCGACATGGGCAAGCGCTATCTTCTCGACCGCACCTTCTTCGACCCATTGGCTGAAGGGCAAGACGTGCTCCCAGGCCTGCATGCCTACAGTCACGTGAACGCGCTCAGCTCCGGTATGCAGGGCTATATGAAACTGGGCCACCCGAAGTACCTTCACGCGGTCAATAATGCCGTCAACCTGATCTGGAAGGATCAGAGTTTTGCAACCGGCGGCTGGGGACCGAACGAGGCCTTTGTCGAACCCGGCAAGGGCCAGCTCGGCGCTAGCTTGTCCAGCACGCGCCGCAGCTTCGAAACGCCCTGCGGGTCGTACGCGCACTTCAAAGTGATGCGCTATCTGCTGCTGCTCACCCAGGATGCGCGGTACGGCGACAGCATGGAGCGAGTCCTCTACAACACCATCCTGGGTGCGCTGCCGGTGCGCGAAGACGGCTCCAGCTTCTACTACTCCGACTACCACCACTCGGGTGTTAAGACGTACCGCAGAGACATTCCGGACGCAGTTTACCGATGGGACCACGATGCCAGGTGGCCATGCTGCTCCGGAACGCTGCCCCAGGTCGTCTCAGACTATACGATCAACGCTTACTTCCGCAGCGCCGACGGCATCTACGTGAACCTCTATGTGCCATCCCAGGTCACTTGGATGCAGAACTCAATCCGCTGCTCGCTCATACAACAGACGGCCTATCCAACCGACAGCCTGGTAACCATGCGCATGGAACTCGCCGAGCCGCAGGAATTCTCATTGCATCTTCGTATCCCGGCTTGGGCCGGCAACCAAACCTCCATATCCCTCAACGGCAACCGGCTGAAGGCAACGCCTGCACCGGGAACGTTCTTCCCCCTGCGCCGTAACTGGAAAGCCGGCGACTTGGTTGAACTGAACATAGAACAACCGGTGAGGACGGAAGCCGTCGATCTTCAGAATCCGGACCAAGTTGCGCTGGTGCGAGGTCCCCAGGTGCTCTTTGCGATATCTGCTCAACAGCCTCAGCTGAGACGTGAACAACTCGCCCGGCTGCAGCCCTTGAAAGCTCCGAACGGCGACTGGACTTTGGAACTCGGCCAATCGAATCTTATACTTAGGCCCTTCGCAACGATCCGGGAAGAGATCTACCAGACCTATTCGAAAGTCGAGAGCGACTAGGGCGCCGCCGCCCAAACCGGGTCGTTTTCCGCTATCATGAAGAAGAACTTTTGACGTCAGATTCACATCGGGATGGGTGTGTGCTCTCGCCACCCACCAGCGCCCTGTGCTCGCAAATCATTGGCACCGGGCAATGACATTCCCCTGCAATTCGTGCATTTGCCTCAATAGATCCCGCTGGAATCGTACTAACAACTAACACTCATGCCGGAAATCAAAGAAGACCCCTCGTTGGGCATCAATAGCTGGCTCCAAGACGAGCTCTCGCACCAATACAACTTCGATCGTTCCAGTGTCGATCAGGAATGGGCCGAATTCCTACAGCAGACCCCGCCTCAGAACGGCGGTTCTGCTCCAAGTGGCTCGGTTGCGGCGAATGGTGATGCGGCCGCGCCGGCTCCTGCTCCCGAGCCGTCAGCTCCCGCTGCAGTGCCCCCTCCTCAACCAGTAGCTTCCACGGCGGCGGCTGTCATCCAGGCTCCTGCCGCGCCGGTTGCCGCGCCACCCGTTCACGCGCCCTCCGTTCAAACGCCCTCCGTTCAGGCGCCACACGTTCCAGCGCCGTCCACAGCGGTCGCACGTCAGGAAGTCAAGACGGTGGGACCAGGCGACCAGTTAGTTCCGCTGCGGGGCGCCGCGGCGCGTATCGCCGAGAACATGGTGGCGAGCCTCGCTATTCCGGTGGCCACTTCGCAGCGCCAGATACCGGTACGCGTGATCGAGGAGAATCGCACTCTCATCAACAAGCAGCGGTCTTTGCAGGGCAAGGGAAAGATCAGCTTCACGCACATCATCGCGTGGGCGGTTGTGCAGGCGGCCAGGGCGAATCCTTCTCTGAATCATGCCTTCGCCGAGAACGGCGGTGAGTTGTTCCGCGTTGTTCGCAACTATGTGAACATCGGCCTCGCGGTCGATGTCGCCTCTAAGGATGGCTCGCGTTCGCTCAAGGTGCCGAACATCAAGAACGTGGATGGCATGAACTTCGCCCAGTTCTGCGCTGCTTACGACGACGTTGTTCAGCGCACTCGCAACAATAAGCTCCAGCTCTCCGATTTCGAAGGCACCACCATTTCTTTGACCAACCCGGGCACCGTCGGCACGCTCGGCTCTGTTCCGCGCCTGATGCCGGGCCAAGGGGCAATCATCGCGACCGGCGCCATCGACTATCCGGCCGAGTTCGCTGCCACCAGCGAAGAGGTCCGCAACATGCTCGGCCTGAGCAAGGTGCTGATGATCAGCTGCACCTACGACCATCGCATCATCCAGGGCGCGGAATCCGGCGCGTTTCTCGCCACCATGCAGAAGCTCCTGCAGGGAGCGGAAGGCTTCTACGACGGCATGTTTCGCGACCTGAAGATCCCGTATCTGCCCGTCAAGTGGGAGACCGATCAACACATCACGCCCCAGCGCTACGGGTCCGTGAATACGGATGTGGCAAAGGAAGCCGCGGTGATTCAACTGATCAACGCCTATCGCGTCCGCGGTCACCTCATCGCCAACACCAACCCGCTGGGCAGCGATCCGAGCTACCACGAAGAGCTGGATCCCTCCTCTTACGGCCTGTCGATCTGGGACCTCGATCGTCCATTCCTTTCGGGTGCGGTCAAGGCGCCCAGCGGCGCCATCGCCTCCTACATGCAGCCTTTCGAGAGCTTGCGTGAGATCCTCGATCGCCTCCGCACCACGTACTGTCATTCCACTGGCGTCGAATACATGCACATCCAGGATCCGGAACAGAAGCAGTGGCTGCAGGATCGCATGGAGAGCACCATGAACCAGTGGCCGCTCGATGCCTTCACCCGGACCCGGGTTCTCGACCGCCTGATCCAGGCCGAAGAGTTCGAGCATTTCCTTCAAACCCGCTTTGTCGGCCAAAAGCGCTTTGGGCTGGAAGGCGGCGAATCGACCATCGGCGTACTCGATGAGATTCTTGACTTGGCTGCCAACAACGACGTTCATGAATCGGTTATCGGAATGGCTCATCGCGGACGCTTGAACGTTCTCGCTAATGTCGTCGGTAAGTCCATGGTGCAAGTGTTCTCTGAATTCGAGGGCGAGCCGGACCCGGAGAGCGTGTGGGGTTCGGGAGACGTTAAGTATCACCTGGGCGCCAGCGGCATTCACACATCCAGCCTGGGCAAAGAGATTCTGGTTTCGGTAGCGTTCAATCCTAGCCATCTCGAAGCGGTCGATCCTGTGGTTGAGGGTTTGGTTCGTCCCAAGCAGGATCGGATCGGGGACACGGAGCGCGCCCGGGTGCTGCCAATTCTGATTCACGGCGACGCGGCATTTGCCGGTCAGGGCGTGGTCGCAGAAGTTCTGCAACTCTCGCAGTTGGAGGGCTACACCACGGGCGGCACGATACACATCATCATTAACAACCAGATCGGTTTCACCACCAACCCGATGGAAGGCCGCACGAGTGTCTATTGCACCGACATCGCCCGCGCGGTCCAGGCGCCCATCTTTCACGTCAATTCAGACGATCCGGACGCCTGCACTCGCGTGGCCCAGTTGGCGTATCAATATCGCCAGGAGTTTAAGCGCGATATCGTGATCGACCTGATCGGCTACCGCCGTCAAGGGCACAATGAGGCGGACGATCCCAGCTACACCCAGCCGGTGATGTATCGCAAGATCAAGAACACGCCGACGGCTGCCGTCCAGCAATCGGAGCGACTGATTCGCGAGAAGGTGGTCACCCAACAGCAGGTGGAGACCATGCGCGCCCAAGTCCGGGCCGATCTCAATGATGTCTACGACCAAGCGAAGAAGACTCGCGAACAGTACGTCATGGAAGAGTTCTTCGTCATGCCCGAGGAACAGGTCAACACGCCGATTCCCTCGACGGCCGTCGATTACCCGACGCTGGCTCGCGTGATCGAAAGGTGCACGACACTGCCCGACGAGTTCCACTTACATCCCAAGCTGAAAGGCCTGGTTGATCGACGCCGCGATTCTCTGAATGGCGCCCCCATCGATTGGGGATTTGCCGAGATGCTCGCGTTCGGCACCCTGGTCGCCGAAGGTACACCCGTCCGTCTCAGCGGCGAAGACGTGACTCGCGGCACCTTCACCCAGCGCCACCTCGAGTTCTCCGACATCGACTCGGGCGAAGGCTACATTCCGCTCAAACACATCGACCCCAAGCA
>CAVUCO010000042.1:0-28992 GCA_963740005.1 uncultured Acidobacteriaceae bacterium | reverse complement strand
CCTAAGAAAACGGGCCGTGTTCAACTACCACATTCGCAAAGTAGTTCCACTTCCGGATCGGACTTTAGTAATAATCCGCTCCGCTGGATCGCTTTCCAGACTATTCGAAGACCGAATAGGATGCGGACTCGCGGCTGCCGTCCAGCGGTTTGTTGAGAAAGGGTGCGGGCGTCAGGCTTGTTCAGCCGCAGTTCCCAGGGAGCCTAAGCTGGTTGCGTTACGCTCTTCTAATGAGAGGAGTCCTATGAGCACACAGACCGTCGCCGGTCCCGACCTTCGCTATCCAGTGGGCCGCTTCCAGAGCCCGAAAGAGATTACTACGGCGCAGCGCGCCGAGTGGCTGAACGACCTCGAAGCTTTGCCCGGTAAGTTGACCGCCGCAGTAGCTGGGCTGGACGATCAACAGCTTGACACGCCCTATCGCCCAGGCGGTTGGACTGTCCGTCAGGTGGTGCATCATTACGTCGACAGCCACGCCAATAGTTACGTACGTTTTCGACTGGCGCTGACGGAGGACAAACCCGTGATTAAGCCCTACGACGAGCAACGCTGGGCCGAGTTGCCGGACGCCAAGTCGGCGCCCATCGGTATTTCACTGACCCTGCTCTCGTCGCTTCACGAGCGCTGGGCTTTTCTTCTTCGCTCGCTCGACGATCAGGCCTTTGCACGCACGTTCGTCCACCCCGAGAATGGTGAGATGCGGCTCGACCAAACCCTTGGTCTTTACGCATGGCACTGCCGTCATCACGTGGCTCACATCACCAACTTGCGGGAGCGCCACGGCTGGTAATTTGGCATAGTCAACTGACGGTGATTAGCCTGCTGACAGCAGGACCCGCAAAAGGCGCCAAGCATCGCCAATCATCTGGCGACGATAATGGAAGGAAGAGTCAACAGACGGGAGAATACCCTTATCGCCGCCCCTACGTCCACGTTCAACAATTCCGAGACTGATAGCCGGCCGGGCCAGGCCTCGGCGGAGAGCCAATCTTCCGAAAGCCGGGCGGCCAAAGTCATTCGGGAGATCTTCGAATCGGGTCGCCCGCTCACGTACGTGCGTTCCACTGAAGAACAGCGAGTTGCCAAGATTCTGCGGGAAGTGGCGGAACGCATCGCAGCTCCCTCGCCCGTCACGGTGTGGACATGGAGCCTCACCGAAGGCTTGCGTAAGAATGGTGAGGCTGCCGAACCAGGGTCTCAATCTCCTCGCGTTGTACTCGATTTCATCGATGCATACCAGGGCGCGGCCATCTTCCATCTCAAGGACTTTCACGAGCCGCTGCGGGAGTCGCCTGAGATCCGGAGACGCCTTCGGGACCTCCATCAAAGCTGCCGAGATCGATGGAAGTTTACCGTGATCAGTTCCCCCGTTCGCGGCATTCCGGAGGAACTCGACCGAAGCCTGATGTTCGTCGAGTTGCGGCTTCCCGATCTAGTCGAACTCATTCAGTTTATTCGCGAAGAGACGGCTCAACTGCCGGAAGGGGCGTCTATCAGCGAGGCGACTTTACACCAGTTCGGGCGCGCGCTACAGGGGCTAACCCTGGAAGAAGCGCGGTTCGCGCTGCGCCGCGGTCTGGCCGTGGGCAAGGGCTTGGGGGGTGAGTCGCTCCCCGCTTTGTTCGAAGAGAAACGCCTACTGGTAAACCGCGGCGGCGTGATTGAATACATTGCCGAAGGCGGGAATATGGCCGAGGTTGGGGGATTGCCGGGCTTGAAGAAATGGCTTCTGGAGCGTAAGAAGCTATTTCAGATGCGCGACAGCCAGGACGACGAAATCGTGCCCAAGGGAATTCTCATCATGGGTATTCCCGGCTGCGGCAAGAGTCTCTCCATCAAGGCAACTGCGTCTTACTTTGAGCTGCCCCTCTACCGCGTCGACATGACGGCGGTCTTCTCAGGGCAGCACGGCACTCCTGATGCGGTGTTCGTCGACGCCTGCAAAACCATGGAAGACGTCGCGCCGGCGGTCCTTTGGTTCGACGAAATCGAAACCGGCATGATCGCCGCAGCCGATTCCGGGGGAGCCCAAGCCCGCTTGTTCGCATTCTTCCTGACCTGGATGCAGGAGAAGACGCGCGGTCTCTTCGTGGCCGCCACCGCCAACCGGATCGATCTTCTCCCTGCCGAACTGCTTCGCAAGGGACGATTTGACGAACTCTTCTTCGTCGACCTACCCACCGATGACGAACGGCTGGAGATCTTCAAGATCCATCTGGAGCTTCGTGCCGTCGATTCCTCTCAGTTCGACCTTCATCAGTTGACCGCGTTCACGAACGGTTGGACGGGAGCCGAGGTGGAGCAGTGCGTCGTTTCCTCAATCACCAAGGCCCGCCTAGCCGACCGCGCCGTAACGAGCCACGATTTGCTCAGTGTGGCCGCCGCCGTGGTGCCGCTTTCGCACACCATGAAAGAGCAGATCAATCACATTCGCAACTGGGCCTTCGAGCGAGCAGTCCGCGCATCCCCACGCCAGACCGGCCGCTAACCTCAACTGAAGTTGCGGAATCCGGGGCGGCCGATGCGGTAGGGTTGCGGGGCGCGATGCCGTAACGGAGATTCAGGAAGACCGGAGGTAGCGGTCTCAGCGATTTTACGGACAGCAGGTCAGAAACGTGCCGGCCTCGCTCCGTTTGCAGCAAACATTTCAGCTTTCCAATCTTCAACGTGGAAAAAACGCCATGTTTTCAATTGTTCTGCGTGGAACACAGCCAGTTAGACACCCTGCCGGCGGCCCCGTCTACATGGCTTTGAGGGCATTCGCTAAACAAAGGGACGGCTTCGGTGTTCGACAGTCGACTCTGGAGGTTCAAGTGCACTCAATTGGACTGAAGGGGCTAGTGGAGAAGATTCCACTAGTGCAGTTCCGAAGTGAGCTGGGATGTCCCGGCGCGCTGCTAACGGCCGCGGACCAGAGGCGCCCAGTGTGGCCTTCTCAGAGGTGACAAATGACATTAGACATTCAGGCTCTTTCCTTCGAAAACCTCAATTGGTTCAAACCCTGTGAGTGCGGCAGCCATTCCTTTTATCTGGACGACAAAATGAGGTGGCAGTGTTCACATTGCAAGCCCCACCAACGGCTCGATACGATTCGGTTCGAGCTTTACGAAGAAGACTCGTTGCTGGCAGATGAAGCCGCGTCAGATGGAAACAAAGCGACTCAGTGCACCTTACATGACACGGCGATAAGCGCGCGACGGCGTGTGCTGAGCCCTTGGCTCTGCTTTTAGTTCTCGGGTTTAGTAAAGCTTCAAATCTTGCAGAGCGGTCCACGACTCGTAAGCATACGAGAGGCGAGTAGGTTACTCTTGGTTTGCCAATTGCTCGGGACTGGGTTAAGCTCCCCGGCAGCGGCGCTGCGGAGTGATTTGCGACCACTGCGGAGGCTGGTCATTGCCAAGGACTCGAAAGCCACTGAGCGTTCGCGTAAAGCCCAACCGCGGGCGAGCCCGTTCCTCCATTCGTACTATTGCGGAACTAATGGCGCAATATCCTAACGTCCAGCTGGCAACACTCGTCGACGCGGTTCCCGAGGGCGAAAATTGGGTTCACGAGACCAAGTTCGACGGATACCGACTGCTGGGCTTTCGGGCGGGGCAGATGGTTAAGCTGATCACGCGCAATGGGAAGGATTGGACCGGAAGCTTCCCCTCCCTGTCGGACGCCCTATCAGCACTAGCATCGAACAACGCTGTGTTGGACATGGAAGCCGTGGTTCTCGACAGCCACGGAAAGAGCAATTTCCAGGCATTGCAGAATGCACTGGGCGAAGGCGGCGATCGTGAGCGGATCGTCGCCTATGTCTTCGATTTTCTCTATCTCGACGGAGAAGACTTGACGAAACTACCGCTGCTAAGGCGCAAGGAAAAGCTCAAAGCGCTGCTTGGAACATCAGACATTCTCCGATACAGCGGCCACGTCGCAGGCCATGGGGAACAGCTGTTCGCAAAGGCTTGCGAAGCTGGGCTGGAAGGCATTATTTCAAAGCAGGCCGATGCCCCATATCTCGCCGGCCGCGGCAAGAGTTGGCTCAAGATCAAATGCTCTTTACGCCAGGAATTCATCATCGTCGGATTCAGTGATCCTCGAAAAGGCGAGCGCGCTTTGGGTGCGCTTTATCTCGGCTATCAGAAGAATGGCGTGCTCCAGTATGCGGGAAAAGTCGGTACGGGATTCACAATGAAGAGCGCCCGTGAACTGACGGATCGGCTGACGAAGATTTCAACCGCGAAGCCTGTGCTCAGCCGGGAAGAGACGGCCGGACTTGGCGCGGGAGAATGGCGAGCGGTTCATTGGGTGAAGCCAATGCTGCTTTGCGAAGTTTCGTTTACTGAATGGACTGCGGACGGACGCATTCGTCACCCTTCTTTTCAGGGCTTGCGGGAAGACAAGAGTGCGTCTCAAGTGAAGAAGGAGACTCCTATGGCCCCGGTAGCCAAAGCGATAACAAAGGAAAGCACCAAGTCAGAAATCCTCGTTCTCCACGGAATCGCCATTACTCACCCCGGCCGCGTCATCTCCGACACGGGTCATATCACCAAGGGCGAACTTGCGGAATATTATGCAGCGATCGCGCCTTTGATGTTGCCGCAGATCGTGCGACATCCGCTCAGCCTCCTGCGCTGCCCGTCCGGAGTCGATAAGCAGTGCTTCTTCCAAAGGAACCCGGGCAAGGGTCTGGGCGCCGATGTTCGTCCGTTTGAATTTCAGAATAAGGGCAAAACATACGAATATCTGTACATCGATGACGAAAGAGGATTGCTGGAAGTCGTTCAAATGGGCGCCGTTGAACTTCATCCCTGGGGTGCCTCGATCGACTCGATTGATTGTCCGGACCGCATGATCTTCGATCTTGATCCGGCTCCCGAGGTACCCTTTGAGGCGCTGAAACTCGCGGCGCAAGACCTTCGACAGCGCTTACGCAAGAAGGGCCTGGAATCCTCGGTCAAGTGCTCGGGAGGAAAAGGCCTACATGTCACCGTTCCGTTGGCAGCTAAAGATTCCTGGGCGACCGTGAAACGCTTTGCTGCGGCCGTAGCGGATGAGATGGTAGCTGCAGCACCCGAGGCGTATGTTGCGACGATGAGCAAAGCCAAGCGCACCGGCAGGATCTTCATCGATTATTTCCGAAATGATTACACGGCGACAGCGATCGCCGACTATTCAGTTCGAGCACGTCCCGGCGCCCCTGTTGCCTTTCCCATTGATTGGAAAGAACTGAAGAGCGTGGAATCGGCCAGTCAATTTACGATGAAAGATGTCCTGATAAAAGTGAAGCGGACTAAGAGGGCGCTCCCGGCGCTTTCGCCTCATACCATTCCTCAGGGTTAAGAGCTATGACAGCCGCTCTGGCCATTCGCCGGCTGGCTTATTCTCGTTGAGGTCATCAATCACTTCGCCGAGGGCTAAGGCCAATGAGCGTCCAGAAAAATAACCGATACAATGGGGTCCGAGTGGGTGTTTCGCCGATCTCAACACGCACGCTAAGAACAGAGCGCATACGATACGATGGACTCCTCCACAAACGTAGGCTCCCAATCGGCCATCGTGCGCAACGCAATCGAGGCTCTTCGGACGGTTTCCCTACTGCCGTGGATGTGCTGCTTACTCTTCGTTGTCGTTGTGCGGGCTACGCCTCCTGAATCTGACACAACGCAGACCGTTCAATTCAACCGCGACATTCGTCCCATCCTTTCTGACAAATGCTTCACCTGCCACGGGCCTGATGCAGCCAATCGAAAAACGAGGCTTCGTTTCGACCTCGAATCCGCGGCCAAGGCGGAACTGGGAGGTGGGCGTTATGCGATTGTGCCCGGCAATCTCAGCACTAGTGAAATGTTTCGCCGCATCTCATCGGACGACAAAGCCGTCCGCATGCCTCCTGCTTATGCGGGTCGCGAAAAGCTTAGCGATCGGGAGGTCCAGCTCATTCGCAGTTGGATCGAGCAAGGCGCGGTGTGGCAGCCTTTTTGGTCGTTTGCTGCGCCCAAGCGGCCGACAGTCCCGAAGGTCAGTGACCCAAGCTGGGTGAGAAATCCGATCGACGCGTTCATCTTGCGCCGCCTGGATCGCGAGGGACTGCATCCATCACCTGAGGCGGACAAAGAGACCTTAATCAGGCGCGTGAGCCTGGATCTGACCGGGATACCTCCGACGCCGGCTGAGGTGGATGCTTTTCTTTCCGACCGATCGGCTGGGGCCTATGAAAAAGTGGTGGAGCGTTTACTTGCTTCTCCGCGCTTCGGCGAACGTATGGCCTACCGCTGGATGGAGGCCGCGCGATATGGGGACACGAATGGCTATCAGACGGATGGCCCGCGTGAGATGTGGCGGTGGCGCGATTGGGTGATCGAGGCCTTCAATTCGAATAAGCCGTATGATCAATTCACCATCGAACAGATCGCCGGCGACTTGTTGCCGAATGCGACTCTCGATCAGAACATCGCCACGGGTTTTAATCGAAACCATCGGACGAACGGTGAAGGCGGAATCATTCCGGAGGAGTACCGGGTGGAGTACGTGGCAGATCGTGCTCAGACGACCGCTACGGTGTGGATGGGAATTACGCTAGGCTGCGCGCGCTGCCACGACCACAAATACGACCCGTTCCTCCAGCGCGACTTTTATCGTCTCTTCGCCTACTTCAATCAGATTCCCGACGAGAAAGGTTTCAGCTACAACTACGGCAACGAGGAGCCCTACATCAAAGCGCCGCTGGAAGAACAGAAGCGACAGTTGCTCGAATTCGATCGCCAGGTGACTGCCGCTCAGCGGCAATACGATGCGCTGCAGCCCACGCTCATCGCCGCGCAGCGCCGGTGGGAACAAGATTTGACCCGATCGAGCGCGCCAGACTGGACTGTGACCGACGGCCTGGTGTTCCGCTCTGAGCCGGATCTGGTTTCTGCCAGGGAAGCTTCCGCCAAGGCGCGTGGGTGCGAAAAGGATTCACCTGTCTGTGAAGTTCCTACCGAGGATGGACCGGTTGGCAAAGCGTGGCAGTTTGACGGGAAACGCTTCCTGGAACTCAATCGGGACGTCGCGCGCTTTGGCTATCTTGATCCATTCACTTTCTCCGCCTGGATAAAACCTGCATCGGCCAAAGGCGGCATTATGTCGCAACAGGAAGATTATTTCGAAGGCACGGGCCACGCACTTTACGTCATCGACGGGAAACTGCGTTTGCACATCGTCCATCGTTGGACGGACCTGGCGCTCCGTCTCGAAACAGTCGCACCGCTGAAGCTGAACGAATGGCAGCACGTTCTGGTCACGTACGACGGCAAGCGCAAGGCACGCGGCGTGCGCATCTATGTCGATGGCGAACTCCAGCAGACCCATGTGCTGTTCGATCAATTGAATGAACCATTCCATGTGGACGAGAAGGTGCCATTCCGGATCGGCACGGCGGGCGGTTTGCGCTTCAGCGGATCCATCGAAGACGTTCGCGTTTATAAGACCGTACTCACGCCTGAGGAGGCCGCCACTGTTTCCGTTCCAGAATCTGTCAGCCAGATAGGGGCCATCGTGCCCGCAAGCCGGACTCATGCGCAATCTGCGAAGCTTGCGTTGAGCTTTCTGACTGAAGCCGCGCCAAAAAACATCCAAAGTGCCCGCCAGGAACTGACGTCCCTACAGCAGCAGCGCGAGAAGTTCTATGATGCTATCCCCACAGTTATGGTGATGGTCGATTCGCCGAAGCCGCGAGACACGTTCTTGCTCAAGCGCGGCGCATATGACGCGCCCGGCGAACCAGTGACCCCGGGCGTCCCGGAAATCCTCCCGCAACCCAAACCTGATTGGCCAAGGAATCGCCTCGGTTTGGCGCGATGGCTGGTGGACGCTTCGAATCCTCTGACGGCGCGCGTCACCGTGAATCGCTACTGGCAATCGTACTTTGGCTTTGGCATCGTGAAGACGGTCGATGATTTCGGCTCGCAAGGTGAATGGCCGGTTCATCCGGAGCTGCTCGACTGGCTCGCGACCGAGTTCGTTGAAAACGGTTGGAACGTCAAGGCCATTCAGAAGCTGATTGTCACCAGCGCCGCCTACCGCCAGGTTTCGAAAGTGACGCCGGAACTGCTCGAAAAGGATCCCGACAATCGGCTGCTGGCTCGCGGGCCGCGTGTGCGGCTGGGCCCCGAGGTGATTCGCGATCAAGCGTTGGCGGTATCCGGCCTGTTGACGGAGAAGCTCGGCGGGCCTTCCGTCAAGCCCTATCAGCCGGCGGGACTATGGCAGGAATTGGCCGATGGCACCGGATACGTCCAGGGCAAGGGTCCCGATCTTTACCGGCGCAGCCTCTACACCTACTGGAAGCGCACTGTCGCGCCGCCCTTCATGACGAACTTCGATTCGCCGAATCGCGAGGTGTGCACGGTTTACGAGAATCGCACTAATACCCCGCTGCAGGCGCTCGACCTCATGAACGATGTAGCGTTCCTCGAAGCGTCGCGGAAGCTCGCCGAACGGATGTTGGTGAAAGGCGGTGCAACGCCGGAACAACGCATCGACTATGGTTTCCGACTGCTGCTCGCGCGTCCCGCCAGGCCGGCGGAACAGAAAATCCTTCAACAGACGCTAGCGGGCTTCGAAGCCAACTATCGCTTAAACCCCAAAGCGGCCGAGGAGTATCTCAGTTATGGCGAATCGCCGCGTATGCCGAACCTCGATCCGGTCGATCTCGCCGCCTACACCGGCGTCGCCAGCCTCTTACTCAATCTCGACGAGGCAATCACGAAAGAATAAAGATGTCCCACGAATCAACCATTCATTCCTGCGGTGATCACTGCCAACGGATGACTCGCCGTCATTTTTTCGGCCTCAACTCCACCGGCGTCGGCCTGGCGGCATTGGCTGGACTGATGGGCCCGAACCTGAAAGCTGCCACCGCCTCCAAGCCATCGCATGGCGGCCTCCCGGGTTTTCCGAACTTCGCTCCTAAAGCGAAGCGCGTCATTTATCTGTTCCAGTCCGGCGGTCCCTCGCAGATGGAGCTATTCGACTTCAAGCCGCGACTGAAGGACTTCCAGGGAACGGATCTGCCGGAATCCATCCGGGGAGGTCAGCGGCTCACGGGAATGTCCGCCACGCAATCCAGCTTCCCAATTGTCCCCTCAAAGTTTTCCTTCGCACAGCGTGGGAATTCCGGCGCCTGGGTAAGCGAACTGCTCCCGCATACCGCCAGCATCGCCGATCAACTCACGTTCATCAAGACACTCAACACCGAAGAGATTAACCACGATCCCGCTGTCACCATGGCTCAAACGGGCTTCCGTTTGGGAGGCCGTCCCAGCATGGGCTCGTGGATCTCCTATGGCGTCGGCTGTGAGACCGAAGATCTTCCCGCGTTCGTGGTGATGATCTCATCAGCCGGTGGGGGACAACCGCTCTACGATCGCCTGTGGGGCAACGGCTTTCTTCCCAGTCGCTATCAGGGTGTCAAGTTTCGTTCTGTGGGCGACCCTGTCCTCTATCTTTCAAACCCCCAGGGTTTCACCGCCGACAATCGCCGGCAGTTCCTCGATGCTCTGGGACAGCTCAACAAAATCGAGTCGGATGCATTCGGCGATCCAGAGACGAACGCGCGCATCGCCCAGTACGAGATGGCGTTCCGCATGCAGACCTCGGTTCCTGAACTTACTAACTTGGCCAGTGAACCCGCCAGCACCTTCGAACTCTATGGTGAAGACGCAAAGAAACCTGGCACTTTTGCGGCGAATTGCTTGTTAGCGCGCAGACTGGCCGAGCGCGGCGTCCGATACATCCAGCTCTATCATCGGGATTGGGATCACCATGGCAACCTGCCGAAAGAATTACCAAAGCGCTGCAAAGATGTGGACCAGGCCTCGGCGGGCCTCATCACCGATCTTAAGCAACGCGGAATGCTCGACGACACATTAGTGATCTGGGGCGGCGAGTTTGGGCGTACTGTGTATTGTCAGGGCCGTCTTACCGCTGACGACTACGGCCGCGACCACCACGGGCGCTGCTTCACTATCTGGATGGCCGGGGGCGGCATCAAGCCCGGCATCACACTCGGCGAAACCGACGACTACGGATACAACATCACCAGAGATCCGGTCCACGTCCACGATCTGCAGGCTACCATTCTCTACTGCCTGGGCATCGACCATATGAAGCTGACGTACCAGTTTCAGGGCCGGCACTTCCGCCTCACCGACGTGGGCGGAAAGATTGTTAAGTCGGTATTAGCGTAGGCAGCTGCTACATACGTCAGAAGCGGTATTCTGCGACCGGCATTAGGAGAAGTTGTTGTGCTCGATCCTGGTGAGAATCTCGTCCACCTTTTGAATCCCTTCATCTGAGTTCAATAATTCAGCCGGGGAACGGTTCTCGAGTAGAGCCAGCGGGGTCGACAGCCAGTGGGAGGCCTTGCTCATCCCCAAATACGGCTACCGCGTGCGCAATGACAGGTACGATGCGGGACAGAGGTAATTGCGGAGCGGTCAAGGGTCGGGACTCCTGCGCCTAGCTTACCCGAATCGCTGTCGTATCGACCGCCGCCTAGGAGGCCATCAACTTCAAAGACTCCGTGATCAAGTGCTCCGTGCCCGCATAAGGGTCGCCGTCCGAGTCCCATTCTATTGAGAAGTAACCCTTGTAGCCAGCTTGCCTGGCAATGCCGAAGGTCTTAGCCAGATCGACACGGAAGAGCTTGCCGTTATCCGTCTCCACCTCCTTAACGTGACTGATCGTATAGGCATGTTGGAACATGGCAGTGACGGCGCGGTAGTTGTAATCCTCACCTTTCCCCAGGATCATGGAGTTGCCGAAGTCGGGCAGCGCGCGTAGCCAAGGTGTCTTGGCGCTTTCAATCACGTCAACCAGAAAGAATGCATCTTCGCTAGACGGATCGTCGTTTTCGAGGTTAGTGACGATCTGCTTTTGCTGTCCATACGCGGCTACTTCGGCCAGACTCGACGCGGCGCGCACCGGGTCAGGCGCCACGCCCTTCACGCCTCGCACATGTGTGCGAATTCCGGGCGAGCCTAAGGCCGCGGCGACATCTACCCACTGCTTGGCGGTGGCGATAGCCAGGTTTCGCTTGGCGGCCTCCGGATCATAGAAGCTGCCATGCAGATTCCCGACAGGGATATTGACGACGTGTGTGCCGGTTGAGTCAAGTACTCTCCGGAAGGTCGCCAGGTAAGCGGCGTCCGTGGAGGGGAAGTGCTCGTCCAGTGGTTCGATGCCCTTAACATGAAAACGGTCGACCACCATCTGCGGGAAGTCGAGCAGCTTCATGGTCCCCTTCCGCGGATCGTAGTCCTTGCGAAAGGGGTAAGAGGCGACGGCCAAGCGATCACGCGGCGCCGCTGGAAAAGCGATGGACGGTTCAGATGCAGGAGAACCCAAAGCATGGGAACGGGATAACAGCGTTCCTGCTGCTGCGATTTCGAAGAAGCCCCGCCGGGTCAGAGTTTGTTTCATGACAGGTTAATAGAGCACGAACGACCAGACTTTATCACCGGTTGCGGCGATCACATACTGGTGGCCATCGAGAAGGTAAGTCTGCGGAGGATTGGTTACGTCTCCGATGCGGCTGTTCCAAATCGGCTTTCCGGTAGCCGCGTCATGCGCCACCAGGCTACCGGCGCCATCGCCCGCAAAGAGCAGACCACCCGCCGTGGTCAGCAGTCCGCCGCCCCCTCCGCCATCTGTGTAATAAGGATGTCGCCAAGCCACCTTGCCCGTGGTGTAATCGATTGCGGTCAGGTACGTACCGCCGTTTCCAACTTCGGCTTCTTCCTTGCCGCCCAAGCCCATTGAGCCGCGCGGGTCCACGTCGAGTAAGTAGAAGAGCGAGAAGCTATTGTGCTCGGCCACATATAAGAGGCCGGTTTGCGGAGAAAAGGACGGCGGCTCCCAATTGATGGTGCCGTCAGAACCCGGTGAGACTAGCGATCCGGGGACGGTGGCATCTTTCCCCGGATCATGAATTGGGCCGCCGGATTTGTTTTCCCCATTCGCCCAGTTCGTCAACGAGCCCCACTTGGTTGTGACCAGGTGCTCGCCAGTGACTCGATCCAACGTGAAGTAGAAGCCGTTGCGGGTTGCGGTGAGAGCGAGCTTCCTCATCTTCCCGTTGAACATGGCGTCTACCAGGACCGGCGTCTGGGCGGAATCGTAATCGTGCATGTCGTGCGGCGAGGTTTGGTAGTACCAAGCCATCTTGCCGGTGTCGACATTCAGGGCAATGAGGCTGCAGGTAAAGAGGTTGTCGCCCTCCCCACGGGTACCGGTGGTAAAGGCCGGCGTGGGGTTGCCGGTGCCGAAGATGTAGAGGTTGGTTTCCGGATCGTATGCGCCGGGTATCCACGGCTGCGCGCCACCGTGCCTAGCGGCATCCAGGCTGGCCCAAGTGTCGAGACCCGGATCACCTTTCTGCATAGGGACGTTGTAGTGTCTCCATTGCAGTGCTCCGGTTTCCGGATCAAAGGATTGCAGAAAGCCAGGGGCGTCGATATCATTGCCGGTTCCCACCAGCACGTGATTCCCGATAACGATGGGAGCTGGTGTAGAGAAGTAGCCCTGATCCAAATCGACTATCGTTTTGTGCCAACGCTCCTTGCCTGTCCTGGCGTCCAGTGAAACCAGGTAGTCGTCGGGCGTCTCCATAAAAAGATAGTTGTTCCACATGCCAAGACCGCGATTGCCGATATGGGTGCCACCTTTGGTCTTCCAGAAGAAGTGCCAGAGTTCGCGGCCGTCGCGGGCGTCGACGGCCCAGGCATTGTCAGGCATTGTGAAGTAAAGGGTGCCATCCACCTGCAGCATCGAAGCTTTAATCGTGCCGCCGCGAATGTTGATATCGCCGGGACCTTCGCCGCCGACGATCAGCTTCGGCGGCTCGGCGCGGCGACGACGGAAGCCACCGCTGGCCACGGGGTCATCGGTGCCGGGGTGGACTTGCGTCATCCACGCCAGCGTGAGGTGCTTGACTGTGGTCCGGTCCACCTGGGTGAGTGCGCTGTAACGCTTGCCCGAGTAATCGCCATTGTAGGTCGGCCATGAATCACCAAGCGGTTTTAGGAGATCAGACGGGGTTACCCCGCTGCCCTGACCCAGCAGGACGGATGGTGCGATGAAGATCGTTGCAGTTAATAGAAAGTTCGTCAACTTCATTTCAATGTCACCAGATAAGCGGTTACGTCGTGAATGTCTTTGTCGGTGTACTCGGACAAAAGGTCTCGATGTGCCTTCATCGGATCGTGGACGACAACTCTCGGGACATCGCCATCGCGCCGGAAGGTGCGCGCTGCGCCGTCGGCGTTCAGAATAGTAACCAGGAAGTCGTCGATGCGGACAAGCTGGCCTTCCAAGGTTTCGCCTGACGACAAGGTGACAGTGGCCGTGATAGTGCGCGGGTTAATAGCGTCGGGCGGCGTTACGCGCCAGCGTCCGCCTTCAACCCACTCGGTCTGGAGTTTGCGCGGGTCAGTGATCTTGGCGGCGATTCCTTTCAGGTCGCCGGTTGGCGAATGGCAGCTGCTGCATTTCGCGGCAAAATAGGCTTGGCCTTCGGCGGCATTGCCGACCAAAATGCTGGGTGCCTCCTTGCCCAGCGAGGGCGGCGTTCCCTGGACGCCGATCATGCCGACCACGCTCCGAACATAGGCGGCAACCGCTTTCGCGTCTTCGGGATTGACGGGAATGGCGGGCATCCCGTTGTTCTGCCGGCTGCCCTGAATGATAGGGACAATCAACTCCCCATCCTGATCGGTCAACGCGATCTGTGACCGCAAGAGGTTGGGTCCGCCCAAATCACCGCCGCGGAGGTCCGCGCCGTGACAGGCCCGGCAGTTAATAGCATAAAGCGTCTTGCCCCGAGCGATCTGCGCGGGATCGCCGGGCGGCCGTTTCTGGCCGGGCACGAAGCCGCCCGTGCGGCGGACCACACTTGGTGCGGGAGGACTCGGGGGCGGAGGCGTATTGGCCTGCGATTGCTGGGCCGAGATGCCGACAGCTGAGGTAATGAGGCCCAACGCGCCTACGGCTACAAAGTCGTACTTGAACCACATCTTGAACGTCACCATCAGACATATGTTCGCATCCATCGGTGGGTATTCGCTATCTGAAGTATGTCGAAAACCCTGGAGGAAATCGATGAGACCAGTTCGTCGATACCTTCGGCGTTTTTCGTCGCCGACGTCCAACAGAAGGACAACGTGAGTGGCGTGTCCGCACGCCGTCCCGGTCATTCCGACATGAACCAGTTCCGTGGCCTGCTCCCCCATCGCGTGGACACCCAACAGCCTCATATCGGACCGTCGAAACAGTAACTTCAAAAAACCGTCTGTGTCGCCGATGATTCGGCCCCTCGCGCTGCGGCCATAGGGTGCGCGGCCTACGACGTATTCGACGCCGGCCCTTTGCAGAGCCTCTTCCGTTTCACCGGCCATACTGACTTCCGGAATCGTGTAAACGCCAGTAGGAAGGAAGCGTGAGGGCTGAGTCAATGCGGCGCCATTGAAAGCCGCGCGTACCGCGCACCGGGCCTGCTGCATGCTGGTGGAAGCGAGCGCGGGGAAGCCGATCACATCTCCGGCGGCAAAGATGTGGGGAACGTTGGTCCGGTAATTGGCGTCGACCGGAATGATGCCGCGGTCGCCGACGGTTACCCCCGAGGCGGCGAGATTCAGGGTTTCCGTATTGCTTTTCCTGCCGCTGGCGATCAGGGCCACATCGACGCTCAACGGATCACCGGAGTCAAGCGTGACGGTTACTTTTCCTGCCTGCTCCTGGCAGTAGGAGAGGGGCCGGGCACCCCAATGAAAACGAATTCCGTTCCTTTCCATAGCTGCTGTCAAAGCGCGGGACAGTTCAGCAGCCAGGAACGGAAGGAGGGCGTTGCGCCCGTCAATCAAATGAACGCTGGCGCCCAGGGCGGCGAAGGTGGACGCGTACTCGCTGCCAACCACACCCGCACCCACGACTGCCATCGTTTCCGGAAGACGATCGATCTCGAGAATCGTATCGGAGTCGTAGATCTCACGGCATCCGAACGGGAAACCAGGCGGGCGAGCCGGAGCCGATCCTGTCGCAACTAAAATGTAGTCGGCTTGGAGCGACGTGGAGTTGTCACCCCCGACACTCACTGTATGCGAGTCAGCGAAAGCCGCGCTGCCGCAGTAAATCGCAGTATTCCACGCATCCATTCGCTGCGAGAGCGATGGGTTGAGTCCGGCTTTTACGTGCTGTTCGTGGCGAAGAAAGTCGGCGACCGTCGCTTCGCGCCGAAGCGATAGATCTACCCCGTACAGACCTCGGGACCGCACCCCGGACAAGGCGAGGGCAGTTTCGCGCAGCGTTTTACTGGGAACCGTTCCCGTATTCGCGCCTGCACCGCCCAGCTCGGCGCGAGATTCCACCAACGCTACCTTCTTGCCCATCGAGGCTGCGGTGGTGGCCCCGACGACTCCGGCCGGGCCGCCGCCGATAACGATCAGATCGAACTTGAGGGTGTTTTCGCTCATTTGACCAATTCCCTATCGTCTGGAAGACGATCAGCGCCGCACTCCTGTAACAATGCGCTTGCGAAGAAAGACCACAGCAAGCCAGACTTAGCACACATAGCAATGTAGGGTTGTCTATCCTGGCGATGGCGTCAATGGCAGCCGCTCGAATGTCCCCTTCTTATCGGAGCAGGGCCATGGCGAAAACCTCACTGATTTTCGGGTCGCGATCCGTGGTAAGCCATAGCGCGGCAGCTACCCGTGCGGCGCCATCTCCATTCGAGGCCATGGTTGGTATTGTATTCCTGTCTCGCTCTTGCCAAGTGAAAACCAGGACGAAGGGGGCCTCTAAGGGCATCCCTTCATGCCGAGCTCGCTTTGTCCTTAAGTCGCCTTCTGGGCGATCGATGATGTGTGCCACCGCCGCAGCATGGCGCGCAGCCGGCGATAGTCCATAGCGCTAACGTGGCCATCCTTGTATTCATTCGTTTCGAAGTGCAGATGATGTCCGTGGCCGGGCTGTGACGCGTTCAAGCCGGTGTGTCCAACAGCGCCAATGCTTTGGCCCGATGCCACGATTTGTCCGGGGGAAACCAGCACGGTGGCTAGATGGCAATAGCGGTAGAACCGATCCTGGTCGGCATCGAAGACGATTACCGCATTGCCCCCCTTACGGGAAGTGCTTGAGAAAAGGTCATTCGGGGTCCACCTCCGATCAGCCAGGACTACCACGCCTCGGGAAGCAGAGCGTACTGCAGCACCCTCGGGCGCGAACAGGTCGATCGCATATTTATGGCTTCGGTGCCCTCCGGCTGATGCAGAGTAGTCTACGGGATCCACGAATCGTGCCGGGCCCGGAGGTTTGTGCCGGGCCCAGACCTCATGCAACAGCAGCACAAAACGTGCTTTCAGTTCGGGGGATAACATGTTGCTGATTTGCCCGATAATGCGTCTCTCGGGGTCGGCGTTGTTCCGCTCTACCGGGAAATCCGTGAGGAAGCCGTCGTGGTAATAAATCGCTGAGACCAAGTACGGGCTGGCGAGGAAGTCATTTGCATTCAGGACATCAAGAATTTGCTTGGCTTTGGCGACCTCGTTTGCCACCCGGTCGTCAATTTCCGGTGAGGGCGGTACCTCCTGGCTTACGGGCGGGGAAATGGGACGGTGATGAGTCTGATGGTACGCCTTGCCCGGTTGCAAGAAGCAGGCGGCTGCTGCCAAGAGGATGACGAGCTTGGCAACCTGAGTCGAAATCGGCACGCGTCCGCTCTCCGCCTCCTGACATTCCGAGGTTATCCGAAACGGTCCGAACGGCTTCAGGTGCGATGAACATACGTTCGGGTTGCGCCTCACGGAGCCGATTTCGTGGGGAACCTAGCAAGATGTTTCTTTTTAGATCATCTCCCACCGTGGCTGCTCACACTTCAGTTGGATTGATGTTAAATCTGTCAGTTCCGCACGACCCAGCTCTGTTCCCTAGCACCGCTGCTTGCGTCAGTGGGAGCACCAGCGCGCGAGTCAAGCTAGTCCGGGATCCTCGAGTTGAATGAGCCGGGTCACAATGGCAAACAGGAAGCTCGCGGAAAGCCCGCACATGAGCACGCCCGTAACACTTTCTAACGGGCCCATCGCCCGCCACATTGGTTGCAGAAAAAGATCTCCCGCCCCGACGGTGGCATAGTCTGCCGCCGAAAAAAACATTTCCATCGATAAAAAGACGCCCACAACAGAATCTCGAACATGTGCAAGCAGACAAGCAGGCTGCGATGCTGTAAAAATCACTTCGTACCATACCTCTCCGTCCCGGAAGTTCCCCGGAAGTTCCCTGGCTGCTTCTTGGCGTCGGAGTCCCTCTCTACTCCGCAGGTGGTACGCCATCGGACTAAACGCCCGTCCGTCCCCATTTCATTTCGGACTAAACGCCCGTCCGTCCCCATTTCATTCCCATTTCATTTTGTCCCCATTTCATTTTCCGTCCCCATTTCATTCGGTCCCCGTTTCTTTCGCGCCGACCTGTCGCTACTGACAGTCGTTGGGAGAACGTCAGGAGCGTAGTATTGACAAGAAGAGAAGGAACTGCTCGAGAGAAGCTCGAGCAACTAAACCAGCAGCCATCGAGGAATCAATGATGGCGACGCCGACTGCCAAAAGACGGAGATTAGGTCTCCACAGGAAGAAGGAACGAGGGAAAGGAAAAATGGATTCCTCAGGATGTGTTCGGAAGCTGGTTTTCGGGGCGATTGCCCTGAACCTATTTCACGGCGGAGCCGCCCTCGCTGCCGACAGCATTAAGGGACAAGTGCTCGGCGGCGGCGCACCCATCGCGAAATCAACGGTGACTTTGTGGGCAGCGAGCGCTGCCGCGCCCAAGCAACTCGCCCAAGCCCAGACTAACGCTGATGGCCGGTTCGAGGTCCGCTCCAAAGGGGCGCCGTCAGACGCCGTGTACTATCTCGTGGCGAATGGCGGGGAACCCAAATCCGGTGGCGGCAACAATCCCGCTATCGCGCTGTTAACGGTCGTGGGGAGCAAGCCTCCCGGCAGTGTCGTCATCAACGAGATGACGACGGTTGCTTCCGTCTGGACCAACGCGCAATTCCTCGACGGCTGGGCCCTCAAGGGTCACGCGCTTGGTTTGCGTATCGCCGCCGGCAATGTGCCCAACTTCGTGAGTCTCGAGACCGGCGGTTGGGGCGGGCCGATCCAGGACCCGCTTAACAGCGGCCAGACACCCACGATGGCCAACTTCGCCACGCTCGCGGACCTGCTCTCCGGCTGCGTCACGAGAGTAAAGGCGAATGCATGCGACAGTCTGTTCAACGCTGCGCAATGGCCCCGCGGTGATGCTCCGAAGGACACGATTTCGGCCGCCGAGTCGATCGCTCTGAACCCTTGGCACCAGCCCGAAAAGCTCTTCGCGTTGCTCAGCCAGTTCTACGAAATATCGCCTGCCAATCACATGCTCGCGGTTCCCTATATGCCTTACCTCAACTGGGCGCCGAGTGCCTGGGTACTGCCGCTCAAGTTCGATGGCGGAGGGTATCGCGCAGGCGGCAAGGCGATGTTCGACAGCGAGGGCAACCTTTGGGTTGGTGACAATTTCAGTATTGGCTGGCAGGGCCAGGATTCGTTGTGGCAGGGGCACGCAACCAAATTCGCCCCCAACGGACGGCCGCTCTCGCCCATCACCACCGGGTTCACGGGCGGAGGAATGGAAGGGGGCACTTTCGGTGCCGCGGTCGATGCCAAGGATAATGCTTGGCTCACTAGCTATGGCAGCAAGTCCATTTCGGTATTCGACAAGAACGGTAAACCGCTAACACCTCCCGAGGGCATTAACTTCGGCGGCAAGCTCGGGCTGATGCAGGGTGTCATCGTCACACCTAGCGGCGATGTCTGGGTGCTCGGCATCGAGAAGAGCCAGCTCGTGTATTTCCCCAATGGTGATATCACGAAGGGACGAATTGTTTGCGAGGGTGACAGTGCGGAGCCGTGCAAGTCGTTCAAAGCGCCATTTCACCTCGGCATCGACCAGCAGGACCGGATCTGGGTATCTAACAGCGGCATCGACCACGTCACCCGTTTCCCGGCCGCCGATCCGACGAAGGTCGAGAATTTCAAAGTTGGATTCAACAGCAGCGGTCTTGGCATCGATAGTAAGGGGAACGTCTGGGTTACCGATCGCTTCGGCAACGGCTTGCTAGGCATGGCGCATCTGGTCGACATGGGAGTTCGTTTAAAACTCGACGGTGTTGCGGCGGCCTCGGACTACCTGACGAAGACGATGTCCCAGCAGCAGGGAGGAAGCAAGGGTGGCAGCGTCAACCTCCTGCGGCCGGACGGAACTCCCTACCCCGGCTCGCCGTTCACGGGCAGCGGGCTCCCCGGACCGTGGGCTGTGGCAGTGGATGGCAACGATAACGTCTGGATCTCAAACTTTGCCATGCCAAGCAGCCCCATCGTTCAACTGTGCGGCGTTAACACCGACCACTGCCCACCCGGCGTGCATACCGGCGACCAGATTTCGCCGCCGGGCGGCTATGTGGGAGGAGGCCTGCAAATGCAGACCGACCTTGATATCGATCCGGCCGGCGATGTCTGGGTGATGAACAACTGGCAAGATATCGACAGCTGCATCGGCACTCCAAGCGAAGCGCTTTCGACGCGCTGCGGCGGTCAGGGAGTCGTGATCTTCTACGGCATGGCCAAGCCGGTACGCGCCCCGCAGATTGGGCCGGCGCAGCAACCCTGATCGACCCGCGGGGCCCCCAGTCCGTTGCGGGAGGCTTCGGCGGATCGGGACTGGGAACGGCGATAGCGTCCGGAATCCGCTTGGACCCACAACCGGACGACGGGCGGGCCCATGGTGGCAGCGATGCAATGGGTAAGAAAAAGGTCGCGAGAGGCTGGGCTGTGAAAGAGGCCGGGGCGAATCGACGAGGCGTCGACTGCGGGCCGGGGGCCCACGCTACAACGGATTATCGCTGAAGATGCGTCTCAGGTTCTCCGGACGGTCCAGCCAAACATCAGCAGACCGAAAGCTACGATCCAACTTCCGGCCACCCGAACAGCGATGCGGGTCCAGGGCCAGCGCAGAGAGAGCACGGCCGAGGCTATCAGGGCGACCAGCACGAAAACAGCGAAGACCAACCCAAGCAGCGCGGCGGCGCCCACGCCCGGCTGGCCCATGGCTGCTCCATTGAGATAACCGTGGACGAGGCCGAGTAGCGCGGCTAGTGCCGTCATCGCTCGCAGTGAGAGTTTGGCGTCGGCAGCCACCAGGCCTCCAAACAGCAAGAACGAGAATGTGGTGAAGATCGGCGTAAAGTTCGTGGCTGCTGCCAAGCCGATGAAGCCGCCCAGCAGCCAGGCAGCGGGAAGCACGAAGAGGGCCCGACGGCCGTAGGCGCTTCCCCTCAGACCTGCAAGGAGAGCCAAGGCGATCACCGGGACCAGATCCTCCGGACTCAGGAGGAAATGTGCCAAGCCGTCATAGACCGGCCCCAGCCCCGTGGAATTGAGGTGTGCCTCGGCGGGCATCGGGAAAAAAGCTATCGCCGACGTGATGGCAGCGAGCGATGCCAACTGCCCTTTGATCTTGGCGCCGTGCTTCACGCGAATGCCTTCCACATGAAGTAGCAGCCAGCCACCGCTACCACCGCACCGGCCACGCGGACGAAGGTCTGGCCCCATTGCCAGCGGTGAACCGTTCCGATGCCAATCCCGACGGCATGCAGGCAACCCGTCGCGATGACGAAGCCCATGCTGTAGAGCAGGCCGCTTTGGCCGGGCGGCAATTCGGTGCCGTGGGCATAACCGTGGAAGATGGCGAACACACCTACCAACAGCGCGGCTGCCGCGAGCGGCGGACGCAGTTCAAACAGTACCGCTGCTCCGAGCAGAATGGCCGAGGCGGCGATGCCGTACTCGATGCCCGGCAGCGGCACTCCCATGAGTCCGAGCATGCCTCCGAACGCCATCACCATCGGGAAGGCGACCGGCAAGACCCAAATGGCCGGGGCCCCCAGCTGTGCTCCCCACAGACCGACCGCGATCATCGCCACCACGTGATCAAGTCCTGAAATGGGGTGGCGAACGCCGCTCAGAAATCCGGCCGCCTCCCCTTTTTGGATATGAGCCTGCGCCAACTGAGTCGAGAGAAGAAGCGCGCACAGCAGACCCGTTGGTTGTGCGATGAGGCGTGGCCGGGGGGCTCTCATCGTGCGCCCTCGAAGAGCAAAGCCAAGCGCTGCACGGTCCAGAATGCGCCCAGGGACCCGACGGTGTAACCGGGAAGCGCTTGCGCCCATCGCGGCCAGCACACTTCCAGTATGTGGAAGGCGCGCTCCAGAGCCAGTACCAGCGCAATGAAGCCGAGCTGTCCGAGTTCCACGCCGACATTGAAGCTGACCAGTGCCATCGGCAGTTCCTGGCTTGGGAGCCCGGCGCTGGTCAGCGCGCTGGCGAAACCAAAGCCGTGGAGCAGCCCAAATGCAAATGCCACAACCCAGGGATGGCGAATGGTGAAGCTGGTCTCTCCCTTCCAGGTGCGAACGATCTCAGGCCCAAGAAACAGAATGCTCAACGCAATCGCGGCATTCAGCGGCAATATCGGTACTTCGGCGTAGCCGAGCGTTGCGATGGCTAGGGTGATGCTATGCGCCACGGTGAAGGCGGTCACCGTCTTCAGCAGCATCCAGCGGTCTTTCACGATCAGCAACAGGCCGAGCACGAATAGCATGTGGTCGGCGCCGAAGAGGATGTGGCGGATTCCCTGCACGATGTACGTGCCGGCCACCTCCAGCGCGGTTTGTGAGGCGGCAATCTCCACCCAGGGCTGCGATGGATGTATGATCGCGGTCCACTTCCTGCCGTCGAGCATCTCCACCCGCACTAACACGTCGGTGATGGTCACCTGCAGTCCGGGGAACTGGATGCGCTTGCCTGCCAGCCCGTTTGGCCCGGCGTCAATCCAGCGGCGTTCGAGGAAAGAGTCGGCCAGTTCCTGTACACTGGGCTCCCGCAAGTTCTTCACGTCGTCGGGAAGCTTGAGCACGATGGGCAAACGCATGCCCGCGAGGACAGGCGTCCGCCAAAGGACGCTGAATTGTCCAGGCGTAGTTTCTTTGAGCTCCAGATAAGCGGGGCGCGCCTCGTGGGCGGAGGCTAGGGAAGCGGACAGCAGCCACGCGATGACACACGCTGTCAAGCGCCAAGCCAGCCGTGACCGCAAACAACTCACTGGGGCCCCTCACCCGATGGAGAGGGAACATCGTTCCTGGGTGGAGGAACCGGGGCTTGTGCGGCTTCCTTCTCGGAAGGACCAGGCAACAGCACGACGTATTTGGCACGCATCCCGGCATAGGCTTTTTGCCATGCGGTCGCCTTTTGCTCGCCCAGCCACGCGGTTTTTGCGTCGGATTCAATTTCTTCCAGCGCCGGGACGTGGCCTGGGATCACCGTATCGACAAACACCAAATGCCATCCGTAGCCGGACTCAATGGGACCCTGCCACGAGCCCGGCTTGACTTTCTCAAGGGCCACGGCGAACTGGGGTCCGAATTCCTTGGCGATGGCGCTGGGCGCACGGTCACCATAGTAGTCCTGAAACATGAAGGAATCACCGAGGGAAACGGCGAGTTTGGAGTCCTCCGGCTGGCCGGCGATTTTGGCTAATGTCTTAGCGGCGTCTTCCTGAGCATTCTTGCCGCGCTTGTCGGGAGAAAAGTAGAGATGGCGGAAGCTGTAACGGCTGGGCAACGCGAACCTGTCTTTATTCTCTTCGAACCAGGCTTTCAGTTCCGCCGCAGAGGGTTCATGGGCAGCGGCCACATCCTCGGCCAGGAACTGCATCTTCTGGGCCATGCGGCGCTTCACGATGGTGTCGTCTTTATCCAGACCCATGGCGAGGCCCTCTCGGTAGAGCACCTCCTCCTTGACCTTGTCTTCGACCATGGCTTGAAACTCGGCGGGGGTTGGTTGACGATGCCACTGCGATTCGAAGTAGGTGTCCATCAGCCGCAGGTCGTCCAGACTGAGCGAGATTTGCCTGGACGATTCGAAGCCGCCGCGGCCAGGATGCATGTAGGAGTAGACAGCGAACACCGCGATCCCGATTAACAGGAAGTGCAGTAGCGGTTCGCGGAGCCAGCCCTTCAGAACAGAAAATACGGAACTCGTCACCCTGGGTTGAGAGACCGAATCCTGTTTCTCCGGGGCGACGCCGATAGGAACTTCATTCATTCCAAAAGCTAACTCCTATGGCTTCGCCGGGGTGTACCAAATGGGCGATGTCCAGGCACGCTGCTGCACGGTTGCCGCGACGTGGGGGTTTGGCGGCAGGTTCAGCTTGGCGGCCCAATAGGTGGACCAACGCGGCGTGGGAATCTCGAGCACCCGGGCGTAATAGGTTGCATGGGCGTCGGGGTCGAACGAAGGGTCGGACCACTCGCCGATCAACTCGGTTGCTCCGATGGAGTTCGTGAGGGTGGCGGTCTTGATGTCAACCGTGTTGCCGACGGCCGGAACCTTTCCCGTTTTGGGGTCGACCTTGCGGTCGCCGCTCCACACCACGTCGTAAACGGCTTCCTTGCTTTTGCCGTTCTTGGTCGAGATCTTGATGATCTGAATGCGATCGAGGTTGCCGCTGTTGGGATCTTTGATGGCGTGGACAACGAGGGTTGGAGCGGCTGTTCGTGCCGGTGGTGTCAGGTCGCCGCCCATGGGCACGCCGCCGTCGTACGCGGCCTTCACCCAATCGGCTTGCTTGGTCATATCACTGGGATAGTTCCATCCGGCGAACATGCGCACCTTTATGCGCACGCCTGAGGTACCAAAAGTCTCCTTGCGCTTGAGAGCGGCGAAGATGGATTCGCGGGTGTTCTCTTCAGACCAGACTCCGGTGAGTCCGCCGGAACTGAGTGCAGTGGGAGGCTCGCCGCCGACGGAGGTCGTTGCGGTGATCACGGTTTTAGGATCGTTGTCCTGATTGCCGTGCGAGCCGGGGAAGTTGCCGGCCTCGGTGGAGGTGATGCCTGAATGGAAGTCGGTGCCGGCCTCGATACCGTATTTGAAGGGATTGACGCCAAGCTTGGCCTGCTGCTCCTGGCCGACGCCGTAGGCCTGACGCAGAAAGCTCCCGGTTGCGGAGTTGGCTTTCTTGTCCGATCCAATGAGATAGAGCCACATCTCAAAGTTGGCGAACTCGTCGGTGGGCGAAAGGGCGGGGCTGGTGTCGGTCTGTCCCTTGGCTTGAATGATTTCGGCCAACGGTTCGTTGGCCATGCGGCGCTCGGCATAATCGCGGGTAATCGGTTTGCCCGACATGTCGCGGGTGCTGAACATCAGTCCGTTGCTGGCGTTGCCGTTGTGAGGAATGGCGATCACTTCGAGTCCCTGTTTGCGCTGGGCTTCGAGGTAGCGCCAGAGATCTTCGGGATCGAGCGAGTCGAATGCCGTGTAGGGCATGGCCGGGGCTTTGCCGGCGAAGATCACGCAGCGATGCAGATTTTGGAACTGGGGGAACGAGGTCCACTCGAAGCCGACGAACGTCGTGAACTTGCCAGGCTTGTAGTACTTGTCGGGAATGGCCGCATATTTCTCCCATGACGAACGCAGCAGCTTGGGGTCGTTAAATTCCGGCAAAGGCTTATTGACGATGGTGGAACCAATCAGCTTGCGGAAGGCGGTAGCCGAAACCGCGGGGTCCGGATTGGTCATCACGGTGTGCCACTCGGACTTGGCAAACGGGCCATTGGGATCAATGGTGTCCCGTACAACTCCCAGATACTCGGCGTGGTCGGTAACGGCGAGGAAGTCGAGCGGGGCGATGCGCTTTTGTGGCTTCCCCATGTATTCCACGCTCTCGCCCATCGCATATTTGTAAGAGTCCTCCGGTGTGGTGCGGGTACCGAAGGCGAATGCGTCCATGGAGTAGCCGCTGTGCAAGTGCAGGTCGCCGAAGTAGGCGTTCTTTAATGGATTGCGGGGCGGCCTAGCCTCGGTTGATTGAGCAGTGGTCGGGGTTGCATTCGCAGGTTCAGCTGATTTGCCGGCTGTGGTCTGGTTGCGGCTGCAGCCTATCTGCAAAGCGACCAGGATGACCAGGCACCCCGCGGTACGAATAGAAAAACGCAGCCGCGACTGCTTGACCACAGGCGGCGCCTCAACAACTAAAGACATTTCTAAGGACACTTCGTTCACCCCTACCTTCCGCCAAGGAACGGCCATCATTCATCCAGAATTCTGATTTGCCGGCGTCGCTTATTCTCTGAACCGCGCGCTTCCCACGGACACACTGAGGATCGCATGGACGACGAGCCCGGCCACCAGAACACCCCAACGACTCACGAACACCAGATCTAAACAAAGTACAACATCGCGAGGACGCCATCAGTCTGCATGCCTTAGAATGCCGGGCGGGAGGCGCGCGGCCCGACAACGATTGGCGGATATACGAACAGAATCAGGTCTTTGCCTGCTTCGGCCAACGACGCGGGCAGGAGCAGCTCCGTGTTGCATCTCTCGTTGGGTGCGCTCTCGCGCGCGGTTGGTCTGAAAAATACCCGGTTGGGGAGGCCTTAGTAAGAAATCGGCCGATGGATATCATCGCGTTGGGGGACACGCCTTGCTCCGAAGCGGAGGGCGCAGCGCGCACGGCGGGCTAGCGCTCCGCCGGCGCTTTCAGACGCTGGAAATGAGCATGACATCAGGCCGGGGTGTCCCCGATCAGCTGAGGAGCGCGCGTCAGGCTCGAAACGCCACGCTGGTTTTCATCATTGCTCGTTGTGCACTCCGGCAATCATGCTGGATCCGTGAAAACACCTGCTTCAACCAGCGATAATGCCAAGATCAGCTCTGGCGGCTTCCCGAGAGGTTACGCTGAATTCAATCCCTCGGTATCGCGCTTCCGCCGCGTGTGCTAGTTTTCTAGTGATTATGCCTGTTGCCCAACTCCCACCGTATCGCCGGTTGAGCAATTTCCTCGGCGTCGAAGCGTGCGCGGGCTTGCTGGATTACGTTACGGCGCCGTCGGTAACGCTCGCGTCCTCGACCGTGCAGGATTGGGGGACGGGAAAGAGCCGCTACGACGAGCGCGTCCGGCAGTCCCTGACTACCCGAAAGCTCGGGGAGTTTGACGACCTGCTCCGGCGGCGGGTCGCGGAAACCGTGCCTGGGGTTCGCCAGGATCTGGGATTGCCCGACTTCTCGCTGCATCATGTGGAACTGGAACTAGCCGCGCATGGCGATGGCGGTCACTACGACTTTCACACCGATACCGTGCACGAAGACCAGGCCGGCCGCATCATGAGCGCGGTCTACTATTTTTTCGCGGAACCGAAGCGTTTCTCGGGAGGGGAGCTTCGCTTATTCGGCTGGTGGCGGGACTGGGGCGCGGGCAAGCATCCGAACCCGCACCTTGACCTGGCGCCCGAGAACGACTCGCTTCTGATCTTCCCGAGCTGGGCGCTGCATGAGGTGATGCCTGTCGTTTGTCCCTCGGGAGAATTTGCGGATTCGCGCTTCTCCGTGAACTGCTGGGTCTGGCGAACGCTGCCGTCCGAGGTCTAATCAGCTTCCGGGGTAGGTTCTGCGGTCGTTTCGGTCAGGAATCCACCTTCCACAAGCTCGTCGAGCAACTGCCCGACAGCGCGTTCTACTTCTTGCGGATCCATCCCGGGCAACGCTTCCTTCACGAGTTCGAAGACCTCGGTCCGGGTGTCCACGGCGTCCAGCCCTCGCCACAGAGCCAAGCCGGCAGGGTTCAGCAGGATAACCCGGCGGGGATGCAGCTTCATGAGCACCAGCTCGCCGTTCAACTCGTCGGTATCCAGATTGCCCGCTTTCACCAGACGCGGTTCGCTGTTCGGCAATCAAGACCTCTTCGGGAGCGGCGCGGCGCCGTTACTTGGAATCGGGATCGGCTGGGCCCTTCTTTCGCAAGGCTGCTGCACCGACAACCCCGGCCAGACCCAAGCCGGTCAGGAGCATCATTCCAGGCTCCGGCACGGTGCTCGCCGGCGGTGGTGGGGGCGGTGGGGGTGGTGGCTGCGCACCTAACTCTCCAGCGGTAGAGCCGGCAATCACCGCGATGACAGCCGGTAATCCGCCTGCCATGGCAATGCGCTTAATGAGTTCACGCCGTTTCAAAAGCTTTTCGTTGTGAGCCATTGGTGTCTCCTTCCGGATGGCGTGAAGCAGCAGACGCCACAACCTGCCCTACCGGGGCTGAAAGATCTTCTCACGATCGTCGACGGCGGTCAAGACCATTCTGCATGGGCGAATAGATGGCGGAAACTGGCTGACACTGACAGGGCATACTTGACAGATTTGGCCAAGTGATCCTCAGGCCGCCCACGTCCTGCTTCGATCACACTACTATGGTGAAGCCTTCATCCGGGCGAACATAGACAGCCGGGAAACTCCAGACAGGTACAGGTCTTTGGGCGTCACAAGCGAAGGAGGGCCGACCAGTCGCATCAAAGAGCTGCCAACCCAACAATCCGCCGCGTTGCCAGCTGGCACCCTCTACCCAGGTGAGCAAGGTTTCGCCTCGCCTGTTTCGCGCAAGGGCAGGATACTTGCGCTTGGGGCTCTCGCCGGGCGGCGCGATTAGGGCGGCTCTTGCCGGAGCGACGCCGCCATTGAGGGGCGCGAAGTAGATTTGCGTTTGTGTCTGCCAGGCCCCCAAGACTACATTCTCCGACTCAACAAGACTCATGCTGCTCATGGGGCAGGCGTTGATATTCCAGGGATGCAGCAAGGCGACAGAGAAGTTTTTCCCGCGGTCGTCCGAGCGAAGGAGGTAAATATCGCGATGGACGTTTTCGGTTGCGGAGCGATATAGGCCGTAGAGAGTGCCTCCGGAGTCTGCGAAGATTCGCATGCCGCAACAGCCGCACGCACCGGTTGACTCTTTGGACACGGGCCGCTCACGATCAAACGTTCGTCCATCGTCGCGCGACTCCGCCATCCAGACCTGGCGACCCGCTTCGCCTTGAGGAGCACCCGGCGCCTTGCCGTGCCAACCAACATAGACATTCCCGTTGTGATCGGCTGCAACGGTCCCGCCGCCATCGAGCCCAAAGGTTTCCCGCATCAGATTTCGCTGCTGCTCGAAAGAGGAGCCAAGGTCGTTAAGCCGAGCGTAGAGCATCGGGGCTCCCGATTGGCCAGCTTCCGGGTTGACTGGCCCGCGGGGCTCCGCTTGATCGGATCCGTTCCAGGCGACATGCACGCGACTTCGTTTTCCTACGGATATTTGCGCTCCTCGGATTGCGCCAACTGCCATGGCGCTTCCCGCTTGGCTGTTCACCCGGACGGGCGAGGAAAAAGAGCCACCAAAGTCTAGTGATCGCGTATAGAGCAAATCGCCGTGCCTTGGGTCCCCGGCGAAATAGACCATGTGGAGGACACCGTCGGCGACAGCAACTTGAGGTTCGATACCTGCCGACGGTACCGATACGACTCGTACGGATTCCCTGGTGGGACTTGCCGCGCAGAGCGCTGCCGCGGCCGCGCCGATCACGAACTCCCGCCTGGTGGAGGAGAGCAGGGAGCCGCGGTTTGCCATGGCTCTATTCTCCCTCGTCCGCGGCTGGCGTTGGTTGCTTGAGCGGAAGGCAAACGAGTCAGGGGCTCACAATTTGAAAGACTTGATGAAAGGGCGACGTCCGCTCCCTCTCACGGTCACGGCTCCGAAGCTCAGCGGAAGAGTAAGGAGCTGTCGTTTGCAAACGGGCTTTTAAGTGCGCTCCCTGGCTCCGGGGCGGAGAGCTACGCTCGCGGCTCGCAATCGCTTTCATCATTGCGGGTGTGCACTCGGCCGCTCAAGCTGGCGTGTGACCCACTGGGTGTCGCGTCACAGATTGTTTCAATCCGGCTTCAGCCGGCGGCCTTGCTGAGGCCTGTGCTGGGGCTTTCATTCTGGGCACAACAGCTGAAGACTGTATTGGTGTTTCCTCGCGCGGAGCAACGATTGTTAGGAAACGAAGCGAAGCCGGTCGTGGGCGGC